>NZ_JH636044.1:159847-788069 GCF_000159855.2 Bacteroides sp. 3_2_5 | reverse complement strand
CTTATTACTTCTGATAATTAGATTATTACGTAACTTTTATAAGATATATAAAGTGCAACTAATTGAGGTTTTCAGAAAAACAGATCATCTGTAATATGCAGATAATAAGATATTTATTAAATACAGTTTCTTTCTACACTAAGTTCAATCTGAATTTGTAATAATCATATTATAAGATAGTTAGCACATACTACAGTTCTGCAAAGACTTTGCAGATTTCGTACATCGGAATGCAGACTGCTGAGGTAGCAATTGCACCGGTAATCAAAGTGATATTAAAGACTGATGCTAAGGCACTTGACGAAGTTGTAGTAACAGCAATGGGTATCTCAAAAGAGAAAAAAGCGTTAGGATATGCTGTGCAGGATGTTAAAGGAGATAAGCTGACTCAGGCTTCAAGCAGCAACCTTTCCAGCGCTTTGCAAGGTAAGGTTTCAGGAGTGGAAATATCTCCGTCATCAGGTATGCCGGGTGCTTCTTCTAAAATGACTATTCGCGGTTCACGTTCATTTACAGGAGATAATACTCCATTGTACGTAGTAGATGGTATGCCTATCTCATCATCTACTGACTTGGACACTTTCAACTCTGTTACAGGCTCCGACTATGCGAACCGTGCGGTAGATATCGACCCGAATGACATTGAGAGCATCAACATCCTGAAAGGCCAGGCTGCTTCTGCTCTGTATGGTATGCGTGCATCAAACGGTGTGGTAGTAATCACCACCAAGAGCGGTAAAGGCGCACGTAAAGGTAAACCGGAAGTTACAATCAATACAGGTCTTTCATTCGATAAGGTCTCTACCATGCCCGATTTCCAAAAAGAATTCGCACAAGGATTCAACGGTGCTTTTAGCCCGTCTGACTCCCGTTCATGGGGACCTCTGATTTCAGAACTTGCCAATGACCCTAAATATGGTGGTAACACAGACAACAGTTACACTCAGAAATTCGGAAAGCATCAGGGACAATATTATGTAGACCAACGTGCCAAGGCAGGACTGGACCCATGGGCTACTCCCCGTGCATACGACAATGCTAAAGATTTCTTCAATACAGGTGTTACCTGGAACAGCAGTGCAAACGTAGCACAAAGCCTTGATAAAGGAAGTTATTCTTTGTCATTAGGCAGCACTACAGCAAACGGTATTGTACCTTCAACCGGTATGGATCGTTATAATGCAAAACTGACTGCACAAGCTCAACTGAGCAAGAATTGGTCAACTGGTTTCAACGGAAACTTCGTTTATTCTAAAATCAAAAAACAGACCGGTGCCAACAATGGTATCATGGCAACGGTATACGGTGCACCGTCAAGCTATGATTTAGGCGGTATTCCTTCACACATAGACGGAGATCCTTATACTCAAAATACATACCGTTCTACAGGCGGTTTCGACGGTGCTTATTGGGCAGTTGAAAACAACTCTTTTAAAGAACGTACTCAACGTTTCTTCGGAAATGCGTTCGCTAAGTATTCTACCGATTTCGGTACAGAAAATCATAAACTGGATGTAAAATACCAGTTAGGTACCGATGCTTATACCACTAACTATACCGACACATGGGGATATGGACACTCCAACGGAACAGGTAGCATTGAAGAGCAAAGCGTTACAAACAATGAAATAAATTCATTGTTAACTGTTACTTATGACTGGAAAATCACTCCGGAACTTGATTTAAACGTGTTATATGGTAATGAATTAGTCGATAATTCTTCAAAATACAAATACAATCTCGGAAGTAACTTCAATTTCCCGGGATGGAACCATATAGCTAACGCATCAATCTATTCATCTACAGGAACCTATCATCGCGAGCGTACCGTTGGTAATTTTGGTAACATTTCATTAGCATACCGTAACATGTTGTATTTGAATGCAACTGTCCGCAATGATATTGTTTCGTCTATGCCACGCAACAACCGTTCATTCACTTATCCTTCAGTTTCACTCGGTTTCATTTTTACCGAACTGGAAGCATTGAAGAACGATGTTTTGACTTATGGTAAAATCCGTGCTTCTTATGCAGAAGTAGGTCAGGCAGGTACCTATTATCCTTCTTACTATAGAACACCGGTTTACGGCGGCGGATTCTCATCAGGTACTCCTATACAATATCCTATCGGATCAATCAGCTCATATATCCCATACTACAAGATTTATGATCCGAATCTGAAACCCCAAAACACCAAATCATACGAAATCGGTGCAGACTTCAGTTTCTGGAATGGTTTGATCTCACTGAATTACACCTATTCTCGCCAGAATGTGAAAGATCAGATTTTCGAAGTACCCTTGGCTACTTCTACCGGATATAGCGAATTGATCACCAATGGTGGTTCCGTACATACCAATTCACACGAAATCACTTTGAGTGTGAATCCAATTCAGACAAAGAACTTCAACTGGGATTTCGCATTTAACTTCTCAAAAATCGATAACTACGTTGATAAACTGGCGCCCGGTGTATCAAGCATCATGTTAGGAGGTTTTGTTGATCCGCAGGTACGTTTGAGCGCAGGAGACAAATTCCCGGTTATCTATGGTACAAGCTATCAAAGAAACGAGGAAGGCCAGATTGTCGTAGATGAAAACGGTATGCCGACATTAGGTGAAAACAGAGTATTAGGAAATGTATCTCCGGACTTCAGAATGGGCTTCAATACAACATTTGAATTCTACAAATTCCGTCTTTCGGCCGTACTCGATTGGAAACAAGGTGGATGCATGTATGCCGGATCCGTTTCAACACTCGATTATTACGGTGTTACTCAGAAATCAGCAGACTATCGTAAAGCAGATCACTTCTACTTTGAGAAACCGGCCGTTAAACAATTAGCCGACGGTTCTTATGCACCCAACGATATTAAAATCAGCGGTGAAAATGCTTATAACTATTTCGACAGACTGAGTACAATCTCTGAGGCCGGAGTATATGGTTCTTCATTCCTGAAACTACGTGAAATCGCCCTCAGCTATCCGGTACTGAATAAATCTTATTTAGGAGTTACAGTGAATGTCTTTGCACGTAACCTGTTGCTCTGGTCAGAAATGGATAATGGTATTGACCCCGAATCATCACAGGGAAACAACAACATGGCCGGTGCCTTTGAGCGTTTCTCTCTTCCGGGAACATCAAGCTATGGTTTTGGTATTACAGTTAAATTCTAAAAAGGACAAAAATGAAATCAATATTTAATTTATCAAAAGGTATCTTGTCTGTGGCATTGATTTCCGTTGCATTTGCTTCCTGCTCGGAAGACACAATGGACAACATCAATAAAGACAAAGACCATACAACCAGTGTTCCTGCCAAATTCATTTTGGCGGATGTAATCACAGCAACCGCATTTAGCAACATCGGAGGTGACTTTAATACATATTATTCTACTTATGTAGAACATATGGTTGGAGTGGATAACCAATTGGCAAATGCGGAGAAACGTAACGGAGAGCCCTCGGCATCCTCTACTTTTAACAATGTATGGGGTAATTTATACTCTACACTGAAGAATGCACGTATCGCTATTAATATCAGTTCTAATGAAGTCACGGGCAATTATACGACAAAAGGTATCGGTGAAGTATTGGCAGCAATTAATGCCGGACTGATCGCAGACTCATTCGGTGACACTCCTTTCAGCCAGGCTGCCCTTCCCGAATTAGCAAACGGACAACCTCAGTTTCTGACTCCGGAATTAGACAAACAGGAAGCTATTTATACTGCTATTATGGAATATCTGGATACTGCAATTACCGATCTTCCCAAAGGCGATAAAAGTGATGAAATTGGAGAATATGACTTTATATATAAAGGTGATGGCGAGGCATGGCTAAAGCTCGCTTATGGATTGAAAGCACGTTATACAATGCGACTATTAGCCCGTTCCTCCTCAAAAGATGCCGATTTGCAAAAAATTCTGGAATATGTAGACAAATCATATACATCTATTGAAGAACAGGCTGCTTTCTCTATCTATAGTGCAACAAACTTAAATCCTCTATTTGACTTCCAATGGAGTCGCGACGGATTGGCTGCAAGTAAAAGTTACGCTGACAAGCTAATAGAACGCAATGACCCGAGATTACGCCGCATCTTCTGTATCGGACAAGGTAAGTTAACTGAAAACGAAAATGCTGTATCTATCCAAGTTACAGGTGCTGATGATCCGAGATTCCTGATGGCAGACAATGGTACGGCAGAGTCTGTTAAATACGAATATAACACTCCTATCTTCGTATACTCACAAACATGCCCGACCTTACTTATGAGCTATCATGAGTTACTCTTCCTGAAAGCTGAAGCATTAGCTCGGTTAAATAGAAAGGACGAGGCGGCCAATGCTTTAAAAGATGCTGTAATAGCAGCCATTGCAAATGCCGAAACAGGAGTTTCAGCTGCATTCAACGCCCCTACAGTAAAAAGTTATGGAGGTGTTAAAGAAACTACTAAAGCGATTACAGCTACTGAAGCAGAAGAGTATTTCACAAACAATGTAAAACCATTGTTCGATGCCAATCCGGTAAAAGAGGTAATGGTACAGAAATATATTGCATTCCTTGGAGCTTTCGGCGAAACAACAGAATGTTACAACGATGTACGTCGTTTGAAAGCAATGGGTGAAGAGTACATCAAACTAGACAATCCCTATAAATTCCCGCTTCGTGCACCTTATGGAGCAGATGACGTAAGTGCAAACCCGAACGTAGAAGTAGCCTTCGGAAACGGTCAGTATGTATATACCGATCCAGTTTGGTGGGCCGGTGGTAGCCGCTAATTAAAAGAATACTTTCTAAAGTATTGACCCAATCGAAAAGAATGCCCGGATTGCACTATGTAATCCGGGCATTTTATTCCTTAAATAATATCCAATTCTTTATTTAAAGCAGCCCCTCTTTCAAGATACCTACCAATATCGGGTGTAATCCACTAACAAAACACTCGACTGCAATCACCATCAGGATAAGCCCCATCAAACGCATCATCACATTGTTTCCCGTTTCGCCCAACACTTTGACCAATCGGGTAGAAGCGCGCAATATCAGAAAAGTAATAAAATAAATCAAAGCAATAATGCCAATTAGCGTTCCCTTCATCTCAATCGTATGGGCATCTTCCATTAGCACGATAGCATTTGCTATTGCGCCCGGACCACAAAGCATCGGTATGGCAAGTGGAGTAATCGAAATATCATCCGCATAAGTTTTAATCTCTTCGTCTTTCAATTTCATTGGAGTATACCGGGCCTGCAACATATCAAAACCAATCTTAAAAATGATAACCCCACCTGCAATACGGAACCCATTGGTAGAAATACCAAAGAACTTAAAAAGGAATTGTCCTGCAAAAACAAATACCATTAAAGTGATAAACGAAACGAAAGTAGCACGGCGAACAACAGCTTGTCGCTCCTTATCAGTCATACCATGGGTCATGGTCAAAAAGACAGGCATTGTTCCCAAAGGGTTAGTCAACGTAAAGAAAGAGGTAAAACAGAGTAAAGCGAAAGGTAAGAGAGTGTCCATAGTTGTATTTTTATGCGTTCTATATTGAACGCAAAAATACAATATATCTATAAATGTTACAATAGTTCCATCAACTCTTTCAAATCAGTCACTAAATAAGTAGGACGGAACGGAAAATCGGCACGCCCGGACACATTATAATAAGCCTGATGCATCCCTATGCCATTGGCACCTGTAATATCCGCTTCCCAACTATCACCTATCATTAGCGATTCACGCAGTTCGGACTGTGTAGCCGACAAAGCAAAATAAAATATTTCCGGCCAAGGCTTCATCACCCCCAGATCCTCCGAAAGAATTATTTTATTAAAATAGGTATCGATACCTGACGAACGCATCTTGCGGGATTGCAACTCTCTAAAGCCATTTGAAAGAATATATAGATTATATTTGGGTGCCAAATACGAAAGTACCTCTTCTGCATACGGCATTAACCGACTTTTAGTAGGAATGATCGAGAAAAAATCATCAGAATAACGTTTTGCAAGCATTTCATTATCTATACCAACAGCTTGTAAAGGATATAAAAAACGCTGTCGGTTCAGTTCCTCTTTAGTCACCTGTCCGTTTCCGTACTCAACCCACAGCTCCGTATTCCGTCTTTGGTAAAGAGAATAAAAATGAGAGAACGAATCGAAATACTGTCCCAGTCTATATTTGTCATAAACTTCCTCAAACGTATCATACGCATTTTGGGAAAAGGCCCAAAGAGTATCATCCAAATCAAAAAACAGGTTCTTATATTTCATATTAAAGTATCGGGTACAGTTCAAAAAGAAGGCACGGACTACTTGCTGTGCAATCCGTGCCCTTATCAGCTATAATTATTTTATACAATTTACTTAACTTGGATAACCAAATACTTAGATACACTCCAGAATTCTTTCGGGTTTGTGATCTTCAGAGTCAACTGGCCCTTATCATCTTTAACCAGTTCATAAGATTTGGCAGGATGAGTGGTGAGTAACTCAGCACGTTTTGAATATAACTTAATCTCCTTAGTAGTACGGATGTCAATCTGAGTAAAATAATCCTTGTTAAAATCGGCACTTTTCAGCACATCTCCTTTTTCAAGAATCTTCTGAGTCTTAAGTTCCGACTTGGTACCGAACACAAACCATGCGCTATTAATTGCTTTATCCTGCTCAGCTACGGTCTTGGCTTTTGCTTCGTTCTCGGCAGCCAACGATTCTTTATCAGCAGTCAGACCGGTTACAGCGGCATCCAATTCCTGAATACGGATATTCTTAGAAGCCAATTCAGCCTGAAGTTCCTCAATACGTTGAGTTTTGGCAACCAATTCCTGAGTCAAAGACTCAACGGCCTTCTTCAGCTGTGCCGAATTATTCTTACTACTCTTCAACATAGCCTGCAATTTAGCGATCTGTGCCTTGTTCTCTTCCATCTGTTTTGTGATGAATTCGATATCAGATGCTATTTGCTGTTTTGCAGTAGCAGAGTTCTCAGAGATAGTTCCACGAGTCAAATCTACGCGACTCTCGGCTGCATTTATTTTACGGAATCCTTCCTGAACCTCATTGAAAGTACCCATCATTTCATCCAATTCGGCGTTCCTCTGGGTCAACTCCATCAAAAGAGAATCATTTTCTGCCTTCAGGTCTTTACTTCCACCACCCAGGCCGTTACACGAAGCCAACATAGCTGCGCATACTAATAAAATTGCTAACTTTTTCATACGATTACATTTTACGTTTTTAAATGAAGTTATTATTAATCGTCTATTCCTGCAAGTACAATCACAATCTCGCCCCGAGGGTCGGTAGCGGTAAAGTGTTCTATCAGTTCACTCAAAGTGCCGCGAACCGTTTCTTCGTGAATCTTTGAAATCTCACGAGATACAGACACTTGGCGCTCAGGCCCGAAATATTCGGCAAACTGTGTCAACGTCTTCAACAAACGATGGGGTGATTCATAAAATACCATCGTCCTGTGTTCATCTACCAGTGATTTTAACTTTGTCATGCGCCCCTTCTTCTGAGGCAAAAAGCCTTCGAAACAAAATTTCTCGTTTGGCAATCCCGACGCAACCAATGCCGGAACAAAAGCTGTAGCACCCGGCAAACATTGCACCTCGATACCGTTACGTACACATTCACGAACCACAAGAAAGCCCGGATCAGAGATTCCCGGCGTTCCAGCATCCGAAATCAAAGCGATTGTTTCGCCTGCCTTTATTCTATTAACAACACTCTCCACCGTTTTATGTTCATTAAACTTATGGTGGGATTGCATTACATTTTTAATTTCAAAGTGTTTCAGCAAGATTCCGGAAGTACGGGTATCTTCAGCCAGAATCAAGTCGGCCTCCTTCAGAACTTTAATAGCTCTGAATGTCATATCCTCCAAATTTCCGACCGGTGTCGGTACCACATATAGTTTTCCCATATCTCTCTTCAAATATTCATTATATAAAATGTTTCCTGAGAAGCTCTACAAAATCATTCATAGCTTCATTTTCTTCATCGACCTTGATCTTTGAAGACAGAAAAACAAGAGCTGCATCCAATGAACTCATTTCACCAATCTGATGCAACACATTATTCATCTGTTCCATACTTCCTCCGAACAATTCACGGGAGAAGCGAAACGAATCATTCAAGCTGATCGAACGACGCAAATCACCTGCAGTTTTGATACGTTCGGCCAAGATGGGTGAAGAAGCCACTCTAGTCTCAACTTTCACAGTCGGTTCCTCTGATTGTGGAACCGATACCGATTCGAATACTTCTTCTTTTTCATCAGCCACAGGATCAAGTTCCACAGTAGGTACCTGTTCGATAACCGCTTCAGACAAACTCAACGGCCCAGGCTCGACTGCCTCCTGGGAGTCTTCTGCTACTGCGGCTTCTTCGTTTTCTTCTGGAATGTCAGCCACAGTTTCTTTTAAAGCCGGGATTTCCACAACCTCTATTGTTTCCGTTACAGGTCTGTTCTCCGGACTTTCAGAAGCGTCGGCCGCTATCACAGGCTTTGCATCCAACAGCTCCAATAATGCATCCAGTCGTCCTCGCATTTGCACAATATTTCTTCGTGCCACTCCGCGCAAAACGGAATCCGGTTCGCGTGAAATGATTTCCATCAGGTACTTAAGCTCCTGAATATCCAGCTCTATGTCGTTCAGCAATGCTTGCATATCTACATCTGAATTTCTCTTTGAATGACTTGGCAAATGTAGAAATAAATAATGAAAAAACACTGAGAAGCCAATAAAACTATTACTTTTGCAAGCAATTATAACATACATCAGCATGGTATTATTTTCAGAAGATCATATACAAGAGACTAGAAGAAGAGGAAGAATCGAAGTAATTTGCGGCTCTATGTTTTCCGGAAAAACGGAAGAGTTGATTCGCCGCATGAAGCGGGCTAAGTTCGCTCGTCAACGTGTAGAGATATTCAAACCTGCCATTGACACCCGCTATTCGGAAGGCGACGTTGTTTCACACGACAGTAATTCCATTTCCTCCACACCCATTGACTCTTCTGCAAGCATTTTGCTCTTTACATCCGAAATAGATGTAGTAGGCATCGACGAGGCACAGTTCTTCGACAGTGGATTGATAGATGTATGCAATCAACTGGCCAATAACGGAGTGCGTGTCATTATAGCCGGATTGGACATGGATTTCAAAGGAGTTCCTTTTGGCCCGATGCCCGCTCTATGCGCTATTGCCGACGAAGTTTCGAAAGTACATGCCATCTGCGTGAAATGCGGACAGTTGGCTTCTTTTTCACACCGTACCGTAAAGAATGACAAACAAGTTTTACTGGGGGAAACAGCCCAATACGAGCCGCTCTGTCGGGAATGTTACCAACGCGCTTTACAAGAAGATCGAGAAAAATCATAAGGACCTCACGGCAGTAAAGCCAAGTCATACCGATGAGGTCGCACATCAAATATCAGGTTATCATGGAAAGGAAAAAAATTACATTTGATAGTTTCATACGCGGTTCTATCTGCTGTGCGCTCATTGTGGGATTACTCATACTTTTTAAAAGGCTCAGCGGTGTATTGCTACCTTTTTTCGTAGCATGGCTCATCGCTTATATGATTTACCCACTCGTCAAATTCTTCCAGTACAAATTACGTTTCAAAAGTAGAATCATTTCTATTTTCTGCGCGTTGTTCAGTATTACCATAGTGGGTATTTCCCTTTTCTATCTGCTGGTGCCTCCCATGCTTGCCGAAATGGGACGCATGAACGATCTACTGGTAACCTATCTGACCAATGGTACCTACAGTTCCGGCACTGTCCCTCCTACTCTTTCGGAGTTTATCCACAAGCACATTGACCTTCAGGCACTCAACCGTATCCTGAGTGAAGAGAATATAATGAATACCATTAAAGAAACGGTCCCTAAGCTCTGGGCCCTTGTCGCGGAATCCATCAATATCCTGTTTAGTGTCTTTGCTTCTTTCATTATTCTATTATATGTAGTTTTTATTCTGCTCGACTATGAGTCTATAGCCGAAGGCTGGCTACACTTGCTTCCGGGTAAATACCGTACTTTCGCTTCCAATCTGGTGAATGATATTCAGGATGGCATGAACCGTTATTTCCGTGGGCAAGCCTTTGTTGCTTTTTGTGTAGGGATTTTGTTCAGCATTGGATTCCTGATCATTGATTTCCCGATGGCCATTGCTTTAGGGCTATTTATCGGAGCACTCAATATGGTACCCTACCTACAAATCATCGGTTTCCTGCCCACCATCGTACTTGCCATCCTTAAGGCTGCTGATACCGGTGAAAACTTCTGGGTAATTCTGGCAGGTGCTCTTATTGTATTCATCGTTGTCCAGGCCATTCAAGACGGTTTCCTTGTCCCTCGAATTATGGGAAAGATCACAGGACTCAACCCTGCTATTATTCTCTTATCCCTTTCCATTTGGGGATCTTTACTCGGAATGCTAGGTATGATCATAGCACTCCCACTCACCACTTTGATGTTGTCCTATTATCAGCGTTTCATTATCAACAAAGAAAAAATAAAATATGACAGGCACGAAGTCACTGATAATCAATCAGCAGAGGAAAATACTAAAAAATAAATGAAACTTTTTTCATCCAAAAGCTTGCAAATATAAAAAAAGTCACTACCTTTGCACCCGCAATCAGGAAATAACTGATACGCAAATAAGGATTGATTCGCTAGCTCAGCAGGTAGAGCACAACACTTTTAATGTTGGGGTCCTGGGTTCGAGCCCCAGGCGGATCACTGAGAACAAAAGAAAATTCAATCAAATCCCTGATAATCAAGCATTATCAGGGATTTCTTTTTTCTGGTAGGTGGCAGAAAATAGCCGTTTCAAGCATATTATCGGTGGATAAAATCAAAATTAAGACTTGCAGCAATCTGATTTTCAAAATATTACAAAAAACAACAACAGTACCTTTTAGGTATTTTCCAATCTCACCGGAACTCTAAACAAATTGCACGAAAATCAACAAAAAGATTTCAGTATCCATAAAGGAAATAGAGAAACTGATCTCCGAAAAGGAAACAGTAGTGGAATATCCTCTTTTCAGTCCGGACAAATAACAGTTCTTATAGACGAACTTTACCACAACTTATGTGATAGACCTCAGCCTACGGAGAAAATATCGCAAAGAATAACAAATGTGAAGGAGGAGTTGAGACAGCCTATTCAAGAACCGGACAATCGGCTACATCTGTATTCCAAAGGAGTAAGTCCGAACTTTCGCTTGAAAGCAGTAGAGAAATGAGCATGATATTCATAACCGACACACGCCCCAATCTCCTGTATCGTCTTACTGCTGTCCAATAGATAGCGACAAGCCATCTTCATGCGATACTCAAAGATGTGACCAAATACGGTTGTACCAAATACTGTCTTAAATCCTCGCTTAAGCGTACATTCATTGGTACCCACCCGCAATGCCAGCTGGTGAAGTGACGGAGGATTTAGATATTCCTGCTCAATAATGGCCCTAGCATGATGAATTTTATCACATGTTATCCCGATAGTACATGAGCAATGAAGATAATTTTCTTCTTCCTGCCCGGCCAGAAAAAGTGAAAGGATCTCCCGTATCTTAGCATCTGCATACATAGATGCCATATTGCCATTGAGTTGTGAAAGTCTGATATCGTGCAACGCTTTATAAACACCCGGACCAAACGGACGATTTTTCCGGTACGCCCTGTACAGACCATTACAAAGGACGGTTTCAAAATCTTTACCGCCCAGCAAATCGGGATAGTGTATGGCAAGTTCACGGAGATAATCATGTGACAGCATGATTTCCATCATATGGAATGGCGTGTTTTTAGGAAAGTGAACACAAGAGTCTACCCCGTCACATTTTAACAAATTGGCATCTCCTTTATTCCACTCCTCACTTCGGATTACAGAGTTATAACAACAGGTAGCATGTCCTGCAAAAGTGGCACAAAACCAAACGGCATGATAGTCGTCAGCCCGAGTATATATTTTAATAGGTTCTTCACTGGATATATGTTGATCCATAATCGAAAACAACGGAGTAGATATCTCTTCAAATGTCGCTTTCAAATACGTATTGTCAATCCGGTAGTTATTTTTTTCCGTCCGTTTTCCTTTTACGATGTTCGGCATGGGCCATTCCAACACCATTTCACACAAATCATGTTTCATTAACCGAGTAACCATCATTATTCCTTTAAGTTAAAGTCAAGTTCCTTTTCGCGTAAGCAGTAAAAGCCGATAAGGCTCTACTTTTGTCCCCAATTGGAGAACTGATACAAAATTACGATAACCCATACATCGGTACAATCCCCATTAATAGGTAAATTA
The DNA here is from genome assembly GCF_000159855.2 of Bacteroides sp. 3_2_5. Classification (NCBI taxonomy): domain Bacteria; kingdom Pseudomonadati; phylum Bacteroidota; class Bacteroidia; order Bacteroidales; family Bacteroidaceae; genus Bacteroides; species Bacteroides sp. 3_2_5. Next base: position 775,721 of record NZ_JH636044.1, on the reverse strand, counting down.
CAGTAAATCATAAACATCAACCCAAAACATAAAAACTAAATATGAAAGTAAATTTATCCGGAGTTCCCGAAACTCTGTTTATCACCTTACGGGTACAGGCTGCCGAAACCGCCAAGCCTAACAGTAGCACCAGGGCCCCTTATACCATTGAAGTTCGACCGACATTTATCGAAATAAGGAGAGAAAGCCATGAAATATAGGATACTTGTTTTAACCGCCATCCTGTTTACCGCATGCAACTTACTTCATGCACAAGTGCAGACAGGAAAATTAAGCGGAGTCATCATAGATGCCAATAATGAAGAAACACTGGTGGGGGCCAATATATACGTAGAGTCACTGAAAAAAGGGACTTCCACCGATAAGAACGGTGAATTTTCAATAGAAGTCCCTGCGGGACACTATCGAATTGTTATCTCCTATATGGGATATCGTACCCGACAAGAAGAGGTCAGAATCTCCGAATTGAAAACCAAGAAGTTAGTGATTCGTCTAGAACCGGAAACTCAGTCGTTGGGTGAAGTTGTCGTCACAGCCAAAAGCGAAGCCCGCCAACTGCGCGAACAGGCTATGCCCATGTCAGTGATAAGTATGCAACAGTTGCAGGGAACTGTCAGTAATGTTCAGGATGTTCTGTCGAAAACGGTGGGTGTAACTATCCGCAACACAGGAGGGGTAGGCAGTTCATCCCGTGTTTCCGTACGTGGGTTAGAGGGAAAACGCATCGGCTTTTTCATAGACGGTAGCCCGATGAATGACAATTCAGACTTCATCGATATCAATGACATACCTGTAGACATGATCGACCGAATCGAAATCTACAAAGGAGTGGTACCGGCCAGGTTTGGCGGCTCTTCTGTGGGGGGAGCCGTAAATATTGTCATCAGAGAGTATCCGCCTAAATACCTCGATGCCAGTTACAGTATCGAAAGTTTTAACACACACAAACTTTCGTTAGTAACCAAACGCAACATCGCTACCAAAGGATTAGAATTCGGAGGCGGAGGATTTTATACTTACTCTGACAATAACTACAAGATGGAATCTCCTTTTGAAGAAGGGCTTATCATTAAGCGCAACCATGACAAATTCAAGAAACTGGCTGTTGCAGGTAGCCTGAAGGCTCGTAAATGGTGGTTCGATTTAGTAGAGTTCGAACCTGTCTTTATACACACTTTCAAAGAGATACAAGGTATTGAATATAATATTGAGAAAGCCCACACTTACTCAGACGCCTTCATTTTCGCCAACAAACTGGAAAAAGAAAACTTCCTGACAGAAGGGCTCGATATGGAATCGAATCTGGCCTATGCCTACACGGTATTCCACATGGTGGATACCGCTGCTTACCGATACAACTGGGACGGTACGACTTATCCTGCTGTATCCGAATATGGAGGAGAGATAGGCAAATGGGCCTCGAATGCCAGAAACGAGAAACACACCATCACCCACAAGTTGCATCTGAACTATGTGATCAATAATAATCATTCTATCAACTTGAACTCACTGTTCAGTTTCGCATCCGGACACCCGAAAGATGACCTGAAAAATAAAGTTGTTGGTTATAAAACCAATTTCAGAAGTACGATGGCAAGCTGGATTGCCGGACTGGGATACGATTTCCGCACCGACAATGATATCTTCCTGAATTCGCTCAACGTGAAATATTATATGTATGGTATGAATACTCACATGAGCAGTATCATGTCTTCGGAAGCCGAGAAAGTGGATATGTTGAAACGGGATTTTGGCATCAGCAACGCTCTACGCTATAGATTTACTCCGGATTTCATGGGTAAACTCTCGGTAGGATATGACGTACGCCTGCCGGCCGAAAGCGAACTTTTGGGTGACGGATATACAGTCGCCCCTTCCGGAAACCTGCTTCCTGAACGCAATACAAGCGTAAACCTGGGTTTTCTTTTAGACCGCACCGGAAAGGATGCCAGCAACTTACAGGTAGAAGTAAATACCTTCTATGGATATCTTGAGAATATGATCCGGTTTACAGGAGGATATCTCCAGTCTCAATATCAAAACTTCGGAAAAATGCGTACCCTTGGAGTTGAAGTAGAGGTCAAGGCGGACTTGACTCATTGGCTTTACGGCTACTGCAACATGACCTACCAGGACTTACGGGATGTGCGGAAATTTGAACCGAATACCCATATAACCAACCCGACCAAAGGTAGTCGGATGCCTAACATTCCCTACCTTCTGGCAAATGCCGGACTAGAATATCATAAAGAGAATCTGTTCGGAGGCAAGGGACAGAACACCCGTATCTTTACAGACGGTTCTTTTGTTGAAGAATATTTCTACGATTTTGAACAAAGCCGGTTTCAGGAACGGAGAATTCCACGCACCTTCTCGGCCAATATCGGAATAGAACACAGCTTTATGAACGGACGGTTCATCATTTCGGCACGAATGAATAATCTGACTGATGCCCGAATGATGTCTGAGTTCAATCGTCCCCTACCCGGACGTAACTGGGAAGTAAGGTTAAGATATGTATTGAAATGAAACAAGATTATTTATTTTAAAAACCCAAAAACTATGAAGATTAGAAATTTGATGCTGGCACTTGCCGGCACTGCACTCGTATTTTCTGCATGCGAAAAAGATCCGAACCCTAAAGTCCCGACCACCGATGCCAACATCGCTCTGGCAACCATCCTGCCCAATCCCGACGGAATGACAGGAGCAGCTTACCTGCAACTGATCCGTGACGAGTTTCCACAAAATACAAATAACAACAACGGAATTCCCATTCCGTACGGAGGATCATACCCGATTATCGAAGGGAACGATATTTTCGTTTTTCCGGGATACATGGGCGATAGCAAGAACGAGTTAGTGAAATATACACGGAACAACGGGCAGCTGTCAAGAACGGGAACAATGAAATTGCCACCCAACTCTTCCGCCACCAATATCGTTTTTGCGTCTACCGGCAAAGCTTATCTATCCATGGCAGGATTAGGCAAGATCGCTATCTTCGATCCCACTACCATGACACAGCAAGGAGAGATAGACCTGACTTCATTAGGAGTATCCGACAGCAATCCGGATCCATCCGCCATGTTACTGCGCGACGGACTCCTATTCGTAGGCCTCAGCCAGATGGTGGGTGGATGGATTCCCCCACAGGATCGCCCGTACAGCGACATTGCCATCATTGACACCCAAACGGATAAGTTGCTGAAAATGATAACAGACAAGACCAGCGGCATCTCTATGCCAACCCGCCCAATCGACCGCTATTCCATCTTCATGGACGAGAAGAAAGACATCTACATTTCGTGTATGGGAGGCTTTGGTATGGTCAAAGGGCATAATGCCGGAGTTATGCGTATCAAAGCCGGAGAAACGGAGTTCGACCCGACTTATCAATGGACAATCACAGGAGCCGCCATCGGCGGAGAAGAAAAGACTGCCGGATTTATCTCCGCCATCCGGTATGTAGGTAATGGAAAAGCGTATGCTTACATCAATATGCCGGGTTACTACAAACCGGGAGAACAAGGACACACAGCCATCGCCGATCTTGCAGTGGAAATAGATCTGTACAATAAAACCATGAAAAAAGTGCAAGGACTTGACTTGTCCAACGGTTTCGGGGTTATGCTTTCCCTTTATAAAGGGAGTATGTTGATAGGTAACTCATCGGCTAAAGCAAAAGGTATCTACTCACTGGATATACAGACAGGTGAAGTGTCTAAAGAACCGATACTGACCACGGTAGGCAATCCGATATTATGTTACTATTTTGAAAAATAAGGATAGTCACCTTTGGATGATTTTAAGAAAGAAGTGCTCTTGCAGGATACACAGAGTTACCGTATCTTTGCAGCCGTTTTAAAAAAAGAATAATTATGGAACTTCCTGAAGATCCGATGATGCTGTTTAGCGTCATCAACATGAAACTTCGCGATTGCTATGCATCGCTCGACGAACTCTGTGAAGATATGAATATCAGCAAGGACATACTGATCGGAAAACTGGAATCGATCGGGTTCGAATACAATGCCGAACAAAATAAGTTCTGGTAAATGTGCCATATACCTGAAATCGCCACAGATTGAAAGTATGTCGAAACTCGCACTCATCACAGCTTACACGGATTTATACTAATAAATATCATTAGCTATCAATAGGTTAAATTCGTTCTGTGGAACTCTATGTTACTCTGCAATGAGTTTCGGCACACTCCCAATCTATGGCGAAAAGGTTATCCCCGCCTTTTATTATTTATTGGTGAAACGGAACCAATTAAAATCGGCATATCCGTCTTCTCCCACTTTCTCCTTACTAAAATTGAATAAGGCAAAACGATTGGCAGTCCAGACCAGCCCAAGCCCCATACTAAGTTCATTACCGATGGGAAGGAAATACTTGCCATCGGTACTGTAATAGAAAACGGCACGGAAACCTACATCCATCACACGGGCACGTATCCATATTTTGTTCCCTTCAAAACGATCGATTGTTTCAATCGTTTGACCATCATTACACATTACAATTTTCTTTTCACCATTAGTCTGCTCTACAGCCACATAGGCATAGGGGAATTCAAATACACCGAAACCGGCTACATTTCCGTCTTTCAGTCCGGAGACATCCAGTTCGACTGTTGCTTCGGAAGAAGGTCCCTGTACCCTCTGGGTCAATGTATTGCGGGCTGTCTTCAACGATTCGGCATACGAGGCTTTCAGTCGCATATGTCCTTTCCGTTCCTTCAGGGACCAACGGCTATTGTCCGGATTATGGTTCCACTGCCATTGAAGTCCGAGCGAAGATGTATTGAATTCATCCGTTGTGGCAGGAGAAGCGAACGGATAGGTCTTTCCGACCTCAGGTTTCGGATAGGTAATAATGTCTTTACCACCACTGCCAAGCATCGGCCATCCATCTACCCATTTCACCGGTACCAAATGAGGTACACGCCCGATAGGGCCTCTGTCTTGCATGATAATAAACCACCAGTCACCATTCTTCAACTGCACCATTCCCCCCTGATGCAAACCGTTGGGAGGATAAGAACCGGAATCATTCATGATCAGTTTATGTTCGTAGGGTCCATAGATGTTATCGGAACGCAGACATATTTGCCAGCCTTCGGTTCCACCGGTCGGACAAGTGAGATAATACTTCCCGTTGATCTTATAAGCATGGGCACCTTCCATGCCATAGCCTCCTCCGAATTCATGGGCATTCTTAAATCGCTTATCCCATATCTTCACTTTCTCTCCCTTCACAGATTTAGCATCGGAAGCCAGCTCTGTAACATACAGTGTCCCTTGTCCGTGGAAAACATATACTTTGCCATCGTCATCGAACAGTAATCCCGGATCATACAGGTATTCCGGAAAGATAGTCCGTTCCCAAGGGCCTTTCACATCATCGGCAATGCAAATGGAAAAGTGCCCGGGGCCCTCTCCTTCCCAAGAAGGAGTGCAAAAGCCAACATAGAATTTACCGTTATGATGACGGATAGTGGCAGCCCATGATCCACGCAGATAACGATCGCCCCCCTTCAAATCATAGCGTGCATCTTCATCGTATCGGTCGACAGCATATCCTGCCATCTTCCAATTCACCAAATCTTTCGATGTGGCAATGGGACAACCGGGAACATAATGCATACTTGTGGAGACAAAATAGAAGTCATCGCCCACCCGGATCACATCCGGATCAGGCCAGTCACCCCACATAATAGGATTAGTAAACGTCCCATTTCCATTATCCGGATTCCAGACCGGAGCTTGTGCATGGATGCTACATAAAGGCAACATCCATGCAATCAATACATACAAATATTTTTTCATGACAGCTCTTATTATTCCATACATTCGACATCCTCTGTATAAGGAGCCACCTCAGCACCAAACAGGCAGGCACCTTTCGTTTCGGACTGACGTAATCCAAGTATTATCACATTCTTTTCTCCGGCACGTAACCAACACTCCGGAAGATAGAACTCTCGTTGCGGCCCCTCTTCCCAATAGCGTCCGATATTGTGTCCGTTCAACCACATATATCCCGTTCCGGTAGCATTTACAATCAGCTTCCAGGGAATCCATACCGAAGGATTTTTCCGGGGCATATTGAATTCGAGACGATACCAGGTAAGCAATGCATCCCGTCCGCCATCGACTGTTCCGGTTAGCTCTCCTTTACGCACCAAAGGATAATCGGCTGATAACTTCACAACAGACCAGCCCTCTGTGCTTCCCGTTCCCAAATTCCAGTCCTGACAGATTCCTCCGAGATCGGTGGAAACTTCCCAGTTCAGCTTCTTGATCACCTCGAACTCCTGTTTTAAACGGACTCCCTTGAGCAGACCACCTGCCCCGCTCCGGTTACTCACCACCATAGCTATCTCATTATCGCCCTCGTGAATGAAAGGGGCCACATTGATTACATAAGGTTTATCCCACTCTTCGTGCGTACCTACTTCCACACCATTCACCCATAAGGTTCCGGCATCATCTATACAACCAAATTCAAGGACAGTCATCCCTTCACGAATCATTTCTGGTGTCCAGCGGATACATGTACGATAGACGGCACAACCGGCTTTCTCCTGTAAAATCCAGGCAGCAGGCCATTTCGGTTTCTCCAATCCGGCAATTTGCAAGGTAGCCAGGTTATCAATCGTTTGCTGATCGAGCAGAATTTTTTCCCACCCCGCATCTTCAGCAAATACAGCGGGCATCAAACGGGGCTCGTCCGTTCCGACAGATTTTACAAACCATTCTTCAATAGGCTGAATACCTGTCTGCCTGCGTCCGAAACCGGCCTGCTTGACTCCGCTTAATTCCTCCATCGGACGGTATCCGTGAGCATGCCCCCGGTTCTCGTAAATGGCAATGATCTCGTTAACGCCTTTGTGTAAAAGCCCGGATACGATAAAAGTATTGTCCAGCTCGTCCTTCGATACACGCTCAGCAAATTCCCCATTCACGCGGACGTAAACAGGATCACCGGTGAAGAGTTCAAAAACCAGCGAACCATAGCGGTCAACTTCTTTCTGGGTAAGATTCACCTGACTACGATACATTGAATAACGGCAATCATTGACTCCCAACTCGGGAAGAGATTTACCTTTACGCAACGGTATCCAGTCTCCACGAAAGTCTTCGTCTTTCCGCCAGACATCTGTAATAGTGATAGGTAAAGGTAAAGCGACCGGACGTTCCGGCAAAGTTTGTTCACGCGGATACCACTCCACCGTATCAGTTCCGGCGTGCACCACCAGCAACTTACTATCCAAAGCTGCCAACTGACAATCTATCCTCATGGGTTTCCCTTCAACAGTCAAATTGACTAATTGACGGAATGCCTGTTTTTTATCACGATTCAACAGAAAGACAAACAAAGTTCCGTCGGCAGCCCGGCGAATCCCAATAGTCAGGTTATCGGCTCCTTGCACATCGAACCGGACAGGCCGGCTTCTGACAAGCAGTCCCCCGAACTTATCGACCACCTCACCAATTCCTTTCACTGCAGCGTATTTCTCACCGACCCCTCCGTTTTCCTTTAGCGGAGCTCCATAATCATAAGTAGTAGTCATACGACGGGCTCCCCATCCGGCAAAATGAGTACCGCCAAAGAACATATAATAATTCAATCCGGTAGAACCACCCGCCATAGCCATCAAGGCCATCCCCCGGGCATGACGTCCGTCCAGATAACTGTCTTCACTCAGACGCCCACCGACGGTAGAGAACCAGCCACCTTGCAACTCGCACACAAATGCAGGTGCATTGGATTGTTCGGCCTTTAACTTCTCTATACGTGATTTAGCCTCGTGCATATTCCACCATACATATTGATTATCCATGTCAAACAGCTGGCTGATCACCGGATCATGAGAACCGCGCACTTCGGGAGTCACACAAGTAAAAAGAGGGACATCAATGCCATTTCGGATGCAAGCATCCGAAAGTACCCGCAGAAATTCTTCCTTTTTCTCGGACTCCATATCAAAGTAAATGTATTCATTCTCCAATTGTACCATTATGATACCCTTCTCACCCGGTTGCTTACGAGTGAGTTGTTCCTCACTAAATACCCGGCAAACAGCATTGTACCAATGCTCCGACCATTTCATGTGCTCAGGATGGTTGCTCCGAAGCCAGAAACTGGTATCATAGCTGTCCGGGCAAAATTTGGCAAGCCAGCGCGGATAAGCACCACCGGCCCACTCGGCACAAATAAAAGGACCGGGACGAACAATGGTATACAATCCGAACTCTTCATGTGCCATATGCAGCCATGCTTTCAGATCATCAAAATTGCATTGCGAATAGTCGTCCACACTCTTCGGCATATTCCGTTCATGCCAATTCCAGGGGACATAGGTTTCCACAGTATTGAATCCGGCTTCTTTTATCTTCCGGAAGCGGTCACGCCACAATTCCTGCGGGCAACGGAAGTAATGGAACGCAGCACTGAGTATAAAAATATCCTTTCCTTCGATAGTAAAACAATCTTTATCATATTTCACCCGGTCGGGATGGAAAAATTGCTTCTCCGGCAAGGTCTGTGCCTCCACAGCGAAATGTACTATCATTCCTAACAGAATGGATAGAGTCAAACTTCGATAATTCATATTCATTACTTTTTTCATTTATTGATACAATGTAACTTCAGCCAATCCGGCTGCTCCCTCCGAGCTTTTCTCAATGGTAAGGCGCATATATTTCAGTTCCTTACCGATCTGCACAGGCTTAAAATCCCATCCGGTACATTCTCGTTCGTATAGAGTCTCCCAACTCTTTCCGTCGATAGAAATTTCGACCTTATGGGTATAAGTAGAACTATCCTTCTGAAAACGAATCCGACTGGCAAACACATTCACAGATCGTTCCAATTCAAGTAGAACGATCTGGGGCTGAGATTCATCATCAGCAATCCACCATGAAAAATCATCTCCATCTGTAATATGAGAAGCCTCATAGCGTTTCTGTTCCGAAGTAGCCTCAACCCGAACCACTTTTAACGGAGTTTTTGTACAGATGACGTTTTCCCAGGCAGTAGCCTTTACAACAACTCCCTCTTCTTCATCTCCGGAATAGGGAACGTGATACCCTTCAGGTACAAATACCCCGTCGTATCTCCGGGTTACAATTTCCCGGGTGTCCCCCCGGAGTCCGTCTGCCGTAACCGAAATATGAATTTTACCGGGACGACAAGTCGTTCGTATCAGCGCATATCCTACTCCGCCTTCCACCAACTGGGGATTAATCCCGATACGCTCTATTCCATCCCCGATCAGACTTCCCTCACCGGATACGGAAATATGTATCCGGACATCCGATGTATTGACAAGAGTACCATTTGAATCACAGACCTTAAAGTAGACAGGAATCATATCCGATCCGTCCGCCACAGGTTGTATATTCTCTTCCTTCAACCAAATTTTGACCTGTCGAGGTTGTTCCGGAGTGCGTACACTGTGGGTAGCAACGACTTTTCCATCTACTATCCCTTCTGCCACTAATTCACCGGCCTCATAAGTACCGGCATTAAAAACATAACAGGGACTCCCACCTTTTTCTACAATGGAACGATAGAGAGGAGTACGCTCCTTACGCATCTGTTTTCCAATCAAATGATGATTACGGAAAAGGCGTACTTCGTCACAATTGGAAAATACGGTGATCTCATTTACTGACGAAACATAACGTGAAGCAGTGTTTTGTGATGCAATAAATACCATCGGCCCATCATATAATCCCGGTTGGGATATTTCTTTATCACGCATGCTCTGCATCATATAGTAACTGAACTTGGGATATCTGTTTATATCGACTATCCCACAAAACATGGTTTCCTGCTCTGCTCCACGTGCATAATCATTATAACTCCACAAAAAATGTCCTCCCATTCTGGGATTAGCATCAAGCATGCACCAGTCGAAATATCCATGCCCGTTAAGTTGCAAAAAACGCCCTCTGCACTGTTTCAATTGCTCTTCTTCATTTTCCATCAGGCTTACCCTAGGTTTTTCTCCTACTCCGTCACCCCACTCACGACAAAACAAAGGTTTCACTGCGATCTGGTCCTCCGGATAATTACTCATCACATCACCGTCTTTTGGAAAACGGGATACCTGTTTATAAAAAACATCGAAACAGTCTACCCGGTCTGCATGTCCAAAGTAGTCGCCGGCAGTGTACATCTGATCTCCGGGATATTCGGTATGTGCTATAGCATATAGATTCCGGGCTATCTCTGCCGGATAGCGGCTTTCATTAAGCGCTGTTTCCCATAGTATGACGGAAGGGTGATTCCTATCCCGACGAATCATTTGCTTCCCAACTTCATAAAGACGGGAAATGAATGTAGAATCGTTCTTGAAATACTGCCATCCGGGGATACACTCCACTACCAGCAACCCGTACTTATCACAAGCAGCCAAAAATGCAGGATCCTGCGGATAATGAGCTGCTCTGACGGCATTGCATCCGCCCCGCTTCAAATCGATCACATCTCTTTCTTGCATAGAATTAGCAGCTGCATCTCCTATATGTGCAAATGCCTGATGGCGATTGGCTCCACGCAGATAAAGTGATTCGCCATTAATATAGAAACCTCCGTCGCGGGTATAAGCAATAGTACGTATACCTATGGATTCAGTATGACAATCTACAACCTTACCGTTTTCAACAATCTCATTTTGCAACGTATACAAGTTTGGATCATAGGGATGCCATAACGATGGATGTACTATTTCCAGATTTTGCTCCAGATGAATGGCCTCACCGGCTGACAACCGAAAAGGAGTCAATTGACAGGCCACTATTTTTCCACTCTTATCTATCAGTTGCGTACGAAGTTGGGCTTTCCTCTTTCGTTTCCCTTCGTTTCTGACATGAGCCTTAACATGGGTCACGGCTTTTTCTTTTCCGACTACCGGATAAGTAACAAAGATGCCTCCTCCAGCTACCTCTTCCTCTTCTAAAGCATGAGTGATATGTAACGGATCACTGATAACCATTTCCACATCTCTATAAATCCCGCTATAGTAATAGAAGTCCATACCTGCCTGTGGTTTTCCAGGAGGTGTAAGTGGATCATATTCGGCAGAAACCCGAACTGCCAGCAGATTGTCCCGGTCCCAGTTTATCCGAGTAGTAATATCTGTTACAAAACCGACATAACCTCCCCGATGAGCACTAATCTTCTGTCCGTTCAAATAGACTTCACAAGCATTCATGACTCCTTCAAACGAAATTTTTATTTGTTTGTCTTTGTATTGTGACGGTACTCTGAAAGTACGTCGATACCACCCGACTCCATCATAAATAATATCTCCTCCACAATGCTTCTTCTCTAATTGCATAATATGAGGGATGATAGCTGCTATCCAACCGGAATCATCCAAACCGGGCTGCCCACCGCTTTCAACTTCTCCCCGATGAAAAGCCCAACCGGTATTCATGTTCAACACCACTCTTGCCTCTGCCTCCCCTGCCAATGCAGGGAAGGAGCAGAATACAAGCATACTACAGAAAAAAAATATCCTGAAAAACATCTCTGTTACCTTAACCATATATCAAATAGAGAGAAATTAATAATGGGGATTTTGTACAATTGCCGGAGTGGCATCAATCACTGTCTGCGGAATAGGCCACAGATAATGCTTTGCCGGATCAAATTTCCGGTTCTCAACAAAAATTCGTTCATTTGTCAATGAAAGGGCACCGGTTACAGGATCGACCGTTCCAAGTAAACAACCATATACCTTCCCGTTCAACACTTGTTCACCGATTTTCCAACGGCAAATATCGAACCACCGAAGTCCTTCCATAGCAAGCTCCACACGTCTTTCTCTTCTGAGTAATTCACGCAATTTCTCCTGACCGGTATATCGGGTCCTGTCTACAACCGGCATTTTAGCACGGGTACGTATGTCGTCCAAAATATCGTAAACGGAATTATCAATCTGATTCAGCTCTATTTTACATTCGGCATACATCAACAGCACTTCTGCATAACGCATAACAATGGCATTCATACCACAATCCCACATATCTGCATAATCAGACAAATCGTCCACATATTTACGAACTAGATATCCTGTTTTAGAACGTCCGTAGGGAGCATAATAATCTCCATTCGGATCTTTCACATCGATTGGGTCGTAACGTTTTCCTTCGTATAGATTTCCCGGAGCTAATACGGTAACAGCCAAACGAGGGTCTCTGTGCAGGTAAGGTTCTTTCGGATCATATACCTCAGACTCTTCGATTGTTTTTCCATCTTCACACTCAAAAGCATCTACCAGTGATTGAGTAGGATTGATAGAACACCATCCGCCCACACTGGCCGGAGGCAATACTCCCAAAACCCAGTTACCGTACAGGCTTTCTACATATTGTACATCCAGAATAACTTCCGAATTATTTTCATTCGCAATCTTAAACAAACCTTTATAATCAGGAAACAGTTCGTAGCCCAATCCCATTACTTCGCTACAAGTAGCCATACAATCATCATACTGATGTTCGAACAGTTCCAGACGAGCTTTCAGTGTCAAAGCTGCACCACGAGTTATACGTCCGACATCACTTCCGGAGTAAGATTCGGGAAGTTGCGGAGCGATCTCTTTCAGTTCATTCAAGATAAACTCAACCACTTTCGCTTTCTCAGTACGTGGCAAATTGGCGTTTTTAATTTCAAGAACGGAAGTTACCAAGGGCACATCACCATAATGCGTCACTTTCTGAAAATAATCCCATGCACGCAGAAAACGTACTTCGGCTGTCAAGCGTTTGCGTAAATCTTCATTCATTTCGGGGCGATGGATATTCTCCAGGAAATTATTATAGCGAACCATGTTTCCATACCCCATATAGCTATAACCCGGATCGGTCGGGGTCGCTGTACCTGCAGCCTGTACTGCCCAGCCTTCCCAAGTAAAAGGATTATAAGCATTATCCGACGCACAGTCGGCATAAATCACTTCATCCATAGAAAACCAACCATTATAACACCCTGTAGCTGCGGCCATGGCATCTTTTTCAGTTCTCCAAAAGGCTTCGTTTGAAGGTTTGTCCAAAGGATTCCGATCTAAAAAATCGGTACTACATGCCGAGAACAAAGCGGCAAACAACAAACTATATATTATCTTTTTCATATGTATTATCTATCAGAAAGTAATGTTTAAACCAAATGTATTTGTTTTGACCTGAGGATAAGAGCTTCCTCCTTCGGGTGATTCCGGATCGAACCCTTTATCAAATTTGGTAAAGGTAAGCAGATTCTGCCCGCTATAATAAACTCTGATTCGTGAAATTCCCATCATATTACACCACTCTTTTGGAAGTGTATATCCCAACTGGAAGTTCTTCAAACGTAAATATGAAGAGTTGACAATCCAGAAAGAAGAGGGATTATAAATACTGTTGTTCTGGCGATAAGAAGAGAATGCTCTCGGAAACTTACCATTCGGATTGGTTTCAGCATCCCAACAATCACGATACATATAAGAAGGCTTTCCCTTAGCTCCAATCATTTCACCTACTACACCCGGACCTGCAAGATAGCCTTGCACATCAGCTGCTCCCTGGAACAGAAAAGTAGCATCGAGTCCTTTCCATTCGGCAAACAGATTCAAGCCAAATGTCCACTTAGGCATGGTGTTACCAATGTAGACACGGTCTTCTCCATCGATTTTTCCATCGTTATTAATATCACGGTACTTGATGTCGCCCGGTGCTGTATCAGTGCCGGGAATCGTTGCGCTATTAGCAACCTCTTCTTCAGTTTTAAAAAGTCCTTCGGCAATGTATCCTCCGATAGAGTTGATGGCATATCCTTCCTGGTTGAAATATTTACCACTCCAAATGCGTGCACCACCATTCTTCAGGTCCATCACTTCATTCTTATTATATGCGGCATTTGCCGATACCTGGAAATTCCAACCATGAGTATTCAATTTATAACCTGCCGTTATCTCCAAACCGGTATTCTTTACTTTACCTGCATTTTGATAAGGTGCATTTAAACCATATAAGGTACTTACGGGTAATTTCATCAGAATATCATACGTCAATTTGCGGTATCCTTCGATAGATAAAGTATATTGATTGCCCAGAAACCCCATGTCAAGTCCAAAGTTCAAAGTCTCGGTAGTCTCCCAGATCAAATCGCGGTTAGCTCCATCGACCGGTGCTACCCCCTGTACAACAGTTCCGCCAAACGAATAATTAGCCTGATCAAGTACAGATTGGTAAGAATAGTAAGAAATAGCCTGATTACCCAAAACTCCCCAGCCGCCTCTCAGCTTAAGATCTGACAACACATTACGGGTTCCTTCCATGAAAGGCTCATTAATAATTCGCCATGCACCAGAGAAAGATGGGAATACTCCCCAACGTGAGTCCTTAAAGATACGTGAAGTTCCGTCACGACGGATATTTGCCTCAACCAAATAACGATTATCATAGTCGTAAGTCAAGCGTCCGAAGAATGAACGCAAAGCATATTCATTAGCCGAACCATCTGCAGTCTGACCATCAGGTGAACCGGCATTCAACTCCCAAAGATCATTGTTCAGAAAGTTTTTTCGATATCCTTTTGTCCAGTCTTCACGATAATATTCCTGTTCGTATCCTGCCAATGCACCTACAGTATGTTTTCCAAACGTATTGTTATAGCTGACCAAAGTCTGTAAGTTCAATTTCAGACCATTTTTACGTTCATCAGTTTGATTGTTAGGTCCCTGATACTTTGTAGGCTCACCTGTTTTCCAGTTATAATATTGAATATCCTTAATGAATTTTTCATCAGAAATCGATTTATATTCGTAACCCACGATTTCCTGAATTTTCAACCCTTTAATCGGTTCATAACTTACATTTCCGATGGCTCTGGTAATATGCTGTTTGGTAGTACGTAAATTACCTTCTTCAATAAATGCAAGTGGATTACCATCATTGGCATATCCATAATATCCATTTGAATATTTATAAGGAATGAAAGGAGCTATCTGATTGATCTGCGAAAAGATGTTAGACATTTCACCGGTAAAACCACTCACCGGTTCTTGTGCCTCCCCATAAGTAAAAGAAAGATTCATACCTGCCGTGAACTTGCCCATCTTGGCATTCATATTGCCTCGCACCGAATAACGGTCATATTTAGCAATATCTATAATACCGTCCTGTCCCAAGTAACCAGCAGAAAACATATAGGTCATTTTATCCGTACCACCTGAAATTTCAGCGCGGTGGCTATGCTGCAAACCGGTCTTATAAAATAATCCCTGCCAGTCTGTATCCGGATAATTGTCAAGATCCGAACCATTTCTGAACTTTTCGATCTCTTCATCTGTATAGATCGGATTCTTTCCTTCATTAACCATAGCTTTGTTATATAACTTCGCATATTCCCACGAGTGCAGATATTCAGGAAGAGCCGTAGGTTTCTGCCACCCCACATAGCCATCATAACGAAGCGTGGGAACTTTATCTCCTCCTTTTTTAGTAGTAATCAAGATTACTCCATTTGCCGCACGCGAACCATAGATAGCAGCTGAAGAAGCATCTTTCAGTACCGAGATGTTCTCGATATCGCTGGGATCCACTTCATTTATGCTGGATACCGGCAAACCGTCTACCACATACATCGGATTAGAATTATTCAGAGTCCCGACACCACGTACCCGTATGGTTGTATTATCACTTCCCGGCTGCCCCGTCCCGGAGATAACCGTTACTCCGGGCAAAAGTCCCTGAATCGCATTCGAAACGTTTGTTACCGGACGATTCTGCAACGACTTGGAATCGACAGCAGCGACAGCTCCCGTTAAGTTTACTTTCTTTTGAACCCCATATCCTACTACAACCACCTCATCCAGGGTCTTCGTATCTTCCTTCATGATGATGTTAAACGCATCTTTTCCTTTTGTCGACACATCTTGTTGGAGATAACCGATATAACTGATAATCAAAGAAGCATTTTCCGGAACTTCCAGTGTGAATTCCCCATCCAGATTTGTTATCACCCCATTGGTACCGACTCCTTTTTCCACGACATTCGCACCAATAATCGGTTCGCCTGTAGCATCCTTCACCACTCCGGATACTTTTTTCTTTCGGGAACCGGACTGTTGGTCCGCTTTTTTTTCAATAAAATAAATCTTATTGTTTTTTATTTCAAAAGTTACCTTCGTTCCTGCCAACAGTTTAGACAATGCTTCATCCAGACTGGCATCTTTCACTTGAATAGAAATTTTGCGATTCACATCAATCAACTGATCGCTGAATACCAACCCCATTCCTGTTTGTGCTTTTATAGAAGACAGTATTTTTTCTACCTTCTCATTATTAAAATTCAAAGAAACTTTTTGTGACCATGCCGAAACAGTGAAGCCAAATAAAAGAACTCCTAAGAGCAACAGCATTTTCGTTCTGGTTCTTGTTTTCATTTCATACAGTATTAAATTAATTATTTTTATAGTTTATAAAAAGGCCTTTCTATATAAGCTAACACACCATCGAAAAGAAGGTATGAGTGCTATTTTTATTTTTCTGCAAAAAAAGATGCAGAGAAATGATAGGTCTTGCCCTTATGTAGTTGTACATGCCTTCTAACATCCCCACAAACCACCTCGTACCGTTCATTTTGCCGTGCATACAAAACAGCTTCTATCAATTTTCCCGCTTTCCAGGTAATGTCCAAAGTATGTCCTCCATAGATTTTTATACCTTTTATAGAACCATCGGCATAATCACAAGGCCAGGCCGGCAAAAGTTCTATTTTTCCCTTCTCGGTATAAACCAGCATCTCCATTAGCAGGCGTGGGATGCTCAAGACTGCATCCAAATTGTATACTTGATGTTCCGGATCATGTGAAGTGACCAATCCGTCATATAAATAATGACGACGACTGAAACGGTCCAGATTTGTTTTTACCTTATCTATATCGCCCAGACGCACTGCCTGAAGAGCCACATGAATTAATCCATGGGCAGAACCGGTATCGAAAGCAAAACGTTTGTTTAATGCGATACGTGCTGCATGTATAAGACGAGGATCTCCCTCCGACTTACCCAACTGCGAACCGGGAAAAACCGGATAGAGATGCGAAAGATGTCTGTGATTATATACGTCCTGATAAGCTTCATCAATCCATTCGGCCAAGGCCCCTTCGTCATTAATCTGGTAGGAAGGCAACCGTTGCAGGTAATTATTCCATTTAGCCAATTCTTTTTTGTCAGCACGAAATGTACGCCCCATCTCAAGAAGCAAACGGAACACTTCTTTAGCAATAGCAACATCCATTGTAGCATCTTTGCTCAACCAGGTGTCAGTCCCCGGAGGAGCATTCTCGGGAGAAACACTGGGGCAAATGTGATATAAGCTATCACCATCCATAGTCAAGTAGTCTTCATAGAAGTCGGCCATTTCCCTGTATAGCGGGAACACATGTTTCTTAAGAAAAGCCTCATTACCGGTCAGCATGGCATACTCATAAAAAGGACGTATATTCCAGCCGGCACCACCGGGCCAGCACATCCAGGGAAAAGACCGTCCGAAATGGGTGAGATATCCACTTTCCGGATCATTATAATGGGCAACAATAAAGCCTCTGCACCCCAGATAATTTCGCGCGTTCAGTCTCCATCCGGGAAGCAGACTCTCCACATAACCAATATAAGATTCCGCACATTCATGCAAATTGCCCATAGATGCTGCCGAGACGGCCAAGTTGATATTTGAATCCCATACAAAGCCACCGATCCATCCGGGTTTCCATCCTCCTCCCCAGATTCCCTGTAAAGGAGGAGGATACTTGCCGGATGAAGAAATAAGCAAATAACGTCCCATAGCATGAATCTGCTCAAGAAACAAAGGAGTAACCCCATGCTTATGAATATCGGAAAGCATTTTCTCTGTCGAAGTCGTTTTCCAATCGGAAGAACAGCCTAAATCCAATTGCATGCGGCGAAACATTTCGGCATGTTTCCGACTGTGAGGTAACAACAGAGTATTATAATCGAGCGGTAAACGTGACAATTCCCCTTGCACGGAAGGGCGTACCGACAAATTTGCATTCTCCAACGGAGTAATTCTCACAAGAACGAGTACCTCGTCAGCGTCTGCTATTCTCAAAGAATCACCTTCGGTAATCATACTTCCCCCTTTAAGAGACACTCGGGCCAATCCCTCATAACCACCGGCATCATATTTGTAAGCGGCACGGTAAGATAACCATCCTGAAAATGCTTCTGTACTCACCGATGAGAAAGCACTATCCAGATTATGCTCAAAATGAACTCCTTCACGTCCCGGAGTCTCCTTAAGCCCCAACACTAAATTTATCTTTCTTTGTCCGGTTGCTTTCAGACGGAGCACATTGACATTATGCTCTCTGGATGAGAATACAGATTCCGTCACTCCTCCTCTTCCACCCCAAAAGGCGGAAGTCTCACCCGTTTCCAGATCAAGTTGTCTTCTATAGCCATTCCCTGCCTGTAGAGTGGTATCGGTATACCGAATGCACAGATCAAAAGCTGGATGGGGTATAAGAGGCCAGCGCTGTACGGCTCCCATAGCAACCAATTGCCGGTCAGCTTCACCGGTCATCAACTCATCTGCTGCATCGCTTCTCCCGGATTCTATCAACCGGCGCACTTCCGGAAGAAGCGAAGCTGTTGAAGGAACCGCTACTTTATGACGATCCCATCCTCTTATAAACAATTCCTCGTGGACACAGATTATTCGTTCCGATCCCGGTTGCCCCATCACCATCGTCCCGTGGCGACCATTGCCGGTGACAAATGCATCCTGCCATGATGTGGCAGGTTTCTCCGCCCAAACCACCCATCGTCCGGACGAAACAGAAGAAGATGGATGATGTACCGTACCGTAAGTAGTTGACAATGACAGACAGGCCATCAAAAGTGTAAACAGATATTTCATATAAACACATATTTGCTGTGATATCTCTTGTGTATAGATATCCGGTTCATACTTGAAATTAAATATTCTTAAAGGCCCTTTTACTACATAAGCTAACACCCCATCCGAAAGAAAGTATGAGTTTCCATATAAGAGCTTATCTAAAAAAATAGATGCAGCTCCTGAACAGGGTCTGCATCTATCTATAGAATAATAATTCAATCAATCTATTTTTCCTTCTGAATTTCGAATACCCCATCTTCCGTTTGCAAGAAACGTATCCATGAAACCGCTTCCAAATCACGCAATACATCGTCCACATTCACTTTGCTGGTAGATAGAGTAAACCTGTTATTCAATAGGGTGGAATCACGCACCACAAAATGAACATCATACTGCCGTTCCATGACCTTTATAATATCTCTCAGCGGAGTAAGATAAAAATTCAGGCTATTGGAACGCCAGGATGAAATCTGGCTCATATCATCCGGTTTGGTTATCTGGCAAATTCCGGATGTCCGGTTGTATTCGGCACTTTCACCCGGTACAAGAGGATATTCCTTGTTCTTGGTATCTTTCAACAGCACGCCTCCTTCTTCCAAGGTGACCCATACATTGGGTTCTGACGGATATGCCTTTACATTAAATTTAGTTCCGGTGACCTTTACTTCAACACCTTTCAAATCGACGATAAACGGACGCTTCTTATCCTTAGCGACCACAAAAAAGCCTTCTCCCCATAACTCCACACTCCGACTGAACAGACCGAACTTCTTGGGATACCGCAAACGGGTATCCGAATTCAACTGTATAACTGTTCCATCTTGCAGAACAACCTGCATTTGCTCTCCGCAAGGAACCTTTAATTCAGCATATTCTGTGGCAGAAAAGACTCCGGTTCTGTCAGCCAGAAACCAAAGAGATATACTAAGGAATAAAAAAGGAATCAATACCGCTGCCGCTATCAGTCCACGACGATAAGAAACTATTTTTTTCTCAGGTTTTATTTGCCCGATGAAGCGTTCCCGCATCCGTTCTTCCGGCACCGGATGGTCTAACCATTCCCGGGCCCGTTCTTCGGTGAGCCGTGCAGACTCGCTCTCCAAACGCCCCGACAAATATTCGCTACCCTCTTCTGTAGCAAACCATTCCGCAACCAATCCCGCTTCTTCCACAGAAGCTTCGTTATTGAGCACTTTATCTATAATCGCATCATCTATTTTCATTTCGACTTTTCTTTATCTAATAATAAAAACACTTCATCAACTTAAAAGTATGAGTTGCTGCTCACTCTAAAAAATGAATCCACAATACATGAAGTAATACAATTAACGATTCAATCTCCGCACGGAGTATCTTAATGGCCTGAGTATAATGGGACTTTACGGTAGGCACCGTGATATGCATCTCGTCCGCTATTTCCTGGTTAGAAAGTCCTTTTTCTATTTTCAGGCGGCATATTTTCTGTTTTTGAGGAGGTAGTTTACCGATGGCAGTCCGAAGATGTTCCCTGAAATCTTTATCTTCAAAATTCTTCAGAAAACTGTCGTCCGCTTCTTCGTTCCGTTGAGCCATCTCGTAATGCTTTTCAAAGACAATCTGCCGATGTCTCAACTCGTTCATAATGTAGTTTTTCAGGATGGTGAACAACAGGCTTCTGATGCCAGATTGAAATTCAAAACTGGAACGTTGCTCCCACAATTTCATAAAAGTATATTGCACTGCGTCTTCAGCCTCTTCACCTGATTTAAAATACCGATAAGCCAGCGCATACAACAAGCGGTTATACCGTTCGAAAACAGTAACAAAAGCGTGCTCGCTGCCTTTACGGAGTTCAGCATACAGTTTCTGGTCAAAATCTAAAAATTGATTCATTATCGAATATTTCTCACTTGGTGATCTAAGGTCCTGCTTTTAGAAATGGCAAAGATAAGAAAAAACAGTTTGAACCTTATCCTCTTTGAGAATGTTTTAACTGTAGAATCTTAAAACAATAACGGTTATGGAGAAATATCTTATTCACAGTAATGAGCTGCACCTGATCGATCAAGAAAGAATCCACCAGGCAGTAGAGCAGATGGTAGAGTCATTGGATATGGCCGCCGGATCTACATTCAGTTTTGACCTTTACAAAGTGGTGGAAACCTATTTCAAGGATCTGGATAAACGGAGAGAGATAAACCATCTGTTAGGCATCACAGACAACACGTATGATCCTACAGAAGATTTCGGAGTGTGTTAATTGGTTAAATATAAATTTGCAAAAAGGGTGATTGCTTCTTCAGAAGTAGCCACCCTTTTTGAATATTCATCAATTCGGAGCCTGATGAACCGTAAGTTGCGGGAAGGGAAAATTGATGCCTTTTTCATTGAACATAGCATAAATCGTCTTGTTTATGTCGAAATAAACGCCCCAATAATCGCCACTCTCCACCCAAACACGGACTACAACATTCACACTACTGGCATCCAGCGCATGCAGAGCTATAAACGGAGCAGGATCATTGAGAATACGCTTATCGGCGGTCAGCACCTCACGTACCACTTTTTCCACCTTATTATAGTCTTCACCATAATCGACGCCAAAGATCCATTCAACGCGGCGGGTCTTCTGGTTACTATAGTTAGTCACCACTCCACTGCTTAAAGCCCCGTTGGGCACATAGATGAGCTTGTTGTCGGCAGTTGTCAGGATTGTATGGAATATCTGAATTTCCTTGACCGTACCGGAAACACTTTGTGCTTCGATCCAGTCGCCTACCTTATAGGGTTTGAACAGTAAAATAACCAGTCCGCCGGCAAAATTTTGCAAATTACCGGAAAGCGCCATACCGACAGCCACACCGGCAGAAGCCAGCAAAGCAGCAAACGAAGTCGTCTCGACGCCCAATGCGCCTACCACGGAAACAATTAATAGTACGGTAAGAAGGATATTAACGAGACTCTTTACAAAAGTCTTGATACTGATATCCACGTTTCTCTTATCCATCACCCGGCCGACCAGACGGTTCAGCATCCGGATCAGAAAACGTCCGACCAAAAATACAATGACCGCTTTCAGAATATGTCCTCCGGCCTGTATGCCCGAGTCTATCAGTTGTTGGGTGATCAGTCCCAACTTATCGAGCCCGTCTGCCTGGGCTATAGCCTGGTCCAGCTTCTCAGCCGCCACTTGCAGGGAATCGGCGACTTGTTGTGTAGTTTGGAATAGTAGCATAATAATACAATTTTAGAGTTTGTCCATTTAATAACAGCGGACAAAGCTACAATGTTTTTATCAAATAGCGAAGTGTTTCTTGCTTTACACAAGCAAAAAGCGTAAATTTGCCGCCGATTCACTTAGTAGGGGTGCCTTAACATGACGGGCTGAGAACATACCCTTTGACCTGATCCGGGTAATGCCGGCGTAGAGAAAAACAAATTAGCAACATGAAAAAGATGATTTTTGCCGGCTGTCTGATGGCCGGAGCAAGTGTCTTCGCGCAAGCGGGCGAGACAGACAGCTTGAAAGTAGTAAATCTGCAAGAGGTGCAGATAGTATCCACACGTGCCACTTCAAAAACCCCGGTGGCATTCACCAACGTTTCGAAAGAAGAACTCAAAAAGCAGAACTTCGGGCAAGACATCCCTTTTCTGCTCAGTATGACTCCTTCGGCACTGACCACCAGTGATGCCGGAGCAGGTATCGGTTACACCACACTGCGCGTACGGGGAACAGACGGGACACGCATCAACATCACAGCCAACGGAATCCCGATGAATGATGCCGAAAGCCATACACTCTTCTGGGTAAATATGCCCGACTTTGCTTCGTCCGTAAAGGATATACAGGTGCAGCGCGGTGCGGGTACATCGACCAACGGCGCAGGCGCTTTCGGAGCCAGTGTCAATATGCAGACGGAAGGTATTTCAATGCAACCTTATGCCGAAATAAACGCCTCGTACGGTAGCTTCAACGCTCACAAAGAGACAGTAAAATTCGGGACGGGACTGCTGAAGGATCATTGGGCATTCGATGCCCGCCTGTCCAACATCGGTACGGACGGATACATAGACCGGGCATCAGTAGACCTGTACTCTTTCTACGCACAGGGTGGATATTTTGCCGACAATACTTCGGTGAAGTTCATCACCTTCGGCGGTAAAGAAAAGACGTATCATGCCTGGAATTATGCAACTAAGGAAGAGATGAAGAAATATGGCCGACGCTTCAACTCATGCGGCATGTACACAGATGACGACGGACACATCCGCTTTTACAAAGACCAGACGGACAACTACCTGCAAATGAACTATCAGCTCTTGCTGAATCATACTTTCTCGGCAGCATGGAACCTGAATGCGGCACTCCATTATACAAAGGGGGACGGCTACTATCAGGAGTATAAAGAGGATCGCAGCCTGAAAGAGTATCGCCTGCATCCGTTTATGTACGATGGAAAGGAAGTGGAAAAAAGCGACCTGATCCGGCAGAAGAAGATGGACAATCACTTTGGCGGCGGCGTATTCTCGGTGAACTACCGGAATGAGAAGCTGGACGCTTCGCTGGGCGGCGCACTGAACTACTACGACGGATGGCACTTCGGACGGGTGATCTGGGTGAAGAACTATATCGGCGAGTTGCTGCCCGACCACGAATATTACCGTAACAAAGCCAAGAAGACGGACGGGAACCTCTATCTGAAAGCCAACTACAATCTGGTGGCAGGCCTCAACGCGTATGCCGACCTGCAATACCGCTACATCAACTATAAGATACACGGTGACAATGACAAGTACGATTACAACACTGACGGACTACAAAAGCTCGCAGTCAACGATCACTTCAACTTTTTCAACCCGAAAGCCGGACTGAACTGGGATATCGACTCCAACAACCGGGTTTATGCCTCTTTCTCCGTTGCCCAGAAAGAACCTACACGAAACAACTATACCGATGGTAACGCAGACGAATATCCGAAGGCGGAAAAACTGTACGACTACGAACTGGGGTATACCTACCGAAACACATGGTTGAGCGCCGGAGTCAACTTCTACTATATGGACTACAAGGACCAGTTGGTGCTGACCGGAGAATTGAACGAAATAGGCGAAGCCATGGCACGCAACGTGCCGGACAGTTACCGGACGGGCGTAGAACTGATGCTAGGAGTTAAGCCATGCCGATGGTTCCAATGGGACATCAACGGTACGCTGAGCAAGAACCGGGTGAAAAACTTCACCGAAAAACTGTACGAAGACGAGTGGAAGAACCCGATCGAAGTGGAACATGGTAACACCCCGATCGCTTTCTCTCCGGACTTTATACTGAATAATCGTTTCTCGTTCAGCCACAAAGGATTCGAAGCCGCCCTCCAGTCACAGTACGTCAGCAAGCAGTATATGAGCAATGCCAAGCAAGCAGAGCAGACACTCGATGCTTATTTTGTGAGCAACCTCAATCTGGCATATACATTCCAATTGCGACACGTGAAGTCGGTTACAGTGGGATTCACCATCTACAACCTCTTCAACGAAAAGTATGAAAACAACGGGTATGCCGGAAGCGGCTATACGCTGAAGGACGGCAAGCCCGAACGCTATAATTATGCCGGCTATGCCGCCCAGGCAGGTACAAATGTAATGGGTAACATCTCGATCCGCTTCTAAGCCATGAACTATCTCGAAATCACAGGTGCCCTTGTCGGGCTGATTTACCTTTGGCTGGAATACCGGGCAAGCATTTATCTCTGGATAGCGGGCATCATCATGCCGGCCATCTATATATTTGTATACTACCAAGCAGGATTGTATGCCGACTTCGGCATCAATATCTACTATCTGCTCGCGGCCGCCTACGGCTGGATGGTCTGGATGCGGGGAAGCGAAAAAGAGACCCGGGCCGAGCTGCCCATCACGCACACACCCTTGAAAAGATACCTCCCCCTATTGCTGGTATTCCTGGCAGCCTTCTTCGGCATCGCCTGGATACTGATCTGGTTTACGGACAGCAACGTCCCCTGGCTCGACTCGTTCACCACGGCGCTGAGCATCATCGGCATGTGGATGCTGGCACGCAAGTACGTCGAACAGTGGTGGGCATGGATCGTGGTCGACGTGGTATGTTGCGGACTCTACATCTATAAAGAGCTTTATTTCACATCCGCTCTTTACGGACTTTACTCAATAATCGCTATCTTTGGCTACTTTAAATGGAAACAAATGATGCATTATGAAAGTAAATGATATCGATATGGACGCCGTCATACTGGGCAACGGCGAATATCCGACCCACTCAATGCCGGAAACCATGCTGATTATGGCGCCTTACGTGGTGTGCTGCGACGGGTCCGCCGACGAACACATCCGAAGGGGATTTACACCCGATGCCATCATCGGCGACGGAGACTCGCTCTCACCGGAGAACAAGGAACGGTTCAGGACCATCTTCCACCAGATAGACGACCAGGAGACGAACGATCAGACCAAAGCGGTACACTTCCTGCTCGACCAAGGCAAAAAAACAATCATCCTCGTGGGTGCAACCGGTAAACGGGAAGACCATACCCTGGGAAACATCAGTCTGCTGATAGACTATATGAAAGCAGGAGCGCAGGTAACGATGCTGACGGACCACGGAATGTTTATTCCGGCATCGGGGCGGAACTGTTTCAAGTCATATCCCGGACAGCAAATCTCCATCTTCAACTTCAACGCCACCGGACTGAGGGCCGATGGGCTGGTATATCCGCTCAGTGACTTCAGTAACTGGTGGCAGGGTACGCTGAACGAAGCGACAGGCACCGAATTTACGATCCATGCGGAGGGAGACTACTTGGTTTATCTGAATTACTGACTGGTTTCTCCTTCGTCTCGGCCACTTCGACCAGATAGACACTGACGCAGATCATGCCGATGGCAATGGTCTGCGACCAGCTGAAGCGGTCCTGTCCTACGAGTAGAGAGACGATGGTTGCCACGATCAGTATCAAATACCCATAGATGGCCACCACGGTAGTCTTCAGATATTTCAGTCCGATCGGTACCAACAGGTAGCTGACAACCGTAGGGAATATCAGGACAAAGAGGAGCACCGACAGCGGAAACCAGTGTAACGGCCCGGAAAATACCGGAGCATGGAAACCGGTGACAGCCGAAACGACGATGCTTGAAAAAGCCGCTCCGGCAAAGGTATACTTCAATACTGTAAACATTCCGACCGACTTCAGTATTCGGTTACTTGCCACCAGATAGACAGCATAGGCGATCGAACTCAACAGGCAGAGCATATTGCCTGTCAGGGCGTCCGAAGCCAGATCGTCACTCTTCTGAGCCAGAATGCAAAGAATGGCTCCGCCGAGTCCGAGGGAGATACCGGCTATCTTCATCGCACTGATCTTCTCCTTGAAGAAGACCACGGCGATCACAAACACCCAGATAGGCTGCAAACTGGTGAAAATGGAACTCGAGACCGGAGTCGTTTTACTCAACCCCATCAGATAAAGAAACATGAAACCATAGATGCCCAAGGCTCCCAGGAGAAAAAGGAATATTTTTTCTTTCCGGGTGGAAATTTCGGGCTTGACAAACATCCCGATGATCCAGAAAGCAATGGCGGCAAACACGCACCGGAGGGTAACTCCCGAAAGGGGACTGACCCATACGGGAAGCAGATATTTCAACGCATTCATGTTCAATCCGCTAAAGGTTTTGGAAACCACCATACTCAGATTGGCCTCCACTTTCTTATTCTTCATCATACGAGGGTTATTTTTTTATTCCCGTACAACAAAAGAGGGAGACGGAAAGTTCGGAGAAAGAAGGACGATAAAGTCCGGAGCGGAAAGCAGATTACGATTATTTAGTTTTACACTAAAAACAGACTTTCACCCGCATGCGGAACGAAGAAAATCCGCGGGCGGGCGGAAGCGAAACCGGAGATGCCTGCAGGCAAAAAAAGTGGCGGGAGTTTTTTAAAAAAGTCCCGCCACTCCCCCCCAGAAGTATCTCTGAGACCGTTTTCACAAACAATTTCCCGTCAGCATCTCCATCCGGGAAAAGAGCCGCCGGCTGTGGGAAAAGCATATTTCACCATAGAGAGCGCAAAGCATTCACATTAATAATCCATAACAAAAGTCATCTACATCACCCTGTGCCCTCAAGGGAGAGTCTCTACTTGCCCAACAGATAGCTCTTGAAATCAGCAAACTCCTTCGTCATCGGCAAACTTTTCTTTTCGCCTTTCATAAAAGCCCGGAGCTTAGCAGGTATTTCGACCTCGGTACCAATGATGCTCTCCACCGTTTGCAGGAATTTGGCCGGATGGGCCGTTTCGAGGAATACGCCTGTCTCACCCGGCTGCAAGCCTTCCTCCAATGCACGGTAACCGCATGCTCCATGAGGATCGAGCAGATAACCCGTCTGCTGCCAGCACGCTTTCACGCTTTCACGAATCTGCTCGTCGGTGTACGTCGTTCCGGATATCTCGGCAGCGATGGCTGCATGCGAACCGCCATACAGGTCGAGCACACGGGCAAAGTTGCTCGGATCACCCACATCCATCGCATTGGCAATGGTGGCAACGGACGGACGGGGATTGTACTGTCCTGTCTGCAAATATTGATAGAAAATATCATTCTTATTGTTGGCGGCGATAAAACGGCGGACGGGCAAGCCCATCTTTTTGCCGAACAAGCCTGCAGTAATGTTACCAAAGTTTCCGCTCGGCACACAGATGACGACATTCTCTGCCCGGCCGGCCTTCTTCAATTGCGCAT
Source organism: Bacteroides sp. 3_2_5 (assembly GCF_000159855.2). Taxonomy (NCBI): domain Bacteria; kingdom Pseudomonadati; phylum Bacteroidota; class Bacteroidia; order Bacteroidales; family Bacteroidaceae; genus Bacteroides; species Bacteroides sp. 3_2_5. The sequence continues at coordinate 748,038 of NZ_JH636044.1, read as the reverse complement.
AGGCATAAAAATAATAGAATGCCTGCGGCAGGAAACGTGCCACGTTGATAGAGTTAGCCGAGGTCAGCAACAACTGTTCGTTCAGTTCCTGATCCATAAAGGCTGCTTTCACCAGCGCCTGGCAGTCGTCAAACGTTCCATCCACCTCCAGGGCTGTAATATTCCGCCCCAGCGTAGTGAACTGTTTTTCCTGTATCTCGCTGACTTTTCCCTTCGGATAGAGCACGTACACATGAATACCCTCTACCCCCAAAAAGCCATTGGCTACCGCACTACCGGTATCTCCGGAAGTGGCTACGAGCACATTCACCTGTTTCCGCCCCTCTTTCCGGATGAAGTATCCCAACAAACGGGCCATAAACCGTCCACCTACATCTTTAAAAGCCAATGTAGGACCGTGGAAAAGCTCCAGGGAATAGATGTTCTCCTTCACCGGCACCAATGGGACATCAAAATTCAACGTATCATAAACAATCTCTTTCAGCGTTTCTGCCGGAACATCTTCTCCAAAGAAAACATCTGCCACCCGGTAAGCGATTTCCCGGAAAGAAAGATTCTCTATCTCGTCATAAAACTCTTGGGGCAAGGGCTTGATGGTCATGGGCATGAATAGCCCCTTATCAGAAGCAAGTCCTTTGACTACCGCTTCTTCAAGCGAAGCAAGCGGAGCTTGTTTGTTAGTACTATAATATTTCATGGGTATTTTTATAAATGGTTTCGGAGTCGGTGCACCACAGAGTCCCACAGAGTTTTAAGTTCTTATTATATGTGCTTAAGAGATAAAAAATTCTCTGTGAAACTCTGTGTAATCTGTGGTGAACAAACTCTGTTCCTATTCCTTAACGGTTCATAAACTCTTTAATAAATTCATCCTCTTTCAGCAATCCGTAACTGCCTTCCACTGCTGCAACTTCATCGAAGGTCTGCACGCTGTCCGGCTCGATACCCGGATACCAGATAAAAAACGGGACCGGCTCGTTGGTATGCGTACGCAGTTCGCAGGGAGTAGGATGATCGGGTAATACGGCAATCGCTACCGGCTCTTCCCACTCCTTCACAGCCTCGTAGATAGGACCTACGGCACGGCTATCCAGGTTTTCAATCGTTTTCAGTTTCAGCGCCACATCACCCTCATGACCGGCTTCGTCACTGGCTTCAATGTGCAGATAGACAAAGTCGTCCGTTTTCAGGGCCTCCAGTGCGGCGGCCACTTTATTCTCGTAATTGGTATCGTACAGCCCCGTTGCCCCTTCTACCGCAATACGGCGCAGCCCGGCATAATATCCGATACCGTTGATCAGATCGACGGCCGAGATGACAGCTCCCCTCTTCACTTGCGGGAAGGTGTCGGACAGACGTTCCATTTGCGGACGGTAACCCGGGCTCCACGGCCAGATGCTGTTGGCAGGGTCTTTCCCCTCAGCCATCCGCTTCAGGTTCAGCGGATGATCTTTCAGCAGTTCCTGAGACTTCAGGATCAGTTCATTGAGCAGGCTAGCAGTCTCTTCGGCCTCCGGTACCAAAGGTTTCACCATCAGCGGACGGAAAGGCTTCAAAGGCACATCGTGCGGAGGGGTGCAGTCGAGTTGCTTGTTTCCGCCTTTCACCACCAGCAGATGGCGGTATTGCACCCCGGTATGAAACCTCACCCGGTCGTCCCCCAGTTTCTCCTGAAGGTATTGAATCAACACATCCGCCTCTTCTGTTGTGATATGCCCTGCCGAATGATTCTTCAGGATATCTCCTTTCGTACAAATCAGATTGCAACGCATTGCCATCTCGCCCGGCTGCAAATCGACACCGATGCTGGCAGCCTCGAGTGGTCCGCGCCCTTCGTATACTTTCGGAAGATTGTATCCCAGAACCGACATATTGGCTACTTCACTTCCCGGATGGAACCCGTCGGCTACGGTTATCAACCGTCCGTTCCGTCCCATACGGGCCAGTTTATCCATATAAGGCGTTTTTGCATATTGCAGGAGCGTCTTGTCTCCCAACGACTTTACAGCCCAGTCGGCCATTCCGTCACCCAGTATGATGATGTGTTTCATAAGCTTCTTTTTTATACGTTTGCAATGCTCATAATGTCAGCAAATACACCGGCCGCCGTCACTCCGGCACCCGCACCGTATCCCTGAATCATCATCGGATATTCTTTATAGCGTTCGGTGGTGAGCAAAATGATGTTATTGCTGCCTTCCAGTCCGTAGAAAGGATGGTTGCGGTCCACTTCCTGCAAACCGACGGATGCTTTGCCGTTCTCCAGCTTGGCAACGAAACGCCAATGTTTATTCTCACTCTCGAGCACCTTGCGGCGAGCTTCGAAATCAGCATCCAGACTAGGCACTTTTTTCCAGAAGTCTTCCAGCGAACCTTCAAAGAAGTCATTCGGTACGAAAAGATTCTTCTCCACGTCTTCCTGTTCCAGCTTGTATCCGGCCTCACGCGCCAGGATCACGAGCTTACGGATCACGTCCTTACCGCTCAGGTCGATGCGCGGATCGGGTTCCGAATAACGCTCTTCCTGCGCCATCTTGATGGTACGGCTGAAGGGAACATCGGCACTGATCTTATTGAAAATATAGTTCAGCGTACCCGAAAGCACTGCCTCGATCTTCAGAATCTTATCACCGCTATGTATCAGGTCATTGATGGTATTGATAATCGGAAGTCCGGCTCCCACGTTAGTTTCAAACAGATATTTCACACCACGCTGACGGGCTATCAGCTTCAGTTCACGGTAATTCTCGTAAGCCGATGAAGCAGCAATCTTATTGGCCGCCACCACAGAAATGTTATGTTGCAGGAAGTCTTTATATAGAGAGGCTATGTCCGGACTGGCCGTACAATCCACAAATACCGAATTGAATATATTCATGCCGATAATCTCGTCACGTATAGTATCCAGCGAACTGTCCACTCCCTTCTCTTTCAGCTCTTCGCGATAGTTGGCCAGATCGAATCCGGCACGGCTGAACATCGCCTTCGTCGCATCGATAATACCTACCACATGGAGTTTCAGGCCATTTTCCACCATCAGCTTCTTCTGCTGCTGGCGGATCTGCTCGACAAGACTTCCTCCCACCGTGCCCACACCGCAGATAAAGAGGTTGAGCACCTGATATTCGGAGAGGAAGAACGAGTCGTGAATCACATTCAGCGATTTACGCAACGACTTTGAATCGACAACAAACGAGATGTTGGTCTCGGAAGCTCCCTGTGCACAGGCTATCACATTGATGCCATTTCGTCCCAGCGTACCGAACAGCTTTCCGGCAATGCCCGGCGTATGTTTCATGTTCTCACCCACGATAGCTACCGTAGCCAGGTTCTTCTCTGCCTGGATAGGCGAAATCTCACCCATTTCGATCTCTTTGGCAAACTCTTCGTTCAGCACTTCGCAAGCCAGATCGGCATCGGCATTACGCACACCGATAGAGGTACTGTTCTCCGATGAAGCCTGCGAAACGAGGAACACACTGATTCCATTCTTTGCCAGCGCCTTAAAGATGCGGTAGTTGACACCGATCACGCCCACCATACCTAAACCCTGTACGGTAATCAGGCTCGTGTCGTTGATGGACGAAATCCCTTTGATAGCTTTGCTCTTCGTGTGGTCTACGTGTTGTTTGATCACCGTTCCCCGGGCATCCGGGTTGAAAGTATTCTTAATCAGGATCGGTATGTTTTTGTGACATACCGGATAGATGGTAGGCGGATACACCACTTTTGCACCGAAATTACAAAGTTCGGTAGCCTCTACATAAGTCAGCTCGCTGATAGTATAGGCCGTACTGATCACACGCGGGTCGGCTGTCATGAAGCCGTCTACATCCGTCCAAATCTCCAGACTATCGGCATCGAGAGCTGCGGCAATAACAGCTGCGGTATAGTCGGAACCGCCCCTGCCCAGATTCGTTACGTCTCCCGAAACCTTATCCGAAGAGATGAATCCGGGTACCAGCGAAACCCGGGGGATTTCTTTGAAAGCTTCCCGCACCAACCGATTGGTCAGTTCCGTGTCCAGTGTATGTTTATTATGTTTCTTTTCTGTCTTGATAAAAGTACGTGAGTCGAACCATACAGCCCCTTGGATCAGTCTTGACGCAATCAGTGAAGACAGACGTTCACCATAACTGACAATGGTATCGGACGTTTTCGGAGAAAGATCTTTAATCAGATAAATACCCTGAAAGATATCTTTCAGTTCGTCGAGCAATTCATTCACCTGATAGTGCAACAGGGTCTGAGTCTCTCCGGCAGGAATCACTCCCTGCACCATCTCTTCGTGGCGGCGAACTATTTCCCGGTATGCCCCTTCGTAAGCTGCATCGCCCATGGCGGCCATTCGGGAGGTACTGATCAACTGGTCAGTGATCCCGCCCAATGCAGACACTACTACGATTACCGGTTCACCGGCAGACTCTACGATTTTCTTTACGCTTAAAATGCTGTTCACGGAACCTACGGACGTTCCGCCGAATTTCATTACTTTCATGCAGATACTTATTTAATGGAATGCCTTGTACGCTCTTTCAGGCATACAAAACCATCTTTGTTGATACGAATAATAAAATATAAAATTGAGTTTTGCTTACTTCCTGTAAGCGTGAATCACGTAGATACACATCATACTATATATTAACCCCTAGGGGTCATCCCCATTGTCCCCTGTGTCCCAATCATGGTACACATCGATGTGACTGTATGTGGATAGCATTGCATCATTGTTTCTGTTTCTACGTTCGATTTTGATAAGATGTTGCAAAAATAAGAATAATTTCATTCAATCTATCACTTTTTGCGATTATTTTGCGATAAAAGCACAGAAAGCCCCAGAAAGAGGGGTAAAAATGTAACATAGGACAATTATATTTTTATAGTGCCCATTGCTTTTTCTCCGGATAAAGCGGATCACTTTCTTGACACTTTGCTGCCATTTACAAGATATATCATTATCTTTGCAACAATACATTCTTCATTTAAGGACTATGAACCCATCAGATACTTCCATATTGTTAATATACACGGGCGGAACCATCGGTATGATAGAAAACCCTGAAACCGGAGCACTCGAAAACTTCAATTTCGAGCAATTGCAGAAGCATGTACCCGAACTTCAGAAGTTTACCTTCCCGATAGACTCTTACCAATTCGATCCGCCTATGGACTCTTCGGACATGGAACCGGAAGCCTGGAGGAAACTGGTACACGTCATCAGTGAACACTACCACCAGTACACCGGCTTTGTCATCCTGCATGGTACGGATACGATGGCCTTCACCGCTTCAGCCCTCAGCTTCATGCTCGAAGGACTCGACAAACCGGTTATCCTGACAGGTTCACAACTGCCCATAGGAGTGCTTCGTACCGATGGCAAGGAGAATCTGATGACCAGCATCGAAATAGCATCGGCACGCGACAGAAGCGGTAATCCCATGGTTCCTGAAGTATGTATATTTTTCGAAAACCGGTTAATGCGTGGCAATCGTACGACCAAAATGAGTGCGGAAAATTTCAACGCCTTCCGTTCGTTCAATTATCCGGTACTGGCAGAAGCAGGGATACATATTAAATATAACAATGTGCAGATTCACATTGAAGGGGAGAAACGCGAACTGCATCCTCACTATCTGCTGGACACCAATATAGCTATCCTCAAACTCTTTCCGGGCATACAAGAGAATGTCGTAGCCGCTACACTCGCCATCGAAGGATTGAAGGCAGTGGTACTCGAAACGTATGGTTCGGGCAACGCTTCCCGCAAGGAGTGGTTTCTGCGGAGGCTTCGTGATGCCAGCGAACGGGGTGTTGTCATTGTCAACGTAACCCAATGTAGCGCCGGTACTGTAGAGATGGAACGTTACGAAACGGGATATCATCTGCTGAAGGCGGGCATCGTCAGTGGACACGACAGTACTACCGAATCGGCCGTAACAAAACTGATGTTTCTGTTAGGACACGGATATTCGCCGGACGAAGTACGCCGGAGGATGAACGAGTCGATGGCAGGAGAGATTAGTATCGATTTGTCAAAATGATATTCAGGAGGCCTCAGAATCCGTTTTTCCGAACAGATGCCGACGAAGTACGAAAAAAACGCATCCACGCCATTCGGGCAATTATCAGTTTGACAGGTATATTCAGAATTTCTCACCAAAAGTCAAAACAATATCTCTTCGTACTATCTCCGACAACGCCCGGAAGCAAAAACAAATTCTTTATGCCATCTCGCGGCAGTATCCGCCAAGGGACAAAGCAGACGGAAAGATACCGGAAAATCCTTTAAGGCAAGGCTCTCCTTTCAAGAAACGAAGCCTCTGTCTACAGGAAGTTAACACTCTATTTGCAGGAAGTTAACATCGTATTCCGATGAAGTTAACAGTTTATCGGCACGAAGTTAATAATCCGGAGATCCAAACCCCAATAAACCGATAACAGAAGTGACGGATATGCAGTTATCCGGGAGTATTTATCCGGATTCCATTTCCGGATCACTGTCTTTCTACACAGAGCTTGTCAGCGAAACCGCATGATACGCTCCATAGAGTCAGTAATCCATCCATTTCACTGACAATCGGTCAGAGGCTTTATCAAAAAGAAAAACGACTTCACGGGGTTCAGGGAGTCAAAAGCTATATTCTGTTTGGCAGAAAAAGACGAAATGCGTAACTTTGAGACCTATTTATCAAGAGATCAATGGCAAAAGAGAAAACCGTTTATGTATGCAGTAACTGCAGACAGGAATCACCCAAATGGGTGGGCAAATGTCCTTCGTGTGGCGAATGGAATACCTATGTAGAAGAGATTGTCCGCAAGGAAGTTCCGAATAAACGTCCGGTATCTGGCATCGAATCGCCCAAAGCCAAACCCGTCACCCTGAGCGAGATCGAAGCAGATGAAGAACCCCGCATCGACATGCACGACGAGGAGCTGAACCGGGTGCTGGGAGGCGGGCTGGTACCCGGATCGCTGGTACTGATCGGTGGCGAACCCGGCATCGGGAAGTCCACACTGGTGCTCCAAACCGTGCTCCACATGCCTGAGCGGAGGATACTCTACATCTCGGGAGAAGAGAGCGCAAGGCAACTGAAACTTCGTGCCGACCGGTTAACCCGAACTTCGAGCGACTGTCTGATTGTCTGCGAAACATCGTTGGAACAGATCTATGTACATATCAAGAATACACGTCCGGACCTAGTAATCATCGACTCCATACAGACGATATCGACCGAAAGCATCGAATCGTCACCGGGAAGCATCGCGCAAGTCCGGGAGTGCTCGGCATCCATCCTCCGTTTTGCCAAAGAGACGCATACCCCGGTGTTGCTGATCGGGCATATCAACAAAGAAGGCAGCATTGCCGGACCGAAGGTTCTAGAGCACATCGTAGACACCGTACTCCAATTCGAGGGAGACCAGCATTATATGTACCGTATTCTGCGCAGCATCAAGAACCGCTTTGGAAGTACCGCTGAATTGGGCATCTATGAGATGCGTCAAGACGGGCTTCGCCAAGTCAGCAACCCTTCGGAATTGTTACTGTCGCAGGACCACGAAGGCATGAGCGGGGTAGCCATCGCATCTGCCATCGAAGGGGTAAGACCCTTCCTGATAGAGACGCAAGCACTTGTCAGCTCTGCGGTTTACGGCAATCCGCAACGTTCGGCAACGGGATTCGATATTCGCCGCATGAACATGCTGCTGGCCGTATTAGAGAAACGTGTCGGATTTAAGCTGGCACAAAAAGATGTCTTTCTAAATATTGCCGGAGGACTGAAGGTTAACGACCCTGCCATCGACCTGGCTGTTATCAGTGCCATCCTTTCATCCAATATGGATGCTGCCATCGAACCTGAGGTTTGCATGGCCGGAGAAATCGGATTATCCGGTGAAATCCGTCCGGTAAACCGGATCGAACAACGTATCGGTGAAGCTGAGAAGCTCGGGTTCAAACGGTTCATCCTACCTAAATACAACATGCAGGGCATCGATACAAAGAAGCTGAGGATAGAACTGGTTCCGGTAAGAAAGGTGGAAGAAGCATTCCGGACGCTCTTCGGGTAAGTTCACCACAGAGAACACGGAGTCACACAGAGTTCTTACCATTAAACATTAAAACATGGAGATAAATGAATTAACAGGACTGATACTAAAGAAAGCTTATGAAGTACATACTGTTTTAGGACCCGGATTACTAGAAAGTGCTTATGAAGAATGCTTATGCTACGAATTAATCCAATGTGGATTAAACGTAGAAAAACAGAAAGCACTACCCGTAGTATATAAAAACATTAAAGTAGATGCAGGTTACAGATTGGATATTGTAGTCAACAATGCTGTTATAATAGAGATAAAAGCTGTAGAAGAATTACATCCCGTTCACACCGCACAGCTAATAACCTATTTAAAACTATCAGGAATCAAATATGGCCTGCTTATCAATTTTAATGTAAGAAGCCTCAAAGAAGGCATCAGAAGATATATTGTTTAATTAAAAAAGACTCAGTGAAACTCTGTGTCACTCTGTGGTAAACCATGATACAAGAATACCAACTCCGCATCCTCCCCGAAATTGCCGCCAGCGAGCAGCAACTCAAAGCATACCTTTCACAGGAGAAAGGACTGAATCAGCGCGATATTACCGCCCTGCGTACACTGAAACGGAGTATCGATGCCCGCCAACGCACGATCTACGTCAATCTCAAAGTTCGGGTATACCTGAACGAAATGCCTAAGGACGATGAGTACGAACATACTATATATAATAATGTGGAAGGAAAACCGCAGGTTATTGTGGTAGGTGCAGGCCCCGGAGGACTGTTTGCCGCATTACGGCTGATAGAACTGGGGCTGCGTCCTGTCGTCGTGGAGCGTGGTAAGGATGTGCGCGAACGTAAGAAAGACCTGGCACAGATCAGCCGAGAGCATCGGGTAGACCCAGAATCGAACTACAGTTTCGGTGAAGGAGGAGCCGGTGCATACTCGGACGGAAAGCTGTATACCCGAAGCAAGAAGCGCGGGAATGTGGACAAGATACTCAATGTATTCTGCCAACATGGTGCTTCTACGGCCATTCTGGTAGATGCCCATCCGCATATCGGCACGGACAAGCTGCCACGGGTGATAGAGAATATGCGCAATACGATTATTGAATGTGGAGGCGAGGTACACTTCAAGACACGGATGGATGCATTGATCATCGAACAGGGAGAAGTGAAAGGAATAGAGACGAATACGGGCGAAACATTCCTCGGTCCGGTCATCCTGGCAACAGGTCATTCGGCAAGAGATGTATATCGCTGGCTGGCCGCCAACAACGTGACTATCGAAGCCAAAGGAATAGCCGTCGGAGTGCGTCTGGAACATCATGCAGGATTGATAGACCAAATACAATACCACAACCGGAGCGGAAGAGGTAAATACCTGCCGGCTGCCGAATACAGTTTCGTCACACAAGTGGACGGCCGCGGAGTATACAGTTTCTGCATGTGTCCCGGGGGATTCATCGTACCGGCGGCCAGCGGTCCCGAACAAGTGGTAGTCAACGGAATGTCGCCATCCAATCGCGGATCCCGGTGGAGTAACTCGGGAATGGTAGTGGAGATACAACCGGAAGACATCATCAACGATAAACGGTTAACGGTAAACAATGAAGCAGAAGAAACCTTCCCCGAACTGGCTGTGCTGCACTTCCAGGAAGAGTTGGAACGCCAGTGTTGGTTGCAAGGAGGCAGACGCCAAACGGCACCCGCACAACGCATGGTGGACTTTACACGCAAGAAACTGAGTTACGACTTGCCGGAGTCTTCGTACAGCCCTGGATTGATATCCTCTCCCTTGCATTTCTGGATGCCGGAATTCATTGCCGGACGACTGTCACAAGGCTTCCAACAGTTCGGGCGCAGCAGCCACGGTTTCCTGACCAACGAAGCCGTGATGATAGGGGTAGAAACCCGTACCTCTTCTCCGGTCCGCATCGTACGAGACAAGGATACCCTGCAACACATCACCTTACGCGGTCTCTTCCCCTGTGGCGAAGGAGCCGGTTATGCGGGTGGCATCGTCTCGGCAGGAATCGATGGAGAACGTTGCGCAGAAGCAGTAGCACAATTTATGAATCCATAGACTTATGATGAATCACCAACCAGAAATAGCTATCGTAGAGGCGAACACCCTCACCAGCCTGGGACTGAAAACAATCCTGGAGAGAATGATCCCCATGGCAGTCATCCGCACGTTCCATAGCTTCGGCGAACTGACAGATGACACCCCGGATATGTATGCCCACTACTTCATCTCGGCACAGATTTATGTGGAGCACAACGCTTTCTTCCTCCCCCGAAAGCGGAAAACCATCGTGTTGGCGGGAGACAGCCACCAGTTCCAACTCTCCGGCGTCCCCATACTCAACATCTACCAGGCAGAGGAACAGTTGGTGAAAGACATCCTGAAGCTCCACCAGCATGCACATCATGACGGCTATCCGATAAAGGACATGCCTCCTACCCCGCCGACCACCGGACATGAACTCTCGGCACGCGAAATCGAGGTGCTGGTCCTGATCACCAAAGGACTGATCAACAAAGAGATCGCGGACAAACTGAATATCGGCCTGACCACCGTAATCACGCATCGGAAGAACATTACCGAAAAGCTGGGCATCAAATCGGTTTCGGGCCTAACCATCTATGCGGTGATGAACGGGTATGTGGAGGCAGACCGCATATAGCGAACTATGTGGTGAATCCATGGTGAAAGCATATATCCTAATAAATGAGGATTGCCGTTTAACATTTTTTGCTGCATCTTTGCAAACGAATCAATGAAAAGATACAGCACATGAAGAAAAACAGTATTCTTATTGCCCTTGCCCTCTTTTCTGCCGGTGGCACATGGGCTGAAGAGCTTCCGAAAGACACACTGAAAGTGATAGATGTGGAAGAGATTGTAGTTATCGCAGCTCCGAAAGAAAACCGCAAACTACGCGAACAGCCAACCGCGGTAACCATGCTCTCACAACAGGATATGCAAGCCAATCAGGTGAACTCCATCAAGAGCCTGACGGCACTTGTTCCGAATATCTTCATCCCCGACTATGGCTCGAAACTGACTTCCGCCATCTACATCCGTGGGATCGGTTCACGCATCAATACACCGTCAGTGGGTTTGTACGTAGACAATGTCCCTTACATCGACAAATCAGCTTTCGACTTCAACTATGCCGACATTGAGCGCATCGACGTGTTGCGCGGTCCGCAGGGAACCCTCTATGGACGCAACACCATGGGAGGACTGATCAAGGTACACACCAAATCGCCTTTCAGTTATCAAGGCACCGACCTTCGACTGAGTGCCGGGACTTACGATAATTACAATGCTTCCGTGACTCACTATCACCGCATGTCGAATCAGTTTGCCTTCTCCACCGGAGCATTTTATGAATACGGAGGAGGCTTTTTCAAGAATACCTACCTTAACAAAAAGATAGACAAAAGCCAAGCTGCCGGAGGACGGTTCCGAGGCATCTACCTGCCCAGCGAGAACATGAAGCTAGACTTGAACGTCAGCTATGAGTACAGCGATCAGGGAGGATATGCTTACGGAGCTTATGACAAGCACACGGGAACCTACCTGAAACCGGCCTACAATGATCCCAGCAGTTACTATCGCAATCTGCTGAATGCAGGGTTGAATCTGGAATATCAGGGAGACCACTTCACACTGAGTTCGGTAACGGGACTGCAACACTTGCGTGACCGTATGTTTATCGATCAAGACTTCTCTCCTGCCAATATCTATGTGCTGGAACAGAAGCAGAAGCTGACCACGATCTCCGAAGAAATCGTCCTCAAATCGAAATCCGGACGACGCTGGGAATGGACCACAGGTGCCTTCGGGTTCTATCAGTGGCTCACCACCAACGGACCGGTTACATTCAAGGAAGACGGGGTGACAGAAATGCTGGAGAAAGGCATCAACAGTCACTTCCCCGATCTCTCGGCGATGGGAATGAAAATGAACCTGAACATCACGAACCCTACGTTGTTGGTGGACGGACGCTTCCACACACCGATCCTCAGTGGAGCAGTCTATCATCAGTCCACCTTCCGTGACTTGCTGATAGAAGGGCTTTCAGCTACCGTAGGACTGCGTCTGGACTACGAAAAGAACTGGATGAAATACAACTCGGGCAGTACCATTGACTATCAGTTCAACATGACAAGCCCTTTCATGCCTGTTCGCCTGGAACAGACCAGTTCACCACGCCTGAACGGCAAGTTCAGCAACGACTATCTGCAGCTATTACCCAAGTTCGCCCTGCAATACGAATGGAAGAAGGGTAACAACGTATATGCCACCGTATCACGCGGATACCGTTCGGGAGGATACAATATACAGATGTTCTCGGATCTGATACAGGGTAATATGCAAAACGACATGCAGGGACAGATCAAGGCAGGCACGAAACAGATCTTCGACCGCCTCGTGACTCAAGGCATGCCACAGGCCATCGCGGACCGCATCTTGTCGAATATTCCGGATGCGGGTGAGAATGCGGATCCGAAAGCATCGACCATCTACAAGCCCGAATATTCCTGGAATTACGAAGTGGGCAGTCACCTCACTCTGTGGGAAGGTAAGCTATGGATGGATCTTGCCGCCTTCCTGATGGATACGCGTGATCAGCAAATCGCCCAGTTTGCCAAAAGCGGATTGGGGCGTATTACGGTCAATGCCGGCAAAAGCCGGAGCTATGGGGCTGAAGCGGCACTGCGTGCTAACCTGACCGATGCTCTCAGCATGAACGCAAGCTACGGATATACGTATGCCACGTTCACCGATTATAAAACCATCGACCGGGGACAAAATGAAATCAGCTATGACGGCAATTATGTACCTTTCGTACCGAAACATACTCTCAACGTGGGTGGGCAATACATCTTCCGCATTGCTCCCCGCCACTGGCTGGACCATGTACAGGTGAACGTGAATTATAATGGTGCCGGACGCATCTACTGGACAGAGCAAAACGATGTAAGCCAGTCATTCTACGGAACGCTGAATAGCCGTGTCAGCCTGGCGAAGGGGAACGGACAAATCGACTTCTGGGTTCGCAATGCGCTGGATAAGAAGTATGCTACTTTCTACTTCGAATCAATGGGCAACGGATTTATGCAGAAAGGACGTCCGGTACACTTCGGGGTAGACATAAGATGCCGATTCTAATATAATAAAACCAGACATAAGATCGACTAATTTTTAGTTTAAAAGGTAAGGGGCGTTGGTTTAAAACCAATGCCCCTTACCTCTCTGGGTAAACTCCTCTTGGTTTTAAACCAACGGAGAGATCTCCCCAACATTCATACCACATTCCCGATTTATTCGTTAACAGCCCCACAGTGAGGACATTGACCCTTCTCCCGAAGCTTTTGTCCACAGTTTCCACAACGGTATTTATAGCCGGAGCCTCTACGTACTTTCTTTACAAAAAGCCAGATGAAACAGGCCAGAAAGAAATAGCCGATATAGATGTGTGTGGTGAGAATAAAGAAGAAGTAACAAAAAATGCAGCACGACATCAGTCCCAGCAAGTAGAAAACAGCAGCGGCAGGAGTAAGCTGACGGAACAGATCATCAAGTACGGCCAAAGTGACGATGATAAACAGCCAAATGCCGGTCAGGAATACCGAAAGAATGAAAGGTACCTTGAACGGAGACAAGGTGGGATTGAAGTAAAAATGCTCCCAAGTGTCGGGTACAAACACCTGCATCGTCTCGTAGACTGTAGCGCTGAATGCCATCAACAGGCAAAGAAACAACGGATAGACGCTGTCGATATCATTAAAGTAAACCATCTGTAACCGCTTCTTCATAAAAGCACGGAGCAGATAGACCCCGACAAACAAGGCGAATATGAAAACGAAATATGAAGCGTGGGTATCGCTGAACAGATGGATGAACTGCGAAATACTATCAGTCGGTACGAACGAACGCACCAACTCTTTATTGCGTACCCACCCCTGCACTTCCTGAGAATGGGCTACTTTTACCCAGATACTGTCTACACTGTCCTGCGGATGGACAGAAAACTCTGCCACAACCACACGGTCACCTTTATACAGATTGACATAGGCATCCTTCAACGGAAGATATTCCAGACGAACCGAATCGTCCAACACCTCCAGGTTCGTATTCCACGTATAATGATACTTGGAAAGGTAAGTCAGAGAGTCTTTGGTCTTCCGGCTCATTCCCTCCGCCGGAAGATCGGGCAGGGAATAACGGCAAGAGGCCAACAGAACCATGACCACCGAACAACACAAGGCTACGCAGAACCGGACCTTCTCTCTCATACGGCATTCACTTTCATTTGGCAGTTCTTACAGTCAAACTCCAGGCGGAAGCGTTTACCATCTGTCGACACCAGGTAATAAGGCTCACGGTACGGAGAGCGTTCCCGTTGATGGACAGGACACCATCCCATGCTGTAGCGCAGGCAATGTTTGCAAAACATCAATACCGCCTTTTCTGCCGGTGCCCGCTCAAAAGCAGGAGCGATGCTTGCCACGCCGTGCCCGGCATAGAAAGAAACGGCTTGCCCATTCATCACATTTCCCAGATAGGTAAGCGTGCTTTGCGGAAAGGCATGAGCGGTAGGTTTCAGTACAAATAATTCCCTCCGATAATTGATACGGCGGGCGGAAATCAGTTTCTCAACGGCCTGCCGGCGAAAATCGGCGAGTACCGAAGCAGGTAGAAACCAGTTCCCGGCAAAATCGATATCGATGCGTACCGCTTCGAAAGGGGTGTTGCCAAACTTAGCCAACTGTGTTTTCAAATTCTCTTCCTGTGGTGTACGTGCCGGCTCTTTCTCACGTGCCAGAGACAGGGTTACACTGTTATCATCTTCATCTGTCAGTGTCAGGGCGAATCCGAAAGGAGTATCCGTCAATCGGACAGACACAGCTATCCTGCGCTCGGACGACTTACGAGCCAGAATCTTTTCGAACTCCTGATCGAAATTTCGATATAACACCGTACGGGGCTTGATACGGGGCATCTCCTGCGGATAAAGCTTATTGCCCTCCACCCGGTTGATGCGGAAGCCTTGCAGCCTGCCTTGCTCATCGATGTAGCACACCCCGTCACCGTTATTAAAAGATTTCAATCCCGCTACGGTCAGATAGTTTCCTCTTGCCTCTTTCATCGTACCCATCTCCTCGCCCAACGACTTAGGGGTGTCGAACGAAAAAACGTCCTTGGTACGTCCATGCAGGTAATAATGGGTAAAGCCCCGGCTGAAACTCTTGTCGAGCTGAGGGTTAAAGGCATAACGGCAACTCCCGGACGAGGCACGCGCGTACTCTTTGCGGCGGGCAAAGATGGCATCCAGCTTCCGGCGATAGGCAGCCGTCACATTCTTTACATAAGAGACATCCTTCAGTCGTCCCTCTATCTTGAAAGAAGAGGCACCGGCATCGAGCAGTGCTTCCAATTCGTCACTCTGATTGAGGTCTTTGAGTGAAAGGAGGTGCTTGTCCTTCACGATCACCCGTCCCTCAGCATCGACCAGACTGAACGGCAAACGGCAAAACTGGGCACATTCGCCCCGGTTGGCGCTACGCCCGAAACAAGCCTGACTGACATAACACTGCCCGCTATAGCTGACGCAGAGAGCTCCATGCACGAATATTTCCAAAGGTACATCCGGACAAGCTTCGTGTATCTTGCTGATCTCACGCAGCGAAAGTTCGCGCGCCAACACCACTTGCCGGAAACCGGCATCAGCCAGAAATCGCACCTTCTCCACCGTACGGTTATCCATCTGGGTACTGGCGTGCAGCGGAATAGGCGGCAGATTCAGGCCGGTGATTCCCATATCCTGCACAATCAGTGCATCTACACCGGCACGGAACAAAGCCCAAATCATCTTCTCCGTCTCTTGCAGTTCTTCATCTTTCAAGATAGTATTGACTGTCACATAAATCCGGGCATTGTACAGATGGGCATACTCTACCAAAGCAGCTATGTCCTCCAATGAATTGACTGCCGCCGCGCGGGCACCAAACTTCGGCGCACCGATATACACAGCATCCGCTCCATGATCAATAGCAGCTATGCCACATTCCAGATTTTTGGCCGGAGCCAGCAATTCTATTTTACGTTGTTTTATCATCGGATATCTTCAATATTATAAGGAGTCTCCTGATAGACGAAATAGTTCAGCCAATTGGAGAACAACAGGTTGGCATGTCCGCGCCAACGCACCAGCGGTCCTTTGTCCGGATCATCATTCACGTAATAGTTACGGGGAATCTCGATGGGAAGCCCTTTCGAAACATCCCGGCGATATTCCGTATCCAGTGTCAGTGGAGAGTACTCGGAGTGCCCGGTAACAAAAAACTCACGCCCGCCACGGGCTACCACCATATATACCCCCGAATCATCCGACTCGGAAAGTAATGTCAATTCCGGTACTTTCAGTATATCTTCCTTTCGCACTTCCGTATGCCGGCTATGGGGCACATAGAATTCATCATCGAAGCCACGGAAGATGGGATGCAGCGGAAGCAGCGTGCGATGCTTGAAAATGCCGAACATTTTCTTATCCAAAGCATACTTGGGGATACCGTAATGATGATACAGTCCCGCCTGTGCTGCCCAACAAATATAGAGTGTGGAGGTGACATGGGTACGTGCCCAGTCGAATATCTCCGTTATTTCATCCCAATAGTTCACTTCCTCAAAATCCATTTGCTCTACCGGTGCACCGGTGATAATCATACCGTCATACCTGTCTTCTCTCATCTTGTCGAAGTCGGTATAAAATGTTTTCATGTGCTCTATCGGTGTATTCTTCGAGGTGTGGCTTTTAATCTTCATAAAAGAAATTTCCACCTGAAGCGGAGTGTTTGAGAGTAAACGCACCAAGTCTGTTTCTGTCGTAATCTTCAACGGCATCAGGTTGAGGATAACAATTCGTAGCGGACGGATATCTTGTTGTGTTGCGCGGGAGTTATCTATCACAAAGATATTCTCCTCTTTTAATAGTTCTATCGCAGGAAGCTTATCGGGTAAATTTAAAGGCATAATTGCATACGTATTTAATAATCAATGCAAAAATAGTGTTTTCCTTATTTAGAAGATATACAAATTAAAACATTTTAATCAAAAACGATACCAACTAATGATTAAAAACTCTATTTTTGTACCTACAAATTAGTACTAATAATTAAAATATCAAACAAAATGGCTTACGTAATTAGTGAAGATTGTATTGCTTGCGGAACTTGTATTGACGAGTGTCCGGTTGGCGCTATCTCTGAAGGTGATATTTACTCAATTGATCCTGAGCAGTGTACAGATTGTGGTACTTGCGCAGATGTATGTCCTTCTGAAGCAATTCACCCAGCTGAATAATACAATCCCCAACAACAAAGATAAAGGCTGCCTTCCTAATGGAAAGCAGCCTTTATTTATTTCTTTTCAGACGTTTGGCAAATTATAACCG
This sequence comes from Bacteroides sp. 3_2_5, assembly GCF_000159855.2. Taxonomy (NCBI): domain Bacteria; kingdom Pseudomonadati; phylum Bacteroidota; class Bacteroidia; order Bacteroidales; family Bacteroidaceae; genus Bacteroides; species Bacteroides sp. 3_2_5. The sequence continues at coordinate 730,523 of NZ_JH636044.1, read as the reverse complement.
CGTCTTCAATCGATAACTTCCCGAAGGAAAACTAAAGACAGCATAACTACCTTCCATCCGGAGAAAAGTCCCCCCCTCTCCGACGATCCGCTTCTTTTCTTTCGGATCAATACTTTTATCTGCTACCGGCACATAAACCAAAGCAGAAGTATTGCACGGCACCGAGATATCCCAACAGAACGAACCGTCCTCTTTTTTCCAATGACTTCTCACCTCACCGTAGATAGAGTGAAACGAAGTATTCACAAAATCGAGGCCATCTACCGGGTAAGGCTTTAGCTGTATCTGTTTAAAACCGACACTCCCGGGAGCATTGCTGATACCTCCCAGATAGCCATATGCCCATACAATCAGATCGCCCAACAGCATCACATGGTTGGCAGAATTCATAGCCGGGTCAGCTGTATTACCATTCCACAGCTCCCAGATTGTGGTTGCTCCATTATCTACCATATATCCCCAACTCGGATAAGTCCGGTTAGTCGCTATCCGATAGGCGAGGTCAATTCTTCCATAATCCGATAGTCCGCGCATCAACTGCTGGATACCGACCAGGCCGGTACTGACATGCCCATTGAAATCTTTCATTGTTTTCTCAACTATATTCCGGAACACGACTTCCTTATAAGCCTTAGGAACCATGCCGAACCGCAGGGAAAGGATATTTGCAGTAACTGTATTGTTGCTATAATACCCCAATTCCGTATGAAGGTATTTTGAATTAAAAGCTTCTTTAACCAGTTCACTCTCTTTCCGAAAATCTTCAGCATCCTGCGGATAACCGGCCAACGCTGCAAACCGTACCATCAAATTGGACAAATAATAATAAAAGGTTGTTCCCAGCACCGCAGCTTCCGTGATACGTGAAGGATCTTTAGAGTGGATCAGTTCGGGAGATTCGGGAGGCATACACCAGTCTCCAAAATTATCTTTCGTCATAATATGATCTACCATATACTTATCTTTCATATAACGCATCCACTTCTTCATCGAAGGATAATGTTTGATGATGGGTTGTTTATCGCCAAACTGATCATAAAGCATATTTGCTATGATTAAATAGGCACCGGGCCAGGTCATATTGTCAGTGCAAACGTCCCAGTAGTTAGGAGCCACATCGGGTACAGCTCCATTTTCTTTCTGCGCCTGTTCAATATCATCGAGCCATTTGGCGTAAAGAAGATGATTATTAAAAATATAACTTTCTCCTTGCGAACCAACCGCACGGTCACCCAGCCACCCCATACGTTCGTCACGCTGCGGACAGTCGGTAGGCATGCCGCGATAATTACCACGTATACCCCAATAAGCGTTCTTGTAAATCCGGTTGATCATCGGGTCGGAGGTTTCCAGATTACCCGTAGTCTCCATTTCATCATAAATCACTTGTCCCTCGAAGTCGGATAGAGAAGGTTTTTCCCTGAAACCCGTCAATTCAACAAAACGAAATCCATGATAAGTAAAAATCGGTTGCCACTCTTCCATAGAATTTCCCTTTAAGATATAGGTATCTGCCGAATGTGCCGTTCGCAGATTTGCCGTATAAATAGAACCGTCTTTCTGCAACAACTCGGCAAAACGCAGTTTTAACGTATCGCCGGATTGCCCCTTTACTTTCATGCGAAGCCAACCGACCATATTTTGTCCCATATCCAGAATATATACTCCGGGAGCCGATTCGGTAATACCGATAGGTTTCACGGTATCCATCACTTTCATATTACGATTGAGTTGGGCCTCCAACTTTCCTCCCGGCAGGCTTACAACTTCTGCCTGAAGCCATTTCGTATCATCAAACGGATATGTATTCCATCCCGGCATCTCTTTTCTTGCATCATACTCTTCACCGTCAAACTCATTATTTGTTCCGATGGGACCTTCGGCCGTTATTTTCCAGGAAGCATCGCTCGCAATCACCCGTTTCTCTCCATCTTCATAGTATACCTCAAGTTGGGCAATCATTTTAGGTACATCAAAATGCCGCACTCCCGGCATACGCATCGAAGTATACCGTCCGTTGCCCAAGATGACACCGATGGCATTAGCTCCCTTTAATAATTGTCCGGTCACATCAAACCGATTATACTTCACCGATTTGGAATAATCCGTAGGCGTAGGAGCCAATACCTGATCTCCAATCTTCTTTCCGTTAATATAGGCCTCATAAAATCCTAATCCGCAAATGTACAGGGTAGCCTTTCTCACTTTCTTCGAGTTCAAATTGAAAGGTTTGCGCAGATAACGGGCAGGGACTCGCGTATTCCCCTCCAGTTTATCTTGTGGAAAAGCTCTCCCTATCCACACAGCCTGCCAGTCCGACGGATGCAACAGTCCCATCTCCCAACTGGCAGGTTCACTCCAAGCGGAAATACCTTTATTGGTTTTTACCCTCACTTTCCAATAACATTGGGTACGGCTATCGAGCATATCGCCGCCATACGAAATATATGCGGACTGATCGGACGCCACATCACCCGTATCCCACAAATCACCTTCTTCCCGGTTTAATTTCTCCAACGAAGTGGATACGAGGATATGGTAGGAGACTTGTCTTACATCTCTCACATCAGATAAAATCTCCCAACTCAAACGGGGAGAGGGACAATCAATGTTTTGGGGATTTACAAGCATCTCGGTTTTCAGACAGGAGATACTCACTTGAGCCTTCTTACCGGATACGGCGAGGCTCATGCTTAAGAATAAGCAGATAAAAAAAATGTTCTTCATGTGTTGTGTATATTTTGTGTTGTAATGTCTCTTTAGAGAACAGAGTATCGAAACCAAATACTCTAAAAATAAAGAAGGATGCACCTTTTCACAGATAACACCCTCCTTTTTTATCTGATTGGCTGAATCTTATTTCAACTTCGCCAATGCTTCTTTAATACGGCGAATTGCTTCAACGATATTTTCATCGCTGGTAGCATAACTCATGCGAATGCATTCAGGAGCTCCGAAAGAAGTACCGCCTACACATGCTACGTGAGCATCTTCAAGCAGATACATCGCCAGATCATCCGAATTCTCAATCTTACGGTCACCCGCTGATTTACCAAAGAAAGAACTGCATTTAGGGAACAGGTAGAAAGCACCTTCCGGTACATTTACCTCAAATCCGGGAACTTCCTTTGCCAATTTTACAATCAGGTCACGACGACGTTCGAAGGCTTGACGCATCTCCTCAACCGGAGCCTGAGAACCTGTATAAGCAGCCTCGGCAGCCTTCTGAGATACCGAACAAGGGCCTGAAGTATACTGTCCCTGAAGTTTATTGCAAGCCTTCACAATCCATTCCGGGCCGGCTATGAACCCAATTCTCCATCCGGTCATCGCATACGCCTTTGACACACCGTTAACAATCACGGTACGGTCTTTCATCTCGGGGAACTGAGCAATGCTCTGATGTTTTCCGATATAATTGATGTGTTCATAGATCTCGTCGGCAACGACTATGACTTGTGGATACTTTGCCAACACAGCAGCCAAACCAGCCAATTCTTCTTTGCTGTAAACCGAACCGGTCGGGTTAGACGGTGAGCAAAGTATCAATGCTTTGGTTTTGGGAGTAATGGCAGCTTCCAGTTGCGCAGGAGTAATTTTGAAATCCTGTTCGATACCGGCAGTCACAATCACCGGTGTACCTTCTGCCAGTTTCACCATTTCAGGATAGCTTACCCAATAAGGAGCAGGTACAATGACCTCGTCACCCGGATTCACCAACACCATAATAGTGTTACATACAGATTGTTTTGCCCCATTTGCACAAGAAATCTGAGCGGCTGTATATTCCAGACCGTTTTCTTTCTTCAGTTTCTCTACGATAGCATTACGCAAAGCCGGATAACCCGGAACCGGAGAGTAGCGAGAGAAGTTGTCATCTACCGCTTTCTTGGCAGCTTCTTTGATGTGGTCGGGAGTATTGAAGTCAGGTTCTCCCACACTGAGGTTAATTACATCAACACCCTGAGCTTTCAGCTCAGCACTTTTTTGCGACATAGCAAGAGTCGCCGAGGGCGACAAGCTGTTCAAACGGTCTGATAGTTGGTTCATTTCGTATCTATTTTATTGTTGTTGAGTGAATTTGATTGCAAAATAAACTATAATATTTGATATATGAAAGCAAATAGACAGTTTACTTATTAAAATGAAGCGTATGACCCATTCTATCTTTCTTAGTCTTCAGGTAGCGTTCATTATAAGGATTCGGCTTAATCTCAATTCCCACATTCTCGGTAATCTCTAACCCATAGGCTTCCAGACCGATACGTTTCACCGGATTGTTAGTCATCAGTTTCATCTTCTTCACTCCGATCTCACGCAAAATCTGTGCACCGACTCCATAATCACGTTCGTCGGCATCAAAACCCAAATGGAGATTGGCATCTACCGTGTCATAACCTTCTTCCTGAAGTTTATAAGCAGCAATCTTATTCATCAGGCCGATGCCACGACCTTCCTGATTCATGTAAACGATCACCCCTTTACCGGCAGCCTCAATCATTTCCATAGCTTTGTGAAGCTGTTCACCACACTCACAACGACATGAACCAAAGATATCACCCGTCATACAAGAAGAGTGCACACGCACCAGAATCGGTTCGTCTGTATCCCAGGTTCCCTTTATCAATGCAATGTGTTCCATTCCATTTGATTTCTGGCGGAAAGGTATCAGACGGAAATGCCCGAACTGTGTAGGCATATCCACTTCAACACCTCTATCGACAATAGACTCCATCTGGAGACGATAAGCAATCAGATCTTTAATGGAGATTATTTTCAATCCGAAGCGACGGGCTACTTCTACCAACTGAGGCAGACGGGCCATGGTGCCGTCTTCATTGATAATTTCGATCAATGCAGCGGCAGGATATAATCCGGCAAGCTTAGCCAGATCAACACTTGCCTCGGTATGACCTGCACGACGAAGTACCCCGCGAGAGCGGGCACGCAAAGGATTGATATGTCCCGGACGCCCCAGGTCGGCAGGTTTTGTCTTCGGATCAGCCAAAGCGCGAATAGTCATTGCACGGTCATGCATGGAAACTCCGGTTGTACACCCCTCAAGCAAGTCGACAGTAACAGTAAACGGAGTTTCGTAAATTGAAGTGTTGGACGACACCTGCATATCCAGTTCCAACTCAGCGCAACGTTCTTCTGTGATTGGAGCACAAAGTACTCCACGACCGTGAGTCAGCATGAAATTTACTTTTTCCGGAGTAATCTTCTCGGCAGCAATAATGAAATCACCTTCATTTTCACGATCTTCATCATCTACCACAATTACAAAATTACCTTCTTTGAAGTCAGCTATCGCCTCTTCAATGGTATTCAGTCTGATTGGTTCCATACTTTTATATCTTGTTTTCGTTATTAATATCTTTTATTGTCAATTCCACATCCCGGTTCAATGCGATAATCCGCTCCATGTCTTTATTCAGACGTATACGAAAAGCCCAGATCCGGAAATAAAAGAACAGACCAATAGGAATCACAATTCCTATTGCCATATTAAGCCAATAATTATGGAATGGGCGCACATGCGCATTTACAGGGATAATCGGATATTTTTCCAACTTCTGAAGTAGTATCAGTGAACGGGTATTAGACATCTCATCAACCAATGCTTCCATACGGTTGTTTATAGCGATAATTTCCTGATCTTGCCCGCCGGACATCCACAGGCTAAAATAATTGGGTGCCTTGGCCAATCGGTTCTTTTGCATATAAGCCCTACACTCCTCTGAAAGGCCATTCAAATCGAACGGAAGACGTTGATAATCCGGATCATGAATAATAACTTCCTTCTTGGACAGATGTCGGACACTACGTACCCCAAACACTCTTTTGAACCAAGAGATATATACATCCGTATTCAATACAACGGAGTCTTTATTCGATTTATAAGTCAGGAAATATCCAAGCGGAGCCAGAATGGCAGAACTCATCCACATCCCCATCCACACAATCCACTTTCCATCACGGGCCATTTTATAACCCGTGTTGTCTATTATATAGTAAATAATAAAGGTAAGTACGGAAACAATAACAGGCATTCCCAATCCACCTTTACGAATAATCCCTCCCAAAGGTGCACCAATGAAAAAGAATAAAAGACAGGATAGAGAAATCGTGATCTTCCGGTGCCATTCTATTTTATGTTTCCTTATACTGAAGTCATTCTGGGTCATCGTAAAGCTCTTAAATCCCCAGTCACTCGACAGATTCTCTGTACGCCCAACAGCTGATGCTATAATCTTCTGCTTATTCATCAACGTAGCAGCCTCAAACAGACTATCTACATTATAGTCACGAATCTGCGCTTCCTGCATTTTCAAGGTATCTTCTTTCGTCAATCCGACTGCTGTACGATAGGGTCCCTTACTTGCTTCAACAAAATACTGTCTTCCGATACTATCGGCCAATACGGTCATAGAATCGATAGATGCCTGTATTTTTATCATATCTTTGGTAGTGGACTGATTGCTCATGATGCTGGCATCAGCCATATTAAAATCTGAGTCGAACTGAATAATCGAATGCTTTTCCCGGAAAGACTCACGACGGTAAGGAACATTCTTCGAACTCATGCTCTGTGCTTTCAGATTCTCAAACATCTCGCCGCTGTACAGATGCAAGTAGAGATGCTGTTTATCAGCGGTCATTTCCAAACGTCCCGAATCAGCAACTATAATGCGAGCATTATCAAAGTTGTTGGAGAAATCATAAATGATCACATCATAAAGCATACCCGTTTTACGGTCTTTCCTTTGTACTTTCAGGTTATAACCATCTATTTCATCATAGAAAACTCCTTCGGGAATATCAACTTCAGGAGATTTCTGCTTCATCGAAATAAGCAGGGTTCCCAACTTGGCTTGCGCCTGCGGACCGATGACGTTCTGGAAATAAAAGGATACACAACAAATGGCAAAGACGAGAACAATAAGCGGGCGCATGATTTTAAGTAATGAAATCCCCGCCGCTTTCATGGCAAGCAACTCAAAACGTTCACCAAAATTACCAAACGTTATCAAAGAAGCCAACAACACTGCCAAGGGTAGTGACATCGGTACCAGACTCAACGCAGAATAAAAGAAGAATTGAGCCAGTACACTCATCTCCAACCCTTTTCCCACCAATTCGTCTACATACTTCCACAAAAACTGCATCATGAAGATGAAGAGGCAGATGAAAAATGTACCGACAAAGAGTAATAAAAAACTCTTTATTATAAAAATATCTAATCTTTTTATGCGTAGCATCTTAATAGTTTCATGCAATTAAGATACAAAATTAGCACAAAAAAAGGAGTGCGAAAAATTTTTGGTCGAAAGTTAACTAAAAACCACATGTTCTCCGTAACTTACTCACCTGAGAATCCCACAATTCCTTCAAATCATCCTCTTCATCCGCTTCAGAAAAGTCAGTAATTTCGAGCACATAGTCACCCGTCAATTCATTATAACTCATCTTAATTTCAAAATAGTCCCTTTCATTTTCGTCATCAAGCCAGTGGAAACGAATGAACGAATATGCCCGAATCGCAACAATACCAGCCTGACGCTGTTCGGTTTTGCCCCAACAAAAGGTCACCGTTTTATCATCTGATACTACTTTGTCTGCGAACCAGTCCTCCAAACCGGTAGGTGTGCTAATTGCTGACCAAAGAATATTTTTAGAGGTCGCATTCAGAAGGTATTCCAAATGTATTTTCTCTTTTTTCATAGCTTCATTCATTATTGATTGTGTGTGCCAAGATAAATACTTTTTTCTAATTACAAGGCATAATTAATTCACTTTCTTCATTACATCTCTTCTTTCCGGGTCAGGAACAGCCTGTCCATCGTACTTTCAAAGATCTTTTTTTTAAGTTAAACACAAAAAAGATAGAAAATGTTTTGGAGATTAAAAAAAAGGCTCTATCTTTGCACCCGCAATCGAGAAACAATGGCGGGATAGCTCAGCTGGTTAGAGCGCATGATTCATAATCATGAGGTCCCCGGTTCAATCCCGGGTCCCGCTACTAAAAGAAAATTAGCGTTTAGGAGGCTTCCACTCTTGGGCGCTTTTTTATTGCCACATACTCTCCTATAGTTAGATTCTTAACACAGTTATCAACATAGTTATTAACAGATATGCACCAAAGTTATTAACAGGTTAACAGATTACAATTCAATAAATTAAGTATTTTACCTCCATATCAATCAACTAGCTTTTCAAAAGGTTATCAACAAGCTGGAAAATACTCAATTTTTCCATTTCAACATTCAAAAGCATTACAAACTCCGTTGCTCACCTTATGAAATAAAAAAGTGACTAACAGATCCCAAAGAATATATTGTATATCAAAACAAAACATTTATTTTTGCATAAATCATGATGCTACAGATACTAAAAATAGAGACACATGACCAAGCTAAAAAGTGTAACAGCTTAAAATAATAAAAAGAAAAGTACTTTCAGAGAGCCATTCTTTGCGTGTCAGCAGCCGTCTGATGTAACATAGTGAACTAACCTTGAGAGTTATTTATGATATTAACCTGAAACCCAGTATAGATGTAAATATAGTATTAGGGATATAATTTAAAGAATAACAAAAATGGAGATATTTAGAAATTTAACCGTTGTCCTTGCCATAACTACCTTGGTGGCTTGTAATGATGTTACGATAGAAGGCTCTTGGGTGGAATCGGTTCCCGGAATATCTAATTTAAAACAAGGATTCACGCTTGAAGCAAACGGAAGTGCTTCTTCCATCAATATGGCCACTTTGAAATATGAGAAATGGAAGAAAGAAGGAAACTTATTACTCCTTTCCGGTATAAGCATCGGCAACCACCAAAGTATATCCTTTACAGATACACTAACAGTAGAGCAATTGACTCAGGACAGTTTGATTCTCAAAAAAGGCGAGTTGGTTTTGAGGTATTCCAAGACGAATGAAATACCAGACGAAGAAGCTATACCGACACCGGACACTCCTACCCAAAAACTTTTGTCCGTAAAAGGTAAATTGATCATCGGACATGAAACACGTTCTTTCACTTCAGAAGGGGATTCCACTGATTATTGGATTGTTGATAAAACAGGAGAACTCCTACAAAAGTATGATGGTGAAACAAAAGGAATCAAAAATGGAACACCTGTATATGTGGAATTAGAAGTTATTGATATGGGTAAATCAGACGAAGGCTTTGCCGCCGATTATGCCGGTGTTTATCATGTCATGAAAATCAATAAAATAACTGTAAAATAACATCTTACACCAAAATTGCACAAAGCATGGAAAAAAGGGGAAACAACCTAATTGTCGATAAAAAAAAGCAAATGCGTGGAACGTAAAGAAATAGAAAATCATTGATTAGTATCCAATTCATACCTACGAGTGCCTTAGGCAAATCTCAAATTCCATTAACACCCAGAAATCAGCGTTTAAGAAATTTAGACTCTTAAACGCTGTTTTATTGCCTAACATTTCCAGACACTTAATTCCCCCACGCAGTTGTCAACAAAGTTATTAACATAGTTATCAACAGATACCAACCGAAGTTATCAACAGGATAATTCACTATTGAACAATGAATTAGCAATCCAAATACAACCTACAACATCACCATGTATAGTTTCACCCTAACACATTGTTTTTTTTCAAATACACCTACACTATAGATCGCGGTTACTATATGATCTCATTCATCAAAAAGGTACTTCTCACCACGTCTTTGACCTTTAAGCAAATTACTGATAAACTAAATTCAGCATCAGGAAAAGACATATCTAAATGTATCTTGGCTTGAAACAGTCAAGGAACAACACAACAGTCGATATCCTAGAGAATTTCAACAAAGTAGTTTCCACCTCCAAACGAATGTACTAATATAACAAGTATACGGATTCGACTTCAAAAGATACAAATAAAGAAGAAGAAGTTGAACTTACAATATATTACTTATTATCAATCTGTTAACATTCTCCCTTTTGTATTTGGAAAACACCTGATTTAACAGTATGTTAAAATAAGTTCTTTAATGATAGAAAACAAGTCTTTGAGATGCTAAAGACTTGTTTTTTGCCGGTAAAAAAAGAATGAAAGAGAAATGCCATTAACAATGTTAATGAAAACAATACTGCGCTTCTATGCACTTCTGAATATTCGGAAAGTAATACGATCTCAATTCAAAAAGAATAGAAACGCAGTATGCCCAAGAAAACTATTTTAAATTTAAATTGCTCCTTACAGAAACAATGGCCGGTTTAGCCGGTGTAACGGTTTTTTGAGTACAATAATCAAATACAGCCGATTTATCTCCACTAAATGACTTCCATTTCAAAGTCAACGGAACCGTTTTTCCATTCGTATCCGGAAGTCCCACCAGTTTAAAGGCTACCAAACCATCACCAACCGTACCATATGTATCGCCATATGCATTATGGCGAAACTCAACCTCATATGGGTCAGACGGATTTTGCCCCAACAATAAATTTACAAAATGGGCTTTATTATAATCACCCCATTTTGTTCTGAATCGTAGGGTCAAATAACCATCTTCCGCAATAGTCACCCAATCGTTTACTATTTCCACGGGATCTGTTCCATAAACAACGTCATTTTCTGATCCTAAATCCGGGGCAATCGATTTCGTCAAAATACTATCTATCCAGTTCACCTGTACCGCCTTATCATATCTGCCACCAGACTCACTCACTTCATCATAATTCACCAATGCCCTGACTTCTTTATCTCCAAAAGGTGAAGAGGACATATTGGTCGGCAACAAAGTCGTGCTATCATTCAGCTGTAAGAAGAATGAACCATCAGTCGCATTTTTTACCGTAACAAGAGCATTGGGAAATCCTTCCACATAATAGTACTTATCATTGTCATCCAGACAAGACTGTAAACCGGCAGAACAAACAACTGCCACTGCAATCATAACTCCTTTATTCAAGCATGAACAGATCTTCATAATAAATTTCTTTTTTCGTTAGATATTCAAAATATGTTCTCTCTATTTATAGAAATAGAATATTCATAGAAAGCCTGCATGCAAGAATGTTAATTAAAAATAATATTAACGGCAAAGAGTTGTTTCAGGTCCTAAATATGACCTTTTGAGCCCACCCATATCAATAACGATTTTCTGAATCACAGTTCCGGGATCTCCACAGCGAATCTGCAATGTATGCTTACCAGGGGCCTTTACATAAAGAGTGGATTTATTCACTCTACAATTTTTCAGCACACTGTCATACCAGATCTGGGAATATTCTATGGCTGAAGTGGATGGAGTAGAAATAGATCCATCATCGATACGGACACTATATTTGGTATCCGAATTGGTATGCTCCGGTAGTTTATAATCCCGATCAGCATGCAAAGGGAAAGTGGGCAGCACGTAGGTATACACATCAACCATTCCAGCATTGAAAGTATAAAAATCATATTCCACTCTAGGCACCTCGGACGAACGATACATTTGTAAGGGAGCTATCGGACTTCCTATTTGCAAGGCAGCACCTTCAAAGCCCAAACCGGGAAGTACACTCATCTTGACATCTTCACTCTCAAACTTACGGTGGAAGGCTGTAGCGGGCAGAGATACGTAGCCATTTTCCTCTATGAAAAGTCCTTGTAATTCGTCGCGTACCGGAGTCTTCGGATTGAATACGGAAACAAGCACCCGTTCTTTCTGCATTCCGGAAGAGAACTCAATAAATCCTGTGACTTTCTCTCCTGATGGTACTTTATTCCAATCGATCGATACTTGGATACGATCTTCAGTACGAGTACTGCCCGACTGACGAGACAAAACGATCCACTCGTCAGAAAGTTCCGATTTCCAGTCCAACATTCCTCCCCCCTGATTATAAACATCGATCCAGTGACTTTTACGGGAGTAAGTATTGAACACGGGTAAAGCCCGGAAACTAAAACCTCCCCGATTCAATTGCTCACTTTCTACCTGAACGGCCAACTTCGGATCGCCCGTTGCCACATAACTTTCTTCCATCAATGGAAGCATAAAATAGGAACTGCTTCCATCATAATTTTGTCTTAGTGACATCATGTATTTCCATTTGCCGTCCAAGAGCGAATTATATCCGTCGGTAATAATCTCCAAACTATCGTGACAAGTCGTTGTTTCTCTCTTCAGATCATCGGCAGCAGCACGTTTCTGACGAACATATTGCCGATAAAGCTGACCGGTCATATTCATACGATTCATCAGTTCGGCCCCTTTCACCGGATAATACAACAACTGATACAGCGCCGGTTTTGCCTTTTTATCTACAGTTGCCAACATTTCCTCTGCTTTTTTACCGATCCGCCGGTACTCAGCCAAACGCCTCCCGGCTTCATTGTAATTTATAAAAGAAAACTCGGTATCGGTACGTTTTTCACCTCCACCCCAATAGTTATTCCAGTATCCCCACCCCATGTATTCCGGTTTTCTGGAAAAAGCCAAATTTATATGTGAGCAGGTAATGTCTTTCAATGTATCGTAATATTGTTCTCCGAAGATTTTTGCCAACCAACGGGCAGGATAAGTATGCACATTATTTTCGTTGAATTGGTCGATATCATAAGCCATATCGAGAAAAAACGATACTTGTGCCTCAGCCCCTTTCAGGTCTCCACAGTTTGCCAACCAGATACGGTCGGCCGTAGTATCATACGCTTTGCGAAGCTCTTCATACATTAATGCCGGAGGAGTGGTACTAAACCATAAATAGCTATGAGGTACACCGAGGTAAGAAATATGATAGTATACACCTGCACGTCCTGTACGTTTTTGTTCTTGAGGGCCACTCAAACGCTTCATATAGCCAAAATTATCATCCGCCCAGATAATGGTCACATCATCCGGCAGTTCCAATCCATTCGAGTAGATTTCCAGCACCTCTTTATAAGGGGTGAATGCCTGCGGGATAGTTTCGGCAGGCTTATCAATATGCCGGGTTAGCAGGCTTCTCTGGTCTTTCAAAGCATTCTCCAGCATTTTCACTTTCTCTTTCATCGGTACGTCTCCTCCACCCATGGCAGCATCGTGCAATCCTCTCAAGGCTAATGTGTATACATTCTCATAAGCACAATTTTCTTTCACACGATTGCCCAAAACTTCATTAATCTTATCCTTATTAGCATTATAATCCCAGGGTCCCATAGTCTTGCTATGCCACTCGCTGGCCGTATTCAACAATAAGGGTTCACAATGGCTGGAGCCCATAACAATGGCAAACGTATCTGCTACGAGCTTGTTCTCGGGAATCTGATAAAAAGCGGTAGATACGGGATGCATTGCCGGAGCCAGATGATTAGCTTTCAAACGCAGTAACAGTTCACAAATCTTCGCATAGGTACGGGGGCCAATATTACCGCGTTCTTTCTCAAAGGTCTTAGCAGCCCAGGGTTTCAGCCCCCAATCTTCATCGTTCAGGAAAATACCCCTATATTTCACGGAAGGTGTTTTAGAATATGTGGGCGGAGCATCTACATACAAAGCCTTGTGCGTTTTTACCGGGACATCACCCCACCAATACCAAGGGGATACTCCCATCATTTCGGAAATAGAGAACAGGCCATAAGCCGCTCCCCGCCGATCACTCCCTGCTATAACCAATGCTTTGGCTACTCCTGGAGAAGGGTTGTCGACAGTTTGAATCAAATACCGTTCCCAAGCACCCTGCAATGGCCGGATATCAATTTTTCCTTTTTGCGCCAATTCACAAATCCATTGATTCTTTTCAATGGTTCCGACAATAACCAGAGCTTTGGCTCTTTCCCTTTTTGGGATCAGTTCAGGCTTTTGACCGGTCACCATTTGAATATCGCGGGCAAACAATTCTGCCGATCTCTTGATAACAAGCGCATCATTCACATCGTAATAAATCTTAGCCCGTGTTTTCGCAGTAGTCAAAGCAAAACCGGTTTTACTTTTAGGAAGTCGTTCTTGTACACGAATCTGTGCATAAGAAATGCAGGCACAAAATAGTGCTGCCAATAAAAATAAATGTCTCATTTTGTGTTTATGTTAGTGTTTTTTCATTTTATGCAAAGATACGTATTCCTACTATTTTTCAAGCTTACTACAGAAACTGTTTCTCATAAAAATATCCCATACACTCACAAACTGAAACATATCGTATGTTTCAGTTTGTGAGTGTATGGGATTAACAGGAGTTATTGTAAAGTCAATAACCGGACTGCCCAAAAGCCCAATTGCAATATCCTTCAGGCAAAGAACAGGTTTTACCATCGAAAGACACAGAGAAAGAATGCTTCAAGTTGCAATGTAGATTCACGATCTGTTTCTCGTCTGCCTTTACAGTCAATGTATTCCCCTTCCGGGTTACACGGCAATTGTATCCTACGACTTCTCCATTCGGACGTTCTATGACAAAAGCGTTAGTCAGAACAGCTTCACCGATACATTTAAATAATTCGTGCACATCATTATCCTGAGTATTGACCGTCTGCCAATCGCTAATCATATTGACATATTGCTCACCAATAACAAACTTACGGGTATCATATAATTTCGGATGCGGATTACCAAAACTAAGATCAGAAAAATCCAGTTTAGTATCAGCGCTACACGCCTGTTCTACTTCAAGATGCGGATCGACAACAAAAGCCCAACGCAACTGCCCCGTTTTATAATCAATCAAATTGGCAAAAGCTCCCATCGCATTAAATGTTTGTTCCAGCCATTTCTCGTCGCCTGTCAGCAGATAAGCATAATAAGTAGCATACGCACGCCATCCGCTCCAGCCATGGGGTGAATTAAACATATTGGGAAGCATCTGTACATCGTATTGCGCTTCCCAATAACGCATAGTTCCTTGCCGACGGCGCCCATCGGGTACACGGAGTTGAGTAAGGCAATCATGGCTGTTCAGTATCTTCAACATTGCATCGGTATAATATTTGCGTGCAACAGCATCTTGCTCGATGACTCCCATCATACCTATCTGTAAAGCTGAACAAGAAATCATGCCGTCTTCAAAGGTCAATTCTCCCTCTGTCTGAAAATCTCCTTGTGACGCAACCAGTTGGTCAACCGCCTTTTTTGCAGACAGGAAATGACGGTCGGCACATGTTCTCCAAAACAAATCCTGTTCACCCAATTTACGTTCGAGGACAGCCAGTTCCAAAACACTTTTAGCGATATAGATCACACTGGTATAGACTGTTCCATGATTATAATATGCACCATTTTCGCGCTGGGAGGTCGCGATCATCCAGTCAGCCAACTTCGACGCCTTTTTCAGATCTTCCAAATCTCCCTGTGCCTCATATTTATCTACCAACATTCCAATAGTAGTAGAGGTATTTTGAATACGTGTCTTAAAATACAACGGTTCCACTTTTACCGAATCATGCAATTTGTTGTAAAGCCGATCAAAATAATTGCTCAATTGCTTATCCAATGACTCATTCGGGAAATAACGGGCAGCAAGAAAAGCCGAATAGAACCCATACCAACTCTCAGCATGTGACGTCGGTTTCTGATGATAACGGGCTGCATTCTCACGTGCCTTTTCCATCACCCATTGCCAAGGATGATGTACTGTCCATATCGCTTCGGCAACTTTATTGCCCGAACGGACAGAAAGGGTATAGAGACCTGCATCTTCCAACCGGACTTTTCCTATCCAACGATTCCCTTTGGTTTTAGTCAGTACGACAGGCAGTTCTTTTCCGGCATCATTGGTCACCTTTACGTTAGGATTATCGGCAGTAAGTGTGAACGATGCTTCCTCACGTGCAGCATGCGAAGTCTGACGGATATCAATCAAAGGAATATCCGAAACTCGAGCAATGGCATGTTCCAGATTGTCCAAATTACCCACATTGACAAATGTAAAAATCCACTCTTTACTTTCCCCCTGTTTCAGTTCATACAGATTCTGCGGATGACGTGCCGGCAAAGGCAATTCATTCAATAAATCGAGATTTAATGATTCGATGCGATGCCCCATAAACCAAAATGGGGCCGGATCCTGATAGCCCAGATTATAATCTACACTCCAGGATGCTACAGGCTGCTGTGATACAAGTCCCAATGTATGTCCGGAAGGGGTTTGAAGATAGCCATAAAAATGGGTCTTTTCGTTTCTCATCAAGGTTGGAAAGTATTTACCAAACCAATCCGGAAATTTATCCATATATGTATCGATGCCCAACTTCAGACCGGCCTTCTGAGGTTGATAAGGCACCGGTGAGTTGTTTGTCAGCTTTACCCTTAATGCAGGTTGACCATGATCTTTTATATATGATATCCGGCAAAGAACTCCGTCTATCTCGCTCCGATAGGAGGCGTATCCATCCGGAATCCAGGATCCACGCACTTCTTTACCTTCCCGTTTTGCATAAAAGGATGGACCGGCATGTTCTCCTTCACGAAAGAAAGGTATGGTATCATTTCGTTTTCCACCTTTAAATATTAGTTGTTCGGCACATCCGGTTTCTGAAATTTTCCACTCCCAATCAGAGTGCTTCAAAACAATTTGTGCCGACACCCTCAAGCTAAAGCTCAACAGTCCGAGCAATAAGATTGTAACACGTATTCTCTTAAAAAGCATGATTTAATTTTTCAATTCTAGTTGTGCAAGAACGGACTTCGGCAATTTAGAAATCATAAGACGTCTCCATGACACATTGCGAAATCCGTTCTGAATTAATTTATAATAATCTCTTAAGAAGCATTAGTATCCTTCATTCTGAATGACCTGACCACTGCTTTCCGTTATGACACTCTGTGGCAAAGGCATCAGGTTCATATACTCTTTTGCGGTAGTCGATCCTTTGTATTTGATAGCATAGTCGATATACAATCCATAGCGGATCAGATCACTGCGACGACAACCCTCACCCCATAATTCATGCCCACGTTCTTTAAGAACAGCTCCAAGAAAATCGTCCAGTGAGGTAAAATCACTCAACTGATAAGCAGCCAGTCCTGCACGTGTATGTACATCATTCAGACGGTCCACAGCTTCCTGAGTAACCGCATTATTACTACGTGCCAATGCCTCAGCCATCAGAGTCAATACATCGGCATAACGGTAAACAACCACATCGACTTCACTATTTTCACTGGTTTGTGTCGGATCTTCTCCATATTTGATGGGTAAAGCCCCTTTATCCAAATACTCACCGGGATTAGTTTCATTGTATGTCACTCCATCTGTTCCTACATATTCACTACAGATAACTTCCAGGCGCTTGTCTTTAGGATCGAAACTGTGGTAAAACTGCCATGGCATACGATAACCATTCCATTTTTGTATGTTCGGATTAGTTGTAGGATAGTTGCTTGGCAACACATGCGCATGCCACATCTGTTCGTTTACTCCTCTGGTTTCAATGCATGAAAAGATCATTTCATCATTACCCTCATTGTCTAAAGTAAAAATGTCCTTATAATTAGTAACCAACGAATATCCACATTTCATGACTTCTCTGCCACATTCCACAGCCTTGCCCCATTCTTTTTCATGCATATAAAGTTTCATCAACACCGTATATGCCAGTCCTTTGGTGAACCGTCCAAAGTTCTCATCAGATTTACTATATTTAGCAGGAAGTACCTCAGCTGCCGCTTTCAAGTCATCTTCAATCAACTTCACTGTTTCCTCTTTTGAAGAACGGGGTACAATAACCTTTTGGGTAGGATTCTGTAAAACTTCTAATGAAGGAATCTGAATAGGGCCATACAAGTCGTAAAGAATATATGCCAACCATCCACGCCCACAACGTGTTTCGGCAATTAAACGTGTTTTTTCCTCTTCTTTCATATCAATACCAGAGATACGGTCTAATGTCAATGTCATCTTTCCGATATGATTCGCCCATGTTCCGTAAAAAGAAGTAGGAATATCAGAGGTAGCAGTGAAATTCAACTGTAATACAGCCGGCCACCACGAATCTCCCCATTTACAATCCAATAGGTCGGTAGACATATCTGTATTAGAGGCCAAACCACCTTTAGCACATTGAAATAATCCGCTATACCCATCTGCACGGAACGGACCGTAAGCTGCTGCAATAACCAATGCATCAGCATCATCTGCATTAGTAGGAAATATAGTTGTATTAATTGAGTCATATGATTCGGATTCCAGGTTAATGCAAGAGCCTAATAAACCAATTACTGTGATAAACAGGGAAAATATATAAATTATCTTTTTCATATCATTCTTTATTTTTTTATTGCTTAGAAAGTAATATCCAGACCAATACTAAAACTACGTACATTGGGATATGCCCAATAAGAATCATCTGTTTCCACATCCAAACCATCATACGGAGTAATAGTAAACAAGTTGTTCACATCGGCGTAGATACGTACATTGGAAACCAGTTTCTTTGCCGACTTAACAGGCAATGTATATCCCAGCGTAATATTGCGACAGCGAATAAACCAGCTCTTTTCCAAGAAATAGTCTCCATATCCATAATTACTCATATACTGAAAATAACCCGGCATCTTACCCGATGTATTATCATGCGACCACACTTCTTTGGCCGAAGTAGGCATGTTATAACCGCGATATAAGTTATTCACCCCGGTCATTGTTCCTGAACCGACAATCCAATAATCTTTATAAGAACCACTCTTTAATAAATCCAACTGACCATAGAAATAAACATTCAAGTCGAAATTCTTATAACGGAAAGTATTATTCAATCCCAGTAAATAACCCGGATCACTACAACCTTTAAACACAGCGTCCGCATAATCTATCTTTCCATCGGGCTTTCCAGTCCTCAATGGAATGCCATGTTTATCGGTCTTATAAGTTCCGTCTTCATTGTATGCGTATCCATCAATATCTTTTAATTTCACCTGTCCCGGTAGAGCTCCCGGCATCCAGGATACTTCCTCCCCCGGCTGAATCAACCCGTCAGACAAATACATATAGTATCCTCTTAACGGAGCATTATACATATCGTATGGATTCGGGCTCCAATTCTCATCACGTTCTTTCCACTTATCACGATAGAACGAGAAAGTAAAATCGGTATTCCAACTAAAATCTTTTGTATCAAAATTCTTTGTATTGATTGTCAACTCAAATCCCTGACTCTGCGTTTTACCGATATTGGCAGCAATCGAACCTACTTCATTATACGAAAGTACACTACGGGAACTAAGCAAATCAGAAACTACCTTATGAAAGTATTCTGCAGTTACATTAAAACGATTGTTTAAGAACCCCAGATCCAATCCTACATTCCACTCGGTTGTAGTCTCCCATTTTAAATCCGGATTACCGATCTGACTGACATAGACTCCTGTATATTCTTTATTACCGAAAACTTTATTATATCCTGTACCATAATAAGTGACTGATTTATCTCCGATATTCGAGTTACCTGTTTGTCCGTAACTTAATCTTAACTTACCGTTAGAGAGCACTTTATCCAAATTCAAAGACCGGGCAAAGTTTTCCTCCGTAAATCTCCAGCCCAGAGCCACAGAAGGGAAATATCCCCAACGGTTATTTTTTGCAAAGTTAGAGGCACCATCAGCACGAAGAGTGGCGGTCACCAAGTAACGATCTTTATAGGTATAATTTACACGACCGAAGAAAGAGGCCATTTCACTTTTAGAAGCGGAAGAACCAACCCATGGTTTTTCATAAGTACCTGCACCCAGATTATTAAACAGAAAGGCATCTGTCAGAAATCCTTGGTTACCCGCATTGAGATACTTACTGGTGAATCTTTGAAAAGAGTATCCAACCAAAGCATTCAGATTATGATCACCCAAACGTTTTGCATAATTGGCAGTCAGTTCTAACAAATAATCAGACCTGTCATATTGCCCGATGTCTGCACGGCCATCAGCCTTTTCTCCGTAAAGAGTTGTTTTAGGCATGTATACCTCACGACGCTGATAGTTACGATCGATACCAAAACTGGCTTTCAATGTGAGCTCATTGATTGGTTTGATTTCAACAAACGGAGTGGCCAGGAAACGTTCTTTAGTCGTCTGATCACTGATCTCAAGTAGCGAAACAGGATTTGGAATATAAGCAGCCTGTTGGTTCAGACTGTAATCACCATTTTCATCTTTCACAGACAATAGTGGACTAAACTGAGCAGCAGACACTAAAATACTGGCATATTCATTTTGCCCTGCTCCCAACGGAACATTGTCCAATGTATTACGACTCACTGTCAGGTTGATACCTACTTTTGCATATTTACTGAGCTTCTGATCCAGATTTACACGGCCAGTATAACGCGACATGCCATTATTCTTTACAATGCCCTTTTGATTAAAGAAGTTACCAGAAATCAGATATTTGGTATACTCCGTACCTCCATTGATTGAGATATTATGCTGTGTCTGAAAACCCGTACGAGTAATACGATCATACCAATCTGTATCATTTACCGGATTCGCAATATCCGCATCCGAATATTTGGGATGATATGCACTGCTGGCCTCCGATTCATTTTTACCACCATAAATGCCGACTTTATTATCATACATCCACTTTTCTTTAAACCAGCGGTTAGACTGAATCATAAAATCCTGTGCATCCAGCATTTCATATTTAGTAGCCATAGTCTGCACAGTGGCAGATCCTGAATAGGTAACTTTCGGTTTACCCTCTTTTCCCCGTTTGGTTGTAATGATAATAACACCACTGCCCGCACGTGCACCGTAAATAGCAGTAGAACTGGCATCCTTCAATACTTCAATTGATTCGATATCATTGGGGTTGATCGAGGCCAATATATTGTCAGTCGTACCATTATCACTGTTATAACCGACACTCACATTACCTGCATTACTTACAGGAAATCCATCCACAATAATCAACGGATCATTGCCTGCTCCGGTCGAAGCAGCTCCACGAATCCGAAACGTTGTGCCGCCACCAGGCTGGGCACTGATTGTATTTACCTGTAAACCTGCTGCTTTTCCGGCTAACGCATGGCTCACTGTAGATATCGTACTTAGGGGAGTATCGTCCATCTTCACTGATGCTACTGCACCGGTCAGGTCCTTTTTCTTCATTGTACCATAACCTACGACAACAACCTCATCCAAGGTTTTAGTATCTTCTTTCAGTAACACAGCCAATTGGTCCCGGTTTTTTACAGCAACATCCTGCTGTACATATCCAATATAGGTGATCTGCAATACTGCGTTACCCGGCACTTCCAACTCAAAACTTCCGTTCATATCGGTGATCACGCCTGTTGCCGTACCCTTTACCAATACGTTTGCTCCGATAATCGCTTCACCGCTGGCATCTTTCACAACTCCTTTTACCTTTTTGACTTTTGAAGCCGGCTTTTGTTCCACGGGAACAATCACAATGTAGTTACCGTTCTTTTTGTACGTATAACCCGTATCTTTCAGGATAGTTGCCAATATCTCCAGTACTTCGGTTTCTTTTTGATTCAACGAAACTTTACGAGAAACATTCAGGTGTGAATCATTATAAGCGATTTTATACTTCGAAGATGCTTCGATCTTTTCAAACGCTTGTTTCAACGACACTGTTCCATCCCGAAATGTTACTTTTTGGGCATGTACTTGCAGAGAACCCGCCAACATCAAACCAAGGCAAAAAGCTGCCACTCGGATTGATCGATTTTTGTTCATAATATTATTTTTTTTAGTTAAACAATAGCCGTCCTTTGGCGGCTTTTACAATAGGACAGTCTGTTGTTTAACTACACCCAACGATATAATGTTAACAAATGATAATATAAGCCAAGCCTTAATCTATATAAATATCTTTCCCCTCTATCTGGTATTCAAGTCCAGGGATCATTTCTTTAATCAACATCATAATATTCTCGATGGACTCATTAGGATAGAAATGAATAGTCAGATTATTGGATTGATAAATAGAAGTCTGCAAATGTACCTGAACCGAATAGGTACGTTCTATAGTCTGTATCACTTCTTTGAATGGACTATTACTGAAATACAAACCTCCACCTCTCCAATCAGAATAATCAGAGGCCTTCACGCGTTTTCTCTCTATATGTCCGGTGGACGGAATATAAACAATCTGATCATCCGGCTCCAACAAATAGGATGAATCGAAACGATTCAGCGACATACGGATAGATCCTTCTTCCAAAGTAGTCACTACCTTATCTATATTCGGATAAGCGTTTATATTGAATTCCGTACCAAGTACACTTACAGAAACAGAGTTCGTTTTTACAATAAATGGGCATTCTTTATCTTTTGTCACCGAGAAATAGCCTTCACCAGCCAGATAGACCTCACGTTCGTTTCCTATAAACGCAGACGGATAGATCAGCAAAGAACCGGAATTAAGCCAAACTTTCGATCGATCGGGTAAAGTGACTTGCTCCCGTTTTCCATTACTAACATAATATTGAATGAAAGTCACATTGCTAAGTTCGTTCTTAATGATAAGAGTTTCTTTGTATAAGTAAGCGGAACCGAACAATAGTAATAAGGGGACGATGATAGAAGCAGCAATCCAACTCCATCGGGGAATACGAAAACGCGAAAAAGAAGATTCCGATTTTAAAGAATCTCCTCCAATCTGTTGTTCCAGCTTTTCAAAAGCTCTCAGCGTTTGATGTTCATCCGCCTGTGGAAAACCGATCTGTTCCCAAATACCGGACAAGACCTCTTCTTTCTCTTGTCCGCTGTTTGTATCGGCCAGTCGTTGATGTACTCTTTCCACCACCCCGTCCGATGCCGGATGATGAAAAAAGTAAGTAATTATATTTTTTAAATAACCCATTCTACCACTAATTTATAATAGGACGCATAAATCCGGATATATCCCCAACCGTATTAACATAAATAGAGAAATATAAAGAATAACAAAGCATTTTTCAGTTCTTTCAACGCTAAGTTAAGATGGTTCTCAACAGTTTTTTTACTAATCTGCAGCTTCTCCGCTATTTCTGCATTGGTCAGTCCGGCCTCCCGATTCAACCGAAAAATCATTTGCCGTTGAGGAGGCATATTCTCCACCACCATATCAATCAATAGCTGCAAGTCTTTAGCAACCAACTCTTCATAAGGAGTCGTGTCTGTAGACTCTTCTACCCATTCTGTCCCCTGACTATCCTGACGATTCTGCCGGGAACGCAAATAATTGAAAGTTGTATTTTTAGTCAAGACATACAGATAGGTTCCGAACACTTCTACTTCACAAAATTTCTCACGGTGCGTCCACAGTTTGAGAAAAACTTCTTGTGTCAAATCTTCGGCTTCACTCTCCGATTTAACCAATCCCATTATAAAAGAGCGCACCTTCGGATAATAACGCATAAACAATGCCTTAAACGCTATATGGCTTCCTTGGGAGAATTGGGAGACCAGTAATTTTTCTTCTGCGATTTCAGAATGCATTATTATCCACTTAAAAGATTAACTTAGACAAGTATCATATTATATATCAATACGTCGGCAAAAATAATAAAAAACCTTAATATAATAATGTCATAAGTAGTTTTTCTAGGAAAAAGTCCCACAGAATCACAAGTCTATCTCCATAATTTCCAGCATTATCATGCCTTCAACCTTATCACAAAGCAACTCCCCTTACCCGGTTCGCTCTGTACGGTCAATGTCCCTCCATGTGCTTCTACAAAGTCTTTCGAAATGGACAATCCCAAACCGCTACCCTGAACTTTAGTTCCCGGTACACGGAAATAACGATCAAAAATGCTTTGGTGATATCTTGGATCGATTCCTTTGCCAAAGTCTTGCACATAGAGCTCGATATACTCTTTTTTATGCCTTACGCCAATCACTACTCGGCCATTCTCTTTCGAATAGCGAATCGCATTGCTTAAAAGGTTAGTAAGTACCCAAGCTATTTTTTCACTATCTACAAATAGTTTCGGTATCTTCTCTTGAGGATAGTCAACTTCTATTTGTATATTAAACTTATCAGCCTGTACCTGATTGGCCTTGATGGCGTACTCAATCAGTTCGATAGGTTTCGTAATTTTAGGCATCATTTGAAGCTTGCCGGCTTCCACCTGCGTCATGTTCAGTAACTCTCCGGTAATATCGAGTAAGCGCTGGCTATTGTCCCTTATATTCTTCGATAATTGTTCTTGTTCGCCATTCAAAGAGCCCACTCTTTTGTCCTCCAGCAATTGAAGACTCATCATTATAGCAGAAATAGGAGTCTTCAGTTCGTGGGAGATGGTAGAGATAAAAGTGGTTTTTGCAGAATCGAGTTCTTTGAACTCTGTAATATTTTTCAGCAAGATAACGTCTCCCAGGTTTCGAGCCTCTCCTTCTTCTGCCGCCGCATTCTCAATCGGAATATACGAGGCTTGGAAATAGCTTTCTTTATTGTCCGCATAGATTTTTAAAGGTTCATTCTTCTCACCGGGAGTCACCAACTCACGTATCAGCCTGCGAAGCAAATCATTCTTCAGAGAAAGTTCTTCGGCGGACTTCCGGATTACATTCTCACGCTTCATATTGAGTACATTCAATGCTTCATTATTGACAAAAAGAATTTCCCGTTCGGTATTTAAGCCGATAATCGGCTCATGAATACTGTTAACAACGGCTTCAAGGAATTTTTTTGCAGAAAGAATATCAGCCAATGTACTGTCACGATACTCTGTCAGTTTCTCAGCCATGCGGTTAAAACTATCCGAAACTTCCCTGAACTCTTCGTATCCTCTCATATCCAATCTCTTTTCATAATTATGATTGGCTATTTCCAAGATACCACAAGTCAGTTCTTTTACCGGCCTATTAATAGAACGGGGTAGCCAGATAAGCAGGACCAAACCCGTGAGGATACAAATGCCACCTGTTACGGAGATCCATAAGAGCGCACGCTCCAAAGCAGGCATGGCAACCGGACTATCAGGTTCCGTGGCCGTTAGAATCTGAAGGTTTACTACTGAAAGTGTTACCAGTAAAATAATCATTCCGGCCAATATTCCAATGCCGAAAAGTAGTTTGGTTTTTATATTCATAATGGATAACTAAGACTAAATCATTTTTTTATGCAAGTATAATCAAATCTATGTTCGCTTGTGCCAGATTATTTAAAAATCTGCGATATTTCAGCACGCTACACAATGCTCCCGGCAGGCGAAGGCCTGGGGAACCCATGCAAACAGTGGATATCTGTTTCTCCTTACAAACCTGCACAATGCTGCCTAATATATCTTTCGACTGTACCTGGACGACTTCCCCACCCAACTCAGTCACCAACTTAAAATGATTCAGCAGATGTCTCTGGCTAGCCAAATCGATACGTTCCATGCTTTCTTTGGGAACTTGTACGTAAAGAGCGACAAACGAGGTATTATATCGGGTAGCCAAACGGGCTACTTTCCTTATAATACGGCGGGGCGTCTTCTCTTGGCTACTGATGCACGCCATAAACTTTTCATGACGAACTCCCAAACCAATACCCATCACAACCTCATTCTCTACTTTCTTTTCCACTCGCAAGGCAACCTCCTTCAGTGCAAGTTCACGGAGTTGCAGGATATTCTCGGTCTTAAAGAAATTATTGAGTGCAGTCTGTATTTTTTCCGGCTTATATATCTTTCCAGCTTTAAGTCTGGTTATCAGTTCTTCGGCCGTAAGATCAATATTTACGACCTCATCAGCCTCTTGAAGAACGCTATCGGGAATACGCTCCTTCACTTCAATACCTGCGATATCTTGCACCTCTTCATTCACACTCTCGATGTGCTGAATGTTGACTGCCGAAATCACGTTAATCCCTTCATCAAGCAGTGTCATCACATCTTGCCAACGTTTCTCATTCAAGCTTCCTTCCACATTGGTATGTGCCAGTTCGTCTACAATTACAATTTCGGGATGAATACGGATAATCGCTTCCAGATCCATCTCCTCGAGCTCTTTCCCCTTATAAAACAGTTTCCTGCGCCGGATAACAGGTAAACCTTTCAACAGGGCTTCCGTCCCGGCACGACCATGTGTCTCAATATATCCGATCCGGACATCCACCCCGTTATCAATCAGATCATGTGCTTCCTGGAGCATCCGGTACGATTTGCCTACACCGGCAATCATACCGATATAAACCTTAAACTTGCCACGACGGGATTTTTTTATCAAGTCGAGGAAATGCTGTACACTTTCTTCTCTATCCATCTTTTCTTCAATTTTTATACTGCATAACCCGTAACAGTATCGCTACTGCCACGGGTTGACTAACCACTTTTTAAATTCCTAAGTTATATCTGATTTCATGGCTTTAAAGTAATACCAAACACTAAATGCGCATCTTCCATACGGGGATTCCAAACAGCCTGTGCAAATACAGGCAAAGCAAACTTGTCAGTGAACCTGATCTGAGTAGTTCCTTTCAAAGCAACATTGGTTACGGCAAACCCATCACAATTGTATTGGGGAGCGGCATAAGGAACCATTCCACACGTTACGTTTAAATCCACCATTCTCACTCTGAAGGGATAGTTGAATTCAACATAAGACGAATAATTCTGGTCTCCCTCCGCATTCTTATCTTGCCCTGCAAACATGGTATACCATGCAACAGACAAAGGAAATGTTTCGGACTGCACAGTATAAGCCACTCCTGCCTCAAAGTGGTGAGCCGTTTCATGACTCTTAAAATTAAAGTATTTATGTGCTCCCTGTCCTGCCCACCACAAATCGGCAACCGATACGGTCAGACCGGAACGACCTAATGTGTATGCAGCCGTCAGATCGATCTCCTTGGCGGCAGCTCCTGCCGAAGCAGAAGTTCCGTCAAAATCGGTGGAGCCCCATGCGGTCAATGAAAAGTTTCCGACACTAAATCCCAAAGTCGGCTGGATACTCGCTCCTGTCTGATACATTCCGCGCCAGACATATGAACTTACGAGATCTCCCTGAACATTAAACTGTTGGGCATTCGCGTTCATACTTCCCCAGAAGCACATCATTCCAATCACCATCAAGGCTAAAATCGTGTTTTTATTTATGACATTTTTCATCTTTACTTTCTATCTGTTTTTTAACTCTTCCAGAGCTATATTCAACTTTAATACATTTACTTTCTCGGTTCCGAATATCCCCAGCAACGGCTTCTCTACAGCTTTATCTACGACTCTTCTCACCTCTTCCACATCCATGCCACGTGCCTGCGCCACTCTTTTCACTTGTACATAAGCACTCTGTGGAGTGATGTCCGGATCCAGTCCCGAGGCACTGGCTGTCACCATCTCGGCAGGTACATCCTTGCGTGCCAGATACGGATGATGAATGAGGAAAGTATCGATGCGTGCCTCCACCTCTGCCAGATATTCAGGATTGGTCGGCCCTTTATTGCTACCTGCCGAACTGGTTGCATCATAGCCATCACCGGCACATGAGGGGCGTCCCCAAAAATATTTTTCTTCCGTAAAAGTCTGTCCTACATTGGCAGCCCCTACCACTTTTCCGTTTAAGGTAACAACTTCTGCATTTCCCCGGTTAGGACCGGCTACCTGTGCAAACAGCCACAGCACGAGGATATAAAATACAGAGAAGAATACACAAAAGACGAGAGTTATCTTGATAGATTTTAATAATGTTTTCATTGCTTGAATATTTAAAAGAATAAACTGACAACCAAATCGATTAACTTGATTCCGACAAAGGGAACGATCACTCCTCCTAACCCATAGATTAAAAGGTTCCGACGGAGCAAAGCCGATGCACCGATCGGTTTATATTGTACTCCTTTCAGCGCCAATGGTATCAGGATAGGGATAATGATGGCATTGAATATGACAGCAGAGAGTATAGCACTTTCCGGACTATGCAGATTCATAATATTGAGCGCACCCAACTCTGGAATGGCCACCATAAACAAAGCAGGTACAATGGCAAAGTATTTTGCCACATCGTTGGCAATAGAGAAAGTAGTCAGGGTTCCACGAGTCATCAGCAACTGCTTTCCGATTTCCACAATCTCTATCAATTTAGTCGGATCGTTATCGAGGTCGACCATATTGCCGGCCTCCTTGGCTGCCTGCGTACCGCTATTCATTGCCACACCGACATTTGCCTGCGCCAATGCAGGAGCATCATTCGTTCCGTCTCCCATCATCGCCACCAACTTACCGGACTGTTGTTCTTTACGGATGTATTCCATCTTGTCTTCAGGCTTTGCCTCAGCTATAAAGTCGTCCACTCCCGCCTTTTCGGCAATGTACTTGGCGGTCAAAGGATTGTCACCGGTTACCATCACTGTCTTCACTCCCATCTTGCGCAGACGTTCAAAACGTTCCTGAATGCCCGGTTTTATAATATCCTGCAACTCGATAACTCCGGTCACCTTCCGGTCGACACACACTACCAGCGGTGTACCTCCATTACCAGAGATCTCACTGATCACTTCTTCTATTTCTTTCGGGAATTTATTCCCGGCTGCTTCCGTAATCTTACGGATCGCATCGAACGCTCCTTTACGTATCTGTGTGCCATCGGCCAGATCAACACCCGAACATTTGGTTTCAGCCGTAAACTGAATCATCCGGGCACCGGCCGTCTGAAGACTCCGCATCCGTACCCCCGATTCACGTCCTAACTCTACAATAGATTTACCCTCGGGCGTCTCGTCCGAAAGCGAAGCCAACAGACAGGTTGTTACAAACTCCCGCGGACCGACTCCAGGTGCCGAATGGAATTTCGTTGCCCTGCGGTTACCAATCGTAATAGTACCGGTTTTATCAAGCAACAGTGTATCGATATCTCCTGCCGTCTCCACCGCTTTACCCGACTTTGTAATCACATTGGCACGCAATGCACGATCCATACCGGCAATACCGATGGCAGAAAGTAATCCTCCGATAGTAGTCGGAATCAAACAGACAAACAGAGAGAGGATGGCTGCAATCGAGATAGCTGTTCCCGGATGTTCAAGACTGGTATAGTCAGCAAACGGGATCAGAGTAACACATACGATGACAAAGACCAGTGTAAAGCCTGCCAACAAAATGGTCAGGGCTATCTCGTTCGGCGTCTTCTGCCTGCTTGCGCCTTCGACCAACGCAATCATTTTGTCAAGAAAGCTTTCGCCCGGTTGCTGTGTGACCAATACCTTGATATGATCTGAAAGCACTTTGGTACCACCGGTTACAGAGCTTTTATCTCCACCCGCCTCACGGATCACCGGAGCAGATTCACCGGTAATGGCACTTTCGTCAATGGAAGCCAATCCTTCAATAATCTCTCCATCGGCAGGGATCGTATCACCGGCTTCACAAACAAAAACATCCCCCTTCTTCAGTTTAGAACTACTTACGGTCTGAACCTTGTCTCCTATTACCAGTTTAGCAGGAGTCTCTTCACGCGTTTTGCGTAAGCTGTCGGCTTGTGCTTTACCACGGGCTTCGGCTATCGCTTCAGCAAAATTGGCAAACAACAAGGTCACAAACAAAATTAAGAACACACACAAATTATATCCGAAAGTACCATATTCCGGAGTGAAGAGAGAGAGTAACGTTACCACCAGCATAATAACGGTAACCACTTCTACCGTAAACATAATCGGGTTCTTTATCATCATTCGCGGATTCAACTTCACAAACGACTGCCTGATACTTTCTATTACTTGCTCCTTTTGAAACATAGAAGCTGACATCTTATTTTTCATAACTTTATTATCCTGCTATTCTTATAAACTTAAATGTTCGGCGATTGTACTCAACGCATGTACAGGGAAGAAAGACAAAGCTGCAACAATGAAAATGACGGCAAAAGTCATTACTGCAAAAGTCACAGTATCCGTTTTCAAGGTACCGGCACTCTCGGGAATAAACTTTTTTTGAGCCAATAGTCCTGCAATGGCTACCTGTCCGACGATCGGAATAAACCGACTCAGGATAAGTACAATGCCACATGTCCAGTTCCAGAAATATGTATTATCACCCAGTCCCTCGAAACCCGAACCATTGTTGGCAGCCGATGAGGTGTATTCGTAAAGCTGCTCGCTGAGACCATGAAATCCGAGATTGTTCAGCCATCCGCCCTCACTCTCCACAAAATCGGGGTGATGTGTATAGACATAACTTGAGATGGCAGTAAATACCAGAATTACAAACGGATGCAACAAAGCGACGAAGGTTGCTATTTTCATTTCCCGGGCTTCTACCTTCTTACCTAGAAATTCCGGCGTACGCCCCACCATCAGTCCGCTGATAAAAACGGCCATGATAATAAAGGTATAATAGTTCAGCCATCCTACACCAACACCGCCAAACCAAGTATTGATCTGCATATTCAGCATCTCGACCATTCCACTGAGCGGCATAGTCGAATCGTGCATCCCATTGACCGAACCATTGGAAGTAACCGTTGTGGTGACACTCCATAGGGCTGTGGCTCCGGCTCCAAGCCGTACCTCTTTTCCTTCCATCGCACCATGATCCTGGGCAATTCCCATTTCGCTGATACGCGGATTACCTCCCATCTCCTGACCGACATTGATAAAGACACCTGCCAGATAAGCAAACAGCATCACTCCAAAGATACTATATCCCAACTTCCTGCGATTGGTATAAAAGCCCAAGGCCAATACCATCGCCATCGGAATGATCAGGATCGACCAACACTCTACCATATTAGTCAGATAGGTAGGATTCTCCAACGGATGCGAAGAATTGACACCAAAATAACCACCACCATTGGTTCCTAATTGCTTAATGGGAACAATCGCAGCCGTAGGTCCCTGGGATACCATCTGCTCCTGTCCTTCGAGTGTAGTCAGTTGCATCCGACCGTCAAAGCCCATCGGTGTTCCCTGCAAAATCAGAATGAAACCTACCACCAATGAAAGCGGTAACAGAATACGTGTGCAACTGATCACCAGAAAGTGCCAAAAGTTACCAATCGTTTGAGTGCTCTTGGCAGCCATACTTTTCATAACTCCGGCCATGGCAGCCATTCCTGTGGCAGCAGTGATAAACTGGAACAGCATGATGACAAACAATTGAGTGAAATAAGTCAGACCACTCTCACCGCTGTAGTGTTGCAAATTACAGTTTACCATAAAACTGATGCAAGTATTGAATGCCTGGTCAGGTGTTTGAGCCCCGTTTCCGTCGGGATTGAGCGGAAGCCAACCTTGCGATACCAGTAACACCATTCCCCATACAAACCAAAATGCATTCAGGATCAGTAACGCCTTGAGGAACTGTTTCCAGTTCATCTCCTCCTGCGGATTAATACCACATATCTTATAAATCACTCGCTCTATAGGCGCCATGAAGTCCGACCAAGTCTTCTCTCCCTTATAAACCCGGGCTATGTAACGTCCCAACGGATAAGCTAATACCACCATCAGGACAATCTGCACCGCCACTCCTAAAATTTCTGTATTCATTGCTTTATTTTCAAATTAAAACTTCTCTGGACGAATGAGCACATACGTCAAATAACTGAAAAGTATGATACCTACTACAAATAGTGTTGTGTACATAAAATAAATTCTCCTCTCTAAATTGTTTCAAACCAGTCAACGCATTTCCAAAATAGCCAGAAGCAGGCAAACCCGCTCAACAGGCAGAAAATAAATGAAACTGTTATTCCCATGTTTTTTACCTTTTAATTAAAATGTTTATACTTATGTTTTTTACCTGTAACTCTTCATGCCAAATGCGTGCCAGAAACAGTCAAGGATAAGATAAGTCACTATCATACAGAGATATAAAACAAATAGGGTATCTTCGTACAAGACGAAGATACCCTATCATTATGAAAAGGTTCGTTTTATTTTGAAAAGGAAAGAAGCATAAAACTCAGGCAACGATATTCACGCGCGACTCAGAGCTTATATTCTTCTATTTTTCGGTATAAAGTAGTCAATCCGATTTTCAGTAAACGTGCTGCTTCTGTTTTATTGCCTTTAGTATACTCCAATACCCTCGCTATATGTCTGCGTTCCATAGCCGAAAGTTCAAAGCTGCCCGGCATTCCTTCGTCGGATTTCTCGTAGTGGCTGTTTTGTATTTCCAACGGGAGATCGTCTACATCCAGACGGTCGCCCTCACAAACGATCAGGCTGCGTTCGATTACATTACGTAATTCGCGGATATTTCCTTTCCAGGGTTGTTGGCATAGGGCCTCCAGATAAGCGGGAGCAATCCTATTGACCGGATGTGAAAGTTTTTCGGAGAAGGAACGGACAAACGATTCAGCCAGTATCTTAATATCTCCCGTACGTTCACGCAAAGGCGGAAGATGTACCTGAAACACGGAGAGCCGATAGAACAGATCTTCACGAAAACGTCCCGCAGCTATCTCGGCAGGTAAATTACGGTTTGTAGCAGCAATGATACGCACATCAATGTGGGTCGGCTTCGTGTCACCTATCTTGATGTATTCGCCGGTTTCGAGGATACGCAACAGCTTGGCTTGCAACTCAAAAGCCATCTCACCGATTTCATCCAAAAAGATTGTTCCGTTATTGGCTTCTTCAAAAAGTCCCTTCTTATCTTTCAACGCACCGGTAAAGGAACCCGCCTTATGCCCGAACATCTCGCTCTCCAGCAACTCTTTACTAAACGAAGAGCAGTTAACTGCCACAAAGTTTTGCCGGGCACGCTTACTACTATAATGTATGGACTGGGCAAACACCTCTTTTCCGGTTCCCGTCTCACCCGTCAGCAATACAGGTACATCAGTCACCGATACCTTACGGGCTAACGAAACCGCTTCTTTCAATGCTTTCGATTCACCGAGTATGGAATCGAACGAATACATCAGTCCCATCTTCTTCTCCAGTTTGTCCAGGCGGATATTCATCCGTGCCTTTTCTACAGCGCGACTGATCAGGGGAATGATTTTATTGTTATCATCCCCTTTCGTTATGTAATCGAAAGCTCCGTTCTTGATTGCCTGCACACCATCAGGTATGTTTCCATGTGCCGTCAGCAGAATAATCTCCACTCCCGGAGATTTTTTCTTCATCTCCGTCACCAGATCCACCCCGTTTCCATCCGGCAGAAATACATCACACAAAGCCACGTCGGGCATTTGAAGTTCCAATTGTCTGAGTGCTGTCTTACAATCGCCGGCCTGACACACTTCGTAACCTTCAAGTTCCATCATACGTGCCAGCAGACCACGAATCTGCACTTCGTCATCAATAATCAGAATTTTACTCATATCTGATAAGTTAAAATGTGAATGGTAAAAAACAGGGCGTGCAAATATAATGGTTTTCTGCTACAACGCAAATGATCGGACTGCTGAAAAATAAAATTCCGAATGGCATGTCTTTTGAACTTTTATTCATGACCCAGCGCCCGATAATCTTCCCTACCCCTTTTCTGATCGCTCAGAAGCGGTTTTTAACGGGTAAGGG
Organism: Bacteroides sp. 3_2_5; assembly: GCF_000159855.2. NCBI lineage: Bacteria > Pseudomonadati > Bacteroidota > Bacteroidia > Bacteroidales > Bacteroidaceae > Bacteroides > Bacteroides sp. 3_2_5. The sequence continues at coordinate 697,187 of NZ_JH636044.1, read as the reverse complement.
ATCATCTGAACAGGCAAGTGCCACCTTTTCATTTTGATAAAACAAACTAAAATGAAAAGGAGACAGATAAGAAAAAAGAATCGTATAACTAAAAAAAATAGAGAAATGAAAATCTACAAATTCGGTAAGATTCCCACAGGCTCAGTACAGGGAATGAAAGGAATGCTCCGCCTGATTGACAACAGTATCCCCCAAATAATCGTTCTGTCCGCCACTACAGAGACTACGGAACGTCTGGCCGGAATAGCTGCCCATCTTTTCAACAGAGATACAGAACAGGCGCATGACGAGATAAGCAGGCTTGAATTCAGGTTTATCGATTTCGCCAACGAACTATTCAATGACGAATCGATCAAGCAACAGGCGGTCGATTCCATCATCGATCGTTTCCGGACTCTATGGAACTTTACCCGCCAACGTTTTACATCTGTCGACGAGAAAGACATACTGGCACAGGGAGAATTTATCAGCAGTATACTAGTCAGCCTCTATCTGAAAGAGCAGGGAATCAACAACCGACTACTCAACAGCCTCGACTTCATGCGACTGGCTCCGGAAGAAGAACCGGACATGGAATACATCGGTACAAAGCTACACTTGCTCTTGGCAGAGCATAAGTCGACCAATGTATTTCTTACTCAAGGACATCTTTGCCGGAATGCTTACAACGAAACCTGTTACTTGAAACAAGGCGGAGATGATGTTTCAGCCACACTGATCGGAGCTGCTCTTCAGGCACAAGAAGTATGTCTGTGGACAGACAGCAAAGAGTTGCACAGTTGTGACCCGCGCTTTGTGAAGCATCCGGCAATGGTGAAGCAGCTCAGTTTCGACGAAGCCGAGCAACTGGCCTATTGCGGCTGGACGGGATTCAACCCTCACTGCATCCTGCCCGCAAGAGAAAACAACATACCGATACGTTTGCTATGTTCGATGGAGCCTGCAGAAGGAGGAACTTTGATTTCAAATTCACAAAGCGGAGAAAACATAAAGGCCATTACCGCCAGAGACAATATTTATTACATTAAATTCCAATCGAACCGAACGTTACGCCCCTATCTGTTCATCAGCAAAATATTCGATACTTTTGCCAAATACCACACTTCCCTGTGCCTGTTCGCCTCGTCCGGTTCTGATGTATCTGTTGCCATCAACGACAAAGAGCGTTTATCGCATATACTCCACGAACTCTCACGATATGCAGCCACGGTGGTAAAAGACCACATGTGCATCCTTTCGGCCATAGGTAACATACAGTGGCAATGCGCCGGATTTGAAGCCCGAATCATAAATGCTTTGGCCACCATCCCGATCCGAATGATCTCTTATGGCAGTAATAACAACAATGTTTCACTTGTCATCAGGGCAGAAGATAAGAGAGAGGCATTGCAACGACTGAACGACACGCTGTTCGCTCCCTGCCATGCAAATCCTTCTCAGATACATGTTCCGACATTAAAACACAGTTAGCAAAACACTATGGGCCGGCAGTCTTTCCTTTTAATGGGAGATTGAACAACATGGGGATGTTTTGGTGCAAAACATCCCCATGTTGTATATAAGAACATCCCCATGTTATCACACACAACATCCCCATGTTTTAATATCTAACATACCTGTATCACTCCACAAACGATAAGGAGATAATAGTATATCTTTTGGTGTAACTGCACTTCCGTAAGTAAGATAACCCATACTTGTTAATTTTTTAAGCTTTTCCATGAACCTTTTTAAGTCGGCAAACGTTTATTTCCATAGGAAACTATTTTAAAACGAAAATATATTCAAATGAAGATTATTATTATTGGAGGCGTAGCAGGAGGAGCTACTACTGCAGCCCGTATCAGACGTTCGGACGAAACAGCGGAAATCATCTTGTTGGAAAAAGGAAAGTACATATCTTATGCCAACTGCGGACTGCCCTATTATATAGGGGACGTTATCGAAGAGCGTGAGAAACTATTCGTACAGACTCCCGAAGCTTTCGGAGTACGTTTCAGGGTAGACGTGCGTACCGAGAATGAAGTTATTTTTATCGACCGGAAGAAAAAGACAGTAACCGTCCGCCTTAAGAGTGAAGACACTTACGAGGAGAGTTATGACAAACTGTTAATATCCACCGGTGCATCTCCTGTACGCCCACCATTACCGGGCATTGACTCAACCGGCATCTTTACTTTGCGGAATGTAGCAGACACCGACCGCATTAAAGCATATGTCAACAATCGGCCTCCCCGCCGGGCTGTCGTGATCGGGGCCGGATTCATCGGACTGGAAATGGCAGAAAACCTGCACGCACTGGGAGCGCAAGTATCTATTGTCGAGATGGGCAACCAGGTGATGGCACCTATTGACTTTTCAATGGCAGCACTGGTTCATCAACATTTGATGGAGAAGGGTGTCAACTTATACCTGGAGCAAGCTGTCGCATCGTTTGAGCAAGCAGGCAAAGAAGTGAAGGTAGTCTTCAAGAACGGACAATCCATCCTGGCGGATATCGTGATTCTATCTATCGGCGTGCGCCCGGAGACAACGCTGGCAAGAGCTGCCGAACTTACGATCGGTGAAGCGGGAGGTATCGCAGTAAATGATTATTTGCAGACTTCCGACGAATCGATCTATGCCATCGGTGATGCCATTGAATTCCGCCATCCCATTACGGGCAAACCTTGGCTGAACTATCTTGCCGGACCCGCTAACCGACAGGGACGTATTGTTGCCGACAACCTGCTGGGTGCACAGATTCCTTATGAAGGAGCCATCGGTACCTCCATCGCAAAAGTATTTGACATGACAGTAGCCTCAACCGGACTTCCGGGAAAGCGGTTAAAGCAGGCAGGCATTGTATATGCATCTTCAACCACTCATCCGGCCTCGCATGCAGGATACTATCCGGACGCTATGCCGATGAGTATCAAAATAACCTTCGATCCCCAAACAGGCAAGTTGTATGGCGGCCAAATTGTGGGGTATGATGGCGTGGACAAACGAATTGACGAACTTTCTCTTGTCATCAAACACGAGGGAACGATCTATGACCTGATGAAAGTGGAGCAGGCGTATGCGCCTCCTTTCTCTTCAGCAAAGGACCCCGTAGCCATCGCCGGTTATGTAGCCGAAAACATCATCCTCGGCAGAGTAAAACCCGTATACTGGCGTGACCTGAGAGATATCGAACTGAAAGATGTGTTCCTGCTGGATGTGCGTACACCGGACGAATTTGCATTGGGTTCACTGCCCGGAGCAGTAAATATACCATTGGATGAAATACGTGACCGTATTGCTGAACTTCCTTCGAACAAACCAATCTACACCTTCTGCGCCGTAGGGCTGAGAGGATATCTTGCTTACCGCATCCTGATCCAGCACGGTTTCAAAGAAGTATATAACCTCTCCGGCGGATTGAAGACCTATCGTGCTGCTACCGCTCCCATCATCTTGCACGAAAATGAAGAAACAGACGACACGCCTTCTGCGCAAGACAGCCCGGCGAAACCTTCTGTGACAGCTGAGGCACCCCAAACTACAACGGCTGCAAATCCTAAGACAATCCGGGTGGATGCCTGCGGATTACAATGTCCGGGCCCGGTCCTAAAGATGAAGAAAACAATGGATACGCTTGTTCCGGGCGAGAGAGTTGAAATTGTGGCTACAGACCCGGGATTCTCGCGGGATGCTGCCGCATGGTGCAACTCTACCGGAAATAAATTTATCTCCAAGGATAGTACCGGAGGGAAATCGGTAGTAGTCATTGAGAAAGGCGAACCCCAGGCTTGTAACCTGACTACGACATGTGACAGCAAAGGTAAAACTCTGATTATGTTCAGTGACGACTTGGACAAGGCACTTGCCACTTTCGTCCTGGCCAACGGCGCAGCTGCCACCGGACAAAAAGTAACTATCTTCTTTACTTTCTGGGGGCTGAATGTGATTAAGAAATTGCATAAGCCCAAAGTGGAGAAAGACATTTTCGGCAAGATGTTTGGTACAATGCTCCCATCCAGTTCGCTGAAACTGAAACTTTCTAAAATGAGCATGGGAGGTATGGGTGGAAAGATGATGCGATACATCATGCACCGGAAAGGCATCGACTCACTGGAATCCCTGCGGCAGCAGGCTCTGGAGAACGGGGTGGAGTTTATTGCTTGCCAAATGTCGATGGATGTGATGGGAGTAAAACGTGAAGAGTTGCTTGATAAAGTTACGGTAGGCGGAGTAGCCACTTATATGGAACGTGCCGATAATGCTAACATCAATCTGTTTATTTAATAAGGAAGTATGAATACAATATGTAAGATGCGCGATATCTACAAAGCACTCTCCATTTTCGAAACGGCATTTGAAGAGGTGTATGGAATATCGCTGAACGAAGCAATGGTGCTATGTGCGTTGCGCGAAGCCGGAAAGGAAATTACCTCGACTGCTATAGCCGAACGAACGGAAATGGCTCCGTCGCATACGTCGAAAGTCATCCGTGCGGTAGAAGATAAAGGACTCATCCGACGGGCATTGGGTGAAGTAGACAAACGCCAGATGTACTTCAGCCTCACAGAGGCAGGCAAGAAGCGTTTAAACGAACTGGATCTGGACAAAGTAGAGATACCGGAAATGTTAAAACCACTGATATAAGTTTGTAACATCAGAGGTCACCACAGGTTACACGGATTATCACAGATCACCCATACAGACAGTCATCCATTTGACCTTCATCTGTACAGGTTTGTGTAATCTGTGGTGAAAACACCTCTGTAACTTTTCTATTCATCTACAAAGGGGCAAGAATGGGGTCACTCTTCCAACCACTTCTTTATCAATCCGATGGCTTCTTCTTTCTCTTTTTGAGGCAAAGTGTGAATACGAGCCATGTGGCTACCCTTCGGCTGTACAAACACATGAATATTCTTTTTTCCCTTCAGCCAGGTGACTCCGGCTGCTGTCCACGGATCATACTGCCCATAAATAAAAATCATTTTCGGATCATTCTCTTTCAAAAAACGGGTTATCTTGTAACTCAGAGTCTCGTCAAATTCCATATCTGCAAGCTCTTCGGGGATCATCAAACGGCGAAGATAATCTTTACTTGTTCCAATTGAAAGATACTCCCGGAACGGACGAATATCATATCCATAATATCCCAATTCACGTGCCGCCTGGACAAAGAACGAAGTATTAGATCCCTCTTTCACAAAATAGGACGGTGCACTGATAGCAACCAAATGATCGAACAGCTCCTTGTCTGAAGCAGAAACTGACGGAATCCGGCTGACCGGAATACCCCACTGCCAAAGTGAAAAAGAATACTCAAGCACCGTATAATCATAAATGTCCTCTACAGGCGCACGGAACTGCAACTTCCTCACCGAACAGTATTTTTTAAAGTGAGGCAGTAAAGCAGCTTTACGCTTCAATACCTCCATCTGGAAATCTTCCACCTTTTGACGATCATCGGGCATAGCTACTGTTCGCAGAAAAGGCTCATGACGCCCATCTTCGACCGAACGGCAAAGTGGAGCCACATAAGGAACCGTAATATCTATATCATCCGGAAAGTAAGTACGATAAAGCATCGCTGTCTGTCCTCCTTTACTGATTCCGGTAGCAATCCATTTTCCCGGATAAATGGAACGAAAAGCCTCACGAATAGCATGCAGATCCCTGGCAGAATTCCAGGCTGTCAGATACTTCCAGTCTTTCGGTTTAGGGGTCGATTCAAGGAAATAGCGATGTTCTACTGCAATGATATTGGTATTGAACAGCTTAGACAGTTCCTCGTAATATCCGGGATTCAGGGAACGAGCAGCTCCGTAGCCTTCAGTTACCATCAGTGTCGGCCGGTCATATCCCACATGCGCAACGATAACCCGCTGGCTGAAAGATCCTTTTTCGGGATGACTATGATCTAATGGCTGTTTGAAACGTAACAAATACTTTTCCGCAAAGAGAGAGGTCTCTAACGATTGGGTACGGATGATAAGGGTAATTGTATTCAACTTCGTCAGCAAATCCGACTTTGCTGATAAAGGAAGAGTTATGGACAGCAAAAGAATGAAAAGGGAAAGTGTCTGCCAGATGCGTAGGTTCTTCATATTTATTTCGGTTTTAATTTTGTACAAAGATAGATCTTTCACCAAAGCCTCCAAGTAATCATACTGCATTTTAACATTATTCTTTGCGAACCTTTTAACAAGAGTCTTGTTATTTTCTGCAAACGCCTTAAGGTACCAGGGCAAGTTTTTTTTAATTAACCTAAACATTATAAAGATATGAAGAGATTAATTCCCATCTTATTGGCGGTCTTTGCATTCGCAGCCTGCGAAAAAGACCCTGACATGGACAAATTGGACAATGACTATTTGGTTTACACCAACTACGACAAGAAAGCTGACTTCAAACAATTCAGCACGTACTACATCCCTGACAGCGTTCTCGTCATCGGAGATAAAAAAGATCCGGAATACTGGAAAGGTGAAGCAGCAGAAGCTATCATCAATGCGTACAAAGAAAACCTGAATAGCAAAGGTTTTACATATACAGACAATAAAGATGCTGCCGACCTGGGTATACAGGTAAGTTACGTTCAAAGTACTTATTACTTCACCGATTACGGACAACCTGAGTGGTGGTGGAACTATCCCGGATACTGGGATGCACCTTACTGGGGTAATTGGGGCGGCTGGTATTATCCGTATGTTGTAAACTATAGCATTACAACCAACTCATTCCTTACTGAGATTATGAACCTGAAAGCTCCTGAGGGTGAAAAACAAAAACTCCCCGTTTTGTGGAGCAGCTTCCTGAGCGGACCTGCAAGCTATTCCGGTAAAGTGAACCAAACTCTGGTTGTTCGCGCAATCAATCAGTCGTTTGCACAGTCACCCTATCTCACTAACAAATAATTTAATCAAGAACCGTTATGAAAACAATGAAATATATTTCTCTTAGAGTACTGGCCATAGCGGCCCTTGCTCTGGCCTTTGCCATGCCGGCCAAGGCACAGTTATCAGATAATGGATACGCTAACGTGGACTGGCAGTTCAACGCACCACTGAAGAATCACTTTGCCGATAAAGCCAGCGGATGGGGTATGAACTTCGAAGGCGGTTACTTTGTAACTCCTAATCTCGGACTCGGACTTTTTATGAACTACAGCAGTAACCACGAATACTTCCCACGCGCAACTTTCCCTGTTGGCGAAGGAACCGTGAATACTGACCAGCAACATACCATCTTCCAGTTACCTTTTGGTGCCGCTGCACGTTATCAAATGAATCGTGGCGGAGCATGGCAACCTTATTTCGGTGTCAAGCTGGGTGCCAATTATGCGAAAGTACGTTCTAACTACAATATGTTCGAAACCCGCGATAATACTTGGGGATTCTACGTATCACCGGAAATCGGTCTTAACGTATACCCTTGGGCTTACGGTCCGGGTCTGCATATCGCCGTTTACTACAGCTATGCTACCAACAAGGCCAATGTGCTGACTTACAATGTAGACAAGCTGAACAACTTCGGCTTCAGGGTAGGTCTTGCCTTCTAAAAAGAGCAGAGGTACCTGACTATATATACAAAAGAGGCTGTTATATCACATGACAGCCTCTTCCTTTTTAAAAGCAATACATAGTATGCTTGCCTTTCATTTGACAACTTTATCAATCACTATTTATCTAAATAAAGGCCAATTGGAATCTTCTATATGGGCTTCTTTCATAATCGCTTTCAATTCATCCGCTTTCTCGGGATATTGATTCAGCACATTGTACTTCTCCGACGGATCAGAAGCCAGGTTGTATAATTCGTAATAGGGCTTATTTCCCCGTATATTCATGTGAACAAGCTTCCAGTCACCTTTGCGGACTGCCTGACGCCCATTCATCTCAAGAAATTCGAAATAAAGATATTCATGTTCTTTCTGTCCTTTACGGTTTTGTAACAGAGGAAGTATACTGACACCATCCATATTCCGGGTATCCGCTTTCGGATTCAATACTTCCCTGAAAGTGGGCATTAAGTCCCAGAATGAACACATGAAATCGGTTTCCGTACTGGGTTGTACGTGTCCGGGCCACGATATGATCATGGGTACACGGATACCACCTTCGTACACGTCACGTTTATACCCGCGCCATATGCCATTACTGTTGAAAAAGTCCGGATCGGCACCACCCTCCATATGAGGACCATTATCACTCGAAAAGATGATAATGGTATTATCGTATACTCCCATATCTTTCAACTTCTGTACAATCTGCCCTACATATACATCCAACCGATAGACCATTGCAGCAAATGTAGCGTGCGGATAGAACTGAGTACAATACCCTCCTTTACGGAAAGCAGGACTTCCAGGCTCCACTCCACGATAAGGCTTCTCGGGGTACTTCCCACGAAACTTCTTAATAATACTATCTTCAGGTACTATCAGTTCGGCATGCGGAATAATGGTAGGATACCACATAAAGAAAGGTTGATCTTTCTCCTTAGCGGCTTCATCCAGAAAAGCCAATGCTTTAGAGTGAATCAGGTCCTGCGAATAAGTACCCTTCCCATATTGCACATTGAGATTATTGTCCGGCAAATCTACCCGTTTATCGTTGTCCCACAAATGATCGGGATAATAGCTGTGTGCCAGCAACTGGCAATTATATCCGTAAAACTGATCGATTCCCTGTTTGTAAGGGTCCCCCGCGGAACCGATATAGCCAAGCCCCCATTTACCAAAGGCACCTGTACGATAACCGGCATTACGGAAATCATTGAAAATAGTCTGTGAGTTTTCCGGCAATGGGAATTGTCCTTCCGGAGCAAGCTCTTTATTTCCACGGATAGCCGTATGCCCGCTATGGGTTCCGGTTATCAGACACGAACGTGAGGGAGCACTAACCGTTGTTCCCGAATAACATTGGGTAAAACGCATTCCGTTCTGTGCCAACCGGTCGATATTAGGAGTCTCAAACTTTTCCTGCCCATAACAGCTTAAGTCTCCGTATCCCAAATCGTCAGCCAATATGAAAACGACATTCGGACGGGTTTGTTCCTTTGCTTTCTTCTGCCGGGCCAACGCCTGCTGTGTAGAAGCCATTCCCACGAGCAGTGCACTTCCGAGTAATAATTTCTGATTCATAATGTTCATTTAAAGTTTTCAAAACAAAAAGAAGAGAATGTTTCAAAAGCCTCCTTACCACAGATCACTCAGATTATAACAGACTATCCATGCGGATAACCTATATTTTACTATTTCATCCGTGTAATCTGTGGTGCCTTTGACACATTCCCTTCTTCTCAAAATTTAATTAAAAAGAACGGCTACAGATCCTTTTATTCCCATCCCGGGTTTTGTGTCAAGTTAGGATTAAGAGCTATTTCTTCTAACGGAACCTGATAGAGATAATATTTCTCCAGCCAGCCTTTTCCTTCCTTCAACGGATCGTTGAATAGATAGATATACCCTTCGGTCATCGATCCGTTCGCCCCGTCTGAAGTTCCGGTCATTTCGTTGAGCAACGTCAGTGAGCTGAGTTCCGTCTTTGAAATCCACATACCTTTCTGCTGCATATTGACGAACCAAGGAGCCATTCTCCAGCGACGTACATCATAAAAACCAAATCCTTCGCCCATCAATTCGATAATACGTTCACGACGGATTTCCCATAATACCGGATCAACGAGTATGCCGTTATCATTTCCTTTCGGATAATATTTTCCACGTTTCGGGTCAAAGTTACCATCAATCTGGGCTACTACCATATCGGCTACACCGGCACGTTTACGCAACTTGTTGATCGTCTCGTCGGCAATGGTTTGTGTAAATTGATTCGTTTCGAACATAGCCTCTGCATAGTTCAACAAGACCTCTTCAATTTTAAAGACAGGTTTGTCGGCAGTATTCACCTGGGCATTATTATAGTTTTCCTCCCAATTATCCCAGTTCTTCCATACATAATATCCCGAACGGGAAGCCACATAGGCATGCGGTCCATATTTCTTTCCTTCAATTGTGTATTGTGCGCCCCCTTGCAGGTTAGGAACACGACGTACCAATGAAGCACTCCAGTTTTGTCCCGGCAAGCGCTTCATGCCAATACCCGGATTACTGCACGACTCGTTAGCTCCCATGATATCGATATATTCGCGATCAGCAGGATCACTGGTATAAGACCATGTAGAATAATCCCCCTTACCATCTTTTACCTTATAAGGCGGCATGATGGTGTGATACATACGCGGGTCACGATTGCGGAAAGTAGCATAAATATCCTTATCTCCCTGATATTGGTCTGAATGGGAAATAGTCTTGCCATCCTTACACAAATACAAGTCTACCGTTCCCTGATGCATTTCTATATCATGTGAAGAGGTGTGTTCATAATAGCACGAATGTCCGGGTTTAATGGTTTCCAGCCACTGCTGATACAGAATGACTCCCTGTACCTTACTCAGATCCTCTGTTGTCCACATTTCACCATATCCGGCTGCCGGCTGTCCGTCGGTACCATAATATAATGTAGGATAATCCGCCATCAACAGCTTCGATACACGGATACATTCATCGAAGTATTTGTCATAACTACCCAATTCATGATATTTGCGCCAAGTTGCTTCGCGAAGTGTGAAACGTGAAAGAGCCGCACGTACACAATCACGGTTGATAGTATTCGAACCGTCCTTTTTCTCGTAAACGGACGCATCACCGATATTTTGTTCGGCCCATTGCAAGCGCTCCAGGACTTTATCAGCCACTTCCAGACGAGGCATCCGCGTTCCGTAAGCTTCTTCAGAGGTTTCGTCCAGTGGTTTATCGATCCAAGGCACATCACCGAAACGGTCTATCAACTCCATATACCAAAATGAGTGGAAGAAATATCCAACAGCTTTCCAGTGATTCTTTTCAGCTTCTGTCATATCAGAATCATCCACATGCGAAAGCATCAGGTTGATACGGCGAATGAATGTAGAGAAGTTCCATCCATTACCCGACGTAGCATTGGTCACTGTCTGAAACGCATATTTATTCTGACTGCTGGCTCCACGCTGATTCAGGTATCCGGCATACACATCACCCATATAGTGAGAGTTACGCCCGATTGCCGTTGTAGAAGTGGCGATATTCGTATTAGAGAACATTTCATAACATGGCCACATAAAGGCCTTAAAATTGTCATACGACTTGAATGCATTTTCTTCCGTCAGGCTGGTTACAGGATATTTCTCAAGGAAGCTATCGTTGCATCCCGCCAGTATCATCCCTGTAAAGAGGGTTAAAAACAATAATATCTTTTTCATATTCATGTATCAGATTAGAGTTTATAATGTGATATTTATACCGAACGAAACTGTACGGAATGCCGGATAGTTCCATTCTATTCTCTCCGGGTCGATACCCGAAGGCAAAGAGGTGAAAGTAGCTACGTTTTCAACACTGACAAACGCCTTCATTTGTGAAAGGAAGATCTGAGACAACCACTTCTTTGGTAAATTGTAAGACAAAGTGATGTTCTTAATACGGAGATAAGAAGCATCAGACAAGTATTTGTCGCTCTGACGGAGGTTTGAACCGGAATTACCTCGGTTACCATACAGACGGGGATACTTCGCATTCGGATTGACTGCCGTCCAGTCACCGTTGTCAGGATCTTTAGGCATCCAGTAATCACTCAAACCGTCAAACAACGGAATGAAGTTATCACCATTCATCGGGAAAGTCAAGACATTCGAAATCCAGTAATCACGCTTTCCTGTTCCCTGAAGGATAACATTGAGGTCGAAACCGGCATAGTTAGCTCCCAGATTGATACCATACTGATAACGCGGAGTCGTATTACCGATCACTTTACGGTCACCCGGATTGTCGAATGTATTGTCACCACTGGTAATTACATTAGTAGAACTTTCATCATCACGGAGGTTTTTGAATTTCACATCACCCGGACGTACGTTATAACCATTGATCGAGGTTATTCCCTCTTTCAGTTTCCAGGATGATGTATCTTCGAAATCGTCCACAGAATAATAACCATCGGCTATATATCCCCATATCTCTCCCATCACCTGTCCGGGATAGAAACTGCTCAGCAACTTGGTGGTTGCATTATCATCGTATTTGGTAATTTTCGATTTATAATCCGACAAGTTGAATCCCAAACGATATCCCACCTTACCGATCTGGTCACGCCAGTTCAAGCTCAACTCCCAGCCCCGTGTACGCATATCGGCAGTATTCTGATAAGGAGCACTTGCACCTACGACAGCCGGTAGCTGCACACCCGGAGCAAGCATGCCGTTAGTGTTACGCTGATACCATTCAAATACACCATTCAGGCGATTGTTGAATAAGTTAATATCAAGTCCGACATTGACCGTACCTACTTTCTCCCATGTAAAGTTCTGGCTTACCAAAGCCGGCAACGAGCTGATAGAGGTGACATACGTATTGTCGATAATCCAGGAAGTAGATTTATTGCTGACACTCATTGTCGGAGTGAAAGTATACGGATTCACATTCTGGTTACCGATCACACCATATGATGCGCGAATCTTCAATCCGTCCAACCAGTTACGGGTAGACTCCATAAACTTCTCCTGAGCGATCTGCCAACCGGCTGATACAGAAGGGAAGAAACCGAAACGAGAGCTCTTCGGGAATTTAGAAGAACCGTCATAACGTCCGTTCACTTCCAGCAAATATTTGTCCTGATAATTATAGTTGACTCTAAAGAATCCACCACGTACGGCATATTCACTGTATGAGTCGGTAGCCTTGATGGTGCCGGTTCCCGATCCCATGGCCGGTACGTCTATCACCGCCTGATTGTAAGAATAAGCATCCAATGTTTCCTGATAGCTCGACTCCTGGTTGAATCCTGCCATTACTTTGAAATTATGGTCACCGAATTTCTTACTATATGTAGCGTAAACGTTGATAGCGTTATAATTCGTATGCTGTTTGTACTTTCTCAGATAATCGTCTACAAATGATTTTGAACTTCCTCCCTGAATGGTAGTATAGTCATACTGTCCTGTATACCAGTGGTAATCATAGATGTTTTTATCAAATGTATATTCAAATACAGCTTCCAGTCCCTTTAGTGGTTTCAATATAGATTTCAGGAAGATACGCGGATTGTCATTATTATTGTTTACCGGATTCGACAACAAGATCTGGTTGCGTGGAGTGAACAAAGGAAGATCCTCGTTTGCCAACGTATTGACTGATGCCGGCAGATCTCCTTCCGGATAATATGAAACCAAACGGGTATTATACACACCTCCCATTCCACCGGGTGAAGTCTGTAGACTATGCGCATAGCTCATAGTCACTTCCTGAGTGAACCAGTTAGTTACATCTGCCGAAATAAAGGTATTGATATTCATACGTTCAAACTTATCACGATCGGACACCAATACACCGTCATTCGAAGTATATCCACCCGAAATACGATAACGCAGTTTGTCCGTACCTCCTGAAGCGGAAATATTATGAGTCATCTGGAAACTGGTCTCCATAAAGTTCTTATAAAGATCTTTTTCATTCAAATAGTATGGTACACCGGATTCATCCATATAAATACCGTCTCCCACCGTATTGAAAGCAGAAGGGTTCTTCTGGTATTCACTCAGATATTCCATCCATTTGCTGACACTTGGCGAACCGAGCGACCAATAGGCATCTGAATATCCACAATCCAGATAAGCTTGCAGATAGTCCATCAGCGGAGCCTGTTTAGGCAGATTGACAGCTGTTCCGAAAGCAAAGTTATTGTTGTAATTCAATGAGAACTTAGCAGCACCTTTAGGGCGTTTAGTCGTAACGACAATTACACCACCGGCTGCACGTGCACCATAGATAGCTGCGGAAGCTGCATCCTTCAGTACACTGATTGACTCGATATCTTCGGGGTTTACCATATCGAGGTCACCTTCCACATTATCAATCAATACGAGTGGCTTAATGGTGTTTCCGTATGAACCGTCCGAGTTCTTGACACCCACCGAATAGGCTCCACGAATCTGGAACGACTTGCTGGTTCCGGGAGCATTACCTCCATTAGATACAAACAGTCCCGGCACGGCTCCCTGAAGAGCATCAGATGCATTCAAGATAGGACGGTCACCCAGTACCTCATCCATTTTCACAGAAGATACGGCTCCGGTCAGATTCGCTTTCTTCTGCGAACCATAACCTACTACCACTACTTCTTCCAGCGCCTGGGTATCATCCATCATAACCACTTTCAGTGAGGTTTGATTAGTTATCTTAATATTTTGTGTTATGTATCCTATATACGAAATACTGATCACAGCATTAGGATGGACCGAAAGAGAGAATTTACCATTGATATCGGTAATCGTACCATTGGAAGGGTTTCCTTTTTCTAAAACAGTAGCACCAATAATAGGTTCACCGACAGCATCGGTCAGTGTACCGGTAATCTTCCTTGCTTGCTGAACAGCAGCTACAGACTGGTTCTCATAAGTCTCTAAAGACGTAGCGAACACATAGTTCGGAGAGAGCAGGCCGGCAGAAATGCCAAGTCCTATCAGAACTTAAAATGACATGAAAGGATTACTTTTCTTTTTATATTACTTTATCATTTATATTAGGCGGAAAAACAAATCAATAAAAGAATTATTTTATATTATTTTTTAGTATTGTTTATTGTATTTATAAAAAATACAGTTAACTTTGTCTTCGAAAGTTAAATCTAATACAGGTAGAAAAGTAGGATCAAGAGGGTAAACAGACACATATAGAAGTCTTCTCAATTAGTCCTATCCCACTATCTAAAAACCAATTAAATATTAATACTTATGAGAAAATGCTCTCCAATTTCCCCTAACTCCTTTCGGAAAGTTCTGATAGAACTTAGAGTAGAGCACTCATTTTACTATTAATTTTAATACTTTTCTCTATCCCTGACTATTCTCAAACTTATTTCTTTACATTTAGAAAGTGAAACCCATATTTATAACCTGAATATCCCGGTGGATCAATAGTACTAAATAGAAATATCAGCATATCAAACATCATGAACCATAGGACGTTATACACAAATTCCTGACGGAGCAACGCTCTATCAGGAATTGATGTATAATAGACCTATATATGTAATGATTACTTTTCTTTCATCGCTTCGTAAATCGTTTCTTGAATTTTTTCCCTAATCTCAAGTTTAGATAATTTGTTCACCCAAGCATCGGGATAGGTACGATTACTAAGAAATACATAAATCAAGCCATTGTCAGGATCTACCCAGGCACAAGTTCCTGTAAATCCGGTATGCCCAAAAACAGTAACCGGAACAGAAGCAGCGCACGGACTTTTACTTTCATTCACCACATCCGGCTTATCAAAACCTAAACCGCGACGGCTGATTTTAGACTTTTCGGTAGTGAATAGAGCACAAGTTTCCTTGCTGAGATAACGTCTTCCATCCAACTCACCGCCATTGAGCAACATCTGATAAATACGTCCGACTTCACGAGCATTAGAGAAAAGCCCCGCATTACCCGAAATTCCCCCCTGGAAAGCAGCCGACTCATCATGGACAAATCCCTGCAAAGTAGTCTTACGCAGGAAACGGTCTACTGCAGAAGGTACTACCTCTTTTTTATCGAAGTAACGCAACGGCAGATAGGCAGTATGTTCCAATCCCATCGGCTGATAGAACTCTTGCCATAAATATTCATCCATCGGTTTTCCGCTAAGCTCTTCTGCAAGCATCTGCAACAAGATAAACCCGACATCACTATAACGATAACTCTTGTCTTTTAACGGTGCTTCGGCTATTTTCTTCCGTATCTCTTCACGGAACGACCGGTTCAACCATAAACTGTCACAAACCTGAAGAGTATAATCACCGTTCTTCTCTTTAGACGCCATCCCCTTATTAAACCGGAATCTTGGATTTCCCCAGGTACGGACACCCAACCGTACCGTATGTAAGGCATCTTTCGACTGCTTGAACAGCGAACCTTTATAGCTTTTCCCGTCAATGGCCTCCTGATAGAAAAGCAGACCGGAAGGTAAGCCAGACTGATGCATGAGCAATTCACGAATGGTCAGGTTCTCTTTATTCGTCTTGCGCAGGAAAGGCAGATAATCTGAAACTTTATCGGTCAGATTGAAACGACCTTTATCATAAAGCTTCATTATGGCCAACAACGTTCCTGTTGTTTTAGACAGAGAAGCCAAATCATAAATATCCGTCGGCTTCACTTTCTCGCTATTTGCATCTGTATGGTATCCGAAGCACCGGTCATACAAAGCTTTGCCATCCTTCATCACCAGAACCTGACAACCGGGATAAGCTCCCTCCTTGATTCCCTCCAAAGCAATCGTGTCGATACGGCGGAGCACTTCCGATTTCATTCCATATTCTTCGGGTACAAAGTGGAAAGGAGTATGCGGAGTAATCGTAACACCCGAACCGGTAGGAAACAATCCGCCAATACTGGCCGACAGTCTTCCATCTGCCGTTGCTTTACCGAAAAGTAAATCAGCCACACGTTCCTGAACGTCGTCACGAGAGGCATGAGCCAATACCACAGCCTCAGCAGCCGATACAGCCCGCTGTATCTGTAACATCGACTTAGCCGGCGTATAGAATACATATATTACAGGAGATTCCGGAGCAAACTTGGCGAAAAACGACTGATAGGGAGCAAGGCGCTGCTCTGTCACAGTAACGATAACACGCCGGTAGGCGGCAAGAGAGTCACGCAACTTTTGTTGCTCGGCTTCCGGCAGATCTTTACGCAATTGAAAACGGGCAAATGAAGTATACTTTTTCATTTTGCGGTCAAAAGGCTCAATCTCTTCCGGTTTGCCTACATTCAGTATGGCCGCCTCTTTCAGATCGGGATGCAAAGGCAATACATCATTTTTATTATTCAGCACAGTAATTGCAGCCAGATTCAGCCTGCTAATCAAATCACGTGTCTGAGGTGTATTAATACGGGTTCCCAATCCCGATAGTTTCACAAACGGTTTACGTTCCAGCCCCAAAATATATTTGTAAGTGAGTACTTTCCGACATTTTGCATTAATTTCTTCTTCCGGAAGTTCTCCTTTTTCCACCGCTTCCAATACAGCGTCCATTTCTTCTTTCAGCCTGCGGGGAGCCAGCACCATATCATTCCCGGCTTGCAAAGCTTGCAAACATACGCTCTTATTGCCGGCAACTCCCTTCATAGCAAGGGCATCGGTAAAGATAAGTCCCTTAAATGCCAATTCCTCGGTCAGAAGTCCATAAACCACATTACGGGATAAGGATGAAGGCAAATCACCTATAGGCTCGATGACAGGTACCTGCAAGTGTCCTACCATCATACCACTGACCCCGGCACGAATAGCTTCTTTAAAAGGATACAGTTCAACACTGTCCAGGCGCTCGCGCGTAAATGGTAACACAGGCAGTGCCTTATGAGAATCCACGTCCGTATCACCATGTCCCGGAAAATGCTTGCAGACAGAAAGGACTTTACCACTCTCCAGCCCCGAAGCGTAAGCAATCACCTTATCGGCCACTTTCACCGGATCTTCACCAAACGAACGGATATTGATGACCGGATTGTCCGGATTGATATTCACATCTGCCACCGGAGCAAAATTGACTTGCACTCCCATCTCACGACACTGTCGGGCCATCTCCCGCCCA
The DNA here is from genome assembly GCF_000159855.2 of Bacteroides sp. 3_2_5. NCBI lineage: Bacteria > Pseudomonadati > Bacteroidota > Bacteroidia > Bacteroidales > Bacteroidaceae > Bacteroides > Bacteroides sp. 3_2_5. The sequence goes on along the minus strand of NZ_JH636044.1, from coordinate 679,530 downwards.
TATTCATAAATCAAACGGTTGTCCTGGATACATCCTAATACCATGTTTCTCGGAAAGACAGGAGTACCACGCAAACGCATGGAAAGCCCCCATTCACCATCAAAGGTAATCAGCAGCGGACAGCGGGCCATCCGTTGCGCTTCGTTGGTCAATGTAGCCTGATTCTGTATCTTTCCGCCGGAAAAAAGTAATCCACCGACTTTATAAGTATGAACCGCGTCACGCAACAACTGCATATTACGCTTGGTCTGCACGGGCGCAATGGTGTAAATAAACAATTGCCCCACCTTCTCTCTCAGATTCATCCGATTGTAGACAGAATCTACCCAGTGACGGCACTTTTCGTCCTGGGAAGCCTGATAAAGCAACAAAGGTTCTATAGGAGCAGACATACCGGGAGGAGTATGAAAAACCTCACGGACAGGGGCATCCATAGAAGCAGGAACTTTCGCTCCTACTCCCAAAAGCGCTGATACAACTAAACCAGCCAATAAATATCTTCTTTTCATTTTATATTGTAAAAAGCCATTCACTTCCACTATTCCGGTGTATATAACGACTGATAAATCACTTCCTGGATTGCTTGTCGTATCTTCATGCTGTTCAGCTTTCCATTCCAGGCATCGGGACAAAGACGATTACTCAGGAAGATATAGACCAGGTCGTTCTCCGGATCAACCCAAGCACAAGTACCCGTAAAGCCGGTATGCCCATAAACAGAAGCCGGAGCCGAAGATGCACAGGCATTTGCCTTCGGATCCTTCAGATTAGGTTTGTCATACCCCAGTCCACGATGACTGACAGCTGATTTCTCCGTAGTAAATATACGACAGGTTTCCGGCCGAAGATAGCGTTTTCCATCCAGTTCACCCTCATTCAGAATCATCTGATAGATTTTTCCCAACTCTTGGGCCGTTGAAAACAATCCGGCATTGCCACTTACGCCTCCCATAAAGGCGGCAGCTTCATCATGCACATATCCGCAAAGATCCTGCCGACGTAAGTAATCATTGGCAGCAGTCGGCATAATATCCGCTTTCTTATAACGGTTTAAAGGTTGGAACAATGTATGTTCCAATCCCATAGGCCGATAAAACTCTGAAACTAAATAAGCATCGAGTGTCTTGCCGGTAACGGCTTCCACCACCTGTTGCAACAGGATAAATCCGATATCACTATATACAAAACGTTTACGGTCGAGTTCCGACTGCGCAATACTCTTCATCATCGCAGCTTTAAATTTCTTGTCCAGCCACAATCCATCGGCTATCTGCAACGTATGCCCGGAGGTTTTTGTTGCAGAAACCAATCCTTTCTTAAACTTGAAATCGGAACAGGCATAAGTATATTCTCCCATACGGGTATGGTGCCACTCGTCTACAAATCCTTGTGTAAAAGGGCCGGTCACCGAGTATTCATCGATTGCATCACGATAAAAACGAATATAAGGCACCAGTCCGGATTCATGTAACAACAGTTCCCTGATTGTGATATTCTTTTTGTTCGTAGCCCGCAAAGCAGGCACGTATTTAGAGACAGCATCTGTCAACTCGATCCGTCCCTGATCATAGAGTTTCATCACGGCCAGCAGTGTGGCACTGGTTTTAGTCAATGAAGCGAGATCGAAAAGGTCGGTCGCCCGTACCGGAGTAGTGTCTGTTACAGAGTGAGTGCCGAAACATTTATCATATACCGGTTGTCCATGCCGCAATACCAACACCTGGCATCCGGGAAAGGCTTTCGCCGCCAGCCCGGCAGCTACCACCGAGTCTATCCGGTGGAGTCTGTATGATTTCAAACCATAATCTTCGGGTGCTATACCCGCTGGGCTACCGGATATCACATCTACACCGGAACCGGCTGCAAATGTATTGCCGATACGCATGGATAAACGTCCCGTTGCCGAAGCTTTGCCCAATATCACATCGGCTACATAGCGTTGCAAATCCTCCTCACCGGAATGTGCCAGGACAACAGCAGCCGAACGGGCGGCAGCCTCTTCAAGCGACGCCAGTGCCCGATAGGAAGTAAAGAAAGCGTAGACCACAGGAGCTTGGGGCCTGAACCCGGCAAAAAACGAACGATATTCACCCGCTTCTTTATCCTGCACCGTTATACAGACAACCACCCTCCGATAGTTTCCCAGTTCTTTCACTATCTTCCGCCGCTCTTCTTCCCCGGTATTTTTATCCATCCGGAATGTTTTTAATGGTAATTCACTACGTAACCCCTCGATGAAAGAAGCATCGCTGCCTTCATCTCCCACTGTTAATACGGCTATCTCACCCTTTGTTGCAGTAAGAGGAAGGATCTGAAAATAATTCCCAAGTACAGTCACTGCCGACGTACGCAGCTTGGTTACCAAAGCCTGCGCTTCAGGAGTATGAATACGGTCACTCAATCCGTCTACCGGAATCATCGGTCGCCTGCTTAATCCCAAACGATATTTATACGCCAGAATTCTACGGCATTTCGCATCTATTTCTTCCATCGTGAGACGTCCGTCTTTTATGGCTTGCACCACACTCTCTTGTGCTTTTTCTACATTTTGCTGTACCAGCACCATATCATTACCGGCCTTCAGAGCCTTCACTGTTACATCCGATTCGGCAGCTACTCCTTTCATGGCGAGCGCATCGGTAAATACCAATCCATTGAATCCCAACTCTCCTCTCAATAGATCCGTCACAATGCTATGTGACAATGAAGAAGGGGTAATCCGGTCAGGTTCTAAGGCCGGCACTTGTAAGTGTCCCACCATCACACCTCCCAATCCTGCCTGAATGGCTTCTTTAAAAGGATACAGTTCCACACTGTCCAGCCGTGCACGATTATAATAAACGGCAGGCAATGCCTGGTGTGAGTCGACATCCGTGTCACCATGTCCCGGGAAATGCTTGGAGACAGACAAAATGCCACCGGTCTCCAATCCACGCCCATAAGCTATTACTTTCTCAGCCACAGTTTTCGGATTTTCACCAAACGAACGGACATGGATGACCGGATTTTCAGGATTGGTATTAACATCCGCATCCGGAGCAAAATTAACGTGCGCACCTATCTCACGAAGCTCACGCGCCACTTCCTGCCCATAAGCCTCAATCAAGGTATTGTCGCTGATACAGCCCAATGCCGCATTACGTGGAAACACCGGTGTATTTTCCAATCGCATGGCGAGTCCCCACTCACCATCAAAGGTAATCATTAATGGAATTTTCGACTGGCGTTGCGCATAGTTGGTCAGGTTTGCCTGATCTTCTACTGTTCCTTCAGAGTACAGAAAGGCCCCGACTTTGAACTTGCGGGTCAGTTTGCCCACTAACTTTTCAGTATCTTTATCTGCTCGTGGAGCCAGGGTATAAACAAATAATTGCCCGACTTTATCTTTCAGTTTCATACGGGAGAGCGTCTGCTCTACCCATTCTTTGCAATGTGTATCTTCCTGTACAGGCAGAAGTCCTGCAGCTTGTTGTGCCCACAAAGTGCCTGCACTCAGCAGAAACACAACTGTTAGTAGTTGTTTTAGCATAGTTTGTCTGGGAGGTATTTCATAGACGGTATTTCAGGAATCCGCTACAGATTTTTACAACGTCCTCTTATTTCTTTTTTTCAAGTGTTAAGTCCATCTGCCCTACATAGATACCACTCTTACCGGTATGCATCAGCGACACATTCTTGCCATCCATATTGAGGAGAGTCTTGGGGCCTTTCATGAATGTATGCGAATGGCCTCCGAGAACAACATCGATATTACGTGTTTTAGGGATCAACTGATTCTCGTCATACTGCACACCCAAATGAGAAAGACAAACCACTACGTCACATCCCTCTTTTTCTTTCAGGACAGCAGCCACTTCGTTCGCTACAGTTACCGGATCATTGTAAACCACTCCTACACACTTATTGGCTTGTACCATGCCTTCAAGCTGGCAACCCAATCCCAAAACTCCGATCTTGACACCGTCTCTTTCAAAGACGACATACGGTTTCACCAAGTCTTTAAGCACCGTAGCACTTACATCATAATTAGCGCAAACCACCGGAAAATCAGCCATCCGGAATAAACGGGCCATATTATCCAGATCAAAATCAAATTCGTGATTACCGATAGTCATGGCATCATACTTCATTTCGTTCATCATCTTCACTTCGACTTCACCCTGGAACATATTATAATAAGGTGTCCCCTGCGAAATATCTCCGCAATCGAACAATAACATATCAGGATGCTCTTTGCGGAACTCCTTCACAAATGTGGCACGACGTACGAATCCGCCTTTATCATAATTCCGGTCACCTTCCTGATTGATAGGTTCCAGACGGCTATGCACATCACTGGTCTGCAGAAGAATCAGCTTTTTATCCTGCTGCCCAAATGCAGAAAAAGAAATAAAGAGAATAAAAAAGAAAGTTAGAAGTGTCTTTTCCTTGGAAAAGAACGTATGTTTTTTATTGATTGGGAATATCATAATTTACTGGATTTTATCGTTTTATAATCTATAACGTTTTTATTTCACAGTGATTCTGCCATCCAGTGCCGAAGTGATCTTCTTTCCGGCAGCAGTCTGCTGTCTCACGTAATCAAGAAAAAGCCCGCGTAACGTGGCTCCCTCGGGACACACACGATCATCAGCCTGCAAGAAAGCCTCCATACTTCCATTACCGTCAGCCAGATAATCGATTGTCGCCACGGTATACAGCTTATTGTCATCGATCGGCTGGCCGCCCACCGTAGCATTCAGTAATTTTCCATCCTTGGTAATTTCCATCCGGATACCGCTCACCCCTTCTCCTTTCAACGATGCAATGCTTGTGAGCAATGCTTTCAGGTGTGTTCCTTTCATCTTCATTACACAAAGCGAATTTTCGAATGGCAATATCTCATATACCGTTCCCACCGTAATATCTCCGGCAGGCAAAATATTACGCAATCCTCCCATATTCACCAGTCCCATGTCTGCCGGCTTGTCCTGCACCTTGGTTGCAGCCTGACGCAATACTTCCGCTACAAGATTGGAAAGCAAGCTCTCGGGATGTCCTTTGTCCATCTTCTGCTCGCTGCTGCCAATCACCTCATACATCATATTATCTATTTTTTCTTTATAAGGCTTTAATATTGCCACGGCATCTGCATCGGGATGGGTGTCCCATTTGGCGTCAATGTCAATCATCCTTCCCTCTACTTTGGCAATCTGGTAATCGGTTTTTGCCATCTCATGCGTCGACTGACAAGAACTAAATGTCAGCAACCCCGCCAGAATGAATCCTGAAATAATCTTTGCGTAATTTTGTTTCATATCCTTAAGTACTTAATAATGCTACAAATATACAAAAACATTTGGCTATCCGGCAAATAATTCGTTACTTTGCACCGCTTTCGCGCAATCGCTGTCAGGAGAGAGTTACCTGGTATGTTGCGTTGTAACGATAAAACAATTTAATAATAAACAACAATGGATTTAATTAAAATTGCAGAAGAAGCATTCGCTACCGGAAAACAGCACCCGAGCTTCAAAGCAGGAGACACTGTAACAGTAGCATATCGTATTATCGAAGGTAACAAAGAGCGTGTACAGTTGTACCGCGGTGTTGTTATCAAAATTGCAGGTCACGGAGAAAAGAAACGTTTTACTGTACGTAAAATGTCAGGAACCGTAGGCGTAGAAAGAATTTTCCCGATCGAATCACCGGCTATCGACAGCATTGAAGTGAACAAGGTTGGTAAAGTACGTCGCGCTAAACTGTACTACCTGCGTGCTCTTACCGGCAAAAAAGCTAGAATCAAAGAAAAAAGAGTTAACGGCTAATCAGCCCTGCTCTCCGATTCGAGATAAAAAAGAGGGAATCTTCCGGCAAGATTTCCTCTTTTTTATTCGTAACACAAGACAAGTATCACTCCTACTTTTTCTGACAAAAAGACGCTAAATCTTATAAAATAGAATCATTATACTCTCCTTTCAAACAATTTGCTAACCACCCCTTTCTCAAACAAAGAGCTTCTGTGGATCTTTTTGCATAAAAAAAGAATAAGAAAAGAGTATTCATGCAGAATTTGATCACTTTGAGACTATATATACAGAAAAAGACGAAAGAGATTATTAATTTCGTCCAAGTCTTTTGTTAATAACGTCCGAGTCTTTTATTAATAAAGTCGAAACGAATCATTAACTTCCTCCAAAGGAGGTATGAATAGTCTAAAATCAAAGCTATTTTTCACTTATTGGCTCCGGTTACAGAGAAGTATCCTAAGTAGCATTTCGAAGTTCAGTTACAAGATTCGCTATCACACGAAACAAAATAAAAGAATATTCCCTTCTTCCGGTGAGAATTAAGCTCAATAAGACATCTTTTTGAGCTGCCGGAAATCAGCTGAAATTCATTTTTTCCACGGATCCCAAACCAAAGACCGGAATATGCCCTCCTTGAAACGATAGAAAATACAAAATGACATCTTTGACAAAACGATATTGGAGTACATCCCGAAGCTCCCGCCCGTACAGACAAAAAAAGCTCCGGAATGACTTCCGGAGCTTTCGCTAAATAATCACTTTAATAGGACGTTTAGTCTCTCAAGTCTTTCAGTTCCCAAGCCAATGCACTGGCACCCAGCACAGCAGCGTCAGAGTCCTTCAACTCAGAAACGAGCAATTTTGCTTTACCTTTGTAAATGTTCAGAAGGTTATTCTCCATGGCTTTCATAATCGGCTTCATAATGTAATCACCCGATTTTGCCAAACCACCGAACAGGATAATAGCTTCCGGACTCGAGAAAGCAATAGCGTCTGCCAATGCTTCACCCAGAATATTACCTGTAAATTCGAAAATCTCCTGAGCCAGTTTATCTCCCTGTACGGCTGCATCGTATACGTCTTTCGATACAATGCTCTCAGCCGGGATATTACGCAACAAGCTGGCATCGGTACGTGCAGCGAGGAATTCGCGTGCAGTGCGTGCCACACCTGTAGCCGAGCAGTAAGTTTCCAGACAGCCCTTGCGTCCGCAACCACAGATACGTCCGTCACGACGAACAATCACGTGACCGAGTTCGCCTGCAAAACCGTCATGACCGTAAACCACCTGTCCGTTGATAACGATACCACTACCGACACCTGTTCCCAGAGTAATCATGATAAAATCTTTCATACCGCGGGCAGCTCCGTAAGTCATTTCGCCCACTGCGGCAGCATTAGCATCGTTTGTCAAGGCAGTCGGTATACCCAAGCGTTCTTCGAACATAGAAGCCAACGGCAATACACCTTTCCAAGGCAAGTTAGGAGCAAATTCAATGGTTCCGGTATAATAGTTCCCATTAGGAGCGCCAATGCCGATACCCTTTATTTTATCCACCCCGCCATTTGCGATAATCAACGGCAGAAGATTTTTGCATACTTCATCTGCATATTCTTCTACTGTAGGATATACTTGAGTTTTCACTGCACCGCTTGCTATAATAGTTCCGCGCGCGTCAACAATTCCAAAGACAGTGTTTGTTCCGCCAATGTCAATACCCACCACATAGGGCTTCTCCATGCTTGAATTCATGATACTCTTATTTAAAGGGTTAGTTAATATTAAATGTTTATTGCACACAAATTACGTAAAGAAGATTGAGTCTACAAAATCTTTTTTTAAAAAAGTTCACTTCGTTTGCAACTTTTCGTATCAGCCGTACGTCTAATAGAACAAATCATAAGAAATTTGAAACTAAATAGATGAAACTGTGATACACTTAAAAGACATTAACAAAACCTACAACAACGGAGCCCCACTCCATGTACTCAAAGGCATCAATCTCGACATCGAGCGGGGTGAATTCGTTTCCATCATGGGAGCATCAGGTTCCGGCAAGTCTACTTTACTCAATATACTAGGTATATTGGATAATTACGATGACGGAGAGTATTACCTCAACAACGTGCTGATTAAGGACCTGAGCGAAACTAAATCCGCGGAATACCGCAACCGGATGATCGGTTTCATCTTCCAGTCATTCAACCTGATTTCATTTAAAAATGCAGTGGAAAACGTCGCACTGCCTCTGTTTTACCAGGGAGTAAGCCGGAAAAAACGTAATGCCATGGCCATGGAGTACCTCGACAAGCTGGGACTCAAGGATTGGGCACATCACATGCCCAATGAAATGAGTGGAGGTCAGAAACAACGTGTAGCCATTGCCCGTGCCTTGATTACACAGCCTCAGATTATTCTGGCCGACGAACCTACCGGTGCATTGGACAGTAAGACGTCCGTAGAGGTGATGCAAATACTGAAAGACCTGCACAAGACCGGAATGACCATTGTCGTAGTCACCCACGAAAGTGGAGTTGCCAATCAGACAGATAAAATTATCCACATCAAGGATGGTATAATCGAACGGATTGAAGAGAACCTGAATCATGATGCCTCACCATTCGGCAAGGATGGATACATGAAATAAAAACAGATATAAATATGATTGACATTTGGCAAGAAATATACGGTACCATCAAGCGGAACAAACTCCGTACGTTACTGACCGGATTCGCCGTAGCATGGGGCATCTTCATGCTGATAGTGCTGTTGGGAGCCGGAAACGGACTGATCCATGCTTTTGAAAAGTCATCATCGGCACGGGCGCTGAACTCCATAAAAATATATCCGGGATGGACAGGGAAACCTTACGACGGATTAAAAGAAGGACGACGCATCCAGTTGGACAATAAGGACCTGGATGCCACCATGGAGCACTTCAGCGACAACATCATCAGTGTAGGTGCCAGCCAATGGCAAAGTAATGTAAACCTGAGTTACGGACAGGAGTACGTTAACCTTTCACTGGAAGGTGTGTATCCGAACTTTACCGAAGTGGAATCCGTAAAATCGACAGACGGACGGTTCATCAATGACATCGATCTCAAAGAACGACGGAAAGTAATTGTACTGCATACCAAAACGGCTGAAATCCTTTTCGGAAAAAGCAAAACAGAACCTATCGGAAAGTTTGTAAATGCCGGTGGAGTCTCTTATCAAGTCGTAGGCCTTTACACCGATCCGGGCGATCAGGGAAGCAGCGAGGCTTATATTCCTTTCTCCACCTTACAGGTAATCTACAACAAAGGTGATAAACTGAATAACCTGACTTTCACCACCAAAGGGCTCACCACCATTGAAACAAACGAAGCATTCGAGGCAGCCTATCGCAAAGTAATGGGCGCCAAACACCGCTTTGACCCATCGGATAACAGCGCACTGTGGATATGGAACCGTTTTACCAATTATCTACAGTCACAAAACGCTATGGGCATCTTGCGTACAGCCATCTGGGTGATCGGTATCTTCACATTACTGAGTGGTATCGTAGGCGTATCGAACATTATGCTGATCACAGTAAAAGAGAGGACACGCGAGTTCGGTATCCGCAAAGCATTGGGTGCCAAACCATTCTCTATCCTGTGGTTGATAATCGTGGAAAGCGTGACCATCACAACACTATTCGGATACATCGGGATGGTAGCCGGAATCGCCGCTACCGAATGGATGAATAAAGTGGCCGGAGAACAAACCGTAGATGTAGGAATGTTTTCGGAAACCGTATTCCTGAATCCGACGGTGGATATCAGCATTGCCATACAAGCCACACTGACCTTGGTCGTTGCAGGAACACTGGCAGGATTCTTCCCGGCAAAGAAAGCAGTGAGTATCAGACCTATTGAAGCACTTAGAGCAGATTGATTATGAGAGTAGATATGGATACGTGCGAGGAAATCCTCGTCACGATAACAAGAAACAAAACACGAAGCCTGCTGACGGCATTCGGAGTATTCTGGGGCATCTTCATGCTGGTGGCCCTGATGGGAGGCGGACAAGGAATGCAGGAGATGATGCAAGCCGAATTTGAAGGCTTCGCAACCAACTCGGGTTTCATGGCCTCACAAAAGACAGGAGAGGCTTACAAGGGATTCCGCAAAGGACGCTATTGGGATATTGAAAACGCAGATATTGAACGAATCCGCAAAAAAGTAAAAGACATCGATGTAATCACTCCATCGATAGCCCGCTGGGGATCGACAGCCATTTATGGAGAGAAAAAGTACGATTGCAGCGTGAAAGGGCTTTATCCGGACTATGCAAAGATTGAAAACCAGGATATGGCTTACGGAAGATTTATCAACGACGTAGACGTACGCGAGGGACGCAAAGTGTGCGTTATCGGCAAACGTGTTTACGAGAGCCTTTTCAACCCGGGCGAAGATCCTTGTGGTAAATATGTACGGGTAGACGGCATTTATTATCAGGTGATAGGCATGTGTGTGTCCGAAGGAAACATGAACATCCAGGGCCGGGCTTCGGAAGCCGTTGTGCTACCTTTCAGTACGATGCAGCAAGCCTACAACATGGGAAAACGTATCGACGTGATATGCTATACCGTGAAACCGGGGAAAAAGGTAAGCGACCTTGAACCGGAGATAGAAGCCATCCTTAAAGAGGCCCATTATATATCGCCGGATGACAAACAGGCAGTTATGAAACTGAATGCGGAGGCCATGTTCTCAATGATGGATAATCTGTTTACCGGTATCCATGTATTGATCTGGATGGTAGGCTTGGGCACTCTGCTGGCAGGGGCTATCGGTGTATCGAACATCATGATGGTGACCGTGAAGGAACGGACCACCGAAATAGGTATCCGGCGTGCCATCGGTGCCCGTCCGAAAGACATTTTACAACAGATTTTATCAGAAAGTATGGTATTGACTACCATTGCAGGCATGGCCGGCATCTCTTTTGGTGTACTGATCCTGCAATTAATGGAAATAGGCGTCAACTCCGGTAAGGACCATTATTCCCACTTCCAGGTGTCTTTTGGTATGGCTATCGGAACCTGCCTGTTACTGGTGACGCTGGGACTACTCGCCGGACTGGCACCCGCTTATAGGGCAATGGCTATCCGACCGATAGAAGCTATCAGGGATGAATAAAGTACGATCATTCTCTGTCTCCCGCACAAAAAAGGACGACAAGACAGCATCGGTTAACAAAGAATACACAGTCAAGATAGAAAATAATAATTCAAAATATAAAACAAGATGAAAAAGTATCTGAAAATTACATTACTGGTAGTGGTAGCCGCCATCTTCATTGGGACATTCATTTTCCTGTACCAGAAATCAAAGCCTAAAACAACCGTATATGAAACCGTTACCCCGGAGATTGCGGATCTGGAAAAGACTACGGTTGCCACCGGCAAAGTAGAGCCGCGAGACGAAGTACTCATTAAACCGCAAATATCGGGTATCATATCCGAAGTATACAAAGAGGCCGGGCAGACCATTAAGCAAGGTGAAGTAATCGCTAAAGTAAAAGTCATCCCGGAACTGGGACAATTGAACTCAGCCGAAAGCCGTGTACGTGTGGCAGAGATCAGTACCGCGCAAGCCGAAACAGATCATGAACGTATCAAGAAGCTTTATAACGACAAGTTAATCAGCAGAGAAGATTACGAAAAAAGCGAAGTAGAAATAAAGAAAGCACGTGAAGAATTGCAAACTGCAAAAGATGCACTGGAGATTATCAAAGAAGGTATCACCAAAAACAGCGCTTCCTTCAGCAGTACGCTGATTCGTTCGACCATCGACGGATTGATTCTGGACGTACCGATCAAAGTAGGTAACTCGGTAATCATGAGTAATACGTTTAATGACGGTACGACTATTGCCACAGTAGCCAATATGAACGATCTGATCTTCAAAGGCAAGATTGACGAAACAGAAGTGGGACGTATCCATGAAGGTATGCCGGTGAAACTGACTATCGGAGCTTTACAAAATCTTACATTCGATGCCGAACTGGAATATATTTCTCCGAAAGGTGTAGAAGAGAACGGAGCCAATCAGTTCGAAATTAAAGCGGCCGTTCATGCACCGGACTCTGTACAAATCCGTTCCGGATATTCCGCCAATGCAGAAATCGTGCTTCAACGTGCGCAAAAAGTTCTGGCAGTTCCCGAAGGCATTATCGAATTCAGTGGCGACAGTACGTTTGTATGGGTAATGACCGATAGTATACCCGAACAGAAGTTTGAACGCCGCCAGATCAAAACCGGCATGAGTGACGGTATCAAACTGGAAATCAAGGAAGGTCTGACCGGAAAGGAAAAAGTAAGAGCTTCGGAAAAGAAAGACAAATAAACCTCTCGTATAATATAGGGAAAGTATGAATCACCAACAATGCATAATATGAGAAATAAAATATTGATCAACTTATTGATACTGACCGGACTGTCAGCTTACACTGCACAGGCACAGGAAGGATGGACTTTACGCCGGTGTATCGATTATGCCATTGAGCATAATATCAATGTGCAACAAACGGCAAACTCGGCCGAACAGAGTAAAGTGGAGGTGAATACCGCCAAATGGGCACGCTTACCCAACCTTAGCGGCAGTGCTTCGCAAAATTGGAGTTGGGGACGTACAGCATCGCCGGTAGATAACACCTATAATGATATCAACAGCGGTAGCAGTAGCTTCAGCCTGGGTACAAATATTCCGTTATTCACCGGTCTGGAATTACCGAACCAGTATGCACTTACCAAACTAAACCTGAAAGCAGCAATCGAAGACCTGAATAAAGCAAAAGAAGATTTGGCAATCAATGTCACTTCCGCTTACCTGCAAGTGCTTTTTAATCAAGAGTTAAGCAAAGTGGCACAAAGTCAGGTAGGACTCAGCAAAGAACAACTGAACCGCATCACACGATTGCATGAAGTAGGAAAAGCTTCTCCCGCCGAAGTTGCCGAAGCCAAAGCTCGCGTTGCACAAGATGAGATGAGTGCGGTACAGGCTGACAACAATTACCGGTTAGCTCTACTCGATTTAAGTCAATTGCTTGAACTTCCGACTCCGGAGAATTTCTCACTTGCCACACCGGATACGGAGTTGGAATTCTCTCCCCTTACTTCACCCGACGAAATCTATAACCAGGCCATGCTCTACAAACCGGGCATCAAAGCAGCCGAATATCGTCTTGAAGGTAGCGAAAAGAATGTCCGCATAGCAAAAAGCAGTTACTATCCGCAATTGTCCTTCTCTGCAGGATTAGGTACAAACTTCTATACGGTAAATGGTAACGCCGGTTCAAATTTTGGCAACCAAATGAAGAACAACCTGAATAAATATGCCGGATTCAGTCTGAACATACCTTTATTCAATCGCCTGGCCACTCGCAACCGTGTACGCACTGCGCGCCTGCAACAAACCAATCTGGCATTGCAACTGGACAATACCAAGAAGGTATTATATAAAGAAATCCAACAAGCATGGTACAATGCCATAGCTGCCGAGAGCAAGTTTAAGTCAAGTGAGTCGGCAGTAGAAGCCAGCCAAGAGTCCTTCCGCCTGATGAGTGAAAAGTTCGACAATGGAAAAGCGACCTCGGTCGAGTACAATGAATCCAAACTAAATCTGACTAAAGCATTGTCCGACCGGATTCAGGCCAAATATGACTATCTGTTCCGTACAAAGATTCTGGACTTTTACAAAGGACAGCCCATTGAGTAAGAGAAGTTATTATTATTGTAAGTGATAGGGGTGGGACAATGGTTCTACCCTTATTTTTTATCACCTTTCAGGCCATACAAAAAATAAAGGGCGAAATTCCCATTCCACCCTTTACCAATCAAAATTACAATCTAAGAATGAGCTATACCACGACCGGACAACTCACTCCTTCATTGTTATACAAGTAATGTGCCAAAAACATAACCTCGTAATAATCAAAGATTTTAAGAAGGAAAAAGATGTTCGACAACGAACACCTCACCTACATTTGCGGACACTATAAAAGAAGAGCAAGTAAAACATACGATAGCAGACAACATCCCCGGGAAAGAAGCAAAACAGAAATACTCACAACTATTAATCCTCTTTTGCTTTTTTTTTCATACCTTGCGGCACTTTTAGATCATACAGAAAAATATCCCGGAACACAGTATACAAGAATGGACGACTTAAATATCAACAGTTTTAACGCTCTCTATACTCTTTATTACAGGAAGTCTTTCTTGTTTGCCAAATCGTATGTACACGACGAACAGGTAGCAGAAGACATTGCGGCCGAAGCACTGATCAAATTGTGGGAAAAACTGAAAACTGATATCATAAATTCCCCTCAGGCCATGTTACTCACCATTCTGAAAAATAAATCACTGGATTACTTACGTCTGGAACAAAACAAACTGAATGCCATGTCCGAGTTGAGTGAACTTTATGTTCGCGAACTGGACATTCGTGTATCCAGCCTGGAAGCTTGTGACCCGTCAGAGATTTTTTCCGAAGAAGTTAACCAAATTATCCAAGCCACCCTACGCACACTCCCGGAACAAACCCGAAGAGTCTTTAAAATGAGTCGTTTCGAGAATAAAATGAATAAGGAAATAGCTGAAAATCTGGGCATCACAGTCAAAGGAGTGGAATATCACATATCAAGGGCGCTTAAAGAATTCCGGATTTCACTCAAAGATTATCTTCCCTTGTTTTACTTCTTTTTCTATTTCCACTAAAAAAAAATCAAGAAACAGACTAGGGTTGTATTCACTTCTATCGTCTTATAGATGTAACGGAGCAAAAAACGTTCATCAAGAACTCGTATAAATTATGAATCAAGAGATACTAAACAGATATCTTACAGGAGATGCCAGTGCGGAAGAGAAGCAAATGGTAGTCCGGTGGCTGGATACCGATCCACAACATATGCGTGAGTATCTTGCCCTGAGAAAGTTGCACGACATCACCCTTTGGCAAGAGAAACCGGCAGCAACGGTTGATAAAAAGAAACGGCTGACACTTCCTTACATCAGGGAGTTCATTAAAATAGCCGCTATTTTCCTCATAGCAGTTACCTCTGTTTATTTCCTGGCTCCGGAGAGAGGAAGAGATACACCTGATTTGAAAGCAATACATGTCCCATCAGGACAACGGGCAGAATTAACATTAGGTGACGGAACCCGAGTATGCCTGAATTCAAATACGACACTTACGTTTCCCGACCACTTCGACCGGAAAGAGCGTAGAGTGACACTGGACGGTGAAGGTTATTTCCAGGTGGCAAAAAATGAAAAGAAACCCTTCATCGTACAAGCCAAAGAATATGAAGTAAGAGTATTGGGTACCGAATTTAATGTGATGATGTATAAAGATCAGGACTTTTTCGAAACAGTCTTGCTGAAAGGCTCGGTAGAAGTAAACGAAACCACTACCGGCAGGAAAGTAAAACTGCAACCCAACGAACGGTTATTCGGCAAAGCCGGTCAACTCCGGAAAGAGAGTATCAGCGAGTGGAACCGGGCATTATGGATGCAAGGAATCCTTTATTTCGACAATACGCGCATGGACGAAATTATCCGCCAGTTAGGTCTATACTATGATGTAAAATTCATTTTGGAAAAAGAGTCCCTGGCAAATGTACGGTTCACCGGAAAATTTCGTATCAGAGACGGTGTAGAGCACGTATTAAAGGTGCTTCAACTGAAATGTAAATTCACCTATCAACGGGATGAAGACAGTAATACCATTACTATAAATTAAAAACAAGTATTAACTTTAAACTAAAAACAGGAACCAATGAAAACATAAGAACAAAAAGAGCCGAAAGTGGTGGCACACTTCCGGCTCCGGGTTAACAACACCCCAGTCTGCGAAAACTTAGTGAGTATTAATTAACACAGTGTACAAATGTATGAAAAACACTCTGATAAAAACAAGTAAAATCGTAAATAAATCAATTTCACATACTATGAAAATGATAGTTTTATTCCTTTTCGTTTTCATCTCGGGAGTATTCGCCGGCAATGCGAACTCTCAGGAAACAAAGGTATCTATCTCGAAAAACAATAAACCGATACGGGAAATCCTGGGCGAAATCGAACGCCAGACAGATTACCTGTTCGTATATTCCGAGAAGGAGGTAGATGTAAATCAACGCAAAACCGTCAATGTAAGTCAGCAACGGGTAGCTGATGTACTTTCTTCTCTATTCCGTAGCACCAATGTAGGTTATGCCATGGAAGGACACAACATCATGCTGATGGCAAAAACAACTCAAACAGACGCTGCACAGCAAAAACGTCATATTACAGGAGTGGTGAAAGACATCAAAGGAGAAACTATCATCGGAGCCAACATCATGATAAAGGGCACAGGTACAGGTGTGAGTACTAATATCGACGGAGAATTTTCCATCGAAGCAGCTGCCGGTGACGAACTGATTGTTTCTTTCATCGGATACCTGACACAAACTATCAAAATCGATTCACAAAAAACGCTCAATATCAAATTACTGGAAGACACTAAAACACTGGAAGAAGTTGTCGTAGTAGGTTACACCGTACAGACGAAGTCGGCCGTAACCGGATCGGTAGCCGTAGTGAAAGCCGATAAATTGAAAGACGTAAACACACTGGAAGTAGGAAGTATGCTCCAAGGAAAAGTATCCGGCGTATATGTCTCAGGTTCATCCGGCGAACCGGGCCAAGCCAGCAAAATCCGTATTCGTGGTAAAGGCACACTGAACTCGTCTGTCTCTCCACTTTGGGTAGTCGACGGTGTGATTGTAGGTGAGGATCCGGGACTGAACCCGAACGAGATAGACAATATCAGTGTGCTGAAAGATGGTTCGGCTACCGCATTGTACGGTTCGCGTGCCGCCAACGGTGTTATTGTAGTAACCACCAAAAGAGGCGAATATGATGCCAACAAATATAGTGTATCGGTCAATGCCGGTGTATCCTTACTATCGACCGGGCGCCTTGAGATGATGAATTCACAAGAACTTTATGACTATCAGAAATCCTGGAATAATCAGTCGTGGTTCACAGAAGAACTTCTGAAACACAACACAGACTGGTTTAAAGAAGCTTCCAAACCAGGATTATATACCAACGCAAACATTACCTATACCGGAAGCAGCGGTCGTATGCGTTCCTTTGTTATGGCAGACTACTACCGCGAAGAGGGAGCCATTAAGGACTTTACATTGGACCGCTTCACTTTCCGTTCCAACAATGATGTGAAGTTTACAGACCGCTTCACCATGTCAACCAAGATTTCAGGTTCGCTCTCACGTACAGACAGTCAGCAACGCAGCGTGTACAACACTTATCTCTACCTCCCTTGGGATTTCCCCTACAATGAAGACGGTTCTATCCGCTCGGGACAAGAACAAGACTGGAGAGGACGTGACGGAATCAACGACATGTATGACCTGCAATGGAACTGGAGCCGTTCGAAAAAACTGACGGTTGACGGAACCATTAATTTCAATTATCAGATTACGGATTGGTTGCGTTTCGAGTCAAACAACTATATTCGCTATATCAGTAACCGCTCCGAGAGCTACACGGACAAGCGTTCGCGTTCGGGGCAATCGGACAAAGGGTCGTTATCCAACTCTAATTCACTACTGACCAAGCAATTCACCAACCAAATGATACGTTTTGAGAAATCATTCGGCAAACACAAAGTCAACGCACTGGGAGCTTACGAATATACCCGCCACTTTTACGAATCGACTTCCGCCGAAGGACGAGGCATACAGCCCGGCAGAGAGATTCTGGACGTAACAACCGGTATTAAATCCATCGGTGGATACAAAGACGCCATTGCCACCCAATCGGCACTGTTCAATGCCAACTACGACTATGATAACCGCTACATGGGACAAGTATCGTATCGCATGGACGAATCATCTTGTTTCGGTAAAAACAATCGTATGGGACACTTCTTCACAGTCAGTGGCGGCTGGAATATCCAGAACGAAACTTTTTTCGAATCTCTTCGTGAGTCTGTCAACCAACTAAAAGTGAGAGTCAGTTATGGTTCTCTGGGTAACACTCCCGGAGCATACTACGGACACTACCCGCTCTATTCTTCAATGATGTATAATGACGAAGTAGCTTACTTCCCTTCACAGATGGGGAATGCCGACCTGTCGTGGGAGAAATGTTACACCACCAATATCGGTATCGACGCACGGTTCTTCGATCGCTTCGGAGTCACCATCGACCTGTACAATAAAAACACCTCGGACTTACTGTACTATGCCCCGCTACCCAATATATCAGGCTACACCGGACAATATAAAAATGTAGGTGCCATCAATAATAAAGGCCTCGAAATCAGTCTTAATGCAGATGTCATCCGTACCTCAAAATTCCAGTGGACCAGTGACTTCAACATTGGATTCAACCGAAACCGGGTTACCGAACTTTATGGAGGGAAACCGGAACTGAAGGGATTGAAACGCCTGGAAGAAGGACGGGATATGGATGAATGGTATCTGAGAGAATGGGCCGGTGTAGATCCTGCTAACGGTTCTCCATTGTGGTATACCACCGATGAGAATGGCAAACGCACAACTACCGACTCTTACAATAAAGCCGACCGTGTATATTGTGGTTCTGCCGCGCCGAAGTTTACCGGTGGATGGATGAATTCATTTAGCTATAAAGGTTTTACACTGACTGCCAACTTCGACTTTGTATACGGGAACCTGCTTTATAACCAATCCCGCGAATTGCTCGATTCCGACGGTGCTTATGCCGACTACAATTCAATGAAACTGAAAAGCGGCTGGAAACGCTGGGAAAAAGAAGGAGACATCGCCACGCATCCGAAAGCCATTAACGGAGGTAACAAAAACTCTAACAAATCGTCTTCACGCTATTTGGAGAAAGGCAATTACTTCAGCTTGCGCAACTTATCACTGGGGTATTCCATACCGGAGAAGTTATGCGGGAAACTGGGCTTGCAACAGGTCAACGTCTCTTGCAGTGCTGATAATCTATTCACGCTTACCCCATTCTCGGGGGTATCTCCCCAATTGTCGGACAGCAGTACCGACGGTTATGCAGGTACTATCTATCCGTTGAGCAGAAGAATCGTGTTCGGCCTTAATGTTTCATTCTAAAAAATCACGTCATATTATGAAAATCAAACATATCGTATCTTGCTTTTTCGTTTCTCTGATCGGACTTTCGGCTTGCTCCATAGAGGAACTCCCCTACAACCAACTGACAGAGGACGAGCTGGATGGCAGTTATGAATCTCTGCTGTCTGCCACCCGTGGTAACTATGCCGTATTTAAACAGACAGCCTTCCACCAGGGGTGGCACTATGCAGGCGAGTTGGCCAGTGATAACGTTTCGTTGAGCGGAGTGTCGTCGGATGCATTAATGTATATCTACAACTACCAGCGCATCACGGACAACTACCATATGTCGAACATGTGGGGATGGGCCTACCGCTCCATCATCAACTCCAACAAAATACTTGAGAAAGCACAGGAAGGAGAGAGCAAAGAGATGGACCAGCTGATTGGTGAAAACTACTTCCTCAGAGGATGGCTGGAATTTGTACTGGTCAATGTCTTCGGTCGTCCTTACAATCAGTCACCGGAAACCAACCTCGGGATTCCCCTGAAACTGACGGCAGACATAAACGACTATCCAATGCGCTCCACCGTAAAGGAATCTTACGAGCAAATCCTGAAAGACCTGAAGAAAGCAGAAACACTGCTGAATTCGGAGTCGAACATCTACGCCGGTCCCAGTGCAGCCAAGGCTCTGTTGTCACGCGTCTATCTGTACATGGGTAACAATAAGCTGGCTGCCGAATACGCTACCGAAGTAATCGAAAGTTCAGGACGTACTTTACTGGAAGGAGAAGCGTATGCTACAGCCAATGTTTTGGTACCGGAAGATAATCCGGAAATCATCTTTGCCATCCGTTGTACTAAAGATAAAGACGACTACGGTTGGAACTCTATCGGAGGCTTTTATGCCAATATCGATGGGGTAGGCTGGGGAGAGTTGTATGCTTCCGAACCACTCCGGGATGCGTATGCGGAATATCCGGAGGACTTGCGCTCACGATATATCGTTCCGCAATACCTGAAAGATGACGAGACAGGTGAATATCGTAAAGAATTTATCTATATCGAATCCTCCGAAGAAGATGGAGTCCCCAGAAAGTATTACCGCTGGAACGAAATCATAGAAGAAAACGGAAACTACCGGATCAAAGATGCCTATTTGTCGAAGTATGAATACAAAGACACACTGACCATGAAGCAGGATGCCGGAGGCTATTACGTAGAATCGAGACTGAAATCGGGTAAAGACAATCCCACCCCGGGCACATACGAAAAACATTACGTGACCATCCAAAATCTGATGGCAAAACGCAATGACTATCCGAAGTACTACGTATACAAATGCTCCAAACAAGAAAACCAACCCCAGCTGTGGTCACCAACTGTTCTCCGTCTGGGCGAAATGTACCTGAACCGTGCGGAAGCCTATGCCAAAGAACCGGCATTGGGTGATGCTTTGGCAGACCTCAACGTAATCCGTACCCGGGCACACATACCCGCACTTTCGGCCGGTGACATGAAACCCGGTAAAACCATGTTGGAATATGTATTGGAGGAACGCCGCAAGGAGTTGGCTTTCGAAGGGCATCGCCGCTTCGACATCTTCCGCAACGGACTGACCATGAACCGTACCTATCCGGGCACTCACGACCGTGGAGCCGCAACTTCGGTCCGCCTGACCATTTCAGCTGACGATCCGGCAGCAATCGAATTCATCCCTCAACGTGAGATCGATTCATATCCGGGAGTCTTGGAACAGAATCCATAAAGGGAGAAACATCCGGTGGACCCTTGTCCGAATATACGAGGGTCTACCGGATAAAAAGAAGATATAGAGATAACCTGAACAGTTCATTTAACAAAAATAAAAACGACATGAGAAACATCCAACGAACCATCCTTTGGATAGCCGGGCTACTCTTTTGCCTGCCATCCTCCAGTTCAAACCCAGTAGTCATAGGCAATAGCCGTTTTACCTTTATCACCGACCATCTGGTACGTATGGAATACGCACAGCAGGGAAAGTTCCTGAACGACTCTACCCTCTTCGCTGTAGACCGTACCCCCAGATGTACCGAAGTAAAAGTAGAGCGTAAAGAAGGCAACCGTTACATCATGACCACTCCCGCCATGCGTGTCGAGTATTACAATGACGGATTTCCCTTCGGACAAACCAACTTGTTTGTCTATTTCCGAAACGGAGACTCCCCTAAAGAAAAACGTTGGTACATAGCCAGCCGCCAAAGCCGGAATCTATTGGGAGCAGTGACAACGCTTGATGACGTAGAAGGTCCCATCGACCGCCAGGAAGGGTTATTGAGCCGGGACGGCTGGTATCTGATTAACGATACCGGTAAGGAAGTCCTAAAAAACGGATGGGTGGCGACACGTGACCGTAACCATGTTCAGGATCTGTATTTGTTTGTTTACGGCAATGACTACAAGGCAGCCTTGAAATCACTTCAGGCAGTCAGCGGACCATCACCGATGACCCGCAAATATGTACACGGATCTTGGTATTGCCGCTGGTGGAACTACACAGACGAAGATTATCGCCAGTTGGTACGGGAATATCGTGAACACGACTTTCCCCTCGATATCATGGTGTTCGATATGGGATGGCATACACAAAATGCCAAAGTCGGAACCGGACATGCCGGCACACGGGGTTGGACAGGCTATAGCTGGAACCGTAAACTGATTCCCGAACCGGAGAAACTGATAAAAGACTTCAAAGACGATCATATCTACGTAGTACTGAACGAACATCCACACGACGGCATCCGTCCGCACGAAGATAGTTATCAAGCTTTTGTACGAGATTTGGGAGTCGATACCCAGCAAACAGGTGTACCCCTGTTTGACGCAGGTGACCGTGACTATATGAATGCTTTCATGAAACATGCTCATCAGGAAAGTGATTCCATGGGAGTAGCCTTCTGGTGGCTCGACTGGCAACAAGATTATCTATATCCTCTGGTACGGGGAACAAATATGAAACATCTTCCCTGGATGAATCACATCTATTATAATTATTCGTCCGGTAACCACCTTCGCGGTGCAGGTTTCAGCCGTTGGGCCGGATGGGGCGACCATCGTCACCCGATTCAATTCTCCGGTGATGCTGTGGGCAACTGGGACTTACTCCGCTTTGAGGTCGACCTGACTACCACCAGCGGCAATGCAGGTTGTTTCTTCTGGGCACATGACCTTGGCGGATTCTACGACGGAACCGACCCGGAACTTTACACTCGCTGGACACAGTTCGGATTGCTGAATTCTTCACTCCGCATCCACTCGGTGTACGACGAAAAACTCGACCGCCGTCCCTGGCTCTGGGGCGTAGAAGCAGAAAAGGCAATGCACCGGATTTACCACCTACGCTCTCAACTGATGCCCTACATCTACTCTTCCGTCCGCCAATGCCATACAGATATGTTGCCACTTAACCGGGGAATGTACATTGAATATCCGGACGAAGAAAAAGCCTATCAGTATCCGGGACAATTTCTCTTCGGTGACCTCTTGTTGGGTGCTCCCATCACCGCCAAGGGAGAAGGAGAAAAAAAGATAGCCACACAAGAGGTCTGGCTGCCCGGTGGAACCGACTGGTATAATTTCTTCACCGGAGAAAGACAAGAAGGCGGGCAAGTGATCAAAACGAAAAGCCCGCTGGAACAATTTCCATTGTTCATCAAGGGAGGTTGTCCTCTGCCGATGCAGCCTTATACGGAACGAATGTGTTCCACCCCGCTCACAGAATTGATCGTACGTTGTTATCCGGGCAAAGAAGGAGCAAACAATACTTATATCCTGTACGAAGACGACGGACTGACCCAAGACTACCTGCAAGGGAAGTATGCCACCACACGCCTCAACTATCAGAAATCAGGGGGACAGACGATCATCACTGTATCTCCGGTAGAAGGGACTTATGAAGGACAGCCCCGAAAACGTGCCTACCGGATCGAACTGCCGGGGATTCCGGTACAGGCCCGTGTATCGGTAAACGGCAAAAAGGCTCGAACAACTCCCAATCAAGAATTAAACGGAGTTATCGTACCTATTAAGGTAATGGATATCCATAAACCGATTGTAATCAAAATACAATAATAATACGGCCTTTTCCCACTCTCCTCCCCCCACAAAGCAGATTGGAAAAACCAATAGTAATTCCTACCCGCCAATTGGGAAAGTAGCGGGATAAGGCCCTCAAATAAAGTACAATGCTAAAAAGAACATTTATATTAATCGGCCTTGTCCTGAGTTTTTGTTCACTGCCAGCGCAAGAACTGATTCAGATTACGACACGCAACACAGCACTTGTTTTCAGGGTTGCCAATCAATCACTAAGACAAGTTTATTATGGCCCACGCCTGGCAGACACCGATGTATTACAGAAACAGGGCAATAACTTTCCGGCATATTCGACTTATGGAATGGGAGAACAAAACGAAGTGGCCCTTCATGCAGTACATGCAGACGGTAATACCTCTACACTACTGAACTTTGAAAACGTGAAACAAGAGTCTCCGGAACCCGGCATAACACTGACTACGATTTCACTGAAAGACCCGCTATATCCTTTTCAAGTGAAACTTTTCTATAAGGCATACGAAGAGAGCGACCTTATAGAACAATGGACTATATATCAGCATACTGAAAAGAAACCGGTAACACTTTACCAGTTTGCTTCCGCACAGCTCTCCTTTAAATCTTCCTCCTACCGACTCACTCACTTTGCCGGTGACTGGGCCGGAGAATGCAACATGAGTGAAGTAGAACTGACAGAAGGCATCAAAGTGATAGATTCCAAATTAGGAACCCGTGCCACATTCTTTGCTCATCCCATGTGTCTGCTATCCCTGAACGGACGGATGACTGAAGACAATGGAGAAGTGATAGGGATGGCTCTGGCATGGCCTGCCAACTTTAAGTTGGAATTTGAAAAAAACAACAATCAGGAACTCCGTGTACTTGCCGGAATGAATCCGTACGCATCACACTACAAACTTAAAAAAGGCGATGTATTCCAAACTCCTTCGTTCCTCTACACATACAGTACAAAAGGAAACGGACAGGTCAGTCGTAATTTCCACCGTTGGGCACGTAAATATGGTTTACGCCACGGAGAAAATTCACGTTATACCCTGATGAACAACTGGGAAGCCACTTACTTCAACTTTAACGAACCCAAACTGAAATCAATTATAGAAGATGCTGCAGGGATGGGCTTCGAACTCTTCCTGCTGGACGACGGATGGTTTGGACAGAAACATCCCCGCAACAATGATGACGCAGGACTTGGCGACTGGGTGGTAAACAAAGAAAAACTTCCCAACGGACTGGGATGGCTGGTAAAACAATGTACGGATAATGATATCAAGTTCGGTATCTGGGTGGAACCTGAAATGGTAAACCCCCAAAGTGAACTATTCGATAAACATCCTGACTGGGTAATCCAGCAACTGGGACGTGAACATATTCTCTTTCGCCGGCAACTGGTACTCGACCTGTCGAATCCCGAAGTACAAGAGTTTGTATATAAGAGTGTACACGACATTCTGAAAGATAACCCTCAGATAGCTTTTGTGAAATGGGACTGTAACCGTGCTGTAACCAACCCGGGATCCACTTATTTACCTGCCGACGAACAGTCACACATATGGATCGAATACGGACGGGGATTACTGAATGTTTTTAAGAAAGTACGCGATTCACATCCCGACGTACACTTTATGCTTTGCTCTGGTGGAGGAGGCCGTCTGGATTACGGTTCACTGCGCTACTTCGAGGAATACTGGCCCAGCGATAATACCGATGCCTTGCAACGTATCCTTATTCAATGGGGCAATTCACAGTTCTTTCCCTCGATAGCAATGTGTTGCCATGTTTCTGCCAGTCCGAATCATCAGACCGGGCGCACTACTCCACTGAAATTCCGCTTTGACGTAGCTATGCAGGGAGCTTTGGGAATGGATTTACAACCGTCCACCATGAATGAAAAAGAAGTAATCTTTGCCAAAGAGGCTATCAAGACTTACGAAAGTATCCGTAACATAGTGTTTACAGGCGACCTGTACCGTATTTTATCTCCTTACGAAGGTAACCGCACCTCCATGATGTATGTATTGCCGGACAAAAGTCGTGCCGTATTCTATGCTTACCAATTAAAATCACATATCGGTGAAGTTAGTGCTCCGATGCGTTTCAAAGGTCTGATTCCCGACAAGAAATACAACGTGAAAGAATTGAACATCTATCCGGGAAGCCGTGCTGCAACAGGGTCAGCCAACGGACAATCTTTCAGTGGCGATTTCCTGATGAATCAAGGCTTGCCTATTGGTTTATCCGGTGATTACAGTAGCGCTGTCATTGAGTTGGAACAGCAGTAGCCGACAAGAGGTTGTTTCATAACTCACCACAGATTACACAGATTTACATAGATAAATATTATTGGTTATCAGTAGATTTAAAATCGTTTTGTGTAAATCGGTGTAATCTATGGTGAATACGAGTTTTGACACATTTACATTTGCAGTAATAGCAATCCGGCTATAAGTGTTTATTATTGATCGATTCCAAATGAAGCCACAATGATATTTTTTTCATCCAAAGAATTAGGATTACGAACCGTTATCCCATATTCGCCCACCGGCTTTTCTTTCAATGTGATCAGATAAGAACTTTCTCCATATTTTTTAGCTGTATACGGAAGTAGTTCCAGATTATTGCTAGAGGCTCCTCCAAATGTACTCAAAGAAGATAACTCGGCCTTACGTACTTTCTTACCCGTTTCAAACTGAAAGATATTAATAATAGACATTGGATCGGTATTGTTGTCCACAGCTCTCACAATCAACTTAAAATCATCTCCCTGATGTAATCGTACCTGAGCGCTAGGACCATCTACATTTATCTTTGTTTTCACTTTACCCATACCTACCAAATATATCGAAGCATTGGCTTTTGTTTTGATTTTAACAGTAGCTTTTTCCAGCGGAGTCGTGCTGTTATCCGGATTTAACACTAACACCTCACCTATAAAATCAGGTTCGGTAACCGTCTCTTGTGCATAACTACCTGTACAGAACAGAATGCTTATCAAAAATAATAATTTAATTCTCATACTTGTCGTTGTTTTTAAATTAAAATAATCTACAAATATATCTATTATTCACAATTTTTCCTATAAGAGTCAGTTACATTATTTCTCAAATCCGGCAAGTTCTTTCTTCACAATCCAATATCCAACTCTTGACTCTGAAATACCCGGCTTCACTTTATGGTTACATATCAACTCGTCATCCACTATCGCAGATTCTAAATAATAAAAACAACAGGCGTCATCTCCATCCAATTTACGGGCCAATTCTATGATATGTGTAGATATCAAAAAACGGCTATATGCCTTTGCTTTCAACACCTCTGCTACGGCAACCGATGCCTCAAAAGCATCCCGCGCATTGGTTCCCCTAAACAATTCATCGAAAAGTACAAAACAGTGATGCCCCTTGTTAATCTGTTCCAGCACCTCTTTTACTCTCAATACTTCCGCATAGAAATGGCTGCGACCATCTCTCAGAGAATCCGGCAGATTGATAGAAGTAAAAATACCATCGAACATAGGACAAACCATCGAGGAAGCCGGTACCGGAAATCCGGCATGAGCCAACCATACAGCAGATGCTATTGCCTTCAAAGTCGTGGATTTACCCGCCATATTCGACCCGGTAAAGATGCAGATATTCCCATTCTCCATCTCCCAATCGTTCGCTACAGCATCTTTCACTTGCGGATGATAGAAATTGCACAGCATAAACTTGCTATCATTAGTAAAAGAAGGAAAGCACCAACCTTTCATCACTGCTGTCCGATGCACGGTACGAATGGCATCCAGTTGATATACAATAGAAAGAAGAGCTGCAATGGTATGATTTCGTCGATAACGGAAAATGTAATCCAAACGGTCGGTCCGGTAAAAGCTATCTTCCTGCCCGCAGGAATCAACCATTTTTCCCAATTCTGTAGCCTGATAGATCTCTGAGATAGTGGCGGCAATGTTACGGATCAACCGGGGAGAGAGTTCCGTCACATGATCTGCAAAAGTTTTCAGCTCCAACAAAACGTTTTCAAGCAACTTCGTTCCCCTACGGATGACATAACGCTCGGGAGTAGCCCTGAAATGCCGGAAGATATATGAAAAGGCAGATTCCAAATAGCTCACTCTCGTCGGACGATCTCCCTGGCTGAGATAAAACTCAATGAAATCCAGTTCTTCCCTACAAATACGTATCTCCGGAAAGTCCGGATAGCGGATCGCTTCCTGCCTTTCGTGCAATGCTTTCCAATCAGACAAAGGGTGAACCAGCCACTCTTCCAGACACCTCTTTCCTCCATCACTTTCCGTCATGTCAAAGAGCGAGAAAAGAGTTTTCTCGCCATACGTACTTTCCACAATTCCTAAGTCATTGAGGGTCTGTCGATCTGTTCGCAACTTTTTCACGGTACCTCCTATGATAGATTTCCCAAAGATATAATATTTTTCCGGGAATTGTATAACTTTGCAGCCGATAAATCCATAGTTTACATATTGAAATGGGAAAATATCGCACGAAAGGGAGCATTGCTCTCATCATTACAGGAAGTGTCCTGATCCTCGTACTGGCAGGTTTATATCTGGGACGTAACGGAATTCTCTGCCGGACGGCCGACAAACGAATACTATATGCCGAACAAAAATACGGATTATCTATCTGCTATGAGGACCTGCGAATGAAAGGATTAAACGAAATCGAACTGAAAAATCTCTCTATAGTTCCCCGCAACCGGGATACCCTTCTCACCCTGCATACTTTGAACATGCACCTCAACTTTTGGAAATTGATTCGGGGAAAAATTGAAGTGCGTAATGTAACCGTCGACCAACTGAAGGCCTCATTTATAAAAGCAGACAGCATGGCGAATTATGATTTTCTCTTCTTGAAAAGAAAACGGGAGACTTCATCCGGTCAGGTTCAGACCGACTATGCCCACAGAATAAACCGGATACTGAATCTTTTCTATGGCTTCCTACCGGAAAACGGGACCTTGTGTCAAATAGACATTGCTGAACGGAAAGACCGTAACTTCGTAAACATCCATATTCCCAAACTAACGGTCCGGCAAAATCATTTTCGCTCGGATATCGAAGTACATGAAGACTCGACAACCCAACATTGGACCGCCTGCGGAAAAGTAAACCGAAGCAGCCATACCCTGAAAGCAGAACTCTATGCACAACAGAACAACAAAATCATCCTACCCTACCTCAAACGCCGTTTCGATGCCGATATTCGTCTGGATACCCTGACTTATAGCCTGACAAAATCGGAAAAGAATGGCGGACAAGTTCAGTTGACCGGGCAAGCGGCTGTCAGTGGACTCGAAGTATATCACAAGGCTCTTTCTCCTGAAACGGTCAATTTGGATCGTGGTCAAGTATCTTACCGGATTCTTGTAGGCAAAGAATCCGCCGAACTGGATAGTACTACTGTGATACGGTTCAATCAAATGCAGTTTCACCCTTACCTGAAAGCCGAAAAGAAAAAACAGCAATGGCATTTCACAGCAGCCGTAGACAAACCCTGGTTTCCGGCAGACCAATTGTTCGGTTCACTTCCCAAAGGATTATTCAGTAACCTGGAAGGTATAAAGACAAGTGGCGAATTGGCCTATCACTTTTTTCTAGATGCAAATTTTGCCCTGTTGGACAGTCTGAAATTGGAATCGGAACTGAAGGAAAGGAATTTCTGCATTGTAAACTACGGGGTCACAGATCTTGGTAAAATGTCGGAAGAATTTATCTATACGGCTTACGAAAACGGCCAACCGGTACGTACTTTTCCAATCGGCCCTTCCTGGGAACATTTCACACCATTGGACAGCATCTCTCCGTTGTTGCAAATGTCTGTGATGCAAAGTGAAGACGGAGCTTTCTACTTCCACCGGGGATTCCTTCCTGAAGCCATGCGCGAAGCGTTGATACAAGATCTGAAAGTGAAACGTTTTGCCCGCGGAGGGAGTACCATCACCATGCAGTTGGTGAAAAACGTATTTCTGAATCGAAACAAAAACATAGCCCGTAAACTGGAAGAAGCTCTGATTGTCTGGCTGATAGAAACAGAACGCCTTACCTCCAAAGAACGAATGTACGAAGTATATCTGAATATAGTAGAATGGGGACCGCTCGTTTATGGGGTGCAGGAAGCAGCAACCTATTATTTTAAAAAGCGACCGTCTCAACTGACAGCCGAAGAATCTATTTTTCTGGCTTCCATTATTCCAAAGCCGAAGCATTTCCGGAATTCGTTTAACAATGATATGCAACTGAAGGAGAGCCTGGAAGGCTATTACCGTTTAATAACCGAACGATTAGTGAAAAAAGGAATCATCAGTGAAGTGGCAGCCGACAGCATCCGCCCGGAAATTAATGTAACCGGCGAGGCAAAGAAAGATCTGCAAAGAGACAGCATACAATAGTTTACCAAAGCCTCGAAGCCAAGACAAGAGGTAGATGTTCTGACCTCTTATCCTGACTGGTTCAACTCCTGAAATTTTAAAGAAATAATACGGAAACAGAAAGGAAAGGCAAATAGCACTTATCTTTCTCTGTTCCCCCTCTCTGCAGAGCGGGATGAAGTACTACGGCTATTGCTACGTTTGCTATCCGTACGCTCCGGTGTTACTCTATGAGGAGTAGATATGTTTTCACTCTTCCGGACAGTATTCGTCCTCCGGTTATTTTCCGTACTTCTGGTTTCTCTGCCGGTACGGGTAGCATTCCCAGGAGTCACTCTGTTGTTATCCCGTGAAGCTGAGCTTTCTCTTTGGGACACTCCTCTTCTCACCTCATCTCTCCGTCCCGAATTGGAACGTATGGTTACCGATCCGAAATCGGAACGGCGATGCGTGTTATAATTTCGATGATCTCTTATACTGTGCGAACCCGAATAGAAATCATGTCGATAGCGTCCGCGATAATAGCTGTTATGATAATGAGTACGATAGTGTCCACCGCAATAGCTGTTATAGTGGTACGGTTTGCCAAAGTAGAAATGATTATGGTTTGTATACCGAATATAGATACGGAAACTCCAACTGCCACCACTGGCATAAACCGGTCGATAAAAATAATCGACCCCTATAAAACGGCGATACTGTGAAGCAGTCAGCACCCAACGCAAATCATCATTACGAATGTCCAGGGTACGATAGTATTTATCGAGTGCCCACTCTTCTCCCCTTATCACATCGTCCATCAGATAACGAATGGAGTAAATAAAATCGTAATTGATTTCGTATACATCATTATATTGCCCTGTGCTCAGGTTCAGTTCATAGGCCATCTTATCGGTCAGGAAACGAGTCTCCTTGCGAATGCGGCTATTGCTCATGGCTGCCATACTCACACTGCTTATAGCAGTGATTCCTATGACCAAAAAGAATATCAATATTCGTTTCATATCTTAAGTCTATTTAATTCTATTATAGTTCCTCACAAAGTTCTTCACCGTATCCTGATTCGACAGAAAATCCAATCCGTCTATTGCTGCGGAAAAATTATCTTTATCCACTACGCTCGGATAAAGTATCTTCAGTACCTTAGTCCGATCATCATCAAAGCTATAAAGTTTTATCAATCTGCAGCATTGCTCTGATGTAAATCCGGTAGAGCGGGTTGCTTTCTCAATGAAATCTGTCCGGTCCGAATCAAAAGTTTTACTCTTTACATCATTTAAAAAGCGGGCAAACTCATCGTTTCTCATGGCTCTATAGTCACAAGCGGGAGCTATGTCCGAAGCAGTGACTGTACCGCCTATGCCTAAAGAAAAGGAAGGGGCAGGAGGAGCAGTCGGTGCACCGTCTCTAAACGAATCCAACCCAACAACACGGTTGTCGATAAAGTTAACACAAATCACTGAATGCCCTGCTTTGGAAAGATACCCGCGATATTCCCACTCTTCCATTGCTCCATCAAAGCGTCTGTAATTGGGCTTTCCAAGAATCGCCTTCACTTCCTGTTGTGTCATTCCTTTCTGGATACTCATTAGCTGACTGTTTTTGAAGTTTAAGATCAAGCCTGCACAACTACTCATAACAACAAGCAAGATTAATATCGCCGAAACATGTATTTTTTTCATAATTCTTATAGGTTTTAGTTACGTTGATTATGGTATTTTCTCACAAATTCGTTCATCTTGTTTTTATCCGACTGAAAAGTGAGGCTTTCGATGACCAGATAGAAATTGGGTTTATCAACAATCCGTGGATACATAGCCTGCATCAGTTTTATCTTTTCACTATCGAAACTGAACAGATTTACTAATTGGAGACATTGGTCGGAAGTGAAGCCTGTCGAAACAAGTGTAGTTTCAATCAGCTTGTTACGGTCTGAGTCGAAATGTTTGTCTTTCACAGTTCTCAGAAAACGGTCGAACTCTGTACGGTTCATCACTACATCATAGCCGGGACGCACCGGACGATCGGGACAGAAATCAGGACGATCATTATAGCCCACCCGAATATCCCTGATATTCATACCGGGATTTGAGACCCATTCCTGAAACAGCAAGTCGCCTTTCACACTTTGTCCGGTACGTGGTATATAACGTACTGCATATACTTCTATCCGGTGCCTGCCCGAATAGTTAGCAATGAAACAAGTCTCCGTCGGAGTGCAGATTTGCTCGCCATCCACAAAGACAAGAATCGCCTCACCTGAGCTTTGGATATTTATTCCACTGATTCTTCCGGCTTGTGCAACAAATGCAACAAACAAGAAACAAAGAGTTATGATTACTTTTCGCATGTCGTTTAGTTTTTATTGTTTCTAATATCACAAAAATAGGGTGAGGAAACTCCCCACCCTAATGATTCTATCTATTCATACGTAGGGTTTTCCCTATTCAACTTAGGGACGTACCAACTCGATGCCGTCTTCATGAAGAAGAATCAGACGCTTCTTGTACAAATCGCCAACGGCCTTCTTGAATGTCTTCTTACTGACACCGAACGTGTCATAAATCTCCTCGGCAGGACTCTTATCTGTAAGTCCAATCCATCCCCCATGCTCTGTGATGTAGCGATGAAGTGTCTTTGAAAAATCATCTATCTTTTCAAAGCCCGGCTTCTGGAGAATCAGATCTATCTTGCCATCTTCGCGTACCTGCTTGACGTATGCTTTCAGTACATCGCCGGTATGTAAAGTCTGAAATATTTCACTATCATACAGCAAGCCGCTATACATATTCTCAATAATAGCCTTAAACCCGAGGTCTGTCTTCTGCCATATAAGGATGTTCACTTCTTCACCAGGCTGATAAGAAGCTTTCTCTTTAGATAAGTAACGGTCTACTTTGGCCGAAGCTACGATCCGGAAACTTTCATCATCAATATGGGCATGGATAACGTATTTATTCCCTACCTGCATCTTCATCTTCTGCTCGCTGAAAGGGACAAACAGATCCTTCATCAATCCCCAGTTAAGAAAAGCTCCGAACTGGTTGACCCACGATACTTCCAGGCAGGCAAACTCCCCTACTTGTACCAAAGGTGTCAATGTAGTAGCTATTAACCGTTCTTCATTATCCAGATAAAGGAAGACGTTCAACCAGTCTCCCAACTTACAATCTTCGGGTACATAGCGGGTGGGCAACAGGATTTCTCCCTCTTCTCCCCCATCCAGATACATACCGAAATCGACCTGCTTGACTACCTCAAGCTGGTTGAATTTTCCTAATTCAATGCTCATAATCTTCATTCTGTTTACTGCAAAGATAAATAAAAAACAGACGTAAGAATGATTAGCCGCCGAAAAACATATTGCCGCATCTGCTTGTTATCATTGGCAAATGATAACTTTTCATTATAGCGCAAAACTTTTTTCGATAAACAACCTGCACATAAACAAGTTATCTTTGCATCGGAAACAAAAAAACAAAGCAATTGTCGAATTAAAAAAGATATAAATTATGGAATTCTTAACCAACGAAAAACTTACGATTGTAGGAGCTGCCGGAATGATTGGCTCTAACATGGCACAGACTGCCTTAATGATGAAACTGACTCCGAACATCTGCCTGTACGACCCCTATGCACCCGCTTTGGAAGGCGTGGCTGAAGAGTTGTATCACTGTGCGTTCGAGGGAGTAAACCTGACCTACACTTCAGACATCAAAGAAGCTTTGTCGGGAGCCAAATACATTGTGTCCTCCGGTGGTGCTGCCCGTAAAGCAGGCATGACCCGTGAAGATTTACTGAAAGGTAATGCAGAAATCGCCGCCCAGTTTGGTAAAGATATCCGCCAATATTGCCCGGACGTAAAACATGTGGTTGTCGTATTCAATCCTGCCGATATCACCGGATTGATTGTCTTACTCTATGCCGGACTGAAACCGTCACAAGTATCAACATTAGCAGCTTTGGACAGTACACGTCTGCAAAACGAACTAGTGAAATACCTTCATATTCCCGCATCTGAAATAGTGAATTGCCGTACGTATGGCGGACACGGAGAACAGATGGCCGTATTCGCTTCTACCACCAAAGTACAAGGTGAAGCGCTTACTAAAATTATAGATACTCCACGTATGCCTATGCAGGATTGGGAAGACCTGAAAGTACGCGTCATCCAAGGTGGAAAGCATATCATCGACCTGCGCGGGCGCTCTTCATTCCAAAGTCCGGCCTATCTGTCTATCGAAATGATTGCAGCAGCCATGGGCGGACAACCTTTCCGCTGGCCGGCAGGAACGTACGTATCCGACAAAAAGTTCGATCATATCCTGATGGCAATGGAGACTTCTATCACGAAAGAAGGTGTGAGCTATAAGGAAATACAGGGAACTCCCGAAGAGCAAAAAGAAATGGAAGAGAGCTACGCTCACTTATGCAAATTACGTGATGAAGTGATCGCTATGGGTATCCTTCCGGAAATCAATAAATGGCATGAACTGAACAAGCATATTAACTGATGACATCATACAAAGTTTAATTAGTTGGGATACTGCCTGTCTGCTACGTGCAGATGGGCAGTATTTTTTAGGCATACTTATTCCTGAACAGTTATTTTGGCTTACTTTCGTCAGCTGCCTCCAATTGTTTATAATACTCCTCTTTCTCTTTGTTCTTTTTTTGAATCAGGCTGGTGACATAAACCGTAAAGATCGGGAACATCATCATACCCAGTGCCGCCAGCAACACCGAAAGTACACGTCCCGTCACGGTGACAGCAATAATATTGGAACCTACCGTAGTCACATCCATAAACGCCCACCAAAGCGCATCTCCGTAACCGGTCACCAGGGGATTGACCTTGTGTTCGAGTACAAAAAAAGCCAGGCTTGAAAAGTAAACAGTAGCAAGCAACATAGTCAGATAGGAAACAAACAGTCCGGAAGCCTTATTATAAGTAAGCCACCCCACCACAATAGCCATCGCATAGCCGCCTCGAACCAAAGGAACAAAACGAATCATATAAGTCACTTCGGGTGAAAAAGTCCATCCCATATAGGATATAATATTCTGGTAAGGTATCGCCACCAACAAAAAGATGAAATGCGTACTAAGATAGTGCCACTTATTTTTCGAAAGAAACAACTCGAGAATGAAATCGAACAGAAATAAGACACAAATCCATAGCTGAACTTTCATATAAACCGATTGGGTATAAAAAGGGATACCCTTAAACGTATCTATCGAGATGCTGATGACCAGAAACAGGGAAAGCAGCAGGATGATGACATGTAAAATGCCGTAAATCCCTTTCTTCCGCAAAGCAAAATCAGAAAGAGC
Source organism: Bacteroides sp. 3_2_5 (assembly GCF_000159855.2). Classification (NCBI taxonomy): domain Bacteria; kingdom Pseudomonadati; phylum Bacteroidota; class Bacteroidia; order Bacteroidales; family Bacteroidaceae; genus Bacteroides; species Bacteroides sp. 3_2_5. The sequence goes on along the minus strand of NZ_JH636044.1, from coordinate 644,790 downwards.
CATTTTCATAAGCGCTGATATTTTATAGGTTATTTTATTATGCAGAAGGAACAAGAGTCCTACACGATTTGTTTGATACCCACCCGGATTCAATAGAGGAACCGGTGATTTCACTCTTCACCGATGTTAATTAACCAAGTTTGACGTTAGTAAACTAAAACATCTCACGTTAAACGTTGTTATAGACACTGACTTAAAAATATTTTTCACTTAAAACCTTAACTTATGGCAAATATTAAACAAGCAGTGAAACTAGGGGTATTCACCCTGGCGATCATGAACGTAACGGCAGTAGTATCCCTACGCGGACTTCCTGCCGAGGCCGTATATGGAATGAGTTCGGCCTTCTATTATCTTTTCGCAGCTATCGTATTCCTTATTCCGACATCACTCGTTGCGGCGGAATTGGCTGCCATGTTCCAGGACAAACAGGGTGGTGTGTTCCGTTGGGTAGGCGAAGCGTACGGAAAGAAATTGGGATTCCTTGCCATCTGGGTACAATGGATTGAAAGTACGATCTGGTATCCGACTGTATTGACATTCGGTGCTGTATCTATCGCTTTCATCGGAATGAATGATACACACGACATGACACTGGCCAGCAACAAATACTATACACTGGCCGTTGTGCTTATCATTTATTGGCTGGCTACCTTCATCTCACTGAAAGGAATGGGATGGGTAGGTAAAGTAGCTAAAATAGGCGGTATGGTGGGAACCATCATCCCCGCTGCCCTGCTGATTATCCTGGGTATTGTTTACTTGGCATCCGGAGGGCATTCCAACCTTGACTTCCATAGCAGCTTCTTCCCCGACCTTACGAATTTCGATAACGTGGTATTAGCGGCAAGTATCTTCCTCTTTTATGCCGGTATGGAAATGGGCGGTATCCACGTAAAGGATATGCAAAACCCTTCAAAGAACTATCCGAAAGCAGTATTTATCGGTGCACTTATTACTGTAATCATCTTCGTCTTGGGTACATTCTCACTAGGTATCATTATCCCGGCCAAAGATATCAGCCTGACACAGAGTTTACTTGTTGGCTTCGACAACTATTTTAGATATATCCATGCATCCTGGTTATCACCGATCATCGCCATTGCTCTTGCATTCGGTGTGTTGGCAGGTGTATTGACATGGGTTGCCGGTCCGTCCAAAGGTATCTTTGCCGTAGGTAAGGCCGGTTATATGCCTCCGTTCTTCCAGAAAACCAATAAATTGGGTGTACAGAAAAATATCCTGTTCGTTCAGGGTGGTGCTGTTACCGTATTGAGCCTTCTGTTTGTGGTTATGCCTTCCGTACAGAGCTTCTATCAGATCTTGTCACAGCTGACAGTTATTCTTTATCTGGTGATGTACTTACTCATGTTCTCTGGTGCCATCTACCTGCGCTATAATATGAAGAAAGCTAACCGTCCGTTCCGTATCGGTAAAAAAGGTAACGGCTTGATGTGGATCGTCGGCGGCCTCGGTTTCCTCGGTTCATTACTGGCGTTTATCCTCAGCTTTATCCCGCCCAGCCAGATTTCTACAGGTAGCAACACGGTATGGTTCTCTGTATTGATTATCGGTGCTTTGGTTGTTGTGATTGCTCCGTTTATCATTTATGCAGCTAAAAAGCCATCATGGGCTGACCCGAACAGTACTTTCGAACCGTTCCACTGGGAAACACAAGCTAAACCACAAGTTGCTCCGGCAACAGCAACTACCGCCGGTCCGGCAACAAGCAGCACTACCACTGTCGGTAGTACAACTTCTGCCCCATCGACAGGTTCCGGCTCTGTTTCATCCGATAAGGACACCCCACAGAAACAAAGTTAAAAGTGTATCTATCTACCTGAATGAAAGAGGTTGTATCCGAAAGTTTATTCTATATTCTACCGGATACAACCTCTTATTTTTCATAAATCTGCTCAGGATTTCAAAGGAAGGGTAAACCAGAAGGTAGATCCTTTTGTCACTTCCGATTCGACTCCCATTTCTCCCCCCAGATTCTGTACGATAGTTTGTGAAAGAGTCAGTCCCAGCCCTGTTCCGGGTACTTCATGGTCCAATTTGGTAAATCGGTCGAATATTTTATCCTGTTCTCCGGCAGGAATGCCAATACCTGTATCAGAAACATAAAAGTAAATCTCGTCCTCTCCTTGGGGACGACATCCGAAACAAATCTCCCCACTGTGGGTAAACTTCATCGCATTATGTACCAGATTTGTGATTATCTGTACGATACGATGTTGCTCGGAATAAATGATCCATTCATCTGTTCCTGCCTCACAATTCAGTTTAATTTCGGGCTTGTCTTTCAGACGTATGTTTAAAATGCCATGCAGACCACACAACAAATCGTTTACATCAAATTCGGAATAATGGAAATCCAGGCTACCCGACTCTATTTTTGAAAGGTCGAGTACATCCGTCACTATCTGCAATAAACGATCATTGTTTTCCGCTACAATATCCAGATACATCTTTTTTTCCGTATCATCATCCGCAGAAGCCAGCAAACCGGAAAAACCGACAATCGCATTCAGTGGGGTACGAATTTCATGACTCATATTAGCTATAAAAGCAGATTTCAACTTTTCGGCAGAAACAGCGTTCTCTTTTTCAATATTCAGCAACCGCTGCATATTCTTCAATTCAGTAATATCATAGACAGTCAGTAACATCTGTTCGTGACCTTCATTATTCAAGTAAGTACCCGAGACAGAAACATCACAAGGAATAATCTGTTGATGATCCGAACTGAGCAGCCTCATGGATGCTTCTAATTTATGGAAACCCTTTTTATGGCAGAATGCATTCTCAATAGTATGGCGAATCATGCAATTTTCGCAATTTTTATGTGCCCCGCATCCTCCGCCACTACGAACAGCGTTTTTACAATTCAGCAGATCACCGACTCTACCGGAGGACGCAGGCTCTTCTGAGATTCCACTCAAATCATAATAATTGGTCCTTATCACCACCAAGTCACTATTTATCAAGATAAAGCAAGCGTTCATACTACGTAAAATCGTATCTGATTCCTTGGTTTGAGCCACCCATTCGTTCTTTTGCACACTTATCTTTCTCCACAAATACCAATATCTGGCACAAATAAAAAGAATAATGATTATAAAGACGCTAAAGATAATGTAGATCATCATATACTTCTAACTGAAAATCTTATTTGTTTTGTTTGTTATGAACATGTCCGCAGTTACCCGCTACATAATTTTGCGGTAAAGATAAGGAAATAGCATTATACATATAATAAAGACAAACGTTTATTTTATTGAGGATGACCACATTTTAAGAAACCTTTTCTTCCGGTTGCATCTATGCATATTCATACAGTCTCTAACCCAAAGATACTAAGTCTTACAGATTTTCATACATCTTCTTTGTCTGCTGTCCATTCCTAATTTCATTAATTCACCGACAGAAACGTATTAATATCATTTTCGTTGAAGAAAGACGTAAGATCATCGTAAAATCAAAACAAGAAAAAAGATTTCCACTCCCTTTGGACAAATATTTCATATTTTCTTTGCCAAACTATTGCAGTATTAAAAATTATACCTATCTTTGCACCCGCAATCACAAAGGTGCCATAGCTCAGTTGGTAGAGCAAAGGACTGAAAATCCTTGTGTCCCCGGTTCGATTCCTGGTGGCACCACTTTGCAAGTAGCGGAATGTAGCGCAGTTGGTAGCGCACTACGTTCGGGACGTAGGGGTCGGGCGTTCGAGTCGCCTCATTCCGACATTCGCACAAACAAGCCACTCTATTTGAGTGGCTTGTTTGTTTTTAAGAAAAAGAATCGGAATTAACGGATTGTAGCTCAGTTTGAAAATTTGGGATCATACCTAAATTTTGAGAGAATTCCCGGATCAATCTAAATTCCTCTTTTTACTTTCACCCCAAAAATTACTCCCCCCTAAATTATATATCACTTCCAATCCAAATTCTGCATATTTCTACATCACATGCTATTTTTATGTATAAAAAGAGTAAAAAAACAGCTTTTTATGCATACTATTTCCAAAATATTGCATACTTTTGCGTCATTCTTAGAATAATTATACAAGATGAAGAAGAAAGCAAACCGGTTAGACGCCATCAAAATGATTATCTCCAGTAAGGAAGTAGGTTCACAGGAAGAACTCTTGCAAGAATTAGGTCAGGAAGGATTTGAACTGACACAAGCTACTCTTTCACGTGACCTGAAACAACTGAAAGTGGCCAAAGCCGCCAGCATGAACGGAAAATATGTATATGTATTACCCAACGACATCATGTACAAACGTGTCGGCGACCAGAGTGCCAGTGAAATGTTGATGAACAATGGCTTCATTTCCCTTCAGTTTTCCGGAAATATCGCAGTAATCAAAACTCGCCCCGGCTATGCCAGCAGCATGGCTTACGACATCGACAACCGTGAATCTGACACCATTTTGGGAACAATTGCCGGAGACGATACCATTATGTTGGTACTACGTGAAGGGGCAACGCCCACTGCCGTACGACATTTCTTGTCTCTCATTATTCCGAATATCAACTAACTAACAACAATTATACTCTATACTAAATCAACAATGGACACTCAACAAATAGATGTTATGGTAGCCGACGCCTCGCATGAGGTTTACGTTGACACTATTTTGGAGACAATCAGAAACGCAGCAAAAGTACGCGGAACCGGAATAGCAGAACGTACACACGAGTACGTAGCCACCAAGATGAAAGAAGGAAAAGCAATCATAGCTCTTTGCGGAGATGTATTTGCCGGATTTACCTACATTGAATCATGGGGAAACAAGCAATACGTTGCTACTTCAGGATTGATCGTACACCCTGACTTCCGAGGATTAGGACTGGCCAAACGTATCAAACAAGCCTCTTTCCAATTGGCTCGTTTACGATGGCCCAGAGCTAAAATATTCAGTCTGACCAGCGGCGCAGCCGTGATGAAAATGAATACGGAATTGGGATATGTACCGGTCACTTTTAACGAGCTGACCGACGACGAAGCCTTTTGGAAAGGATGTGAAGGGTGCATAAACCATGAAATACTGATGGCGAAGGACCGTAAATTCTGCATCTGCACCGCTATGCTATATGATCCGACAGATCCGCATAACATAAAAAAAGAACAAGAAAGAAATAACATTTAAAATATACAGCACTATGGAACAGAAAAAGAAAGTAGTGGTTGCATTCAGCGGAGGTCTCGATACCTCTTTCACTGTAATGTACCTGGCCAAGGAAAAAGGATATGAAGTGTATGCAGCGTGTGCCAACACAGGTGGCTTCAGCGAAGAACAACTGAAACAGAATGAAGAGAATGCCTACAAACTGGGTGCTGTGAAATATGTCACACTCGACGTCACTCAGGAATATTACGAAAAAAGTTTGAAGTATATGATATTCGGTAACGTACTACGTAACGGTACCTATCCTATTTCTGTCAGCTCCGAACGTATTTTCCAGGCATTGGCCATCGCACGCTATGCGAAAGAGATTGGTGCGGAAGCCATTGCACACGGTTCGACAGGGGCCGGTAACGACCAGATTCGTTTCGACATGACATTCCTTGTCATGACTCCGGGCGTAGAAATTATTACGCTGACCCGCGATATGGCACTCAGCCGTCAGGAAGAAATCGACTACTTGAACAAAAATGGCTTCGAAGCAGACTTTACAAAACTAAAATACTCTTATAATGTCGGACTATGGGGGACTTCAATCTGCGGCGGAGAAATTCTGGACAGTGCACAAGGATTGCCCGAAACGGCCTACCTGAAGCAAGTAACGAAAGAGGGAAGTGAACTTCTGCGCCTTGAATTTAAGAATGGTGAACTTCACGCCGTGAATGGAGAAGTGTTCGAAGATAAAATTGCCGCCATCCAAAAAGTGGAAGAGATAGGTGCTGCTTACGGTATTGGCCGTGATATGCATATAGGTGATACTATCATCGGTATCAAAGGACGTGTAGGATTCGAAGCCGCCGCTCCAATGTTGATCATCGGTGCACACCGTTTCCTTGAGAAATACACATTGAGCAAATGGCAACAATATTGGAAAGATCAGGTAGCTAACTGGTATGGTATGTTCCTTCATGAAAGCCAATACCTGGAACCGGTGATGCGTGATATCGAAGCAATGCTTCAAGAATCACAACGTAATGTGAACGGTACAGCCATCCTTGAGCTCCGTCCGTTGTCATTCTCTACTGTCGGTGTAGAATCACAAGACGACTTGGTAAAGACCAAGTTTGGTGAATATGGAGAAATGCAAAAGGGTTGGACGGCCGAAGATGCAAAAGGCTTCATCAAGGTGACTTCTACCCCACTACGTGTTTACTATGCTAACCATAAGGACGAAGAGGTATGATAAAAGCAGGAATCATTGGTGGAGCAGGATATACAGCAGGCGAACTTATCCGCCTGCTTATCAATCATCCCGAGACTGAAATCGTATTTATCAACAGTACCAGTAACGCCGGAAACAAAATTACTGATGTACACGAGGGACTTTACGGAGAGTGTGACCTGACTTTTACAGACGAACTTCCGTTGGAAGATATCGATGTACTGTTCTTCTGTACAGCCCATGGGGATACGAAGAAATTTATGGAAAGCCATAATATCCCGGAGGAACTGAAAATTATAGACCTTTCAATGGATTATCGCATAGCTTCACCGGATCATGACTTCATATACGGTCTGCCGGAACTAAATCGTCGTGCAACCTGCACAGCAAAGCATGTGGCTAATCCGGGATGTTTCGCAACTTGCATCCAGCTGGGACTGCTCCCACTGGCAAAACACCTGATGCTAAATGAGGACGTAATGGTAAACGCCATTACAGGAAGCACGGGAGCGGGAGTAAAACCCGGTGCAACCAGTCATTTCAGTTGGCGTAACAACAATATGAGTGTATACAAAGCTTTCGAACACCAGCACATTCCTGAAATCAAGCAATCGCTGAAACAACTCCAGAACAGTTTTGATGCGGAAATTGATTTTATCCCTTATCGCGGCGATTTCCCCCGCGGCATCTTTGCCACTTTGGTAGTGAAAACAAAAGTAGCATTGGAAGAGATCGTACGCATGTATGAGGAATATTATGCCAAAGATTCGTTTGTCCACATCGTTGATAAAAACATAGACCTCAAACAGGTAGTAAATACCAATAAATGTCTGATTCACCTGGAAAAACACGGCGATAAATTACTGATCATTTCTTGCATCGACAATTTATTGAAAGGTGCATCCGGACAGGCTGTCCACAACATGAACCTGATGTTTAACCTGGAGGAAACGGTAGGCCTGCGCCTCAAGCCCTCTGCATTCTAAGAAGAAACAATGAACTTATTTGATGTATATCCACTTTTCGATATAAACATAATAAAAGGAAAGGGTTGTCACGTCTGGGACGAGAATGGAACCGAATACCTGGATCTTTATGGAGGCCATGCCGTTATCTCTATCGGACATGCTCATCCCCATTATGTTGACATGATTAGCAAGCAGGTGGCAACCCTGGGCTTCTATTCAAACTCCGTAATCAACAAGCTGCAACAACAGGTAGCCGAACGTCTCGGAAAAATATCCGGGTATGAAGATTATTCCCTATTCCTGATAAACAGTGGTGCCGAAGCAAATGAAAACGCGTTGAAACTGGCTTCGTTCCATAACGGACGTACCAAAGTGATCTCTTTTGGGAAAGCTTTTCACGGACGCACTTCACTAGCAGTCGAGGCCACAGATAATCCTAAAATTATAGCTCCGATCAATGCCAACGGACACATCACCTACCTTCCGCTAAATGACATAGAGGCTGCGAAAGCCGAATTGGCAAAAGAAGATATTTGTGCTGTCATCATTGAAGGCATACAGGGAGTTGGCGGTATCAAAATACCGACTCCCGAATTCCTGCAAGAGCTCCGCAAAGCCTGTACAGAACACGGAACAATCCTGATTCTGGATGAAATACAAAGCGGTTACGGACGTAGTGGCAAATTCTTCGCTCACCAATATGCCGGAATCAAACCGGATATTATTACAGTTGCCAAAGGAATCGGAAACGGATTCCCGATGGCCGGAGTACTGATCAGTCCTATGTTTACACCCGTATATGGCATGCTTGGAACAACTTTCGGGGGCAATCATCTGGCTTGCTCGGCTGCATTGGCAGTAATGGATGTCATCGAACAGGAGAATTTAGTAGAAAATGCAGCCAACATCGGCTCCTATCTGCTGGAAGAACTGAAAAAATTCAAGGAAATCAAAGAAGTGCGCGGATGCGGATTAATGATCGGAATGGAATTTGACCAACCGGTAAAGGAAATCCGGAGCCGCCTGATCCACGAACAAAAAGTATTTACCGGTGCCAGCGGTACGAACGTAATCCGATTGTTGCCTCCTCTCTGCCTCAGCAAAGAGGAAGCCGATGAATTCCTCGCCCGGCTAAGAAAAGTACTCGGTTAATAATCAGCATCCTTATAAGGAAAGTGAAAAAGTGAAAATACCTGCCACGTTTGCTCGTATTTTCACTTTTTACTTATACCTTTGTCAGAAACAGACTAAATAATTATATAATATGAAAGTAGCTATCATTGGTGCAGGAAATATGGGGGGCTCCATTGCCTGCGGACTGGCAAAAGGTAAGCTGATTCCGGCTTCCGATATAATAGTATCCAACCCCAGCATTGGAAAGCTGGAAGCACTAAAGAAAGAATTTCCTTCTATTGCTATCACTCGCAATAATGCTGAAGCTGCTACTGGTGCTGATATCGTGATTCTAGCTGTGAAACCTTGGCTGATCAGAGGTGTACTCCGAGAAATGAAACTAAGAAGCAAACAGATTCTGGTCTCTGTTGCTGCCGGTATCAGTTTCGAACAATTGGCTCATGATGTAGTAGAACCTGAAATGCCTATGTTCCGTATTGTCCCCAACACAGCTATCAGTGAATTACAGAGCATGACACTGATTGCTTCGCGAAATGCCGGCCAAGAATTAGAAGCACTGATGGTCAATCTATTCAGCGAGATGGGTATGGCAATGATTTTGCCTGAAGACAAATTGGAAGCGGCTACCGCCCTGACTTCCTGCGGTATCGCTTACGTACTGAAATATATTCAGGCTGCCATGCAAGCGGGCATCGAAATGGGAATCCGGCCATCGGATGCCATGGATATGATTGCCCAATCTGTAAAAGGTGCCGCCGAACTGATACTGAACAATGACACCCATCCAAGCGTTGAGATCGACAAAGTGACTACACCCGGCGGAATTACCATTAAAGGCATCAACGAACTGGAGCATAATGGATTCACCTCTGCCATCATTAAAGCAATGAAAGCATCAAGATAGTGGCCGGACACTGTAATCACAAAATATAAAACAAATAATCACTAAACACTAAAATTGATATGGACGACCAAATTAAACAAATAGCAGAACGTCTGCGCGGATTACGTGACGTACTCGAACTGACGGCCGAAGACATCGCCCGTGATTGCGAGATTTCAGCGGAAGAATATCGCCTCGCGGAAACGGGAGATTACGACATTTCAGTGAGTATGCTGCAAAAAATCGCACGTAAATACGGAATCGCTCTCGACGCTCTGATGTTTGGCGAAGAGCCCAAGATGAGTAGTTACTTCCTGACCCGTGCAGGAAAAGGAACCAGTATTGAGCGCACAAAGGCTTATAAATACCAGTCACTGGCAGCAGGTTTTATGAACCGGAATGCCGACCCGTTCATTGTAACTGTCGAACCCAAACCCGACATCGAGCCGATACACTATAACAGTCATAGCGGACAGGAATTCAACCTGGTACTTGAAGGCCGCATGATGATCAGTATAGATGGAAAAGACTTGATATTAAACGAAGGGGACAGCCTGTACTTCAATTCAAAACTACCTCATGGAATGAAAGCACTCGACGGGAAAACAGTACGTTTCCTGGCAGTAATCATGTAATTATTTAAATAAACAAGATGATAGATAGATTTTTATCTCAAACTTCCTTCAGTTCACAGGAAGACTTTGTGAAAAACTTAAAGATACACGTTCCGGACAACTTCAACTTCGGATATGACATAGTGGATGCCTGGGCTGCCGAACAACCAGACAAACCGGCCTTATTATGGACTAATGACAAAGGTGAACACCACCAGTTCTCTTTTGCGGATATGAAACAATATACTGACCGGACAGCCTCTTATTTTCAGAGCCTGGGTATCGGACATGGTGATATGGTCATGCTGATATTGAAACGACGCTATGAATTCTGGTTCAGCATCATTGCCCTGCACAAACTAGGGGCAGTCGTTATTCCGGCTACACACCTGCTAACCAAGAAAGACATTGTATACCGTTGCAATGCAGCCGACATAAAAATGATTGTGGCTGCCGGAGAAGAAGTGGTCACCAAACACATAATAGATGCTATGCCGGACTCTCCTACTGTAAAGCATTTAGTTAGCGTAGGGCCCGAAATACCCGAAGGATTTGATGACTTCCATCAGGGCATCGAGCATGCGGCGCCTTTCGTAAAGCCGGAACATCCGAACACCAACGATGACATTTCACTGATGTACTTCACCAGCGGAACAACCGGAGAGCCTAAGATGGTTGCACACGACTTCACTTATCCATTGGGGCATATCGTAACCGGTAGTTTCTGGCACAATCTGAAAGAAAACAGCCTCCATCTCACCATTGCCGACACCGGCTGGGGAAAAGCAGTGTGGGGAAAGCTCTACGGACAATGGATTGCCGGAGCAAATGTATTCGTGTATGATCATGAAAAGTTCACTCCTGCCGATATATTGGAAAAGATACAAAATTACCATGTCACTTCACTCTGTGCCCCTCCCACCATTTTCCGTTTCCTCATCCACGAAGACCTGACGAAATATGACCTTTCGTCATTGGAATATTGCACCATTGCAGGTGAGGCCTTGAATCCGGCTGTTTTCGACACATTCAAAAAGTTAACAGGCATCAAACTGATGGAAGGCTTCGGGCAGACCGAGACTACACTGACAGTAGCCACTTTCCCATGGATGGAACCCAAACCGGGAAGTATGGGGGTGCCCAATCCACAATACAATGTTGATCTGATCGATTACGAAGGACGGTCGGTAGAAGCCGGAGAGCAAGGACAGATCGTAATCCGGACTGACAAAGGAAAGCCACTGGGACTGTTCAAAGAATACTATCGGGACGCCTCGCGTACACACGAAGCATGGCACGACGGAATATACTACACTGGCGACGTAGCCTGGAAAGATGAAGACGGTTATCTATGGTTCGTGGGACGCGCCGATGACGTAATCAAAAGTTCCGGTTACCGTATTGGTCCGTTCGAAGTGGAAAGTGCATTGATGACACATCCCGCCGTAGTAGAATGTGCCATAACCGGCGTTCCCGACGAAATACGCGGACAGGTAGTGAAAGCTACCATCGTTCTGGCCAAAGAGTATCGTGAACGCAAAGGGGAAGACTTGGTAAAAGAGCTCCAGAATCATGTGAAAAAAGTCACAGCTCCTTATAAATATCCACGCGTCATCGAATTTGTCGACGAATTGCCTAAGACCATTAGCGGTAAAATCCGACGAGTGGAAATTCGGAAGAATGACGAGAAATAATCATGTCTCAAAAACAACAAAAAACAATCAAATACGAAATTGAGCAAACGTTTGCAACAAAAGTGTTATAATCTGAACAGAAATTGTTCTTAAATGAACAAACAACCTGCTATATTTGCATCCGTAACCATTAAACAATTAAGAGCAAATGATAGTAAGCAGAAAGATTTCTCAGATTGAAGTGTTCGCGGGCAGTCCATGGGAAGTAGCAAGTGTCAAAAGCCTCCTGAAAGCCGCATCTATCGAAGTGGCTATGAAAGACAAAGGTATAGGCAGCATATTGCTTTCCGTTCCATGTGAATATTACACGGCAGCGATGCGGGTAATCGGCGGCCGGACAACTTCATAAATGGTTTGTTAGATTAGGTTTGATTAGGAAAGTAAAGCCGGAATGTATCGTGTTGCATTCCGGCTTTTTTTTTGATTGACAGCACTTATATTCCATTAGTACCACTTTTGTTCTCACAAAAGAATGACGCTTCGTACCGTTAAAGACCTACTATCGTATAAGTGCTTCCTTTTCGGGTAATAAATGAACAGACATTGTTTTGTTCTTTCACGGAGACGGGTTTTCCATTCTCGGTGACCCGAAGTTTTCTTCCCCTCCAAGGATTGCTCAGTCTGCATATACCTCCTTTCTCACTAAAGATTTTCAGACCGCCCACTGACGTTCCGTCATAATCGGCAGAAACGAGAAAGGCTCCTTTTGCTCTAAGCCTCGTAAACGCAGCCGGTGTTTGTGTCCAACATGGAAAAAGATAGATGACACCCTCCACCGTTTGGAGCATCATTGAGTTTACCGTCTCTATAACAGCAGTTTTCTCAGTACAATGATGCCCGTCGATAATCAGAAAATTAGTTCCGGCCGTTTTTATCAAAGTCTTCATATTTTCCAATAAGAGATCGGGATCAAATCTGATACGGGCCCCCATCACAAAAGCACTCAATCCCAATTCGTTCATCGTATTGGTAAATCCCTTTTGAGAAACCTCATAATAATACAATGTGTTTCGGGCTATCTGCAAGGCTGTAGAGTCCGAATGTAAATTCAGTATTTCACAGGGATAGGCAGCATGCAGCTGTATGGCATGGCTTGGCAAATCCCATCCGGCCTCGTTCTTCGCATAGACAGGCAAGCCTTGATTAGGTGTTTTGGTCGGCATTATCACCTTATACTCCGGAAGATGAGACAAAATGTCGTTCCATTTCTTCCGTCGTTTTTGATCTACTCCCAACAACTTACTGTACCTCACTAACAAACCGAACGTCTGTTTCACAAAAGCTAAATCGGAAGGAGGGTTCAGATCCCACGAATCCTCGTGTCCTCCTGTCGTTATGGTATAACGATATGATTTGCCGTATGTCTCCTTCTGCATATAGTCTTCATAAAAATCGCCACAAAGACGAATATAAGGATACGCCCGATACCGTAAAAAGTTCAAATCACCGGTGTATTCATAATACCAACTGAACAGAGGAACATTGAACGGAGCATTCATGGTTTGTTGCCAATAATAATTATAAAATACCCCGATACCCAAGGCCCCCACAGGAAATAGTATTCCCCTGCAAGACTTTCCTTCCCATGATGGATGCATAATTCCCATTTCTTCCTTTGCCCGCCGTCTTCCTTCGGGTATCAGCAACTCTATCGTTTTATAGAAAGGCAAGGCTATTTCCGGACGATTGGATGAAAAAGCACTATAGAATCCCGCCTGACTGTTATAGTTCAGGTGGATATCACCATGGTACATCATTTTGTCATCCATATTCCAGACTCCATACATGCCACCGGATACCGGTGAATGTTCGTTATAGGCAGAAGCCAGTAAATAAATGGACGACAAGTAGTGACGATTCAACAACTCGTCATTCGTTTCCACATACGAACGGGTCCACATATCTTTCCACCATGCTTTTTTCGCCATTTTCAATTGAGTCACATCCGCTTTATTTAAAGTCAACAGTTTGTTATAGGCCGTTGGCAGTTGCGGATCATTTCCTTTTCCACCTCCCGAAACATATACCACAACGAGAACCGTATCGGAAGCTGTCAGCTGAAAATTTGATCGGACCATCGACTCGGACAGGCATTCCGGTTTAGACATAACTCCCACTATTTTAGTGGATATACCGGCACAGGAAATCCATCTCACCGCATCAGTCTTCGTTTGCCGAGTGACTTGAGCTATTTGTCCATTCACCTGTGCTGTAGTTGTATAAGAAGCAGATTGATTATCAGCATAAGTATCTACCGAAATAGGAACCGGAGTTTTTGAAGAGGTGGTCAACTCAGTTATTATCATATTTTCATTCACTCCCATCCAACTGACCATTTTAACCTGCTGAGCAGTAGCAGTAGTCATTCGTAACTCACTATTTAACTGGTCCATCTGATAACTAAATCCGGAAGGGTCCGCCCGGTTGACTGTGACAAAGCCGGAATATACCGGAGAGTTTACAGTGATATTCACCCCGCCAATGGGCAAAGCAGCCGGACCACTGCCTGCCCAGTCTGTCCAGCCATCCGTAACAAAATCCACTTTCGATATCTTTAATGTCTGACTATTGTCCGATGTAAATGCCACTACCCCTACATCTCCATTCCCCATATAGGGGCCTAAAGGAGCATGATTGCTCTGAATACTGCTATAACTGAAAGGTTTATGCCATGTTGCCGTAAGCAGTGCCTTTTTTTGTTCAAAAAAAAGCGAATCTTTTGACGAGTCAGCATACAATAAGTTATTTTGCGAATGTATCGATAAGCTATAGCTTAGAAACAGAAAGAGAAACTTTAACTTCATATTTAATGCGTGTGTGTTTAACAGTCGATTATACTTCTCAGTAATACAAATCACTGATAATTAGAACATATATAAAAGTATCAATATCCTTTTTACAAAAAGACAAAGGCTTATTACAAAAGTAGTACTTTTTTAGGTATAAAAAAGAAGAAGAATCTCAAGAAAGTCCATGCAATAGCCTAAAAGCATAAAGATCCTCAGAAGTATTTTCAAAAGAGAATACAATAACCCGACTAAAGTAATTCACATTAGAAGTGTGATACGTAATCCCAGTCTCAATTTATGGATCGGAATTAAAAAGAAAATGATCTTAATCAATATAACCTTATCCCAATTACCATCCCGATAGAGCATAACGATTCTTTTCTTCTTTACAAATCATAAACCAAACAACTATATTTGCCCCTACTCTTAAGACATTGTATTCAAGTCTATTATAATGAATCTCAATATCTTTATCTCAGCCCTGGTACGCGAGCTCATGGTCTCCGGTATGCGGACCTATGGGCACAGATACGTGGGCTCGTGAACACAGACAGCAGGGACAGGATAAAGAACAGAGTATTTTCGACTAAACAATAAAAGAAAACAAGATGCTTTAAACAACGTATTTAGTTAATCAACATGCTTCTTAATATTGTAAATCAGCATATTATCGATTATAAGGTTCTCTAATATTCAGGTGGAAGATGGAAGATACGAGTAGAAGATAAACGGACTAAAAACGCGATTTTCCACCCATTCATCACATTGACTATTAAGGGAGTAAGTATAAAAAGGTAAAAGATGGAAGATCGAAATGTATGTTTGTAAGAGAAGCTAATATACGCACGTAGAACATGAACTATTTCTATATATTGCCTGTAATAAATTTAAAAAGCCTCGTAAGCATTTGGCTTACAAGGCTTCTGACTAGACGCTCGTACTCGAAGCGGGACTTGAACCCGCACAGCCGCAATGGCCAAAGGATTTTAAGTCCTTCGTGTCTACCATTCCACCATTCGAGCATCCTTTCAAAGAGAGCGGAAAACGAGACTCGAACTCGCGACCCTAACCTTGGCAAGGTTATGCTCTACCAACTGAGCTATTTCCGCATTTTTTCAACGGGTGCAAAGATAAGTAGTTTCTACCTTTCTGCCAAACTTTTTCCGATGAAAATATTTCAATAAAGGTGGAAAAGGATATTTTATAATCAAAGACCATGCAAAAGAGATAACTCTATGCATGGTCTGGATGGATCATTTACGCCCCAACAAGGTCTTCTCCGCCTGTTCCATACCTTGAAAGTTGAAACCCTCGATGATACGTTGCATCAATGCGGAAATCTCATCATTACACAAATTGCCAATACTTCCTTCATGGGTGTGATGTACTTGCTTGTCATGCGAAAAGTGACCGGCTTCAATATCCAGCCCTACTTTCTTATAAGCATCCCGGAATGGCATACCTTCACGTGCCAGACGATTCACCTCTTCTACACTAAAAATAAAAAGGTATTTATCATCATCGAGGATATGCTCATTCACCTTAATTTCATTCATGATATAGGTAGTCATCTGCAGACAATCTTTCAACTCCTGAAAAGCCGGTAAAAAGACTTCCTTTATAATCTGTAAATCACGGAAATATCCGGAAGGCAGATTATTGGCAATCATCATAATCTGCTGCGGCAACGATTGTAACTTATTACATTTGGCACGTGTCAGTTCGAACACATCCGGATTCTTTTTATGTGGCATAATGCTTGATCCGGTTGTACATTCATCCGGCAACTTCACGAAACCAAAATTCTGGCTATTGAATATACAAGCATCAAAAGCCAATTTAGAAATCGTTCCTGCAAGCGTAGCCAAGGCAAAAGCGACATTGCGTTCCATCTTTCCACGTCCCATCTGGGCATACACTACATTATAGTTTAAAGAATCGAATCCCAGCAATTCCGTAGTCATCGTGCGGTTCAGCGGGAATGAAGAGCCATATCCGGCAGCGGAGCCCAAAGGATTCTTATTGCACATCTTAAAAGCAGCCTGCAGGAAAAGCATATCATCTACCAAACTCTCAGCATACGCTCCAAACCAAAGCCCGAACGAAGAAGGCATCGCAATTTGCAAATGAGTATAACCCGGCATCAGAACATTCTTGTAACGCTCACTTTGACGAATCAGAACATGAAACAATTGCTCTACAGCCTCTGCTACTTCTCTGATCTGAGTACGAGTGAAAAGTTTCAGATCAAGCAACACCTGATCATTACGAGAACGCCCGCTATGAATCTTCTTACCGACATCACCCAAACGACGCGTAAGCATCAGTTCTACCTGCGAGTGCACGTCTTCAACTCCTTCTTCTATTACAAACTCGCCTCTCTCCGTAGAAGCATATATATCTTTCAGTTCGGTCAGCAACTGAGCTAATTCTTCCTTTGTGAGCAATCCGATACTTTCGAGCATCGTGATATGAGCCATCGAACCAAGTACATCATGCTTTGCAAGATAAAGATCCATCTCACGGTCACGTCCAACGGTAAATCGCTCTATATCCTTATTTACCTCAACTGATTTTTCCCAAAGTTTCTGTGCCATAGCTATTAATATTGTATCATAGATAACATATCAGCCATCTTTTCCAATCCTTCATTCAAAGGTTTCTGTACCATCGCTTTCATAAACGGATTGATTTCCAGCCCAATAGTTACCTTTAGTTTACATTCTTCTTCGGATACAGCCACAAGCTGAATCCACATATTAAAAGGTAGAGGCGAATTGGTAGTCTCAAACTTAATACATTTACTGGGTTCCCGTTCAATAATTCTCAGGGTCAGTTGTCCTACAGGATCCACATTGAAACTAAGTGTATCAGTATCGAAACTCATATTTTTCACTTTGTCTTCGGGCAAACGATCTTTAATAGCTTCCAGGTTACTAAGATCGGCAAGTTTCTCGTACACACGTTCCTGGCTATAAGGTATCACCTTGACACTACTTTCAAATTTAGTCATCTTATTTATCTTACTTATAAAGAAAAAAGAAGAACAATCCGAACAGATTCTGTCCGAATGGCTCTTCTTTCTATATTTTAATCATCAAAAAAATCAGTTTTATTTTCCGGTTTCCCAATGAGCCGGATCCTTGCGCCATTCGTTTAACGTTGCAATGTCTTCTTCTTCAATATAACCGGTACGAAGTGCAACATCTAACACAGCTTCATAATTAGTCAATGTTACCAAAGGCACTTTAGCATCTTTAAAGGCCTGTTCGGCAACAGGAAATCCGTAAGTATAAGCAGCTACCATACCAATAACTTCGCAACCATCCCGACGAATAGCTTCTACAGCTTTTAAACTGCTTCCACCGGTAGAGATTAAATCTTCCACAACAACGACTTTCATTCCCGGACGAAGTTCGCCTTCGATAAGATTTTCCAGACCATGGTCTTTCGGGGTAGAGCGAACATACACAAACGGAAGATTCAATGCATCAGCCACTAAAGCCCCTTGAGGGATAGCCCCCGTCGCAACTCCGGCAATAGCATCTACCTGTCCGAAACGTTCCAGAACCAAACGTGTAATCTCGAACTTAACAAAACTACGAAGAGAAGGATAAGAAAGGGTTTTACGATTGTCGCAGTAAAACGGTGATTTCCATCCGGAAGCCCATGTAAACGGATTTGCCGGTTGAAGCTTAATAGCTTTAATCTTCAACAACTTCTCGGCGAATAATCTCTCTAAATTTTTCATAACTAAACTAACTATGATAATTACAGGATGCAAAAATACGGAAATGGAACGAGACTAAAAAGAAGAATCCGTATTATTTTTTTGTTATTTGTCACTTACTCTTCTTCTACCTGCACACAGCGACGGATATCGTCCATTTCAAATCCTCTACTCATGGCAAAACGAATCAATTTCCCATTCAGCTCGAATTCATCTTTGGCATGTATACTTTTACGTTTTGCTGCTATCAGATCTCCTAAAATCGCAAGATATTCTTCCCGGTCAATGTCATTCAGATACCTGTAAGTTACCTCACGAGGAATTTTTTTCATATACAGAGCTTGTGTAATCTTCATTTTACCCCATTTGGCAAAACGGAACTTATCGTTGACAAACGCTCTGCAATAACGTTCTTCATCAATAAACTTCTCGACAACAAGACGATCGATGATTCGGTTAATCACTTCATAAGGTAAGCCCCATTTCTGGAGTTTTTCATTCACTTCGGCTTTACAATGTTCGGCTGCGGAACAATAGGCAGCCATGCGATTTAACGCTTCTTCTTCTGTTATTGTATTCATCGTTTGGCGGTTACAATTCGATCATTACCCGATATATCTTTTATCAAACGGAGTTCTTCGTACCCTTGTTCGTGAAGCATTTGGAGAACCTCTTCACCATAAGCCCGATTGATCTCAAAATAGAGCCTGCCGTGCAGGCGTAACATTTTTCTTCCTAAAGATGCGATACGCCGATAAAAGCGCAACGGATCATTGTCCGGCACAAAAAGGGCCAGTCTGGGCTCCCAATCTAACACATTGGGTTCCATTTCGTTTTTTTCGCTCTCTGTAACATAAGGAGGATTACTGACAATCATATCATATTGATCATCACCAACAGGTTCTGCAGACAGAACATCCATTTTCTCAAAATGCACTCCGGCCTTCAATTCCCGATTATTCTCCCCGGCAATGGCAAGAGCCTCTTCCGATACGTCCCATGCGGTGACCACAGCCTGCGGAATATGTTTAGCCAGACTGATGGCAATACACCCGCTACCGGTTCCTATATCCAGCAAACGGGTACCGGTTGCAGCTTCTTTCACTATCAGATCAACCAGCTCCTCAGTTTCAGGACGAGGAATCAACACACCCGGAGCTACCCGAAACATAGACCCATAAAAACAGGTTTCGCCCTGAATATATTGGATCGGCTCGTTTTTCTTCAATCGTTCGACAATGCTTTCTAAATCACACTGCTCGTTTACAGATAATGTTATATCTTTGCCCAGATAATAATCAATAGCATCCTGACCCAGCAGATCACAACAAATGATTTTTGTAAGACTCCTGAGTTCTCCCGGTGGATAAATATCGTGTAAAGCCTGGCGGATATAAGTGGTGACGTGGTTCATTCTCCTTATTTTGGGGTGCAAAAGTACAAATAATATAGCTATCAGCCTAAAAGATGAAAGAAGAAAAATACATGAGGCGTTGCATCCAACTGGCAAAAAACGGTCTTTGCAACGTATCTCCCAATCCAATGGTAGGAGCTGTCATCGTATGTGAGGGACAAATAATCGGTGAAGGCTATCACATCCGTTGCGGAGAAGCACATGCCGAAGTCAATGCGATCCGCTCTGTAAAGGATCCGTCTTTACTGAAACACAGTACTATATATGTAAGTCTCGAGCCTTGCTCCCACCATGGAAAAACTCCCCCATGCGCTGATTTAATCATAGAGAAACAAATTCCCAGGATTGTAATCGGATGCCAAGACCCATTTTCCAAAGTAGCAGGCAAAGGAATCCAAAAGTTACGGGATGCCGGATGCGAAGTCATTGTCGGAGTTCTGGAACCGGAATGTCGCGAACTTATACGGAAATTTATCACTTTCCATACCCTTCACCGCCCTTACATCGTTTTGAAATGGGCAGAATCAGCCGATGGTTTCATCGACTTGGAACGTACGGAAGGACAACCTGTCATATTATCGACTCCTCTCACTTCCATGCTGGTACACAAAAAAAGAGCAGAGTCGGACGCTATCATGGTCGGTACGCGAACCGCACTACTGGACAATCCGGCACTCACGGTACGCAACTGGTACGGACACAATCCGGTGCGAATAGTGATGGACCGTAATCATTCACTCCCTCAAACCTCCCATTTGTCGGATAACAGCGTATCTACGCTCGTTTTTACGGAACATCCCCGTTCCGGAAAAGAAAACCTGGAATACATCACACTCAATTACCAGACAGATATTCTGCCACAAATATTGTCTGCCCTCTATCAACGCAACCTACAGTCGCTGATGGTAGAAGGAGGAAGGATTCTTCTGGAGTCATTTATCCGTTCCGGAATATGGGATGAAGTCATCATAGAAAAGAGCGATAAACTGCTTTATTCCGGTGTTAAAGCACCTGAAATAAGCGATAAAATTAGTTATTCGGAAGAAAAACATTTCTGTACGACCTTCAGGCATTACTTGAAGAGAAATACCTAAATTCGCTGCATTCAAGGAGTTTTATATCGACAAAATCGAGCAGATTATCTATAATTTTATATAAAACTTCCCTTCAATGTTCAATATAGAGAAAAATGTTCCTATTTTTGCAACTTGTAAATAAACACAATCTTTCAAATGAGAATAAAGTTTTTATCAGTAATTGTAAGTTTCTTCCTTGTATCGTTTGCCGTTACTTCGTGCCTTGACACAGAAGAAATTGAATATAGCCCGGATGCTACCATACACGCATTTGCACTTGACACCATACATGGGGTGAACTATAAATTTACAATTGACCAACTTGGTCCCGATGGAGTAGGACTTATTTATAACCAGGATTCACTACCTGTAGGTTCCGATACAATTATTGACCGTATTCTTATCAAGACACTGACCACAACTTCCGGAATAATCACTGCCAAAAACGCAGAGGGTCAGGATACTCTGTTCAACTATTCCGATTCTATCGACTTCAGAGGCACTATGCAAAAACCGATGAGAATAAAAGTGTGGGCTGCCGACATGCAATATACCAAAGAGTATACTATTTCGGTACGCGTACATCAACAGGACCCGGATTCCATGAACTGGACCAAAATGACAGATAACTTCGCAAACTATAGCGGATATCAGAAATCAGTTACCCTGAATGAAGATCTCTTGATCTATACATCGAATACGACTGCATACAAATCATCCGGAGATGTTATCAGTAAAGGAAGAAGCTGGACACCAGTATCCATAACAGGGCTTCCGGACAACATCAAGCTTTCCTCCATTATTTCTTTCGGCGGAAAACTATATGCCACAAACGGTGAAAGTGCATACGTTTCATCTGATGGAGCATTATGGAATGTTGCAACCGATTTGAATAAAAACGGTAAAGTAGAGATGCTGATCGCCCCTTTCCCGAAAAATGAAGGTAATCTGCTGGGTATCTCCGGAATTGCCGGTATTATTAATAATGGTGATCAATCTACATTTGCCATAACTAATCCTGAAGCAACAGCGTGGAACATTGGTTCCGAAACAGTAGGTGCGGACTTCCCCTTGGAGAATTTGTCTGCAACTTCTTACCTGACAGCAACAGGAATCCAGACAATAGCCGTAATGGGTAACAACCGTAATGCAAACGATACAACTTCCATCGCATGGACCTCACAAGACGGTTTGCTTTGGATACCTCTAAAAACTTCCTCGAGTACCGCCTATTGTCCGAAACTGGATAATCCGTCTTTCTTCTATTATGATAATGCTTTTCTGGCATTCGGAGGAAATTTTGAAACAATCTATACATCGGAAGCAGGTATTGCCTGGTATAAAGCCAACAAGAAAATCTTCCTGCCGGCCGAATTCAAAGACAGAGAAAACAATTACTCAATCGTAGTAGACAAAAATAACTTTATCTGGGTAATATGGAGTAACGGTGGTGCCAACGAAGTATGGCGCGGACGAATCAATAAATTTGGTTTTAAAAGACAGAACAACAACTAACGAAATGTCCTATAAAGAACAAATAGATTTAAACCGGATACCTAAGCATGTAGCAATTATCATGGACGGTAACGGACGGTGGGCCAAACTACGCGGACACGAACGGAGTTTTGGACATCAGGCCGGAGCCGAGACTGTGCATATCATTACTGAAGAGGCGGCCAGGTTAGGAATCAAATTCCTTACTTTATATACCTTTTCTACAGAAAACTGGAACCGGCCTTCGGATGAAGTCGCTGCATTGATGAGCCTCCTTTTCGACTCTATCGAAGAGGAAACATTTATGAAAAACAATATCAGTTTCCGTATCATCGGAGACATCAACAAACTACCTGAGAATGTACGGGAGCGCCTGAATGCTTGTGTAGAACATACTTCCAAGAATACAGGTATGTGCCTGATACTTGCCCTCAGTTATTCTGCCAGATGGGAAATAACCGAAGCTACACGGCAGATTGCCACATTGGTACAAAATGGAGAAATGAACCCTGAAGAAATTACTTCAGAAAGTATTCGGACACATCTGACAACCAACTTTATGCCCGACCCGGATTTGCTGATCCGGACAGGCGGAGAGGTTCGTTTAAGCAATTATCTGCTTTGGCAATGTGCTTATTCGGAGCTCTATTTCTGTGAAACTTTCTGGCCCGACTTTAAGGAAGAAGAATTGTGCAAGGCTATCTGTGACTACCAGAAACGCGAACGCAGATTCGGAAAAACCAGCGAACAAATCAGTTAACTCAAAACTTAATTATAACATAAATGCATTATCGTATTTCCTTCATATTCGTAACGTTTATCAGCCTGTTTTGCTTTGCATTGCCGGGCGTAGCACAAGATGCTAACACTGACGAATCAAAACCCGTTATCATGTATTCCGGGACACCGAAAAAATATGAAATAGCCGACATCAAAGTCGAAGGTGTCAAGAACTACGAAGATTATGTTCTTATCGGACTGTCCGGACTCTCTGTAGGACAAACCATTACTGTACCGGGAGATGAAATCACAGGTGCAATCAAACGCTACTGGCGTCATGGTCTGTTCTCTAATGTATCGATTACCGCTGAAAAAATAGAAGGTAATAAAATATGGTTAAAGATCACTTTGGCCCAACGCCCACGTATTTCCGATATACGCTATCACGGTGTGAAAAAGTCGGAACGTGAAGACCTGCAAACCAAACTGGGCATGATAAAGGGTAGTCAGATCACTCCGAACCTGGTAGACCGTGCGAAAGTTTTAAGTAAACGCTATTTCGACGATAAGGGATTTAAGAATGCTGAAATCACTATCACCCAAAGAGATGATCCTGCCAATGAAAATCAGGTATTAGTCGATATTGACATCGATAAGAAAGAAAAGGTAAAAGTACATGCCATCACTTTTGCCGGCAACCATGCCATCAAGACATCTAAGCTGAAACGCGTGATGAAGAAGACAAACGAAAAAGGAAAACTGCTGAACTTATTCCGCACCAAGAAGTTTGTCAACGAGAAATATGAAGAGGACAAACAGTTGATTATTGATAAGTATAACGAATTGGGTTACCGCGATGCACGCATTGTGAAAGACAGTGTATCCAAATTTGACGATAAGACCGTAGACGTATTCATCGAACTGGAAGAAGGCGATAAATATTATCTCCGCAACGTTACATGGGTAGGTAATACGCTTTACCCTTCAGAGCAATTGAACTACATGCTCCGCATGAAGAAAGGGGATGTATATAACCAGAAATTGTTAAATGAACGCTTATCAACCGACGAAGATGCTATCGGTAACCTCTATTATAATAATGGTTATCTGTTCTATACACTGGATCCGGTGGAAGTAAACATAGATAATGACTCCATTGACTTGGAAATGAGAATTTTTGAAGGTCGGCAAGCCAGTATCAACAAGATCAAGATCAATGGTAATGACCGTTTGTACGAAAACGTTGTCCGCCGTGAACTCCGTACTCGTCCAGGTGAGTTGTTCAGCCGCGAGGACCTGATGCGTTCTATGCGTGAAATCCAGCAAATGGGACACTTCGACCCGGAAAACATCAAGCCGGATATCCAGCCGGACCCTGTAAACGGAACGGTAGATATCGCTTACGATCTTGTATCGAAAGCAAATGACCAGGTAGAGTTCTCTGCCGGTTGGGGACAAACAGGTGTTATCGGTAAGTTAAGTCTGAAGTTTACGAACTTCTCTTTGGCGAACCTGTTGCATCCGGGAGAAAATTATCGCGGTATCCTGCCTCAAGGCGACGGACAGACACTGACCATCAGTGGACAAACCAATGCACAATACTATCAACAGTATAGCATTTCGTTCTTTGATCCCTGGTTCGGAGGTAAACGCCCGAATTCATTCTCTCTGTCAGCATTCTTCTCCGTACAGACCGATATCAGTAGCCGTTACTACAATTCAAGCTACTATAACAACTACTACAACAGTTATTACAGCGGCTTGGGTGGCTACGGTATGTACAATTATGGTAACTATAACAATTACGAGAACTATTATGACCCGGATAAGTCAATCAAAATGTGGGGTCTGTCAGCAGGATGGGGTAAACGTCTGAACTGGCCGGATGACTACTTCCAGCTTTCAGCCGAGCTCTCTTACCAGAGATATATCTTGAAAGACTGGCAATACTTCCCGGTGACCAACGGTAAATGTAATGACCTGAGTATCGGCTTGACATTGGCCCGCGCCTCTTACGATAACCCGATCTATCCCCGTAGTGGTTCTGACTTCTCGCTGTCCGTACAGTTCACACCACCTTACTCATTGTTCGATGGGGTAGACTACAGCAAGTACAACGAGTACAACCAGAACGATATGAACAAGATGCATAAATGGGTAGAATACCACAAGTGGAAATTCAAAGCAAAAACATACATCCCATTGCTGAACCCGACTGTAGTGAAAAAGACTCCGGTATTAATGACACGTGTTGAATTCGGTATATTGGGTCACTACAACAAATATAAGAAATCACCGTTCGGTACATTCGATGTCGGTGGTGACGGTATGACCGGATATTCAAGCTATGCAACCGAGAGTGTCGCCCTCCGTGGTTATGAAAACAGTTCTTTAACTCCGTACCGCGGACAAGAAGGTTATGCTTATACCCGTATCGGATTTGAATTAAGATATCCGCTAATGCTGGAAACAAGTACCAATATTTATGCGTTAACATTCCTGGAAGCCGGTAATGCTTGGCATGATGTGAAAAACTTCAATCCGTTCGACCTGAAACGTTCGGCAGGTGTGGGTGTCCGCATCTTCCTTCCGATGATTGGTATGATGGGTATCGACTGGGCATACGGTTTCGACAAAGTACTTGGCGACAAGAGCGCAGGTGGAAGCAGATTCCATTTCGTATTGGGCCAGGAATTCTAATTGTTTCACTAAAAACTAAGCGTTATGAAAAAGTCTGTTCTATTTATCATCTTGCTGTTTGCCGTAGGTATGACAGCCCAAGCACAAAAGTTTGCCCTGATCGATATGGAGTATATCCTGAAGAACATTCCGGCTTACGAACGTGCCAACGAACAATTGAGCCAGGCAACCAAACAGTGGCAGGGTGAAGTCGAAGTATTAGCCAAAGAGGCACAAACGATGTTTAAGGACTATCAAGCTGCATCTGCTAAACTGACGGCCGCACAAAAGACCCAGAAAGAAGATGCCATCGTAGAAAAAGAAAAAGCTGCTTCAGAGCTCAAACGTAAATACTTTGGTCCTGAAGGTGAACTTTTTAAGAAAAGAGAAGAGTTAATGAAGCCTATTCAAGACGAAATATACAATGCGGTAAAAGCTGTAGCAGAGGAAAACGGTTATGCAGTAGTGGTAGACAGAGCATCTGCTTCAAGCATTATTTTTGCCACTCCCCGCATTGATGTAAGCAATGAAGTGCTGGCGAAATTAGGATATTCAAATTAATTTCATACATTTGCACCCGATAACTTAAAAGTAATCATTCAAATAAATAATAAAACTATGCTTAAAAAAATTGCACTTTTAATGATGTTAATACTCCCGATGGGCGTATTTGCACAAAATCTTAAATTCGGTCACATCAATGCGATGGAAATTGTTTCGGCCATGCCGGAATATACCAAAGCACAATCTGAGTTACAAGCATTGAACAAACAACTCGGACAAGACTTACAGAGATCTCAGGAAGAATTCAGCAAGAAATACCAGGAATTCATGCAGCAAAAAGACTCTCTTCCTGCTGTCATTGCAGAAAGAAGACAAAAAGAGTTGGAAGACATGATGCAGAGACAAGAACAATTCCAGGCTAAGGCTCAGCAGGATATGGAAAAAGCCAACAATGACCTGATGGCTCCGGTATATAAGAAGCTGGATGACGCTATCAAAGCAGTAGGTGCAGCAGAAGGTGTTATCTACATTTTCGATATGGCACGTACTCCGATACCTTACGTAAACGAAGCTCAAAGCATTAACCTGACTCCGAAAGTAAAAACCCAATTGGGCATCAAATAAGAGTTAAGAGCAATAAGTTACGAGCTACAAGCTACAAGTACCATGCAAAATGCGTTATGACTTGTTACTTGTAGCTCGTAACTTTTTAACCATATCCCCATTATGAAACAATCCCTTCCATACCAACCTGGTCCTATCGGTGTATTCGACTCCGGATACGGTGGGCTGACCATCCTGAGCAAAATCAGGGAAGCGCTGCCGGAATACGATTACATCTATCTGGGCGACAATGCACGGACTCCTTATGGGACCCGTTCTTTTGAAATCGTATACGAGTTCACCTTACAGGCTGTCAACAAATTGTTTGAGATGGGCTGTCATCTGGTGATACTTGCTTGCAACACAGCCTCGGCCAAGGCACTGAGAACCATACAAATGAACGACCTTCCGAATATAGATCCGGACCGGAGGGTGCTAGGAGTCATTCGCCCAACTGCAGAATGTATCGGCAGTATGACCCAAACGCGCCATGTAGGAATATTGGCTACAGCCGGTACCATCAAATCAGAATCATATCCGCTTGAAGTGCATAAGTTGTTTGAGGATATCAAAGTAAGCGGAGAAGCTTGTCCCATGTGGGTTCCACTGGTTGAAAACAATGAAGCCAGCGGCGAAGGAGCCGACTTCTTTATTCGTAAATACATCGACAACCTACTTGCCAAAGACCGGCAGATAGACACCCTTGTTCTGGGATGTACCCATTACCCGATACTATTGCCCAAGATACAAAAATTCATTCCCCAAGGAGTGAAAGTGGTGGCACAGGGAGAATATGTGGCTACCAGTCTGAAAGATTACCTTCACCGTCATCCCGAAATGGACATGAAGTGCACTCGGGAAGGTAAATGCCGCTTTTACACCACAGAGGCCGAAGACAAATTTATTGAATCAGCCTCCATGTTCCTCAACGAGAACATTACAGTGCAACGAATAACTTTAGAATAATCTATCGGTAAAACAACTTTATCTAAGTTCTTTTTGTTATATTTGTAAGAGATAAACACATTATATCCCTACCATTATGAAAGAAGATAAAGACACCCGCGTAGTAGAAGTCTTCACCGGTTCGCCTTGGGAAGCAGAGTTCATCAAAGGATTGCTCGAAAGCAATGGAATAGAATCTATCCTGAAAGACGGAGGTGGGCTCGCAGCTTTGGCACCTTACTACATCGGACAGGAAATAGCTGTCCTCGTCAATGAAGACGATTATGAAAATGCAATGGAAATAGTGAGAAACCGCGAAAAGGCAAACGAATAAATTCCCCCCGATCCCCTCTCTGCCATACAGACATTCTCTTTCAAGATATCCGTATGGGAGAGGTAACATATCGACAAAAATCCATATATTTGTGCTTTCAAATCGTCAGCATAATGAAAAAGGAGTTTACACGAATAGCCATAAAAGTGGGAAGTAACGTACTGACCCGACAGGACGGAACACTGGATGTCACCCGGATGTCTGCGCTAACCGATCAGATAGCCGCCTTGCATAAAGCCGGAGTAGAGGTGATTCTTATCTCTTCGGGAGCTGTTGCCTCGGGACGAAGCGAAATACGTACCCTCAGGAAACTCGATAGCGTAGATCAGCGCCAATTGTTCTCGGCAGTGGGTCAAGCCAAACTCATTAACCGATATTACGAGCTGTTCCGCGATCATGGCATTGCTGTAGGACAGGTACTCACCACCAAAGAGAATTTTGGTACACGCCGTCATTACCTCAACCAGAAAAACTGCATGATGGTGATGCTTGAGAACGGCGTCATTCCTATCGTCAACGAGAACGACACCATCTCTGTCACCGAACTGATGTTCACAGACAATGACGAACTGTCGGGCCTCATCGCCTCAATGATGAATGCACAGGCCCTTATCATCCTGAGTAACATCGACGGCATTTATAACGGTTCCCCTTCCGATCCGGACTCATTAGTGATCCGGGAGATTGGACAGGGAAAAGACCTGAGTAACTACATTCAGACCAGCAAATCGAGTTTCGGGAGAGGAGGCATGCTGACCAAAACCAACATTGCCCGCAAAGTGGCAGATGAAGGTATTACAGTAATTATTGCCAATGGCAAACGCGACAACATCCTCATCAACCTCATAGAGCATCCCGAAGAGACGGTTTGCACTCGTTTTATCCCCGCATCCCAACCCGTATCGAGTATCAAGAAATGGATAGCTCACAGCGAAGGTTTCGCTAAGGGAGAGATACATATCAACGAACAGGCTACCGAAGTGTTGAACTCCGACAAGGCAGTCAGCATTCTTCCCGTCGGAATCACCCGCATTGAAGGAGAATTTGAGAAAGACGACATCGTGCGCATCATCGATTACCAAGGTACTCCGGTAGGTGTAGGCAAAGTCAACTGTGACTCCATGCAGGCACGGGACTCCATCGGAAAACATGGAAAAAAAGCAGTAGTCCATTATGACTACCTTTACATTGAATAAACGAACTGCATTATGAATCTGAATGATACTTTTGCTGCCGTACAGGCAGCCGGCCGCCATCTGGCACTATTACCCGACGATCGGATCAACCAAATACTGAATGCCGTGGCAGAAGCTGCTTTGGAACAGACTTCCTACATCCTCTCTGAGAACCGGAAAGATCTGGAACGGATGTCACCCGACAATCCGAAATACGACCGGCTAAGGTTGACCGAAGAACGACTTCGGGGAATCGCTTCCGATATACGCAACGTGGCCACTCTCCCCTCTCCTCTGGGCAGGATATTGAAAGAGAGCATTCGTCCCAATGGCATGAGACTCACTAAGATAAGTGTTCCTTTCGGGGTCATCGGCATCATTTACGAAGCTCGTCCCAATGTCAGCTTCGACGTTTTTTCGCTTTGCCTGAAAAGCGGTAACGCCTGTATCCTGAAAGGGGGAAGCGATGCTGACTATTCGAATCGTGCCATCGTAGAAGTGATACACCAAGTACTCCGACAGTTTAACATAGACACTCACATGGTCGAGTTGCTACCGACCGACCGTGAAGCAACCCGGGAACTGCTGCACGCTGCCGGATACGTAGATCTGATCATTCCTCGCGGCAGTAGCGCCCTGATTAACTTTGTACGGCAAAATGCTACTATACCGGTAATAGAAACCGGTGCAGGCATCTGCCATACCTACTTTGACGAATACGGAGATACGGCCAAGGGAGCTGCCATCATCCATAATGCCAAGACACGCCGCGTGAGTGTTTGCAATGCACTCGATTGCGTGATTGTTCACGAAAGCAGATTGTCCGATCTGCCTCTCCTTTGTGAAAAGCTCAAAGCCGACAAGGTGATTATCTATGCAGATCCGTCAGCCTATCAGGCACTCGAGGGACACTATCCTGCCGGGTTGCTGAAACCTGCCACCCCCGAGAGCTTCGGAACTGAATTTCTGGACTACAAAATGGCAATCAAAACTGTGAATAGTTTTGAGAACGCACTCGGACATATCCAGGAATACAGCTCACGACATAGCGAAAGTATCGTCACCGAAAACCCGGAACGCGCCGCGCTTTTCACCCGCATGGTAGATGCAGCCTGTGTATATACCAATGTATCTACCGCTTTCACCGACGGAGCACAATTCGGGCTAGGAGCAGAAATCGGCATCAGCACACAAAAGTTGCATGCCCGCGGACCGATGGGATTGGAAGAGATCACTTCCTACAAATGGATCATAGAGGGTGACGGACAGACACGTCAGTGATACTTTCGGCGAAAGTCAGGAAAATAATCGGTTCAAAGCTTGACTTAACCTCCGGATTGTACTATCTTTGTAGACACAATCATACCATAGATTCAATTTAAAATGCGATAATGGGGAAAGGCTCTTGCTTCTCCCCTTTCTTTTTTTACAGCCGGCACCCCTCGTGAACAGAGCCGGGATTACGCTTCAACAGAGCCGGGGTTTCTTGTCGGAAGAGCCTGCGTTCCGACCCAAAGACGGTTGATCCGGCAGTTGGAGACGGTTGATCCCTCTACCCTTCCGACTGCATCCGGGCCTACACCACCGGACAAGATTCGAAAAGTATAAATAGTATAATCCGGAGAGCGCTTATGTTAAGGAAGCGTAAACTTACTCTTGACAAAAACGGAGGCAATTATGCAAATTATTAGTAATACGAGAACAAAACGCCTTGCTATTCCTTATAAAAAACATTATATTTGTAAATGAACTCCAAACCTATCCCATTATGAAGCAAACAGCCTATATATACCTGCTCACCCTTTCTTGCCTTCTCTGCGCATGTAATAGAGAAAACAGAACAAATTTGCCACAGCCCCAAGTCACCGGTGTAGCAGATTCACTGGAAACGGTGCCTCCGGAAGAGAAGCCCAAAGCCATCTCCGCAGAACAGATAGAGATCAAGAAAGATTTGCTCTATGATAAATATACTCTTGAAGATACGTATCCGTACAAAGATACGACCCGCAGTTTTCAATGGGATAAGATCAAAGAACGCCTGGCACTGCTCGAAAACATTCAGCAGACACCCTCGCAATGGGCCATCTTGCAGAACTATAAGAACCGGAACGGCGAGGCTCCATTGGTACGCCATTACAAACGGAATGCCTATAAACGCATTGCCGACACGCTGGGCATAGAGCGCTACCAGTCCGTCCCGCTCTATTTGCTCACCGATACGCTTGTGCCCGAACGTTATGGAGAAGACGGTTCGCTGGTCCGCTTCCTGGCCGACGGAGAGAATTTCGTCAAGGTATCCCCTATCTATATTGGCGAAGAGTGGTATGTACCCAAGAGGTACGTCAAAGTGCTCCCGGATACGACACACTTCATCAAAACAATCATGATAGACCGAAGAGACCAGAACATAATGACTTTGGAACAAACCAGTGAAGCCCAATGGACCGTACGGAGTATGAACCCCGCCACTACCGGAAGGCATCGCCCTCCGTATGCACAAGAGACACCATTAGGAATATTCGTCCTACAGGAAAAAAAGACACGCATGATATTCCTCAAAGACGGTTCCACCGCCACCGGAGGTTTTGCGCCTTATGCCAGCCGATTCTCAGACGGAGGATACATTCACGGAGTCCCGGTAAACGAGCCCCGTAAAGCACTTATAGAGTACAGCCCGTCTCTGGGCACCACGCCCCGCTCGCACATGTGTGTACGGAATGCAACATCACATTCCAAGTTTATTTTCGACTGGGCTCCTGTAAATGAGACAATTATTTTTGTTTTGGAATAGAAATCCGTATCTTTGCGCCGTTATTTTCTCAGTTTCCTATGCAAAAAGTATTTCTATTCCTCCTATTGTTTCTGCTCCCACTGGCAGAAGTACCCAACCATGCACCGACCAGTGAGCCTGTTTCTGTAGCCTCTACTCCGGAGACAGACGAAATAGATCAACTGTTCGATGATATGCAGCTGGACGGGATTGTCAGCTATACAGCTTTCCGACAGGCAGTGACCGGCTATCGGAAAATCGAGCAGAAAAGCAAGTCCATCATGACCCTGATCGATTTTTCAAAACCATCTACCGAGAAGCGCCTTTACGTGCTCGATATGAAAAACAAAAAGTTGCTATATACTTCCGTCGTATCACACGGCAAAAATAGCGGAGGAAACTATGCAACCTCATTCTCCAATAAAAACGGTTCGTACAAAAGTTCGCTTGGCTTTTACCTGACCGAAAACACTTATCAGGGACGCAACGGTTACTCCCTGGTGCTGAACGGGCTGGAAAAAGGAATTAACGACCAAGCCAAACAACGCGCCATCGTGATGCATGGTGCCGCATATGCCAATCCCAACATCACCGCTTCTGCCGGACGCTTGGGACGGAGCCTCGGATGCCCTGCCTTGCCGCAAGCACTCGCCAAACCGATTATCGACACAATCAAAAAAGGTAGTGTGCTCTTTATCTACGCCAACAACAAGGACTATCTGGCCAACAGCACCTTCCTGTCTCCACGGCAAACGGAGTATCTTTCATGGGCGCAGCCTGCCAATTGAAAATTTTATCATACCTTTGCGGAAAAGGTATATTCATTCTAACAAAGACAATTATGAAGAAATTTACTTGCGTACAAGACATCGGCGACCTGAAATCAGCCCTTGCCGAATCATTCGAGATCAAGAAAGACCGGTTCAAATATGTAGAACTGGGACGTAATAAAACTCTATTGATGATCTTCTTTAACTCCAGCCTCCGCACCCGTCTCAGCACCCAGAAAGCTGCTCTCAACCTGGGTATGAACGTAATTGTACTGGACATCAATCAAGGGGCCTGGAAACTGGAAACCGAACGCGGTGTCATCATGGACGGTGACAAACCGGAACATCTGCTGGAAGCCATCCCGGTGATGGGATGTTATTGTGACATCATCGGTGTACGTTCGTTTGCCCGCTTCGAAAACCGTGAGTATGACTATAATGAAGTGATCATCAATCAGTTCATACAACATTCCGGACGCCCGGTGTTCTCTATGGAAGCAGCTACCCGTCATCCGTTGCAGAGCTTTGCCGACCTGATCACCATCGAAGAATACAAAAAGACAGCCCGCCCTAAAGTAGTAATGACCTGGGCTCCCCATCCGCGGCCATTGCCACAGGCAGTGCCCAACTCGTTTGCCGAATGGATGAATGCCACAGACTATGAGTTTGTCATCACCCACCCCGAAGGTTACGAACTCGATCCGAAGTTTGTAGGAAACGCACGGGTAGAATATGATCAGATGAAAGCTTTCGAAGGAGCCGACTTTATATATGCCAAGAACTGGGCAGCCTATACAGGCGACAACTACGGACAGATTCTGAGTACAGACCGTAATTGGACCGTAGGCGACCGTCAGATGGCCGTTACCAATAATGCCTACTTCATGCACTGCCTCCCTGTAAGACGGAATATGATTGTGACGGATGATGTTATCGAGAGTCCGCAATCCATTGTCATCCCGGAAGCCGCAAACCGTGAAATCTCGGCGACAGTGGTACTGAAAAGACTGCTGGAAAATCTACCATAACGATTTTTGAACGATCCATAATAAATGATCAACGACGAACGATAATAATACATAGCCTGTTCATCGTTGATCATTCATTGTTCAATAATCGTTCATTCTTATTTCTCCACTTTCTCGCCTGCTTCCTGCCAGGCATTGAATCCTTTATCCAATTCGTACACTTTATATCCTTTCTCACTAAGAATGGCAGCCGCCTTCTTGCTTCGCTTGCCACTGCGGCAATATAAAGCCACCGGTTTATCTTTTTGAAGTGTGGAGTCTGCCATAACCGCAAACGAATCATCGAGCACATTGATATTGATCGTCCCCGGAATGTGGCCTTCCGAATATTCAGCCATGGTACGGACATCCAGCCGTTGCACACTTGCATCCTCAATCAGCGAAGCAAACTCCTTCACCGGCACTGTCTTGAAATTCCCTTTCGACTGCTGGCAAGAAAAGAGAGAAGACAAAAGAAAACATATTCCCATAAGCATTGAATTCATTTTCGACATATAATTAGTAATTAATGGTTAAGTGACTGGGTACGTATTCAAACTGATAGGTCTGCACCTCCCCGTCATACGTATGAAAACTGAAATAAATGATCACTGATTCCCCGATATCGGACGTGTACTGCCTCAACGGTACCGAGACATAAGCCCGCTTGGCATAAGCCTCCACATCTCCCCCATCGTCATGATAGAGCATTAAATGGACTTTCAGCTTTCCGGTTACAGCATCCCGCTCCACAGACTCCTGAATGAAATGAAACGTATGCCGCGCATTCTGTGCCCGGATAGAGAGAGTCATATTCAGATAATCACGCCCCATCCAGATACTGAGCATATCAACCGGATCGAATTTCAAGCCATTCCGGAACTCTCCGGCAGGCAGCGGAACCGGAGAAACCGTATTAGCTAATGCATAAATGCGTATCTCTTTCCGCCCTCCTACCGACGAAAGCACTTCGTAATTGCTCACCACACGGCTAGAGGAATTGGGTAACAGCTCCGATCCAGTGCGGTCCTCCGCCACGACCAGACGTTCTCCCTTATCCGTAACCAACGTTTGCAACCGACCGTCTGCTCCCGACTCTGCAGTCAGAAACTCCAACCTCACGGAAGGGTAAGGAGCACCATCATCTTCGTTACAGGAAAACAGGAAGACGGAAAACAATACAGACAGGACGATATGTAACGTCCATATTCTCATTGACGAGCGGCCAAATAGTTGGTCAACGGATTGGCATACATCAACAACAGCTTTTCACGCAAGAAAGAAATATCTTTGTTGGGAATTTCTATCTTTTCAAGCTGCTTCTCCACATAAGCCTCAAAACGTTGCTTCTCGGCCAACGTATAGTGGGATTCAAAATCATTCTTACCAGTCAACAGATCGTGAGCTACATAATTGCCCGGATAAAGACGGTAATTGCTATGAATGCGCTGATCGATCCACGTAGAGATACGTGCAAACAACTCTGGTTTCGGTAAAGAGCGATCTACTGTCGAAAGCAGGTCATTGAGGCAAGCTCCCGTCTGGAAATGCACCCGGCCTTTATAGCCAAACAAACCGGTCTGCATATTTTTCAGGTCATCTGCCATCGTTTTCTTATAGCCCTCTATATCACGCTTCAGCTGGAACTCCTGTGCTTTCAGGTAATCGCAGGGATCATATTCGTAGGAAATAGCGAGAGGAGCAATATTCATCTCCATCAGACGGCTGACCACATCCCCTTCGCCCCCCATTGCCAGCATCTTGAGTACACTGTCCTGAGTACGGTCGTTAGAGTCTTTGGCACGTCCTTCACGTTGTGCAATCCAGATGGACTGATTCTTTTCTCCGATTGTATAGTGCATATAACGGGACATGCGGGCAGACGACTCAAGCATTTGCCTCATGGTCAGTGCACGCTGCACGATAAATGATTTATTGACCCGGACAAACTTCTTGATCCACGGATAAATCAGCAGATTATCGCCAATGGCAATCTCCACCGTATCCATCCCCTGGTCGACTAACAATACAGATAAGAAACCGGAATCAAGAATGATGTCACGGTGATTCGAGATGTAGGTGTATGCTTTGCTCTTGTCCGGAATAGCCGTATGATCCAATGAAATACCATCCGTACAGTCGCCTGCAAGTTTCCATAGCAAACCGTAGCAAAAGGTTTTCTGAAATTCCAGTTTCGTTCTACAGGCACGCATCTTTTGTGCCAGCATCTCAAAGGGTACATCCGGTATCACCCCGGCAACCACCTTCTGAAAAGCCGGATCGGCAATCAGTTCTTCGAAAACCCCGGAGAGTTCTTCGTCGTTGTAAGGACGGATTTCATCAAACTCTGTTGTATTCATAGCTTTTATTCTTTTATAAACTACAAGTGACGAGCAACGAGTTACAGGTAATCAACGATAAGCTACAAAGGCTGCACCGCTCTATCCCGTACGGAATCGGTGCGGCTTGCCGACTGTAGCTCGTGGCCCGCAGCTTACAGCTAAAATTTATTTTCTATAATATCAGTCATCACGTCTTTTATATCCAGTCCGGCGGCACGCACCTGCTGGGGAATAAAACTGGTAGCGGTCATACCCGGTGTGGTATTCACCTCCAGAAGATTGATCTTCTCACCTTCCGTAATGATATAGTCCACTCGAATAATGCCGGAACATCCCAATATATCGTAAATAGCCGAGGTTAAAGTCTGGACACGCCGGGTCAGTTCTTCCGATATACGTGCCGGAGTGATCTCGTCCACCTGTCCGTTGTACTTTGCATCGTAATCGAAGAATTCATTATGTGTCACGACCTCGGTCAACGGAAAGACTACCGATTTTTCTTTCGTCTTATAACAACCGCAAGTCAATTCTGTTCCGCCCATAAAGGCTTCTATCATCACTTCCTCAGCTTCACTGAAAGCCTTGGCAATGGCAGGTTGAATCTGTTCGCGCGTCTTCACCTTAGTCACACCAAAGCTGGATCCTCCCAGATTGGGTTTGATAAAGCAAGGCAGGCCAATTTTTTCCACCACATCTTCATCGGAGACAGCCTGTCCCTGACGTAGCAACAACGATTCGGAGATACGCACACCAAATGCTTTGAGATACTGGTTGCAGACAAATTTATCGTAAGTGATGGCAGCGGCCAGTACGCCACAACATGAATACGGAATGCGCATCATGTCGAAATAGCCCTGCAAACGTCCGTCCTCTCCCGGTGTTCCGTGAATGGTGATATAAGCAAAGTCGAACACGACCTTCTCCGCCCCATTCATAAAACTAAAGTCGTTTCTGTCCACCGGTGTTTTACTTCCGTCCGGCAATTGCACTTCCCAACGCCGACCTTCCATTTCTACGATGTACAAATTATACTTCTCCTTGTCGATAAAGGAGTAAATGCCCTGTGCACTACGCAGGGAAACTACGATTTCGGAGGTATCGCCTCCTGCCACAATGGCAATGTTGCGTTTCATTCTAAATCTCTGTTACTAATATAACCTCTCCACTTCTCTATCAACCGGGTCATGTCGTCCGGCAACTCCGAAGTAAAATGCATCTCTTCGCCAGTGACGGGATGCACAAACCCCAGCGTCATGGCGTGCAAAGCCTGCCGCGGACAAGTGTCGAAGCAATTGTTTACAAATTGTTTGTATTTACTAAAGTGAGTCCCTTTCAGGATTTCGTGACCGCCATACCGCTCGTCATTGAAGAGTACATGACCGATATGCTTCATGTGCACACGTATCTGATGCGTACGCCCGGTTTCAAGAATACATTCCACCAAAGTGACATATCCCAGACGTTCAAGCACCCGGTAATGGGTGACGGCATGTTTCCCTTGGGTAGGATCGGCCATAACGGCCATTTGCATCCGGTCTTTCGGATTGCGGGCAATACTGCCTACGATGGTACCTTCATCCTGATCGACAATGCCCCATACCAGTGCGCGGTATCTGCGCTTAGTAGTTTTATTAAAGAATTGGACGCCCAGATTGGTTTTGGCATCCGGCGTCTTAGCGATAACCAGTAATCCGGAAGTATCTTTATCGATGCGGTGCACCAACCCCACATGTGGGTCGTTGGCATCGTAAACGGGATCATCCTTGAGATGCCAGGCGATGGCATTGACCAACGTACCATGATAGTTTCCGTGCCCCGGATGCACCACCAGTCCGGCCGGCTTATTCACCACCATCAGGTATTTATCTTCATAGACAATATGAAGTGGAATATCCTCCGGAATAATCTCATTGTCATAACGGGGACGATCCATCATCACCGTAATCACATCCAGAGGTTTCACTTTATAGCTGCTCTTCACCGGTTTGCCATTGGCCATGACAAAACCGTCTTCAGCTGCTTTCTGTATGCGATTGCGCGAAGCATTGACGATGCGTTCAAACAAATATTTATCGACCCTGACCATTGCCTGCCCTTTATCCACTACCACGCGGAAATGTTCATAGAGCTGGTTTTCGTCACCTACGGGTTCTATATCATCCAATTCGTCCTGTTCAATATCGTCAGGCAATTCTTCTATCATGCGTTTTTTCTACGTATACGTTTCTTATATTAAAACCAGGAATCATCATCTGTTCCAGAATCCTCAACAGACATAGCAGCATTTTCCACCATATCGACAGAATCGGTTGCGGTAGACTGCACTCCGTCACCTACCATCAGAGTCAGCGTAGCGCCGATGGGAGCTTTATCTCCAATCTGCAATTGGCGTCCCTGATAGATCACGCCATATACCCAGTCCTTCTCTCCGCTCACCATCCGGTTTTCGGTAAGTTTAAAGCCTGCAGCAATCAACTTTGCCTGCGCCTGGCGCACGGAACTGTTATCGGCTACATCAGGTACCACACTCAAAGGAGTACTGAGGGTATTTATTGTCAGATAGATTGTTCGTCCTTCTTTCACTTTCTGCCCGACCGATGGGTTAAGATCCAGGATAATGCCGGAAGGTTTATTTTTTACGTAACTGGAGTCGGACACCACACAAGTCAGTCCATGATTCCGGAACATCTTTTCCGCTTCGCTTACAGACATTCCTTTTACGTCGGGCACTATTACAGCTTCGCCATGGCGTGTGTATATATCCAGTCCTTTAAGTGTGCCAACCACTATGAGCACAGCCACTACAACCATGGCTATGATGTTTATCCAGAAGAATCTATTGGCCTTGAAAGAAAAAAATTCTTTTATCGTCATAATTATAAGCTGTTAATGCGGACAAAGATACTATTTTCGTTACACAGTATCACAGACTTTCACCGAGTTTTTAAAAAAGCGTATCAAAACCCTCTCTTTTGGTTTTCCACCTTGCGCCTGATACCGTAATCAAATTGGAACCGGTTCTAAAACAAAAAGAAGCAAAGGAATCCTCCTTCACTTCTTCTTATTCGTTTGCAATGGCTAATACTTATGCCTTCACTCCGTTGTATTCGTCAGAAACAGTCAGTTTCTTACGACCTTTAGCGCGACGTGCAGCCAATACTCTACGGCCGTTAGCTGTAGCCATTCTCTCACGGAAACCGTGTTTGTTTTTTCTCTTTCTGTTAGAGGGTTGAAATGTTCTTTTCATTACTGTATCTTGTTTTTATGTTATTACTTCTACGGATTCGGGCTGCAAAAATAGGCACTTTTTTTAAATAAACCAAGAGTTAAGTCATTTTTAGTCAAAACATTTTGTGTTTTTTGCCGATTTAGATTACTTTTGCACCCGAAAAGGTTCAAAGATAACTCAATAATAATCTATAAAATAAAGAATATCAAGTATGATTAATGCTCAAGACATCAAGAACGGAACTTGTATCCGCATGGATGGCAAACTGTATTTCTGTATCGAATTCCTCCACGTTAAACCGGGTAAAGGTAACACCTTCATGCGTACAAAACTGAAAGATGTAGTAAGCGGCTACGTTCTCGAACGTCGCTTCAATATCGGTGAGAAGCTGGAAGACGTACGCGTTGAACGTCGTCCCTATCAGTACCTGTACAAAGAAGGTGAAGATTATATCTTCATGAATCAGGAAACATTCGATCAACACCCGATCGCTCACGACCTGATCAACGGTGTAGATTTCTTGCTGGAAGGTGCAGTAGTAGAAGTTGTATCGGATGCATCTACCGAAACCGTGCTTTATGCTGATATGCCTATCAAAGTTCAGATGAAAGTTACTTATACAGAACCGGGCTTGAAAGGCGACACTGCTACCAACACCTTGAAACCGGCTACTGTAGAATCAGGTGCAACCGTTCGTGTCCCGCTGTTTATCAGTGAAGGCGAAACAATCGAGATCGATACTCGTGACGGTTCTTACGTAGGTCGTGTGAAAGCATAAGTATACACAGACTCATTAACACAGCCTCCCTGCATTCTGCCGGAATATCCGGTTGGAATGCAGGGAGCTCTATTTTATCGCCACCTTTCATCCCCCCAAAGCACAAAGACTACAGAGATTGGAACTACGATATATGCATATCTAAAAGAGAGAAAAACTCTATGACCTCCCTGTCCCCTACGATAAGACAAATTCAACCATTCTACAGAAATCTTTACCAAACTTCCGGAAAGAAGCCTGAAAACATCGAAAGTGGAGAAGCCGCGCTCCTATCTTCAAAGGCTGTACCCACTACCTTTAAAAACCAAAGGCTTCCTGGTTTTCAACCAACACCACTTTGACCCCAAAGGTATTCAAGACAAAGCATAATGGACAAAAAGAGTGCATTAAAAGAGATTATCGGAAAATAATAATTTATCTTTGCCAATATTAAATATGAAGATTAACTATACATATATGATGCGATACTCCGTTATTATTCCCGTTTACAACCGTCCCGACGAAGTGGACGAACTATTGCAAAGCCTGACAGCCCAACACTTCAAGGATTTCGAAGTCGTGGTTGTAGAAGACGGATCATCTGTCCCTTGCGAAAAGATAGTGAACCAATACCAGGGAAAATTGGATATACATTACTACAACAAACCGAACTCCGGTCCCGGACAAACCCGTAATTACGGTGCCGAACGTAGCAACGGCGAATATCTCATCATACTGGATTCGGACTGTATCTTGCCCGAAGGATATCTCGATGCAGTAGAGAAAGAACTGCAGACCGACCCGGCCGATGCCTTTGGAGGGCCGGACCGGGCACATAGTTCTTTCACCGATATACAAAAAGCCATTAATTACTCCATGACTTCTTTCTTCACCACGGGAGGCATCCGCGGAGGCAAAAAGAAAATGGATAAATTCTATCCGAGAAGTTTCAACATGGGTGTCCGCCGGGAGGTTTATCAGGCATTAGGAGGTTTCTCCAATATGCGTTTCGGCGAAGACATCGATTTCAGTATCCGCATATTCAAGGGAGGATACCAATGCCGTCTCTTTCCCGATGCCTGGGTATACCACAAACGACGTACGGATTTTAAGAAATTCTTCAAGCAAGTGCACAACTCCGGTATTGCACGTATCAATCTCTACAAAAAATATCCCGAATCGTTGAAAGTCGTCCATTTGCTGCCGGCTGTATTCACGTTAGGAGTTGCACTTCTACTATTATGCACTCCCTTTTGCTTGTTCAGCCTCGTCCCGATTCTGCTTTATGCCTTACTGGTCTGCCTGGATTCTGCGCTGCAAAACAAAAGCTTACGCATCGGCATCTATTCCATCGCTGCTTCTTTCATCCAACTTATCGGATACGGCACAGGATTCTGGCGTGCCTGGTGGGAACGCTGTATACTGGGAAGGAACGAATTTGAGGCTTTCCGCAAGAACTTCTATAAATAAAGATGCTTCAACAAAACCTTATCCCGCAAAACACATTAAATCATGAACAAACAGAAACTAAACATCAAGCAGTGGTCCAAAGCCGATCGGCCACGCGAAAAAATGATGACAAAAGGTTCCGAAGCATTGAGCGACGCTGAACTATTGGGCATCCTGATAGGTTCGGGCAATACGGAAGAGAGTGCCGTTGAACTGATGAGAAGAATACTTGCCACTTGCGACAACAACCTGAATGAACTGGGGAAATGGGAAGTACGGAACTTTTCTTCATTCAAAGGCATGGGACCGGCCAAAAGCCTCACCATCATGGCCGCTCTGGAACTAGGCAAGCGGCGTAAACTGCAGGAAAGCAAAGAACGAGAACAGATCAGATGTTCAGAGGACATCTACAAGCTGTTCCATCCACTGATGTGTGATCTGCCGCAAGAAGAGTTCTGGATTCTGCTTCTGAACCAAGCATGTAAAGTAATCAACAGATTACGTATCAGTACAGGAGGCATTGACGGAACTTATGCCGATGTACGCACCATCTTACGAGAAGCACTGATAGGACGTGCCACACAAATAGCCCTGATTCATAATCACCCATCGGGCCATGCGAAGCCCAGCCAAGAAGACAAACGCCTGACGGGCGCCATACAAAAAGCGTCGCAAACGATGAACATCACCTTGGTGGATCATGTCATTGTCTGCGACGGTTGCTTTTATAGTTTTGCTGACGAAGGGCTTATCTGACCGGCATAACGATTGGAATCCGGAAAAATTAAAGTTGGGTTTCTCCTTCGATATAGTTCTCAAGAAACAGGTTCTCACCATCGAACACAGCATAAGAGAAGAAGTTGATCCAGTCCCCCAAGATAAGTATTCGCGCCGTAGCACTCAACATCAAGTCAAGTTCGATATGGCGATGACCGTAAATAAAGAAGTTAATATTAGGATGACTTTTCAAGTATTCCTTGGTATAAAGCACCAGAAACTCTTTATTTTCTCCCATATAATCCGGTTCTTTTCCACCCTCACGCTTCAGCCGGCTGTGTTTGGCCCAATTCAATCCCAAGTCAATGCTCCATCGGGGATGAATCGCAGAGAACAAAGTCTGTAACGTACGACTATGGAACATAGTACGTAGCAACTTGAACTTTTTATCCGGATCTCCCAGCCCGTCACCATGTGCCAGGTAGAACTCTTTTCCATAAATCTCAGTGGTAACCGGTTCACGATGAATCGTCACCCCACACTCCTTAGTCAGATAGTCGCCGCACCAGATATCATGATTTCCCGTAAAGAAAT
Source organism: Bacteroides sp. 3_2_5 (assembly GCF_000159855.2). Classification (NCBI taxonomy): domain Bacteria; kingdom Pseudomonadati; phylum Bacteroidota; class Bacteroidia; order Bacteroidales; family Bacteroidaceae; genus Bacteroides; species Bacteroides sp. 3_2_5. The sequence continues at coordinate 602,040 of NZ_JH636044.1, read as the reverse complement.
GCACCTCTACTCCCATATCAGTCAGTTCGGAGAGTTTCCCTAAAAAACGGGTATAACCTTTGGGAACAACCAAACGGAACTCATACCAAAAGTCGAACATATCGCCCAGCAGATATACTGCGGCAGCTTTGTGCTTAATGCTGTCGAGAAAATTGACCAGGCGCCGCTCCTGCGTACGTCCATGCTCTATGGCACGTGACCCCAAGTGGGCATCAGAAAGGAAATATACGTTTTTCATACTGTAAGAATGGATCGTTTAAGAATAGAGGTAAACTGACAATGGTTACAAAAAGCCCAATTCCAACTTAGCCTCTTCGCTCATCATATCTTTATCCCACTCCGGCTCAAAAACCAGATTGATTGTGGCAGAGTTTACCCCGTCAATCGACTCTACTTTCTGACGTACATCTTCCATAATGAAATCTGCCGCAGGACAGTTAGGAGCAGTCAGGGTCATATCAATAGATACTTCTCCATCCTCGGAAACATCTATTTTGTAAATCAGTCCCAGATCGTATACGTTTACCGGAATTTCGGGATCGAATACGGTTTTGAGCATATCTACTATCTTTTCTTCTATTTCAAACTTAGTCATATCTGTATTTCTTTGAAAATTCATAAGACAAAGCTAAAGAAATTCTTTGAAAGATAGAGAATATTGAGGATAAATTAACGGGTTATTTATACCCACCGGCTTTTGCGATGCGTTTCGGTATCTCCGTATTATCCATTTTACCGATGAACAGATCGGAACCGGCACCGATAGCAAATACCGGCACATATCCTGCAGAATGTCCGCCGCTTGTCCAGCCTACCATAGCGATTTGATCCATCACTTCTTTGGCTTTAGCAGCCATCGGCTCAGTCTTGGCATACATACTTTCGGCAAATTCCACTTTATTTCTTACAAATGACTTTTCATATTCGTCATGCAGTTTCTTCTCTTGCTCCCAGGTGATAGGAAGTACAGACCAGAAGCCCATCTCTTCGGACAGTAGATTCTTAATGTCTTCCCAAGCTACATGATTGTTCTTAGCTTTGCGCAAATCACTGATCTTTTTAGAGAGTACTTCGGCAGATGCTTTCTGGTTCTCAAGTGCTTTGAGATTCAAGGCATACTTTCCAGTTCCCAATGCGATACCTCCTGTTTCATGGTCGGCAGTTACCCAAAGTTTCTTTCGGGTGTTTCTTGTAAAACTCATAAGCAACTTTGATGGCATTATCCATATCCGCCACTTCGTGGAACACCGTAGCGGCATCATTCCCGTGACAAGCCCAGTCTATCTTGCCCCCTTCTACCATCAGAAAGAAACCTTTGTTTTTGCCTTTAGTCAAAAAGTCAATAGCGCTTTCTGTAATCTGTGCCAGAGTCAGGTCTCCTTCTTTACTATCGATAGCATAAGGCAAAGAGCCCGTATCGGCACCTTCTTCTTGAATCAATATCATCTTACCTGCCGCAGCAGCTTTGGCTTTATAATCGTTATACCCACGAGCAATGGTGTAACCGGCTTCTTCAAACATCGGGAAAATGCTAGGAGCTTCTTTCTTATCATAAGTAGTGGTTGGTTTCAGGAAACCGGCACCGGCATAAAAATCAAAACCTGCTTTAGGAAGATCGGTAGCTATTTCATAATACATATTCCGATCCGGCTGATGTGCGTAGAAAGCAGCAGGAGTAGCATGATCGACACTGACACTGGTGGTAACTCCCACCCTTTTACCGGCTTTCTTTGCTTTCTCGGCAACTGTCTGCAAAGGATTCTTCTGACCATCCATCCCAATGGAACCATTATAAGTCTTTTCGCCGGTGGAAAGAGCAGTTCCCGCAGCCGAAGAATCAGTCACGGAATTAGTGGCAGAGAAAGTAGTAGCCATTGTCCCCACCGGGAACTGTGTAAAAAGCAAAGGCTCTACACCAATGCGGCCCTTCTGGATTTCGGCACGATACATTTCCGTACCATTCACTTGATTGACACCCATTCCATCACCAATGAAATAGAAAACATATTTTGCCTGAGCATTGGCTATAACTGCCACACAGACAAAAAGAAAGAAATAAAAAAGTCGTTTCATTCTTGTACTATTTTAAGTTTATTCGAGTTAGTGATAGCAAAGATAAAAATTTTAAAAAGAAGAAAAGGAGAAAGAGATATGAATATTCTGTTAAATAGATCACCGAGCATCAATTACCCTTCAACCCAAACTGCCATCTCTAACCTGCCTCATATAAAAAAGCCGGAAAACAGAGAGTAGATCTCTGCCTCCGGCTTTTTATCTATAATTACTTATCAACCTTTATTTATCCAAGATAGCCATTGTATCAGAAGCAATCAGCAATTCTTCATCAGTCGGGATCACTACTACCTTCACTCTTGAATCATCAGTTGAGATAATAGCCTCTTCACCGCGAACCTTGTTCTTTTCCGGATCGAGTTTCACACCCAAGAATTCCAGTCCTTCACAAACACCGGCACGGCAAGTCGCCTGATTTTCACCAACACCACCTGTGAACAGAATAACATCGACCCCACCCAAAGCAGCGGCATACGCACCAATATATTTCTTAATGCGATAGAAGTACATCTGTTCAGTCAGGATAGCCTGCGGATCACCTTTGGCAACGGCAGCTTCCAAGTCACGCATATCACTTGAGCCGTTCATCATACCGGCTACACCACTTTTCTTATTCAGCAGGTTAGAGATACCCGTAGTAGTCAGGCCCTCTTTATCCATGATGAATGTAACAGCTCCGGCATCGATATCACCGGAACGAGTACCCATCATCAATCCTTCCAACGGTGTCAGTCCCATAGAAGTATCGATACACTTACCATCTTTGATAGCAGCAATCGAACCACCATTACCGATATGGCAAGTAATCAGTTTCAAACCTTCCGGTTTAATTCCCAGGTATTCGCATACGCGCTGAGAAACATAACGGTGAGAAGTTCCGTGGAAACCATAACGGCGCACACCATACTTCTTGTACAATTCGTAAGGGATAGCATACAGATATGCATGCTCCGGCATAGTCTGGTGGAATGCAGTATCGAATACACCGATTTGCGGAACATTCGGCAGAATAGCTGTAATGGCGTCAACTCCTTTCAGGTTAGCAGGATTGTGGAGAGGTGCCAGATCATTGCAGGCAGCAAAAGCCTCAAGCACTTCCTTAGTCAGCAGTACTGATTTACTGAAGCGTTCACCTCCGTGCACCATACGATGACCTACGGCATTGATTTCTTCGAGTGATTGGATAGCACCATATTCGGGACTTACCAGTGTATTCAAGATGAATTCCACACCTACGGTATGTTCGGGGATATCCTTCTCCAAAATTTTCTTTTCACCATTCGGCAAAGTCAATTTCAGGAATGAATCTTTCAAACCGATCTTTTCGATACCACCCTGGGCAATCACTTCTTTGCTGTCCATATCGAACAGCTTGTATTTGATAGATGAACTACCACAGTTCAATACTAAAACTTTCATATCTGATTTTCGATTTAATTATTTACCATTCTTTGCAGCAATCGCCTGATTAGCTGTGATTGCAATCATTCTGTATACGTCTTCAATAGAGCATCCGCGTGAAAGGTCGTTCACCGGACGTGCAATACCTTGAAGAATCGGTCCTACCGCGTCGGCATGCCCCAAGCGCTGAACCAGTTTATAAGAAATGTTACCAACTTCCAAACTAGGAACAATCAGTACATTAGCCTCGCCGGCAACCGGAGACCCCGGAGCTTTGCTTGCACCTACCGAAGGCACCAATGCAGCGTCTGCCTGCATTTCACCGTCGATATTCAAATCCGGTGCCATTTCTTTAGCTAATTTCAATGCCTCTACCACCTTATCCACGTTCTCATGTTTTGCCGAACCTTTAGTAGAGAAACTAAGCATTGCCACTTTCGGTTCAGCAATTCCTGCTACAGCCTGTGCCGTACGTGCAGTACAAACAGCGATCTGTGCCAACTGCGAAGCATCCGGAACCGGAGTTACGGCTACGTCACCCATCACCAGCAAACCATTCTGACCACATTCCGGAGCATGTGTCAACAACAACATAGCACCCGAAACGCATGTAATTCCCGGAGAAGTCTTAATAATCTGAAGTGCCGGACGAAGTACATCACCCGTAGTGTTGCGGGCACCTGCCAACTGACCGTCAGCATCACCACTTTTAATGATCAGACAACCCAAGTACAACGGATCGAGCACCAACTTACGGGCTTCTTCGATGGTCATACCTTTTTTCTTACGAAGCTCGCACAATAACTGCGCATATTCTTCTTTCTTCGGATGGTTCTCAGGATCTATAATAGTAGCCCTATTAATATTTCCGAGTCCCCATTTGGCAGCAGCTGCATTAATTTCTTCCGGGTTACCCAAAAGAATCAAATCTGCAACTTCATCTGTCAAAATCTGGTTAGCAGCTTTTAAAGTACGTTCTTCCGTACCTTCGGGAAGGACAATGCGCTGACGATTTGCTTGCGCACGCGCAACGATAGAGTTAATTAAATTAAGCATAGATATTTAATATTGTATATAAATTCAGTAGGGTGTGTTATTTCACGCCGCAAAAGTACACAATATTGCAATATCAACATTGCAATTCGGGGTATTTTTTACCCCGAACTTGCAATTATTATAATATTTAACACTAGCGGATTATTTCCGGGGGTACACTCTTGAAACGATCCATACACATTCCTATCGGAGCACCGATATAAGTCGGATCACAAATAAGATATTTTTTACCATCCAACAGAATGTAATCACCCGAAATATCTTCGTTGAACCGTACAGCCGAAGCGATATGATTCGGATAGTCGAGCAACACAGCATCCAGTCCCAACAAATCTTTCACCAAGTTAGAAAACAGAATGGCTCGATCCTCACAATCACAAGCCGGATAATAAAAATTTTCGTCCATGAAGAAAGGCTTTTCATACCCAAATTGTTCACCATCCGTCTGATATTGGAATGAATTCTGCACAAAATCAATCAGGATATTCGCAGCATCTTTCTCCGATTTCCCCTTTATTGCCGCCTGCAAAGGCGGGTAAAGAGCACTCTTCAACTCCTTGCTCATAGGGGTTTTGTAGTAAACAGCAACTTCACATTGCGGATAGTCCTTATAGAAATCCATCAGGTTCTTATTGACTGCCGTATTGACTTTAAGGAGAGATTTTTCGGATGGAGACACTGTCTTGCTAAACTCCTGCATGCCGAATTGAGGCACGGCGCTCAGATCCATACATACCAGATTCTTCGCATTGGCAAAATCCTGACTATATGTATAAACAGCCATTGACCCACCTTTATCCGCCTCAAAGACATAGTACTTCACACCTTTGAAGGTAATATAAGGTATGCCGAAAATAGTTCCTGCCGGAGCCACCAATAATTTTAATTTATCGTTTATCTTGGACAAACGCACCTTATATCCACATTTATTGAGGATGAACATCTGCAGAAAAGCTACATCGTCTTTTTTGGCAACACCACACACCTGCACTCCCAACTGCTTGATGAACATTAAAAATGCCCAGTCGTTCATCTGATGCTCCTTCTTTAAACGAATACAATCGTTAATCAACTGTTCATGATCGGCTTTACACAAACGACTCCAGGCACCTGCCACTTTACTTTCGCTTGTTCCGCCCAATTCAAAACCGTCAATCACGTCTGTAGCCACTTCAAACCGTGTTCCATAAAACTCAATCGCATTGCGATGCGCTGAACTTCCGGGCAACGGAGCTGGGATATCTACCTTTACAGGGGTATAAGGTTTGCCCGGAACATAAACACCCGGAGCCGGTTTATCAGCCACTACCGGCAGATCCTGCTTCTTGACTTCCACATTCACTTCGCCTCCTACACCCGGTTTATCGGCTATGGGTATCTTAGGCACCTCCGGCTTAATCTCTACCGGAGCAGGAACCGGCTTTTTTTTATCAAAAAGTGTCGGTTTCACCGGTTCCGGCCGAGTGGGCATCGAATCCTCCATAGAGGCATTATACTTTTGCCACGCTTCCTTCAGGAAAGTGGCAAACTCTTCGTCTGCTTTATTCTTAAATTCTTTATATTCTTTTTGCTGTTTCTCTTGAAAAGTATCAAACTCCTTCTGATAGTTCACGTCCTGTGCTGTGATAACGGACGGTATCAGAAAAAGTGAAGCAAAAACGAAAGAAAAGTAATGTTTCGTTTTCATCATAATAAGTGATTAATGATTAACGGTCAGTGATTCGGGAATCACTATTTTATCAATACCATATCATAAAAAGCACAACGCTGAACCGCCGGGATAGAGTACACCCACTCCAATACATTCTGATAAGTGACTTCTTTGGTAAATGGGATATCTTCCTTGGTAGCCACCATCATCATATTTATCTTCTCGCTTTCCTTACCATGCTGCTTCTCCATACGATAGTCGACAGCATTACTAAAAGGGATCGCATATTCTTTACCGGCTTTCAACAATGTATTCGGTTCATAACTGTTAGGATAAAGCAGAGCCCCCCCATTACTGTCGAACCAGAAAAACTTCAAGTATGAATCCGTACCATGTATAGTCAGCTTACAGTGAAACACATCCCCTTCACGATAGAGTGTTTCCACTCCTTTCACCTCAAGGGCATACGAACTATCCGACTTGTCCTCTTTCCGAACCTCGGCGTCAATGGTCACTACCTTATACAGGCTACGGGTATCCGTGTCCCAAACCTCTTCAACTTTTTTATTAGTAACATTCACCATTCCCCCGATAGCCAGCACATTCATTTGCGAATAAGCTTCATGAAGCTCCTGGCCGTCTTCTTGGGTGATCTGGCCAAATACCGACCACACATTTTCCATCACACCCGCTTTCTGCAGAGCAGCTTTCTTCGCTTCCATGAAAGCCCTCTCTTCCGCCTGCTTCAATGTGATGTCATCGCTAACCTGCCAACGCCCCTGTACGCCTTTCACCTTCACGGGTTTCTGTGCATAAAGAGCGTTGGCGGCAGTCAGTAAAAGTATAGCTAAAATTCCTAATAGCCTGTTTACGTTCATTCAGTTTGCCTATTTATATTAAAACTTACTGAGCGAGTTTATCCAGTTCCTTAGCCAATTCCGGTGATTTTTTAGCCAATTCTTCGCTAAGTGCTTTGACAGCTACTTTGTTTGCAGCTTCCAAGCTATAACCGATGGTTACCATTACCTCTACATTTTTGTTAGGCAACGTTCTATATACTTCAACCAAAGGAATAGTACGTCCCAGCGTTCCACTGATAATACTCTTACCGGCAGCTACTGCGCTCGACAGACTGGCAGCTTCCTCCTGCCCCATATCGTCATTGGCTACTTTCGATTCGATCAACTGTGTAACCTTTGTCTGAACCTGTCCGGCAATATCAATTTTGGCCGTGTTGGTAGCCTGCATAGCTGCAGCCGACTGGTTTCCACCAATCACTCTTGATGTGGCAATATACCAGTATGGATTGCCATTCATATCAATTTCCATCTGTTTTTCCCATGAATTCTCCAGTTGTTTGTCCAACGGTAACTTTCCTACCGGAGTCTTGAATCCTTCTTTCGTCAATTCTTTCGCTTGTTTGCGTGCTTCTTTAATGGCTTTTTTCTGCAAATCTTTGTTGATTACTTTTTCATCTTTCTGAATAGCTTTATAAGCCTTACCTGTCGCTTTTTCTTGTGCAAGTGCATTTAAAGAAATCATCATTGCGAATGTCGCAAAAACACTGATTAACAAACTCTTTTTCATATCAATTCTGTTTTTAGTGGTTAATATTCGTTATGTATATTCGTTTTTCACTTTGCAAAAATATATAAAGTAATCCATTTCGTTTACTTTTTCTTTATTTTTTTGTAGTTCCCCACTGTTAAATAAGAATCTTCGTGCCTTATTAGTTGCTACCCTAACTCTATTTTTCATAACTTTGCAACGTTTTCAAAAATCAATAGGTAATAGTATGATACGTCAGTGTGCCATTTTATTTGGCTGTTTGGCTTTGGGTGAATTGATTGTTTATCTCACGGGGATTAAGCTCCCGTCCAGCATCATCGGGATGTTGCTGCTCACCCTCTTTTTGAAATTAGGTTGGATCAAATTGCATTGGGTGCAGGGAATGTCCGACTTTCTAGTTGCTAATCTTGGTTTTTTCTTTATTCCTCCGGGAGTAGCCCTGATGTTATATTTCGACATCATTGCGGCACAGTTCTGGCCGATTGTGATAGCTACTCTAGTCAGTACCCTTCTTGTGCTTGTCATCACCGGATGGGTCCATCAATTAACACGTAAACTCAAATGAATTATTTAGAAAATGAATTCTTCCTGCTGGCAATCACTTTCGGGATTTACTTCTTTGCCAAGCTTTTACAAAAAAAGACAGGAATACTCCTACTCAATCCCATCTTGTTGACTATTGCAGTCATCATCATTTTCCTTAAACTGACAAATATCTCCTTCGAAACTTACAATCAGGGCGGACACTTGATTGAATTCTGGCTAAAGCCCGCAGTCGTAGCTCTTGGAGTTCCTCTATACCTGCAACTCGAAACGATTAAGAAGCAGCTGCTTCCTATCATTCTGTCCCAATTGGCCGGCTGCATCGTAGGCGTTATTTCAGTCGTACTGATAGCTAAGCTTATGGGAGCCTCACAGGAAGTCATCCTGTCACTTGCTCCCAAATCAGTCACCACTCCGATTGCAATGGAGGTAACCAAGACATTGGGTGGAATCCCGTCTCTGACAGCAGCAGTAGTTGTTTGTGTGGGTTTACTGGGTGCAGTATTAGGTTTCAAAACGATGAAGATCATGCATGTAGGCAGCCCTATCGCGCAAGGACTTTCGATGGGTACGGCCGCTCATGCCGTCGGCACCTCAACAGCCATGGATATCAGCAGTAAATACGGTGCCTATGCAAGCCTCGGTTTAACCCTCAACGGTATTTTTACTGCATTGTTGACCCCAACTATTCTGCGATTATTAGGAATTCTCTAACAAAATAGCTTTATCTTTGTTATATATAAACAGTTAAAAGGAAATAACAACTTTATGATCGCATTCAGAGATATAACGATCCAAGACAAGGATACCATCACAGCCTACACGATGAATAGTTGCCGTCGCAACTGCGACCTCTCTTTTTCCAATTTATGCAGTTGGCGGTTCTTGTATCACACCAAGTTTGCCATTATCAATAACTTTCTGGTTTTCAAATTCTGGGCCGGCGATGAATTGGCCTATATGATGCCGGTTGGTGAAGGCAATCTTGAAGAAGTTCTGAACGAACTGATTGAAGATGCCCGACAGGAGGGTGAACCTTTCTGCATGTTGGGAGTCTGCTCATGTATGCGCGAAGATCTCGAGGCCATTATGCCCGGTCAGTTTGGCTTTACGGTTGACCGTGATTATGCCGATTATATTTATTTACGTAGTGATCTCGCAACACTGAAAGGAAAAAAATTCCAGTCCAAACGGAATCACATTAACAAATTCCGCAATACATATCCTGACTATGAGTATTCTCCGATCACCAAAGACCGAATACAGGAATGCCTGGAGTTAGAAGCCAAATGGTGCAAAGCCAATGACTGCGACCAACAGGAAGGGACCGGAAACGAGCGACGTGCCCTGATCTACGCTCTCAATCATTTCGAAGAGTTAGGACTGACGGGAGGTATCCTGCACGTCAATGGACAGATTGTAGCCTTCACTTTCGGCATGCCGATCAATAAAGAAACTTTCGGTGTACATGTAGAAAAAGCAGATACCAGCATCGATGGCGCTTATGCCATGATCAATTACGAATTTGCCAATCACATCCCCGAACAATATATTTACATCAACAGAGAAGAAGATTTAGGAATAGAAGGGTTACGCAAAGCCAAGCTTTCGTACCACCCGGAAACTATTTTGGAGAAATATATGGCTTGCCTGAAAGAGCAGCCTGTAGAAATGATAAAATGGTAGCATAATCCAATGATAAAGGAGCAGGTAAAATCATTATGGAAACTTTGTTTCGATGATAGCGAGGCATTCATCGAACTTTACTTCCGGCTTCGTTACAATAACGAAGTCAACTTAGCCATTCAAAGTGGCGAAGAAGTGATTGCTGCGCTCCAAATGCTCCCTTATCCAATGACATTCTGCAATAAAATAGTACCTACTTCGTATATCTCCGGTGCGTGTACGCATCCCGATTACCGTGCGAAAGGAGTGATGCGGGAGTTATTATCACAGAGTTTTGCCCGCATGCTCCGTAACGGTGTTCTGTTTAGTACATTGATTCCTGCCGAACCCTGGCTATTCGGTTATTACGCCAAAACAGGCTATATTCCCGCTTTCCGTATCTCCCACAAAGTCTTCTCACTTTCAGAGTTGACCATTGATCCGGAACCGGATACCATGATTGAAGAAACGACGGAATATCAAGAAGATTATTATCAATATCTGACCGGCAAGCTATCCGAACGTGCCTGTTGTTTACAACATACGCCTACAGATTTTAAAGTAGTCCTTGCCGATCTTGCCTTGACACAAAATACCGTTCTCATTGCCCGGAAGGATAATCGAGTAACGGGTATAGCTGTTGTCTATAAACACGATGATAGCTCGTATATCAACGAGTTGTTTGCTGACAATGAGGCTGTCCGGGCACAATTACTCTACCGGGCCGGACTAAGAAACGGCACTGAACGGATTATTCTTCAACTTCCCCCTGTAGAATCCCTGCCAAGTGTCCCATTAGGAATGGCACGCATCATTGATGCCCGGGCAGTTCTTCAACTCTATGCAGCAGGTTGTCCCGAAGTGGAAATGAATATCGAACTGACTGACGAACAGCTTTCGGTCAATAACGGTTATTACTATCTCTGCAAAGGAAAATGTATGACCAGTGAAGTCCGCTTGCCCGGAGTACATACCCGAATGACCATTGCCGAATTATCGGAAAAGATACTGGGTGAAATGCAGCCGTATATGAGCTTGATGATGAATTAGAGTTTTCCGTTTTTTCATTATAGATTACGCAAAACACTGACACACAAATATATACTTTTTCGGAAGAACAATTGTCTTAATCCGGTAAGTTGTTATAAATCAAATGCAAAATATTGTCTTCCATTTTTATAAATAAAGACCTGCTCTTCGCGTCCCTTTGTGCGATTCCTCAACCATAGCAGAGCATTTTGTGGCACCAGAAAATCAATTTCTCTTTCTGTAGCCACCTTGCTGCCTAACGACTTCCATCCATTTATTCCGTCCTGATAGAATAACTCATAATTATCCCCGGGCCAAATGTAATTATCATCGTTACGCGGAGAAAAAACAATTCTTTCGATCAGCGTACTTTCCCCCAAATCATAGGCCAGATAACAAGATGTATCACGTGCCTGAAAATAAGTCAGTATATTACCATCTGTAACATACTCTAATTTTGCAATCGGTTCTATACTGTTTATCCTCCCCAACCGAACCTTCTCCTTACATAATGAATCCTTAAACAGTGCCAGTTCCGCCAACTCCATTCTTTTCCCTATCGGAGCAACATAACGAACATATCTATACTTCTTTCTTAGAAGCGGAGTCAACACACAATAATTAGTGGTAAGCGTATCCTCAAATTGCCATAACAGATCCGCCTGCATAAATGACAAATCATCAGCTGCTTCAACTTTTGCCCCTATGATAGCTCGATAAGCCCATTCCGCAATCGTCTTTTGCTGAGGCATTTTCCGCTTTAATATAGCTTCCTCCATCAAATCGATATTGGGTTTCAACAAAACAAACCCACCCCCCGTTTTAGATATAAACGGATATCCTGCCGGATACAGTTTTCCTCCATCTCCCTGATAAAGAGTCTGATAAATCACATCGGGTTCTATATCCCGGAAAGTAACCTTACCAGCATTACCAAGTGCCATATCTATAGGAATCCATCCGCCGGGACTAAATATCCCTAAGTAGATATATTGCTCTCCAGACATTTGTATCGGTATTGTCGTATCATTACTTCCAAAATATTCAGATGTCACATCTTTCACAAATCGATTCTTAAGCACAGGAGATAATTGCCTGTTTCCCGAAGTTCCGGAGTTTTTATCCGCCTGCATACCGAAACAATAGCGATACACCTTCCCCTTTTTCCTTCCGTCATGCCGTAAGGTATCACGTGACGCTTCAAACTCATTAAATCCGAATTGAAGAAAAGTTCCCGTTGTGTCACGCAACATCGTCCAACAATGATAATGTTGATAATCGGGTGAATAAACAAAATAGTCGGTCGCAACAGGAATTCCACAAGCACGCATAGCATATATTGTCAGGTCGCATGCTTCACGACAATAACCAATCCGGTTATGATAAAGAAAAACAGCATTCAAGTGAGGTACCCGAAAATCAGTATTGTAGATGTAATACAGCTTTCTCAGTTTCCCGTCAATGATCTTAGAAGCTTCAATAACATCACTCCCCTTATAAAGAGAATCGAGTAGAGTTCCATAATCTTCATAATACAATTTACGCCAATCCGATAAAGGTTCATCGGCTATTCTGTAAGGTAATATCAGTTCGCAAAAATCATCGAACGGCAAATTTCTATTCCAAGGATATTTCCTCCAAACTTCAAAAGCCAGGTCTATATTATCTATCAAATATTCCGCTGTTATCACTTGGGCGTCATATATCTTGGAGAGAGAGTCAAAGGAAATTCTGTTCCATTTATTCTTCTCCCTTTTAGATATAGAACGTCCTTCACAAACCCCAACTAATAAATGGTGAATAGAATCAAGTTCATTTCCTTCATAAGAATACCATCCCGACATATTACGAATTAAAAAACGAGCTGCCTCCAATTTTTCCGGATCAGTTCTATAATGTTCTAATACCTTTTCAAGCTCCACGCGATTATCGCCGGCAAATTCCAAAGCATATTCCAACCGCCTATCTTTCTCCGATCGACAAGCTGCTAAGATTAAGGCTAACAGGATAAACAATACATATTTCATAGTTAAAACGGTTTTATTCTTCCCCATAACAAACCCAGTAGTCATTTTAACCTCAAAAGGCTAAGTATCGCAGTTTGCTCATTTATCTCCTGTTGCTGATAAGCGGACGGAAATGCATCATCCGGGAATTCATCTGTATAAACTGTCACAAATGTATTAGGGATATTAGATGAAACCGGACGTCCCATTTCCGAATATCCCGGAATATCCATCTTAGTCAAATTTCCTTGCTCTATCCGCCCATCCTTCTTAAAATAGACAGACCACATTCCCTTATTTGCTGAATTAAAAGACCAAAGAGAGAAAACAAGATTCTTTCCATCCACTGTAAAAAGACTGTATGTGCACTCCTCTTTCGTTTCGTACAATTCCCGGTCCGAGCAGTGCAAATCCGCCAACATAGGCAAATTGGACTTCTGCCTCATGGTTCTTACCACCGTATCATTCACAGCATCATATTGATAATAGCTTCCATCTACCGGATTATAGATTTTTATAGTTCCATCCTCTTGAGCACACAGCGTATTCCAATAGGAGTTCTTGCAAGGAGTCCCTTTTTCATATTCTAATAAGTTCTTCACTCTTCTCCCTTTCTGATCCAGAATCCAAAGCCCTTTACAGTTTTCAGACTGAGAAGGACGATGGCAGAGAAAACGGCCATCCGGCAACTCAACAACATCATTGAAAACAAGAGAATAAGGGAAGCTCAACGAATGAAGAAATTTTCCATCAAAACTGTAAGAATAAATCGTTCGTTTACCCATATCACAGACATAAACACAATCCTTTCCCACGAAAAAAGAATCCATCTCTCTATACTCTCCCGGTCCCTCACCCCGCTGGCCAATCGCATTCAAAAAAGTACCATTCTTGCTAAATCGGAATGCCATTTCTTGCTTTCTATCCGAAATGTAATAACAAGAATCTTTTGAAATTACATTATCGACCATACCCCAAAAATAAGGAGAAGGTAACTGCAGCCTGACAGACTCAATGGTGTCCACCAATACAGACATCGGCAGATATGGATTAGAAATAGACAGATCAACGGTCATTTCAAATCCCTTATCAACCTGTTTCCGACAAGATGAAACACAATATATAAACAATATTCCCACCACAATTAAACTGAAATTTTTCATAATATAAAAATTATAACCAGTAAATACCGCCATAACCAAACAAACAATTCTCTTTTTCCTCCTATTCTTTTTTTAACCGATAGCGATATAACGAATCTTTCACCACACATAAAACGACAAAAGAAGTACTTTTTTCACTATCTGTGAAAACAAATGGAAATATATCGGCAGGAAGACTAAATCCATATATGGTGTGAATCATTAATCTAGCGCATAACATATTATTTTCCATCCACTTGAACTATTTTTCACAGCAGCAAACAAACTCTGTTGGGTACTATCCACTGCAATATAATAAGCATCAGTATCTAACGAATATTTTTTAATCGGATTACCATCCCAGTCAAAAACCAATACGGTATCTGATTTTCGGTTATTTTCATACATTTTTTTATCAGAATACAAAGCATAAACATACTTAGAGGTAGCGCTAAGATCTATATAACCCGTCTGAGTATTTTCTGTTAGATCGACATAATAAATACCTTCTTCATTAACGGGTTTATTGATTGGATCTCCCAACCTCAACGATTTTATCAACTCAATTTTATTGTTTACTATTTCAAAAAAGTCTATGTTGGACGAGAAGTTAATTGAACCGGCAAATGTATGTTTCTCAGGGTTCATTACTAAATTTCCTTGATTAGAAAGATATCTGGTATATGTTTGAAAAGCGCTATCCGCAGCATTATACACATCCACACCGTAATCCAGCACACTGTCATTTTTGTTAAATAACAGATATTGGTAACGGGATTTATATGTCCCGGCACACAAAAAAGTCGTATCATCTATCGCTATAAGTTTTGAAATCTGTGCCTCCGGAATTTTATATTGCGCCAGACGTACCGGTGAACCATCCTTCTTGCGACTGTTGCGTAAAGAGTCAAGACTGTATTTCATCACAATGCGTGTTTGGTCATCAAAAACAGTGAAACCGCTTTCCGTTAAGTAGCCATAACAGGGTGAAGGCAGTTCAGCCGGCCCCTGTCCGATAGTCCCAAAACCAGCGATATATTCACCTGATTTTTTGTCAAACAGCGTATAGCAACATCCCGAGTGATAGTCATTAACTATGAGATTCTTTCCGTCACAACTTAATCCCTCTATTATTGCTATAGAATCTTCATTAACATAAAAGTCCTTCTTTGGAGACAGAGATTGGGATTCAGAAAACAATTCCAGGACTGTATGGGATTTCTCTTTTTCGCATCCCCCCAAGATACACATAGATAACAAGAGGAGTAGGGTGAAGCTTAAATACGGTCGTTTGATCATGGTTCAATACTGTTAAATATTTTCCATAAAAGGCTGTTGCAAAAGCCGGATAGTTTTTTTTTGTTTATTTAGCTAGAAATCATTATCTTACCATTGCAAAAAGATAAATCCTATAACAAGCGCCAAGATAGTATTTAAAGATTTAATCTCCAATCAAAATGTCCTTTTTTCTTTTCATAATTATTATTTCTAAGATATTTATTTTTTTACAGGATAATAAAATATCAATGGATTAGAATTCTCTATCAAATTCTTCAGTTCTAAAATCCTATCCAAACTCTCATTCACTTGTCCCGATCGCACTAACGACAAAAACAAAGATATAGTGTACATATCAAGACAGCCATACACTCCCTTCTCGTCATAAGTTATCAAATTAGGAATGATATGTACATCGTCCCCCTTCGTCCTGTACACCCAATCATCAACACACCCATTGAATATAGAACAAGAGTCCCGAGACGCACTCAATAAACCATAATAAGTTTGATAACCTTTCTGATACTTAAAAAGATAATCATTTTTCACATGAGCCAAAAATATCAAGCTATGTACCTTACCGGATTCTACTAAATACCGAAGAGTTTCTCCTTTATTCACATCTATTTTATCAAGTGTCTTTTTATCCATCCAAGCATCCGTTACAAATTTCAGCCAGATATCTTCCCGGTCACCCTGTAAACATAATATATCCTTTGAATACAAAGGAGAAAAGCATAATTCCTTTTCCAAAGGTAAACAGAAAGGAGAATGCCCTTGAATCTGCCTCCATCCTTCATTATTAACATTTACAGAAAAATATTTTCTTTCTGTTTGCCCACTCTTCAAATCAACTTTCCTCATCATGGCGTCTTCACCCGATTTTGAATGTATATCTGTGTATAAATCACCTTGATTATAGTGTATATAATGGCTTTGCCCTTCATCACAATTCAACGATAAAGAGCCGAAAAACTGACCGGATAAAGAATAACAATACACAATTTGCCTGGTAAAATCTAAGGCATAGACATTCCCTTCCTTATCAAGCGTAAAATCACACAGCAACGTATACTCTCCCGGACCACTCCCCTGACTTCCGATATTATACTTAAATTTTCCGCTTCGATCAAATACGTGGAGAGCATTCAATTCTTTATCTAAAATAAGAAGCAAAGAGTCCTTTGCCAACAATTTGTCAATGTTGCCAACAATGGTATCATCATCCAAAATAATAATTTCCGGTTTTTCAAAAAGACTTGAAAATCGAAGTTCCTTTTGTATAACGATAGAATCCAAACAGATAGCTTTGCCTCCCGCCATCCCTCCTTTGCTTATACAAGAGAATAGACAAAAGCTTATAATTAAAAATAACACCGTCTTCATAAACAGATAATTAGATTACAATCTAAAGATAAGCAATTGTACTAATATAAAAAAGTAATAAGATTTAAACTATTTGAGTTCATAAAACACTAGTACCGGATTATCAGATTCATGGATACTATCCCATTTTTTTAAATTCAGTTTCTCTACCATAGCAGGACCCAGACGATCAAGTTCTGCTTTGATCCAAGAGGCCTCAATCGCATTTAACAAAACTTCTCCTTCAACCCCGATAGCACCCCAAAAACCAAAGGAACTTTTATTTTCCAACTGACAGTTCTTTATATCTATAATCGACACTTCATCATTCGCTTTAGAATAAAATAAAGAATAAACATTCTCTTTATACACAAAATCTAAATGCAGCCATTTTTTTGTCTCTTGAAAATTATATAAAGCAACAACAGATTCATCCAAACTTTCTTTAGCATCAACAGACATTTTATCAGGAAAATTTATTGTCTGTTTACACGATTTATTTCCAAAATCAAAGAAATAACGTGTAGACAGATTATCCAAAGAATCAATCTGATAAATATTATAATCACCAAAAGTAGGATCAATCAAAATATGATTATCATACTTTGAGAACTTATAATAATTAGCGCCTGCCCCATGTTCTATTGGAAAATACCCTTTTTCAATCTTCATTGCCCCATCGGTCTTATACATCAGGCAACTTTCATCCTCTACCTTCCGAACCCCCGTAGTCCCTCCCCAAATATAATACCCAGCAATAGGAGAAGCTATAAAATACGACGGATTACAATATAAATTCTTATCAGAAAGATAATCAAATCTCATATCTCCTATAAATTCCCCTGTTAATGAATATCGAAGTATCTTTTTAAAGTCTAATACCTCTAATTCATTCTTGTTATTTATAAAAAAATCTCTTACCTCCAGATATTCTCCCGGGCCTCCTCCTCTCTTTCCTATTTGGCGTAAAAACGCTCCCTCTCTATCAAAAACTAATATACGTTGACGTGTATCATTTATAATGAATAGAGAATCACAAATCACCAAACGATCCATTCTCCCTATCAAGCATTCTTCCTTTGTCTCCAATGGAAGCAGCTTCACGCTTGAAAATAAATTCTCAGAACATACACTCACCGTATAATCTTCCGGAACATTTATTATTCTAGTAGACTCATTCGCATAAGGGTCAACCTTCTTTTGTTCCACACAAGAACTAAAAAATAGTAATACAAAAAAAATAAAGATAAAAGATCTCATTATTTAGCCAATTTATTAATAATTCATTAATCAGAAACTCCATATCCAATATCCTCCTATTACAAAAATCTGCAATAGGAGGTTTTTATCTTTTTGATTTTATCTCCAATTATCGAATAATCACCAACAATATCCGGAAGTACAAATTGTGTTATAACAACTACCAGTACCATACTGACAGTAGAAAAAGACACCATGTCCACCAACCATATTAATACAATAAGCACATGTTGTATCTAAGTTCTCTTTAACCCAATCGTCCCCTTCTGGAGTAGCTAATGCTTCTACATTGGCCATTGCTATATCGGATAATAATTTTGTACTCTGTGCTTTATACACATTATATCCAATAAAAGACACTGCTATCACTGCTATGAACGCAATCATTACTTTAACTTTCGTTCTCATTTTATTTCTTATTTTATTTGATTATCATTTTATTTATTCCGCTTATCATTTCCACGGAAAAGCAATCCAATTGCCTTCTAAATCAAACTTTTTCCATAGGCTAACATTCTATTTTTAAGGTTAACTATTAGTATTCTTCATCGATCGCATTACCCCGAATCTTCAAACGTATTGGAGAGGTGGGAGTATTACAATATACAGTAATGGTCTTCTCAAAATGTTCGGGATGTTCTGCACGGTAAGTAACCTGAATATCGGCAGACTTCCCTGAAGGTACAGGCTCCTTACTGTAAGTGACGGATGTACAGCCACACGAAGCATTTATGTCCTCGATAATCAGAAGATGATCGCCAAGATTCCGCAAACTAAAAGTAGCGGTCTGGGGAATTTTCCAATCAAAATCGCCCATTTCATCGAGTTTTTTATCCAAAACCACTTTTGTTTGGGAAGAGGTAGCGACTCCGGTTTGCTGTCCGGCAATAATTTGCAAATAAAGGTCACACACCTTTTTATTATGGACAGGATTACCAATCGCAAGCACCTTGTTCTGACTGTCCAAAAGGAAAGTTTGAAAGTTCACATCCGAAGGGAAATGATTCAAAGCGTCAAAATCACCCTTTTCATCGATAAAAACCGGATAAAGGAATCGATCTCTCTTCAATAGAAAAGAGATTTCTTTTTTGTTTTTCGGATGGAAAACAAAGAGAAAAGAAACTTTCCCAGCGGCTACAGTGTCGACCATAGAAATTAGACGTTTCCATGTAGGAAGTTGCAATTTACAACTGGTACAGCCCACCGAATCCACGTAAGTCATTATAGTATATTCATTTTGAGGAAACGAATAACCGGCACTGTCCTTTCCTAAAACACTGAATGTCATACCAGCGGGATAGACAATCGTTCTACCCTCCCATTCGTGAATCAAACGGGATATTTGCTGTTCTTTGGTCTCTTTACATGAGCAAAGTGCCATCAGAAAGCATAAATAGCCGATAAGTTTAATAGGCCGTCCCATTATTCTTCACGGTATACTACCTCAACTTTCAGATATGTGAACGGACAGTCCACAGATCCGTCACCGAAACAGGCTATTTCTCCATCCGGGAACGACTCTCCTGTAGCCAAAGCCTCCACATTTTGTAATAGTAAACCGGCTTCTTGCACCTTTCCTTCTTTTCTCACAGAAACAAGACCTATTAGCAATAGCCCGATAAGTCCAATAGTAATTTTTGCGTTTTTCATACTCTATGTTTTTATTGCAAAGGTATGGCTTATCCCGCCCACCGCCAGTGAGAAAGACTGATTTCTCACTGATTTCTTACTATTTTCTGAACTAAAGTGGAGTTGATAGCCTCCATTTACCAAGGTAACGCTAAGATTAGCCCCCATTTTCCTTAAACAACCAAAGAGGCATCCTCTTCACTATCTATGAGAATAAATGGAAATGTATCGGCAGAAAGACTAACCAAATGTTCACAATCAGGTAATTTATATCTGTCATCAACTATAACCAGTAGCGAGTCTGAGCCTTCAACAGGGTTACTTGATAATTCCACATCATCAAGCTTCTTCACAAACCGAAAGTATTTATACCCCTCATGCTTTCTATATACCGAATCAATTTTAGCCGATCGAAAATAAATTTCTTTAGAAGCAGCAAGACTTTTACTCACCACTTCCGTCATTAACACCCGAACTGCATCTGAATAAAAAAACAGATAACAAACGACTATCGCGACAGCAGATAAAGAAAAAAATATGACAAATATTTCTAGTCACAATTATTGTTTTTAAGATATTTAGAAGCCGTTTTGAATTATAAAAGACCAATATAACATATTATTTATCAGCAGGTTAATTAAATATCACTTCTTAACTTTATAGCTACCAAAACATAAGTTATGAGTAATTATCCAACCAACCTAACTGATAAACAGTGGTAAGTTATAAAAAATATAGTAGAAACCAAAGAAAGGAAACGGAAACATCCTTTACGTAAAATGACAAATGCTATGCTGTACCTTACTAAGACCGCCTGTCAGTGGCAAATGCTTCTCAAGGAATTTGGCCCTTGGCAAACCATTTACTTCTATTTCCGTAAATGGAAGTTGGAAAGAGTCTTTGAGGAGTTGATGCACCATCTCCGAGAATCGGTCCGAAAAGCTTTTGGCAAAGCTATCAGCCCCATAGATTTCAGAACTATAAGAACTTCTCATCACATTGATACGCTTGGCATAATTCCGGTGGTAGTTATTCACACTGCAAACATACTCAGGCCTGATGCCGCCAAAAAGTTCACAGTACCATCCAAAAGATGGATTGTGGACAGAACTTTTTCATGGTTCGAAAGTTTTAGAAGGCTCAGTAAAGACAACGAAGTACTTCCAGAAACTTCACAAACCATGATATACCTAACAATGATACAAATGATGCTTAACAGGACCAAATGATAAATTCGAATATAGGGACTTAGTCGTAGCGAAATGCCCCACTCTCTTCTGAAATTATGGAATGTTATCGAACGATACTAAAGTAGGTTCAGGCATATTACCCAATCCTATTATTTTATGCAACTTCGTGCATAAAGCTATCCGGTATATTCTTTTATCTAATAATAATTTTGCAATAGGCAATCCTTTATAGTCGAAAATTAATATTTTGTTTGCCATTGATTTATGTGGGTCTTTAAAATCATAATCACTTAATAGCTGGTCTAAATATAATACATAAATATACTTGTCATCCATTGCTAAATCTAATACTTGTCCAAAACTTCTTTCTTTACTAAACAGAAGGTCGCTGTTTTTACATTCATAAAAAGATTTATCAAAATAGAAGCTCCAATCTTTTATCATGACATCGTTTTCCAAATGGTATTTTGCAAGGTATGGTAATTTGTTAGGAGTAAATACCATATTGCCCTCATAAGCAGATAAACACCCCTTTAAATTCATTCGTGACGACTGCATAGACAATTCTCCCTCAATAGGAGAATTTCCAAATCTTTGTAATGGTTGTAAATTACTATCTAACAGCGAAAAGAAACTTCCGTCTTTTCCGCATAATAGCGAAACAAAATGTTTGTCATCCAACTTCACAAAGTTATAATCCGCCGGATTTAGTTCACCTTTCTTACGCTTATAAGGTACTCTATTTCTTGATAACTCTTTAACAACCACACCATCTTTACTATCATTCAAAGACATTACAGCCAAAGTTTGCGTATTGATATCATTCAAACCAAATGTGTTTTCATGAGCGTATGTAATCATCGGTTGAAGAAATTCGCCCGGACCATTTCCTAAAGATCCATAAGCATATATTTTTTTCATTCCTGAAGGTATCGAATATACATTGCAAAAGTCCTTTTGGGCGATATGGGTCATTACTAAAAAAGTATCAACACAACCAATCCATCCCATATTAATCAATAATTCTGTATCTGATTGTTCACATTTTACTTCTATTACCTTATCGAATGTTGAGATATTCGTATTATCCCTCAAATTACAGCTCGACAATAAGCATGAAAAAATTACTATAAAAAAAAACTGTTTCTGCATAGGTTTACATACTATTAAACGACGTGTGGAAAAATTATAGACATTTGTGCCAAAACAATTATAACTAAAATACTTTCCATACGATTAATGATGGAATTAAATAATGAGTCCCCTTTAAAAAGTACACTTTTCTACTTTCCCCTTTACAGATATATCTGAAAAGTATTAATCATAGACAAAATGACTCTTCAGAGTGGACTCAACAATCAATTTTTAAGAGAATTTACCATTATATCCAACCTGGTTTTTTGGTATGGCCTAACAAAATATCTTCTCCGTAATCACCGTCAGGGTATATTACTATCATTGAACATAAGTCAGAAGCAGTCTCACAATCTTCTCTATCAACAGATTCTCCACTTGCCAACGCCTCAATGTTAGCTATTGTCAAATCTGGAAGCTCTGCTTCTTGTTTGTTTTGTTGGTAATTAAAACCTGCCGCTACGGCTATTGCGACAAATGCGATAAAGCCGAAAATTTTAATTCTCATTTTGTTCTAAAATTTATTAGTTAATACTTTGCCAGTTCCTTCAAAGGAGGACGGTCAATGACACTCATTCCTTATTAAGGTGGAATCAAAAACCTTTTCCTGTTTTGATAAAATTTGCTACTTTTGCACACATCATCTCCTTTCGTATTGGTTGATAATGATGGGGTATAAGGAGCTTCATTAACAAAGGTTGCAAGTCTGTGTATGTGTATTGAAGCTTCCTTTTCTCCCTTTGAAATATGCAAGTCATTATGGTATATTCATTTTGAGGAAACGAATAGTCGGCACTGTCCTTTCCCAAAACACTGAATGTTATATCAGCGGGATAGACAATCGTTCTACCCTCCCATTTGTGAATCAAACGGGATATTTGCTGCTCTTTGGTCTCTTTACATGAGCAAAGTGCCATCAGAAAGCATAAATAGCCGATAAGTTTAATGGGACGGCCCATTATTCTTCACGGTATACTACTTCAACTTTCAGATATGTGAACGGACAGTCCACAGATCCGTCACCGAAACAGGCTATTTCTCCATCCGGGAACGACTCTCCTGTAGCCAAAGCCTCCACATTTTGTAATAGTAAACCGGCTTCTTGCACCTTTCCTTCTTTTCTCACAGAAACAAGACCTATTAGCAATAGCCCGATAAGTCCAATAGTAATTTTTGCGTTTTTCATACTCTATGTTTTTATTGCAAAGGTATGGCTTATCCCGCCCACCGCCAGTGAGAAAGACTGATTTCTCACTGATTTTTCACTGATTTCTTACTATTTTCTAAACTAAAGTGGAGTTGATAGCCTCCATTTACCAAGGTAACGCTAAGATTAGCCCCTATTTTCCTTAAATCGGTACGTAAATCAGTTATCAGTCGGTTCCTGCGTTCCATAAAAGAATCGACATTATCCAATTCTTTCCAGAATAGTTTTTTCAGATCTTCATTCAACAACAAATGGCCGGGTGCTTTAAGAAATGCCAACAATACCTCAGCAACTTGTTTTCGGAGTATACAAGTCTGATCATGATAAGTGATACTCCTCTGCAGATAATCAAATGTAAGTCCATCGACCTCCCAAACAAATTCACCTTTTTGTTGAGCAAGTGGTTGCGACGATTCAACATGATTATCTTCTATTCTGGACCCGGATAAAATTCGAACAAGAAAGAGACGAACACTCGGAATATAAAACAAACAAAAGATCAGCGAGAAAAGGACATAACTCCAAGTACGAATATTATTCCAATGCGCTTTTAAAATAACGTCCACCCAAAAAGGTCTTATAAAAGCATCCATTTTTATGCAATAACCGACTCCTGTACTATAGGCTAATAAAAAACAATCAGGTTCATTTAACCCACTCGACACTGATATCCGCTCTCCATCCTTTAGAGAATTTATTAGTTTTATTCCGGTCTTAGCACGGATGCCATCCATACGAAGCTTCAACTGCCATTTCTGATTCAGAGAATCTACATGAATAGGGTTTCGTTCTATCAGGAAAGATTGCTTGGCTTTCTGTATAAAAGATGTATCCGCATAAACAGTATCAATGGCAAATTGACATACATTACAAGTCCCACTTTTATCTGTAAGGGTTACTTTCTTATGCTTTGTTTGTTTCTTTCCGGTAGCGTACGCATGATTGGGATTCAATTTTCGGAATCTATATTCCAGATCTTCATCAATTGTCCGCAACAAGAGTTTTTGTGCACTTGCATTTACAACAGGCAGGCCCATACGATAAAGATAGGATCCCAAAGTAATTGTAATCCCTACCCAAAGTAAAGCCAATAAGATACTATAGATAAATTTCATTGTTCATCATTTTCTTCTGCAAAGAAAATCAAAAAAAGAGTTGGTAACAAATAAAATATTATTTTTCTACCGCCAGTTTCATCTATAAATCTTATCAATAACAGTCTGGTATTATCCAACTGGGGCACATGCAAATATACTATTGGTTCATTGCTCTTCACACAATTTCCTAAAGCCCTTATTCCCTGCGCAAATAAAGAAGAAAACAACTTGATTCCCCCCCATATCACAAACCTTTATGAACAAGATAATTACCATTTTTCATACGATCTCTACTCCGCCCCGCATACCGGGGCTCATTGGCCCACATACTCGGGCTATTGGGCACAGACATGCGGGCCCGAATAAGATTCAGACCATTTTCACTAAAGTAAGTTTTCTTTTACTCATGGAATCTAATTCAGTTTTCGGAAGTGTAAGCCCTCGTTTATAGTTGACAAAAAAGCAAGTATCCCGGCTTTCGCCCGAAGAGTCCATCCGTGAGGTGAAGAAGCTAATCTTAGACTAAACCATCTGAAAATCAACATCTTTAAGAAGTAAGATTTTTGTTCTCAAAAGCTTTGTTTTAACATAGAGTTAAAGCTTGTTCTTTGGATGTGAATAAGAAGTTCTTTAAATGCAAAAGACTTGTTATTTGCGCACAAGAACCTGACAACCTGCAAAAGACGTTAACAATGTTAATTGAAGAAAGGTGTAAGAATGAAGATACCGGTTCAGACAGCGTAAATTCACTTCCGGAACTTGAGCTATCTTATTCAGCCGGTATCTGTTTTTTCTTATTAAAGCAGGCAAAAAGGACAATTATCAACTTGAAAATAAAGAAATAAAGAATTTACCAGCAAATTTGAAGAAGAACCATTTTTTGTATGAGAGCGTGATATTTAGCTTTCCTTTGTCAGCAGGCTTTCCAGTTCTTCGGCACTCTGCCGCAAATAGAACTGACCGCGCCATGCCACAGAGATGGCTCCGGTTTCTTCGGAAACAATGATGGCCAAAGCGTCCGAAACCTGCGATATACCCATTGCCGCCCGGTGGCGAAGTCCCAATTCTTTGGGTATGTCCAGGTTGTGGGATACCGGAAGAATACATCCGGCCGCTTTAATACGTTTTTTACTGATTACCATTGCGCCATCATGCAAAGGGCTGTTTTTAAAGAAAATGTTCTCAATCAGCCGCTGGTTAATATTGGCATCGATAATTTCACCGGTACGAATGACATCGTCAAGCGGTACATTACGCTCCATAACAATCAAAGCTCCTACTTTCTGCTTTCCCATACTGATGCAAGCCATCACAATCGGCATGATATCATCATGCTGGAGTTTTTCTTTTTTGTTGCCGGTAAGGAAGCGTACCAAGGCACTGGCGTGCTGGTGCGAACCCAGAGTCAGCAAAAAGCGCCTGATTTCATCCTGAAACAGAACAATCAGCGCCAAGACTCCCACACTCACCAATTTGTCGAAAATGGAGCCCAGGAGCTTCATCTCGAGCACCTGCGATACAACCAGCCAAATAAGGATAAACACCAGGATACCGGTGAACACATTAATAGATCCGGAGGCTTTCATCAGCTTATAAGTGTAATAAAGCAGGAAAGCCACTAACAGGATATCAATAAAATCTTTTATGCCAAATTCAAAAAACACGGGACTAAAGTATTAAGGGTTAAGTATACGGGTATCAGGAACAAGCCGATACACTTTTTAATTTCTCTATCAGCCGAACCGACTCGACAGCTTCACGCACATCATGTACACGGAGAATATCGGCACCTTTCATCAAAGCTACCGTATCGAGTACTGTTGTCCCGTTGAGTGCTTCCTGCGGTGTGGTTCCAAACAAACGATAAATCATCGACTTGCGGGAAACTCCCACCAACAAGGGAAGTTCGAAAATGCCGAACTCTTCCAGATGCGCCATCAGTTCGTAGTTATGCTCCAACGTTTTGCCGAAGCCGAAACCGGGATCGAGAATAATGTCTTTCACTCCCAAGTCACGCAATTGCTGTACTTTTCGGGCAAAATAGATGAAGACCTCTTTCAGCAAATTTTCATAATGGGGCTCCTTTTGCATGTTTTGAGGAGTACCTTGCATGTGCATCATAATGTAAGGTACATTCAGGCGAGCCACCGTCGGAAACATCTGTTCGTCCATCTCACCCGCCGAAATGTCATTGATAATAGCTACTCCGTACTCCTTCACGCATTCCTCAGCCACTCCGGCACGGAATGTGTCAACTGAAATGATAGCACCCGGATGATTCCGGTTCAATATTTCCAGACCGGTACGCAAACGCCGCATTTCTTCTTCGGGCGAGATGTGTTCGGCATTCGAACGTGACGAATAAGCTCCTATATCAATCATAGAGGCCCCTTCATCAAGTATCTGACGGGCACGTGCAGCAATATCGGCTTCTGTCCGGCTTCGGCTACCTGCATAAAAAGAATCGGGTGTAACATTGAGTATACCCATAACCTGCGGAATGGAAAGATCAAGTAAACGGCCGTTCACATTCAGGCTTTTGAAAATCGTTGAATCCATTTTCTGTTATTACGGTTGATTGACGCAAAGATAAAGAAAAATAAATGTCCTAATGCTATCAGCACACTAAAAATAAAGTTATCTTTGCAGCTATCAAGACTACTCAAAAATATGTCCTCCAAACCGTACCGTCACTTCATAGCACTCCTGCTGGTTTTGTTTTGTTCGCGATTCGAAGCCCAAGCCGAAGACCTGTTCGCTAAAACGGACAGTACTCTTCAACAATACTTGATCAGATGTAAGGCACAAATCAAAGATCCGGACTTTCTGCAAACAAATGATACTCTTACGCGCATGGCTCAAGAAAAAAATGACAAACGGATGCAGGTGATTGCCGTGGCCCTGAAACTGGATTATTACTACTATCCAAACAATCCGGACAGTATCCTTGTCATGGTAGAGCGCGTGAAGAAAATCAGCCGAAGGAATAATGAACTGAAATATTTCTACTTTGCATGGGGAAGCCGATTGATTATCTATTATATCAAACAACACCAAACCAACACTGCCATTTACGAAGCCCGGAAAATGCTTCAGTCAGCGGAGGCTGATAATTTCATTCCCGGAATCGTACAATGTTACCGTACATTGGGGACGGTCTACATGACTCAATCGAATCCTAAACTGGCTTATGAAAACTTCCGGAAACAAATAGCCTTGATTGAAGAAAATGAAATAGAAGATATCAATCTGCCCACTCAATATGCTTCACTCGCCCAATGCGCTCTTGAAATGCACCGCCCCGACGAAGCGCTGAAAGCACTGGAAAAAGGATCGAAATGTACCCGGAGTGCATATCAGATATTCACTGTACAGAAAGCCTATATTCTATATTATCTGGAAACAAAAGAATACGAAAAAGCCCGGAAAATACTTGTGGAGTTGGAGCAATTGTTCGAAAAAGATAAATCACTCGCACTCTATAAAAGCGGATTATTCTATATACAAATAGAATACTACCGGAACACCGGACAGTACCGGAAAGCACTTGACGTGATAGAAGAGATCAAGAATGATTCATCGAGCATTAACAAATACCTGGACTATACACTCACCCAGAAACAAGGCGACATCTATTGGGAAATGAACCAGAAGGCCCGGGCTGCCCAATATTATCGGGATTATATCCTGGCAACAGACTCCATCCGAAGCCAGGAAATACAAAACTCAACCAACGAGTTCTATACCATTATGGAAGTAGAACAGCTACACAAAGAAAAAAATGAACTACTGCTGCACATGCAGGAAGAAAAATTGCAGAAAATCAATATCGCACTTGTCTCACTGGTCATTATTCTGGTGGCAGGAACGATGTTACTTTTCCACATCTCAAAGTTGAATAAAAAACTGAAGAGATCGGAAGCCAAAGTGATACAGCAGAACAAAGAATTGGTAGAAAACGGAGAAGAATTACGCAAAGCCAAAGAACAGGCGGAAAACGCAAGCCGGATGAAAACAACTTTTATCCAGAGTATGTCACACGAAATTCGCACTCCTCTTAATTCAATCGTCGGATTCTCTCAGGTACTGAGCAACTATTTCAAAGAAGAAGATAATGATGAAATCAAAGAGTTCGCCTCGATCATCGAAATCAGCAGCAGCAATTTACTGCGGCTGATCAATGACGTACTCGACATCTCTTACCTAGACCAGTCGGAAATATTGCCCTACGATAAGCCCGAAGACATCAACAATTGTTGCCTGCTCAGCATCGAACGAACCCGGAACAGTATAAAGAAAGAGGTATCACTCCGTTTCGAACCGTCATGCGGACCACTTATGATATTGACCAACCCGGAAAGGGTAGCGCAGATACTGACCCACTTGCTACACAACGCAATTAAATTCACTGACAAGGGGAATATCACGCTGGCTTACACCATCTCTCCCACAGAAAAACAGATTGTATATACCGTAACCGATACAGGGAAAGGTATCCCAGTGGAGCAACAAGAGTATGTATTCGAACGTTTTGCCAAACTGAACGATTTTTCGCAAGGAACAGGGTTAGGGCTTCCCATCTGTCGGATTATTGCCGAAAAGCTAGGGGGGAGCCTCATCATAGATAAGACTTATACCAAGGGATGCTGCTTCATACTTACATTGCCGCTGATAAAAGCAGACTGATAATACCCCAAAAAGGTTGCCCCTCAGGCGGAAACCGCCCTCGGAGCAACCTAAACAAAAAAACGGTAAAGCGTTACCGCTACTTCTAATCGACGATGGTCACTCTCGCACCATTGAATACATTCAATCCCAATTTGTTCATGATGTACTTAATGGCCAACTGTGCTTTCACCGAGTTGCCCGAGCCATCCAAAGGAGGAGCAAAGGCAGATACACCGAATACACCCGGCAATACTCCCATCACACCACCACCTACACCGGTCTTGGCAGGAATACCTGAAGTATACATCCAGTCGCCCGAATGTTCGTAGAAGCCTACGGTAGCAATCATAGATGTGATTTTAGGAGTCAGTTCGGCATCGAACACCTGCTTTTTAGTCACAGGATTCACACCGCCATTGGCAACCGTACCGGCAGCCACCGACAACATCTGTGCAGTTACCCCCAAAGAGCACTGGCGAGTATAAAGGTCCAGTGACATATTGGGATCGTCATAGATACGATTATAGTTCTTCAGTAACCAGGCAATAGAACGGTTATTGAAATTGGTAGCTGTCTCCGACTTATAGAGTTCTTCGATCAACTGTGGAGCAGAACCGCAAAGATCGGTAATGTTCTGTACGATAGCGTCCCATTTCTTATCTGAATTACCAATCGGAGTCACCATGGAACAAGCCGAGATGGCTCCGGCATTTACCAACGGAGTAGACGGATGGTCATTCTCCAACAAGATGGCAATGATAGAGTTAAAAGGAAGTCCGGTAGCATCCGCACCGATCATCTCAAGCACTTTCTGTGCCCCGTATTGGCGGAGAATCAGAATGGCTGTATGCACTTTAGATACGGATTCAATACCGAAACGATAATCAAAGTCACCCACGGTAATGGTCTGACCGTTCAGCAGGCAGACACTGATACCAAAAAGGTTTTTGTCTATATTGGCCAGATAAGGAATATAATCGGCATTCTTACCGCCTGTATTACCCTTTACCTGTTCGTAGGCCTGCTGCACAACCTCTTTTATTTGGGAAATAGATATTTTTTTGTCCATACTAATTCATATTATTTATTTCTTGGCAGCTTGTGGTTTACCGGTATGGTTAAATACTTTGGCTTCTACCGGCAGATTCTTCTCCTGGGCAATACGAGTGGATGTCGGGTATTCCAGTTTTTCCAGTTCGGCAATAGCATTCTTAATGTCGCCCAGCAACATGTCGGCCATATCACGACTGAATCCCTGACGGACAACGACACGCATAACCACATAATCTTGCAGTTTGGCAGGCAATGTATATGCCGGAACCATCCAGCCATGCTGAGCCAGCTTATCCTGCAAATCGTAAAGAGTCCATTTGGCGTTCTTTGCATATTCCGGCTTCATGTACCAAATGAACAACGGGTTTACTACATCTTCCGAGTAGTTGACGAACGGAGTCATCTTAGCAATCTGGCTGTGGATGTATTTGGCAATCTGCAAAGAGTTGTATTGTACTTCCTTGTATCCTTGGAATCCTAAACGAATAAATTGATAATATTGTCCCAAAATCTGAGCTGCAGGACGAGAGAAGTTCAAACCTACCTGAGTAATGTTAGCTCCTAAGTAGTTTACGCTGAAAGCCATTTCTTCGGGCAGATATTCTTTGCCTTTCCAGACAACCCAACCCAAACCCGGATATACGAGACCGAACTTATGGCCGGATACACTGATGGAAAGAACCCATTTCAGACGGAAGTCCCATTTGGTATCAGGATACAGGAACGGCAGGATGAAACCACCGCTGGCAGCGTCTACGTGAATAGGAATATCATAACCGGTTTTAGCGTTATACGCATCGAGGGCTTTGTCAAGGGCTTCAACATCATCGTTCAGACCGGTCCATGTAACCCCTTGGATTGGAACTACACAGATTGTATTTTCATCACACATCTTCAGGGCTTCTTCCGGGTCAAGTGTGGTCTTGTCCAGCGTCAAAGGCACCTGACGCATCTCAATCTGCCACAACTGAGCAAATTTTTCCCAAACAACCTGGAAACCGGTTGAAATGACAAAGTTAGGTTTATCAAATGGTTTACCCTGGGCCTGACGTTTTTTGCGCCAACGCAACCAGGCAGCTACACCACCCAACATACAAGCTTCTGAAGAACCGATAGCCAATGCACCGGTTTTCCAGGTATCTTTTTCCGGAGAGTTCCACAAATTAGCAACGATATTGATACATTTACCGTTCATCACAGCAATGCGAGGATATTCTGTCTCATCAATGTAGTTGATATTGATAGCTTCGTTCATCAGCTTCGTTGCATAATCATCCATATAAGTAGTCACGAATGTAGCAAGATTCAGACGGGGCTGAGTTTGAGCAAAAGTTTCGTCCTTCACCATCTGATAGGCGATTTCCGGAGTAGTAGGACCATCAGGTATTTTCTCTACCGGAGAGGGTTGTAACATTCTGTTTGAACCAAATGCTTCTGTTTTAGCATCACCTTTTCTGAAATTTAAATCTTCCATAATTACTCTTATTTTTAATTAGGTTTAGGCGATGGGGATTTTCCCCGTCGAATTTCCCACAACAACAGTGAGAGGATATGAAAGTTCTTCGGTTTTACATTATTTGGGGTTTATTAAAAAGGGGGGCGACGGAAAAGTTAATAAGTTATCTCCAGCCCTAATAGGAAGATATCCCAACACACTTTCTGCTGCTTGTGTGCCGAACATTCTAACGGATCGTTTGTTCTTCACACACCTAAACTTTATAATACCTATATAACTATGCGTATTCAAACTGGCCACGGGACTATTCCCCTTATTACCCTCATCGGCATCTGGTCTATCTCGGCCCTGAATGCCCTACCGGGGCTGGCGGTTTCTCCTATTCTGGGGAAGCTCTCCGCCATCTTTCCACACTCCACCGAACTGGACATACAGATGCTTTCGTCTCTGCCTTCACTATTGATTATCCCATTTATCCTTTTGGCAGGTAAACTGACGGAACGGGTCAATTTCATCCGTCTGCTCCAAGCCGGGCTTGCCATCTTTGCTCTAAGCGGAGTGCTCTACCTGCTGTCGGGACAGATGTGGCAACTGATTGCCGTGAGTGCCTTACTGGGAGTAGGCTCCGGACTGATCGTCCCGCTATCCACCGGATTAATCTCCAAATACTTCGTAGGTTCATACCGTGTGAAACAGTTCGGATTAAGTTCGGCCATCACCAACATAACACTGGTAGTAGCTACGGCAGTAACCGGATACCTTGCTGAAGTCAACTGGCATCTCCCATTCGTCGTCTATCTGCTTCCAATTATCTCACTCGTACTCTCGGTATATCTGCAACGCAGCATGGCAAGCGAAGGCAGTACCTCGCTTACCAACGACAAAGCCCCGGCAGACAAAGAAGAAGATGTAGATACCGGTAACAGCAAATACGGCATTCACGTTCGCCATCTTGCAGGCATTATGGGTGTTTACGGACTGGCTACCTTTCTGGTACTGGTAGTCAGTTTCAACCTGCCATTCCTGATGGAAGAATATCATTTCACCAGTGGTAACTCCGGTATTATGATTTCTCTCTTCTTTCTGGCTATCATGACTCCCGGTTTTTTTCTGAACCGGATCGTAGGCACTCTGAAAGAGAAAACAAAGTTCTGCAGTTTTTTGAGTATCGGCATCGGACTGGCACTGATCTGGATCTCACCCAAAGAATGGGTGATAGCTCCGGGATGTATCCTGGTCGGGCTGGGGTACGGAGTTATCCAACCTGTTGTCTACAACCAGACAACCCATACGGCTATTTCACGCAAAGTGACACTGGCACTGGCATTCGTAATGGCGATGAACTATCTTGCCATCCTGCTATGTCCCTTCATTATCGACTTCTTCCAGTCGACTGTATTCCACATCAAATCTCAGCAGTTTGCTTTTGTATTCAATCTATGCATCAGCATCGTAATGCTTGTCATTTCCTATACCAAGCGAAATTCTTTCTTGTTTAATGATAATCTGAAATAGAAAATGTAATTTTGCACCCACAACAGAGAAAAACCGATTATTATGAAACTTTCTGCTCTCTACCAGATATTCCTGGATTGTGCCGTAGTGACCACCGACAGCCGCAACTGCCCTGCAGGTTCACTGTTTATTGCCCTGAAAGGCGAATCATTCAATGGAAACGCTTTTGCAGCTCAAGCATTAAAAGACGGCTGTGCATACGCCATCGTAGATGAAGCCGAATATGCTCCGGAAAACAACAGACATATCATTCTGGTGGACAATTGCCTGCAAACCCTTCAGCAACTGGCTAATTATCACCGCCGCCAACTGGGTACAAAAGTGATCGGCATTACCGGAACCAACGGGAAAACAACCACTAAAGAGCTGATTTCTGCTGTCTTGTCGAAATCTCACAATGTACTCTACACAGAAGGAAACCTAAACAACCACATTGGAGTGCCCATGACTCTGCTTCGCCTAAAAGCAGAACATGAACTGGCAGTGATCGAAATGGGGGCTAATCATCCCGGAGAGATAAAATTTCTGGTACACATTGCCGAGCCGGATTATGGAATTATCACCAATGTGGGAAAAGCGCATCTGGAAGGATTCGGTTCCTTTGAAGGAGTGATCCGCACCAAAGGAGAATTATATGACTATCTCCGTGAAAAGGAAGATTCTACCGTCTTTATACACCATGATAATGCTTATCTGATGGACATCGCTCATGACCTGAATCTGATTCCCTACGGAAGTGAAGACTCACTTTATGTGAATGGACATGTGACCGGGAATTCCCCTTATCTGACTTTCGAATGGAAAGCAGGCAAAGATGGTGACTTGCACAAAGTGCAAACTCAGCTTATCGGCGAATATAACTTCCCAAATGCATTGGCCGCCGTTACTATCGGTCGGTTCTTTGGAGTGGAAGCCGGAAAAATAGATGAAGCACTAGCCGGTTATACTCCCCGCAATAACCGTTCACAACTGAAAAAAACCGCGGATAATACACTAATTATAGACGCTTACAATGCCAATCCGACCAGCATGATGGCAGCCCTCCAAAACTTCCGTAATATGACTGTGGAAAAGAAAATGCTGATATTAGGCGATATGCGTGAATTGGGGACGGAAAGTGCAGCTGAACACCGCAAAATCGTGGACTTCCTGCAAGAGTGCTCTTTTGAGAAAGTCCTGCTGGTTGGAGAACAATTTACAGCAACTCATCCTCCTTATCACACCTATGCCAATGCACAGGAAGTGATAAAGGAACTGCAAACGGAAAAGCCTAAAGACTACACCATCCTGATCAAAGGATCGAATGGTATCAAACTGAGCACGGTTGTTGAATTTTTATAAAAGTCTACTTTTTACTTAATATACGTGGACGGACAATAAAATATCCTATCAGACTGGCCAATACCGCACCTGTGGTATTGGCTGCAAAGTCCATCCAGTCTCCCCCACGATAGGTCGTACAATATTCCTGCAACAATTCTACACATCCGCTGAACAACACCGGACAAATGAATGCTCCTACCCAAGCATGCCACACCGGAGTGTGGTCTCTACGGTGTGCCCGTAAAAACTCCAGCCATAGCATACCGGACATGCCAAAGTACATACAAATATGAACGACCTTATCGATATTAGGAATTTTACTAATCTCCGTTGAAGGAGGTTTGAAGAACGACAGATAGATGACCGCAAGAATGATAAAGAGCGATACGGGATATTTCTTAATATACGATAGCATACCTAAATAAATTACAGATGAATCGCAAATATAAGGAACATTTTCTATATTTGCACGTTTAAAGCGAGAAAATCTATCGAATTGTAAGATAACATATACTTTTTATGACAAAAAAAGAAAGAGGAAACTTTGGTAGTAAACTGGGTGTGATATTAGCTTCTGCAGGGTCAGCCGTCGGACTGGGCAATATATGGAGATTCCCTTATGAAACGGGAAATCATGGAGGAGCTGCTTTTATTCTTATTTATCTGGGATGCATCCTCCTACTCGGACTACCGATTATGATAGCTGAATTTTTAATCGGACGGCACTCACAGGCTAATACTGCCCGTGCTTACCAGATACTGGCTCCCGGCACTCAATGGCGTTGGGTAGGACGAATGGGAGTTTTGGCGGGATTCCTTATTCTTGGCTATTACTCAGTAGTGGCCGGATGGACATTAGAATATATATTCGAAGCTGTCAGCAACAGTTTTGCAGGTAAAACTCCGGCGGAGTTCATCTCTTCTTTCCAAAGTTTCTCCAGCAATCCTTGGCGTCCCGCCCTATGGCTCACGTTATTCTTACTCGCTACCCATTTCATCATCGTGAAAGGGGTGGAGAAGGGAATCGAAAAATCATCTAAAATTATGATGCCGACTCTCTTCATCATTATCTTAATACTGGTGGGATGCTCGGTCACTTTGCCGGGAGCGGGCAAAGGCATAGAGTTTCTGCTAAAACCGGATTTCAGTAAAGTAGATGGCAATGTATTTCTGGGAGCTATGGGGCAAGCGTTCTTCTCACTCAGCCTTGGAATGGGATGCCTGTGTACCTATGCCTCCTATTTCAGCAAAAACACCAACCTCACCCGAACGGCTTTCAGCGTAGGAATCATCGACACATTTGTCGCTGTACTAGCCGGTTTTATCATCTTTCCTGCAGCGTTTTCAGTAGGAATTCAACCGGACGCCGGACCCAGTTTAATTTTTATAACCCTTCCTAACGTGTTCCAACAGGCTTTCAGCGGAATACCGATACTGGCATATATTTTTTCAGTGATGTTCTACGTATTGCTGGCGCTGGCAGCTCTGACTTCTACCATCTCATTGCACGAAGTGGTTACGGCCTACCTGCACGAAGAGTTCAACTTTACAAGGGGAAAAGCTGCCCGGTTAGTGACGACAGGTTGTATTCTGTTAGGGATACTCTGTTCACTCTCTCTGGGAGTTACCAAGGAGTTCACCATCTTCGGACTGGGTATGTTCGACCTGTTCGACTTCGTAACTGCCAAACTGATGTTGCCATTGGGCGGATTACTCATTTCCATTTTTACCGGATGGTATCTGGATAAGAAACTCGTTTGGTCGGAAATCACGAATAACGGTACCCTGAAAGTTCCTACCTATAAACTGATTATCTTTATTCTGAAATACGTAGCCCCGATTGCCATTTCAGTGATCTTCATTAATGAACTGGGGCTACTGAAATAAAAATGTGGAAAGACTTCTTTTACTTCACACGTGCAGAACGGCAAGGTATCCTGATACTTGCCGTTTTGTGTATTCTCGTATTTGTGGCCGGATGGTTGATCCCCGACAAAGCAAATACGGCAACAAACGATACGGAAAAGTTTAAAAAGGAATATGCCGGTTTTATGTCCTCCATCCGCGAAAAAGAACAAAAGATATATTCACACAATAACCGCTTTCAGCCCCCACGAACAGTCCGTCTGACTACATTTGACCCTAATATCACCGACTCTGTCGGATTCCTTGATTTGGGACTGCCGGCATGGATGGCAAAGAACATCCTAAAGTATCGAAATAAAGGTGGAAAATTCCGTCGGGCGGAAGACTTCCGGAAAGTATACGGATTAACGCAGGAACAATACGAAATGCTCCTACCTTATATTTATATAGCTACGCTCGCAAAGCCCCAAGATACACTTCGCCTCTATACCCGAAAGATAGAAGAAGACACACTGAATTTTTTTAAATATGCAGCCGGAACAGTAGTCGAACTGAACAGTGCAGACACAACGGAACTGAAAAAGATCCCCGGTATAGGTAGTGGAATTGCCCGGATGATAACAGGATATCGCAACCGTTTAGGAGGATTTTATGATATAGCACAATTAAAGGAGATACATCTCGATGTAGAAAAGCTCCGCCCCTGGTTTAACGTGGCAACCGGCAATACCCGACGGCTGAATATCAACCGAACCGGTATCGAACGGCTCAAAGCTCATCCTTACATCAACTTCTACCAAGCCAAAATAATCGTAGAATACAGAAAAAAGAAAGGAATATTAAAAAGTCTGAAGCAACTTTCTCTCTATGAAGAGTTTACGCCTCAAGATCTGGAGCGAATCAGCCACTACATCTGTTTTGAGTAATCAAATGATATTTCCATCTACCATATGGATCGTACGGTCGGTGATTTTTGCTAATGCTTCATCATGGGTCACGATCACAAAAGTCTGTCCGAAACGATTTCTCAGGTCAAAAAAGAGTTGATGCAATTCTTCCTTATTATGGGAATCCAAGCTTCCGGAAGGTTCATCGGCCAAGATAACTGCCGGTTGATTGATCAATGCACGGGCTACAGCTACCCGCTGTTTCTCTCCGCCGGAGAGTTCATTCGGTTTATGAGATGCCCGTTCCTTCAATCCCATAAAATCAAGAATCTCCATAGCACGCATCGAAGCTTCCTTAGTCGGCACTCCGGCTATAAATGCAGGAATCATTACATTTTCAAGTGCCGTGAACTCCGGTAACAACTGATGGAACTGAAAGACAAATCCAATGTGTTTGTTACGGAAAGCGGAAAGCTCTTTCTCCTTCATCCGGCTTACATTGGTACCGTCAATGTTTATCATCCCCGCATCGGGACTGTCCAAAGTACCCATTATCTGAAGCAAAGTAGTCTTCCCCGCTCCACTGGGTCCCACGATGCTTACCACTTCTCCTTGGGTTATCTCCAAATCTATCCCTTTCAATACTTGTAAAGAGCCGAAACTCTTGGTTATACCTTCTAGATGAATCATAATCTTACAATCTTTTGATAACGTACTCTGCCAAATAACAACCAAACACCGCCGGCATATAGCTCACAGTTCCGCAAGTGGATTTCTTGTTCCTCTCATCATCAGTCAGCAATACTGCTTTCGGATCCGCCTGTTCCGTACTGAACACCACGGGAAGCTTACGCTTTACCCCCATTTTTTGCAAACGCTTCCGGACGGCCTTGCTAAGACCACAATGATAAGTATCCCAAAGGTCGGCAAAACGCACTTGTGTAATATCACTCTTTGCTCCTGCACCCATACTCGATATTATTTTAATGCGTCGCTGAAGAGCATGATAAATCAGATAGCACTTTGGACTTATGGTGTCAATGGCATCGACTATAAAATCATAACGTGCAGCATCCAGCAGTTCGGGTATGTTATCGTCTTTCAGATAAACAGGCAATACAGTCAACTCTATTTCCGGATTAATATCTCTGAAACGTGCTTCCAACACCTTCGCTTTTTCCATACCCAAAGTGGCATGAGTAGCCGGCAGCTGGCGGTTAATATTAGTGGGCTGTACAATATCAGCATCTACTATTGTCATTCGCCCTACGCCTGCACGACAAATCATTTCGGCTGCATAAGCACCTACTCCTCCTAATCCGACAACCAACACATGCGATTTCCGCAAGCGTTCCATCTTCTCCGCTCCTAAAAGGAGTTCCGTTCTCTGTTGCCAGTTCTCCATTAATTCTTCTTTAACCATTTATAGAACCATTTACCTACCTTATCGTAATGTTGAGACTCGTTGTAGCCACGCGGATCAGAGAATGAAACAATTTCCTGTGGTTCACCAAACTGATCGGGATACAATATAATCAGACTGTTGTTTGAGAAATATTTTCCGAGCTGATTGGGTAGACGTTCGAATGAAGGGTCGTATGAGATAGATCCGCGCCGTGCACTAATAACCACCAACAGATGGTCAAAATTTACCTGCCCGGTCAGCAGAAGCAGATCGTCCCACTCGTCCAACCTGGAAAATTCAGTGGGTGTACTACCATGCTTCTTCTTTACCAACTGCTGCAGCCGCATCAGGGTTTGCTCGTTGGCAAAGAAATGTACCCGACATCCTAAAAGACTTCCCATGCGGCAGAAGTGCTCTACCCATTTGGAAAATCCGGTTTCATATTCAGCCTTTGGCGGCACAGCAATAATAATGCGCCGAAGTGTATTGACGGGCATTAAGAATTTGGCGATGATCACTTCCCGATGGGTACCTTTCAGCAAGCTTTCGGCCAGATTACCAAAAAATGAATCGACAATATTTGCCTTACGGTGCAAACCGATCACTACATCTGTAGCATCGTACTCCTTAATGGTATGAATAATGCCCGAAGCAATATTAAGATCATAACGACTCACCATATTGACCGAAACATCGGCAGAAGCAGCAATCATTGCCGCCTTTTCCAGATTCCGCTTACCCTGTAACTCCTTATTTTCCGAATTGTTATTATCATTGATTACATTGAGCGCAATCAATTCTCTTTTCTGTTTAGTATCTCTGATGACCAAGGCAAGATTAATCAGATCTTCAATGGTATCCGGATTTGCTACCGGAATCAGAATCTGCTCCTGTTCTGTCTTCTCTTTATTATCTTCAAACTGCATCTCTTCGTGCAGAGCAAAACGCCTTGCCGAACGTTCGGTTACAAGCGAACTGATGACGCACGTAAAGAGAATCATGACTACCGTGCCATTGAGCACATCGTCATTCAGCAACCGCTCTCCATTTTCCATAATGATTTCATGCCCTATCAATACTGCTGCCAGCGTAGCAGCAGCCTGCGCATTGCTCAAACCGAACATCATGCTTCGTTCATTGGGCTGCATATGATAAATCTTCTGTGTGATCCAAGCTGCCAACCATTTACTTAGAGTAGCGAATACGGTCATCACTACGGCAACCTTTAGAGCTTCACCACCGGTAAACAGGGTACGGACATCGATTATCATCCCCACACCAATCAGGAAATATGGAATAAACAAGGCATTTCCGACAAACTCCAACCGATTCATCAGAGGAGAAACATGCGGAATCAAGCGATTCAATACAAGTCCGGCAAGAAAAGCTCCCAAAATACCCTCCATACCGACAAACTCCATCAAACCACTACCTAAAAAGACCATCGCAAGTACAAAGACAAATTGCATTACGCTATCATCGTACTTACGGAAAAACCATCGACCGATACGCGGGAAGAAGAAAACGATCAGAAAACTCAGAAATGCAACTTTCACCACTAACAGCACCCAAAACATACCGTCGACAGCTCCTTTGTACATACCACCAATGACGGCAAGAATAATCAAAGCCAACGTAACCGTTACCGCCGTACCGCCGATGGTTATATTTACACTCCTGAGTCTGGACAATCCATAACGGCTGATAATGGGATAGGCAATCAGTGTATGGGAAGCATACATACTGGCGAGTAATACCGCTGTAGTAAATCCATATCCCAGCAATTCCATACTACTCCATACCCCCAATGCCATCGGAATGATAAATGTAAACCATCCGAAAACCAATCCTTTTGTCCGGTTCTTCTTAAAATCCTCCATATCCATTTCCAGCCCGGCCAGAAACATGATATAATAGAGGCCTACTTTTCCGAACAATTCGAAACTACTGTCCCGCTCGAGAACATTAAAGCCATATTCACCGATAACCACTCCGGCCAAAATCATGCCGATAATATGAGGTATATGCAGACGTCCTAATATCATCGGTGCGAAAAGAATAATGATCAAAACCAAGAAAAACACCCACGTGGGGTCTGTTATCGGGAGTTGTAAACTGAGGTCAAACCAATGCATATATCAGTATTTTTGTATTTATCTGCAAAATAACAAAAAAGTTATCACACCGCCAATTCATAAGGAAAGAGATTTTCAAAGAGAAATCTTCTCTCTAAAATGCTGATTATATTGCAAAATGTTATAATTTTGCAGCCAAATCCTTACGATTGGCTTGAATTGTAAGGAGAGTATTCACATAAAAACAAAAGAAAAAGATGAAAGTAGCTATTGTTGGCGTAAGCGGAGCCGTAGGACAAGAGTTTCTACGTGTGCTCGATGAGAGAAATTTCCCGTTGGACGAGTTAGTTTTGTTCGGTTCTAAACGTAGTGCCGGAACTAAATATACTTTCCGCGGTAAACAGATCGAGGTCAAACTTCTGCAACACAACGATGACTTTAAAGGGGTGGACATTGCTTTCACTTCAGCCGGTGCAGGCACGTCTAAAGAGTTTGAGAAGACTATTACCCAGTATGGTGCGGTAATGATCGATAACTCCAGCGCTTTCCGTATGGATGCCGATGTACCCTTGGTAGTGCCCGAAGTAAATGCAGCTGATGCTAAAGATCGTCCACGTGGTGTGATTGCCAACCCGAATTGCACAACCATTCAGATGGTTGTCGCACTGAAAGCCATCGAAGAGCTTTCTCATATAAAAACTGTGCATGTATCTACTTACCAGGCAGCGAGCGGTGCCGGTGCAGCAGCTATGGACGAACTCTACGAACAGTATCATCAGGTTTTAGCCAATGAACCTGTCACTGTTGAAAAGTTTGCGTATCAGCTGGCCTTCAACCTGATTCCTCAAATTGATGTATTCACAGAAAACGGATATACGAAAGAGGAAATGAAAATGTATAACGAAACACGCAAAATCATGCACTCTGACGTGAAAGTAAGTGCTACTTGTGTACGTGTTCCGGCACTTCGTGCTCACTCTGAAAGTATTTGGGTGGAAACAGAACGTCCTATTTCGATAGAAGAAGCTCGTGAAGCTTTTGCCAAAGGTGAAGGATTGGTATTGCAAGACAATCCTGCCGAGAAAGAATATCCGATGCCCTTGTTCCTGGCAGGCAAAGATCCCGTTTATGTAGGTCGTATCCGTAAAGACCTGACCAATGACTGTGGATTAACCTTCTGGATTGTAGGTGATCAAATCAAAAAAGGAGCCGCACTGAATGCTGTCCAGATTGCCGAATATCTGATTAAAGAAGGAAATATCGGATAAATTAAAATCCGGATTTAACCGCAGATAACCATTATAAGATTTAATATTTCAATTCATCTCAGCCAGGTAGTCAATCCGGCTGAGATTTTCTTTTTATAAACTTCATACAATCTATTAAATAAGAATGATTTGATCAGGTCCGACACAAGGATAAAAACAAAAGATTGTTCCGCACAAGCATTCAAAGAGGGAACTACATTTCCGAATG
Source organism: Bacteroides sp. 3_2_5 (assembly GCF_000159855.2). Taxonomy (NCBI): domain Bacteria; kingdom Pseudomonadati; phylum Bacteroidota; class Bacteroidia; order Bacteroidales; family Bacteroidaceae; genus Bacteroides; species Bacteroides sp. 3_2_5. Next base: position 560,021 of record NZ_JH636044.1, on the reverse strand, counting down.
CATTTATTTGATATGAAAAAACTTTCCGATCAAAACAAATCAAATTACAAAAAATATTATATATTTGTATCCAAATCAAAAAGGCTGCGAAATGAAACTTATTGCGGAAAGTGGTTCTACAAGAACGGAATGGGCATTGGTTGAAGACAATCATCTCGTACAACGTGTGTTTACCGAAGGGCTAAACCCTTTCTTCCAGACTAGAAGAGAAATTAGCAGAAGCGTCAGGTTGGGACTACCGGAATCATTCTTCAAAAAAAAACTGGATCAAGTATATTACTATGGTGCCGGATGCAGTTCATATGAAAAGAAAAATATCTTAGGTGCCTCTTTAGTGGCACAATTCAAAACTCCCATTCAGGTTGAAAGCGATTTGCTGGCAGCAGCTCGTGGTTTATTTAAATGTGAAGCCGGAATTGCCTGTATCTTGGGTACCGGATCAAATTCCTGTTTTTACGATGGTAAAATTATAGTCAAAAATGTGAAAGCTGCCGGATATATTTTAGGAGATGAAGGCAGTGGAGCCGTTCTTGGAAAACTTTTTTTAGCTGACCTTCTTAAAGGACTAGCTCCCAAAGAATTGGCAAATGAATTTCATGAAAAGTTTCGTATCTCGGTCAATGATGTCATGGAATCTGTATATAATCTTCCTTTCCCTAATCGTTTTTTAGGAACCATTGCGTATTTCTTAGGAGATTATATGGATAATGAATATGTATATAACCTATTAACTAACAATCTCCGTAGTTTCTTTAACCGCAACATATGCCAATACGATTATATAAACTATCCCATCCGCTTTGTAGGCTCACTAGCTTATGCGTATCCAGATATTTTACAAGAAGTAGCACAGGAATTCGGAGTAGAGATAGATGTTATAGAAGAAACACCTATGAATGGTTTAATCGAGTTTCACTCCATGAACATCGAAGAGTCCTAAAAGCGCGCACAATATCTAAAGAATGTTTCTAAACCTTAATAACCATCGCTTATAAATGTATTCACAGATCATTTTTATAAAATAGAGAAGCGTCATAATGTGAATATACAAATATAAATCTAAATTATATAAAATATTTGTTCTTGATATTAAAATAAAATATATCTTTGCCATAGTAGAACTCCAAAGAGTTTCTAAACCTTTGTTAATAATAAACAATTTATCTCTTAAAAGAATCAACAAAGCCAATTGATATTAATTAAACTGGCCAAAAACAAAGATTAACAGGACTTATTAAAAACAAATAGAGATAACATAAAAATTAAAACCTTTAAATGAAATGCCTATGATAAATAATTATCCAAACCAAGGATAGCTTAGCCTACCCTCCTATTTTACCTTTACCTGCATTTTCCTGAGAAATCAAATGAAAAACAAAACAATTAAATCATCTATCTTTTATGAATGAAGATCGCAAGAAACGAGGATTAGCGAACAGCAACCTCCTTATAGCCATGGCTATTACTACCTTAATTATAGGTAGCAGCAATGCAATGGCTAATCAAACTGCTTCCGGCAGTAGTTACAAGGTGACTGAACAAATGCAAATACAAACCGTGACGGGTGTAGTAGTAGATGCAAACGGCGAACCGATTATTGGTGCCAGTGTCGTAGAGAAAGGGACAACCAATGGGATTGTAACCGACATGGATGGCAAATTTTCACTAAATGTAAAAGTAGGTACCACTCTGCAAATCACATTTGTAGGATACCAACCGCAAGATGTGAAAGCAACTAAAAGCATGAAAGTTGTCCTGAAAGAGGACAACGAATTACTAGATGAAGTGGTAGTGGTAGGTTATGGAACCCAGAAAAAGGCAAACCTTACCGGAGCAGTATCCACTGTAGATGTCAGCAAGACTTTGGAAGCCCGTCCACAATCCGATGTGTCCAAAGCTCTGCAAGGTGTAGTACCGGGATTGACCATCACTAATACCAGTGGAAAACTAAACAGCAAACCAACCATGACTATCCGTGGTACCGGAACACTGAGTAACAGTGCAACCAGTAACCCGCTTATTGTCGTAGATGGTGTGCCAATGGACGATATCTCATATTTAAATACACAGGATATCGATAATATATCTGTTTTGAAAGATGCAGCCTCCACTTCTATCTATGGTACAAGAGCAGCATTTGGTGTTATATTAGTAACAACAAAATCTGCAAAGAAAACAGATAAAGTCACAATCAATTATACCAATAATTTCTCCTGGGATACACCAACCATACTTCCGAACTATCCGGATGTAGCTACACAGGCCAGAGCTTTGCGTGCGGCCAACACTCGTGCCAATCTCGAGAATGAATTGTTCGGTATGTACATGGATGACAATTTCATAGCAAAAGCTGAAGCTTGGAAACAAAGACACGGAGGTAAAAAAGCCGGATATCGCGAAATGATTCCGGGTGATGATTTTGATTTGGGAGAAGATGGTAGCGCACTATATTATGCAGATTGGGACGTGGTTGGAATTATGTTTCGAGACTGGAAACCCGCACAAAGTCACAATATATCAATACAGGGAACCAGTGGGAAAACATCCTATTTTTTGTCCGTTGGCTATAATCACGAGGAAGGAGTGATGACATTCAACCCGGATAAGTTGAATAAATACAACGCTAATATGAATGTCACTTCCGACATAACAAATTGGTTACAAATCGGTGGCCGCTTCAGTTATAGTGACAAGGCATACACCACCCCTAATACCCGCCGTAATACTTATACGTATATGTGGCGCTGGGGAAGTTTCTTCGGTCCTTATGGTACTTATCAGGGAATCGATATGAAAAATGATATCGCATACCTTAAACAAGCAGGAGACGACAAGACTAATGACTCTTATACTCGTATAGGTACCTTCTTAAAAGCAACTATTATCAAAGGGTTAACCCTGAATGCCGATTATACATTTAATATCAACAATAAAACGACCAAATCAGTAGGATTACCCGTAATATGTTGGAACTCTTGGGGAGGTAAACTAAATACTCCTACTACCGCAGCAGGAGCTAATGGAGATACATGGGTATATCAGAATTCAGTCCGCGACAATTCTTACGCATTAAATGTATTCGCTAATTACGAACTAACAGTTGCAAAAGACCACCATTTCAACTTTATGATCGGTGCCAATGCTGAAGAAGGTGAATATCAGAATCATTGGTCACAACGTAAAGGGCTATTGGATGATAAACTACCTGAATTCAACCTGGCAACAGGAGATCAAACTGTAGGTGGAACGCATAACGAATGGGGTACTGCCGGATGGTTCGGACGCATCAACTATGATTATAACGGTATCTGGTTGTTGGAATTGAACGGACGATACGACGGTTCATCCAAATTCCCATCAAGTGATCGCTGGGCATTCTTCCCTTCCGGCTCTGTAGGCTATCGTATCAGTGAGGAAAAATTCTTCGGGCCCATCAAAAAAGTAGTCAGCAACACCAAAATACGTGCCTCATATGGTGAAATCGGTAACCAGGCAGTAGGTAGCAACATGTACATTTCAACTGTCTCAAAACGAACAGACGGCAATACACACTGGTTGAACGGCAGTAACAAAGTGGTAGCTTACGATCTTCCTTCTTTGGTCTCTCCGACCTTAAAATGGGAACGTATTCAAACACTGGATATCGGTGGTGATTTTGGTTTCTTCAATAACGAATTGAACATATCTTTTGACTGGTACCAACGCACAACCAAAGATATGTTAGCACCGGGTCAGACAATGCCGGACGTGCTAGGTGCAGGTGCACCGAAAATCAATGCAGGTACCTTACGCACACGTGGTTGGGAATTAAGTATTGATTGGCGTCATCATTTCAATGAAGTAAACGTATATGCCAATGCCAGTATAGGTGATTTCAAGACTGTCATCACCAAATGGGATAACGACAGCCAACTCTTGAATGAAAACTATAGCGGTAAAGTATATGGAGATATATGGGGATTTGAGACCGATCGATATTTTACAAAAGACGATTTTAACGCTGACGGTTCTTATAAAGAAGGGATTGCTTCTCAGAAAAAATTAGAACAAGACGGATTTGTTTACGGTCCGGGGGATATTAAATTTAAAGATCTGAATAACGACAAAGAAATTAATGGAGGTGAAGGTACGGTAAAAGATCACGGAGACTTAAAGGTGATTGGTAATACCACTCCCCGTTACCAGTACGGCTTTCGTCTGGGTGGCGAATGGAAAGGAATAGATATTGATATGTTCTTTCAAGGTGTAGGCAAATGTGATGCATGGACACAATCAGCTTTCGTAATGCCAATGATGCGTGGTGCCGATGCGATTTATGCAAATCAAGCTAATTATTGGACAGATGAAAATCCGGACCCTAATGCTGATTTCCCACGCATGTGGCCGGGTAATGCAGGAAAAGGTACAGTCAGCGTACTTGATTTAGGTAATCATAACTTCTATCCGCAAAGTAAATACCTGGTAAACATGGCCTATCTACGTTTCAAAAATTTGACTATAGGATATACCTTACCAAAAGATTGGACACGTAAAGTTTACATGGATAAAGTACGCGTTTATTTCAGTGCTAATAATATTTGCGAACTTATAAATAAGAGTAATGCTCCTGTAGACCCGGAAGTAAATACTTCTGAAGCTATAGCCAATGGTGGAAGCAGTGATTACGGCAATGGAACTTGGGGACGAGTAGACCCGATGTATCGTACCGTATCGTTCGGTTTACAAGTTACTTTCTAATATACCATAAACAATTAATAGCGAATTATATGAAAAAAATTAAATATATAGCATGTCTGCTGTCATTGGCTGTGGTATCCGGTTGTGACAGTATCTTAGACAAAGGTCCTCTGGACTCTTTTACCAATGATAACTTTTGGACCGGTGAAGGAAATATATCAGGATATGCAAATGCATTCTACGAACAATTCTTAGGATATGGTAACGGCAATGGTTACGGTGATTTCTATTTCAAGACATTATCTGACGATCAAGCCGGAATGAGCTTTGCCAAATGGACTTATCCGGACAATGCACCCTCAACAAGTGCTACCTGGAAAAATGGCTGGATTGAGGTTCGCCGCGCTAACATTATGCTCGAGAATGTACCGACAGTTGCTTCATTGGACGAAGCAACCAAAAATCATTGGCTCGGAGTAGCCCGCTTAATGAGAGCTTGGCAATACTATCACTTAGTACGTATGTATGGTAATCTACCTTGGATAGACAAAGCACTTAACATCAATGATGAAGGAGAAATATATGGCAACCGCGAGGATCGGGATATGGTGATGGACAAAGTGCTGGAAGATCTGGACTTTGCGGTAACCAATATCAAAGATATTTCCAGTAAAACGACTTGGAGCCGTTCATTAGCCAACGCAATGAAAGCTGAGGTATGCCTCTACGAAGGCACTTTTCGTAAATATCGCAAAAATGAAGATGGACAGCAAGCCCCCGATGCAACAGGTGCTGCCAGGTACCTCACAGCCTGCAAAGAAGCATGTCTGGCCGTTATGAGCAAAGGTTATAAATTAAACACCTCCTATCAAGAGAATTATAACTCGACAGATTTAAGCAGTAATCCGGAAATGATTTTATACAAAGCATACAAAGAAGGATTACTCATGCACTCCACTATCGACTACACATGCTCATCCACTCAAATCAGCGGTATGAGTAAAAATGCGTTCGAATCCTACCTATTTAAAGATGGTAAGCCCATGGCATTGACTTCTTTGAATAAAAGTGACGAAGCACCTTTCCAATACGGACATTTATCTTTAAAAGACATTCTCGCTGTCCGGGATAAACGACTGGCCCAAACAATTGATACAGTACTCCTGTATAATGGCAGAGGATTTACACGATTTAACACCGGCATGGAATCAACTTCTTCGACAGGTTATGGAGTGGCTAAATACGATAATGAAGCTATCCCGGAAGGTTTTAGAAGTCAATCAGGAAAGAATTATACTCATGCTCCTTTATTTTGGTTGTCAGTAATTTATTTAAATTATGCGGAAGCCTGCGCTGAATTAGGTAATATCACTCAAGATGACTTGGATAAATCTATCAACTTACTAAAAGACCGTGCTGGATTACCACATCTAAACCCTATCGTCGGTTTCAGTGATCCTGCAAATAACCATGGGGTTAGCGATTTAATCTGGGAGATTCGTCGTGAACGCCGTTGTGAACTGATGTTCGATAATGATAACCGATATTGGGATTTAATACGTTGGCATCAACTCGATAAATTGGATACAACCAAATACCCCGATATCATCTTAGGTGCTAACGTAGCCAATGACATGGATGGTTGTGAGGCCAATAAAGTTGGTAAATATATTGACGGAAGTAAAGATGGTAGTCGTATATACGATAAAAAACATTATTTATATCCGATTCCAACAGGACAAATAGCTTTAAATCCACAATTAGCCCCCAATAATCCGGGTTGGTAATCAACCATACCTGGTAAATACAGAGATTCTTCCTGTTTCCATAGTCTTGATAACTATGGAATTAGGAAGAATTTTACACCTTTAGCTAAAAAGTTTTACTCTGTAACAACCAATCTGTAAATTATCAATTATAATATAAAATATTTCTAAATAATTGTTTTTGATATTAAAATAAAAAGTATCTTTGCTACAACAAGAACTTCCTCCTAATACTATTTTTATGAAAAAGATCCTACTCATAGTCGTCTTATTATGTAGTACTCTCTTTGCTCAAGCACAAAAGAGCGATGTAATTATAGGTGCTGAGCAGACTAAAGCATATTTTCCAATTCTAAAAAATAAACGAATTGCTATATTTTCCAATCACACCGGAATGGTGGGAAATAAGCACTTGCTGGATATATTATTGGAAAACAACTTTAATGTAGTTGCAATTTTTTCACCAGAACATGGTTTCCGTGGAAATGCTGATGCCGGCGAACATGTATCCAGTACAATCGATTCAAAAACAGGAGTACCCATTCTTTCTCTTTACAACGGAAAGTCGAAGAAACCGAGTGAAGCCTCCATGAAAAAGTTCGATATATTGATTGTAGACATACAAGATGTGGGGTTACGCTTCTACACTTATTATATATCTATGGTGCGTTTGATGGATGCCTGCGCAGAATATGACCGCAAAATACTGATTCTGGACCGACCAAATCCAAATGGCCACTATGTTGACGGACCAATATTGGATATGAAATATAAATCGGGAGTAGGCGGATTACCTATCCCCATTGTACACGGAATGACACTAGGCGAACTTGCCTTGATGGTCAATGGCGAACGATGGCTACCTTCTTCACGAATTTGCGACGTGACCGTCATTCCTTGTAAGAACTATACACACCAGACAATGTATCGCCTGCCCATTCCTCCTTCACCTAACTTACCGAACATGAAAGCGATTTATCTATACCCTTCCATCTGTCTTTTCGAAGGGACTCCAGTAAGCTTGGGACGTGGCACCACTCTACCTTTTCAAGTATACGGCCATCCTAATATGACTGGATACAATTACAATTTCACTCCCCGTAGTATTCCAGGAGCAAAAAATCCGCCGCAACTTAACAAATTATGCCACGGAGTAAACTTGAGTAATCTTAGTGACGAAGAAATTTGGAAACAAGGAATAAACTTAGACTACTTAATTGACGCCTATCATAATCTGAATATGGGAGATCGTTTTTTCAGACCTTTTTTTGAATTACTGGTCGGTACTGACTATGTACGTAAAATGATAGAAGGAGGTAAAAGTGCTGATGAAATAAAAGCAAGATGGAAAAGAGATGTCGAAAGGTTCAAGATACAACGAAAGCCTTATCTACTCTATCAAGACAACTGACTAGCCCTAATAAAATATTTCATTCATTAATCTGAAAAGCATGACACCTGTAGCGGTATTAATCACTATTGCCTCCTACTTCCTGATCCTGTTTACCATTTCGTACATTGCAGGAAGAAAGGCTGATAACGAAGGCTTCTTTGTGGGTAACCGCAAATCAGCTTGGTATGTAGTGGCTTTCGCCATGATCGGCTCCAGCATATCAGGAGTTACTTTTGTATCAGTTCCGGGTATGGTAGGCATCAGTAATTTTTCATATCTACAGATGGTATTGGGATTTGTAACCGGACAAATTATTATCGCCTTTGTTCTGATACCCTTATTCTACCGGATGAACCTTGTATCTATTTATGAATACTTAGAAAACCGTTTCGGTACCTCTTCCTATAAAACAGGCGCATGGTTCTTCTTCATTTCCAAAATATTGGGAGCAGCCGTACGTTTATACCTCGTATGTCTCACATTGCAACTTCTGGTTTTTGAACCTTTCCACATGCCTTTCATCATGAATGTAATTCTCACTGTGGCATTGGTTTGGCTCTACACATTCCGCGGAGGAGTTAAATCGTTGATCTGGACCGATTCACTGAAAACATTCTGTCTGATAGTATCTGTTGTATTATGCATTTACTACATTGCCACTGATCTTAAGCTCAGTTTCACAGAAATGTTTTCCACTGTTTCAGATAGTGCTTTGTCACACATGTTCTTTTTCGATAACGTGAATGACAAACGTTACTTCTTCAAGCAGTTTTTGGCCGGTGTGTTTACAATGATAGCTATGACAGGACTCGACCAAGACATGATGCAGCGTAATCTGAGTTGCAAAAACTTTAAAGACTCACAAAAGAATATGATTACCAGTGGCATTTCCCAATTTTTTATCATTCTTTTATTTCTAATGCTGGGGGTACTGCTCTATACATTCACATCACACCAAGGTATCACAAATCCGGCAAAGAGCGACGAACTTTTCCCCATGATCGCTACAGGAGGATATTTTCCTATCATCGTAGGCATCTTGTTCATTATTGGACTGATTTCATCCGCTTATTCTGCGGCCGGATCGGCCTTAACAGCACTGACAACCTCGTTCACTGTAGATATCTTGGGAATCAAAGGAAAGACGGAAGACACTATACGAAAAACACGTAAGAAGGTACATGTCGGCATGGCCATAGTCATGGGAATTGTCATTTTCATATTCAACTTACTGAATAACACCAGTGTCATCGATGCTGTTTATATCCTTGCCAGTTATACCTATGGCCCCATCCTGGGATTGTTTGCTTTTGGCATTCTCACAAAAAGACAAGTACGCGATCGATACATCCCATTAGTATCTATCCTTTCACCCATCCTCTGCTTCATCTTACAAAAAAATTCGGAGACTTGGTTTCACGGCTATCAATTCAGTTATGAGCTATTGATATTCAATGCCTTGTTTACTTTTATAGGTCTGTGCTTTTTGATTAAAAAACAATTAACTTAACATAATAATGAAACCAATCCTTACCTCCCTGATTCTGCTGCTTACAGCCGGCTTATTCCCACAAGCCGCAGCAACCCAAGAGCTATCTAAGGAACTTCGTTCGCAGATAGGAGACTTTCTGAATGAAACTGCCCGGAAAGAAATCTCTGTAGGCAAAATCCATATCGATTCTGTTAATACAGAAGGAAATGACTTGATACTTTTCGCTAACATAAACTGTTCGTATATTCCCTTCCGCACAGACAATATTACTAAAATTTACCAAGGCATCAAAGCATTACTCCCTCCAGAGCTAGCAAAACGCAAGTTACAGATCCGGACAGACCACCATGCCATCGAAGAGCTAATTCCTCTGGCACTTCGCAATACAAGAGGGAGAAAAATTCCGACATTTAGTTACAAAGCAGATACACCTCTGATTACCCGATTATCTGTTCCTTATACCCCCACAAACGGATTGCAAAACCGTCACATTGCTCTATGGCAAAGTCACGGCTTTTATTACGAATCCAAATTGGCTCGCTGGGAATGGCAACGTGCACGAATCTTTCAGACTGTAGAGGACCTTTATACTCAGAGTTATGTACTTCCATTTCTTGTTCCAATGCTCGAAAATGCCGGTGCAACAGTACTTCTTCCTCGAGAAAGAGACCCACAAACTGTTGAAATCATTGTCGACAACGATAGATGCAGAGACGGACATTCGGTTTATTCAGAATTAAACGGAAGTAAAATGTGGAAAAACGGGGAAGAAGCAGGATTCGCCCACTTAAAGAGAACGTATAAAGACTTCGAAAATCCTTTTCGTGAAGGTACCTACCGTCAAGTAGAAACCACCAAAAAAGGAACTGTAAGCGTTGCCGAATGGATACCTGAAATTCCTCGGGCAGGACGGTATGCCGTATATATTTCTTATAAAACAGTAAATAACAGCACGGAAGATGCCCTTTATACTGTCTATCACCAAGGCGGTAAATCACAATTCAAGGTAAATCAACAGATGGGTGGAGGGACTTGGATTTACTTGGGAAACTTTAGCTTCGGTATCGGTAAAACAGATTGTAAAATCGTCCTTAGTAACCAATCGGCCAAAGAAGGACGCTTGGTAACAGCTGATGCAGTAAAGATAGGCGGCGGTTACGGCAATATTGCCCGAAGTATCTCCGAAGAAGGAGCTACGGTAAATACAAAAAGTTCGGACACAATGATAACCGATACCTATCATCCGAAAGTTCAGGTGAACTATCCATACGAGATTAGTGGCTATCCTCGTTTCTGCGAAGCAGCCCGATACTGGATGCAATGGGCCGGCATACCAGACAGTGTTTATTCAGACAGTCATGGTAAGAACGACTATACAGACGATTACAAGTCACGTGGAATTTGGGTGAATTACCTCGCAGGAGGTTCTGCTGCCAACCCTACAGAAAAAGGACTAAACATCCCGGTGGACATGGCTTTTGCTTTCCATTCGGATGCCGGTACCACTTATGGTGACACAATTATCGGCACACTCGGTATCTTTCATACTTCGGCTTATAATGGTGCATATGCAAACGGTGCCTCACGATATGCCTCACGTGATTTATGCGATCTGGTACAATCAAATATCGTGAAAGATGTCCGTACCTTGTATGAACCCGAATGGACACGCCGGGGAATGTGGAATCAATCTTATTACGAAGCGCGTGTACCGCGAGTACCAACGATGTTATTAGAATTATTGTCACACCAAAACTTTGCCGACATGCGTTACGGACTTGATCCTCGTTTCCGCTTCACTGTCAGTCGTGCCATTTACAAAGGAATTCTACAATTCATCTGCTCCCAATATAAAATGGAGTACGTAGTACAACCTTTACCCGTCGATCACATGAGTCTCCGCTTTGAAGAAGGCAACCGAATCAAACTTTCCTGGCAACCGGTAGACGATCCGTTGGAAACCACCGCAAAAGCCGACCAGTATATTGTGTATACGCGTATCGGGGACAGCGACTTCGATAATGGTGTGATTGTAAATTCTCCAACCTATCAAACGGTTATCCCTTCAGGGGTGGTTTGCAGTTTCAAAGTGACCGCCTTAAACAAAGGAGGAGAAAGCTTTCCATCAGAAATCCTTTCTATCGGAAAAACTTTTAACGACAAAGGAACCGTATTGATCATAAACGGATTTGACCGGGTCTGTGCTCCCGCAGATTTTACGGCAGACGCAGATACTTTAGCCGGATTCTTAGACGAGCTAGACCACGGAGTACCCTACAAAACCGACATAAGTTACATCGGTCCGATGAAAGAGTTTCGCCGACAGATACCATGGATGGATGACGACGCCTCCGGATTTGGTGATAGTTACGGTACACACGAAACAATGGTAATTGCCGGTAATACATTTGACTACCCTGCTATACACGGGGAAGCGATTTTGAAAGCAGGCTACTCGTTTACATCTTGCAGTGACGAAAGTATCGTCCATCCAGACTCTTCTCCTAAAGAGAGAGAAACACAAATCTGTATGAATGACTATAAATACGTAGATCTTATATTAGGGAAACAATGCCAGACAAAAATGGGACGTGGTGGAATCCGCCCATTGGAATTTAAAACATTTAGTAAAGAGATGCAGAATGCCATCACAAACTACTGCCAGGCAGGAGGTAATTTCTTCGTATCAGGCGCCTATGTGGCATCGGACCTATGGGATAATCGTCTGGTGAAAGCCAATGAAGAAGACAAAAAGTTTGCTATGGAGGTATTGAAATACAAATGGCGTGTAGGACAGGCTGCCCGCAACGGAAAAGTGAAAAGTGTAGCCTCTCCATTCCCGGAAATCACAGGAAGCTACACTTATTATCAAGATCTAAACCCGGAATCATATGTCGTAGAGTCGCCAGATGCTCTTGAACCGGCTGCACAAGGTGCATTCACTATACTGCGATATTCGGAAAACAATCTGAGTGCCGGCATAGCTTATAAAGGGAATTATAAAACCTGCGTACTGGGATTCCCATTCGAAGCGATACGTACAGTCACAGAAAGAGAACTATTGATGAAAGCCATACTGACTTTCTTCGAACACTAAAACAGAAGATTCTTAACCTCCTTTTTATAAGGAGGTTACCCACAGGATCTAAAGTTATATAAACAGTAAAGTTATAACAAATAAAATCATCATCTATGAATAGAAGACTTTCTATATTCGTAATCATTTTGTTTTTCCTGTTACCTGTTGCCGCACGGGCACAGGTAACAGGTTCTTTCCGCTTCGCACAGTTGACAGACATACATCTCAATCCCAACAATCCGAAGCCGACAGAAGACTTGAAACGTTCCGTCGAACAAATTAACGCCACACCGGGAGTAGACTTTGTATTAGTCACCGGAGACCTTACCGAAGAGGGTGATCGCACGACCATGTTAGTTGTAAAATCTATCCTGGACCGACTGAAAGTGAAATATTACGTTATACCGGGCAACCACGAAACAAAGTGGAGTGATTCAGGTTGCACTGCTTTCAGCGAAATATTCGGGGGAGAACGCTTTAAATTCGAACACAAAGGATTCTTGTTTTTAGGGTTTAATTCAGGACCACTGATGCGTATGGCCTACGGGCATGTAGTACCGCAAGACATCACATGGATGAAACAAGAAATGGATAAAGTTGGAAAAGATAAGCCTGTAATCCTGGTCACCCATTATCCTATGCAGGATGGGGATGTGGACAATTGGTATGATGTTACCGATGCCGTACGTCCATACAATATCCGCACTTTTATCGGAGGACACTATCATCGTAATCGCTTCCTCTCATACGACGGTATACCAGGTATTCTTACCCGCTCAAACCTACGTGACAAAAACGGTTCAAGCGGCTATAGCATTTTTGATATCACTCCGGACTCTATCATTACTTACGAGCAACGCATAGATGAACCAATGAAACGCTGGACTGCCCTATCACTCACCAAATCTTATTATAACCGTACCGGAAAGGCAGTGAAATATCCCAGTTTTTCGGTGAATAAAGAGTATCCACAAGTAAAAATAGGCTGGCAGGTGCAGACCGGTGTCGGCATCTATTGTTCACCTGCCCTCTGGAAAGGCAGAGTTTATGTAGGCGATGACTTGGGTTTCCTAACTTGCTACACCCTGAAGGAAGGACGTAAATTATGGAGTTTCCAATCAGGGAAACGCATTGTGGGCACACCTGCCGCAACCGACGGGATTGTGGTTTTTGGCTCCGCTGACCACAACATCTACGGATTGGATGCTGTAACCGGTAAAGAACGCTGGAGGGTTACGGTTGCCCAACCGGTATTGGGAGCGGTAACTATTGAAAAAGGTATCGCTTACATAGGTGGCAGTGATTCCACTTTTCGCGCCATTCGTATCAAAAATGGTAAAGTAGTATGGACTTATACCGGTATCAAAGGTTACATCGAAACAAAACCTCTGGTAGAAGGTGACAAGGTCATATTCGGTGCATGGGACAATACTCTCTATGCTCTCAATAAATCCAACGGCAAGGAACTCTGGAAGTGGACCGGCGGACTGACCCGTATGCACTTCTCCCCTGCTGCCGTATGGCCTGTAGCAGCACATGGAAAAGTATTCATCACCGACCCACAACGTGCCATGACCGCTATCAGCCTAAAAACAGGAAAAACAGTTTGGCGTACCTTCCAGTCAATGGTTCGAGAAACAATCGGTCTATCCGCAAACAAAAATCAGATTTATAGCAAAACGATGAATGACAGTGTCGTATGCTATTCCACCATCAGCGACACTCCGAAAGAGATCTGGGCATCTAATGTAGGCTTTGGCTACGAACATGCTCCATCCATGCAGATGGAAAAAGACGGTATAGTATTCAGTAGTACCAAAGAAGGACTTATCTTTGCATTGGATGCAAGTACCGGACAAGTATTGTGGAAACATAAGATCGGCAATTCACTGATTAACACCGTACTCCCCATCAGCCGCCATCAAGTACTGTTTACAGCCACCAGTGGTGAAACAGGCTTACTTGAGTGGAAAGAATAAAACAAATCAAAACATAAGCATATATGAAATCAACAATCAATTGCTTCATCCCTTACGCGGGAGCAGTACAAGCAGAAAGAACAGTTCAAGGATTACAAGCAACAGGTTTGGTGAAAAAAATCTACCTTCTTGTCACCTCACCCAGCTTCGATCCACTACCAGGATGCGAACTACTTTATGTAGACAAGCTTACCAACAGCGCCTCCATGTACGCCATTGCTACCTATTCGGATGCAAGCTACACATTACTTTATACCAAATATACATCACTTGAACTGGGACTATTTGCCCTTGAACGGATGATTCACATTGCCGAAGATTCGGCTGCCGGCATGGTATACGCCGACCATTATCAAGTGACAGAAGGTAAACAGAGTAATGCCCCGGTCATCGATTACCAGTTCGGAAGTCTCCGTGACGATTTCAACTTCGGTTCTGTCCTCCTTTTCAAAGCCTCAGCCTTGAAAGAAGCCGCCAAACGAATGAAATCCGACTATGACTTTGCCGGATTCTACGATCTGCGCCTTAAACTTTCACAGAAATATCCATTAGTACATATCAATGAATACCTTTATTCGGAAGTAGAAAACGACACCCGAAAAAGTGGTGAAAAAATATTCGACTATGTAGATCCTAAAAATCGTGACCGACAGATTGAGATGGAAGAGGCATGTACCGAACATCTGCAAGAGATAGGCGGTTATCTGAAGCCTGAATTCCAGAAAATAGAATTCAACACCGGCAACTTCCCATACGAAGCTTCTGTGATTATTCCGGTACGCAACCGTATTCGTACCATACGCGATGCCATCCGTTCTGTACTCAGCCAGAAAGCAGATTTCAAATTCAACCTGATCATTATCGACAATCACTCTACCGACGGTACCACCGAAGCCATTGATGAATTTAAAGACGATGAACGCCTGATCCACTTGATTCCCGAACGTAATGATTTGGGTATAGGCGGTTGCTGGAATCTGGGAGTTCACCATCCTCTTTGCGGTAAATTTGCTGTCCAACTTGACAGTGACGACGTATATGCCCACGACGGTACTTTGCAGGTCATGGTCAATGCATTTTACGAACAAAACTGTGCTATGGTAGTAGGCACCTATATGATGACAGATTTTGATATGAACATGATCGCTCCGGGCATTATTGATCACAAAGAATGGACACCAGAAAACGGGCGTAACAATGCACTACGCATCAACGGGTTAGGTGCTCCTCGTGCATTCTACACACCAATACTCCGTGAATTGAAGGTACCCAATACCAGCTATGGCGAAGATTACGCATTAGGACTGAATTTCTCACGCCAGTATCAGATCGGACGCGTATACGAAGTCGTTTATCTATGCCGCCGTTGGGATGATAACTCGGATGCCTCTCTCGACATCGTAAAGATGAATGCTCACAACCTTTACAAGGACCGCATACGCACTTGGGAATTACAGGCACGAATTGCATTAAATAAGAAACAAAGATGAACAAAGAAATAGAAACTCTACTGAGCGAACAGCTCTCCTCTTGGGAGACGGCACAAAACAATTACGCTGCCCTGAAACGGGTACGAATAAAAGATGTGAAAGTGAACGGTTGCCTGTACAGAATACAGTTCAACCCGGCACGTATTGTTTCTTCTGCTGCCAAAGTAGATAGTAAATCGATTCAAGAGCGTAAATGCTTCTTGTGTCCGGCCAATCTTCCACCGATGCAAAAAGGCATTCCTTTCGGAGAACACTACCAGATATTGGTCAACCCATTTCCTATCTTTCCCAAGCACTTGACAGTTCCCGAGCTACAACATGTTGAACAGCGTATCTTACATCGCTTTAGTGATATGCTCGACCTGGCTACTTATGCCGAAGATTATATAATCTTCTACAATGGTCCCCAATGTGGTGCATCGGCTCCCGACCATCTGCATTTTCAAGCAGGTAATAAAGGTTTTCTACCTATCGAACAAGAGTGGAAAGAGAAAAGAGGAGAGAAAGTAATCACCTGTAAAGATGCTACTCTTTGGGCACTAAACGATTACCCCCGTGCAACTCTGGTAATTGAGGCGAGAAGTAAAGAAACAGCTATCATGTTGTTCAATACCGTATACCAGGCCATGCCCTCAACATCGGGTGAAGATGAGCCTATGATGAATGTATTGGTATGGAAAGAACAGAAAAATTGGATTGTCTGCATCTTTCCCCGCAACAAACACCGTCCCTCCTGCTACACAGCCGAAGGGGATACCAATATCCTGATCAGCCCTGCATCAGTAGACATGGGGGGAGTGTTCATCACTCCACAAGAAAAGGATTTTGAAAAAATTACAGCAAATGATATTGCCGACATTCTCGGTGAAGTATGCCTGAGACCGGCAGCCTTCCGCATATTGATAGAACGCATAAAACAACAATTATGAAAGAACCCAAAGTACAGGTCGGCATTTTATTCGAACCTCAAATCAAATTCATACTGCTGACCCCCTATCATATCAACGGGGAAGAGGTCAGCGGCAAACAGGTTGTGACCTATGATAACGGACACATCCTCTGGCAAGGGCATTCATATGACGAACTGCTGTTTGAGCCCCTACACGAAAAAAGCGATGCTTTTGAACTGCAGGATGTCACCATCGGTATCAATTTTCATTGGGAACGAAAGGAAAACCAGCGTTTTATCGGAGCACTGAAAATTATTGTAGAAAATAAAAAGTTAACGGGAATCAACGTAATTCATGTGGAAGATTACCTGACCAGTGTGATCTCTTCTGAAATGAGTGCAACGGCAAGTCTGGAATTACTGAAAGCACATGCTGTGATTTCAAGAAGCTGGTTATTAGCGGGGCTTTCCCTACCCTATTCCAAAGATAGAGAAAAAAGTAATACCACTCCCGAGAAAGTGCCCTACTCTACATCTTCTTTTCCACCCCTTGCACAAGAGGCCGAAAATAAAATTCTAATCCGCTGGTATGAACGTGACGCACATACTCACTTCGATGTCTGTGCCGACGATCATTGCCAACGTTACCAAGGTATTACCCGTGCCTCAACCGACATGGTGAGGCAAGCCATCTCTGCCACCCGAGGAGAGGTACTTATGTCGGAAGGAACTATTTGTGATGCGCGCTTCTCCAAATGTTGCGGTGGGGCTTTTGAAGAGTTTCAGTATTGTTGGGAAAATATCAGACATCCATACCTATCCAAACAAAGAGATAGCAAAAAAGCAACCGATCTACCCGATCTGTGTAAAGAAGCCGAAGCCGAGCGATGGATACGTACTTCTCCCGAAGCCTTCTGTAATACAAAAGACAAGAAAGTACTGTCTCAGGTACTGAATAACTATGATCAGGAAACTACCGACTTTTATCGTTGGAAAGTAGAATATGAACAGGAAGAACTGTCCAAACTGATTCTGAAACGCTCAGGAATTGACTACGGACAAATTCTCGACTTGGTACCAGTGGAACGGGGAACTTCCGGACGACTTGTCAGACTCAAAATAATAGGTACTAAACGGACCATGATCATTGGCAAAGAACTGGAAATACGTCGTACCCTCTCCCCATCACACCTCTATAGTTCTGCTTTCATCATTGATAAAGTAGACGTCACAAACGGAATACCGGATCGCTTTATCCTTACCGGGGCCGGATGGGGACACGGAGTAGGACTCTGTCAGATAGGAGCAGCCGTCATGGGCGAGCAAGGTTATACATACGACACCATCTTGCTGCATTATTACATCGGGGCAACGATAGATAAACTTTATTAAACACACACCATTATCATGAAAAACAAAAATATATCACCGTGGGCATGGATTCCGACTCTTTACTTTGCACAAGGATTACCTTATGTAGCCGTAATGACTATCTCGGTAATTATGTACAAAAATCTGGGTATCTCCAACACAGATATCGCTCTTTATACCTCTTGGCTCTATTTACCATGGGTTATCAAACCTTTCTGGAGTCCATTTGTCGACTTATTAAAAACCAAACGTTGGTGGATAGTCAGCATGCAGCTATTGGTAGGTGCCGGACTGGCAGGAATCGCTTTCACCATACCTATGTCAAACTTCTTCCAAACGACCCTTGCCATTTTTTGGCTAGTGGCATTCAGCTCGGCTACACATGATATTGCTGCAGACGGATTCTACATGTTGGCACTCAACGTACAGGACCAGGCACTTTATGTAGGTATCCGCAGCACTTTCTACCGCATTGCCACAATTGCCGGCCAAGGCTTGCTGGTGATGCTCGCAGGTGGACTTGAAATATGGACAGGCAGCATTAAGTATGGATGGAGTATCACGTTCTTTATTCTGGCAGGACTCTTCCTCGCTTTCTGTTTCTATCATAAATGTATATTGCCAAAGCCCGACAGCGATAAAGCAGTAGTAGGTGAAAATAGTGCCAGTGCTATTTTCAGTGGATTCATAGAAACCTTCGCTTCCTTCTTCCGCAAAAAACAAGCAGGAGTTGCTATCCTTTTCATGCTATTCTACCGTTTTCCGGAAGCACAATTAGTGAAACTAATCAACCCATTCCTACTTGATCCCATTGACAAAGGCGGACTGGGGTTGACAACAGCTGAAGTCGGATTGGTTTACGGTACTATCGGTATCATCGGGCTGACCTTGGGAGGCATTATCGGAGGTATCTGTGCAGCAAAAGGAGGACTTCAAAAGTGGCTTTGGCCAATGGCATGGAGCCTTTCATTGACTTGTCTCACCTTTGTATATCTAGGCTACTTCCAACCACAAAATTTTGTGATAATCAACCTATGTGTATTTATCGAGCAGTTCGGTTATGGCTTCGGGTTCACAGCCTACATGCTTTACCTCATTTACTACTCCGATGGTGAACATAAGACAGCACACTACGCGATCTGCACCGCTTTTATGGCATTGGGTATGATGCTGCCGGGTATGGCTGCCGGTTGGTTGCAGGAACTGATCGGATACGAAAACTTCTTTATCTGGGTAATGGTTTGTTGTACCGCGACAATAGCCGTATGCGCCTTTATTAAGATAGATCCCAACTATGGCAAGAAAGCAGAGGGTATTCCCCAAAAAACAAAATAAACCCATTTCTATTTACCGGATATTTAAAACATACTGAGAATATGACATATAGAAGAAGTATATTAAAGTTATTACTCACTTTTTTCGTCTTTATGACCTCCACTCTCCTCTCACAAGGGGCCGAACCGAGAGCAAGACCTCCGAGAATCCGTATAAAAACCGGAATTGAGGTCCTGAAAGAGCAAAACTTCAAATGCCTTGAAGGAAAGCGCGTAGGATTAATTACCAATCCGACCGGCGTTGACAATCATTTAATATCCACCATTGACATTCTGCACGAAGCACCCAATGTCAACTTGGTAGCCCTTTATGGCCCCGAACATGGTGTACGGGGTGATGTACACGCCGGTGATAAAGTAGATAACGCCAACGATTCCAGTACCGGATTGCCTGTTTATTCACTTTACGGCAAGACACGCAAGCCGACTCCCGAAATGCTAAAAGACATCGATGTGCTGGTATACGACATACAAGATATCGGTTGCCGTTCATTCACCTATATCAGTACGATGGGAGTAGCGATGGAAGCTGCCGCCGAAAATAACAAAGAATTTATCGTTCTCGATCGTCCCAATCCCATAGACGGATTAAAAATTGAAGGAAATGTGGTAGAAG
The DNA here is from genome assembly GCF_000159855.2 of Bacteroides sp. 3_2_5. Taxonomy (NCBI): domain Bacteria; kingdom Pseudomonadati; phylum Bacteroidota; class Bacteroidia; order Bacteroidales; family Bacteroidaceae; genus Bacteroides; species Bacteroides sp. 3_2_5. Next base: position 539,935 of record NZ_JH636044.1, on the reverse strand, counting down.
ATGGATATATATCTTTTGTCAGCCAATTTAAAATTCCGTACCTTTACGGGCTTACTTGTGGCGAGTTGGCTCTGATGCTCAATGGCGAACAGATGTTGAGTAAACCATGCAACTTGCACGTTGTGAAAATGAAAGGCTGGAAGCGCAAGATGGACTACGTTCAGACAGGGCTGCAATGGATTCCTTCGTCTCCCCATATCCCGCATCCGCATTCCGCTTTCTTTTATCCGGTATCCGGGATACTCGGTGAACTAGGTTATATGTCAATTGGTGTAGGATACACCATTCCGTTCCAGATGTTTGCTGCCCCTTGGGTGGAAGCAGAGAAACTGGCAGATAACCTCAATCGCCTGCACCTGCCGGGAGTAATATTCCGGCCGATGCATCTCAAGCCTTTCTACTCAGTAGGTAAAGAAGAGCATCTGCAAGGAGTACAAGTGCATATTGTAGATTTTAACAAAGCCTCACTAAGCGAGATACAGTTTTACGTGATGCAGGAAGTAACCGCCCTCTATCCGGATCGTGCCGTATTCGACCATGCCGATAAAGAGCGCTTCCATATGTTCGATCTCGTCAGTGGCTCTAAAGAGATACGCGAGCGCTTCAGTCAACGCAACCGTTGGGAAGATGTCCGCGATTACTGGTACAAAGATGTCGACGACTTTCGACGGCTATCGCAAAAGTACTATTTATATAAATAAAAAACTGGGCTGAGTGCCGAACAAACAGAGAAACAATGAAAATGGAAAGAAACTACAGTGCGTTCTTGCAAGATATCGGACGATTTATCCCGCGAGACAGATTATTTACTGACGAACTCCATCGTTTGGCGTGGGGGACAGATGCCGGTTTCTATCGACTGATTCCTCAAATCGTAATTCATTCAATCAATGATGACGAAGTAATAGAAATCATCTATCTAGCCGACCGGTACAATATACCGGTTACTTTCCGTGCAGCAGGAACCAGTCTTTCGGGTCAAGCCATTAGTGACTCTGTTCTGATTATAGCCGGAAAAGGTTGGGAAAACTACGAGCTTTCACCCGACCACGAAAAAATCTATCTGGAGCCCGGCATTGTCGGACAGCGAGTAAACGAGATTTTAGCACCTTACGGACGTAAATTTGCCCCGGACCCGGCTTCTATAAAAAGTGCCATGGTAGGTGGAATCGTGATGAACAATGCTTCGGGTATGAACTGTGGAACACATGCCAACAGTGATAAAATGTTGCTATCTGTACATATCATATTTCCTGACGGATATTATCTCAATACAGATAGTCAGGAGTCACGTGAGAATTTTAAAGAAGATTATCCCGAATTCCTCCAGCGCATCTGCGAACTCCGTGACCAGATACGCAGTAACGAGAAGCTTAGCGCACGCATCCGCCACAAATATTCAATCAAGAACGTAACAGGCCTGAATATTCTCCCGTTCCTCGTATACGACGATCCTTTCGACATTATCGCTCACCTGATGGTAGGTTCAGAAGGTACACTGGCTTTCCTTGCCGGTGTAACCATGAAAACAGAGTATGACTATCCGTATAAAGCCAGTGCCATGCTCTACTTCAGCGATATCAAAGAGGCATGCCGTGCAGTGGTAGCTATGAAAAGACTCGTCAACGCAAATGGAGAATGGATTGTAAAAGGTGCGGAATTACTCGACTGGAAATCCTTGGCTTCAGTCAATGATCCGACAGGAGAAGGGTTGACCGCTGTCCTGACCGAGACCAAAGCATGTACACAGGAAGAACTCAATCAGAATATCGCCATCATCGAGGAGGCATTAAAAGCATTCGATACATATATTCCGGTCCATTTTACGGATCAACCCGAAGAATATTCAAAATACTGGGCAATTCGGGCAGGTATTTTTCCATCTGTAGGTGGAACACGCCCTTCAGGAACGACTTGCCTGATCGAGGACGTTGCTTTTCATATCGAGGATCTTCCTGAAGCAACCGCCGAACTGCAACAGCTCATCGCCCGCCACGGATACGATGATGCCTGCATTTACGGTCATGCCCTGGAAGGCAATTACCATTTTATCATCAATCAGTCATTCAGCAGTGAGGCTGAGGTAAAACGGTACGAAGCCCTGATGAATGATGTAATAGATTTGGTAGTAGGCAAATATGATGGTTCACTAAAAGCCGAACACGGCACAGGAAGAAATATGGCTCCATTTGTAGAATACGAATGGGGAGAAGAGGCCTACGCAATAATGAAAGAAGTAAAACAACTCTTCGACCCCAAAGGATTATTTAATCCAGGAGTTATCTTCAATGATGATCCTCAATGCCATATCAAGCACTTCAAACCCCTCTCTCCATTGACAATAGGACAAGATACCCAAGTAACCCGACAGATAGACCGGTGCATCGAATGTGGGTTCTGTGAAGTAAACTGCCTGTCATGCGGATTTACACTCTCCTCACGGCAGCGTATCGTTATTCAAAGAGAGATCTCACGCTTGAAGAAAAGCGGTGAGAATCCCCAATTACTGGAAACGTTATCTGAGCTATACCGGTATTCTGGTAACCGGACTTGTGCCGGCGACGGTTTATGTGCTATGTCTTGTCCGATGGGCATCAATACCGGTGACCTGACCCACATCCTGCGTCAGGCTGAGTTTCCTCCCGGAAGTACCGGTTACAGAGCCGGTAAGTTTGCTGCCAATCATTTTGCAGGAATCAAAAGTACTTTGCGCCCAGTATTATCACTTGCCAATGCGGCACATAGTTTACTGGGTACATCAACAATGACCTCCATTACCCGGAAAATGCACAGTGCGTGGGGACTCCCACAATGGACACCGGCCATGCCCAAAAGCTATAAAATACGGAAAAACGATCAGACTCCGGCAATGAATAACAAGGTAGTCTACTTTCCCAGTTGCATCAATCAAACGATGGGGCTGGCAAAAGATTCTCCTGTAGATCAACCTTTGGTAAAACAAATGCTCTCCCTGCTTCAAAAAGCCGGATACGAGGTCATCTTCCCTCCTAAAAAGGAAAAACTCTGTTGCGGAACCATTTGGGAAAGCAAAGGTATGCTGGATATCGCCGACAGTAAATCGACCGAACTGGAAGCCTCTTTATGGGAAGCCAGCGAACAGGGACGTTATCCGGTGCTTTGTGACCAAAGTCCTTGCTTACACCGCATGCGTGCCACTATCCAAAAGATAAAGTTATATGAACCGGCAGAATTCATTTATACTTTCTTGCGAGACAAACTGGAATTTACCCCAACCGACCGACCGATTGCCATACACATCACATGTTCCATGCGCAAAATGGGATTGGCGAATATACTAATCTCACTCGCAAAGCTTTGCTCAACCCAAGTATTCATTCCGGAAGAGGTCGGTTGTTGTGGTTTTGCCGGAGACAAAGGATTCACGCAGCCGGAACTCAACACTTATGCTTTACGCAAGCTGCGTCCGCAATTGACGAAAGCCGGTATCGGTATCGGTTACTCAAATAGTCGTACCTGTGAAATCGGCCTCGCCACCAATACCGGTATCCCCTATGTATCGATTGCATATCTGGTCGATCAGTGTACCCGGCCTATAAAACAAGAAAATAACTTAACACTTAAATAAAAAACACAATGAATCAAACAGTCAACAAACGCCTACTCGCTCTTGATGTATTGCGAGGCATCACTATCGCAGGTATGATTATGGTCAACAACCCCGGCAGCTGGAGTTATGTATATGCTCCCCTTGGGCATGCGGCATGGATCGGCTTAACCCCAACCGATCTGGTATTTCCTTTCTTTATGTTTATCATGGGTATCTCTACCTACATCTCATTAAGAAAGTATAACTTTGAGTTCAGCCACTCGGCCGCTTTGAAAATCCTTAAAAGAACCATCGTAATCTTTGCCATTGGTTTAGGAATCGCATGGTTCTCCATGTTTTGCCGTACCTGGAATTCACTCTCCGGTGAAGATATTTCATTCTTCTCCCGTCTGTATGAGTCGGTCTGGACTTTCGGCCACATCCGCATTCTGGGTGTCATGCAGCGATTGGCGCTTTGCTACGGTGCAACAGCCATCATCGCTCTAATTATGAAGCACAAATATATCCCCTATCTGATTGCCATCCTGTTGATCGGCTATTTCATCATCCTGATCAACGGAAACGGATTCGAATACAACAGCAGTAACATCCTATCAATAGTAGACCATACCGTATTGGGTGAAGCACATATGTACAAGGATAATGGCATTGATCCGGAAGGTCTGTTAAGTACCATCCCTTCTATCGCACACGTACTGATAGGTTTCTGTGTGGGTAAACTCCTGATGGAAGTAAAAGATATCCATGAAAAGATAGAGCGTCTGTTCCTCATTGGCACTATTCTCACTTTCGCCGGATTCCTGCTTAGCTACGGTTGTCCCATCAGCAAGAAGATATGGTCACCTACTTTCGCTATCGTCACCTGTGGGTTGGCATCCAGTTTCCTGGCATTACTTGTATGGATCATCGATGTGAGAGGCTATACACGCTGGAGCCGTTTCTTCGAATCATTCGGTGTCAACCCCTTATTTATTTATGTGATGGGAGCCGTTCTCTCCATTCTCCTGGGCAGCATACTGATACCTTATGACGGAGGTAGCATCAGCCTACACGGATTCGTGTACAACGCAATTCTTCAACCCGTGCTTGGAGACTATCCCGGTTCTCTGGCATTCGCAATCTTGTTCGTAGGGCTGAACTGGTGTATCGGATATATTCTGTATAAGAAAAAAATATATATAAAAATATGATATTAATAGCAGACAGTGGTTCTACCAAGACCGATTGGTGTGTGGTAGAACATGGACAGTTGATCCAACAGATTTTTACGAAAGGTACCAATCCTTTCTTTCAGTCTGAAGAAGAAATCAGTAATGAAATAGCAACTGCACTGATTCCTCAGTTAAAGACAAACAAGTTCGAGGCTGTTCATTTTTACGGAGCCGGTTGTGCTTTCCCCGACAAAATAGAGACAATGCGCAAAGCCATAGCCTCGCATCTGCAAGTTAGTGGAGAAATCGAGGTTAGTACGGATATGCTCGCTGCTGCCAGAAGTTTGTGCGGTCATCAACCGGGTATTGCCTGTATCATGGGTACAGGATCGAATTCATGTTATTACGATGGTAAAAACATTGTCACCAATGTATCTCCTCTAGGATTTATACTGGGCGATGAAGGCAGTGGTGCGGTATTGGGCAAACTGCTGGTAGGCGACATCCTTAAAAACCAGATGACTCCGGGACTTAAAGAAAAATTTCTGGAACAGTTCAATCTGACCCCCGCCGAAATCATCGACCGGGTGTATCGTAAACCATTCCCTAACCGTTTCCTTGCAAGTTTCTCCCCATTTTTGGTTCAACACCTTGACGAACCGGTCATACGTGAATTGGTCCTTAACAGCTTCAAGAAATTCCTGAAGCGCAACGTGATGCAGTACGATTACCAGCACGCCCCGGTTCATTTCATCGGTTCTGTAGCATTCTATTACAGAGAGTTACTTTCCGAAGCATGTAAAATAATGGGAGTACACTTAGGAACCATTATCCAAAGTCCGATGGAAGGATTGATTAAGTTTCACGAGTAAAAATATGAATAAAGAACAAAAACATGAATAGTAATATAGAAAAATCAGATAAACCCTCCTTCATCAAAATCTCTGAGCAGCCCTCACTTTACGACGATCTTGAAAAGAAGTCGGTCCGCGAAATACTGGAAGACATCAATAAGGAAGACCAGAAAGTAGCTATTGCCGTACAGAAAGCAATTCCTCAAATAGAGAAACTAGTCACACAAATAGTTCCCCGAATGAAACAGGGGGGACGCATTTTCTATATGGGAGCCGGCACCAGCGGACGCCTCGGAGTACTCGACGCTTCAGAAATCCCACCTACCTTCGGTATGCCCCCCACATTAATTATTGGCCTGATAGCAGGCGGTGATACTGCTTTACGCAATCCGGTAGAAAACGCCGAAGATAATACGATCCGGGGCTGGGAAGAACTGACAGAACATAACATCAATGACAAAGATACGGTTATCGGTATTGCAGCCTCAGGCACCACCCCTTACGTAATCGGAGCTATGCATGCAGCCCGCGAGCATGGTATCCTGACCGGCTGCATCACCAGTAACCCGAACTCTCCAATGGCAGCAGAGGCCGATATCCCCATCGAAATGATCGTGGGTCCCGAATATGTAACGGGTAGTTCACGTATGAAATCGGGAACGGGACAAAAGATGATCCTGAATATGATCACAACCTCGGTAATGATTCAATTAGGACGCGTGAAAGGTAACAAAATGGTCAACATGCAGCTCAGCAACCGGAAGCTCGTAGACCGTGGTACTCGTATGATTATTGAAGAACTCGGACTTGAATATGATAAAGCAAAAGCCTTGTTGCTGATGCACGGTTCCGTGAAAAAAGCAATAGATGCTTATAAAGCCGGATAACCGAATCACTCTAACCCACAATACCATTGAGCATGGAAAACAAAATCAACTTTTCTCCTCCCTCAACAAGAGAGGGGAAAGGTGTGAGGTTTTTACTCACTACCTTTTCAATATTGCTTTGTAGCCTGCAAGCTGTGGCACAATCTCTGCCACGTGTAGCTCCCGAACAAGTGGGCATGGACTCTCATCGCCTGTTACATGCCGATGAAGCTATTCACCGGGCAATCGATCACAAAGAAATACCGGGAGCCGTACTCGCTGTCATCCGTCATGGCAAAATGGCTTATCTCAAGGCTTATGGCAACAAACGAATCTATCCCAATGTAGAGCCGATGGAAATAAACACTGTTTTCGACATGGCTTCCTGCAGTAAATCTATGTCAACAGCTGTTTCGGTTATGATTCTGGTTGAACGAGGACAACTTCGTTTGCTCGATCGTGTCAGCTTTTACCTCCCCGACTTCCAGGAATGGCGGGGAGAAAACGGGGAGAAGAAGGATATTCGTATCATAGACCTTATGACACATACTTCAGGTCTCCCTCCTTATGCACCGGTATCCGAACTGCAGGAAAAATATGGTTCTCCCAACCCCAAAGGACTGATGGAGTATATTTCCACTTGCAAACGTGAATTTAAACCTCAGACGAAATTTCAGTATAGTTGCCTTAATTACATCACTTTGCAACATATCATCGAAACCATTACCGGGCAAAGCTTGCGAGACTTTGCAAAAGAAAATATCTTCGATATACTGGGAATGCAATACACGGATTATCTGCCTACCATACAACAGCAGGACGGAAAGTGGATCAATACGGTGGCCTGTCCCTGGATGGACCGGATTGCACCTACCGAAAAACAAAAAGACGGAAGCGTACTCTGCGGGCAAGTACACGATCCATTGGCACGTATCCTGAACGGAGGGATCTCCGGCAATGCAGGTATCTTCTCTAATGCAAATGACATTGGCATCCTCGCAGCCGCTCTTCTCAACGGAGGCGAATACAATGGTCGCCGCATCCTCAGCCCGCTGGGAGTAAAAACCATGTGTACAGTTCCCCGTGAGCTAACCGCATTTGGCCGTACTCCGGGGTGGGATATTTTCTCTCCTTATGCCTCAAACAAGGGTGATCTTTTCAGTCCGAATACCTTTGGCCATACAGGATATACAGGAACTTCCATCATCATCGATCCGGACAACGACACGGCCGTCATTCTGCTGGTTAACGCTGTTCATCCGGAAGACCGGCATAGCATAGTCCGTCTCCGTTCGTTGGTAGCCAATGCAGTAGCCGCCTCTATCTGTCCTCCCGCACAGGTATATACAGATCATTATTACAAACGCTTCCTGCAATTTGAAACAGAAACACCCATCAGCCCCAAAGATATTGTGATGGTGGGCAACAGTCTCACGGAAAACGGTGGGAATTGGAGCAAGCGCCTAAATAAAAAAAACATAAGAAATCGGGGGATCATCGGTGACGAAGCATTGGGAATCTGTCAACGTCTTTTTCAGATCTTACCGGGGACTCCTCAAAAACTTTTCCTAATGGCCGGAATCAACGATGTGTCACACGACCTGAGCACCGATAGTGTAGTCAGTTTGATAACCAAAGTCATTGAGAAAATCCAAACCGAATCACCACGCACCAAACTCTATATACAGAGTCTTCTGCCTATCAACGAATCGTTCGGACGATATAAAACGATGACCGGGAAAACTGACCTGATACCCGAAATTAACCGCAAACTTGAAGCACTTGCCAAAGAAAAGAAAATACCTTTTATCCACCTCTTTCCATTATTTACGGAGAAAAACAGCAACGTGATGCGAAAAGAACTGACTACGGACGGATTACACCTGACAGAAGAGGGGTATAGAATCTGGAGTAAAGCACTGAAACGGTATCTGTAGCAGATACCGTTTCAGATATATTCTTTGAGTGCCGCCATATCTTCCAACGTCACTACTTTCTTATTGATCGAAATCAGCCCCTCTTTCATCATCTTATTTATCTCCTTCGAGAGTGCCGGACGCGTCACTCCCAGATATTCTGCCAATTGAACCTGATTGTGCTCCAGCAAGGCTGTATCCGGAGAAATCTTATGCTCCATAAAATAATAGACCAAACGGCTGCGCAGCATCTTATAAGACAGGATGCGCAGACGGGTAACCGTACATTTGTTGCAATTACCCGTCACACACAAGAAGCGATGCAACAAATCGGGTACAGAACTAATCAATTTAAAAACGGAAGTACGGGTAGCCATCAACAATACAGAATCTTCACTGGCAGTAAACGTAGCAGGTAAAAGATTCTTATCACCAAACAAATGAGGAGTGGCAAAAGCACGGGGAGCACGAATATCTTCTACTTTTACCAGGTTTCCCGCCACATCGACAATATTAACCTCCAGTTCCCCTTTCAGTAGCACATATAAATGATTGCAATAGGTATCCTGCTTCAATACGATCTCTTTTCTGGCAACCTCGTACACCGAAAGTTCCAGCTCTTGTGGCAGCCGACGTTGCAAACTGTTATCCATATCCTTAAACAAAGATATCTGCCACAAAATCTTTTGATATTCGTCTGTAAACTCTACTTTTACCACGATGCTTGTCTTTTGAGCAAAGATAGCATTTTCTCCCGTACCAATCTTACCACTTAGTAAATAAAATGCGTGGATTGATATTCAGTGTCAACCAGCCCCAGTCTTGCCAACTTTTATGGTTGCCTCCCTTTACTATATCCATATACTTAGTTCCAAGCATAGTAGAATAACCGGCAGTCAGTTTTACGTCTTTCATCAAAGTATAATCTACCTGCATATCCAATTCCGACCCCAGGCAGCGTCCTTCCTTACCATCTGTGGCCATAACGTCATATGTAGTAGAGAAGTGATGATAATTCAACGAGAAACTCAATTTCTTAGTCGGTTTAAAGTCTACGCTCAAAATCTTATCCCATAACCCCTTATTGTAAGCCGATGCATAGAAATAGTCCATACCTCCGTAAAATTTATGATGCGTTCCATATAACGGGTCAAAAGTACTCACTTTTTTACTATCGGGATCGCCGCTAAGATAGTCCGTACCTAGGCTTACGCTCCACTTCGGATCAATTTTATAACCGGCTTTCAGGCTAAACATATAAGCAGATACTTTCTTGTCAGCCTTATTCTTTCCGAACTGATAATAAGCGCTGCCATTGAACAGCCACGCTCCGGGCGTGTATACCAAATAAGTGCCCATTGTCTGCATATTGGCTGTTTTACCATTTCCCTCCGTACCCGTTTCAAATCCGGTATTCATAAAAAGCAGCGAAACAGTGAAATCTTTAGCCCAATGACCGTTATACCAAACCGTTTGCATCGTTTTATAAGGTTGCGCTCCGGAAGCATAATAAGTGCCTCCGTATGAACGGTTTTCATCATTCTGATTGAAAGCCAATATCAAATGCAACTTATGCAATTTACTTTCATATCCCAATTTTAATGCATCGTGAAATCGCCCGGCCACATTCCAGTCCAGTCCGCCAAGCAGACGCTCATCATCATACGACAACGGTTGCCTTCCCAACTGCGCAAATAATCCTTTTGAGAAGTCAAGGCGAGCCCACGCTTCATGCAAAATAAACCTTCCATTCTTATCAATCTGAGGATCCTGCCCCCACACTCCTACGTGCTGTGCAGAAAGTCTCATCTGTAACCTGTCACGCTGATACCCCAAAGAAAGCCGGGCACGCTCGTTAACAAAGAAAGTGGGGCCTTCTCCTTCCGGACGAGGATTCAATACTCCATTACGGTATTCACCACGGGTACGTATCTGTGCATCAATTGTAAACAGATTCTCTTTCTGTTGCTGTGCAAAGACAGACAGTGGGGCTAAAAGCACAACTGTCCAAAATAGATTTGTGATTCTCATAACTCGGTTCTAAATTAGTAGTTAACGATTTATCAATTCAGATTATACGTATGTACGCTGGTCCCCTGTGCCGATGGCAGATAATTAATGCCATACCAGCACATCTGTAGTAATACGAAGCAAATGAGAAGTCCGACAAGCGCCGTACGCACTTTTTGCCTCCGGTTCATCCGAAAATGTATATAGCAAAGGTAACCGAGCCACGTAGCAGCTGCCCACGTTTCTTTGGGATCCCAACTCCAATAGTGTCCCCAAGCTTCTTTTGCCCACAATGCACCAAACAACATTCCCAGCGTCATAAATGCCAGTCCCACATTGACCAGATTGTCACACAGTTCCATCTCACGTTCTTCCGGAGTTTTCTTTTTGATCCAAAGCAGATAAACAGCCATGACAGCCGCCGCTCCCAACATAGCGTAAGCAAACATATAAACAATAACATGCGGTGCAAACCAAGGACTCTGCAGAGCAGGCATTAAAGTTTTATTGTGTATCTCAGGCTTAAACAGATTGATACAGACGAACACCAGCGAAAGAATAAAACTGAAACTCAAAATCCATTTATATCGCCAGCGGCTATACGTTATGATACCTGCCAAAGGTAAAAAGAAAGAGTACCACAAACGGGTTTCACCCATCGTACGCATCGGAGGCCGTTCCAGAGAGATCCACATCCCGAGAATGAAGGCAAAAAAGACAGCCAATCCCGCTAATGTAGCCGTATAGACCATCCATTGCCGCTTTCCTCTCCAGGCGGCAACCGCACCGATTACCCAGCATAAAAGTGCTACAATGGCAAAAATCACAAATTGATCCCAACTCATGTGTTGTCCTCCTTTCTTTTCTGTGACAAGGCAAACAGGCAGACAGCTCCCGCTATCATCATCCAGATACCGGTATAAACGACCGGCAACCATGGATCACGAACCAGTTCGAATACGCTGATATCACTCCAACGCCCTTTCGACTCGTCATAACTCAATTGATATATTTTCCACCCTTCCAACTCAAAAGGTTTATTCACCTCAATCGTAGCCGAATCACGGCGTCCCGATTCCGTATAAACCTTGACTTCGGATGCAAAACGACGGGGTTCACGTTCCGGCATCACCAGACTGGTCTGATCGTCAAGCCGGATAGCTTTATAAGGAAACATAAAACTCCCGCAACTCACCCATCCTTCACGCTGCTGTCCTGTCTTATTATTCACAGCTTTCAGATAAACAGCATAAGTAGCCCCCATTGAATGAAATTCTACAAAATTCAACGTATCCTGAGTCACTACACTGGCAGCCAGAGGTATTTTCTTCTCGATACCAATTTCCCAATCAAGCAATCGTCCGGTATGAAAATTATCTTCAATCAACAGGTTTTCCGGTTTCTTTGACGGTAATGCCTCACCTGTTTCATTATTTATCAGCATCAACTTCGGGGGGTATTCATCAATCGTAAAGTCCTGGAGTTCTATTGCCAGAGGTAACTCCCGCATTTTCTGGTTCTCGTCCAACGCGCGCCATTCTGCCTGTCCTGTTTTTGTAGTCATCCGCAAACGCTCCATATCGGCATTGCCCAAGATAGCACCGGTCAGTGCAAGGAACAGTCCCAAGTGATTCAATACAAAAGGAAAATCACACCAGCGGAAATGGTGTATCCTCCGAATTGTGGTCAGTCCCAACAAAGTGATCATCCAAAGGAACAACAGCACAAACGAACATGCCGACAACATCTGCGAAAACCCCAGCCAGCTCTCAGCACCTAACAGAGGTACATCGGACTTCACTTGGCGAATCAGCCCCATCACTACAGTCAGCATCGCGACTGATACCATAGATGAAACGGCAGCCTGGCAGCTTCCCATCCACCGGATGAAATAACTCTTTTGCGAAAAGGCGTAGATCAGTAACAAGATAACAAGATACAATACTCCCACGCACACATTCATAGGGTATGAAAGAATGGAAAGCTCACATTTTCCTATCGTTATTTGCAGGAAAGTGCCTGTAAGAAAGAGCCCGCCACAGATAGCGAACCCCTCTTTATATCCCCAAGGTTTCTGCCACATAGTCTACAGTTTAGCCAGACGACCGTTGGCCCTCGCTTTCTCCAACCACTCAGGTACTATTGTTTTCAGGAATTTGTCTTTCGCCTTACGCTCCTTCTCCATATCCAGACCGATGTATTCCTGTGCTTTTTCCTTTGTCGAAATATCAGGCATCGGAACGTCAGCCGTGTAGCCGTGCTGAGCCAGTACTTTCGAAATAGCCAACCGGGCCTGCAAAGCCTTGTCAAGCCCATGCCCCAGAATACGTTGTATCTCTTGCGGAGCATGGAATGCGCCTCCATGCGAAGCTACTCCGAAATCCCATCTCCACTGAGCCTGGCGAATCAACTTTAACGCCTCTGCCATTTGGACATCTGTCGCACCCTTGTCCCATGCAAATTTAGCCTCAATATGTGCCTTAGCCAATTCCTGCTCCAAACGGCCGCGAATTTCGTTCGCTTTACGCTGGCGATCATATACATTATTTCTTAAAGTCTCTTCACTCTCCCTATGACACACCTGGCAAGTCCGGTCGATCATAGCCAACGGACTTTGAATATGGTGATCGCTGAACTTCATGCCTCCCTCACTTTTGTAGGGCATATGACAATCGGCACACGATACTCCGCGTTGGGCATGAATCCCCATCTGAGAAATTTCATAATCCGGATGCTGCGCTTTCAGTATACGGGCTTTGCTCAACGCATGTGTATAATCAGCGAAGTCGGCCTCATCATAGTAGGCTTCCATATCTTCTACCGAGAATCCCTTATCCCAAGGGAAAGTCAGATATTTACCATCCCCCTTAAAATAGTACTCTACATGACATTGCGCACATACCAGCGAACGCATCTCCTGTGGAGTCGCTTTGTCTATATCTTTTCCCTGGCGGGCAAAAGCCTCCCGTAAAGCCGGACGGCTGATATGCAATTTCATATTTGTCGGTTCATGACAGTCTGCACAACCTATCGGATTGACAATCTCACTGCCGAAAGCTCCCCACTTGTTGTTATAAAACGAGTCCACTCCAATCGCCTCCATCATGCGAGGCACATCCGGACTCTTACAAGTCCAGCAGGTAGAAGGCTGCGGACCACTTTTATCATCCATCGGCGCACCGGTACGAAGTGAATGAGTAATGTCCTCAATGGCATGCATGTGCCCCCGTGGAGTCGAGTAATCCTTTGAAAATGCATATCCGGCCCATAGCACCACCATCTCAGGGCGCTGTTCAAGCACATCTACCGCTTCATTGCCATTAAACTCGCTTTTGAAATCGGTTTTTGCCGTTTCTTTCCACGTCTCGTACTGCCGGGGATAATTTTCTCCAAACACTTCGTTCCGGGCTTCTATTCCGGTAATCTCCACCCGTTTGTTATTGAAAACACTTACCGTTTCCGCCCTGCGCTCCATCAGTGAAGAGACTACAAGCCCGAGTACAAAAACGACTGCCATCGCTCCGCAGAACAACAGCCATCCCTGCCATGATTTCAGTTTCTTTTCCATAATTTGTTGTCTTGATTTTTTATTTATTCTATCATCTTTCTCAACCACTCCGGTGTGGGAGAATCCGGATAAGGTACTAATGCGTCAGGAGTGGAGGCAGCACTGTTGCTTCCGCCATGCGGTACGTCCCGATGACAGTCCCAACAAGCTTTCCCTTCACCTACCTGAGACATCATATAATCTATTCGTCCCGTATTTACAAATTCCGTATTCAGTTGTGTATGGCAACGAATGCAATTGTTCATAATCACCTCCGCACTCTCTTTATTGGCCCGAAGCACATCCTTCTCGCCCCGTGTCAGAAATACAGCAACGTGACGCATGCCATCCATTCCCTTGAACACCCATTTTTTCACAGGATTTTCGTGGGGAACATGACAGTCATTGCACGTAGCATTCCTGCTATGCGAACTATGGAACCAGGTTGCATAATAAGGTCCCATGATGTGACAGTTGACACAGGCCGAAGGATCATCGGTCAGATAGGTATGTGCCCGAAGCATATAAAGAAAAAAAGCTCCTCCACCTACAACCATCCCTAAAAATATGATTGCAAGTACTTTCCATTTATGGGAAGGAAGTAACCACTGGATATATTCTCTTATTTTCATAGTATACACGCTATGTTTTATGCAAAGAAAAGGATTTTCATTTATAAAAGATGTAATCCAGATTACATTTGCCAAAGAAAACAACATATTAAATAGGTAAAAAAGAAACTCTTAAATTACTTTTGTTCACTTAATCCAAGCTGAGTCCATAGACTAATAACCTTCGTCTCTCTCTTTATTATAATAAATGATTATCCGTATTCTGTCCGTTAAAAATTTAACATTACGCAGATGAAATTTTACGTCCATACACCTCTGCATTCTTCTGGTTTTTAATATATTTACACTACAAATTCAAATTGAGCCATTATGAATATCTTGAATTCCATGCAACAATTCCCAGATGAAGTGTCTTGTGTCGCTTATCTGAAGGGACAGAAGGAACAATCTGGTATCGCCTATAAGCGTTGTGGCTATAACAAGGCACAGGAGGTGAT
This sequence comes from Bacteroides sp. 3_2_5, assembly GCF_000159855.2. Classification (NCBI taxonomy): domain Bacteria; kingdom Pseudomonadati; phylum Bacteroidota; class Bacteroidia; order Bacteroidales; family Bacteroidaceae; genus Bacteroides; species Bacteroides sp. 3_2_5. The sequence continues at coordinate 524,933 of NZ_JH636044.1, read as the reverse complement.
AAAATCAGAGTTTGATGATTGGCACTCTACCAAATTTATCATTGCATTGCGGGTACATTACCGTAACATCGAAGATCATCTGGCTGGTATAGATTACCAGTCACTTTTTGAGAGCATAACCCAATCTGTACTCATCATGTTTTTCCCCCGAATGATGTGACGCATATCTCCTTTGTCCGAAGATGGATATTTGTAAAAGGATGAACTCTTCATGCGGAGTTGTTCATGACAAAATGGGATGTGGTGTCCGTTTAGGTAACATGCTTATTTTAGCCTTCTCAATTATGATCCACAGAACTCTAACGAACAGTATACTATAAAAACAGAATCACTATAGCACAACTATAAAAGACTATAGTAATTCGAATAAATATAGGTGTTTTATCGGGAGCTTATGTTCTTTGTCGATTATGAAAATGATTTTACTACTGGATATTGTTTTGTGACTCTTTGATATACTTTGATGGAGAAATGTTAAACTGCTTGATAAAACATTTTCTGAACGTATCATAGTCATTGTATCCCACCATTTCGGCGATCTCTTGTACCGAGTATTTTTTTAATAATAGAAGTGAGGCGGCTTTACTGATACGTACGTTTCGTATCAACTCTATAATAGACTGTTGGCTGTTCTCTTTGATTCTTCTATATAGAGTGGGTTGACTCATATTCAAAGAACTGGCAAGGTACTTCACGTTAAATGATTCATTTGTCAGGTTAGCCTCTATAATGTTGATAACTTGTTGCATGAATTGGTTATGGGGATCCTGTTCTTCTTCAGCTAAAGGAACTTTTAATGTCAATAGTTTGGAGTATATCTTTTTTAATTGTTTTCTCTGTGATATTAAATTGTCGACTTTGGCTTTGAGAATTTCAGAATTGAACGGTTTTGTTAGGTAATCGTCTATGCCGATGTGGGTTGCATGAATGATGTCGATATCTTCTGCTTTGGCTGTTAAGAAAATGATAGGGATATGGGCGGTACTTAAGTTGGATCGTATTTCCTGACTAAATTCAAATCCGTCTTTGATAGGCATCATAATGTCTGAGATGATGAGACTCGGTAGAATTTCTTTAGCTATTTTTATGCCTTCTTCTCCATTTGAAGCTTGGTAAATACGGTATTTGTCATCCAATAAGCTAGTAATATAATTGTTTATATCTTCATTGTCTTCAACAACAAGTACGGACAAAGTAGTCATTGAAACACTTTTCTTAGGTGTCGGTGGTATTATTGTCTTGTACGTGGTAGGAACGCTCGGACGAGTATCTGTTTCAGATTCATCATTTATAAAATGTGTGTTACCTTCTGGGATGTATAAAATAAATTTGCTACCTTCATTTTCTTTACTGTCCAGACACACCATTCCATGGTGGAGGGATATCGTATGTTTGACAATATAGAGTCCGATCCCAACTGCTGTAGATAAGTTCGGCTTATTATTTCCAGTGGTGAATGGCTCAAATATATGTTCTTGATCCTGTAGAGAAATACCAGCACCGTTGTCAGACACTTGTATGGCGCAATATGCCTTTTCGTCTTTTTCTTCATGATAAACCGATAACATAATTGTTCCTTGTTCCGGAGTATACTTAAATGCATTTGACAGCAAATTTCGGATGGCAGATTCTATTTTGTTTTCATCGATGTATAGTGTGGTCTGTTCATAACATAAATTTAAGCTAAAGTGAATATTTTGCGTTTGAGCCAATTCTTGAAATGGAGTAGCGGTTCTTTTTATTAACTCTAGGATATTTACCTCTGCCAATTTAAGCTTAACCATTTGTGCACCTATTTTTTGGACTTGAAGCAGATGGCTTACCAATGTATGCAATGATTGTGCGCTTTTGTAGATAAGTACCAATTTTGCATAAATAGCTTCTGCTGGCTTTATATTCTGTATGACTTCGGTTAAAGGAGCAAGAATCAGAGTCAGTGGCGTTCTTAATTCATGAGCGACCTGGGTAAAAAAAGTCTCTTTTTCTATTTTACTTTTTTGTTCTTGTTCTCGCATCATATTGGCAACAAACAGTTCATGTTGTAAGTGAATCATATGTTCTTTCCTTTGCTGTTGTTTCTTGAATTTCCGAATAAAGTAATAAGCTATGGCAATACAGAAAAGAAGGATAGAAGAGCGGAATATCCATGTTTCAGACCAGTGTGGAAGTATTACTATTTGTAGAGCCGTTATTTTATCGGAGCTCTTTTCGTTTATGCTTTTTACCTGAAACGTATAAATTCCCGACGATAAATTGGCATACGAAATTCTTTCCTTGTCACTACATGCTATCCATTGGGTCTGATAAGGGTAGAGACGATAATTGTATTCTAGTCTGTTGTTGGAGTAAGCCAAATTGGTGAAAGATAAAGAAAAATTTCGGTTGGTATGTGACAAGGTTATTTGGTCGGTATACGTTATTGCCTCTTTTAAAATTACTTGCCCATTGATGGCTTTTCCTATTTTGACAGGCTGGTTATCTACTTCTATATTGGTAATGAAAACGGGACTTTTACAGAATGCATCCAGTGTGGCTATCGCTTGTTGGGGAGAAAAATATACCAGATGCTTACTTCCTCCCCAGAAGATAAAGTCTTTAAATAGTGAAACAGATTTATTACTTTTCGAGATGTCATAATTATAATAAAGTTGTTGAAACGGATCATAACGTGTAATTCCCGAATTACTTCCGATCCAAATATTCCCATATTGGTCTTCGACAAAACAATTGATCCAGTTACTGCTCAATCCTTCGTTTGTCGTAAGAAACTGGTTTGATGCGTGTTGATTTGGTTGAATGATCCCTAACCCATTCTTAAATCCTACATATATTTGCCCATCTGTGGCTACCAGTATAGCTTGTGCCGTATTGGTAGCAGTGATAAATTCATATTTTTGTATATCCCATTTAGTTTCTTTTTTGCGGATTTTTACGACTCCAAGACTAGTTGCAACCCAAATATTCCCGTCCTTGTCTTCGTCTATATCGAGTATCTGATTGATGGTTTGGTTCAGCGGAACTAATTCTGTAGCATAGGTATCCTGATTAAATAATAGTAGCCCTTCACCTGTGCCGACCCAGAATCGGCCTTGTGAATCAAATAGTAAACTATAGATAGGTGTATGTGTCTTTAAAGGGTGAATAGTATATGTATCGTTAGAGGTATTATAACAAAGTAATCTACCATTTTTATTGCCGAACCATAGCAAGCCGTTTTTGTCTCTTACGGCACAAAAATAAGTTGGTTCTAATTGAGGAATAGGTATAGTGACGAATTGGAGTGTAGAATCTGACGGACAGAATGATTTTGTGCTGCGCATGATGCCCTTATGATAGGTCGCCAAATAAATTCTATCAGATGAATCTGTGATAATACTATTGGTTTCGTTATCACAATTCTGTTGGTATCTCTTTATGATGTCCCATCTTCTGTCGGAGATAATGATACCACCGCCATGTGTCCCTATCCATAATATTCCGTTAGGATCGAAATAAGAGGATATCATCCGTGTTTCTATATCCTGAGTATCCCATGCAGGCATGTGGGTATATATGTCCGTAGTCCAAGTTTTAGGATTCTTAGAGCTTGTATGTATGGTCGTATATCCATACCAAGTGACTGCCAGATACAGATCGTGGGAAATGGCGGTAATATTATAAACGTCATTGTGTGACAATATCTTCGCGTTTGGCTGATTTACTAAATTGTCTATTTGTTGTAAGGATGGATCGCAAATGAAAATCCCGTATACCATGGAGCTTATCCAAACTTTTCCGTTTTGGTAAGACATAGAGGATGCGCCGAATTCGGCCTTTAAGATAGGAAGCTGCGCGTAGTTCACAATTTTTTTTGAATTGGTGTCGAATTGAAAAATACGACCGTGATTGGTGACGAGATAAAGGGCTTTTCTATTCTCAGACAGACATAGCTTCATGAATCTTTCAGAGTCCTCGAGTGGAAAAGTGTGGATGTATTGTATTTGTATATCTTTTTTTTCTCTTTTTAAGATCGTCTTTAATTTAAGTAAGGAGCGTTTGTCGCAAGCCCAAAGAGATGAATCGGTTGATAATGTGAAATCCGTAATCTGGCAATGTTGATCTTTAATAGAAGGATGGAATTGGACAAAACTTTCATTCCGGCAATTAAAATAGGTCAACCAATCGTTTGTTAACAGATACAAATCTTCTGCTTGTGATTTTTCTATTTTAGTGACCGGAATAGAAAACTTGTTTCCAATGGTATAGTTCTTGAATTGATAATTATCATACTTGCTTAGGCCGTTGTTGGTGCCAAACCACATGAAGCCTTTTTTATCTTTATAGATGCAGTATATCGTATTGTCTGCCAGCCCGTCTGATGTTGTTAACGTATGGAAATTAGTGTTAATAGGATTAATAGCAAATAAATTATTGGCTATTATGAAAATGAGTATAAGTGGTAATTGTGTTTTGATGACTTTCATTATCATATAGTATATATATCGTACTTCTATATTAAGGTATAACTTATTTAGGTATTAGCAAAGTTAGAAATTTTAATGATTGACACTTTATTTTTGATACTTTTTTTATTCTCCTCTCCTAAAATAGGGATGAAAATTTAGGAATAGGACAGTTTACGTAACTCTTTCTTTTCTGATACTTAATATATTTAAAACTATACTTAAAAAATCGGTGAAATGTGACTTTAATTCCATAAAAAGACTGTTTTTGATTAAAAAACATGGAATAGATGATTGAAATACATGATATTCAAACATGATATTTAATCTAAGTTTGCAACTGATATTCAAATAATGGCATGTCGGATAATAGTTTGAATCGTCAGAACTAGGATTTGGATAAGCTAAGCTACACTTCCTATTGTGATATAACACTTAATTATTAATTTCAAAAAGTTAGCCTATGGAAGAAAAGATGCATTTTTAAGTGATTTTTAATTGAAAAATAATAACCTAATATTATGAAGCAAAATGTTAAAAATTTATTGTAATCTACTATTTAAATCCTTTTCTAAATATATTTTTAGAGGATTTTTGTGCACAGCGGTCTTGTCATTGCCTATGGCAGACCTTGAAGCAAAAAATGAGATAAAGAACGAGGTGGCCGATTTGCAAACAACACAGCAATCGCGCAAGGTATCTGGTGTGGTATTAGACACAAATAATCAGCCACTCGTAGGTGCAACTATTTTGCAAAAGGGCACTAGTAACGGAGTTATCACAAACTTAGAAGGAAGATTTACCATAGATCTCAATGGAAATGCTCCAGTATTGGAGATTTCCTATTTGGGATATGTGACGGAGACTGTTAAGGTAGGAAGCCGGAATACAATCAAAGTAATTTTAAATGAAGCTGCGGAACAGATTGATGAAGTCGTTGTGGTTGGATATGGAAAAAGTTCAGTGAAAAGATTGACGAGTGCCATTTCTACCGTTAAAGGCGATAAATTAACCAATTTACCTAATACGAACCTTATCAGTTCGTTGGAAGGACGTGCTTCCGGAGTATTTATCCAAAGTGCCGGTGGAGAGCCCGGTGCATTGCCTACTATCTCTATCCGTGGTGGCGGCGATCCTTTGTATGTCATTGACGGGATTCCTAGCTCAAAAGCCGAGTTTAGTGTATTGTCTCCCAGTGATATTGAGTCTTTTTCTATTTTGAAAGATGCAGCAGCTTCTGCTGTATACGGTGCCCGAGCCGGTAACGGTATCGTTATGGTGACTACAAAGAAAGGATCGGACGGTAAAGTCAAGATCACTTATAACGGATCGTATGCCATGAGTAGCCCTACAGAGTCCATTGATTTTCTGGAGAACTGGGAAGTAGCTGAGGCTTGGGATAGGGCTGCCATATACAGGGGGAATAAACCTTCGTACATGAAGTTGGACAATGATGGAAGTTTGTATTGGCCCGTGGGGCGTTTAGACTCTATAAAAAACGGGATTTTTAATACTACCACCGGTAATACAGATTGGAATGAATTGCTCTTTCGTAAATTTGCTCCTTCACAAACGCATAATGTTTCAATCAATGGCGGTAACAAAACTACTCATTATTATATGTCGGCCCGTTACTATACGTTGGGAGGTATTTATAATACGAATATTTCTAAAAACGATCGTTTAAACGTGAGAATGCACGTTGACCATTATTTTGAAGGTATAGGTTTGAGACTGGATGGAGATGTTTCATTTAGCCAAAATAAGGTGAAATATCCTCCTCATGGGTTGTATACCATCTGGACACATGTGGCGCGGTTAAATGCTTTAGGCCGTTGTTTTAATGTTGATGGCAACCCTACCGGCGGACAGGAAAACCCTTATGTAGAGATAGATCCGAGTGCCGGCTATAGAAAGACTGACACCCGCTATAGCAATTATAATTTGGCAGTTACATGGGATGTGCCTAAAGTGAAAGGATTATCGGTAGGCGCATTGGTACGCTATAATTTGTACGACAACTATGGTAAGGATTGGTACGCAAACGAATCCGGTGTAGGACCAGTATGGGACTGGAATAATGACCCCATCGATTTGGGAAAACCGCGTTTAAGTGAAAAGGTTGACCGGTCGAATGAAATCACAACGGAATTCAGGATTGATTATAACCGCACTTTTGCCGAAGCACATACCATAGGAGCAACAGCCGTATTTAATTCATGGCAGTATGACAGTAATAACTTGGGGGCATCTCGTAAGGAATATGAGACAGGCGTTATCGAGCAAATCAATGGTGGTCCCAGTTCTACTGCCGAAAACTCCGGTACTGCCAATGAACATGGTCGTATGGGATTGGTAGGACGCGTAAAATATGATTATAAGATGCGTTATTTGTTGGGATTCAGTTTCCGTTATGATGGATCAGACAAGTTTCCTAAAAACAAACGTTGGGGATTTTTCCCATCCATTGAAGCCGGATGGAATGTGGATAAAGAACCGTTCATGACTCCTATTCTGGAACAAGGTTGGTTAGATGGATTTAAATTACGCTTCTCTTGGGGTAAGATAGGATTGGACAATGTTGATGACTTCGCATATTTGGCCGTATATAAAAAGGGACATGACTTCTATGAGGGAAATTTGTGGAACTCTACGCTCTATGAAGGTGGATTAGTGAGCCAGGACTTAACGTGGTATACTCGTAATACGATCAACATTGGTGTAGATGCTGAGTTTTTCAAACGCCGGCTGACCTTGGGATTTGATTATTTTTATTATCGTACGACAGGTTATCTGGCCAGTCCTCAAGATCAATACACGACTCCTTTGGGTACCGGGCTTCCTAAAATTAAGACAAATTCGGCACATCGTCGAGCCGGTTATGAGTTGAACATGAACTGGAGTGACAAGATTGGGCGTGACTTCTCCTACAACGTAGGATTTAACCTTTCCCAGTATGATGAACTTTGGGAAAAGAAGTATGATGAGATAGAAGCCGACTTGAAGAACCCATTGCGCCGTTTGACTCACCAAAAGTCTTATTTTGACTTGCTCTACGTATCGAACGGATTGTATCAAAACATGGATGAAATTCTGAATAATCCGCGTCCAACAGCTTCCAGTCAGCTCAGAGCTGGTGATATCGCTTATAAAGACATGAATGGTGATGGTAAAATCGACAGTAACGATCAGGTTAGAGAGGGATCTCCGCGTTTTCCGCATACTACTTATGGCATTTCGTTAGGAGCGAGCTATAAAGGATTTTCATTGGATGTATTGTTCCAAGGTACAGGAGCACGAGATATGTTGCTGGAATCCTTCAACCGGAAGTTTAATTCCAATCAGATCGGTTTGGTGGGGAGTAATCAATTTTGGTATCCGGGCAATAACGGGGAAATACTCTATCCGCGTTATACAGACAATGCACAAGAAAATGGAGGCAACAATAATCTGAACTCGACTTATTGGTTGCTCGATGCTTCTTATTTTCGTTTGAAGAACTTGAAAATAGGCTATGACTTAAAATATAGTCTATTGAAAAAGCTGGATTTTCTTTCACAATTTGAAATCTACGTCAGTGGAAATAACTTATTGACTTTCTCACCGACCAAGAAATATCATATTGATCCGGAAGATGGTAGAGATGATGATGCTATGGGACAAGTAGGATATCCGGTACAGAAAATCATTCAATTTGGTATTAACTTAACTTTCTAATGCGTTATGAAAAAATATATTTATTTCATTATTGCTTTTACCAGCCTGTTTGCATCGTGTGATGTACTTGACACGGAACCGTTGGACACTTATAATGAACTTGTGGTCTGGAAAGATCGGGGGTTGGCTGAAAATGTCCTAAAAGAAACATATTGGAGTGTTTTAAAAGACTTATATTGTTCAGGTGATAACAATACAGAGTGCTTGCGTACAGAAGCTTGGACGGATAATATCTGGACAAAAGATAATAATACAGTGGCTTCCGAAGGTATTTCTCCTACCAACATAAATGACGTTGTTGGGAACTATAACCGCTATAGCTACATCAGAAAGGCATCTTTGATTATCGAGAATCTAACGGATAATTCGAATATCGAAGAGAAATACTGTAAGCAATATATTGCGGAAGCACGTTGTTTGCGCGTAATGGTGTATAGTTGGATGGCACGCAGATGGGGAGGAGTCATGTTGGTAGACAAGCTAATGACTCCGAATGACGAAATGAAGTTACCTCGTACATCTGAAGAAGAAACTTACCGTTTTATGGTAGAAGAGCTGAAAAAGGCAATCCCGGATTTACCTACTAAGGCGAATAAGGAACGTTTTACAAAAGGAGCGGCTCTCACTTTGCTGACCAGAGTGGCTTTGGACGGAGGATTATATGATGAAGTGATTGCTGCCGGGAAACAGTTGTTTGAGGGCGAAGAGGCTGCAAATTGGACTATCGATCCTGAATATCGAAAGATGTTTGGAAGCTATACTTATCCTGTGGAATCAAAAGAAATTCAATTTTATTTCACATTAGGCGATAAAAAGCAATATTGTGATAATTTGCTCCCTATGTACGTCGCCGGGACTATGGCACCGGGGCGTAACACGAAAGGTTCGAATTTTAATGAAAAGATAGATGCATGGTGTAGCAATTGGCCCTCACATGACCTATCTGAGGCCTATTTAGCCATTGATGTGGATGGAGACGGTACGGCAAAGCCTTATACGGAAACGGCCCGTTGGATAAATGCACCCGTAAAGCGTGCTTCCATTATGTACAGTAATAGGGATAAACGTATGGATGCTACAATCTGTCGTGACAGTACGTTGTATTTCACTTCACCTATTGAGATGAATACGCTGGGGAACTGTTTTTGGGAGAATACACAGAATCACGGTTTTATGACACAGAGCGGATACATGTGGCGCAAATACATTTATGAATTGGACAATACTCTCCCCGGATATCAAATTTTGTATAATTTCAGATACATTTTGCTGCGTCTGGGTGAAGCCAGCTTGAATTACGCTGAGGCTTTGGGACGGAAAGGGCAGATAAAGGAAGCGGTACAGTTCATGAATCAGACACGTGTTCAACACGGAGGATTGCCCGCGTTGCCAGAGGATGTCACGGCAGACGTATTCTGGAAGAATTATAAAGTGGAACGTCGTGTAGAACTTGTTTTAGAAGGTGACCGCTATTTCAGCGTCATTCGTTGGGCGAAAGCGGAGAATGCAACTAAGGTTCCTGAATTTAACAAACGTACTTCTGCGATTATTATTGATGGCGAAGACGGAACCTTTGAAGTAACAGACGACAGACACGGAAGTAGCACTGGTAGTGATAAGATTTTTTCTTGGCCCAAACGCATGTACTTCCCGATTCCGGAATCTGAAACAATATCTAACCCCAATATTAATCAAAATCCACAATGGTAAATAATATGAAAACATATATTAGACAAATGGCACAAATCATAAGCGTATTGCTGATGATTGTTTTAAACTCCTCTTGTTTGACCGGCGGATTGGATGAATTAGAATCTTTTGACGATACCGATCTTAAAAATTTTCAATTTGAATATCGTTGGGAGCGCCCGTTGAATGAGACGAATCCTAATAACACTCAATTAGGAGTGGTGAGTTTGGCCACAGATTGTAAAATAGAAGGCGATGTCATCTATTGTACCATCACAGTTCCCGAAGCAGGTAATCCGAGTATGTTTACTGAAAGCATACGTGCTCAGGTGAGCTTGGACAACATAGTAGGAATGGCCACAATTTCGACTGCTGCTACTATAAGTCCGATTGGCAATGCACCGATACTGGGGAAATTCGGAAACTTCTCGAACGAATGTAAATACGTCGTGACAGCAGCGGACGGAAAGACTCAAAAAGAATGGACAGTTATATGTAAAATGATTAAGTAGGGATACGCGATGCAATGCGGGACTATGGAAGCTCTACATTGTACTAACAAAGAAAGGTGTGTCTTGGTAAAGGTTTCCACAGTCACACCTTCTAAAATAATTAAACGCATGATTATGAGACATATCTTATTGATGATTTTAATGACCTTCAACGGCTTTTACTGTTGCTTTTCGAAAGTGACTATTCAGAAAAAAAACACCTATATAATTTATACGTCACTTAATACTTCTCGGGTGGTAGACTATGCTGCTAAAGAGCTAGAGGATTACTTGCATCGGACGACCGGAGCAATGTGTGTATTCAAAAGAAACGATGTATGCAAGGCCAATCAATTGATTTTTGGTACAAAAACGTCGGCTATCCTACCTGATTCGTTCTCTTCCGGAGAGCACCCCGGAGAGGATGGTTACATTATTGAAATAAAAGACAACTTGTTCTCTATTTCAGGAGGAAATGCGCGTGGTGTCTTGTATGGCGTTTATTCTTTTTTAGAAGAATATCTGAATTGCAGATGGTACGCTTCTGATGCTTTTTACATCCCTTTCAAAGGATCGGTTACCCTTCAGAACGGTAAACTGGCTTATACGCCGCCCGTCAAATGGAGGGAAGTATATTATTATGATTTGTTTGATTCGTATTTGGCAGGGGTGTTGAAGTTAAATGGTAATGCGCTAAAGCAGGGGCAGGTGCAACCCAATCGTTTTGCAGTCAAAGGAGGAGCTAATGCCGGATGGGGATACTGGTGTCACTCACTTTACACGATGGTTCCTCCGTCTTTATATAAATCACATCCCGAATATTTCTCGGAAATAAATGGAAAGAGAATTCCACCTGCAGGTCCGGAAGGGGGAACACAACTTTGCCTGACAAATCCAGATGTGCTGTCGTTGTCCGTAGAACAATTAAAAAAAGATATGGTAAAACCTATGACCGGATTGCCATTGTGGGCCGATTCATTGGCTTACTATTGGAGCGTGAGCCAAATGGATGGAAATGGAAATTGCACATGCAGTCATTGTATGGCTTTAGACAAATATGACGGTAGTCCCAGTGGGTCTATTCTGAATTATGTAAATAAAGTGGCTGCACAATTCCCCGATAAAAAGATCGCGACGTTGGCTTATATTTATTCGCGTAAAGCACCGAAATATACGAAGCCTGCATCCAACGTGGCCATACAGCTGTGTGCTATAGAAACGGCTCGTGACGGGATAAACGAACCTATCGGTACTTCTCCCCTTCATATCTCTTTCAGAAAAGATATGGAGTCGTGGGGAAAAATATGCAAGGATATTATTGTCTGGGATTATGTGATTCAGTTTCAGAACTTAGTGTCTCCTTTTCCTAACTTTGATGTGATGCAAAGCAACATCCAGTTTTATACAAAAAACCATGCTACAGGTATATTTTGCCAAGGGAACCGAGAAAAAGGAGGAGAATTTGCGGAACTTAGAGGCTATTTGCTCAGTAAATTACTTTGGAATCCGGATTGTGACGTAGAAAAGGTGATGGATGATTTTTTACAGGGATATTATGGTATTTCAGGGAAGTATATCAAACAATATATTTCGTTGATGGAAAGTGAACTGAAGAAGTCGAAACTCCGACTTTCTATGGATGGAGAGCCTGAAGCCCATCGGAATGGTTATCTTTCAGAAGTTTGTATCAATCAATATAATAAATTGTTCGATCTGGCTGAACAGAGTGTAGCGCATGACTCACTGTTATTGGCCCGGGTACAAAAGGACCGGATGCCATTGATGTACGTACAGTTACGGCTGAAATACGGTACGGTAGAAAAACGTAGAAAAATTCTGGATGAACTGATCCACTTGGCAGAGATTAATGATATCTGGATGTTCAGTGAGGTTGATTGGCGATCTGATCAAAGTGGGAATAGAGAGATGTTTAAGAAAAAGATTGAATCCCAATTGTAAAGATTGTATTTATGAAATACTTTTCATATTTTATGTTTTATCAGAAGGTTTCATACTGTTTACGCAAAAGAAAAAGAACTGGCAGAAAAAGGCTTTGGCTTATTCGAAGTTGACTTTCCAGCATATCTTTCCCCGCATGGTATCGTCTATCAGGACCCTGATTATGTCGGATTTAACAGATCTCTTTTGGGAAATAGTGATTTAGGAGGAATAGCGTACGTGTGCATTTTATCTCCGAAACCCATCGCAAAGAAGGCAGCGCCACAATGCCCTGCACCCTCTTCAGTGACAATATCTTCTGGGTAGAATAAGGTGGCAAAGATGCCGCTGTCGGAGAAGGGGACGATGATATCGTAGATGATCCCACCGCCTGACAGTTGAACGGAACAAGAACGTTCACAAAAAAACGATGAAAGGGTCATTATACTCCCTTCCATCGGTTTAAAGCACTTCCTCTTCCTTCCACCAACCTAACGCTACAATTCCCAATACCTTAATTGATACATGAAGAATTGAGCAAGCATCTGTATACCACGCCACAAGAGGCTAAATACCGGACTTTTATGGAAAGAACAGGCAATCCGGAAAATCAAAGGGGGATGTGTCAATACTTGTATTCACCACATATTACACGGGATTTACACAGATAAATATTATTGGTTGTCAGCAGATTAAAAATCGTTTTGTGCAAATCTGTGTAATTCTGTGGTGAGTTATGAAACATCTTCTTCGGGTGAGACCATGGAAAGTACCCCGCATTCCCCATTCTCAAGCAACATCATAGCTTCCCGGTAAAAGGCGATCTTTCCGCCTGATTAGATCATTGATATATTCCATAATTAATATATACTTTATAAAAAAGAATCCTTACATTTTGCATTTTACCTCAATAAAACACAAAATATAAGGAAAAAAATACATATATAAAATCGTATGAAAGAATGGAAAGCTCACATTTTCCTATCGTTATTTGCAGGAAAGTGCCTGTAAGAAAGAGCCCGCCACAGATAGCAAACCCCTCTTTATATCCCCAAGGTTTCTGCCACATAGTCTACAGTTTAGCCAGACGACCGTTGCCCTTCGCTTTCTCCAACCACTCAGGTACTATTTTGTCTTTCGCCTTACGCTCTTTCTCCATATCCAGACCGATGTATTCCTGTGCTTTTTCCTTTGTCGAAATATCAGGCATCGGAACGTCAGCCGTGTAGCCGTGCTGAGCCAGTACTTTCGAAATAGCCAACCGCCCCATAGCACCACCATCTCAGGGCGCTGTTCAAGCACATCTACCGCTTCATTGCCATTAAACTCGCTTTTGAATGCAATTGTTCATAATCACCTCCGCACTCTCTTTATTGGCACGAAGCACATCCTTCTCGCCCCGTGTCAGAAATACAGCAACGTGACGCATGCCATCCATTCCCTTGAACACCCATTTCTTCACAGGATTTTCGTAGGGAACATGACAGTCATTGCACGTAGCATTCCTGCTATGCGAACTATGGAACCAGGTTGCATAATAAGGTCCCATGATATGACAGTTGACACAGGCAGCCGGATCATCGGTCAGATAGGTATGTGCCCGAAGCATATAAAGGGTCAGAGCCCCTCCACCTACAATCACACCTGTTATAATGATCGCAAGTACTCTCCACTTACGCGAAGGGAGTAACCATTGGATATATTCTTTTACCTTCATAGTATGTATTATGCTATGTATTTATGCAAAGAAAGGGATTTCCATTTAAAAAGAATGTAATCCAGATTACATTTGCGAAAGAAAAACAACCCATGCTAAAAAACAAAAGATAAATAAAGGAGAGATAAGGTAGGGGCTTCTTAATAATCCTGACAGTGCTGATTTATTTTCTTACACTTACCGGATATTACTTTAATAACAAGTTTCAAGACGTGGGTACGATGAAAAGACTTTTCTATATACTTCAACCCCACCTTTTTATCTTCTGGAGAATATTTATCAAGCAGAAGTTCCAATGCCTTTCGCTTCTCAGTTTCTTCTAACTGACAAATCATAGTCCCGTTAATCACAATACTTTCATACTCGGTACTAAATTGATTGGAAACAACGCGCGTGCGTCCTACCACGCAAAACGATGCCTGATTACAGTTTTGAAGTATACAAAGCTTATGCCCTTCGGGAGCACAATGAAAATAGATAGACTGTTGTTTATCCCATACATAATTAATGGGAATGCCATAAACACCTTCTTCAGTTGAAGAAATAGATAACACTCCGTATTCTCCATTTTCAAGTAAACTCATTGCTTCGTCTTCCGATAAAAGGCGGTCTTTCCGTCGGATTAAATCGTTGATATATTCCATTCTATCAAAATTTTAAAAGTAATATCAATTATTATTTTTACAAAATTTGTTACCTTTACCTTCCGAATAAGCAAAAATATAAAGATGAGACAATATTTACTAAATATAATACTGTTATTTTTAGGATTCACTATCATTTATTCTTGTTCACGGCATCAGCAAATAAACAGAACCATCTTTCTAGCAGATTCCATTATGGAATATCAACCCGATAGTGCGTTTAAATTATTAAAAACAATAAATCAAACAGATTTATCTGTTTCAGAAAACGCAAAATACGCATTATTATTAGCACAAGCACAGGATAAAGCCGGCCATCAATTAATCAACGATTCATTAATTTTGATTGCTATAAATCATTATGATCACTTATCAAAAGATAACAATAAAGCAAAAGCATACTTTTATTTAGGACGATTTTATCAAAACAATAATGATTATGCAAAAGCCATTAACTCTTATCTCATTGCAGAAAAAGCAACATCAGATCATGACACATTATTAACTTTGATATACGATAATTTGGGTACATGCTATAAAAACCAAGATTTTTATGACAAAGCCTTAGAAGTATATAAAGACGCATACTACATTTATAAACAATACAATAGCAAGAATATCCTATACCCACTTCGAGGAATGGCAAGCATATATGCTATTCAAGAACAGTTTGAGAAAGCTCTTAAATATTACCAAACAGCTCTCACCATTGCATCAAGTACCAATGACTCTACATGGCAGTCTATCTTATTTTGTGATATTTCCCGGATTTATGACAATAAAAACCTCTATGAAGCGGCATATAGTTATATAGTACGCTCTATTCAATATGCTCCACGCAGTAGCGATCTATCTGCTATGTATTTTTGGAAAGGAGAAATATTACACAATCTGAATCAATTGGATTCTGCTTTTTATTATATCAATTTAGCTAAAAAAAGTTCAGACTTAAATACACAGGCATCGGCATACCAAGCTCTATATGAAATAAAAAAAGAACAAGGAGAATTAAATGATGCAATTCTATACAATGACACGTCTCTCATTCTATATGATTCTATACAAGATTTAAACCATAGTGCGGAAATCAGTCACATACTAAAGCAACATGCGACAGAGACATTACAACAGGCCGAAGTTATAAAACGGCAAAAGCATACAGCTTTTCTTATTGTAACTACATTATTACTCATTGCGTGTATCACATTTATCTTTCTTTATAAAGATAATAAAAGAAAAAAAGTATACATTAAAATACAATGTGAATTAAGAAATAACCAAATAGAAAAAGATGAATTAAAAGAGAAAATCAAAACGCTAATTGATAGTAATACATATATTGCGGAAAGGAATAAAGAATTAAAAAAAGAAGAACTAAAGCAGCAACAAGTTGAATTATGGAAAAGAACACTTCAAATATGTACACGACTATTTCATACTTCCACATCATATAAAAAATTACATGCAATAGAAACAGCCAAATTTAAAAAAGAAAGAGAAGAAAAACAGAAAGAAATTAATTCCATACAGAAAGAGATAAACGAAGTTTTCATCGAAGCAATTCAGGAGTTACGAGAACAATATCCAAAACTAACACAAGAAGACCTCTTCTATTGCATTCTACAATATTTGCGTCTATCTACCTCTACAATCAAATTTTGTATGAGAGTTGAAAGTAACCAGGCACTCACCCAAAGAAAGTATCGCATAAAAAAACAAATCAGTCCCCAAACCTTTTCTATAATCTTTAATGAAAGCTCTCCTTCAGAAGGAGTTTTATGAACTTTTATCACACGGCTCCTCCTCCTTGTTATATCAAAATTCATAAACAACTGATTATCAGCAATCATAAATCCTTCAATTGTTATCTCACATCAGTATCATCACTTGGGTATTGGACTATCTTTGCAGAAACATAAATTTATTTATCATGAAAAAGTTAACCTGTCTAATTACCCTATTCTTATTCATTAGTGTTGGCTATATAAATGCAGAAACAATGGCCTCAAGAAAGAAAATTAAAATGAAAGTAGAAACTCAGCACCATCAACGTTCTCTGCCCCCACCTTGTCCCGCAGAAGCTTTTATCTGCGGAAATACGGTTGATCTTATTTTCAGAGAAACAAATAAAACTGCAGTTGTCACAATTATGAATTTAGATACGGGAGAAGCCATTCATTACAATGTTTCAACAAACGATTGTAGTATCTCTATCGATTTAGGCAACAATCAAAGTGAATCAAACTATAATATTGAATTAATACTGGATGGCAAAGCATATACCGGAGAATTTACAACAAATGAAATCTGAGATTTTATTTTTAAATAATAACAAGCTCTTTCTCTCAAAGAGCATAAATCTTTTTATATATGAAAACCATATCTAAATTATTTTTGCTATTGTCAATAATTCTACTTTCATCATGTGATGAAACAGAATTGGATCAAACGGTGACTAATCAAGTAAATCCGCAAAAAGAAGAAGATTCCAGAATTGTATTCAATAGTGCAAAAGAGTTTTATAACACCCTTGATACACTATCTTACATGACTTATGAAGAACAAACAGAATGGATTCGTGCCTCGGGTATTAAATATCCGCTATATAAAGACCTTGAATTTTGCGAAGATGAAATCATGACAGAAATGCCTAGAGCATTTCAAGCACTATTCAACCATAAAATGGAAATGCAAATAAATGATACCGTAATTGCATTTGAAAAAGGAAATATGTACGTAAAATCAATTAAGGAGAAAATTCTACCCGTTCCTGTTCTATATGGGCAAGTAGGAGTTAACCAAGAGGAATCAGAAGTAACAACAAGAACTGTATATGAAACAAAATATGGAAAGATTGGAACATCATATCAATATGAATTCAAGATTCCAGAAGGTAAATCCAAATACAAATATGTACATGAACTTAAATCCGTTATTATTAAAGAGAACCTCCCACCATATAAATCATGGAGTAATTTATTTTTAGTTTTAAAATTAGAATGGAAAGGTAAAAAGAAATGGAAAGTTGCAGAAAAAGAAGAAAGAAATATCTCAATAGATTTAAATGTGTGTAAACGCAATTTAGCAAAAGTAAAGTATAACCAAGAAATCCGGATAGATGTTCAAAATATGGATTCTAAATCACACTCTATAAATATAGAAGGTTATATCATCCATGAAGTAGTTGGAATACCAAGTACCAAAATGTTTAATGGATGGAGTTATCCATTAGTGGAGTGGCAACCCCGATAAAATCAACTATTTAGTAAAGTAAAACCA
This sequence comes from Bacteroides sp. 3_2_5, assembly GCF_000159855.2. Taxonomy (NCBI): domain Bacteria; kingdom Pseudomonadati; phylum Bacteroidota; class Bacteroidia; order Bacteroidales; family Bacteroidaceae; genus Bacteroides; species Bacteroides sp. 3_2_5. The sequence goes on along the minus strand of NZ_JH636044.1, from coordinate 507,016 downwards.
CTGCATACTAAACCTTAACATACAAAATCCTCCCTGATTATTCTTCCATTGCATTAATAATCAGGGAGATTCTATTACATATTCTTATTCATCCAATATTTCTTCCAATTGCATATCAAAGATCAGCGTTGAATAGCCTGGAATATCGTCAGTTCCACTTGCTCCGTAAGCCAACTCCCACGGAATATAAACAAGCCATCTTTCTCCGACACGCATACGTTGCAATATCTCAGCCCAACCGGAGACACCACCAACCGTAATAAATGTTTGGATAACAAATTTAGTAGGTGAATCAAAAGGCCCCGGATCAGCTCCCGTAAAGTTCTGGTCAAATGTTTCGCCAAAAATAAAACTTCCACGATAAAACACATTCACAGAATCTGTATAAAGGGGAATAGCACCTGTATCATTCGAGATCTTCTTTTTATAATAAATCCGTAACTTCGGATTTATCTCCGGCTCAAAAGCTTTCAGTTCCGGATCGGTTTTTTCATCAAATACCGTCTTCAAAGAATCGATATATCCTTCGTTACGTGCCCGCCAGTTATCAAACTTCGTAGCTTCTTTCGTCTCCTCACAGGAAACAAAGATAAGAGCTAGTAACAGCAACGGCAATAAATAGATTTTTTTGTTCATTCGCTAAAGGGTTATTGGATTGTTTTCAACAACGAGGTAATACTTACCCGGTCGGCAATGATATTATTCAATTCAGAGATTGCCACACGTTCCTGCTCCATAGTGTCGCGGTTACGTAGTGTCACACAGTTGTCTTCCAATGTCTGATGGTCAACAGTCACACAGTACGGAGTACCGATGGCGTCCTGACGACGGTAACGTTTACCGATACTGTCTTTTTCATCATACTGGCAATGGAAGTGGAACTTAAGATTGTCAATGATCTCACGAGCCTTTTCAGGCAGTCCGTCTTTCTTTACCAACGGCATTACAGCCAGTTTCACCGGTGCCAATGCAGCAGGCAATTTCAATACAACGCGGCTTTCACCATTTTCCAGTTGCTCTTCGCAATAAGCAGCCGACATAATACTGAGGAACATACGGTCAACACCGATCGACGTTTCGATTACGTACGGAGTATACGATTCGTTCAGTTCCGGATCGAAATACTTAATGCTCTTTCCCGAGAATTTTTCGTGCTGAGAAAGGTCAAAATTCGTACGGGAGTGAATACCTTCTACTTCTTTGAAACCAAATGGCATCAAGAACTCAATGTCGGTAGCGGCGTTTGCATAGTGAGCCAGTTTATCGTGATCGTGGAAACGATAATGATCGTCACCAAAGCCCAGTGCCTTGTGCCACTTCAAACGAATTTCTTTCCATTTCTTGAAATATTCCAATTCGCTGCCCGGACGAACAAAGAACTGCATCTCCATCTGTTCGAACTCACGCATACGGAAGATGAACTGACGAGCTACAATCTCGTTACGGAAAGCTTTACCGATCTGAGCGATACCGAAAGGAACTTTCATGCGGCCGGTCTTCTGTACGTTCAGATAATTGACAAAGATACCCTGTGCCGTCTCCGGACGAAGATAGATCTTCATCGAACCATCGGCAGTAGAACCCATATCGGTAGAGAACATCAGATTGAACTGACGAACTTCTGTCCAGTTCTTAGTACCGGAAATCGGGCAAGCTATTTCTTCGTCAACAATGATCTGACGGAGCTCTTCCAGATTGTTATCGTTCAGCGCTTTTGCGAAACGTTCGTGCAATGCATCGCGCTTTGCCTGATGCTCAAGAACACGCCCATTGGTGCTGCGGAACTGAGCTTCGTCGAAAGCTTCACCAAATCTTTTGGCAGCTTTGGCCACCTCTTTATTAATCTTATCATCGTACTTAGCCAATTGATCTTCAATCAGCACATCGGCACGGTAGCGTTTTTTAGAGTCTTTATTATCAATCAACGGATCGTTAAATGCATCCACATGTCCGGAAGCCTTCCAGATGGTAGGGTGCATAAAGATTGCAGAGTCAATGCCGACAATGTTTTCGTGCAGCAGCACCATGCTGTCCCACCAGTATTTTTTAATATTGTTTTTCAGTTCAACACCCATCTGTCCGTAGTCATACACCGCGCCCAGTCCGTCGTAGATATCGCTTGAGGGGAACACAAAACCGTACTCTTTGCAATGTGATACTAACTTCTTAAAAACATCTTCTTGTGCCATCGTCTTATTTACAATTTAATCATTTACAATTTACATTTCGTACATCTGCCTGTAAGCCAGACTCAGAAATAATCTGCAAAGTAAATGATTTTTTTCAATTAAATTCGTATTTTTGCCTGCACATCACCCAATAATGGTGTAAAAAAGATAATTTGTTGTTAAAACCAGAGGGAAATTTGATTTTATGAGCGAAGAGAACAACGAGATTACGGAAGGACATTCTGACTATAAGCCGGCGGACTCACATAACGAAAGCATTAAACATCAACTTACAGGAATGTACCAGAATTGGTTTCTGGACTATGCTTCATACGTTATCCTCGAGCGAGCCGTGCCCCACATCAATGACGGACTGAAACCGGTGCAACGCCGCATCCTGCACTCCATGAAACGCATGGACGACGGGCGGTACAATAAGGTGGCCAACATCGTAGGACATACCATGCAGTTTCACCCTCATGGCGATGCATCCATCGGTGACGCATTGGTACAGCTGGGGCAGAAAGACCTGTTGGTTGACTGCCAGGGAAACTGGGGTAATATCCTTACCGGTGACGGTGCTGCTGCTCCTCGTTATATTGAAGCACGCTTGTCGAAGTTTGCACTCGATGTAGTATTCAACCCCAAAACCACCGAATGGAAGTTGTCGTACGACGGACGCAACAAGGAGCCTATTACCTTACCGGTAAAGTTCCCGCTTTTGCTGGCGCAAGGTGTAGAAGGTATCGCCGTAGGACTTTCATCCAAGATACTGCCACACAACTTCAACGAACTGTGCGACGCATCCATCAGCTATCTGCGTAACGAGGAATTCAAACTATATCCCGACTTCCAGACCGGAGGTTCTATTGACGTATCGAAATACAACGACGGCGAACGCGGTGGAGCAGTCAAGATACGGTCTAAGATCAATAAAGTAGACAACAAGACGCTGGCCATCACCGAAATCCCTTATGGCAGAACCACGACTTCGGTCATCGACTCCATCCTGAAAGCTGTTGATAAAGGAAAGATAAAAATACGCAAGGTAGACGACAATACGGCGGCCAACGTCGAGATTCTGGTCCACCTGGCACCGGGCACCTCGTCCGATAAGACAATCGATGCCCTTTATGCATTTACGGACTGCGAAGTGAGCATCTCGCCCAACTGCTGCGTCATTGACGACCAGAAACCGCACTTCCTCACCATCAGCCATGTGTTGAGAAAGTCGGCCGACAATACATTGTCCCTGCTCCGCCAGGAACTGGAAATCAAGAAAGACGAACTACAGGAAAACCTGCATTTCGCCTCACTTGAAAAGATATTCATCGAAGAACGCATTTATAAAGATAAAGAGTTCGAACAATCCAAAGACATGGATGCCGCCTGTGAACATATCGACCGACGGTTGACTCCTTTCTATTCACAATTCATACGCGAAGTGACAAAGGACGATATCCTCCGCCTGATGGAGATCAAGATGGGGCGTATCCTGAAGTTCAACTCCGACAAGGCCGAAGAGGCGATTGCCCGCATGAACGAAGATATTGCCGAGATCAACAACCACTTGGCCAATATCGTGGAATATACCATCCAATGGTACCGGATGCTGAAAGAGAAATATGGCAAAAACTTCCCCCGTCGCACAGAGTTGCGCAACTTCGACACCATCGAAGCCGCCAAGGTAGTGGAAGCCAACGAAAAACTCTATATCAACCGTGAAGAAGGCTTCATCGGAACGTCCTTAAAGAAGGACGAATTCGTGGCATGCTGTTCGGATATCGACGATGTGATTATATTCTATCGCGACGGACGTTACATGGTGACTCCGGTAGCCGACAAGAAGTTTGTGGGCAAAAACGTGATTTACGTCAATGTCTTTAAGAAGAATGACAAACGTACCATCTACAACGTAGCCTACCGTGACGGCGCAGAGGGAACACATTATATCAAACGGTTTGCAGTCACTTCCATCGTACGTGACCGTGAATACGATGTGACTCAAGGCAAGCCCGATTCACGCATTTCCTATTTCAGCGCCAACCCCAATGGGGAAGCGGAAATTATCAAAGTCACCTTGAAACCGAATCCGCGTGTACGACGCATCATCTTCGAACGTGACTTTAGTGAAGTGACCATTCGCAGCCGGCAAAGCCAGGGCGTCATCCTGACACGCCTGCCGGTACACAAAATTGTTTTGAAACAACGGGGTGGCTCCACACTGGGCGGACGTAAAGTGTGGTTTGACCGTGACGTGCTCCGCCTCAACTACGACGGACGAGGCGAATATCTGGGTGAATTCCAGAGCGACGACAACATTCTGGTTGTACTGAATACCGGAGAATTTTATACTTCGAACTTCGACCTGAGCAATCACTACGAAGACAATGTAAGCATCGTCGAGAAGTTCGATCCCAATAAGATATGGACAGTTGCCCTTTACGATGCCGACCAGCAGAATTATCCGTACCTGAAACGTTTCTGCTTTGAAGCCACTACACGCAAACAGAATTACCTGGGCGAGAACAAACACAATCGCTTGATCCTGATGACAGACGAGTATTATCCAAGATTGGAAATCATCTTCGGAGGCCATGACAGTTTCCGTGACCCTGTTGTCGTTGACGCCGAAGAGTTCATTGCCGTCAAAGGTTTTAAAGCAAAAGGGAAACGCCTCACGACTTATACGGTAGAAACCATCAATGAACTGGAGCCAACCCGCTTCCCCGATCCGCCACAAAACAACGAAGAAGATGACACCGGGGAAGAGCCGGAAAATCTGGACCCGGACAGTGATAAAACAGAAAACGACATACTCGACGAAATGACCGGACAGATGAAACTGTTTTAGCACAAGTCCAAGATAAAACTGCGTATGAAAGTAAAAACAAGCATACTGCTATTACTGATGATAGCAACCGCTCTCCCCTCTTTCGGGGGGAACGGAAATGGCAACGGCACAGACTCACTTCAGGCTACCCGCTATGTGACACGCGCCACCATGTACGGTGTGGGATACACCAATGTATTCGACACCTACCTTTCTCCGCAGGAATACAAGGGAATCGAGTTCCGCATCAGCCGTGAGACCATGCGTATGACAACTCTGGGTGACGGCAATGTCTCGGTTCAGAACTTTTTTCAGGCAAACCTGGCATACACTCACAACCGGGTAGATAACAACAACACCTTTGCCGGACTGGTGAACTGGAACTACGGATTGCATTATCAGTTCCGCATTACAGACAACTTTAAGTTGCTTGCCGGAGGAATGGGAGACTTCAACGGCGGTTTTGTCTACAACTTACGTAATACGAACAATCCGGCCTCGGCACGCGCCTACATCAACCTCGACGCTTCGGGAATGGCCATCTGGCATACCAAGATAAAAAATTATCCGCTGGCTTTGCGCTATCAGGTCAATCTGCCGGTAATAGGGGTCATGTTCTCCCCCCACTACGGGCAGTCCTATTATGAGATATTCACACTCGGACATGCCAGCGGAGTGGTCCGCTTCACCTCCCTGCACAATCAGCCCGCATTGCGGCAGATGCTATCGGTCGACTTCCCGATCAGATATACCAAAATGCGCCTCAGCTATTTGTGCGATCTTCAGCAATCCAAACTGAACGGAATTAAGACACACACGTATTCGCAAGTATTCATGGTGGGATTTGTACACGACCTGTTCCGCATCCGCAACAAGAACGGCACTCCCCTGCCACCGGCTGTCAGAGCCTATTAACAGAAAAGCGCCATGAAGAATCCGATCATTTATAGAATACTGCAACAGGGTTTCTGCCTGATTTTCTGCCTGGGGCTTCTCTCTTCCTGCATTCGGGAAGAGGAGTTTGTCAATAATCCACAGGGAAATTTCGAGCAGTTGTGGAAAATCATCGACGAGCAATACTGTTTTCTCGACTATAAACAGATAGACTGGGACGAGATTCACACCCGGTATCAAAAGCTTATCACCCCGAATATGGGCAGCGAAGGACTATTTGAAGTATTGAGCGAAATGCTCTACGAACTACAGGACGGACATGTCAATCTGGCCTCGGCTCACAACGTGTCTTATTACGACGCCTGGTATCAGGACTATCCCCGCAACTTCCGTGCAGACCTGCTGGAAGATTCCTATCTGGGACGCGCCAGTACGGATTATCGCACGGCAGCAGGCCTTAAATACAAGATACTGAAAGATAATATCGGCTACATACGGTACGAAAGTTTCGCCGACCCGGTCGGTAACGGTAATCTGGACGAAGTGCTCTCCTATCTGTCGGTATGTAACGGACTGATTATCGACGTGCGCGACAATGGCGGCGGAAATGCAACCAACTCCGCCCGTATCGCTTCCCGTTTCACCAATGAAAAGATATTGACGGGATACATCTCCCATAAGACAGGAACCGGACACAACGACTTCTCCAAGCCTTATGCCATCTATCTGGAGCCTGCCAACGGAGTACGCTGGCAAAAAAAGGTAGTAGTGTTAACCAATCGCCGCTCTTTCAGTGCGACCAATGACTTTGTCAACCACATGCGTTGTCTGCCCAATGTCACCACCATCGGAGACAAAACCGGAGGAGGTTCGGGTATGCCTTTTACTTCCGAACTGCCCAACGGATGGAGCGTACGTTTCTCTGCCAGCCCCCATTTTGATGCGGAGATGAATCACATCGAGTTTGGCATTGAACCGGACATCAAAGCAGATATGCTGCAAGAAGATGAATTAAGAGGAAAAGATACGCTGATAGAAATGGCCCGCAGATTCCTCAGTGAATAACTTTATTACTCATAAGTTTGTAAAATCAGAGAGTAAATATTTATTAAGCGAATGTGGTATGTATAACCGGTAGTCGCACCAGACTTAGGATCTGGTTATACGACTACATAAGTATTTCTACTCATTATCCGATATATCTGACGGCTCAGAAGGCATTAATGCGGATTTTGCACCATATTCGGGTTAGCATCTATCTCTGCCTGCGGAATAGGTAATGCTACCCGCGGATCAGACGGACTAATAACTGCAGCAGCTGCTACAGAAGGCAAATGCCAGCCACCGGTGCGGCTTACAGACAAACCATTACGCATAGCATCGAAGAAAGCATGTCCCTCTCCTACCAATTCCTTACGACGTTCTTTCAGTATACGCTCCAGGCTCAACTCCGTTTCTTTCACGGACTTCACAGGATTGGCACGACTCACTATGGCATTAAGGCAATCCAAAGAAAACTTTAGATTCTCTGCTCCCCCCAACTTAAAGGCAGCCTCGGCAGCATTCAGGTAAACTTCGGAGAGACGGATAATACAGATGTCGTTATCCTGCGGATTATCTCCGGTCTTGCCCGGATACTTATTTAGATATTTAGGATAACCCTTGGAACCTTCGGGCAATATGTCCTCTTCCGGTTTCTCCGGCAAACGATTCAATGAATGACGCACGTCATCCGGATCTTCTCCCAACAGATCGAGGAATGCTTTGGTCAGTACAAGGTTGTTCCAGTCCTTCACATTATCGGCATAAACCATTGGAGCACCTTCTCCCCCCGTCCCACCATCAGGCTCAGAAAGAGTGTAGTAAAATTCAAACAGTGACTCAGAACTGAAATCTTTTCCCCATACAGTAGGGTATTCATCATGTGTAAACAACTGATACAATCCACCGTTATTCATCACTTCCTTGGCCAATGCAAGAGCCTTTTCATTATCATTCATATAAAGATATACCCGTGAAAGTAATGCTTTGACACTCCATACATTAAGATAACCGTTTTTCTTATCAGCAGAGAGTGCCGAGAGTTTCAATGCACCTGTCATATCGTCTATCACCTGCTGATAACATTCGGCTACCGTATTGCGGGCAGGCTGGTGAGTAGGCAAAGTCGTTTTAATCTCGATGGGTACTCCCAAAGAAGTTCCGTTATTCAAGGTATAGGGCATAGCAAACAGACGGGTGAGATCGAATAAAGCCAATCCACGTAAAGCAAGCGCTTCAGCTTTGATGCAGTTGAGAGCAACAGCATCATCAGTAACAACCGCACCGGACTCTATTCTTTCCAGCAGGCTATTTGCCTGATGAATGACACTATAAGGCTGATTCCATACACGGGTAATATTCAAGGCATCATCTGCCGTAACATTAAACTCATAATAAGGTGATACACGTTTTCCGGCTCCCTTGCTGACACGCGCTTGAACATCTTCACCACGGCAATCGGCATAATAGAGATAATTGTCGCCATAATAACTATGTGAAGCAGCAATGCGATAAATACCGTTCAAAGCTATTTGCGCCTCCTCAAGCGTACGGATGGCTTGTGGAGTAGTCACAGAAGTAGATGGATTCAAATTCAGCCAGTCGCCGGAACAAGAAGAACCCACAAGCGACATAGCGGCAAACATGTATATAAGTGTACGTTTCATATATCTGAATATTAATAATGATGAATGATTAGAAAGTTATCTCAACCCCAAAATTGAAGGTACGCATGGGAGGAGCCTCGCAGAACACCTCACCATTAACCGGTACTTCAGGATCATATTGTTTCCATTTGGCCCATGTCAGCAGATTACTTCCTGAGAAGTAGACACGTGCATTCTCTATCAATGCCTTTTGTACCCATCTGCCAGGAAGTGTGAAACCAAGTGTCAGGTTCTTGAGGCGGATGTGGTCGGTACTGTGAATATAGCGGGATGAATTTTGTGGTCCGGCTCCCTGTTCCAATACAAAACGGGGAACATCAGTTCTATCTCCCGGCTTCTGCCAACGGTCCAAAGCATATACAGGCAGGTTGTATGATTTTTCTTTACTACCGTCAGTTTCTATCAGAGTACCTGTCTTGTCAAAAGAATATCCTCCCAGCGAATAGGTAAAGGTAAGTCCCAGATCAAACCACTTATAAGAAAGGATGTTAGTAAACCCTCCCGATATCTTAGGATCAGCAGATTTATACGGAATAGCTTGTGCTTTAGAAGCATCATCAGTCATCTCCCTATTATAATTCCCCTTTTCATCTTGCGTATTGAGATAATAAAGCCCTTTCCCGGTCGACGGGTCTACTCCGGCAAACTCTTTCACATAAAAACTATTGTAAGGAAGTCCTATTTTATGAATAAACCAAGAGCCCTCGACAGATTGCTTTATATCTCCGTCCAGTGCCACGATTTTATTACGGTTATGTGTCAAGTTCAACACCGATGTCCAGTTGAAGTCAGGACCGGCAAAATTAATTGTACGCAGTTCGAACTCCACCCCTTTGTTGTTAAGCTGACCGATATTTGCAAGATAATTCAGAAAACCGGTAGTGGAACTGATAGGGCGATTATAAAGCAAGTCCTTTGTATCGCGGTTGTAGTATTCGAGATTCACAAAGATACGGTCAATAAAAGTCAGGCTAAGCCCAATATTCAGATTATAGTTCTTTTCCCATTTCAGTTTGGGATTGGCTTGAGCAGACTCGTATGAACCTGCTGCCCCCATATAGTTCTGCCCATAACTGTATAACCCCATATATCCGTAAAAAGCTCCCGGCTGATTACCATTGACACCATAAGAAGCACGGATTTTCACATCGTTCAATACCGGCTTCACAGCCTCCATAAAAGGTTCACTACTCAGATGCCACATACCGGAAACAGACCAGAAGTCTCCCCACCGGCTTTCCGGAGCAAGGCGTGAACTGCCATCGCGGCGATAACTACCTGCAATGTAATAACGATTATCGTAATCATAGTTCAAACGGGACAGATAAGAAATCATTCTGTATGCCTGTGTAGAAGAAACAAAGCTTTTCAGCACAGCGGCATTATCCGGCTCAAGCAACACATCCGAAGGAAGCTTAGCCTTCTCTCCCATAGCTTTATCACTCTGATAGCTTTCCAATTCATAGGCAGCCAAAATGTCAAGGTGATGTTTAGCGGCAAATGTATGGGTATAGTTGAGTGAAGTAGATGACAATAACTTACCATATTCGGTAAATCCCTTTGAGGTCTGAGCATCACTTCCGCTCTTGGGGCCTGCCCCGCTAAGCGGATTCAAATAGCGGGAATCTTTCTGTACAGTATAGTCATAGCTCAGAGTCTCTTTCAGTTTCAATCCTTTGATGATATCTACCGAAGCATAACCGGTGGAAAACATACGGGTCATACGACTGCGGTTATAGTCAGTACGGATGTCACGAAGCGGATTCACATTGGTGCCTGCATAGGACCCCACATAGTTGCCCGAAACGTCGCGCACAGGCATAGAAGGTGTGGCAGATACAGCAACACAAAGAAAGGGATTGATATTGGAACCGCGCTCCTCGTTCATCTCCTGGCTTATCTGGGTGAACATCATGTTACCTCCTACTTCGACACGGCTACCTATTTTATGTGTCATGTTCAGGCGGGCAGAGTAACGGTCCAGATTAGAATTCTCGACCAAACCTTCCTGACGGTTAAAGCCGAGAGAAGCATAAAAAGTAGTTCGCTCGTTGCCTCCGGAAGCAGTCACCTCGTAGTTTTGATTATGAGCGGTTCGGATCAGTTCTTTCCTCCAGTCAGTATATCCCAGTTCCGGTATTCCTGCATATGTATCAATATTGGCATTTGCATATGCTTCGGGAGATTGGAGCCCCTTGTCTACTGCAGAGTTGTAAAGACCTTCATAAATCATTTCACGGCGTTGTTCACCGTTCAATGTGGGACGGAGGTTGACAGCTGCATTAGAAAAACCTCCGCTGGCACTCAAAGTGACTTTAGTCCGTCCTACCGCTCCTTTCTTGGTAGTGATCAGAATCACTCCATTCGCGGCACGCGAGCCGTAAAGAGAAGCGGCGGCGGCATCCTTTATCACCGTAATATTCTCGATATCGGCAGGATTAAGGGTACTCATTACATTTGTTTTGGCATTATTCATATAGGCGGCATCAGCTCCCGTACCGGCTCCCATACTGCCGGAAGTGACCGGTATACCATCAATAACAAAAAGCGGTTCATTGGATGCATTGAATGACCCCATACCACGGATACGGATGCTCTGGTTAGCTCCCGGCTGACCGGAACCGGAAGTTATGTTTACCCCCGTTGTCATACCTTGCAACTTCTGTTCTACAGAAAGTACCGGTACGTTTTTCAGCATGTCGGCCCGTAAGGTGTTAGCTGATCCGGTAAAGGATGACTTTGAAAAATTTCCGTATCCGGTCACCACTACTTCATCCAGATTAAGTGATTCGGGTTGCAACACCACATTCAAGACTCCATTCTTCGGCACTTTGACCTCAGACGATTTCATTCCTATATAGGATATGACAAGGATTTTATCTGATGGTTCTATTTTCAGAGTGTAACGGCCATCCATATCCGTTACCACTCCCCTTCCCGGTACCCCTTTTACGGCAACCGTAGCTCCGATAAGCGGCTGTTTATCCTCCGATGAAGTCACTAAACCTTTTATTTCCAACTGTTGTGCTTGCACATGTATACCACACAGACACAACAATACAATCAATATCGCTTTCAAATTTCTCATTGGCTAATCCTTTTAAATCTACAAATACCTATTTGCATTTATACTCCAATAATTATACCTCAAAAAATACTGGTGAAGTAAGCAAATCATAAACATCAGTATATAAAAGAATTAAGTCTTCAAGAAAGAGCCGGAATAAAAATACGGATTGTAGAATTGTTCCACATTTATGAGGAGCAGTTCTACAACCCGCTTTACAAAACATCAATGTCACAAAACAGGAACCAAGCATTAAGGCAGATATGCTGCAAGAAGACGAAATGAGAGGAAAAGATACATTGATAGAGATCGCCCGCAGATTCCTCAGTGAATAACTTTATTGCCTATAAATTTGTAAAATCGGAAAAAGTATCTATCTTTGCAGCGCAAAACTCCAAACGAGTGAGCATTTAGTGAGCGGATGTGGCGTAATTGGTAGCCGCGCCAGACTTAGGATCTGGTGTCTCGCGACGTGTAGGTTCGAGTCCTATCATCCGCACAAACTTTCAATGTTTTACAGACAGAAACCCGCTAAAACTGTAGTTTTAGCGGGTTTCTGTCTGTAACAGATAAGTTATCCGAAAAATACAAACAAAAAAACAGACATCTGCTAAATAAGATAACTTAGGTTTCGGAAGTGAGTTTACGCCGCCTGAACCGGTATCTTCATCCTTATACCTTTCTTCAATTAACATTGTTAACGCCTTTTGCAGGTTGTCAGGTTCTTGTGCGCAAATAACAAGTCTTTTGCATTTAAAGAACTTCTTATTCACATCCAAAGAACAAGCTTTAACTCTATGTTAAAACAAAGCTTTGGAGGACAGAAATCTTACTTTTTAAAGATATTGATTTTCAGATGGTTTAGTCTAAGATTCGCTTCCTCACCTCACGGATGGACTCTGCAGGCGAAAGCCGGGATACTTGCTTTTTTGTCAACTATAAAAGAGGGCTTACACTTCCGAAAACTGAATTAGATTCCATGAGTAAAAGAAAACTTACCACCAAATTTGAAGAAGAACCATTTTTCACCTTTCGATCTTCCATCTTACACCCGCCGTTTTGGGAGCACATCAGGAACTAATTCACTGACTTACAACAGAAAGAAGTTCACTTTTCAAGTAAAAATATCGTTTAGAGCATTTTGTTTTCCTTTAATGTTTAACCGAAAATGGTATACTATGTTATATCAGCCCGGGTAGCAGGACTCATCATAAAACACTTAGATACAATCCATTAAAGAGTTTATGTTTTAAGATACCAACTGCCTTGTTTCTTCCAGATTCTTATTTGATATTGATTTGAAAACTCACTAACCTGACCGATAATCTATCTTAAGGTTAAACCCAATAGCATCACTTAGTCTGATAATTGCAAAGCAAAAAGAGAACCGCTGTCCTCCGGGGGGATAGAGTGACAGCGGTTCGGCGAGCTAACTGGTTAGGTGAGCGGGATTTAGATTCAAGGCCAATTATAAAAGAAAATTGATCATGAAAGATTAAAGTGCTATAGTCCGTCTATAATGACAGGCGTTTTGTGATAACGGCTCTTTTTGCACATTTGGTTGATTCGGGATTTATATTTAGGAGTAGCATAGGCATAACTTGGCGTAACTTTTAAATGTGAATATTTCACCTTGTGAATTTCTAAAAGAAGTTCAGCCACAAAGACAATCATTTCTGAACGTTCGATCATGCAGGGGGAGCAGAAACAAACTAAATATTCAGGGTCACGAGTGGAAAGCACATAACGTAGAGTCTTCTTACCTCGCTGGAAAATATATTCCAACCGATACCATCCGCTTGCGTTGGTTCTCCGCCGATGGAAATACAGGATTTTAATAATAGGTTTGCCCATAGCACAAACGTATAATCGGGCAGGGAAGAATGAACGGCCCTGCTGACCCGCTGAACTATCAAACTTTCAAAGCCGAAACAAAGAAAGAAAAATATGCTAACCCATTACAAGTTAGACACGGGGGCAGGAGCCGTTTTTATCCAGAAACTGTAGGTATATAAAATTATACACCTACAGTTAGTGTAAAACAAAGGTGATTTCTCTCCTTTGTTTCCGCCTTACAAAAATTTGATAGTTCACCACAAAGATGGTGATTATTTTTGAATTACCATAGCAAACGGATAAAAAATGTACAATGAAACACTTTTATCGGTGGGATTGTTTGCTGAACACCGTTAGTATAGGGAGGTTTAACGAAAATAGAACGGTTCTGCTTACCCGCTTGAACTACATCAATTTCAATGCGAAACAAAGAAAAAAAACATATGCCGACCCATTACAGTATCAGGCACGGGAGCAGAACCGTTTATCTAAAGTTTTTAAATAGTCGTCTCTCAGCAGCCGCCAAGTAACAGACAAGACCGACGCTACAGGAAACATACAAAGGTGCACATAATATCTGGTATCACCAGCACAGCCCCTACACATTTTTCCTTTTTTCGAAAACTCTCCCGAGAGTACGGACGGACAGCCGACCTGTCCTTGTGTGAATAAGGATTATAATAAATCAGTGATTATCTTGGCTGGCATTTCCATTTTAGAAAAAGCAAAAAGTTTTTTGCCAAGATCCTTAAGTGAAGCTCCTATATGATAGACCTCTAAATTATCTATAATTAAAAATCGATCATGTGCGTGCTGGTAGGTACGTATATCTATTGGGGGGTATTGGCTGTTGTGCTTTGTCAAATCTAATTCTAACTGTGGAGTTATTTGCTTGGTATATATGATAGAAGTCACTCCGGGCAAACGTTTACTCAATAGTAAGAGCACGCTTTCATCGACAAAGTTGTCAATCAATACTAAAGATGACTTTGCAAACTTTATCAACTGAGCGGAAAAGACATAGGCATCGAAAATCTGTCCGTTGAAAAAGACACCTTCAATAGGAGGTAATGAAGTCCGGACGAAAAAGTCGACTTTGTTTGTTAACTCTTCCAGTTGCCGGTCATGGGTGTTTGCTTTGTTTTCCAACTGCTCCACGCGCTGATTGATTGCGTAGCCTTTTAATAGATATTCTTTAAGTACTCCTGTTGACCATTGGCGGAACTGGACTCCTCGCTTGGAATTCACACGATAACCTACGGAAATAATCATATCCAGATTATAATATTCAAGAATGCGGGTAACCTTTCTATTACCTTCCATTCGAACTGTTCGGAATTTCCGAACAGTTGATTCAGCAGATAATTCATCTGAGTCATATATATTTCTTATATGCTCACTGATATTGGCTTTACTTGACTGGAATAAGTTAACAATTTGTGCTTGTGTCAACCAAACGGTTTCATTCTCTATTCGCACTTCCAGTTTTATAGTATTGTCTGGTTGGTATAGTATTATTTCTCCGTGTTCCATATTAGTATTTGCCATATTTTTCAAAATTATTTTTTCGTAATCAAGTGATTCACGGCTCTGTTGCCCCATTACGAAATTAATATGGGTATGGAATCACACACAAAGGTGCACATAATTTCCGGTATCACCAGCGCAGCCCCTATACATTTTTTCCTTTTTTCTTAAACATCCATCAGGACACAGACGGGCAGCCGGCAATGAATTTCGGTAGAAAATACCGTACGACGCAGGAGCGCAGGATATTTTGTGCTGAAATAGCGTAGCGGTCATTGATGGATGAACGTCTGCGCCCTATCTTTGTGCGGGAAAAGAGGAAAAAGACACGTCTACCGATTGCCTTCGTCTTCCGGGTTGAAAGGGTAGTTGAATCATAAATCTTTGTAATTGCTGAACTTTTCGTTTGTTTATATGTAATATATACGTTACCATTGTCGAATGGTAAAGAAGGTTAGGGAACTCCTTTTGCATAAGTCGTACTTTATATGGAGCAATCTCCAAAAGTACAAAACAAGATTACTAAAATCTTAGAAATCTTAGAATATATAGAATGTATCCCGACGAAGTATCTTAAACACATGGAGAGCACAGACGGTCTGTATGAAATGCGTATCACCTTAGGGAGCGATATATTTTGTGTCTTCTGTTTTTTCGATAAGGGACGATTAGTGGTTTTGCTTTCCGGTTTTCAGAAAAAGACGCAGAAAACCCCTAAAAAAGAGATAGATAAGGCTGTCCGATTGATAGCCCAATATTATGATGATAAAAAAAGGAGGTAATGATGGATATAACAACATTAGATCAATTTAAAGATGAAATTTACGGTGTAAAAGGTACACCCAGACGAGACAATTTGGAGCGTGAGCTGGAAACACTGCGCATTGGCGTTCAAATCCGCAATGCCCGTCAGAAGAAAGAAATGACGCAGGCACAACTGGCCGAGCGCATTAATAAAAAGCGTACGTTTATCTCTAAAGTAGAGAATGATGGAGGTAACTTGACCCTGAAAACCCTGATAGATATAGTTGAAAGGGGGCTTGGCGGTAAACTGAATATCGAAGTAAAAATTTAAACGGTTTCGCCCGGATGATAGAAATATCACCCGGGCGAATTATTTATGGCCGGTCCATTCAAAGAGCTATATATAAAACATACAACTCCTATCAAAAATCTATTAAGGTATTGATAGCCGCCACGGAATATTACTCACTCATACGGGGATATCTCGGTGTTGAGATCGTTACATCCGGATAGAAACTCAATGCGGAAGCCAAAGGCGTACAATAATCTACGAAAGCATTGGCAGTCCAGTCACTGGGCGCTGTACCTTGTAAACGATTCAGGCGTAGTCTGGCATCAGCACTTGTCGTTCCCTCGACAGCGGGAAATACCTGACCGACATCTGTTTTGATATTAGCCATAAAATAGAGATACTGTGCAGAGCTGGGCACACCGCTGATAGTACCCCCTTTTCCACTTGTCGCCGCAAAGGAAGTGTTGGCTAGCGTAGTCACTTCTTCCGGTATCAACTGGCGTTGGAAAATACTGGTATAAGCATTATCGAGGACTTATCATCACAAGCAAACAGTGCCCCAACTAACATTGTCAGTAAAATCGTTTTTTTTAATCATAACTAGTTTTTTATGAGTTGATAATAGAGATTTCGCCATTTTGGACACCATCTATCATGAAAAAATTTTCTAGCATCATTGTTTATTTTATCCAGCCTAGACAATTAACAATTAGATAATAGATGCAATTCGAAAAGCTCTTTAATTAAAGCACATAATTCCATACAATTATATAGAATCCAACAACCATCATAAGGTAAATATATCATACTAGAAGCTTCTTCTACATTTGTCGGATTCCAAGTCCGATATATGTTAAAAGTGCAGGGAGTTTCCATCTGTTCACATCTTTTTCGACTTTTATTTGTTTCATTGGATACTTTTGCCGTCGATATAACTATCGAGTATCTGAAAGAGAGCTGGCAGAAGGTGTGTTAAATCAAAATAGTTATACAATGGTAAAATTTAATGCAATGAAGACTAAACCTTTACGACTTCTTCGGCAGAAGAGAGCCTCCTGGCTGAAAAGTGTATTTGTCCTGACTTGCCTGCTACTGAGCACATCGGTGGCCATGGCTCAAACGAAGACAGTGACAGGTACTGTTACAGATTCATTTAACGAGCCCCTGATCGGTGCATCTATCCTGGTAAAAGGCACTTCTACCGGGGCCGTTACCGATATGGATGGCAAATACTCCATTTCGGTAACGCCCAACGATGTACTCGTATTCTCGTATGTAGGATATGAAAAGCAGGAAATCAAAGTGGGGCAGCAAACTGTGATAAATGTCACGCTTAAAGACGACTCACAAATGCTTGCCGAAACAGTAATTATCGGTTACGGTAGTGCCAAGAAGCGCGACCTGACCGGTTCTATCACCAACATCAAGGGTTCGGAAATAGCCAACAAACCGGCAACCAACCCGTTATCGTCCCTCCAAGGAAAGATAGCAGGTGTACAGATCGTCAACTCCGGACAAGCCGGTGCTGATCCGGAAATACGTATCCGCGGTACGAACTCCATCAATGGTTACAAACCTCTGTATGTTGTAGACGGACTGTTCAACGACAACATCAACTTCCTGAATCCGGAAGACATCGAGTCGATGGAAGTATTGAAAGACCCTTCCTCACTGGCCATATTCGGTGTGCGTGGTGCCAACGGTGTAATTATCGTAACCACCAAACGTGCCAAAGAGGGACAGACGCTGGTCAACATCAACACCTCTTTCGGCTGGAAAAGCGTAGTAGACAAAATCAAAATGGTGAATGCACCCCAGTTTAAGGAACTCTATAACGAACAAATGGCAAACCAGGGAAATGCCCTGTTCGACTTCAGCAACTGGAATGCGAATACGGACTGGCAAGATGAGATCTTCCAGACGGGATTCATTACAAACAACAATGTCAGCATCACAGGTGCTTCTGAAAAACATAGCTTCTATCTCGGCGTGGGTTACTCTCACGAACAGGGAAACATCAAGCATGAAAAATACAGCAAAGTGACCATCAATGCAAGTAATGATTATAAGATTACCAAAGACATCAAAGTAGGCTTCCAATTCAACGGAGCACGCATGCTGCCGGCCGACAGCAAAACGGTTCTGAACGCTATCCGTACCACTCCGGTGGCTCCGGTATATAACGAAGAATACGGACTATATACTTCATTGCCGGAATTCCAGAAAGCACAGATGAACAATCCGATGGTAGACGTCAATCTGCGTGCCAACACCACCCGCGCGGTCAATTACCGGGCATCTGGAAGCATCTATGGTGAAGTAGATTTCCTGAAGCACTTCACTTTTAAGGCAATGTTCTCTATGGACTATGCCACCAATGACAGCCGGACTTACAAACCGATTATCAAGGTATATGACGCAACCGTGGCCGGGAACGTTGCTACGCTCGGAAACGGAAAAACAGAAGTGAGCCAGAACAAGCAAAACGAAACCAAGGTTCAGAGTGACTATCTGTTGACTTACCAAAACAGTTTTGCCGACGGTACACATAACCTGACTGCCACCGCCGGCTTCACAACCTATTATAATTCGCTCAGCGGACTGGATGCTTCCCGCGGACAGGGCATCGGACTGGTGATTCCGAACAATCCCGATAAATGGTTCGTCAGCATCGGCGACCTGGCTACCGCCACCAACGGAAGTACACAATGGGAGCGCACCACCGTATCTATGCTGGCACGTATCATCTACAACTATAAAGGTAAATATCTGTTCAACGGTTCGTTCCGCCGCGACGGTTCTTCAGCTTTCGCATATACCGGCAACCAGTGGCAGAATTTCTACTCCATAGGTGCCGGATGGTTGATGACCGAAGAAGAATTTATGAAAGATATCACGTGGCTGGACATGTTGAAACTGAAAGGTTCGTGGGGTACACTGGGAAACCAGAATATGGATAAGGCTTATCCGGCAGAACCTCTGTTGGAAAATGCTTTTGCTGCCGTATTCGGCAAACCGGCTATCATCTATCCGGGCTACCAACTGGCTTATCTGCCCAACCCACGTCTCCGTTGGGAGAAAGTAGAAGCATGGGAAACCGGTTTTGAAACCAATATGTTCCGTAACCGTTTCCATTTCGAAGGAGTGTACTATAAGAAGAATACCAAGGACCTGCTCGCCACCGTACCGGGTCTGTCGGGAACCGTACCGGGCATCGGCAATCTTGGAGAGATTGAGAACAAAGGTGTCGAACTGATGGCTTCCTGGAGAGATCAGATCGGTGACTGGGGATACTCTGTCAGTGCAAACCTGACTACCATCAGCAACAAAGTGAAAAGTCTGGTACAGGATGGATACTCCATCATCGCAGGCGATAAGAGCCAAAGCTATACAATGGCAGGCTACCCGATCGGTTATTTCTACGGCTATAAAGTAGCCGGTGTTTACCAAAACCAAGCTGAAATCGATGCTTCTCCGGTGAACACACTGGCAACCGTCACTCCGGGTGACCTGAAGTTTGCCGATGTAAACGGAGACGGAAAAATCACACCGGACGACCGTACAAAAATCGGTGATCCGACTCCGGACGTAACCTATGGCATCAGCCTCGGACTCTCATACAAGAACTGGGAACTCAGCATGGAAATGATGGGACAAGGCGGCAACCAGATCTATCGTACGTGGGACAACTATAATTGGGCGCAGTTCAACTATATGGAACAACGTCTCGACCGCTGGCACGGAGAAGGCACTTCGAACACACAACCCCTGCTGAATACGAAGCACGCCATCAACAGCGAGAACTCCGAATACTTCATCGAAGACGGAAGCTTCTTCCGCATCCGTAACCTGCAACTGGCCTACAGTTTCGACAAAACTTTGCTGTCAAAGATACGTATGCAGGCCCTGAAGGTTTACGTCAACATACAGAACCTGAAGACATGGAAGCACAACACAGGTTACACACCGGAAATCGGTGGGTCAGCCATTGCTTTCGGAGTGGACAACGGGACATATCCGGTACCGGCAGTCTATACATTTGGTATTAACTTAACATTTTAACGAAGCAGAGTATGAAACTAAATAAATACATTCTACCCATTGCATTAGCTGTATCGGCTCTGAGCTTCTGCAGTTGCAACGATTTTCTGGACCGTCACCCACAGGGACAGTTTACCGAAGACGATAATCCCGGAGCACTTGCCGAAGGAAAGGTCTTCAACATTTACACCATGATGCGTAATTATAACATCACCGCCGGTATCCCCGCCTTTGCCATCGAATATTTCCGTTCGGAAGATTCGGAAAAAGGAAGTACCGCCAGTGACGGGGCCGATCAGGCTGCGATGTACGATGATTTTCAGTACAACGCCAGCAACGGACTGATAAAAGCCTACTGGAGTCAGAATTACGCCGTCATCTACCAGTGTAACGATGTTATAGAGACGATTGAGAAAGGTAACCTGACGGAAGAGAACGACCTTCGTAACAAGGGTGAAGCCCTTTTCTTCCGTGCTTATTGTTACTTCAACCTGGTTCGTGCATTCGGCGAAGTGCCACTGGTCACTTTCAAAGTGAACGACGCCTCGGAAGCAAACGTGCCGAAGACCACCGCCGAAGAAATTTACAAACAGATCGACTCCGACCTGACACAGGCCGAAGGGCTTTTACCCCGTCAATGGCAGTCCGCTTATCTGGGACGACTCACCTGGGGAAGCGCCCGTGCACTGCATGCCCGTACGTACATGATGCGCAATGACTGGCAGAACATGTATACCGCTGCGACCGATGTAATGAATTCAGGGCAATACAATCTGAATACTCCTTATGATGTCATCTTCACCGATGAAGGCGAGAACAGCAGTGAGTCGGTATTCGAGTTGCAATGTGCATCTACTGCCGCTTTGCCCGCAAGCGATAAAATCGGCAGCCAGTTCTGCGAAGTACAAGGTGTACGCGGTTCCGGCCAATGGGACCTCGGCTGGGGATGGCACATGGGAACCGAGTTGATGGGTGAAGCGTTCGAACCGGGCGACCCCCGCAAAGATGCTACGCTGCTTTACTTCCGTCGTTCGGATACTGATCCGATCACTCCCGAGAATACCAACAAACCTTATGGAGAGTCTCCGGTATCTCAAGCCGACGGTGCTTATTTTAACAAGAAAGCTTATACCAACCCGGCACTCCGTGAAGAGTTTACCCGGCACGGCTTTTGGGTAAACATCCGCATTATCCGCTATGGTGACGTGGTGCTGATGGCTGCCGAGTCGGCCAATGAATTGGGTAAAACAGGTGAAGCTTCCAACTATCTGGAAATGGTACGAGCCCGCGCCCGTGGCAACAACCCGGACATTCTGCCTAAAGTGACTTCATTAGATCAGACCGTGCTGCGTGATGCCATCCGCCACGAACGACGGGTAGAACTGGGACTGGAATCGGGACGTTTCTACGACCTGGTACGCTGGGGCATCGCTTCGCAAGTGCTCCATGCTGCAGGCAAAACGGGTTATCAACCCAAGAATGCCTTGCTACCGCTTCCGCAGGACGAAATAGATAAATCAAAAGGCGTACTGGTACAGAACCCAGATTATTAAGAGCACACCACAGAGTAACACAGAGTCCCACAGAGATTTATATATCCCGTAGAGATTAAAACTCTGTGCCCTCTGTGGTGAAGTAAAAAAACATATACAGTTATGAACAAGAAATATTCTTTACTCATTCTGCTTGCACTTTTACTCCCTTTGGGGCTGCAAGCGCAAAAACCTCCTCAGGATATGGACCGTTTCCTCGACAATCTGCTGAAACGGATGACCCTGGAAGAGAAAATAGGTCAGCTTAACCTACCGGTAACTGGTGAAATCACCACCGGACAAGCTAAAAGCAGCGACATCGCCGCCAAGATAAAGCGAGGTGAAGTAGGCGGATTGTTCAACCTGAAAGGGGTGGATAAAATTCGTGACGTACAGCGTCTGGCCGTAGAGAACTCCCGGCTGGGTATCCCTCTGCTCTTTGGGATGGACGTAATTCACGGATACGAGACCATTTTCCCTATTCCCTTGGGACTTTCGTGTACATGGGACATTCCGGCTATCGAAGAATCGGCACGCATCGCCGCCGTTGAAGCCAGTGCCGACGGCATTTCGTGGACCTTTAGTCCGATGGTGGACATCAGTCGTGACCCCCGTTGGGGACGGGTATCCGAAGGTTCAGGCGAAGATCCCTTCCTCGGTGCACTGATAGCCCGGGCCATGGTACGTGGATACCAGGGAAAAGATATGAGTCGCAATGATGAAATCATGGCCTGCATCAAGCACTTTGCTCTGTATGGGGCAGCCGAGGCAGGACGGGATTATAACACCGTAGACATGAGCCGCCAACGGATGTTCAACGATTATATGCTCCCCTATCAGGCCGGTGTAGAAGCCGGAGCAGGTAGTGTAATGGCTTCTTTCAACGAAGTGGAAGGTGTGCCGGCAACAGCCAATAAATGGCTGATGACCGATGTGTTGCGCGGTACATGGGGATTTAATGGTTTCGTGGTAACAGACTTCACCGGAATCTCCGAAATGATAGAACACGGAATCGGCGACCTGCAAACCGTGTCGGCACGGGCCATCAATGCCGGAGTAGATATGGACATGGTCAGTGAAGGCTTCATCGGTACATTGAAGAAGTCTGTCGAAGAAGGCAAAGTATCGGTCGAAACAGTCAACACAGCTTGTCGCCGCATCCTGGAAGCCAAATACAAACTGGGGTTGTTTGACAATCCCTATAAATACTGCGACCTGAAACGTCCGGCACGTGACATCTTCACAAAAGAGCACCGTGCCGCAGCCCGGAAAATTGCGGGAGAAAGCTTCGTGCTACTGAAAAATGAAGGACTTTCACCTACCCTCGCACCTGTACTTCCTCTCTCTCCTACCGGTACTATTGCAGTGATCGGCCCTTTGGCCAACACCCGTTCGAATATGCCGGGCACATGGAGCGTAGCTGCCGTACTGGACAAAAGTCCTTCTCTGGTAGAAGGTTTGACCGAATGGGTGGGCAATCAGGGAAAAATACTTTATGCCAAAGGCAGTAACCTGATCGGTGATGCTGCTTATGAAGAGAGGGCAACCATGTTCGGCCGTTCGCTGAACCGCGATAACCGCACCGATCAACAACTGCTGGACGAAGCGCTGAAAATAGCTTCACAAGCGGACGTGATTGTTGCCGCATTGGGTGAATCGTCGGAGATGAGCGGTGAAAGCAGTAGCCGCACCAACCTCAATCTGCCGGATGTACAGCACACTCTGCTGGAGGCTTTGCTGAAAACAGGAAAGCCCGTAGTTCTCGTACTGTTTACGGGACGTCCGCTGGTACTCAATTGGGAACAGGAGCATGTCCCTGCCATCCTGAACGTATGGTTCGGGGGTTCGGAAGCCGGTCCGGCTATCGGAGACGTATTGTTCGGTGCAGTCAACCCGGGCGGAAAACTGACCATGACTTTCCCGAAAAGTGTAGGACAGATCCCACTTTATTATGCACACAAGAATACCGGACGACCGCTGAAAGAAGGCAAATGGTTCGAGAAATTCCGCAGTAACTATCTTGACGTGGACAATGATGCTCTCTATCCGTTCGGATACGGACTGTCGTATACGACCTTCCGATTCAGTGACATCACATTGAACCGTTCGTCCATCGGAATGGACAATGAACTGGTAGCCTCCGTCACCGTAACTAATACCGGAGACCGTGCCGGCAGTGAAGTGGTGCAACTCTACATCCGTGACTTGGTGGGCAGTGTCACCCGTCCGGTCAAGGAACTGAAAGGATTTGAAAAGATCTATCTGCAACCGAATGAATCAAGAACCGTCCGCTTTACAATAGCTCCGGAAATGTTGAAGTTTTACAATGCCGACTTGAAGTTTGTAGCTGAGCCGGGCGATTTCGACGTGATGATAGGCCCGGATAGCCGGAATGTGAAAACAGCACGGTTTACATTGCGTTGAACCGGATACACAAGGGAATAGAAAAGAATAAGATTCACCACAGAATCACACAGAGTTCCACAGAGATGATTTTCTCTTAATATGCTATAAACAAAAGATTAAAACTCAGTGAAACCCCGTGTTACTCTGTGGTGAAACAAAAACCATTACAAACAAGAAATCATTATGAATATCCAACTTGTCACTCACAACAGCAAGCTCCTCTTCGTCCTCTTCGCTCTTTTTCTTTTTGTAGCATGCAAGCCAAAAGAAAAGCCCTCGTCTGCCACATCACTGACAGATGACGCTCTGATGGATACCGTCCAGCGACGAACCTTCAACTACTTCTGGGATGCTGCCGAACCTAACAGCGGACTGGCACGCGAGCGCTATCACATGGATGGCGAATACCCGGCAGGAGGGCCGGAGATTGTTACCTCAGGAGGCAGCGGCTTCGGCATTATGGCTATCCTGGCCGGTATTGATCGGGGATACGTCAGCCGGGAAGAAGGCTTACGGCGTATGGAGAAAATAGTCGGTTTTCTGGAAAAAGCCGACCGCTTTAAAGGTGCATATCCGCATTGGTGGAACGGAGAGACGGGACATGTACAGCCTTTCGGACAAAAGGATAACGGAGGCGACCTGGTAGAGACAGCCTTCCTGATGCAAGGTCTGCTGGCCGTACACCAATATTATGCAGAAGGCTCGGCGGAAGAAAAAAAACTTGCCGGACGTATAGACAAGTTGTGGCGGGAAGTGGACTGGAACTGGTACCGCCATGGCGGACAGAATGTGCTGTATTGGCATTGGAGTCCCGAATATGGCTGGGAAATGAATTTCCCGGTACATGGCTACAATGAATGTCTGATTATGTATATCCTTGCCGCTGCTTCTCCTACCCATGGAGTACCGGCAGCAGTCTATCATGAAGGATGGCCACAAAACGGAGCCATCGTTTCGCCCCACAAGGTAGAAGGCATCGAACTGCACCTCCGCTATCAGGGTGGAGAAGCGGGTCCGTTATTTTGGGCACAATACTCTTTCCTCGGACTCGATCCGGTGGGGCTGAAAGACGAGTATTGTCCGAGCTATTTTAACGAAATGCGAAATCTCACACTGGTAAACCGTGAATACTGCATTCGCAACCCGAAACACTACAAAGGCTACGGACCAGACTGTTGGGGACTGACCGCCAGTTACTCCGTGGACGGATACGCTGCCCATGGACCGTTGGAACGTGACGACCGGGGAGTCATCTCTCCCACTGCCGCTCTCTCTTCTATTGTCTACACACCGGACCAGTCACTGCAAGTAATGCATCACCTGTACGAAATGGGAGACAAAGTATTCGGTCCTTACGGATTCTATGACGCTTTCAGCGAAACTGCCGATTGGTATCCGAAGCGATATCTGGCCATCGACCAAGGCCCGATAGCCGTAATGATAGAAAACTACCGGACAGGACTATTGTGGAAACTCTTCATGAGCCATCCCGATGTACAAAACGGACTAAAGAAACTGGGATTCAATGTAAAGAAATAAATGATAAAATCAATACTTATCGCTTTATGCACAGTTCTCCTCTGCTGGAATAGCATTCCGGCAGAGGCACAGACGCCACAGGATTCAGTACGCTTCATCGGATATCTTCCCGTCCGACACACCGACCCCACGAAATGGATAACCCGGTATCAAAGTGAAATAGACCGATACCAAACAGAAAACCAAATGCTGAAGGATACCTCCTGTGACGTACTCTTTCTAGGCAGTTCTTCCATTAACTTGTGGGATAATATCTATCGGGACATGGCTCCGCTAAAGATTCTCCGGCGTTCGTACGGAGGTGCCGCGCTCCGGGATATGCTCTACAATTATGATGTAATCGCCCGGAGATATCACCCCCGCAGTATTGTGATTTACGTAGAAAATGACCTCGCAGGCACTCCCGAGGACCTGACTGTAGGCGAGACATTCGACTTCTTCCGCTTGCTGACCAATCGCCTGCAACGGGACTATCCGGATATTCCGATATTTATTCTCTCCTATAAGCCTTCACTCGCACGCAAAGAGATGATTCCGAAGCATGAAATCATAAATGCTTTGCTTCAGGAATATGCTTCGAAGAGAGAGGGACTCACTTATATTGACGTAGCCTCCTGTCTGTACGACAACAATGGAAAGCTAAGAAAAGACATCTTCAAACAGGACGGATTGCACATGAATCAGAACGGTTACGATCTGTGGACTGCTATCCTGAAACCGAAAATACTGGAAAGCATCCGATAAAATTACGATTTCCTCCACAAGCCTCCCTATCTGTTGCATAGCAGGGAGGTTTATTTCTGTTTATATACTTTTTTCATAGAGTTGATATATTAAATCTATCTGTTATTTATATATTTGCGTTTATAAATACGGAATAACTATGAATAGACATAAATTAGCCTTTTCTTTGATCGGTATTTTCATCGTTCAATTATCTTACGCCGGATATTTTAAGCACATAGGTAGAGAAGAAGGTCTTTCGCAATCGTCCGTTATGGCTATCTATCAAGATAAGCTGGGTAGAATGTGGTTTGGTACACGTGAAGGAGTCAACATCTACAATAGTAATAAGATGGCCGTTTATAAGGCATGGATACAAAACGGAAATCGACCGGATCAGAAAATCCTGATAGGGAATGAGGTTAGTGCCATTACAGGGAGTCAAAACGGAGATGTGTTTCTGATTGTTGACCATGCTTTACTGAAATACGATATTCGTAAAGAGACTTTCGAACGTCTGCGTCAAGGATCTGTCTATGCTCTAACATCTCATGCCGGTGAGATATGGTGTGCCGGACACGACTCTATTTTCCGATACAACCCCCAAAACAATCAATTAGACTTTCAATTAAAAACAGGTATATCATCCATCAACTATCTGACGATAAATGGCAACAGGTTTTATATCGGTGCCAAAGAAGGTCTATATACCACGGAAAACAAAGGGAGGGTTCAATGCCTGATCCCTAAAGTAGATGTTTATCGTATTTTTCAAAGCTCCTGTCAGGAACTTTGGGTAGGCTGCCGTACACAAGGGCTATACCGTATCAACCGGAACGGACGAATCAACCGCATTCCTTATGACCCCTCATCACCAAACGGCATTTCCAGCGAACAAATACGTGAATTTGTAGAAGATCAGCAAGGAAACATCTGGTTCGGGACCTTCGACGGTTTACAAAAATATGATCCAAGCACCCAAACCTACAGCCTCATCAAGCAAGAACAACGCCTGGGAGGACTCAGCCATTCTTCTATATTTTCACTCTATCAGGATGTACAAGGCACTATCTGGATAGGTAGTTATTATGGAGGAGTCAACTACTTTAACCCGGATAACAACGCATTCAATTACTACACTTATAATCCCGATCGTAGCGACTGTCTCAACTACCCGTTCGCCGGGGCTATGACCGAGGACAAAGATCACCACCTATGGATATGCACCGATGGCGGTGGATTGGCATGCTTAGACCGACAAGCGGGACATTTCACCACTTACACTGCCGGAGGCCCCAACTCACTGCCCCACAATAATCTGAAAAGTATTTGTTACGACCCTAAAAGAGACTGCTTATATATCGGTACACATATGGGAGGACTCTCCCGGTTCGACCGCAAGACCGGACGTTTTTACAACTACCTCAATCATTCCACGAAAGGCCTCAAAGAGCCCAATGATGTTATCTTCCAAGTATCTTTCTATAACGACCAGTTAATCGTTTCCGCTCGTAACGGAGTTTTTTCCATGAATCCCGATACAAATGAATTCCGCTTGCTTTATGACGGATATTACTATCAAACTTTCACCATTGATCCCAAAGGTTTTCTCTGGTTGTCGGCAGGTACTAACTTATATAGTATAAATCTGAAACACCCTGAAGAAGTCAAATCATTCAGTCTGCCTGCATCCATTGGACAGTTCGGCATCAGCAAGATTTTGAAAGGTAACAATCAATATCTTTATATCGCCACTTTAGGTTCAGGACTTTTTTGTTATAACGAACAAACTCAGACCTGCATCAACTATACTCCCGAGCAGAACCAATTACTCAGTAATTATTGCTATAATCTTCTACAGACTTCGACAGACAACATACTCATCACAAGTGATCGGGGTATCACACTGTTTAATCCAACCACCGAATCATTCCGTTCCATTGAACTGGATAACGGACTGTCCCTTTCATCCATCATTAATGGTTGTGGTGTATGGATGTGTAGTGACCATACTATATTTATCGGAGGTACAGGAGGGCTTAGTTCTTTTCTGGAGAAAGACCTGAACAAAGAATATCCCAAACCTAAACTCTATTTTTCAAGTTTATCCGTCAACAACGCACGGATAAGTCCGGATGACAAAAGTCGTATACTGACAGAAGGGCTCCCTTTTGTCCGGGAAATAAATCTAAATGCCACCCAAAATAACCTGACTATTGAGTTTGCTTCTTCCAACTATGTGGATATACTGAATAATACTTGGTATGAGTATCAGTTAGAAGGTTTTGACAAGCAATGGTCACTCACCTCACAAACAAGCCTGAAATACACCAATCTGGATCCTGGAGACTACGTGTTACACGTACGGCAAAAAGGCAACTCCCTGAAAATGCGCAAAGCACAGGAGATCTTATTACAAATACATATCAATACCCCATGGTACCTTACTTGGTGGGCATGGCTCAGTTACATCACTATCAGCATTTCAGTGACCTATTTTATCTGGCGCGAAAAAAGTTCCAGAAGAACTTTGGCGATATTACGGCAAAGCCTCTCTTCTCTTACCTATCATCAGATTCTTTTTAATCCAGCTATTTAAATAGACCATGAGTCCATATTGATTAAATAGTCTTCTTTACGAGCATGAATTTACTTTCAGATGTTATTCCCCTTATCTGGTATCCGCCTTAGGTCATTTAAGATTTTCCTGTTTAGCTCCTTTGCGATATTCCATCGGAGTAACGTTATATTGATTTTTAAAACAACGGCTGAAATAGCGTGGAGAACCGAAACCTAATCTATCGGATATTTCTGCTACCTGTAAATAAGGTTCGTTCTTTAACATCAGCGATGCTATTTTCAACCGGTGATTTAGAATAAATTCATTGGGTGTCATCCCTGTCAATGCTTTAAATTTGGTGTGCAACAATGTTCGCCCCATTCCAAGTTCCTGACATAACATACCAATATCAAAATCCTCATTATCAATATGTTTATCTACTACCTTAATGACTCTATCCAAGAAGCCTTTATCTATTGGATTAGCTGCCAACAGGTTGATTTCTAAAATCTGATCTTTGGCAAAACGGCTTTGCATCAACAAGCGGTTACGAATCAAATTATTGCAGCGGGTTATTAAGATTTTTGCATTGAAAGGCTTGGTGATATAATCGTCTGCTCCACGACGTAGCCCTTCTATATTTTGATCTACAGTGTCAAGTGCTGTTAACAACACAACCGGAATATGGCACAAGCTTATGTTATTCTTTATTTTCAGACACATTTCCGTTCCTGTCATTACCGGCATCATAACATCGCTCACTATCAAATCGGGCACTTCTGCAAAGACCTGTTTTAATCCCTCCTCGCCATTAGCGGCCGTCACCACCTGATAAAGTGGTGAAAATATTTCTTTGAGTACCTGCAAAAGCTCCATATTATCTTCTACCAATAATACTTTCCGTTTCTCTTCCCGTTCATCTATCAAGGGAGTTTCGAATGTAAAATCATCCTTTTTCATAAAATTCTCATCCGGTATGGTATTCTCTTGTACCATAGGTTCCTTTTCTGGAGATTCCAGAAAAACGACTTCAGTATCCTTTTCAAAACAATCACGGGTTTTAGGTAACTTTACAATAAAACAGCTGCCTTCATTTGACTCACTTTCTACCTCAATTGTACCATGATGTAGCTGAATGATACTTTTCGTTAATGCGAGTCCGATACCAGTGCCAACATGAAGCGCTTTATTCCGATTGTCCGCCTGATAAAAACGATCGAATATCCGTTCCTGTTCTTCTTTACTAATGCCATTCCCGGAATCCTTAACTGCAATAACAACCTGATCCGGTGTGGTAGAGGTTAATATGCTTATTTCTCCTTTATCCGGAACATGTTTAAATGCGTTCGAAAGCAAATTAAACAAAACTTTTCGCATTTGCCAGTCATCTATCCAAATAGATATATCCTGCTCCAACAGTTTCAGATGGTAAGAAATGGACTTCTGAGAGGCATAAGCAGAGAAAGAAAGATAGACTTCTTCTAAAAATGTATTCAGGCTTTGTTCCGATAGTTTTAATTGGATATAGTTCTGATCGAATTTCCGAAAGTCAAGCAATTCTGAAATTAGAAGTTTCATTTGTTGGGCATGCTTCCTTATCCTGAAAATACTATTATGCAAAGATGGAGGTATCGTATTCTTTTGTAACATAAGCTCTACCTGACTTATAATAAGAGTTAAAGGAGTACGAAACTCATGGCTCACATTGGTAAAGAATCGTAGTTTAGCTTGGTTCATCTCTTCAATATGTTCCTTTTCAATACGTTCTTTCTCCAGCGACATCGCCAAAGTTCTTCTGGAACTTCTACTTAGTTAAGAACAATTAGTGCCTATATTGCGAACAAAAATAGCATAGAGGGGGCGCTTCCACGACATAGTTCAACCATGTTATTCATATTTTGTAAAGTTTAATAGTATACGGATAATGAAAAAGAACAAATTATGTCCAATATTTCTATCTAATTAAGTATCCTATCGCAAAATTTTGTACATAAAAGCCATATAGGAAATACGGATTAAGGCAGACTCCAAATTGACTATGAATAATTAGTGTCCTTATTGAGAATAAAAGTATCACATCGGATCAGATCAGTTACCGTAGTTTTGTGGTGTATTTAACACTTTTATTAACTCAATCTAAAGTATTATGAGAAAAAGCAAATTACATTTGCTACCCTTATCTTCTAAAAGGGTACTTGTAAGTACATCGTTAATAATGCTTTTAAGCGGTAGCGCTTGGGCTGTTTCTTCACAAGAGACAGTTGAAAACGGAGATGCGATCACAGCAGTCCCCCAACAGCGCAGAACGGTTAAAGGTATTGTAAAAGATGCAAATGGAGAACCGATTATCGGAGCCAACGTCATTGTGAAAGGTAATAAAACTATTGGCGTCATCACAAACCTGAACGGAGAATTTAGTCTCGAAGTACCGTCCAACGCAACACTGCAAATCTCTTACATCGGCTATCTTAATAAAGAAGTCAAAGTAAGTGGCAACCAGGTGTCTTTCAACATCCAATTGGAAGAAGACAGCAAAACACTCGATGAGGTAGTAGTAGTTGGATATGGCACACAGAAAAAGGCCAATTTAACAGGTGCCGTATCTTCCGTTGATTTTGAAGAACAAACTAAATCACGCCCCATTACGACAGTATCTTCGGCATTAGCCGGTCTAAGTCCAGGACTTCAAGCCAGTTCAGGCTCGGCAATGCCGGGAGAAGATAACACAA
The DNA here is from genome assembly GCF_000159855.2 of Bacteroides sp. 3_2_5. Lineage (NCBI taxonomy): Bacteria > Pseudomonadati > Bacteroidota > Bacteroidia > Bacteroidales > Bacteroidaceae > Bacteroides > Bacteroides sp. 3_2_5. Next base: position 475,417 of record NZ_JH636044.1, on the reverse strand, counting down.
CCTTACGGGTACGTGGTAACGGCACAATGAATAATGCCTCACCTTTGATTATCATAGATGGTATGGAAGGTTCATTGAATGCTATTAACCCTCAGGACATAGAAAATATCTCTATTCTAAAAGATGCAGCTTCCTGTGCTATTTATGGTGCCCGTGCTGCCAATGGAGTCATCTTAGTCACAACAAAAAGCGGTGATCGAGACAAAATACAGGTAAACTATAGTGGACGCATCTCTTTCAACAGCCCGACACGCATGATCGAAACGATGAGTAACTATGCGGATTATATGGAATTAATGAACGAATCTTGCGAAAATGTTGGCTCCGGTACTCTTTTTGACCAAAAGTATATCGATTTGTGGAGAGAGAAATCAAAAGATCCCAATGGAGTAAATGAAAACGGTGTCCCTAATTACATCGCATACCCAAATACCAACTGGCTGAAAGAATTATACTCAGGAGGTATGATACACGAACATAACCTTTCAGTCTCAGGAGGATCTAATAAAATTCGTTTCCTATTGTCAGCCCGCTATCAGGATAATGAAGGTATTGTAGACAATACAGCCAACAAGACCTATTCTGTACGTGCCAATATTGAAGCCAATCCAACTCAATGGTTGACTTTAGGTACGCGTACTTATGCTTCACAAATGGATCGTGAAGTGGGTGACTTTAGCAATGCCAATACTTTCCTCCGACAATCTACAGCCGGTACTTATCCCGAATGGAACGGAAGTTTCGGCTACCCGGAATGTCCGGACGAACGTGCAACAGCCAATAACCCACTATATAAACTGGCACGGAATGATGGCTTCAAACGCTACAACCGTTTCAACACGACCCTATTTAGCAAGGTCAAGTTCTTTAAAGATTTAAGCTGGGATTTCAATTTCAATTATAACCGTTACATCTACGAAACCCGCCAATGGGGAGTACCTGCTTATCAGACACGTTTCAGTGACGGGGTAATTGTCGATGGTATCACTCCTCCTTCTCAATTAAGTACAAGTTTCGGTTATGAGTCCAATTACTCTTATACATTGGAAAACCTGTTAAACTACCATCATACATTTGCTCAGAAACACGATGTATCCGCGCTGTTAGGCTATCAGGAATTCTATAAGAATTACTATACTGTAGATGCCGCAAAGAAAGGTTTGATCGACGAATCACTGAACCAGTTTGATGAAGCAACCGAAATGACAAGTACCAAAGGTGCAACCCAGGATTATGCCACACGTTCTGTATTTGGACGCGTGAACTATGCATATAATTCCCGGTATTTATTTGAGGCAAATTTCCGTTATGACGGCTCCTCACGTTTCCACAAAGATCATCGTTGGGGATTCTTCCCTTCCTTATCAGGTGCATGGCGCATCTCAGAAGAAAGCTTCATGGAAAATACCCGTACCTGGCTGGATAACCTGAAAGTCCGTGCATCCTGGGGTAAATTAGGTAACTCTGAAATTGGTAACTACGAATACATGTCGGTATACAGTACCACCAACGCAGTATTTGGAAATGCCTTAAATTCTGCATTGTATATGGGTGCCATCGCCAATAGCTTACTGAAATGGGAATCTACCACCTCTGTCAACTTTGGTATTGATGTTAATTTATTAAAGAACCGTCTGAGCATAAGTGCCGACCTGTATCAAAAGAAAACTGACGGTATCTTATACCGCCCGACTATTCCTTATGTATTCGGAACAATGACTGCCCCCCGTCAGAACCTCGCCAAAGTGAGCAATAAGGGAGTCGAGTTATCACTGGGATGGCGTGATAACATAGGAGGGGTAAGCTACTCCATTAACGGTAACTTCTCATACAACAAAAGCAATATCGATGCCTATAACGGCACTTATGAAAGAACATGGGTAGAAGATCCGAATAACAAACTGACCGGTGGTAAATGGGAAGATAATATCGGTAAAGTGTCCAGTGGTGGCACAACACCCATTGTTGAAGGCCGCATGATGAACGAATACTATTTACGGAACGTTTATCATGGCAATGGCTCTTACTACAATGCGGATGGCAGCGTAAACCCTCAAGGAGGACCTAAGACCGGTATGATCCGTACAGAAAAAGATATGGCATGGGTGAAAGATATGATCGCAGCCGGATATGAATTTCAACCGGGGAAAACGGTTGCTAAAAACAAGATCTGGTATGGTGATTACATCTATGCCGACTCCAATAATAATGGAGTATATGGCGATGATAATGACTATACTTTCCAAAAAACTTCCAATAAGCCTAAATACAATTTCGGTTTTCAGGCCTCTGCCGCATGGAAAGGATTCGACCTCTCTATGGTATGGGCAGGAGCTGCCGGATTCAGCATATATTGGGGGGCAACCACAGGATACAACGCCGCATCTACTGAATGGGGTAGTACTATCGCACAACGGGTTGCTGAGAATCATTATTTCTACAATCCCGAAAATCCGGATGATCCACGTACCAACATCAACGCAAAATATCCGCGTATGGCTTATATAGACGGCTATGTACAAAATCGTCATGGCAATACAACCTTATGGCTGTACAAAGGTGATTACATTAAATTGAAGAACCTGTCTCTAGGCTACACTCTACCGAAAAACTGGGTTTCAAAAATTGCTATGCAAAATGCACGTATTTATGTTTCAGCTGAAAATCTGCTGACAATTACCGGATTTGAAGGCCAAGACCCGGAATCTGCTACCGGTATGGGCTATTCTCCGTTTAGGACAATTGCAATAGGTGCCAATATAACATTCTAAATAAATCTTGAAATCTTATGAAACTATTAAATAAATTATTCATATTAACAGCCACAGCAATTGCTATAAGCAGTTGCCAAGGAGATTTACTGGACACAAAGCCATATGATAAAGCATCATCGGGCAGTATGTGGAGCAACGAAAACTTTTGTACTATGGGAGTAGCATCTATCTACGCTACCCTGCGCGAAGGTTATGTAGCAAAAGAGGCTTATCTAATGGAGGCATTCAGCGTGGGAGCAACCTGCCGTGACAACGATTATCCGCTACTGGCCGGTACAGCTTCCATCGGTTCCGGAATATTCTCAGACTATTGGAAACAACATTATGCAGGTATCTACCGTGCCAATGATGCCATTGTACATCTACCCGACGCACCGATAAGTGAAAGCGTAAAAGGTAAATTATTATCCGAAGCAAAAGTATTGCGTGCATTTTATTATTACAAACTGAATGCAGTTTTCAGGGGTGTTCCTTATTATAATACGCCTATGGAACTTGATCAGGCAGACAAACCACGTGAAAGCGAAGAGAATATATGGAATTTCTGCATACAAGATTTAACCGACGCAATAAATGATCCGAATTTTCCCGACCGTATCGCTGCCGGTAAAGCAGAATGGGGTCATGTCACCAAATCAGTGGCTTATGCATTACGTGGAAAAATCTATCTATGGACCAAAGAATGGAGCAAAGCGGAAGCAGATTTCCGTAAAGTAGGTGAATTGGGACATTCATTATTTCAGGATGGTTACAAGCAACTCTTCAAAGAAGCTAATGAACAGAGTGATGAAGCTATCTTCTCTTTGCAGTGTATCGATAATAATGGTAGCACTTACGGAAATTCCATGAGTTTCCGTTATGGTGGTCGTACTACATTTGGTTCTTGCTGGAACACTATGTTAGCCAGTGTGGATTTTGTAGAAACCTACGAAAATATAGACGGCAGTAAATTTAACTGGGATGAATACATTCCAGGATTCTCAAGCTTAGATATTAAAGACCGTGAAGTATTCTTCTTGCGTAATACCGATCCGGCAACAGTAAAAGCACAGTATCGCGAAATCGGCTTTGACGGCACGGAAGAGGCATTAGACGACATGGTAAAAAAAATAAAAGCCAAAGTAGACGGACGTCTGGAGAAGTTGAGTGACAAGGCAAAAGCATTATATCTCCCGGCAGGAAACGAGGCTCGTATCAAAGCTGCTTATGACAGCCGTGATCCTCGTTTATCCCAAACTGTCATCACTCCATATGCTACATATGACGGTTCGGGAAACAGTGTAGACCACACCTTCACTTCACGCTGGCCCTACTATGGTGCTGACACCGATTATCCTTATGACTTACGTACTGACACTCAGAGCCATTTATACTATTTGTTCCGCAAATTTGTTGCTGAAGGTTCAAGTGAGATGACCAATCGTGAACAATCTCCGATTGACCTGCCAATTATCCGCTACGCAACTGTCGTCATAGGATTGGCAGAAGCATTGAATGAGCAGGGTAAAACCGATGAGGCCATCGAATGGCTGAATAAAGTACGCCAACGTGCCGGTGTTGCACTGTTGAACAGCAATACTGCCACTATGGTTCAGGGACAGGAAGATATGCGCGTTCGTATCCAGAATGAATTCCGCTGGGAAACAGCAGGTGAAGGAGTTGACTTTTACGAAGAACTCCGTTGGAAAACATGGAAAGAAAGTAAATTTAATAATGCTGATGGTACAGCCGGGATGAAAGATGTATGGGGGACTATCACCTATCCTTACACATGGGGAGGAGACCAATATTATGTATGGCCAATCCCAAAACATGAAACTGATATGAACAAATCCCTGACCCAGAATTCGGGCTGGAATTAAACAAATACGTTTAAGCTACTGATTCTTATAAACCAAAGGGCTGTGTCAAAAACTCTTTTCACCACAGATTACACGGATTATCACAGATTATCAACATGGATAATCAATGACTTAGAACTCATTTTGTGTTACTCAGTGTCCTCTGTGGTGAGTTTCGACACACGCCCTCTATTCCATCTGAAAAGAAAGTTCTAAACAGACTCTTTTATCATTTTTTCCTCTTTTGAAGGTTGATTCCCTCAAATATCCAACTAAAATAGAAAAATTATATAGCATTAAGAACCATTTAGTAAGATAAAATAGCAATAAATTGTGTTACTTTGCCTACGTTAAAATCTTAATTTTATTACGATGAAGAAATTATTAATATTCACTCTCTTGCTATGCTGTACTGTAAAAGCTCTCAGCTATACAGAACGGAACTATCTTCAAAAACAGGCCAACGTAAGCAGTTTGCAGGAAGTGCTTATATTAAATCAACAATGGGTCACTTATCCTGCTTATACCGACCGAACCGGATGGGACACTTTTTTAGGCTCTTTCAAGAATGAATGTATCCTTCGCGGAGAGAAGCAGTTGAATTATCAATGGCAGGTTGTGAAAGCTACTGATTATATGGAATTTGAACGCAGCGGCAACCGTAGCATTATGGAAACTCCTTTCGCCAATAATAACAATGCCATAGCCGACCTGCTACTCGCTGAACTCGCAGAAGGGAAAGGACGATTTATCGATCAGCTGATCAACGGTGTATATCATTCCTGCGAGATGACTTCCTGGGCATTGGCCGCCCATTTGAATGCACAACAGTCTCACCGCTCATTACCCGATTTTAAAGAAAACATCATAGACCTGACAGCAGGTGACTTAGGCTCTTTACTCGCATGGACCTATTATTACATGCACAAAGAGTTTGACAAGCTCAATCCTGCTATATCCGAACGTTTACGGCATACGCTCCAACAGCGTATATTGGATCCTTACATGAATAACGATCACTTCTGGTGGATGGCAGTGAACTATAGACCGGGAATGTTGGTCAACAACTGGAATCCTTGGTGTAACAGCAACGCCTTAATGTGTTTTATGCTGCTTGAAAATGATAAAGAAATGTTAGCGAAGGCAATATACCGCAGTATGGTTTCGGTAGATAAATTCATCAACTATACCCATACCGACGGTGCATGTGAGGAAGGCCCCTCCTATTGGGGACATGCCGCCGGAAAAATGTTTGATTATCTGGAATTACTGTCAGCCGTTACCGGGGGAACTGTCTCCATCTTCGATAATCCCATGATAAAGAATATGGGCGAATATATATCACGTTCATACGTGGGCAAAGGATGGGTGGTTAATTTCGCTGATGCTTCGGCGAAAGGCAGTGGAGACGCTCCCTTGATATTCCGGTATGGCAAGGCTGTAAACAGTAACGAAATGAAAGGATTCGCTGCTATGATTAACACCAATAAACTCCCTTCCGGACGCGATATATACCGTACGCTTGCTGCTATAAAGATTGCGAACGAACTAAAAGAAACTCAAGCGGCACATCTGACTCCCCCATTCTCCTGGTATCCGGAAACCGAATTCTGCTATATAACTGACAATAAAGGAAACTTTCTGGCCGCTAAAGGAGGATATAACGACGAGAGCCATAATCATAATGACGCAGGTACCTTCTCTTTCTGGATAGACCAAACTCCTTTTCTTATTGATGCCGGAGTAGGGACCTATACACGCCAGACATTCAGCAAGGATCGCTACACCATTTGGACTATGCAGAGCAACTATCACAATCTCCCCCTGATTAATGGCGTCCCTCAGAAATACGGAGCAACATATAAAGCAACACAAGTACAAGCTGACAAGAGGAAAAACACATTCACAGCCAATATAGCGACAGCCTATCCGGCCGAAGCAGAAGTGGAATCATGGATACGTTCCTATTCACTTCAGAAAGGACAATTACGGATTTCAGATTCTTTCCGTCTGACAACAGCCAAACAGCCTAATCAAATCAATTTCATGACATGGGGGCAGGTGAATACGGAAATACCGGGAAAAATTCAATTGGAAGTAAAAGGAAAGAAAGCCGTCATAGAATATGATAAACAACTGTTCGATGTGAAAACAGAAATAATCCCATTAACAGATACCCGGCTATCCAATGTATGGGGTAAATCGATTTGTCGCATTACACTCACAGCAACAAACATCTATAAAACAGGAAATTATTCTTTTACCATAAAAAAACAATAAAACATGAACTTAAAACCCTTATTGGGAGCAGCCTGCGCAATGATATGTGTGGCTTGCTCAAACCACAAACCCACAGTACCGTCTTTTATAACAGAAAATGTAGAATTTGCCAAAGTACAACTCGGTTTGGCCATCGACACCATCGAGGCCAGCGGAAAATGTCTCAATCCTGTAACTCTCAATAGAGATGGATCTGTATATTACTGCGGATATGCCGATTGGCGCAGTGGATTTTTTCCCGGTAGCATCTGGTATCTGTACGAACTGACAGGTGACACCAGCTATCTTCCACTGGCCAGAAAATATACTGAAGCCATTCGCCCGGCCGAGCACCTGACTTGGCATCACGATATAGGATTCATCATTAATTGCAGTTTTGGTAACGGCCTGAGGCTCGCTCCCGATACAGCTGCATATAAAGACGTAATGGTACAGGCAGCCAAATCACTTTGTACGCGTTTCCGCCCCAATGCCGGAGTCATTCAAAGCTGGGATGTAAAGGGTAATAGCTGGCAAAGTGAAAGAGGCTGGGAATGTCCGGTTATCATTGACAACATGATGAACCTGGAACTTCTGTTCGAAGCAACCAAACTGTCCGGTGATTCCACTTTCCATAAAGTAGCCGTAGCACATGCCGACCGTACTCTTTCCGAGCATTTCCGTCCTGATGGAAGTTGCTATCACGTAGTGGACTACAATATTTCGGACGGCTCCGTACGCCATAAACAAACAGCACAAGGATATGCTGATGAATCGGTTTGGTCACGTGGACAGGCATGGGCCATCTACGGCTTCACTATTTGCTATCGTGAAACGAAAGACCGCAAATATCTGGATCAGGCACTGAAAACATTCAATAGGATGAAAAATGATCCGCACATGCCCGAAGATCTGATACCTTACTGGGACATGGACGCACCCAATATACCCGATGAACCCCGGGACGTCTCTTCCGCATCCTGCATCGCTTCTGCCCTGTACGAAATCAGCACATATGACGTCCCCGATGCCGCTTCCTACAGGGAATATGCAGACCGCATCATGCATAGTCTCGCCTCACCTGACTATCGGGCCGCATTGGGCACTAACGGCTATTTTATCCTGATGCATAGCGTAGGCAGTATTCCGCACAATAGTGAAATTGACGTACCTCTGAACTATGCAGACTACTACTTTCTGGAAGCCCTGAAGCGTAGAAAAGATTTAGATAAATAATTTTATAATAAAGAAGTATCATGAAAACACAACTGTTTAAATTTGCCTGTTTAATTATCTGCTTATTAACGATAGCTCCCAATTGCCATGCCGGCAGCAAGTGGAAAGCTAAACATGTAGTCTTAATTGGACTGGACGGCTGGGGTGCCTACAGTGTAGAGAAAGCTAATATTCCCCATATCAAACAATTAATGAATGATGGTTCTTACACACTGACCAAACGCTCTGTACTCCCTTCGTCCAGTGCAGTAAACTGGGCATCTATGTTCATGGGAGCAGGCCCGGAGCTACACGGATACACGACTTGGAATTCAAGCACCCCGGATCTTCCTTCGAAAGAATTAAGTAAAGATGGCATTTTTCCAACTATATTCCAATTGCTCCGCGAAGCTGATCCGAAAGCTGAAATTGGCACTTTCTACGAATGGGTCGGCATCAAATATCTGGTGGATACGCTGGCAGTAAACAAATATAACCAAGGGATTAACTATGAAAAATATCCTACGGAACTATGTGAAAAAGCCGTGAAGTACATTAAAGAGAAAAAGCCGACTTTAACACTTATTGCCTGGGATAATCCGGATCATGTGGGACATAAGGAAGGTCATGATACACCAGCCTATTATCACAAACTCGAAGAAATAGACGGATACATCGGCAAAGTAATGAATGCGGTGAAAGAAGCCGGAATACTGGATGAAACGATTTTTATAATAACATCCGACCATGGCGGAATCAATAAAGGGCATGGAGGAAAGACAATGCAGGAGATGGAGACTCCGTTCATCATCTCGGGGAAAAATATCAAGAAAGGGCATGAAATTCAGGCCAGCATGATGCAGTTTGACGTAGCTGCTACCGTAGCTGCCATTTTCAAACTCAAGCAGCCACAAGTATGGATCGGAAGGCCCATAATGGAAGTATTTAAGTAAGAAAGAATGCTAACAAGTTAAAGACATAGGATGAAACGAACCAACAGAACATTATTCATTCATAATACAGCAAGAGGGAGAATAAAATTTCTTCTTCTTGCTCTATTTGCTTTTCAAGGCTTACAAGCACAAAAGCTATTCCCCGCTCCTTCTGCGATAGAGACACATAAAGGTACATTCTCTTATGACGAAGTTTCGGCTAAGTGTGTACGAACTACTATCTCTAAGTCTCTACCTGCTATCGGCATAGAATACTCGGATGAAGCATATCAACTGGAAATTACACCGGATTCTATCTTCATTGATGCCACTTCTGCGAAAGGAGCATTTTATGCCCGCCAAGCCATTAAACAACTGGCACGGCACGAACGGGGCAAAATCCGCTGTTGCCGGATTTACAGTTCGCCACGCTACGCATGGCGCGGATTTATGCTCGATGAAAGCCGCCACTTCTTCGGTAAAGAGAAAGTTAAACAATACCTCGACTTAATGGCTTTACTCCATCTCAATGTATTCCACTGGCATCTGACAGACGAACCGGGATGGCGAATTGAAATCAAAAAATACCCTAAGCTGACGAAAATAGGGGCCGTTGGCAATTGGCATGATGCCCAAGCAACTCCGCAGTTCTATACACAGGACGATATACGAGAGATTGTGGCTTATGCGGCCGAACGCCAGATTATGGTGGTTCCTGAGTTCGATATGCCCGGACATGCCACAGCGGTCTGCCGCGCTTATCCCGAAGTATCGGGCGGAGGAGAAGGACGCTGGAAGCATTTCACATTCCATCCTTGCAAAGAAGAAACTTATCGTTTTATCAGCGATGTACTCGATGAAATAGTAGCCCTCTTCCCGGCTCCCTATATCCATATTGGAGGTGATGAAGTGCACTACGGCAATCAGAACTGGTTCACAGATCCTGAAATCCAGAACTTCATAAAGGAAAAAGGGCTGATCAATGAAACCGGACTGGAGCATTACTTCATCCGCCGTGCTGCCGATCTGGTAGCGGCCAAAGGTAAAAAAATGATTGGTTGGGACGAAATAGTGGACGCCGGTATCTCCCCCTCCAAAGCGTTGGTTATGTGGTGGCGCCACGACCGTAAGTACCAGTTGCTGAAAGCGCTTGAGCAAGGCTATCAGGTAGTCCTGACTCCACGTCGCCCGCTGTATGGCGATTTCGTACAGGATGCCTCACATAAAGTGGGACGCTATTGGGATGGATTCAATCCGTTGCAAGACATATATGCCTTCCCCGAACCGATCAGTCATCTTTTTAAAGGATACGAAGATCAGATACTGGGTATGCAGTTCACACTTTGGACCGAACGGATTGCAGACGGAAAACGGTTGGACTTCATGACCTTCCCACGCCTGATAGCACTGGCAGAATCTGCGTGGACATCGTCCAAAGAGAAAGACTGGAGTCGTTTCTGCATGCGGTTACCGTCTTTCCTGGAATATCTGAAGGAGCAAGGCATCTATTATTTCGATGTGATTCACCCACAAGAAACTCCCGAACCGGGCGGACCGGAGAAAGCGGACGTATTACAAAACGGATAGAGAAATACCGATGATCCCAATAATAACATCATTAATCAATACATAATCAAGAACATATGAAACAGCAGAAATGTAACTATTTTCCCTCCTTGTGGTGGAGGGGTCGAGAAAAAGGTTTAAGTACTTTTCTTTTCCTACTTCTCTTTTCCATCTCGCTCCATGCCCAGCGTCAGGATATTCTACTCAACAATAACTGGAATTTCCGTTTTTCGCATCAGGTACAGGGAGACACCCGGCGGGTGGACTTGCCGCACACCTGGAATGCACAAGACGCACTTGCCAGCAAAATAGATTATAAACGAGGTATTGGCAACTACGAGAAAGCTTTGTACATCCGCCCCGAATGGAAAGGTAAACGTCTTTTTCTTCGTTTCGACGGAGTAAACAGTATAGCCGATGTATTTATTAATCGCAAGCATATAGGTGAGCACCGAGGCGGATACGGAGCCTTCATCTTCGAAATCACGGACTTGGTGAAATATGGAGAAAAGAACTCTGTCCTGGTACGCGCCAACAACGGTGAACAGTTAGACATCATGCCGCTGGTGGGTGACTTCAATTTTTATGGAGGAATCTATCGGGACGTACATCTGCTGATAACCGACGAGACTTGTATCTCACCTTTGGACTACGCTTCGCCGGGAGTTTATCTGGTACAGGAGGTCGTCAGCCCGCAGGAAGCGAAAGTATGCGCTAAAGTTAACCTATCCAACCGTGCAGCCGACGGAACTGCCGAACTTCAGGTCCTGGTAACGGATGGCACCAAGGTGATTTGCAAAGAGAGCCGCAACGTGTCATTGAAACAGGGGGCTGATATTCAGGAACAACTCCCTCTACTGATTCAGAAACCACGTCTCTGGAATGGTTGCGAAGATCCCTTTATGTATCAGGTCAGTATCAGTCTTCACAAAGACGGCAAACAAATCGACAGTGTAACGCAGCCATTAGGATTGCGCTATTATCATACCGATCCGGATAAAGGATTCTTTCTGAATGGCAAACACCTGCCGCTTCATGGAGTCTGTCGCCATCAGGACCGCGCAGAAGTAGGCAATGCACTCCGCCCGCAGCATCACGAAGAAGATGTGGCACTGATGCGCGAAATGGGAGTCAATGCCATCCGCCTGGCACACTACCCTCAAGCTACCTATATGTACGACCTGATGGATAAACACGGTATTGTAACCTGGGCCGAGATTCCGTTTGTAGGTCCCGGAGGATATGCAGATAAAGGTTTTGTAGACCAAGCTTCCTTCCGCGAAAATGGTAAACAACAATTGATCGAACTGATCCGGCAGCACTACAACCACCCTTCCATCTGCTTCTGGGGACTATTCAATGAGCTGAAAGAGGTGGGTGACAATCCCGTAGAATATGTAAAAGAACTGAATGTACTGGCAAAACAGGAAGACCCTACCCGCCCGACAACTTCGGCCAGTAACCAGGACGGCAATTTGAACTTCATTACCGAAAACATAGCCTGGAACCGTTACGACGGTTGGTATGGAAGTACTCCGAAAACACTGGCAACCTTTTTGGACCGTACACATAAAAAACACCCCGAACTACGCATCGGCATCAGTGAATATGGGGCAGGAGCCAGCATCTATCATCAGCAGGACTCACTCAAACAACCGTCGGCTTCAGGCTGGTGGCATCCCGAGAACTGGCAGACTTACTACCACATGGAGAATTGGAAAATCATTGCCGAACGTCCCTTCGTATGGGGTACTTTCGTTTGGAACATGTTCGATTTCGGGGCAGCTCATCGTACGGAAGGCGACCGTCCGGGTATCAACGATAAAGGACTTGTCACCTTCGACAGAAAAGTGAGAAAAGATGCTTTCTACTTCTACAAAGCTAACTGGAATAAACAGGAACCGATGATCTATCTGGCGGAAAAACGCTGTCGGCTCCGCTATCAGCCGGAACAGACCTTCATGGCTTTCACCACTGCCCCGGAAGCCGAACTATTTGTAAACGGTATCAGTTGTGGTAAACAAAAGGCGGACACCTACTCAACCGTTGTGTGGAAAAATGTCAAACTCACCTCGGGAGAGAATATCATTCGTGTGACTACTCCCGGCAAGAAACCACTTACAGACGAAGTGACAGTAGAATATAAAGAAGACAGACCGCTCTAATGAAACGGATCATCTTATCGATTGTATGGGGACTGCTGACCGGATGGGCGGCAGTCCCTTGCCTTTGGGCACAGTCACGCACAGGAACTGCCGATCGGGAGATCTGGGTAAAAACTCTTGTACGCCTGGCCGATCCCGTACTCAGTAACCTGGCCAATGAAACACTGAAAAAGGAAATGCCTTACGAATCGCTTGCTCCCAACCGGCAACGTTTTTCTTATCTGGAGGCAGTGGGACGAACCGTATGCGGCATTGCTCCATGGCTGGAACTAGGAGAAGACGATACTCCCGAAGGACAATTACGCAAAAAATACATCGAACTGACGGTGAAAGGGATCAGCAATGCAGTGAATCCGTCCTCACCCGATTACCTGATCTTCGGAGAACCTTCACAACCCTTGGTAGATGCCGCATTTCTGGCAGAAGGATTATTGCGTGCACCTAAACAATTATGGGGCAACCTCTCACCCACTGCCCGCAAGCAAGTGGTGACGGAGTTAAAACGAAGCCGTGTTATCAAGCCCAATGAAAGCAACTGGCTGCTGTTTGCCTCCATCGTGGAAGCAGCCCTGCAAGAATTCACCGGAGAATGTGATACAACGCGGCTCAATTATGGGGTACGCAAGTTCAGAGATCTTTGGTATAAAGGAGACGCCCAGTATGGAGACGGAGCAGAATTCCACCTCGATTATTACAATAGCTTCGTGATTCATCCTATGCTTACCGATGTATTAGTCGTCATGCAGAAGCACCGGATGCCGGAAAGTGAATTTCTGAATGTACAGCAAAAACGCTTGGGACGCTATGCCGAACAATTGGAGCGTTTCATTTCTCCGGAAGGAACATATCCGGTAATCGGACGTTCGATTGTCTATCGTACCGGAGTATTTCACGCATTGGGACAAGCAGCTTTACTGCATCTCCTTCCGCAACAAATTGTTCCCGCACAGGTACGCTGCGGCATGACGAAAGTTATAGAGAACCAATTCCGGTCTGCTGCCAATTTCGACACAAAGGGTTGGTTGAAGATAGGTTTCTCCGGTAATCAGGTTCAAATGTCGGAGTCCTACATTAATACAGGAAGTACTTACTTGTGCCTGACCGGTTTCTTGCCATTGGGACTACCCGCCGACGATCCTTTCTGGAGTGCCCCTCCTGCCGAATGGACCAATCTGAAAGCCTGGTCGGGGAAAGAGATGCCGGCAGATCATTCTTTATAAACCGGCATTTGCTCTTTACGCTTACGGCATTCTTTTTGTAAGACACCGGCATTTAAATAAAGAAAAGGGTATGTCAGGACTCAAACTTAAAGAAGGAGAAATTGGAATCAGAAACGTCCACCCTTATCAACAACGAAAATAGCCCTATCATTACTCTAAAATAGAGTTCGATAGGGCTATTTATGTTTTGGGTTGTAATCTGTAGCTGTTTCAAGTGGTCATTTTAGTTCCGACACACTTTCTTCTTTACGGACTGCTGTTCACGGTTGGACGCAAATTCCTAATTAGCGCCACCACCTTGACCGCCTTGTCCGCCGCCACCTTTCACGTCATCATTATTGATACTGCGAGCGGCTTTCTTCACACTGGCCTTCAACTCACCGATACGGTAGCTAAGGCTGATACCAAAGCTACGGCTCTGATAACGGCTGCTGCTCTTCGACAAGAAGTTTTCACCCATAGTGGTATTATTATACGAACGATACTTCTCGAAGATATTGCTTACATAGGCACTCACTGTAAAGCGGTCTTTGATGAAAGAGCGGTTCACACCCAGACTATAGTAATAATATCCCGATCCCTTACCTTGCAGGCTGATGTAAGGAGTACTTCCTCCGGCATTCAGACTGGCACGTATCTTCAATGGGAAGGTGTGCTGGATACCACCGTATAAAGAGGCATTCCATCCATAGTTATGTAATCCCTGAGCCGGACTCTTAATATCAACGTAGCTGCCATCACCGTTCAGATAGATACGGGTGTTGGGAGAAGCGTTCCAGTTACCGTAAAGGCTCAGACCTGTATTACGGTTCTTACCGATATTTTCGTAAGTGCTATACAATGCACCTTCGGGAGCATGATGTCCTCCGGGGAACTCTTCACCACCCTTACCAATCAAACGGCTGACCCGTTCGATACCGTTGTTTCCGAATGAGTGGCGCAGAGAGATATTGACATTAAACTTCATGCTGAACATACTATAGCTCAGGTTGAACGAGTGGCTCTTTTCACTTTCCAGATTCGAATTACCCTGGCTGATAAACATCGGGTTGCGGTCGTCAAAATAAGGATTCAAGTTCCAGATACCCGGACGCCAGATACGCATGTTGTATCCACCGCGCAAGTTCTGTGTCTTACCGATCTTGATGCCCATGGTTACAGAAGGAACAAAGTCGTTATAACTGGTACTGAAATCCGCTTCAGGTCCGATGGCTCCTGCCAGATACTTCACATCCTGTGACGTATATTCATAACGTACTCCCGGCTTGAATGAGAATGTTTTATAACGAAGTGTATATCCCAGATAAGCGGCAAGAATGTCATTCAGATGTTTATACTTGCTACTACGGTCGTTGTTGTATTCGTAGTTGTCACTGACGCCCTCGGCTTCGAACAGTTTGTTATCACTAAGGTTATTACGGATGATATATTTAGCTCCGGCTTCAATAGTATGCAATTTTCCGATTGGAGTAGTATAATCCACCTGGAATGTATGTTCGGTAGTATTGGTCTTGCCATCCGAATGAGAGTTATTCAGCAAGAATTTCTTAACGATATCCATTTCAAACGGATCTTTGATATCTTTATAGTCCGTATAATAGTCAGAGTTCTGCGGCTGTGTACTGATCTTGTACGAGAGAGTGATCATACGGTCCTTGTTCTTTTTAGAGGTACGCTGATAATCGACATTACCACGCATAGAATACCAGGAACCGTCTCCGTCGCTCAACGAGCGGTATTGATAAGCCAATCGGTCTCTCTGGGCATTCCACATTGTAGTCAACCCGTCGCTCTTATTATCATTGGCACCGCCGTACATACCGAATGACGCTGTCAGCAAACGTAATGTATCAATTTCGTAACTGGCCTCAAGATTGCCGTACTGGAAACTGCCGTTATAATCGGAAGAGCTTTTCGATTCCAGATACTTCTGATCTTCCGAATCATAATTTTCACGGTAACTGTCCGAATAGCTTTTAGGCGATGTATCGTAGTTATAATTATAATTTCCTGTAATAGTCAGTTTTCCGGATTTGATAGTAGCATATCCACCGGCACCGGCACCACGATTGCTACCACTGGCACGGAAAGTTGCAGTATAACCTTCGAATCCACCACCGACAGTTACAATATTCAGGATACCGCCCACACCTTCTGCATCATATTTAGCTCCCGGAGAAGTGATTACCTCAATATGTTTAATGGTATTGGCCGGCATACTCTTGAGCACGTCTTTCGGGTTATTGCTCATCATATTATTAGGCTTACCGTTTACATGGATTTTAAAACTGCTGCTGCCATTTACCTTAATGTTATCTTCGCCGTCCACTGTTACCAACGGTACTTTACGAAGCATTTCCATTACGGTATTGGTCTTCGAGTCAGGATCGTCTTCGATGTTATATTCAATTTTGTCTACATCCACCTTTACCAGTGGCTTCTGAGCAACGACTTCTATACCTTTCAGTTCGTTAGTAGCCTCGGCCATATTTAATTTTCCCAGATCGATCACCTTTTCACTCGCTTTGACAGTAAAGTCTTTCACGATCGTGACTTTACCTACAGACGATAAGGTAATAATATACTCTCCGGGAGCAACAGTCAGTTTCTCCTGGAATTTACCATTCAAATCGGTTACAGCCATTTTAAGAGCTTTTTGAGGAGCATTCTTTTTTGCGATCTTAATTGTAGCATAAGGTTCGCCTTCCTGAGTCAACGAATCAAGAAGCACGCCTTTCAATGTATAAGATGGAGCTGCCGTACGTTGTTGGGATTGCTGTGTTTTTTGCTGTTGGGCATACATCATGCCGGATGTCATGAACATCAACAGCAACAATAGTAGTAGTTTGTTTCTCATGTGAAGTTATGTTTTAGTTTATAGTCTATCTGACGTAAAATCATAGTATTTGTCACAGAATGGCAACGAAAATATCGACTTTATATTCGTTTACAAAACCCTCGGAGTTAAGAAAGGTGAAATAGAGTGATTTTTATTCTTTTTTATCAGAAGTCGTTCGATAACGCACATTAAATCAGATAAAAGAAAAAAAGTACGACAACATTTGCTGCGATTACACATCCGAATCCGCCCAATATCCACGAGCGCAATTTACTCTGCTTACCCGAGAAGAAAAGCGCATAACACATGTTGACCACAATGTTACTGATAATGGCCTGCATGGTACAAGCCATCACCACAGTAGCCGCTACACTTCCCGTGCCCTGCAATAAGTTCAGGATAAAAGGAGTAATATCACTAAAACCGGAAACGAACGACAGCAGGTTCAACCCTCCTGTCCCGGCATAAATCAAGGTATAGTGTGTCAGTACGGTAAATATAACAAATAACCCTGCAAAAATCAAAGCCACCTTGAACTCCAACGGATTACTACTGTCATCTTCTTCTTCCACAAGGTCAGCGTCGGGTGTCCGCTTCCGACGAGTGTGGATAAACCAGGCTACACCGGCTGCAACGGCAGCCATAATCAATAGATAAGGATAGATAGAAGTAAAAATAGTGGAGCTGAAAATAAGAATTAGAATCATGAAGCGCAAAAACATCATGCTGACAGCCAAAAGCATGGCGGCAACATATTCGGATGCTTCCTGCGAGTGTGTATTACGGCTTTTACGGGCGAGTACCGAGATTGTAGCCGTACTACTGTAGAGCCCGCCGATAATGCCGGACACCAATACCCCCGATTCACGAAAGACATACCGCTTCAGCAAATAGGAAAGATATGAGATACCCGAAACCACTACTGTGGCCAGCCAGATGGTATAAGGCGTCAGGTTGATGTCAGGGATAATATTTTCATTAGGCAACATCGGAAGGATGATACCACTGATAGCCAAGAACTTAGCCAACGTAATCATTTCATCGTTTTTCATTCGCTGCGCGATCTCCGTAAAAGTATGCTTCAGTTCGGTAAGCAATAAAACAGTAACAATCACCATGACGTAAAACCATGAAGGCTGTGTAGACACAATCGGAGCAATGCAGTAGGTGATCAGTGCGATGATAATAGTCGTCACCCCGAATACATGGAATTGGGACTGCTTCACATAATAGTTGAGCCCTAAAAGAATGCCGAGTATCAAACCACCTCCCATGAAAAGATGCATCTCTTCCGGATCGAGGATATACAAAAGATACCCCAGCATTCCGATAAACGTAAAGGTGCGGTCAGTACCGAAAAGAGTGGTTTCTCCTTCACGTTTCAGACTGATTTTACGTTGCGAAAGTCCTATTAAAAGTGAAAACAAGGTAACCAGGATAAAGGTCACCAGCTTTTCCGGCAAGTAGTTGTACAGTTGTTCCATATATCTTTATTCTTGAGCTCTTAACTAAAAAAACAAATATACGGATTATTTGTTAGCTACGACCAGGTAGTATACGGTTTTTTCATCAACTGCGAATTATAGTAACGAATGTCACCCGTAACCTCTTCTCCGATAAAGCTGGGTTTTACAAACACTTCGTCTTCCGAACCCAATTCCACCTCAGCCACAACAAGTCCCTCATTCTCTCCATAGAACTCATCTACCTCGAAGATATGTTTCCCGCTGCGCACCAGATAACGGGTCTTATCGATCACTCCCGGTTCGCAAAGCTTCATCAGTTCCTCAGCCTCCGCGAGAGACAGTTCCTTCTCCCACTCGTAACGGCTTATTCCCGAAGCATCCGAAGCTCCTTTAATAGTCAGATAGCCTTTTCCATCACGTATGCGTACGCGAACCGTTCTTCCACGGGCACTACTGATATATCCCTGAACGATGCGGCTCTGATCAAAAGCCTGTGACTTATAATCTCCACTAACGAGAAATTTACGTTCTATTTCCTGTGACATATATTATTTAAAAATTCAATTGGATACGAAGCCCCAGAATACCATAAGCATTCCCTCCTTTACCCAACGATTCATCAACTTCCTCGGGTTTATAGGCAATCTCTCCGTTCGATTTATACCCTACCGCTGCCTGTCCGAAGGCATTGGCATATTTATCATTATCTACATATGAATAATTGAGCTGAAATTTAAGATTCCGGGTAGCATAATAATTCACTCCGAATGTCCATCCGTTGGACGATCCCCCCATCACTTCTGTTCCGTTCAGGTCGATACGGTCAAAACGGGCTGCCAATTCTATATCCCCCCAACTGCGTCCGAACGATGGCTGCGAGAAGGCTCCACGCGATTTACTATATCGTTGCTGCCCACCGAACAAAAGATAAGCCGCCTGCACATAGAAGCCGTTGAACTTCTCTGTTGCCAACCCTTCCATACGCACCGTATTGTTCATGATATACTCTCCCTGAAAGCGAAAACCTCTGTAAAATCCGGCCAGTTCGGCACCGGCCAACCAATCGTGACTGACAGAA
The DNA here is from genome assembly GCF_000159855.2 of Bacteroides sp. 3_2_5. Taxonomy (NCBI): domain Bacteria; kingdom Pseudomonadati; phylum Bacteroidota; class Bacteroidia; order Bacteroidales; family Bacteroidaceae; genus Bacteroides; species Bacteroides sp. 3_2_5. Next base: position 456,062 of record NZ_JH636044.1, on the reverse strand, counting down.
GCAATCGGCGATGTATCCAGAAACTTGATTTTGTTAATATAAGAAAGTGATCTTGTACTATATCTCACAGTATTCGGCATCAGCGAACCGACTGTTGTCTTCGGAGTACGATAAGATGCGGCTATTCCCAAATGAAAACCTTTTACCTTATCTGCCGAAACCGGTTGCCAGACAGCACGGGCTGTAACCGATATTCCTTCATCCTCCCCCGCTTTATTATTACTTTCGGAATAGTCTTTCTCTTTGTTACCTTCTATCTTTTTAAAATGTACACCCGCTACTCCCAGAAACTGGTCATGTTCCCAGGTTCCCTGTACACCGATATGATATTCCGGAGCAAATGCAGATACCACGTTCGCCTTTTCCATGAACCACAAATCGCCCGAGGAGGTCATTGCAGCCATGCCAAAACTCTCTTTAAAATTACCGACCCTAAAATAAAGCCCATTCGGGAAAGCATATTTAATGAAACAGTCCTTCAATGAAAAGCCACCGTCGGTAAGATCCATTTCTATCTTACCGGACAGACTTTTGCCAAAAGCAGCAGTAGCTCCCAAACGTACACGCCTGAATCCGACACCGTTGCCTATGGGCTGGTAGTCTTCTCCAAAGAACATAGCTCCGTCTGCCTGGATGCGCCCATTGAAAGTCAGTTTAAACTTATTGTCCTCCGAACTGAAGGTTAATGACTCTTTCTTCACCTCAGGAAGAAAAGATTTAGACTCCTGGGCAGAAACCATTCCCAGACAAGTAATTGAGAAGATAGAAAAAATAGTAATCAGTTGCTTGTTCATCCGTCTTTTTAGTGATTAGCGATTTATTAGCAGTGATTAGCAGCTAATAACCGGTGATCAGTACGATTCATCCACCCGGTACCAATCACTAATTGTCAGTCACTAATCACTCACTCTCAGCCCAAAAGAGAAAAACCGATAATCATAGCCAATGCCAGGATAACCAGCGAGACAAAAACTATCTTAACAACCTTTTTGGCTTGTTCTTCTTCTTTCTTGCTGTGTGTTACTTTTTTCTTATTCTTACTCATAATCGTTAGCTTTAAAGTTCAACGCTAACAAAGTAAGAACAAATCTTTTAACCTGCCAAAAATATAGAGAATAAAATGACGGACAAAGAAAGGAAATAAAAAAACATCCCCCGGAGCAGAAAAATCCGGAGGATGTTACAATTCTGTTATTTTTAAGCTTCTTCCGAAGAAAATTCCATCAGATAGGCTTTGATAAATCCTTCTATTTTTCCATCCATCACTCCGTTTACATCAGAGGTCTGGAAGTTAGTGCGATGGTCTTTTACACGACGGTCGTCAAAGACATAGCTTCGTATCTGTGACCCCCATTCGATTTTTTTCTTACCGGCTTCCACTTTAGCCTGTTCTGCCATGCGGTGCTGCAATTCTTTATCGTAAAGAATAGAACGCAACTGACGCATTGCATTTTCACGATTTTTGGGCTGGTCACGGGTTTCGGTATTCTCTATCAGGATTTCCTCTTCCTCACCGGTATAAGGATCCTTGTATTGATAGCGTAAACGAACGCCGGACTCTACCTTATTGACGTTCTGTCCACCGGCACCTCCCGAACGGAAAGTATCCCAAGAGATACAGGCCGGCAAAATATTTACCTCGATGCTGTCATCCACCAATGGAGTGACAAACACGGAAGCAAAAGAAGTCATACGCTTACCCTGCGCATTATAAGGGGAAACACGAACCAAACGATGTACACCGTTCTCACCTTTCAAATACCCGTAGGCATAGTCACCTTCAATCTGTATGGTACAAGTTTTAATACCCGCTTCATCACCTTCCTGCAAGTTGGCCATGGTTGCTTTATAACCATTGGTCTCGGCATAACGGAGATACATACGCATCAGCATCGATGCCCAATCCTGACTCTCCGTACCACCGGCACCGGAGTTAATCTTCAGTACGCAACTCATTTGGTCGGCCTCATCACGAAGCATGTTCTGCAATTCCAGATTCTCGACATGCTCTAATGCCTTTGCATAGGCCTCGTCTACTTCTTGTTCGGTAACCAGTTCGTCTTTATAAAAATCGAAAGCCAGTTCCAGTTCGTCTGTCAGTGTCTTGACATCATTGTATCCCTCAATCCACTTTTGCAGTCCCTTCACCAGTTTCATTTGTGCTTCGGCCTTCTTCTGGTCATCCCAGAAACCCGGAGCCTGCGTTCTTAATTGTTCTTCTTCGACCTGAATTTTCTTCCCGTCGATGTCAAAGATACCTCCTCAGCGCATCAGTGCGCTCTTTCACGTCTTTAAGTTGTTCAATAGTAATCATACTTCTTTTTTATGGTTTTCATTAATTATGGGGAGCAAAGATATACAAAATTTTGTGTTCTTACTCCTCATACATTTTATCAATTACCTCTTTATAGTTGCGTGCCACTACCGGACGTTTCAACTTCAGGGTATTAGTCAGTTCCCCTTTTTCCATGCTGAACGGTTCGGGAAGCAACGTAAATCGTTTAATCTGTTCGTAATGGGCAAACTGCTGCTGCAACGTATCGATACGTGCGCGGAACAAAGCAGTAATTTTAGGATGCTCCAACAATTCGGCCATATCTTTGTATTCGATGCCTTTCTCTTTGGCATACTGTTTCACAAAACCGTATACCGGTACAATCAGTGCAGATACAAACTTACGCTGATCGGCAATAATAGCTATCTGATCGATATAACGGTCGATAACCAATTTGGTTTCCAATGCCTGAGGAGCGATATATTTTCCGTTCGATGTTTTAAACAGGTCTTTGATACGCTCTGTCAGATACAACTGCCCATTTTTAAAATAGCCGGCATCACCGGTATGAAACCAACCTTCTTCATCGATGGCTGCAGCCGTCGCTTCCGCCTTTTTATAATACCCTTTCGTGATGGTCTTTCCACGAAGCAGAATCTCGTTATCTTCGCCGATCTTCACTTCTACCTCCGGCATCACCTGACCTACCGAACCAATATCATAACCCGTCTTCGAAGTACACGAAACAGTTGCCGTAGATTCTGTCAAACCATATCCGACCAGCATATCGATACCCACCGAATGTACAAACTCGCAAATTTCATCGGGAACAGCAGCACCGGCTGTCGGGAAGAAGTTACCGTTCTCTATTCCGATGGTCTTTTTCAGCAGAGCATAGATAGTCTTCTCATAAAACTTATATTTCAGCTGAATCATTCGGGGAGGCGTCTTACCCACCCGCAAATAATCCAAATTATGGATACGGCCTACTTTAATAGCATCCAGCATCAGCATTTTTTTTATTCCGGTGGTCTCGGCTATTTTTTCCTGAACGCCGGCGTACACCTTCTCCCAAAAACGAGGGACACTACACATCAATGTCGGACGGATTTCTTTAATGGTTGTCTGGATATCGGCCGGACGAAGATTGATGCAGACCTGTACGCCCTTATGCACACAGAGATAAGTCCATGCCTTCTCAAACACATGGGTCAGCGGCAGGAAGTTCATCGAAACATCCTTATCGGTCATATCTACCAGACGGATATCATGAATACGGAATGCTTCCAAATAGCAAGAATGATGCAACATGACTCCTTTAGGTTCGCCCGTAGTACCGGACGTATACAGGATGTTTGCCAAATCCTCGGCACTGGCACGTGCCGTACGTTCTTCCACTACTTCATTGTGTGGCAAATCTTTTCCTTTAGCCAAGAACTCGTCATAGTAAATAGAACTCATATCACGCGGATCTTTCACTACCGCCGGATCAAAAATGATCAATTGTACAAGTGAAGGGCAGAAGCCGAACACACTGAAAGCAGCATCATACTGGAACTGCTCGCCTACAAATAAGAAACGTATCTGGGCATCATTGATGATATATTGAGCCTGTGCCGGAGAACTGGTTGCATAAAGCGGAATAGTTACTGCACGGTTGGCAAAAGCGGCAAAATCCGTAAACAGACATTCCGGCTTATTTTGAGAGAAAATACCGATATTTTCTTCTTCCTGTACTCCCAATTCCACCATAGCATTGGCGGCTTGCCTTACAGTTTGCGAAAATTCATTCCAAGAGATAGGTATCCACTGCGCCTTCTCATAGTCACGGTATTTCAGGGCTGTCTTGTCGCCATACTTTTCAGCCTGACGATGGACCAAGACAGATAAATGATGATAAGTCATATCCTTTGTTGTTAGTTATTCGTCTGCAAAGGTATCGTTTAATTTGGAATTATCAGGTGTGAATACTGAATTATTTTGCTCAACAGAGTCAGGCACTTAGCCATATAGCGCCTGATAAATAGTTGTCTGACAAACTGAAAGATTCAAGTATTATTTGTACATTTGCATCCATTCAAAGCAAAAAAGAAATGATAGACGAATCCATTACATCCGAAGCTGTCGGCTTGCTGAAATCTCTTATCAGCATCCCTTCGCTCAGCCGCGAAGAAGAAAAAGCAGCCGACTATCTGCAAAATTATATCGAGGCCGAAGGCATGACCACGGGCCGTAAAGGAAACAATATCTGGTGCCTGAGCCCTATGTTCGACCTGAAAAAGCCGACAATCCTGCTCAACTCCCATATTGACACTGTAAAGCCGGTCAACGGTTGGCGGAAAGATCCGTTCACTCCACGCGAAGAGAATGGAAAACTTTATGGATTGGGCAGCAATGATGCCGGTGCCAGTGTAGTAACACTCTTACAGGTGTTTCTGCAACTATGCCGCAAACAACAAAGTTATAACCTTATTTATCTGGCTTCCTGCGAAGAAGAGATATCCGGAAAAGGCGGTATCGAAAGTGTATTACCGGGACTTCCCCCCATCAGTTTTGCCGTAGTAGGAGAACCCACCGAAATGCAACCTGCCATTGCCGAAAAAGGCCTGATGGTGCTCGATGTCACAGCTACCGGAAAAGCAGGACACGCCGCCCGCAATGAAGGTGACAATGCGATATATAAAGTACTGGACGATATTGCCTGGTTCCGCGACTACCGCTTTGCAAAAGAATCACCATTACTGGGACCTGTCAAAATGAGCGTTACGGTGATCAATGCCGGTACGCAGCACAATGTCATTCCCGACCGTTGCAGTTTTGTAGTAGATGTGCGTAGCAACGAACTGTACTCTAACGAAGAGTTGTTTACTGAAATACAAAAGCATATCTTTTGTAAAGCTGAAGCCCGTTCGTTCCGCCTCAACTCTTCACGTATCGAAGAAAGCCACCCGTTTGTACAGAAAGCAAAGAAACTGGGACGCGTGCCTTTCGGCTCTCCTACTCTCTCGGATCAAGCTTTAATGGCGTTCCCCTCAGTCAAGATAGGCCCCGGCCGTTCTTCACGTTCGCATACGTCCGATGAATATATCATGATTAAAGAAATAGAAGAGGCATTGGAATTGTATTTGAAGATACTGGACGGACTGGAAATCTGATTTTCCCCTCTCCCTGTCATTCGTATAGGATGAAGGTGTCATAACTCACCACAGATTACACAGATTTACACAAAACGATTTTAATCTACTGACAACCCATACTAATTATCTGTATAAATCAGTATAATCTGTGGTGAATACGAATTTTGACGCATCTTCATCCTATACAAACATATTTACTATTCGGGAATGACAAAAATGTGTTCGCCCCCCTTCACAGCTTTCGGCTTCTGCCCGGGCAAAACAACAGTACCCATAGCCGTTGAAGGCAGAACCAGATGTAACCGGATCTTCCCTTCTTCCCGTCTCCAATCAACCCGGATAGTGCCATACATCGATTCATGGCTGGCTTCTACAAAATCAAGATCGGACAGGAAACACGGCTGAATTAATATTTTCTTAAAAGCCGATGCATCCGGTGAAAGACGTATACCTGCCGGATACTTATACATCCAGGCACTGACAGCCCCCATTGAAGGATGATTCAGAGACGCATCTCCGATACGGCGGGTCACGTCCCAGGTTTCGTACAAAGAAGTCGCCCCGGTTTCTTTGATCCAATATCCCCATGAAGGTAATGTAGTTTTTGTCAACATCCTATAGGCCGTTTCCGCATAACCGGTCTCCGCCAATACATCAGGTACCATTACGCTGCCGATAAACCCGAAATCAAGACTATAGTCATTGGCTGCTATGATCTTATGCAGATTCTCGGCAAGACGTTCCCTATATGCTTCGGGAACAATATGAAGATAAAGCGGCAAGGCATATGAAAGTTGCGTTTTATTAGCATAAGACACAGTCTGAGGGTCAAAAAAATGATCGTTAATCCGTTTCTTAAGCTCTTCGGCTTTTGCCAGATACTTTTGTCTGTCTTCTACACGTCCGGTAAGTTCAGCCATCTGTGCCATCATCAGGTTGTCCCAATACACAAAACCGGTAGCCATAAAATCGACCGGTGTTTCAGCCTTATAGAACAACCAGTCACCCAATCCATGATTAATCAATCCCCGTTCATCTTCCGTCGTTTCGATATACTTCAGATAACGTTCGGCAGCCGGATACACCTGACGCATGGTTTCGATATCACCGGTATAACGATAAAGATAAGAGGGCACAATGAAGATGGCCGCATCCCAAAGCGGCCCCGCCCAGTTGGAATCCCACCTCCGGGAAGTCGGGGCAATACCGGCTACATTGCCATTCGCCTCCTGCGTATCGATCATATCTTTCACCCACTTGGCATATACATTCCGGCTGTCATAATTGAACATACCCGCCTCCTGCACCATAAAGCCATCCGCCATCCATCCATTCTTTTCACGAGTGGGGCAATCGGTCGGTATCCCGAACAGATTACTCAGATATGAGTTTCGGCAAATATTGAAAATAGTATTGAGTAACTGATCGGAACATTTGAAACTCCCCACTTCAGCCACGTCACTATGCATCCTGAGGGTTTGAAGTTTCACGTCCGCAACAGTAAGGGGACGATCGGAGGTCAGTTCTATATAGCGGAATCCGTGATACGTGAATGGTGGAATAAAAGTTTCCACCCCCTCTCCTTTCAGGATATATTCATCCGTCTGGATAATTTCACGTTTGTTGCGAGGACGTAAGTGCATGTCAATATTACGCTGGTCGATATTCCCATCTTTCTGAAGCATCTCGGAATGCCTTAAACGAATCCGGGTTCCGCGTTCTCCTTTTATCTCCAAACGGGGAACTCCGGCAGTGTTGATACCCATATCGAACACGTAGCAAGTATCACTGATACAGTTGACAGACACTACAGAAAGAGTATCTGCTGTAGTAATGGAAGGCATCTTCTGTGCTTCGATCAGTGGGGCAGGTGCCGCAGTCAATTTAGCATGTTGCCAAGAGACATCATCAAAAAGTTCCGTATCCCACCCTTTCTGTTCCAGACGGGCATCATAGAAAGAGCCTACATAAAGATTATCAAACAGGAGCGGTCCTGTAGATGTCTTCCATGAAGTATCGGTCGTTATGATATCCTTGCTGCCGTCCGTATAACAGAGATGTATCTCAGCAATCATTTGCGGGCGCTTTCGCCAGGGTGCCTCATGAAAGTACCACACGGCAGGAGTTTGCTCATTGAACCAGCCATTGCCCAACTGAACCCCTATACAGTTTTTACCATGTCGGAGCAGTCCGGAAATATCATACGTGAGATAAAGCACCCGCTTACTATAATCCGTAAACCCCGGATCGAGCGCATGATCATTGACAGCCTTCCCGTTAAAGGACAGCCTGTAATACCCCAAACCGCTTATATAGCAACGGGCAGAAGCAACCTCTTTGGAAACATCGAACACTTTACGAAACATCGGAGAGGGTTCGTAGTCTTTATCATACCCATCGGTAATCCAGGAAGCTTCCCAATCCGTTGCCGAAAATTTTCCGGTTTCAAACCACACAGGTTCCGAAACGACCTTCTTATTATTCAGCCACACTTCTACCCTCCACCAGTATCGGGTGTGAGGACGCAACGTGCTCCCGGCGTAAGAAACCAATTGCTCATCCGACTTCTGTTTGCCGGAATCCCAGATATCAGCCTCTCCTTGTCGCAACAGTTCCGGAGTAGAAGAGACCAAAATCCTATAGGCCGTTTGCCTACTGGGCACATCGGAAGTGTCCACTTTCCACATCAGACGCGGGCGCTGCACATCGAGTCCTAAAGGCGTTTCAATGTATTCACACTTCAACGAAGTGATTCTCTTCTTGGCAAAAAGATCTTGACGGTAAGAGAATAACAGGACGAGAAGCAGAATACCCGGTTTAAGATATCCTATTTTCATAAAAACAACTCACTTTTTAAGTACAACAATCGTATACGAATAACCGGGGAATGAATAGGTAAAATCAGATCCGGGAGCCTGCTTCCAGGTAGCTTTCGGCAGAATCCGTGTAGGCGTATCCGGAAGGTTCTCATCATTCAACTCTCCACTCAGCGTATATATTTCCATATTCCCTTTCGGAATGAAACCGGACAGACTAACCTGAGTCTCCCGCACTTCAGAGGAAGTGTTGACTACATGAAGAATCACTTCATCGCGTGCCTCGTTCGTAGTGGCCGTCATATCCAGTTCTCCCACTGTCTCACTCCACAATCGCAGCGGATGGTGATGGGCCGAAGACATCTGCTGTGCATAGAAAGTCGGCATACCCCAAACCTGTCCCGAAGTGAAAAAAATTTGTCCCTGATCCCAGCCGTTGTCATTTTGCAAATAGGGTTGAAGAGCATTGGCCGCACAGGTGGTCAGAATAAAATCACCATGGCGACGAACCACATTCTGAACAGTAGCATGCACAATGGCGCGCTGAACGTTGTGCAGATTACCGTTTTCTTCGAAAATAGCACAACGCATACTTGTCTTCGGATTCCATTTCAGGAATTTAGCTTTCATATCCGTCAACTCCCGGTCTATATTTACGTGACTGCCAAGATCATCCGTCCAAGGATGGTAATCCCAATAGGCTGCTTTACCATCAAGCGCTTTAAATACTTTCTCCATATTAGGTGATTCGGGACGCCACCAGGCAGAATGAATAAACTGCACTTCCGGATCTTTGGCATGAACAGCCTCATAAATATCATTAAATCGATCGATATAATGCTGATAATCGGCTTCAATATCCCCCCAGATAACTTCTTCATTTCCAATTTCCAGATATTTTAACCCGTAAGGCTCAGGATGTCCGTTCTCTGCACGCTTCTTACCCCACTTCGTATCTACCGATCCGTTCAGGTATTCGATCATATCCGCCATATCCTGCGCCGACTCTTCTACATTCACTGCATAAGCAGGCATAAATCCGGCTTTCTCACAAAAATGAAGGAAATCCTCAATACCGAAACCGTTGGTAGAATACGTATACCAATGACCTTTATAAGGAGGTCTTTCCGCACGGTCGCCAATCATCCTCTTAAAACGGTATTCAGGTGCATTAACCATGGTGCCGCCATAGCGGAGGAAGCGTAAACCCTGATCCACCATTGCCTGCCCGATGTCATTACGCAACGGCAACCCGCAAAACTGACGGTCTGCGCCGTTCATAAGGGTGACCATGTCTACCTGAATGCGTCCTTTCTCTTCCAGATAAATAGCAAGGCGTGCATTTTCATCGGTTTTATCAGGAGTTAGTTCAAACGTATATTTCTTCCAATCACCGGCATTGGCCCGAATGCACTGCACAGCATATTCTTTTTCACCATCCACACTCTGCAAGGCTACCCGGACTTCTGCTTTTCCCTTTAAATAAAGGCTGCCGGTCTTTTTCTCTCCCTGACGTACAGATATTCCCCAACGATTCAGGCTCCGGTTAGCAATACCCACTTTACCGGTTCCTGCCAGATACTCTATCTCCTGCGCATACCGGCCATGAAAAGGTTTATCTGCAATTTGTTTGTAAACAGCAGCGGCAGTCAGGTCAGCAAAAGCATCCCACATCCCGCTGACTTGTGGAGTTACTTTGGTCAACAGCTTGACAGGAGTATTGCTTCCGATAGTCAAACTACGATAAGATACATCGGCTCCCCAGTTTCGGAAAGCGACTTTCCCATTACGCAAACCGGTATCCCGATCTTCGAAACGCAGCACCTCACAGTCATTCAGCAGAATCACCAGTTCATCTCCATCCAGTTTCACTTCCATACGGTTCCATTGCGTCGGATCTACATCTACCGGAGTCGTTTTCAACTCTTGCCAGTTATGCAAGTGTTTCCCTAACAGCAAGCGCTTTCCATCAGCAAACAGACTGACCTCATATCCATCAAAGTTATCGGCTCCGCCTCCATATTCACCGACACGCAGTAAAAGTCCGGCATTGTTGGAGGATGAAGTACCGTTCGTAAATTTAAGATCGACCCCGACCGTTCCGTCGGAAAGCTGCGTGTCATCATATACCAGTTTTGCTCCCGGATGTGCCTGTACGGAAAGTTGGCCATCTTGTAGTTTCCACACCCCTTCACAACGGGTAAACCCGATAAAATTATCCATGGAAACAGGTTCTTCAAAACTCTCGCCGAAAATTTTCTGGTCATAAAGACCACCGTAAATCTCATGATTTACGTCTTCCATACAAGCTCCGTACAAATAGGGAGTTATTTTATTTTCAACCTTACCGGCATCCACCCGGATAACGGCATCTTGTGCCGCCAATGATGAAGCAGACAATGCCAAGGCTAAAAGACAGTTTATTTTCATGTTGTAATTGTGTTTATGTTCGTTCATGTCATTTATTTGCGGGCATCCAAACGACATAGCCTTTATCCTGACGATTGCCCAGAGCATAATAAGGAATAGCCGAAACCGACACTTTCTTTCCTGTCTTATCCAGTGCCTGGCCTTTAATTACATTAACTCCATTCAGCAGTTCTTTTTCAAAAGTCATCGATAAAGGAGCGCGCGTATTGAGTCTCAGATCAGCCACCCCTTCATTGTCACATCCTTCCAGGCAATATACAAAAGGACCGGCAGCAATGGCCACCTTATTTTGCAGATCCGCTACAGCTTCATTGGCCGTCACCAACCGCGGCTGAACAGGTAATGTCAACTCTACTCTATCTCCCTTTTTCCACTTCCGCTGAATTTCGGCATATCCTTTAAATATTTTCATTGCGATAGATTTGCCGTTTACTTTCAGATTGACAGCAGACTTCACTTCCGAACGATACAAATCGTATGGATTCTCGACTCCCTGTGCCCATCCCGGGATCCGTACTTTTAATAAAAAAGTTTTTTCTTTCTCCGGTTCAACAGTCATGACAACAGAACCATCCCATGGATATCCGGTCTTTTGCGTCAACCGTATCCGACTCTGATCCGATAGGCTCAGTTCCGTTTCACTGCCGATAAAGAGGTTTACATAGATATCATCCCCCTTCTGTGAATAGATAAATCCGGGCATTGCGGACATCATTTTCAAGAACATGGGCGGACAGCAAGGACAATCATGCCATCCCCAACGGGCGTGCTTGGCGGAATTCAACGGATTCTGATAAGTATATTGTGTACCCGAAAGAGAAATGCCTGTCAGGACATTATTATATAAAGTACGTTCCAGCTCGTCCATATATTTAGCATCACCGGTCAGTTCATTCATTCTCTGGCTGAAAAAGCCGGCACCGACAGCAGCACAAGTTTCCAGATAAGCATCCGTAGGCAAGAAATAATCAGGCCCGAACTTTTCGTCAAAGTGAACAGCACCTACCCCACCGGTGATAAACATACGTTTACCAATCATATTATCCCATAAACGGCTGACGGCAGCTATATACTCCGGTGAACGATTTTCAAGTGCAGCAGACGTTGCTCCGGTAGCAAACAAGGTGGCACGAACAGCATGCCCCTCGATTGTCTTCTGCTCGAAAAGCGGAATAGAATCCTGTGCATAGTCTCCCCATGACGGACGGGTATGATTGCCAAACTCAGGAGCCTCGTATTTCCGGTCGCGTATCCATTGTTCGGCAGCAGGGTTACCCCATGTCCCCCACAACGGGAATCCGCAATGTTTTCCTCTACCTTCGATCCAGAATTCAGCCAACCTGAGATATTCCCGCTCAACTACCGGAACATTGATCTGTTTCTTCAGTCCCGGATTGTCTCTATATAGGGTATACAGTTTCACCAAAGCCTCTTCCGGACCCGAATGTGCAGGAACCACATTCTTTTTAGGAAAAGTCCCCATATATTCAGCCATCAAATTAGCACAGCGAGTTGCCACTTCCAGTAATTTTGTTTTTCCGGTCGCATTATAATAGTGTACGCCCGCTTCCACCAACATACCGGCGTTGTATACATCGTGTTGCCAACGGAGCATTCCTCCCCGCTCTCCCCACTGATGGTCGGCTTCCATCAGTTGAGTGTAAGTATCGATATACCCGTTAGGTTCAGACGCCTGTGCCACAGCAATCCGATCGATATATCCGTCCACCCGTTTTTCCAAAGCCACATCCGATTGCCTTGCCATCAGGTCTGCCACTCCACGGATAGTCTCGTAAACAAGCCCATCGAACCAGGGAGCTCCTGCATGCCGTCCGATATTGCGTTCACCTTTCGCCACACGATCGAAGTTTTCGAACGTATTACAGAATTCTCCCGGATGCTCCAAATGCTTTCCTTCAAACTTATCGAAAACATCGTTTACCGTTACTTTCTGCCAAAGATTCAATTTGGGTTTCCAGAATGTATCTTCTATTTTCACTTGGTTTACTTCCGGAAACCGAATACCGGAGCTCCCTTTATCAGACGGCCCTGCCGTCAAACTTCCGGTTGCAGTCATTGCAAGTAGTACCGGAAACATAAATCTGTACGTTCTCATTGTTTTATTTTTAGTTTGTTGTTTCTTCCGCTCCTTTTTTTGCCTGTGAATCTTTACAATCCGAGCAACAGTGCAAAGATAATGAAACCTATCGTAACTGATACGAACTGGTATGTATTTTTATTATGTTACAAAACATATACGATATCCGGACAGTAGCTGTACCCTTTTACGTTTTTTATCCTATCTTTGCAGCACCAAAAACAAAAGTATGAAAAGGAACGAATCAAAATACAAACAGGTAGTAAACCACGTAATAGACGGTATCAATAACGGTAGTTATAAGAAAGGTGACTGGATTCTCTCTATCAACGAATTCAGGAAAAACTATAATCTATCCAGAGATACGGTATTCGCCGGTTTAAGCGAACTGAAATCAAAAGGAATCATTGATTCGACTCCGGGTGTAGGTTATTATATAGCGACGACCCGCATCGCACAAAAGCTGAATATATTCCTTCTTTTCAACGAATTCAATGAATTCAAAGAAGATCTTTACAATTCATTTATTTCATCCATCAGGAAAACCGCCAATGTAGATCTATATTTTCATAATTACAACCGAAAGGTTTTTGAAACTCTGATCAACGAAGCCAATTATAAATACACAACCTATATTCTGATGCCCGGTAAATTCACTAATATAGCCCCACTATTGGAAAGCCTATCGGGTCGTGTCTTTTTACTCGACCATTTCCATCCCGAACTGGCCGGAAAATACTCTTCTGTCGCACAGAATTTTGAAAAAGACACCTACGAAGCCTTGGTATACGGACTTCCCCACCTAAAGAAATATGATCATATCATAATGGTTCAGAAAGAAGAAAAAGAACCGATCGAGCGCTATAACGGGCTTTGCGCATTCTGTGAAGAATACCATTTCACGCATGAATATACCGACTCCGTCCGGAACAGGGAAATCAGGCAAGGGGAAACCTTCATGGTCGTTAATGACCGGGATCTCGTCGACCTGCTTAAACAGGCCCAACTACAGAATTTCGCACCGGGAAAAGACTTCGGAATCATTTCTTACAACGACACCCCGCTTAAAGAAATATTGGCCGGAGGAATCACCACTTTGTCTACCGACTTCAAACAAATGGGACAAACAATGGCTTCACTCATTACACAAAAAGAAATAAAGACCATCGAGAATCCCTGGAAGTTGGATATCCGGAACTCACTTTAATGTCCGGATTTCATGTACCAACCCTTTTTTTAATATTTGAAAGATCACACAGAGGCATACCAATACCCTGCATTAAACATCAATTATTCATATACTTCTGTGTGATCTGTGCCAATTTCTAACGTATTTCCAACTGAAATACATTGTTGAGACCGTATCGCTACTTCGCCGCAGCGATCATTTCCACAAAGTTACCATCCCGATCGAACCTGACCTGTGATCCGTCTCCCAATTTATAAATCCACCCCTCTATGCTATAAGAAGAGAAATACATATTGAGGTCATCCGGAAATTGATGTCGCATATATCTGTATGTTTTCTCGGAAATGCTCAATTCTATTTTTTCTTTTCCAAGAAAACCTCCCTGGGAATCAAACATCAGTCCGTCACCATTCGTCAACTCCACCAAAAATGAAGCTGCAACCGAACGATCGACTCTCGTAATTTCGGAGTTCGAATGTGCCGAAATATATTCGGTAATCTTTTCAGGAAGCGATGCTACCAGCTTTTCAGGAAATGCAAATCCGTTCCCATCTATATTCAACCATTCGCTGGCATCTTCGTTGACAAGCATATTAAATCCGTTCGGCAAACAGACCTTGAAATTCAAAACATCCGTATGAAGCGGATGACTGATGGAAATGGAACGCAGTTTGCCAAAGTACTCTTCAGCCAAAGCTTGTGCCTGCATCACAGGTACTACTATCGGTTTGTTTTCCGGATCGATAGTCACATACACCGTCTTGCTGACCTGAATGGTATAACAGGTACCCTCCAAACGAATGTAAGTAACTTGTGCAGCCGGATAATCCCGATACAATTGTTCGGTTACTTTTGCAGGTAAAGCCTCCAGAATCGAAACCGGCAGCAACTCTGTACCTCCATTCACTTCTGTCCACTGACCACGATCATTCAACACACATTTAAATCCATTCTCCAACCAGAATGAATAGCCGGCAGTAACATTCTCATTCGGAATGTGCTCCACCACCGCCTGGAAAACTCCATCCGGAAAATACGTTGCAACAAAATCACGTACAGGTTGCGGCACTCCGGATTCATCTTTTATATCCATTTCATAGCCAATACACGTTCCGTCATAATAGAACGCTATTTTCTTACCGCTACTTAACAACACACAATCCCCATAACAGGCATTCTCTATACCGATAAACGGATCATCGGGAAAAAGTTGCTGTACATATTCAATAATCTTTCCCCAAAGAGAGTCTAAGGACCCGGGTAACTTTTGATCCGGAATCATCAATCTTTTCCATCCTCCATTTTCACTAAATTCCACTTTAACTTCATTGGGAAAAACAACACGATAAAGCAACCGGGCATTTTCCTGATCGGTATTCGTTCTTTCTATTTTCTCCGGAGTTTGTCCCGGAAAGTAATTAGATAAAAAAGATTGTGCAGTGCCCGGCAGTTGATTCATTTCGATTGTACCGGAAGATTCATTCTCCTCCGAACAACTGCCCAGAAACGGAAGTAATCCGAATAAGAAACATAAGTAAAGGACAGGATAAAAAGATTTCATAGTTGCGTGGTTTTTATGTTTCAGACAAAGTTAACGGAAAGGTCTGAATATAAGCACATAGAGGCGTTAAACTTCTTTAAGGGGCAAGTCAAAACGAGCACAACGCTTACTCCAGCTCCCCTAAAGCCCCAACATAAAACACAAAGGACAGCTGTCAGGACCGACAACCTTTGTTTATATCTATATGCCTATTTATTAAATTTACCTCTCTTCCACATCAAAGGGGCGGATTTAAGATCGATAATTTTTAGGAATTGATAAAATTATGTAAGTTTGTAAACAGAATAATGAATTCCTCTCCAATGAAAAACATCATAAACAAAATCAGGCAGTTATACCCGGTTTCGGATGAAGCGCTCCAGGCATTACAGGCAAACATGCAGGTAAAGTATTATCCCAAAGATACTTATATAGTGCAATCGGGAATAACGGATCGCCTGGTTTATTTCATCGAAGAAGGTGTCACCCGTTCTGTATTTCATCACAACGGGCAAGATACCACCACCTGGTTCAGCCAAGAAGGTGACGTTACTTTCGGCATGGATTCGTTATATTATAAACAGCCGTCCATAGAGAGTATTGAAACCCTTTCGGATTGTAAAATCTACGTTCTCCATATAGACGAACTGAATGCCCTTTACGAAAAGTATATCGATATAGCCAACTGGGGAAGGATCTTGCATCAGGACGTCAACAAAGAACTCAGTCACATGTTTGTGGAAAGACTCCAGCTTTCTCCCAAGGAACGATACGAACAGTTCAACAGACGCTACCCCGGACTGATCAATCGGGTAAAGCTGAAGTATGTCGCTGCATTTCTGGGTATTTCCATTTATACACTCAGCCGGGTACGCGCTAAAAAATAGCTCCCGGCCGGTCTTTTTTGCTTTTAAGCAAAAGAACTTCATTTTGCAAGCCGTATCTTTGCCATCTGAAAATATTAACTAACTAATAAAACACAGATGTCGAATATCTCTTCAACAGTTTTTGCAGATACCAAGCCGCATTATCATCTACTGGACGGGCTCCGGGGAGTAGCCGCTCTTATGGTTATATGGTATCATGTATTCGAAGGCTATGCTTTTGCCGGTGGTACCACTATCGATACCTTCAACCACGGATATTTAGCAGTAGATTTCTTCTTTATCCTTTCAGGTTTCGTTATCGGTTATGCTTATGATGATCGTTGGGGTAAGAATTTCACCATGAAAGATTTCATTAAACGCCGTTTGATACGTCTTCATCCGATGGTAATCATGGGTGCCGTAGTGGGTGCTATCACATTCTATATCCAGGGTTCTGTACAATGGGACGGAACACATATCGGCATATCGATGGTGATGTTGTCTCTTCTTTGTACCATCTTTTTCATCCCTGCAATGCCGGGTGTAGGTTACGAGGTTCGCGGCAATGGCGAAATGTTCCCATTGAACGGCCCCTGCTGGTCATTATTCTTCGAGTACATAGGCAATATCCTTTACGCTTTGTTCATTCGTCGTCTGTCAAATAAAGCGTTGACCATAGTTGTAGTATTACTGGGAGTAGCATTGGCTTCATTTGCCATCTTCAATGTCTCGGGTTATGGAAACATAGGAGTCGGCTGGACACTGGACGGTGTAAACTTTATAGGCGGATTATTAAGAATGCTTTTCCCCTTCTCCATGGGTATGCTTTTATCGCGTAACTTCAAGCCCATGAAGTTGAGAGGTGCATTCTGGATATGTACCCTTGTAATGATCGCCTTGTTCGCAGTGCCTTATTTGGAAGGAACGGAATCAATCTGCACAAACGGCATTTATGAAGCATTCTGTATTATCATAGCTTTCCCCATCCTGCTTTGGATAGGAGCATCGGGAACCACCACGGATAAGAAGTCAACCCAAATATGTAAATTCCTGGGAGATATATCTTATCCGATCTATGTGATACATTATCCATTCATGTATTTGTTCTATGCATGGTTGATCAAAAATCAACTTTTCACATTAGGAGAGACCTGGCAAGTTGCCTTATGCGTTTACGCATGGAACATATTGTTTGCTTATCTATGCTTGAAGCTATATGATGAACCGGTACGCAAATATCTGGCTAAACGCTTCCTGAATAAGAAACAATAATATGTACTTGCTCTATATAAGTAGCGCCACAAACATAAACACATAGCTGAGATAGAAGAGTTGCAGTGAATTCACTTTAAGGTAGGCCTTAAGTGAATTCACTGCAACTCTCATTATGGAAGAATCCAATCTCGGAAAAGGCATTTGATGATTGCATAAATTGTTCAACCGGAACTTCCGAGAGTCCGAACAATACATTAGTCAGAATATTCTTCAGCAAGATTCAGCTAATACCTAAAGTTCAAACTTCAGCACATCACTCCCTCCTTCTTCCGTTATATTCAGTCCCAATACATATCTACCGGATGGAGCAACAGCAATTCTTTCCAATTTTACATCTGTCTGATAGATGGCAACCGGAGCACCTTGCCAGGTAAAGACCATAATCTTTGATTTACCCGAAGTACCCGGGAAACCGTTATAAAGGGCATAAAGATAATTGGGAGTACCACAAAGAGAAATGAAATATTTAGGTGCATTCGGAAAATCAAGAAACTCAGGGTCATACTCCGGGGATTTCAACTCTTTCCCTATCACTATTTCTTTCATCAGATTTCCTTTTAAATCATAAAAACAGAGAGAGTTCAGATTCAGCAATCCCATACAAGCTGCCTTTGCATCTTGATTTACCATTAAACAACTTTCGTATAGATAAGATAAATGTCCTTCCGGATATCCGGACCTAATATCACGATGATAATCCACAGTCTTAACACGGGCAGTATGCTTATCATAAATGAAAAACAAACCATGCTGCATATCTACATCAATGCCATATACACAAGAGTCTGTTTCATTATAATCCCTGACTACAGGCATCTCCGGCAATTGTTGTGCCTCAACGACAGAAACAGCGACAGGAGCGGGAGATGCTGCCGAATGAATCGCAACAATCTTTTTATTCCAACTATTCAACTCAATGAACGATAGCTTTCCTTTGCCCTCTCTGCCTATCGATTTCTCAAAAAAAGGAAAAAGAAAATCATCCGGGCCCTCTCCTTTCATCCCCAATCCGACAAGAGCAGGAGGAATTGTAGCAGTGAAGATCTTTAATAATGTATCATTACGTGTGTCCAAAAAAGCACAAAAAGAATCAGTTACACACAAATCATAGAAAATATTCAATCCTTCTTCTTCCGGCAAGTAGATTTCGTATTGAAGAGTATCCGTACACGTATCAGGAATATACACGGTTAACTTTTCCTGTTCCGATCCGCAAGAGATCATTACTATCGTTGCCAGACATATCAATAAGAGTTTAACCATAATCAAATCTTTTTCATAATAATCAGTTTTAGTTCATTAGTCTGACAAAGATAATAACTACAAACATATCCTTAAAAGAAAATAACAATAAATCCGGTATAACAAAGGATGCATTAGAAAGAAATAACTTCTGAAAAGATCACTTATATTTTTGACAGTTTGCTAAACAGCCCTTCTCAGGTTTGATTATTTCAGCACATTAGTCGGGTTCGTACTAAAAATCGTCTCTATTTCATTTTTCCGTTTATCATATTGCAGGAATCCTGATGTTTTCACAACACAATGAACACCCAAAGGAGAAAGTAAGAGCATTCGTGTTTGTTTTTCGCAAAAATAAAGCGCTTTTAGAAAGTCTGAGAGTAGTCTTCTGTGCTTGTCAACCAGAAAAAGAAGGAGCAAAATAATCTCTCTATTATGGAACAATATATGTAATCGTGCAAAACATTAGGAGATTTTCAAAAAAGAAGTAAGCATTTTCAGAAATTGCTTACTTCTTTTAGAGTAGATACTTACTTCTTTTGTACCAGATGCCTACTCCTTTTCTAGGAAATGTCGGCTTCAGAGTCCAAAAAGCCCGGCTTTTCGTTGCATTCACCCCGACTATCACCCTCCTATCCTTCCGGTTGAACAGAAAGGAAGGAAGAGGAAGTTATCAAAAAAAGCATTTTAAATACTTTTTGAAAGCTGATACAGATAAATAGAATCATACTATCAAATCGCTTTCTCTGCTTTACTTTACCAGCTCTGCAGTAACATAATCTTTGCTATATGTACATGATAAACGATACGAAACTTTCCCTCTTTATCTTTAAACATAGTGTTATACCCTACACCCTGCAAAAGCGCCGGGATTCTGCAAGATAAGATTTTCATCGTATTTGGTCCATTTGCCGATTATATCGGTTGCCGTAGCACAGCCTACCCCATAGAACGGACTTTCAAAGCTATTGCCGGAATAAGCCATATAGTACAGCTCCTTATGTTTAAACACATATGGAGTCAAAGAATAATCAAAATCAAATGAGAGTGAATCAACCCGATACAGTCGAGGATTATCAAACTCTTTACATTTCACATGTAGATCTCTAACTGGAATATTAGCTATCAACATAGCCATTTTAATTTTACTTTGCTTTTTAGAGCAATCTAACTCAGAAATCAAGAAGTTAAGACAGTCTCTACAAGAATAAACAGAAAATCTAACAATTAATAAACTATCTTCAAGAATCTCCCTTATTTTCATAGACGAGTTCTTAGAGTCAATGATTTTTTATCCAAATCAAACGATATACTTCTATTTTTGATTGAAGTTATCATCCATTTTAAGGTCATATATCTAATATTTTTTTATTAAACACACAAAGTGAAGGATTTTTCTCAAGATTACCCTTATCTTCAAAAGCTATAACAATATCATCTCCTAGAATCTTGAAGAAAGAGCATTCTTTTAGTTGCATTTCATCTGTCAAAATTGCAAATATTTCTGATTTCTTTGTTTTCTCACTATATCTACATAAGTAAACACGATCATACCACATAAATGTAAAATATATATAATATCCATCTATCTGATAGAATCTTGCGACAGAAGCGCAGCTTTGATTTTCCGGCTTATTTAAATACATTATTCGAGCATATATATCTTTAGCTCCCTCCTCTTCAGGTATCGCATAAGTACCAAAATCTATTTTATACTCAGGGACAAGAAAATTATCTGTTACGGTAAAAAGGGTATCCTTCAAGGGCTCCCAATACAACACTCTCCGACCTTCTTCTCCTACAAAAAAAGCATCAGGAAAATGGATACCATCATTCATGAAACGTCCTTTCACGATTTGCTGAGATGAAAAGTTTTTATTCCAGAAGCTTAGCACTGGCATTTTACGATAATCACCCCCAAATCTATTTGTACTTAAGTAACGTTCCGTTCCAATCGGAATTATCATTGAAGGAGAAGGAGCACCTTCATCCAAAAGAACCTTTTGAACTCCCATAAACTTACCATTTATATCAAAACGTAGTATTTGCTGTTTATCTTGATCAAAAATACATACCTCCCCGTCCTCCATAAACATACATCCAAAACTTAAATACTCACCAGGCCCCTGCCCTTTACATGATATATTAAAAAGAAAATCACCCTTATCATTAAAAACATAAGCATTATCTCTTGACCATATAAAGTAACGGTCATCTTGCTTGAATAAAGCGCAAATATCATACAATAAAGAACTATCCACAGTTTCTAAATTTATTATTCTTGATGCAGATATTTTCACTGTATCGATATGTGATAAGTCTACTTCTATCCTTTGGGTAACATTTTTCTGTTCTCTTTGGCAAGAGAACAGAAAAAACAATAATCCCAAGGACAATATTACTATTTTCCTCATACACTTTAATATTTTTCACAAGTACAACGAATACCACAACAAGCATAATAACCAGTTTGACATGAAACATCGCATGCTGCACTAGCTCCCCCTCCTTTTATATCTATTCCACCACTTATAGAACAAGAGGTAGCCCCTCTACCACCATTATAGCAATAATTCGAGCCATCAGCTTCATAAACTGTAAAAGTCTCAATACCATTGTTATGCAAAGGGATAGGCGAATTCTTCTGCTGTGTCATTGCAACAAATACATTAGTAAATCCCAATACAGCAGCAATAAATACAAATTTTTTCATTTTGTTCTTTTTTAATTAGTTTGTATTTTTCCAAACCAATATATAAATAGTAGCAAAGTAGTATTTTTTTTAAATTTTCTGAATACAAAGATCAGTAAAATAAAAAGGGGAAAGGGATAATTACTGGTCAATAAACAGTAAAATACAGCCAAAATCAGAAAATTAGACCAATATTACCTGTAATGTAACAGCAGCAAAAATTATTTACCAAATTTTACTATTCCACAAAACATATCCATGTTATTTTTCTCTCAATCCTGACAGTATATTAAACAAAAATAGAAATACAAAAACAATATATATTCAATAGCTATTACAAACTAAAGACACCCCATATATATCTGGGTGTAGCCCCAACAACAAAAGAGTGTAGCCTCACCATATAGATAGCTACACCCTTTTTATCGGACAACAGACTCTCCGGATTCATCCATCCGTTTTACGCCTATATCGATTTCTACCCCCCGGTTTATTCGACCAATTCCGCAGCAATATATTCCTTGTTGATCCGCATGCGGTCTATACCATCCACTTTTTCAAAATAGACCTTACCGATGTACATGCCCCGTGGATGAATATGCTCTTTATCTTTATGCGCATGATAAACAATGCGAAGTCTGCCCTTTTTATCCCTGAACATGGCACTATGCCCCACTCCCTGCAAATTCCCCGGTTTCTGCAAAATCGGATTTTCCTGATATTTGGTCCATTCCCCCATGATATCCGTAGCGGTGGCACATCCGATCCCATAGAATGGGCTCTCAAAGCTGTTACCGGAATAAGTCATGTAATACAATCCGTTATGTTTAAGCACATAAGATCCTTCATTCACACGCGGCCACACTTCTTCCCATGCCTGCGAAACATGAATGCAAGGACGCATCGTCTCCGTTTTAATCGTCATATAATCGTCCTCCAGTTCCGCTACCCATACGTTATTGCCATCATTGAAGCGAACGAAGAAAAGATAAGGTTTTCCATCTTCATCGATAAACAGGGAGCTATCGATCATCTTCTCGCCAGCAACCATCGGTTTCTTCTCGTTCTGCCTGAACGGACCTAACGGAGAATCGGCTATGGCCACACAGATGTGTTCGTCTGCCGTATAATACATATAAAACTTCCCGTCGATCTCGTAAATCTCCGGTGCCCAGAAGCGGCTATCCGCCCAAACATCATCTTTATGAAGTGCCAGCCCGTGCAGTTTCCACTTCCTGAGATCTTTTGATGTATACACTTCAATACCGTCGGCCGCATGCGTTCCGTAAGCATAATAAGTTCCATCGTGCAATAGAATAAAAGGATCGCCCAACGGAACCGACTTTGTCACGGTTTTTGTTTTTGACCTGTTTTTTGCTCCGGCAACTCCTGTATAAGAACAAAACACAATCAGCAGCCCCAGCAGCCATACTCCGGTACTAATCTTTTTCTTTCCCATAATATAATCTTTTTTCAATATAATACAATCATTATTTCATCCGGTCTTTAGTAAACTGAAACCAATCCAGTTTCAATAGGTTTTCGGTACCGGTCTTACCTTTGAACAGCAGATACAATTTCTCCTGCCGCCCTCTCGCAATCCGTTCAAGAGACGTTGACTTGATTTCCCAGGATTGGTCGCCACCCGTATTGCCCACTTCGAGCACTCCGATAGGTTTTCCCTTCAAGGAACCCAGATAAACCTCTATCTTCCCGCCTTCGGTACCTGAAGCAACTTTAGCTGTAAACGTGCCTGCCCCTTTGCCTAAATCTACATTCCGGTAGAGCAAATAATCGTTATTATCGATCTGCCCCATGATAAATCCGTTCTCGGCCGCATTCTTTTCAAGAGCTATCCCATATAGGTTATGGAAGCTTTCCGCCTCAAAAATACGGTTCAGGTCATCCGACCGATCTTCTCCAAAAACTTTCAATTCAAAAATACTTAATGCATTTTCGGCATTCTTCTTGTCCAGCCCGTCTGCTCTCAGGGGGATGTCAACCCCTTCCAGAATGGTCAGACGGATAAACCTTGCTTTCACCGGAGAATTGCCCGGCTTCGTATCCGTCACCGGAGATTGTCCGACACCGTCCGTACTCCGGTCTGCAAACACTTTCCACAAATGACTGCCGGAGGCTGCATCCAGACTGTCGGCTTCTTTCTGTGACAAATATTCGAGTTTATACTTGTAAGTACGGCTTGTAAACTCAAAAATTGTCTCTATCTCATCCACTTTACACTCGCTGCCCAAATCTACAATCAGCCAAGGCTTATGTGCACCGACTCCGGGATCCCAATGGGTCCCGTAATTCTCGTCTACGGCAAAGTTACCGGCATAACAGAATGAAATGCCGTGTGTACGATAGCGGGGAGCAAATTCCGAATCATCATACACCCTCGCCGAAGAGGTCAAGGTCTGCTTTCCTAAAGCAAGATTCGTACGATGATCGCCCGGAACATCGGGAGCAACCGTTACCCCCTTGTGGGTTGGAGTAATGGGACGGATACTTCCATCCTCATTAAAGAAAACTTCGTCGATACAAGTCTGCCGTTTACTGTCTACAAAAGGATAATGTTGCCGATGATAAGCAATAAACGTACGCCCTCCGTAACAGAACATCGAATGATGTCCGGGACCCAAAATCCGATTGGCATCATCACGTTGCA
The DNA here is from genome assembly GCF_000159855.2 of Bacteroides sp. 3_2_5. Classification (NCBI taxonomy): domain Bacteria; kingdom Pseudomonadati; phylum Bacteroidota; class Bacteroidia; order Bacteroidales; family Bacteroidaceae; genus Bacteroides; species Bacteroides sp. 3_2_5. The sequence continues at coordinate 431,834 of NZ_JH636044.1, read as the reverse complement.
ATATAGGAACAGTCATAGACCGGTTGATCTCCCGGTAAGGCCCCGTGATCTTATCGGCTACGGCATATCGGACATTATAATTCTCGCTACCGTTAAACGACCACATCAGGTAGTATAAATTATTTCTCTTAAAAATAAACGAAGCTTCAAAAGCATTTTTTATCTCTTCTATCTGCGTATAGTGGTAAGTGCCGATAAATGGATTGGAATCGCTTTTGGCGAATACCGGATCACTGTTGTCAATATAGATCTTTCCGGCCTCATCGAACTTCAACTTCATAATCTTAAAGTGCCAGGAGTCAGTTACAATATACATCGTCCGGTCATCATCCATAAAAAACTGTCCGTCATATCCCTTGAAAAGCATCTTACCGGGAGCTGCCCCATTGGCATCTTCCCACGGCCCCAAGAGGTCGTCCGCCATACCGACAAAGGTATTCGAAGCAATGCTATACATCAGATAATACTTCTTTGTATCCGGATTGTATTCGATACTGGGAGCCCATACACACAAGGTCCCGGCATAGTCCGTCCATGATTTTGGGAAGGCGATCACTTTATTCTTCCATTCCTTACAGTCCTTGGAGTACCACATCTGGGCCGGATACACATTTTCACCACCCGCTCCGTCATTGGTTCCGAAAGCATAAAAAGTCTTGGTCCGGTCATCATAATAGAAAGATGCGTCTGCCAGATAAGCAGGCACAGTCGGATTTCCCGTCTGCATCGAAAAGACATTCACATCTTCCGGTTCAGTCCCTATATCCTTGACGGTCAAAACAAAGTCTTTAGTCAAAGCCACGTCTCCCTTCCGGACCGTTGCTGTCAGGGTTGCCTTCTTGTTTCCGGTTCCCGCATCGGGGCGGTAAAGCTTTCCACTGTCACTGATGTACTGCCCCTGAGCCGAGCTCCACGAGATGGTAGTACCGCTCTTACCGGACGAAGGCAACACAAGGTCGGTGGTTACCGCCGACAAATCGCCCAACGAAAGTCCGTCCCTGTCTTCCTGCACCAACCGCCCGTCCGCTACCGATGCAAGTTCGTATACCTGCCGGTCTGTCAAGGCATAGTCATACAACCTGAAATCATCAATCCCGCCATTCAGATATGGATCGGGCCAGGTCGGCCGGCCAATGTAATTATCGGTCGTATTACCTAACAATGAAGGATTCACGGTGAAGTCCGTCTTTATTTCAGCTTTCACTCCGTCTACATAAAGAGTACCGACACTCCCTTTCAGAGTGAAAGCAAGATGATGCCAGGCGTTAGCCGACAGTTTACCTTTCTGACGGGTATATGCAATGCGTTCTTCCTTGTCGGTATGATTTCCACTCTCCTGTGTCTTCGTCATAACCAGAGAAACGCCGTTCTCTTCATTCCCTCTTTGGGTTGTCAAAATCAGGTAACGGTCTGTTCCGCAAGCAAACGTGCACACCGTTTGGTTGTCAGACTGTTCATTCAGATAGACCCAGACAGACAAAGTGAAATCTTTCACATGTGCCAGGACTCCGTCCGGTAACTTGAAGTGTCCTTTGTTACTGAGTCTTGCCGCTCCCTGCTGCAGACCCGGCACCCACTCCACCGTACCTCCGTTGATCCGGGCATCATATTTTGAACCTCCGCTTCCACTGTTACGGGCTGTCTCTCCTCCCTGTTCATCGAAGTTGAATTGAAGGAAAGGAACTTGCTGCACCTGTCTTTCCACCTGTTGTATCTGCTGCCCATACACAGGAACAGATAACAGGGTAAACGCCCCCAACAGGATCAATCCCGGAGAACAGGAAAAAGGGGATTTCCTTAAAGAATTTATAAACATAAGCCAATATCTGTTTTAAATATCACCAATATACCTATATGACACATTATTATCCAAGCGAAGCTTTACGCCTTGACAACGGCACCACCTGAAACCAGGTAAGCGAACGCCACAGCCACTCCATGGGACCATAGTAGAATCTCTTAATCCACCAATTGCTATAAGCAATCTGGATGACACAGAAAGCCGCTCCCAGCAAAAAGCTCTGCAAATAGTTGAACTCGACAGCAAAGTTCCCGCCAAAACCATAGAATAGGGAAACTCCGACTATCGACTGCGCCATATAGTTCGTCACACTCATTCGTCCCACCGGAGCAATACGGTCGAGCACTTTCTGCCCCTTATACCGATAATACAGCAAAGTGAAACCGCAGAAATAAACCATCATCTGTCCCAGATTGCCATACGTCTTGAAAAGAGTCTGTCCTACCCGCAACGCAAACCCGTCCACTCCCCATACCGGAAGCAGGAAGGCAACAGCATAAAATACTGCCCAGAAAGCCAGACAATAAGGTAAAAACAGACGACTGTACTTCACCATCTTTTCCTCACTTTTGTGAATACCCTGACGCCCGATCAGCATTCCGGCAATAAACAGTCCCAATAACTGGAGGTAACGGAAATTATTGAATACCCACAGGCATTTGGCCGACTGTCCGTCGAACGTATTGAAACTCAGTACATCCATCAGTGATCCATTGATAAAGACATCGGCCGCCCTTTCAAAAAGCCGGTCCATATAGGCTGCCGCAGCAGTCGGTTCGTTAGCCACATTGTCGCTGAGCAGAGATACAAAACTAATGACTGCCGGTATCTGCAGAAACAGCAAAATGCATAGCACCAGCAACCATCTGGTGGAAACTTTATAAAGAGGAATCAAGAAGACTCCTAATACGGCATAGACCATAAAAAACTCTCCCATATAGACCAATCCGTTGATATAGCCAAACAGGAACAATAAGGCAAGCCTCCAGAGGAAGCGTCCCCGGAAATCGACTCCTTTAGCTGCCTGAGACTCCATCTGCATGAAAAAGCTCAAACCGAACAAAAGGGAAAACATAGCGTATGATTTCCCGGAAAACAAAAAATAGAGTGAATCGTATACTGCCGTATCTATTGCCTGCCAGAAAGGAGACTCCACAACCGGAGCTAAAGTCAGGTCGAAACGCTCCATGCAATGCAAGAGCATGATGCCAATCAGTGCGAACCCCCGCAAGGCATCGATCGAATTAATACGCTTTTTAGGTGTGATCGTTTGTGTATGTGTCATGATATGAATTAAAAACAGGATATAAAAAGAGGCATAAGGATATAGAAGCAGATCTGCCGGACCCTATATTCCTTATGCCAATACAACTAAAAAAACGCTTGTGTTATTTTCCGTTATCTACCGAAAATTTGAAGATACAATGACTATTGTAGGTTTCACCCGGACGCAATACAGCCGAAGGCCATTCAGGTTTGTTCGGAGTATCGGGATACTTTTGAGTCTCCAGACAGACAGAAGCACGTTGATTGTAAGTAATACCTTTCTTTCCGGTCAGCGAACCGTCAAGGAAGTTTCCTGCATATACCTGAATACCGGGTTCGTCAGTGTATACATCGAGTACGATACCGGTTTTGGGTGATTCAAGAGTAGCGGCCTTACGGGTAATATCGCCTTTGGCATTCAACACCCAGTTATGGTCGTAACCATTACCGTTCTTCAACTGCACGAAATCGAAATCATTAATGCGTTTTCCAACCGGAGTCGGTGTGCGGAAGTCCATCGGAGTACCTTCCACTGTTACAATCTCGCCACTGGTCATAAAGGTACTGTCCACGGGAGTATAAGCATCGGCGTCGATAGTCAGCAGATGATCGGCATTGCTGCCTGCATCTCCGTCCAGATTGAAATAAGAGTGGTTGGTCATATTGACAATGGTCGGTTTATCCGTTTCTGCCTCATACTTGATATCGATGGCATTATCATCTGTCAGCTTCATAATAACCTTACAGGTGATATTACCGGGGAAACCTTCCTCGCCGTCTTTTGAAAGATAAGTCAACTCAAGTTCCTGCGGTCCCACCTGCTTGGCATCGTATACCTGATATTGGAATCCTTTCGGACCACCGTGCAGGCAATGTCCGTAGTTATTGCGCGGCAACTGGTATTCAACTCCATCTAAAGTAAATTTTCCCTGATTGATGCGATTGGCATAACGACCGATGCTGGCACCGAAGTCCGAAGGCTTGCTGATGTAATCCTGAATAGAGTCGAAGCCCAACACTACATCACGCATCACCCCTTCTTTATCGGGAACCATTACCGAAACAATACGTCCTCCAAAATTAGTGACGCAAACCTCCATGTTGTTCTGATTACGGAGTACATACAAATCGGTTTTCTTTCCGCCCACCTCAGTCTGGAAATTGCTCTTTACCAAACCGGAATCCGTAGTAGCCTTTTCTGTCTCTGCACAACCGGCTACAAAGAGGGCACCCAGTGCCCACATAGCTAATTTTCTCATTATTAAACTGTTTTGAGTTTTATTCACCACAGAGCGACACGGAATCCCACTGAGTTTTTTTAGACAGATGAACAAAAGGACAAACTATTCTTTATTTGTTCATCTGTTCTTTTGTCTGAAAACAAATAGAGCGCAGCCAATCAATCTCTGTGGGACTCTGTGCTACTCTGTGGTGAATCTCATTCATTTCTGTTTCGTTATATTCTTACTGTATACTATTCAGCATATCCACTTTACCTTCATTCACCAGTTTCAGGATCAACTCACCGAACAAAGTATTCTGCCATGCAAACCAGGCACGGGTAAATTTCTCAGGATTGTCTTTATGGAAAGACTCGTGCATGAAGCCTGTACCTGCATCCGTATTCATCAGCATCTCGATGCACGACTTGATCTCCGCATCATCCTTGCTGGTGAAAGCTTTCATCATGATACTCATGGGCCATACCATATCGTATCCGATGTGTGGTCCGCCAATGCCCTCGCCTGCCTTACCTTTGAAGAAGTAAGGATTGTCGAGGCTCCATACAAAACGGCGGGTATTCTGATAAATCGGATCATCAATCGACACATCACCCAGATAAGGCATTGCCAGCAGGCTCGGAACGTTGGCGTCGTCCATCAGCATGTGGTTACCAAAACCGTCCACCTCGAAAGCATAAATCTTTCCGTATTTGGGATGATTGTAAACGGCATATTTCTTCAGGGCTGTTTCCACCTCGTTTGCCAAAGCCTTGCATTCATTGGCCAGAGCCGTCTTTTTATTCACGGTTGTCAGTATCTCGGCTGCCTTGCGGAGTGAAGATACGGCAAAGAAGTTGGACGGAACCAGATACTGCAATGTCGTGGCATCGTCCGAAGGACGGAAAGTGGAAACAATCAGTCCGACAGGTTTCACCGGATTACCCAGTCCGTCGTTGGTCACTGTATCGAGAGCACGCTCTGTCTTACGTTGGAACTTATACGGACCCACACCGTCTTTGCGCTGTTGTTCCTTAAAAGTACGCAATATGTTGGTGATTGCCTGTATCCATTCTTCATCGAAGATACTGGCATCCCCTGTTGTCTTCCAGTACTGATAAGCCAGGCGCAACGGATAGCAAAGCGAGTCGATCTCCCATTTGCGTTCATGCAACTCAGGTTTCATATCCGTCAGGTCGCTCATCCATTCACCCCCTTTAGGACCATCATTGAACGCATTGGCATACGGATCGATATTGATACATTTAAACTGGCGGTTGATAACTCCGGCAAGCATTGTTTTCAGTTCCGGATCGGAATTGGCCAGTTGTACATAAGGCCATACCTGAGCCCCCGAGTCACGGAGCCACATGGCATGAATATCTCCTGTATATACAAAAGTATCGGGTTTGCCGTCTTTGCCTTTACGGAAGTGTACGGTGGTATCCAGTGTATTGGGGAAACAATTGGTAAACATCCAGGCCAGCTTTGAGTTACGCAACAGTTTCTGTACACGTATGATTTCGTTTTCTACAGCCTGCGAACGGAACAGACGCTTAGCGGGTTCCGGACGGTTGTCTTTCTGAATAGCATCTGCCACACAAGTATAATGCGACAACATACCTTCGGCCTTCAGTGCTGAAGGCGCACAGAGCAGTGCCGCAGTAACGACACATGCTCCGATCATTTTCTTTGAGTTTTTTCCTGGCATAATCTTGATTGGTTTTTATTAAGTAATCTGTTTCTGTCCAGCCTCAACGTACCTCTTTAGAGAACGAATACGGGAAATCCGACTCGCGTACTCCACGCTGTTTGTTCGGAGTAGACGACATTTTCATCGTAATCTTCGCTCCGTTCATCAGTTCTTTATGTGTCAGGTAGTTGCGAGTCAATGTTTTACCGTTTACGGTCATTGACGCAATGTAACGGTTTTCATCGCTATTGCCCGGTGCGCTGATCTGCACGGTCTTGCCATTTTCCAGATGCAGCTTCATCTGTTTGAAGTACGGCGTACCCATCACGTACTGATCCGTTCCGGGGCAAACGGGATAGAATCCCATAGCAGAAAATACATACCATGCCGAAGTCTGTCCGTTATCTTCGTCACCGCAATAACCGTCGGGATTGGGTGTATAGAGTTTATCCATCACTTCACGAATCCAATGCTGTGCTTTCCACGGTTGTCCCGAGTAATTGTACAGATATAGCATGTGCTGGATGGGTTGGTTACCATGTGCATACTGTCCCATATTCATAATCTGCATTTCACGGATTTCGTGAATCACACCGCCGTAATAGCTGTCATCAAATACAGGAGGCAGGATAAAGACAGAATCCATCATCTGATTGAACCCTTGCTGTCCGCCCATCAGGTCGATCAGTCCCTGAGGATCATGGAATACAGACCAGGTATAGTGCCAACTGTTTCCTTCGGTGAAGGCATCGCCCCACTTCAGCGGATTGAACGGTGACTGAAATTGTCCGTCCTTATTCTTGCCACGCATCAGCTTATGCTCTTTATCGTACAGGTTCTTGTAGTTCATGGCACGCTGTGCATAAACGGCTATCTCCTCTTCAGGCTTGTTCAAGGCTTTACCCAACTGATAGATGCACCAGTCATCATAAGCATATTCCAGCGTACGGGCGGCATTTTCATTGATGCCTACATTATAAGGTACGTAGCCCAGTTGATTGTAATATTCATAACCGAGACGTCCGGTAGACGAAACCTGCGGATGAACAGCATTTGCACCGTGTTTCACAGCTTCCCAAAGAGTTTCTATATCGTAACCTTTCAATCCTTTCAGATAGGCATCAGCCACTACTGAAGCGGAATTGTTACCTACCATACAGCCCCTGTGCCCGGGACTTGCCCATTCGGGAAGGAATCCGCTTTCCTTGTAAGTATTTGCCAGTCCCTCCTGCATCTTTTCGTTCATCGAAGGATACATCAGGTTGAGGAATGGGAACAGACAGCGGAATGTATCCCAGAAACCGGTATCGGTAAACATATATCCCGGCAGCACTTTACCGTTGTAGGGACTGTAATGTACCGGTTTCCCTTTGGCATCCAGTTCGTAGAAGCTTCTTGGGAAAAGTACCGAACGATAGAGGCAAGAGTAGAATGTACGGAGATGATCGGTATTATCGTCTTCCACCTCAATACGTCCCAGAACCTTGTTCCATTCCTGGCGTCCTTTGGCTGCAACAGCTTCCAGATTGTCTTTACCCAGCTCTTTCAAGTTCTGTTCTGCCTGCTCGGGGCTGATAAAAGAAGAAGCCACTCGTACGTTGACCGTCTCTCCGCGACGTGTAGAGAACCCGATGATACCACCTGCATGTTTATCTTTCGATTCCAGCTCACCCGGACGGATGTTGCCGTTGGTAACTGCTGCGGTAAAAGTGAACGGTTTATCGAACACCAGTACAAAATAATTCTTAAAGTTCTCCGGCACTCCTCCACTGTTCTTGGTTGTGTAGCCGATGATCTTGTTCTCTTCCGGAATCACTTTCACATACGAACCGTTGTCGAAAGCATCTACCACTACATAAGAGTCTTTACTCTCAGGAAAAGTGAAACGAAACATCGCCGCACGGCTGGTCGGAGCAATTTCAGTCGTGACATCATGATCGGCCAGATATACTTTATAATAATACGGTTTGGCAACCTCAGCTTTATGCGAGAACCAGCTCGCACGTTGATCCTGATCGAACACGACCTTTCCCGTAACAGGCATAATGGCAAACTGCCCGTAGTCATTAATCCACGGGCTGGGCTGGTGAGTCTGCTTAAATCCCCTGATTTTATCGGCATCATAGGTATAAGCCCATCCATCCCCCATCTTCCCGGTTTGTGCCACCCAGAAGTTCATTCCCCAAGGCATGGCAATAGCCGGATATGTATTTCCGGTAGATAAAGCATGCTTTGACTGGGTACCGACCAGTGGACTTACATAATCCACCGGTTCTGTCGTACTCTTTGCAAAAGTGCAGAAAGCAGTACCCAATACGCCAACAAGTAATAGCGCTAATTTCTTCATGATATTAATAGTTTTAAATTCACCACAGATTACACGGACTAACACAGTTTTTTTAATCTTTAGTATCAATGGGAAAAATGATTAACCTGTGAAAATCCGTGTAACCTGTGGACAGAATCTTATTTTTTCAACTTCTTCTCAAGCATCTTGATATAGTATCCGCCTACTACCGAACGAGCTTGGAAACCTCTCTGGTTCGGACGATCGGTAAATACCCAGTCAGACATCGGCACGCGATCGGTCGTCTCGTTCATGAACAGATAAACCGGATCGATAAACTTCTCGAATGTAGCTTTGTCCGGTGCCAGTGTAGCAGTCCACATAATCCAGTCGGTCTTGGTATAAGTTTCACGGTTATCCAGCGGCAATCCATATTGATTCTGTTTGCCAAGATAGTAAGCTATCTCTTTCTGTGCAACTGTTTCAGGGAATATCTGCAGATTCATCAGTTTATCCCATACCAGATTGTATTTCTGGCTCCATGTTCCGGGCTTGTCAAAAGTCAGGCGGTAGTGATCGCCGTCGTCTGCCATCTTCACCCATTCGGCAGCCATTTCTTTGGCTTTCTGTGTATATTTCTCAGCCACTTCTTTCTTGCCCAGCTTATCGGCCAGATAGCCATAAGACGCTACACCCAGGATGGCTTTGATAGACAGGTTGGCGTTGTGTGCAAAGTGTCCGGCAAAGTCGTCTGTACAAAGTTGATTTTCCGGATCGAGTCCATATTGAGCCAGATAATCGGTCCAGGTTGTCAATACATCCCAGTGTTTCTGCGCATAGTCGGCATTTCCTTCGACAATGGCGATGGCTGCACTCAAGATCAGCATATTTCCCGATTCCTCGATCGGCATATCTCCACCGTATGTCTGGCCGTTAGCCAACGGATAAGTACCTACATCATGTGCAGCGAACGGCTTATTCCATTTTCCGCTTTCGCTATAATAGAAGATGTGGTTCATCAGACCTTTTGCCAATTCCGGATTGTATACCAGGAACAAAGGAGCAGAAGGATAAGTGATATCCACCGTACCGATCGAACCGTTGCTGAAGTTCTCTTTTGAGAGGAACAGCAGGTCTTTGTTGGGGGCTTCCACCAATTTGTGGGCAGCGATTGCCTGGCGATAAGCCAATGCACAGAGTTCGGCATACTTACGTCCGCCTACTTCAGTAGCTTCTTTCATCAGGTTAGCATCGAATGCAGCACATTTATCCATCACTGCATCATATTCCTTATCAGCTTTCGCAAACTGCGACTGAATGGTTTCGTTTCTATTGCGATTCCAGTACGGACGAAGATTTTCACCGAAATACTGAATAGAGTACAAGTCATCGTAACCCAGCAGCAAGTGTCCTTCCGCTTTCTTCGTTTCACCCAGTGAGCGAACCAGTGCCAGCTTGTCACTTCCATCGGTCTTGGATGATGTCAATTTTCCGTCGATGAAACTCTTTCTTAGGGTCTTTCCCTCTCCGGTAGCGCATGAACTGTTCTCCTTATCGGCAGCCATGTAGAAGTATCCCCAGTCAATGCGGACATCATCTCCCTTTTTACCCAATATTTCCTGGTTGCGGCTTCCCGTCTTGAGGTATAGCAAATTACCTTCTGTAAAGCTTTCGGCTACAGCTTCCTGATGAGGCTGGTCGAGTGCCCACTGCGGTCCTGCTTCGAAATACAGTTCTACGTTATGTTTATTTCCGTCATTCGAAGCCACTTCATAGGTAAGATAGCTCACCGGACGAGTCATCAAATCGAGATTATCCATAAAGAGAGGTGAAGTGAACGCAAGTTTCAAATCCACCGGTCCGCAAGTAAATTCGTAGTTGGTCTGCATAGCCTGCACGTCTACCGATTTCTGTATTGCTGTCTGAGTAAAGTTCTGTGTATTGTCCTTCTCTACCAACAGACCGCAATCGATCAGACCGTTGGCAACACGGTTGTTACAGTAAATTGCAATCAGGTTCTCTCCCTGTTTCAGTGCGGCCACAGCCTCTTCCGGCAGTTTGGCAAGCATATGTTTTTTAGCCGAGTTACCGGTATCCACCACCTTCACGCCATTCACATAGATGATGGCGTCATCGTCGTGAGAATATTCCAGATATACATTTTTACCTTGCAGGTTGTCTTTAATATCCGCTTTACGGCGTATCCAGATATACTCTTCTCCCCACTGGGTCCTGGCTGTACTTTCATTTTCCATGGTACCGAAAGCACCTTCTCCTTCTTTCCATGCCGCATCATTAAAGTCGGCATTCTGCCAGCCGTCAGCCGGTTTCTTTGTTGTATACTTAGCTGTCCATCTGCCTTGTTCCGAGGTCTTAACCAGCGGAAGCAGCTCAAGTTCTTCCGTTCCCATGAAACGGTAAATCTGTCCGTCTACCTTGGCAACACCCAAGAACGGGAAGTCCTTACCGGTCCAGTGTTTCACCGGTCCGTCATACAGATTATCCGTAAACGACCAGGCACTGGTGTAAGGGTCAATCATCACCAACGGATAGGCCGGTGCACGCATCTCACTTTTTTCACTCTTGACGTCCTGCGGTGTCCCACAACTGCTCAGCATGGCAGCTGCACCCAAGAACAGAGTCGATAGTTTAAGCTTCATAACTTCAGATTCTTTTTTTATAGTTTTTACCATTCAATATCTACTTGCACGCCGGCGGGGTCGTTCTCGAACTTCAAGAGCAGGGTACGCGAACGCTCTTCCCACAATTTCTCCGGCTGAGGTTCTTCTTTCCCGTTCACGCAAACCCGTATCGGCTGTTTAGGAAGCAATATCCTCGAAGCGTTAGTCGTATGCAACGGACTCTTGGCTACAAACGAATAACTTCGTTTTCCTGCCTTTTCATCGTATATCCTGGAAGCACCGCAAAGCACTTTCGCCTTTGCCCGTCCCGAAATCCGTTTGACATTATATAAGTAACCTTGTTCGCCCGGACGAATCACCTTATGTGTCAATACCGGAAGATCTTTATCAAACAGGTCGATATACACCCCCGAAAGTTCCATCGGAGCATCCGACACACTTTCGTCCAATACGGCAGCAATGGTATATGGTCCCCGTTCGAGCAGGAAACTGTTTTTCAGTTCTACTTCTTTCCCGGCACTCTTTCTGTAAGCAGCCGAAACCGCATCGAAATATTGCCGGTCATTTCCGCTTTTCAGCACAAAGTGTTTCGGATCTTCACGTATAACGGTCACCATACCTTTTCCACAAGGGTAAGTTCCGGCAGCAGGTACTCTGTCCAGTCCCAGTTTCTCGAACAAATGTTCCGAAGGAGCCTTATATTGATTTCCGTTGGAATTCCACCATTCAAGCACCGACTGATAAGGATCGATATCTTCGCCGCAATAGATCAGCGCTCCGCCTTTTCTCACCCAGTCTGCCAAAAAATCATGATATCGGGATTCCATCGGTTTCATGTTCGAATAAGACATTACAAGCACCTTCAGCCCCTTGAATGTGTCTCCGAACGGAGTATTCTCCATGTGTACCAACTCCACCGGTATTCCTCTTTTCAATAACGGCAGGGTCTGTCCATAGAAACTACTGAATTGCGGATCATCATAGCCATCATGATCGGGGAAACGCTGAAACATCAGCGAGTTTGCCATCAGTACCCCGATGCCGTGCGTACCGCTCACCTGAGTTTCCGAAGTCCGTATGTCGTTCAGCGTATTCACCATAATCTGCATCTGTGTGGAGTAGTCACGCGGAATACGTTCTTTCCGGTCTGTTCCCGCTACTTGGTACAGCCCCTGATAAATACGGTCCGGCCAAGGCATCACTTCGTATGTGTCTACCGCCGGATACATCAGTTGGGCGGCAAAAGTAGCCTGGTAATTTATTTTATAATCGAGCCAGTCTTTCGCCCGGTCCTCGATGGGGTCGGTCAGGAAGTACATCTTGCGGTTTAACGGGGCTGTCATCGATTTCATACATCCATATTCAAGAAAAGCATTCTCAAATACCCGTTCTTTCTTCACTCCGTCATAATAGTTCGGTTCGCGGGCGGTTCCCGTCCAGACCTGCGCGATATACCCATCCACACAATCCAGCGAAGCCAGGCTCGCTTCGGGACTTACGATCTGCCACGATGTATAGTTGACAAGTGAATGTGTAGGCACAAAGCATTTCACATCCAGTCCTTTCGATTTGCCGTACGTTTTGGCATACGTGAATATCTGATTAAGCGCGTTGTAGTACAGATAATATTTCAGTTTATTCGATAAGTATGTATTCTCAGGAGATTCATGTTGAGCTCTCCACGGGAATCCATAATATTTTTGCCATTCGGATTTGAAGGCTTCACTGTATCCGCCCCGCATCCAGAATTCCGGTTCTTCCAGATAAATAGAAGTAATGCCCGCATCGATCACCCGTTTGATCTGCTTCTCCTGCATGTAACGGATGAAACTCTCAGTAGGCACAATATAGGGAATCAAGTGCCCGTGCGCAATCTCCCGCCCCTCGCGGTCGCGCTGGCCCTCTTTGAGGTGATCTTTCACCCCATCCCATTTTCCAAGAAAATAATCCTGATAATCTCCCCAGGCTACCCCTGTCATAAACTCGGCCCGGTACCCTTTGTCTCTCCACGATTGAATGCGTTGCTCAAAAGTAACGCCTTTCTTATCCAGCGTTCCGTATACCATCACGGCATCGGCACGCACATCTGTTTCCGGTTTCCACGACTCTGCTGTCTGGAAATTCGTTTTTGTGCCTGTGGCGGTTTGAGAATAGACGCCGCCACAGGCCAAAAACAAACCAATCAAAACTAATACCCTCTTACTCATGTGTTTGTGTTGTCACGTGTTTGTGTTGTTATTTGAATGGAGAAATCACTTGCATCAGTGCGGGACATCCGCTGGCATCATAGCTTTCCATCACACCTGTCGGGCAGGGTTTGGCTGCATCCTTGAATGTCACATTACGGTTTACATCCCGGTTGTTCCACGCCACGTCTATGTTGTGACGAAGCCAGTCCATATATTGGGGCTGATTGCCATCTTCTATCAGGCGAATGATGTACTGTGCAAAAATGGCAGCATAAATTCCCTGTTCCACTCCATTTTTGAATGGAAGCAATCCATCGGCATCACACATCTCGTTGCGGACGTAGTCGGCAGCCAGAACGGCATCGTCCAGATAAGCTTTCTCGCCGGTTGCTTTGTACAGCATCACGGCCGAACCGATAAATGTAGCCTGATTATAAAGTTGGGGTGTCCAGTCTATGTCCATACCGTTCTGTCTCTGGAAATGATAGTGCATATTGTCTGCTATGCGGCCTTTCTCCTTGTCGAAAAAGACATCCCTCGACCATGCATATACACTTTTTGCCTTTTCCAGATAATCGGGATCTTTGGTTACATTATAAAGAGTCATGGCCCCCACCGTAGTCGGATAGTTGATGCAAGCCATCTTGCCATCGTGCTTGAAGTTCCACCACAGCCCCCCCCTTTCTTTATCATACGACTCTTTCCAGACATGGTAGAACCCCGAAGAGGCATGTGCCAGGTATTTCGGGTCATTCGTGATTTCGTAAGCACGTGCCAGCGAAATAATCCACCACATCATATCATCATAAATAAACCATTCGATTTTATTGTCCCAATTGTATTTATCGTATTGTTCGTATCCTCCCTGATACACCTCTTCTATCAACCGGCGATATTTAGGAGCCTTCGTACGTTTATACGCGTTCATAATCATATCCCAATAGATAGCCTGCACCCAGATGGCAGCTCTTCCTTTCATATCCGAAGATATGGCATACAACTTCATATCCGGATTATAAAAAGTAGAATGAAAAGCATCCATCGCCGTCGTTGCGTCTTTCTTTGTAAAATGCTTCTGGTTTCCGTCTGCGGGCTGATGTGCCCATGCCATTGCATTGGGAAGAAGTAATAAGATAGCTACTATGGTCAGTACTTTGTTTTTCATGTTTTTGCCTCAGATTTTAAATTTTCATGTTACAAAGATTGGGGAAATATTGGAGAAAGGAGGATAATTATTATTCAATAAATAGCAAAAACTGACCAAAAACGGGGGATAAACCGGTTACTATCAATAATGGAACATATGTAACAGGCTTTTGACCGGAATTTGTCCATTCCATCCGTAAGGTCAGGAAACATACGGTAATATTAAAAGAATTCATTTGTGGTTCTCACGACTGAGGATGTGGCATCATTCACCACAGAGCCACACAGAGTTCCACAGAATCTTCCGAAACCGGACGTCTCTCATACGAAAAATGGTTCTTCTTCAAATTTAGTGGTCAATTCTTTATTTTTTTATTTTCAAGTTGATAATTGTCCTTTTTGCTTGCTTTAATAAGAAAAAACAGACACTGGCTGAATAAGATAACTCAAGTTTCGGAAGTGAGTTTACGCCGTCTGAACCGGTATCTTCATCCTTATACCTTTTTTCAATTAACATTGTTAACGCCTTTTGCAGGTTGGCAGGTTCTTGTGCGCAAATAACAAGTCTTTTGCATTTAAAGAACTTCTTATTCACATCCAAAGAACAAGCTTTAACTCTGTGTTAAAACAAAGCTTTTGAGGACAGAAATCTTACTTCTTAAAGATATTGATTTTCAGATGGTTTAGTCTAAGATTAGCTTCTTCACCTCACGGATGGACTCTTCGGGAGAAAGCCGGGATACCTGCTTTTTTGTCAACTATAAAAGAGGGCTTACACGTCCGAAAACTGAATTAGATTCCATGAGTAAAAGAAAACTTACCACCAAATTTGAAGAAGAACCATTTTGTTTTTCTCTATTAATTAGTTGGAAATAGTGCAATCTTTACTTCGTCCTGTATACCCGGGCCCATGAGTCCGGGTGCCTGTGCCCATGAATCCACGTACTCGGGCACGGCAGCCCAGGTACGCGGGACAAGATAAAGATTACGGAATAAGACGTAATATACAGGTATCCATACCATTAGAAGTAGGTAGCATACTGATGTTTACTCCCTTATTTGTGCCGGATAACAGGTGCTTTTGCTTGCAACGACGGTGTATCACCCTCTACAACAGGCCACCCTTTTTTCCAGTTTACACGGTCGAGCATCAACACTCTTCCTTCAGGATTGGCCACACTGACAGCGTGATAAAACACCCAATCCGCTCCTTTATCATCTGTTACGATCTCCGAGTTGTGCCCGGGACCCACGAATGCTTCATTTTTATCAATCAGCACTTCATGATGATTCTCCAGCATCGATTCCCCTTTTTTATCTACATAAGGGCCAAATAAGTATTTCGACCGCCCCACCACTGTGGTATACGTACTCTTTAATCCTTCACAGCAACGACCGATAGAGGCAAACAAATAGTAATAGCCTCCCCGTTTGTGAATATAAGTTCCTTCATAGGCTGTGCCTGCCACCTGCTGTGGTTTCATTCCTTCTTTCAGGGAGAGCCCGTCATCACTTAGTTCTGCTCCATAAATGCCATGAAAGCTTCCCCAAAAAAGGTATTTCTTACCACCATCTTCTATATAGAAAGGATCGATACAATTCTGAATCCCTATTTCATTGCTCCGGAACAGTTTTCCATGATCGGTAAAAGGTCCCTCAGGTTTATCTGCCGTAGCCACACCAATCCCGCAGGTCCACTCTCCACCCCAAACAGACATGGAGTAATACATCACATACCGATCACCGATTTTATTTATATCCGGTGCCCAAAGATTTCCTTTCGGCTCAAATGTAGGGCGGGTTTCATTGGTAAAAGCAGTACCCACAAAGCTCCAGTTTACCATATCTTTCGATCGGTGAATAGGAAGATTTCTGATATTTTCCGTTGCGTACAGGTAATAATAACCATCATCTGCCTTGATAACCGTAGGGTCGGGAAGGCTGTAATTAATAACGGGGTTGGAATACTGCTGTGCAATGGAAGGAACACAGAAAGAAAAAACAGTAAAAAGGGAAAATAAAAGTTTCTTCATGCTGAATATATAAATTAAGAAAAGTCCCCTTATTCAGGATCTTCGAAATGTGATCCAAATTAAGGGGAACTTTTGATTTTAACAAAGTATTAATTTATTTTTCTCTGATATAATAATACCGAGTTTCATATTTAGTCGTAGAACTACTACTAGCACTTTCATTATAACTAGTACTTATAGTAAAACGATTTGCTTTAATTTCTTCGGTTATTATCTCCCCAGTCCAACTATCTGCTGTATACCACAATCTATAAGAATCAGAATTATCTCCATGACAGAATATCTCTACTCTTCCACCACGCTTTGTCTTAATTCTCAAAACTTTCCCAGTAGGGTCCAATAATTCTATTTCTTCAAATAAACCGGAACCACTCTGAGAACCAATCTCCAAATAATATTCGGTAGTAGCCACTTTATTCACACTACTTACCTCGATTTGTTCATTATTCGACGTATTAGCCATCACGTTTGTCATACCTAAAGATACTAATACTACTGCAGTTATAAAAAATTTCTTGTTCATGATAACATAAAATTTAAGGGTTATTAATGAGTTTGTTGAAAAAGAAAAAGGTATCAGGAAAGCCCGATACCCTTTTCCCTATTAAACATTGATATGAATTATTTCAGTCGGATTACTTTAGAGTAAATACCCTGATCAGAGCCTTTAGGCCAGATGCAAATACGACCGAACAATGTGCCTCTTTTCAAAGCAGTTTGGAACATACTATTATCCGTATAGTCTCTTGTGGCAAAAGTGTATAATTTAC
The DNA here is from genome assembly GCF_000159855.2 of Bacteroides sp. 3_2_5. NCBI lineage: Bacteria > Pseudomonadati > Bacteroidota > Bacteroidia > Bacteroidales > Bacteroidaceae > Bacteroides > Bacteroides sp. 3_2_5. The sequence goes on along the minus strand of NZ_JH636044.1, from coordinate 414,787 downwards.
CTGTTTCATCGTAAGCATCCAAATTATCAGTTTCATCATAACGGTCTACATTATGTTCTGCATCATTCACAAACTGAGTAGTACTTAACATGAAAAATACCCGGTCAATTCCTCCACCTGCAACTTTTTCTACTTTAAAAGATGCATTTACCTTATTACCTTCTAAGGTCATCTGTGCATCTCTTACCAGATAATAAGGAGTAACTTCAACATCCTGCACTGTATTGCCAGCAACAGTTACATTGATAGTATCACGCCCTTCAGAAGTCCAAGGGCCATTTCCACTCTTTGTTATCATCTGATACTCGCCATTAAACAAACTAGCAGAATATATACCATCCTGATTAACATATACATTAATAGGATCGTGTTTAGCATAACCATGTTGATAAAGCTGTAATTGTACAGCTTCATTGCCACGAAGTTGCAATGCTTCACCATTATACATCACACGACCTGTCAACATTGACTCAGGAGCATCGTAGTTGTCTTTCATACAACTGGTAAACATCATCGCTCCTAACAGCAATACTGAAAAAATCTTTGATATTGTTTTCATTGTCTCTTCTAATTTTAGATTATTGATACGGGTTTTTAACCAATTTCGGATTATTATTAATCCAGCCATTGTCGATTTCTGAATAATACTGAACATCAGTACACTTCAGCGGTTTACGCCATAAATCTAATGTCTGCATATTCTTTTCTACAAATACCCATTTACCATTATTAGCATCCCCATCTGCAACTACGCGGTAAGGCCATAAGCCAAGACGCTGTGCTGTACGATCATTTTCATTTCCAGTCCAAATATTATCAGCTTCCATCCAACGTTTCAAATCCCACCAACGATGACCTTCGAATGCAAATTCCACTTGATACTCATGCATAATTTTCTGGTGATCGATAGAAGTTAAAGGCTGAATACCGGCACGTTCACGAACAGCATTGATATATTTCAAAGCTTCTACATCGCTGTTGTTACGACTCAGTTCCCAAGAAGCCTCAGCAGCAATCAAGTAAGCTTCCGAAATGCGGAAATATACATTCCACATAGCTGATTTTGTACCTTGAGTACCGGCCAAAGGAGTTTTATCCAGATATTTACGAACGAAGAATCCTGTACGGTTAATTTCACGTTCATTACCTCCGAACGGACCATTATTGGCAGTAATCAATCGTCCTTGGGCATCCGTTTCATTTCTACGACCTGTTCTTTCTATCCATTGACCATTTACTTTGTTCAGTTGTCCAGCCTGTAATTCTATTAATTTTCCATCAAAAGTGGAGCCCGGTAAAAGAACTGTAGCCGCCAAACGTGGATCACGGTCTGCAAACAAATCCATCGGATCATCAAAGAATTTAGGATCATCTAATGTACCTATATCAAACTTTGCAGCTTTACCACGTTCTGATTCCGTTGCATCTGTTGATTCATAAGCCTCAACCAAATTCAATAATACAGACATTCTATCACTGCCAGTATCTTGTTCGATACTTTTAGGTAAGCAATTCTTTGTAAATTCATGACCATAGCCAGGAGTAGCGTAGTCTCGTGTCCAAATAACTTCAGTATTACCACTTTTCTCACAAACTGCTTTAAAGAAGTTATCAGCCAAAGCTTCTGAAGTTTTATCAGCAGCTAACATCAATCTATATGGAGAAGCCGTACCATCTGCAGCTCCTTCGATAACCTCCTTTGCAGCAGCTAAAGCTGTACGATAGTAGCCTTCTGCTTTATCTGCGGGTATACCTACTTCACCACCAGCAGTCCTCAATTGAGGATGTTCGGCCACCGTATTGTATGTAGCTAATGACGCTGCCGTAATTGCTACACGCGCTTCCAACATTTTTGCTACCCAATAGTTTGCACGAGAATTGTTTTTATTAGTCTGCTTACTCATCATAGCAGCCGCTTCCTGACACTCCTTAATAATGTAGTCATAAGTTTCAGCTTCAGTAGAGCGGGGAACCTGAATTGTAGTAATATCCATACCACCGGTATAGTCAAATACATCATCTCCTACAATTGGAATACCACCTAACCCACGGGCAATACAAAAATAAGTCCAAGCACGAATATAGCGAACTTCGCCTTCATACAGTCTCTTGGTCTCTTCATCTACAGCAGTAGATCCTTTAATACCTTGTAGGAATTGATTCAGATTACGAATCAGTGTATAGTCATAAGGGCGCCATTTATTTCTATCAATATTCTCATCACTATTGTTATCATAATGAATAGCCTCATCCAGCATAAAATAATCTTCTACTGCTTCATTACGTTGGCCAAAAGTGATACGGCCATAAAAGTTAGCCAGAACAGATTTTACCAACGCCGGGTCAGCATACACCTGATCTTGTGTCATAATGTCGTTTGGCTTCGTATCCAGAAAGCCATTACAGCTACTCAACGATAATACTCCTGCAGCAGCAAGAGCCATTAAAAAATATCTGTTTTTCATTGTTTACTTAAAATTTGAGATTAATACCTAAGTTAACCACACGCATCGTCGGATAGTCCAAACCATTTGAATTGATGCACTCCGGATCCATAAAAGGTATATTACTGATAGAGAACAGGTTGGTTCCAGACACATACAAACGCAAATTACTGATACCAGCTTTCGCAACAATCCGTTTGGGTAAAGTATAACCAAACTCCAGATTACGCAGCTTAATATATTTCACATTATGCAGCCAGAATGTACTCTTATCATAAGCACTTGTTTCTTCATTATTCAAACGAATTAACGGATATTTTCCAGGAATCAACTGGCTGTCCGCATCCCAGATATCTGCCAGATGCCAAGCATCTTTAAATACCTCATCCGGACTGTTACCATCATTCTGGAACGGACGAGCCGTTTCATATTGCTGTTGCCATGATGTCATACCCGAACCCGTCCAGTCCATTGCCAAATCAAAACCTTTCCAGCTTGCCGACAAATTAATACCAAAGTTGAGTGTAGGAGTACTATCACTACGGTAACCGATTGGACGCTCATCCATATAGTTTATTACACCATCACCGTTGACATCCTTATACATAATATCACCCGGAACAACTGTCTTGTTTCCTTTTCTATCGTTATCTATCGGATAAGTAGCAATCTGTTCCCAACTTGTAAAACGGCCAACAGCTTCATATCCCCAATTTACATAACCAACACGATGCCAAATACTGTTACGATAAACATCCCAAGAGTTGCTATGACGTGTATCATATTGTTCCCAATCCCAGAAACGTGAATAAGTCATATTAGCACCAACGCTATAATTAAAATCACTAACATGATCGGTCCAGTTTACCATTGCATCAAAACCAACATGTTTGTCCGATCTCAAATTTTCTTTTGGTAAAGAGAAACCTGCTTCATTTGGAATCAACACGTCATAACGAGATTCAGGAATTCCATCGCGAATACGCTGGAAGAAGTCTACCTGAGCATTCAGACGGTTATTAAAGAAGCCCATATCTACACCAATATCCAGGATCTTAGATTCCATCCATGATAAAGTTTTATTAGGTAAACCACGAGTCTCAGTTCCAACAACCCAATCGCCATCCAATACGGCACCACCGTTATTGTATTTATAACCAGGCAGGTAATCGAACGCAGTATAATCACTCACATTATCATCTCCAACCACACCGTATGAACCACGTATCTTCAAATTAGAAAACACGTTGGCAATCTTACTTTCTTTCCAGAAATTTTCTTCAGAAATTCTCCATCCTAAAGAGGCAGAAGGGAAGAATCCCCAACGATTTTCCGGTTTAAATTTCCAAGAACCATCCCAACGACCAATTAATTCGATCAGATAACGATCAGCAAAACTATAATTGATACGTCCTAACCATCCCATACGAGCTTCCGTATTGTTACCAGTATCATTATACTCCACAATCTCCTTAAAACGAATCAGATCCATACCGTTGGCAACCGGAACTGAATGTACCCATGATTTGGGGCGCTTACGTTGTGTAGCCTCAAAAGAAGCAACAGCATTGATAGAATGATTACCAAACCTACGATCAAAGTTCAACTGGAAATTAGCAAATTGATCCTCTACCTTCTCACGATTACGTTCGCGATAAGGATTATCCATAGCAGCCGTTTCATAATACTCACCCGTTTTTTCATTGTATCCATACAATTTGAATGTGTATTCCTGATTATCCAGTTCATTATAAGCATAATAATAGCCCAACATACCTTTAGCCTTCAATCCTTTCAATATCTCATATTCAGCAGTTGTTTGCATTTGAATAACACGCCATACATCGGATACCTTACCACTGGTGTCATAATTTAAAAGAGCAAAATTTGTCTCTTTCTGGTCAGAAACAAGTTGTGGGTATAAAGGATTGTCGTTGGCATACGGACGCTTTGTCGGCTGATTCTTCATAGTTGCAAAACGAGGCAACCATGTATCATCTCCTCCAGGAACACCCGGATGGTGACGATCTTCAATACGTCCATTCATCGTAGCACCAATCTTGAAACGATCAGAAATATTCATATCAATATTCATCTGGGCATTTGTACGTCTGAATCCACCGTAACCACGTACAGTCGCTTCTTGATCGATATGAGAAACTGCTACATAATAATTAGCCTTATCGGTACCTCCTGAAAGATTCGCACTAATATATGATTGAGGAGCAGTAATCCAAATATAGTCGCTCCAATCAAAACCCTGGTAGTTTTTCTCAGTACCGGCCATCCATTTTGCATATTCCTCTTTGTTGTACCTGCGATCATTGTCCGCCTTTTTAGCCCAAGTTTCTGCAGAGACATAAGCGTTCACATAATCTTTAGTCTTAGCTGGCTGAACATAACGTGAATTATGCTGCCAACCATAGTAAGCATTAATAGATACGGAATTCTTCGAATTACGCTGTCCTTTCTTTGATGTAACCACTACTACACCATTGGCAGCGCGCACACCATAAATTGCAGCAGAGGCATCTTTCAATATAGAGATAGATTCTATATCGTTAAAGTCCATGTGATTAAACTGTCCATCATCAGATACAACACCGTCAATTACATACAATGGAGCACCCATATTACGTATCTGTAGTTGTGTAGAAGCACCCGGACGTCCATCATTCTGACGGGTATTGATACCTGCTATTTTACCAACCAATGCACCTGATGCTGTTGTTGCATTGGAACGTTCAATGTCAGTAGAAGCAATTGCAGCAACGGCACCCGTCAGTGTTGCCTTTTTCTGTGACATACCGAAACCGGTAATAACGACTTCATCGAGTACTTTTGTGTCTTCCTTTAGAATTACTTTAACTGTGTTTGATGCGCCTACGTTTACTTTTTGTGTTGTGTAACCAATAAATGAGATTTCAAGTGTAGCTTTAGGGCCGACACTCAGCGAGAATTCACCGTTCATATCGGTGATGGTACCAGTTGTACTCCCCGGCTCTTTTACGTTAGCACCAATTACCGCTTCGCCATTGGCGTCGATAACTATACCCTTTACGGTCCGTTGTTGTTGAACGGAGTTCACTGCCAATACAGTTTCTGTTGCCGGGTTTTCGGCGCTAGCGAAACTGTAGGCACTTGGCAAAAGCGAAAAGGCAGCCATACAAAGTGGTATGCGCCACATTCTGCTACGACTTGCGAGCCAAAACATTTGTTCTTTTTTACGCATAGTACATAAATTTAAAAAACAGGTTCTATAAATCTTTAATGTATAAAAGCATCGTTATGGAAATAATCCTCGGAATATAAGACGGGATGTATTTCATAGTATAGCTCTTACGGTTTCGAAACATTGCAAAGGAAAGTTATTTTTAACTAATAAGACGATAATTTTCGTTCAATAAACAACAAAATCTGTTCTTTTCAACATTTCAATCCCCCTCACAGAGCCCTAAAAGCACATCTGAACAGATTCTGCTATTTATTGAACAGTATTTTTCATCTCCTTTCTGCGAATTTGGTCACCTTTGTATAATTCCTCATTTATTAATTAAATAATGTATTAAGCAAACATGAAATTACACATTGCTATGCTGGCAGCTACCCTGCTGTTATCCGGAGGAGACTCGTACGCCCAAGGGAACAAACAGGAGAAAAAGGCGAAAGCCTACATGGTAGCAGATGCCCATCTGGACACTCAGTGGAACTGGGATGTACAGACTACCATTAAAGAGTATGTATGGAACACGATCAACCAGAACCTGTTTCTGCTGAAAAAGTATCCGAACTATGTATTCAACTTTGAAGGCGGAGTGAAATATGCCTGGATGAAGGAGTACTATCCCGCACAATACGAAGAAATGAAGAAGTACATCGGGGAAGGCCGCTGGCACATTTCCGGAAGTAGCTGGGACGCAACGGACGCTCTGGTACCTTCGACTGAATCGTTCATCCGCAATATTATGCTGGGACAACAGTATTACAGACAAGAATTCGGAGTGGAAAGCACGGACATCTTCCTGCCCGACTGTTTCGGATTTGGTTGGACACTGCCTACTATCGCTTCGCACTGCGGCCTGATTGGTTTCTCTTCACAAAAACTGGACTGGCGTGTGCATCCGTTCTATGGTAAGAGCAAGCATCCGTTTACAATCGGCTTGTGGAAAGGAATAGACGGATCGTCTATCATGCTGGCACATGGATATGATTATGGCAGAAGATGGAACGACGAAGACCTTTCAGAAAACGAACAACTGAAAGAACTGGCAGGCCGTACACCTCTTAATACAGTATACAGATATTACGGTACAGGCGATATCGGCGGATCACCGACACTGGCCTCTGTCCGTTCAGTGGAAAAAGGACTTCGCGGAAACGGTCCGGTAGAAATTGTCAGTGCAACCAGCGACCAGCTTTACAAAGATTACCTTCCTTATAAGAATCATCCGGAATTACCGGTATTCGACGGTGAACTGTTGATGGATGTTCACGGTACAGGATGCTACACCTCACAGGCTGCCATGAAATTGTACAACCGCCAGAACGAATTACTGGGAGACGCGGCCGAAAGAGCTGCCGTAACTGCCGAATGGCTGAATCAGGCCAAATATCCGGGAAGCACCATCAATGAAGCATGGAAACGCTTCATTTATCATCAGTTCCACGATGACCTGACAGGAACCAGTATACCGCGTGCCTATGAATTTTCATGGAACGATGAACTGATCTCACTGAAACAGTTCTCCAATGTACTGACTTCTTCCATTCATGGTATCGGCAGGGAATTGGATACACGGGTCAGCGGTATTCCGGTAATCCTTTATAATGCACTCGGATTTACGGTTACAGATATTGCGGAAATAGAACTTGACCTTCCAAAAGCCCCCAAAGGGATAACGGTGTACGATGAAAAGGGCAAAAAAGTATCGGCTCAGCTCATTTCTTGTACCGACGGAAAAGCACGCATCCTGGTAGAAGCAACAGTTCCGGCTACAGGATATGTGGTATATGACGTACGCACATCAGGAACCGGTGCAAGCAACATCTCGACGAACGTCAATACCTTGGAAAACTCTCTGTACAAGATTACATTGGATAAAAATGGAGATATCGTCTCTCTGACTGACAAAAAGAACGGCAAAGAGCTGGTGAAAGCCGGGAAAGCAATCCGCCTGGCACTCTTCACTCAGAACAAGTCATACAATTGGCCGGCATGGGAAGTGTTGAAAGAGACAACCGACCGTACTCCGGTTTCGATTACGGATGACGTGAAAATAACTTTGGTTGAAGACGGAACTTTACGTAAATCGCTTTGTGTCGAGAAACGTCACGGAGAATCTGTCTTCCGTCAATACATACGTCTGTATGAAGGTAGCCGTGCAGAACGCATCGACTTCTATAACGAAATAGACTGGCAATCGACCAACGCATTGTTAAAAGCCGAATTCCCGCTCAATATTGAAAACGAAAAGGCTACGTACGACTTGGGTATCGGCAGCATACAACGTGGCAACAATACCGAAACAGCTTACGAAGTATATGCACAATATTGGGCCGACCTGACCGATCGTGACGGAAGTTATGGTGTATCGGTGATGAACGACAGCAAATATGGATGGGACAAGCCGGATAACCATACGATCCGCCTCACCCTGCTCCACACACCGGAAACACGCGGAGGTTACGCATATCAGGATCATCAGGATCTCGGTCATCATACCTTCACTTACAGCCTGATACCACATCAGGGAGCCTTGGATAAACCCGCCACTGTAGAGAAAGCCGAAAAGCTGAACCAGCAACTGAAAGCCTTCCGTACGGAAAAACACAAAGGAAATGCCGGAAAATCGTTCTCGTTTGTCGCTTCGGACAACCGCAATGTATTGATCAAGGCACTGAAGAAAGCGGAAGAAACCGATGAGTATGTAGTACGCGTATACGAAACCGAAGGCCGGAAAGCACAGAGAGCCACACTGACCTTTGCAGGGGAAATCATCAGTGCCAGCGAAGCCAACGGTACGGAAAAGACAATCGGCAATGCAACTTTCGAAGGAAACAAGTTGCAGGTAAACATCACTCCTTATTCTGTAAGAACTTACAAAGTACGCCTCAAACCATCGGGACGTGAGGCGTCTCCGATCGAATATGCCGCTTTACCGCTTGACTACGACCGCAAATGTGCTTCTTATAATGAATTCCGTGGAGAAGGCGATTTCGAATCGGGCTATTCTTTTGCAGCCGAACTTCTGCCGGACTCACTGATAGCCGGTCAGATCACTTTCCGTTTGGGAGAAAAAGAGATTGCGAACGGAATGACTTGTGAAGGTGATACCTTGCAACTGCCTGCGGGAAACAAATACAACCGTCTCTATATCCTCGCCGCCTCTACCGAAGGAGACAATCAGGCCGACTTCCGCATTGGCAAGCAGACCGCTTCATTCGTTGTACCTTCTTATACCGGCTTCATCGGCCAATGGGGACATAAAGGACACACCAAAGGATATCTGAAAGATGCTGAGATTGCCTATGTAGGTACACACCGCCATGCATCCAACGGTGATCAGCCTTATGAATTCACTTATATGTTCAAATTTGGTATGGATATTCCGAAGGGAGCTACCAGCGTAATCTTGCCCCGAAATGAGAAAGTGGTTTTGTTTGCTGCTACTCTGGTTGCCGAAAATGAACCGGCTACAACCGTTGCCGGCACTCTTTTCCGCACCAATAACGTAGGTAATGCAGCTACTGCCGGAAATGATGAAGAAGCAGTACGCGAAAATATCCTGAAAAGAGCTAAAATCATTGCTTGCTCCGGATATACCAACGACGAAGAAAAACCGGACTTCCTGCTGGATGGTAAAACGGATACAAAGTGGTGTGACGTTTCGCAGACTCCGAACTACGTAGACTTCGATCTGGGTGAAGCACAAAACATCAGTGGTTGGAAGATGGTGAACGCCGGACAGGAAAGTCACTCATACATCACCAATGGTTGCTTCCTGCAAGGTAAAATGAACCCGGGCGATGAATGGACGACTCTGGATGCTATCGACGGTAACCATGCAAATGTCGTTTCACGTCCGCTGAACTATGACGGAAAGGTACGTTACATCCGTCTGCTTGTGACTCGTCCTACACAGAGCACCGGAGGCAGAGATACACGTATCTACGAACTGGAAGTTTATAAATAAACAGAAAACTGTAAATTCAATGACAATAGTGGCTGATAGTTGGAATACTGTCAGTCACTATTATCTTTTTTCACTACCTTTGTTCATTATGAAAACACATTCAGCATTAACTATTCTTTGTCTATTATGCACCATCCATTGCATAGCAACTCCACAAAAAGCCGTAAGCGATACTCTTTTGTCAGCCCGGTTCAACCGGTATGCCCGTGAAAATCCGATAGAGAAATTATATCTGCATCAAGACCGTACCAACTATTATGCCGGAGAAACCATTTGGTTTAAAGTGTATCAAACACTCTCTTCCTCAGCAACCGAAGCCAGCAGGATTGTATACATAGATCTGTCAAATAGTAAAGGAGATATTGTAAAACAAGTCAAGTATCCTTTGGCAGACGGAGCAGCCTCCGGTAGCTTTTCGATCCCAGAACATCTACACGCCGGCCATTATCAACTTCGTGCCTATACCCGATGGATGCAGAATTTTGATCCGGAGTTTTTCTTCCATCGTGAACTAACGATTTATGGAGATTCAGAAAAAGACAACATTCCCCAGCAGACAACAAAATTTAAACTGAGATTCTTCCCGGAAGGAGGAAATCTAATCAATGGACTCACCTCCCGAATAGCATTCGAAGTAGTGGATGCCAACACCGGAAAAGGGGTTCAAACAGAAGGGGTCATACTGAATGCCCATGGAGACAGTATCCGTAAATTTGCTACCAGTCACTTGGGCAAAGGAAGTTTCTTTTTCATCCCACAGAAAAAAGAAAAATACATTGCCCGTCTGGCAGGAGATAACACAGACTTTAAAATACCTTCGATAAGCGAGCAGGGGTTTGTAATCACTGTTAAACACCTGAAAGAAGCATTACGTATCTTATTGACTCAAAAGATTGGCCCTTCAACCAAAAACTCGGTTTATTCACTTATCCTCCATCAAGAAGGACGGTTGATTGCCATACTACCCGTCGATGGTTCGCAACCGCGTACACTTTTCGATTTGCCTTTAGATAAACTTCCTACGGGCGTCTTCACACTAACCCTGATCGATGAAGACTATCATGCCTATTGTGAAAGGCTGGTATTTACTCACTTTCCCGAAACACTCAACCTAAAACTTTCATCTACTATTTCGGTACAAGAAGGACATCGAAAAATGTCGGTGAATATCCGTAGTACTGATAAGAAAGGAATTCCCCAACCGGGTTCTTTCTCGCTGGCAGTTGCACAAACTTTTTTAGAGCAACCAACGATCCGTGACAACTTCAGTACCTACTTATTTCTTAGTAGCAACCTGAAAGGGCAAACGGAACAACCATTAAGCTACTGGAATCCGGAAGATACTGAAAGCCTGTCTAAAATAGAACTGCTATTGCTGACACAAGGATGGCGACGCTACTCACTTGAAGTTTTCAACCAGCCCGACAATCTCCCCCGATATCCTATGGAACAATCTCTCATCCTATCAGGAAAAGTGGAAAATATAAATAAACAGAAGGCTAAATCTGTTGAACTTCAGGCTATCCTACGTCAAGATTCACTCAAACAATTTATTACCTGTCCGTTGGATGGACAAAAACGTTTCAGCCTATCGGGAATCTCTTTTGAAGGAACAAAGGAAGTCATGCTCTCAGCCACCGACAAGAATGGGAAAACCTATCCGATCAAACTTGATGATTCCATTCCGGTTCCATCGGTGAAATATATGCCTTCTCCTTTTGCACCTGATAGTTCTTTTCATGTACAATGGGATATTACCAAGTCCTACATCCCCCAAAAGGAGATTGACAAACAGCTATTCGAATTAGGAGAAGTGAAAGTAACCGCACGAAAAAAAGATCCGATTGAAAAGCGGCGTCCTTATAGTGAAGGATTCGTGAAAACAAGTACTCAAGTGAAAGCAAGCAACAGTTTTGGAGATGTCCGTCAATTACTGAGAACAGTGCCCGGCATCACCATGGTTCCTAATCCGGATAAAACAAAGAGTAACTTACAGTATGCCCACATCAACGGACTTCCCGGAGGAACAGTAGCTGTCTTGGTACTGGATGGGTATATTGCCAAAGATCCTGAAGTTGTATATAGCATGGAGGCATCCAGAATCGAACGGGTAGAAGTCCTGCAACAGACGTCCACTCAGTTCGGAGGATTTAGCAGTTATGGAGGCACTATCGTATTATATAGCCGTCCGATACAAGGAGAAGTTATAGCAACGAATAATAAAATCTGCCAGTGGATAGGTTATAACCAGACAAAAGAATTTTATACTCCTACTCTTTCCGATCATTCATTCTTCGAACATTCGGAACAAAGAAATACACTGTACTGGAATCCTACAGTAAAAACCGACAAGGAAGGTAGAGCACAAGTATCCTTCTTTCTAAACGATCAGGAGGACGGAGAATACGTGATTCATTGTGAAGGCTACTCGGAAGAGGGATTGATTGGTACGGACTTCCGGGTTACAGAGGTGCCGGAACACCCTTGACAGCCACTTCATGCTTAAACCGACACTAACTTAAGTAGAACAGGCAGGTAACATAACATCTCTTGGAAAGAAAAAAGGGTTGTATCCAAGCAAAACAAGCTTTTGATACAACCCTTGATAATAAACCCTAATTATATACCGGTTCTTATTACTTCTGCATTTTATCCATTAATACCTTCATCCAATAACCACCGATCACGGAACGTGCCTTGAAACCGACAAACTTACCGCTATCGGTATGATGCCAGTCGCTCAGCGGAACACGTGATACGGTTTCATTAGCATACTTATATACCGGAGAAATAAATTTCTCGAAAGTAGCCTTATCAGAAGACATGGCAGCAGTCCACATAATCCAGTCGGATTTAGTATATTCCTTGCGGGAATCCAACGGAAGTCCATAAGGGTTTTGCAGTTTGGTCTGATAATAAGAAATTTCTTTCTCAATCACATTATTGGGGAAAAGGTTCAGATTCCACATCTTGTCCCAAACCATATTGTACTTCTGGCTCCAGGTATTCTCACGGTCGAATGCCAGACGATAATGATCACCCTCACGAGCCATTTGTTCCCATTTGGTAGCCATTGCTTTGGCTTTGGCAGCATATCGGTCGGCTACATCATCCATACCGAGCATACGGGCCATTTCACTGTAGGCAGCTACACCCATGATCGCTTTTACCGAAAGGTTGGCGTTATGTGCCCAGTGTCCGGCAAAGTCATCAGTACAGAGTTGGTTCTCGGGATCTTGTCCGTATTCCGCCAGATAATCAGTCCAAATGGTCAGTAAATCCCAATACTTCTTAGCATAGTCGGCGTTACCTTCTACCTTGGCAATAGCAGCAGCCAGGACTACCATATTTCCGCCTTCTTCAATCGGCATGTCACCACCGTATACCTGTCCGTTAGCAATAGGATAAGTTCCCAGGTCGTGAGCCGGGAAAGGCTTGTTCCAACGTCCGCTGGCACTATATTCAAAGATACTGGTCATCATGCCTTTCTGCAATTCGGGGTTATAAGCCAGGAAGAGCGGAGCAGACGGATAAGTCAGGTCGACAGTATTGATACAACCGTTACTATTGTTCTCTTTAGAGAAGAAGAGCAAGTTACCATCCGCATCCTTGAACAGCTTATGGGCGGCAATCACCTGACGGTAAGCCAATGCACACAGTTCAGAGTATTCTTTGCCACCTGCTTTTTCTGCATCGTTCAGAATCATTTCGTCGTAAGCACGGCAACGTTCCATGACAGACGCATAGTTTGCTTTGGCACGCTCAAAGGCATCGAAGATGCTTACCTTACCATCATGCTTCCAGTAGGCCATACGAGGTTGATAGAAGTATTCGATAGCATAAATATCATCGTAACCCAACATCAGGAAGCCGGATTTGCCATCGGTACCTACTTCACCCAGATCGTCAGTATAGGCCATAGCCGGCATCTGGTCGGCACGACGGGTCACGCACTCGGCTTGTGTAGGCAACAAAGAACCCTTGGTAGCAAACTCGTTCTTCATACCATAATAGTTACCCAGGCTGACAGCTGTATTGGCACCTATATTTCCTGCCAGATAAGCATATCCCCAATCAATACAGATACCGTCTCCTTTTCGTGCGAGGATAGGCTGGTCGATAGTCCCTGCCTGTACATAATTGATACCGTTACGGCGGATCACTTTCGAACGGGTAGGTTGCGTCAGTTCATTGATGGCAAGCTGCGGAGTGGTCTCCACATACATCTGCACATCATGTTGCTTTTTGTCCAGCGAACGAACGCGGTAAGAAATATAATTAACGGGAGTAGACAACAAATCGAGGTCGTCCATCATCAAAGGTGCGGTAAACACCAGGTCCAGTTCCACCGGACCGCAAGTAAACGTGTAGTAAGTTTGTGTGGGGAGTACGCTTACCGATTTCTGGACGGCTGCCGTCTCAAAACCTGTCGTCTGTTTGTTCAGACGATAAAGGCCGAAATCTACATAAGCACCTCCTGTTGTGTTGTGACAGTGTGCGGCAAGTACGTTTTTTCCTTTTTGCAGCTTCTTCTTGGCTGCATCCGATAGTTCGAGTAATACGTCGTTGTTCCATGAATAGTCTGTAGCAACCAGCTTTTCACCATTCAGGTAGAGTTCGAATACATCGTCGTGCGAATATTTCAGATAGATGGTTTCTCCGTTCATATCATCGTTAATCTGGAAATCGCGGCGAACCCAGATGTCCGGAGTAGTCCAGCGAGTATGGACACGAGGCATATCGGGAGTACCGAAAGCACCTTGTCCCTCTTTCCATCCGGCAGCATTGAACGAAAGGGCGTTCCATCCCGCAGCCGGCTCATCGAAAGTATAACTCCCCTGCCAGGTATCGGTATCGGTCATGGGTACAAGGGTTTCAAGATTCAATTTATCTTTCCCCATAAAGCGGTAAGTCTTCCCGTCTACACGGATAGCACCCAACAAAGGATGTTCCGTTCCGGTCCAGTGCATAGTGCTGCTTTCGTTCAGCGCATCTGTGGGCGACCAGATGGACAGATAGGGGTCGGAAGTGATGAGAGGCACCGCCGGCGCACGCAAAGCAACATTTCTACTTGCCTTATACAGGTCGGCTGCCTGCGCATTGCACAGCATACCGACTGCTAAAGCCATTGTGAATAGTTTTTTCATTATTTTATTTATTAGTATGTTTCAATCTAAATAGTATCCTTCAACAATCTTTACCTTAATCAAAAACCTGTGTACCTATCGACACCCTACTCTAATCACTTATTTAAAGAATTGCATATCTTTGTATTGATAGCTTTCACCTGAGCTTCATTCACCTTAATCACTTTACGGTCGTATGTCATCAGTCCGTTCACCTCCATTTCTACATCCGTAGTCTGTGTATAGACAGCAGCTGAGAAACCTCTTGAAATCAACCGATACAGTTCATTGCCGTATTCAACGTATTGTTTAGTTACTTCTTCGGGTGAATTGAACTTCACGTATCCCCAGTTGTGGTTCGGTTCCCAAAGATGTTCATTCAGTGCCAGGCCGATGCCGCCATATTCACCCAACACGGTAGCACGTCCGGCATCGTAGAAGTCAAGTGACGGATTGGGATAATGATGCAGGTCAAGAATATCACCGCAAGGGAAGTGATTGCCGCCACTTGCCGGGTTCACCAGGCGTGAAGGATCATACTTCTTTGTCCATGTCGCGATATCTTCAGTCTTGAACTGTCCCCAACGCTCGTTAAACGGAACCCATACACCGATACAAGGATAGTTGTACAGATAATCCATGATTTCCTTCCACTCTTTGCGATAGATCTGTTCCGACTCCTCGCTACGATTCAGTTCATTGCCGGTGAAGTAGTTGTACATCTGCCACTCCGGTTCACGGTCGCCGTTCGGCATATCCTGCCATACGATGATACCCAGTTTATCACAGTGTGTATACCAACGTGCCGGTTCCACCTTCACGTGTTTACGGATCATGTTAAATCCGAAGTCTTTGGTTTTCTGAATATCATAAACCAACGCTTCGTCTGTCGGAGCTGTATACAGTCCGTCGGGCCACCATCCTTGATCGAGAGGACCGAACTGGAACACATCTTCATTGTTCAGCTGCAAACGTACAATTCCGTCCTTGTCACGGCGGGTAGAGTATTTGCGCATAGCTGTATAGCTATCTACTTTATCGGTCACTTTACCATTGCTCAATAGGGCAATCTGCATAGAATAAAGAGTCGGAGAAGCAGGACTCCACAGTTTGGCATCAGCAGGCATCTGAATGTCAATAGTCTGGCCGTTCAATCCTTTTCCGGTAGCAACCAGCTGTTTACCATCGAAGACCTTTACTTCGACAACTTCCGAAGGACAGCTGGTACTGGTAGTAACGTCCACTGTGAGTTTCTTACGGTCGATGTCCGAAGTCGTACGAACATTAGTAATATGACGTTCGGCCACAGGCTCCATCCAGACAGTTTGCCAGATACCGGTAACAGCCGTATACCAGATGCCTTCCGGACGGTTTACCTGTTTGCCACGAGGCTGAGGTCCGCGATCTGTCGGGTCCCATACCTTCACAACAAGTTTATTGTCTCCTTTAGTAGCCAAAGCAGCCGTAATATCGAGTGAAAAAGGAGTAAATCCTCCGGTGTGTTGTCCCACCTTAATGTCATTGACCCAAATATCAGCTTTCCAGTCTACAGCACCGAAGTTCAGCATCACTTTTTTACCTTTCCAGGAAGCGGGTACTGTGAAAGTACGCTGATACCAAAGTTCTTTGTCGGGGCCGACTTTCTTACCAACACCCGAAAGGCTGGACTCTATGGCAAAAGGAACCAGAATCTGACCTTCGTAAGCTGAAGGAGCAGCTCCTTTCTCGGTGATGGCATAATTCCACAAACCATTCAGGTTCTTCCACTCTCCCCGTTCCATCACCGGACGTGGATACTCGGGCAATACATTTTCAGGATTCACCTGCTCAGCCCACTTTGTCTTGATTTTGTCTCCTGCCGGTTTCCATTGTGCAAAAGCGGAAGTAGCTATCGACGCTGTCAGAACTGCAATTAAAATGCTCTTTTTCATTGTCTTCAAATTATGTTTAACCTATTAATGATGCAATACGATCCCCGGGACAGGTAGGCGGCTACCTGTCAGACTAAGGAAAAAATGTTCTAAATGACTATTTTATTTCAAAAGAGTACCCGAAGGTTTCGGCAAGGTAACCCCTGCACGAACCGGAATCCCCAAATCGGGCATTCCATGGGCATCCCATCCTATTTTTTGTATTCGCGGATTACGGGTTTCAGGACTCCCAGTGTCTCCATTGGTCACCTGACGGGCATGGTAAATCATATACCATTCAGTCCCATCGGGCGAGGGAACAAAGGAGAGTCCACCCGGACCATAAACTTCATTCTCCAACGATTGCTGAAATACCGGAACCGAACTCTTTGTCCAGGAAGCCGGATCTAACAAATCACTCTCGGCATCGGCAGTCAACATCCCGACACAGTAATAGGGTGACCACGAACCGCTGGCAGCGTAATATAGAATCAACGTCTTATTATCTTTCGAATGGAAGAACTGAGGCCCTTCATTCACATAAATGGGGTAAGCCGTACGGCTGCCATCCGGATTGACCCACTGCCGTTCCCATTCATACTCGGGTTTGGATATCAGGACACGGGGTGAATCGAGTGTCCACGGATCTTTCATCCTGGCAATATAGATACATTGAGTTTCGGCATTGGTTCTCCTTTTGGGCCATCCGGACCAGGCCAGATAGCGGACTCCCTTATGTTCGAAAGTGGTGGCCTGTATCCCCCAATTCCATTCGGGATTGGTTATGATACTTCCTTTCATTTCGAACTTTCCCTCCATCGGGTCGGGTGAAGAGTTTTCAAGTACGTACAACTGGTGATTATCCGTATTGCCGTCGTCGGCTGCATAATATATATACCATTTATCATTGATATAGTGAATCTCCGGTGCCCAGAGATGACAACTGTTGGATGGATCCTGAGGCTTCCACACTATCTTGCAAACCGCATGAGCCATATCAGTGATATCGGACGTTTCCCAAAGCATGATCTTATCTTCCGTTCCATGGGTATAATAATACTTACCATTATGGAAAAGAGCACTCGGATCGGCCCCTTCCGGAAACAAAGGATTTACATATGTATCCTTTGCCGCACTTACCGACTCCTGTTTCTGTCCGCCGCTCTTGTTGCCACAACCGGCGCAGAAGAATAAGGTAGTAATAAATAGCAGGTAGATCTTTGTTTTCATAGCTTTCTGTTATTAAGATGCTACAAAGAAAAAACATTTTCGTTGAATAAAGGGATAAATACTGCTCAATAAACAAAAGAATCTGTTCTTTTTATACTTCTAATATTCACATAACCCGCATTTCGCATCGTATTGGTCAGTAATTGCTATTTATTGAATAGTTTGTGTCGCACATTTCATACAGAATTCACAAACTTTGTAGCATGATATCAGATGAAGCTACTGATTTGTATTGAAATAACCCCTAAATAATAACCATAAGTAAAAACACCCAAACATGAAAAAGATGAAAAGTCTGAAAGGAGGCTTGGCCGGAATCCTATTTACAGCCGGATTACTGGCAGCATCGTGTACTTCCGATCAATCATCGTCGGCAGTAACCATCGTGAACCGCCCCGACTGTACACAAACCAACGTAAACTATGTAGGAAACCGCTTGCCACTGAAACCGATGAATTTCATTAAACTGCCCGTCGGAAGTATTCAGCCCGAAGGATGGTTGAAGAAATATCTCGAATTACAGAAAGACGGTCTGACCGGTCACCTGAATGAGATCAGTGCATGGCTGGGCAAAGAGAATAATGCCTGGCTGACCAAAGGAGGAGATCACGGATGGGAAGAAGTCCCCTATTGGCTGAAAGGATACGGAAACCTGGCTTATATATTAAAGGATCAGAAAATGATTGATGAAGCTAAAGTATGGCTCGAAGGAGCATTCGCCAGCCAACAGCCCGACGGATACTTTGGTCCCATCAACGAGCGGAACGGAAAAAGAGAATTGTGGGCACAGATGATTATGCTCTGGTGTCTGCAATCCTATTATGAATATTCAAATGACCAACGGGTAATCGACCTGATGACCAATTACTTTAAATGGCAGTTAAGTGTACCGGACGAACAATTCCTGGAGGACTATTGGGAAAACAGCCGTGGCGGAGATAACCTGTTAAGCGTATATTGGCTTTATAACCGCACAGGAGATCAATTCTTACTGGAACTGGCTGAGAAGATACACCGGAACACAGCAGACTGGACCCGCCCGTCGGCACTGCCGAACTGGCACAATGTAAACATCGCACAATGTTTCCGCGAGCCGGCTACCTATTATATGATGACAGGAGATTCAGCCATGCTGAAAGCATCTTATAATGTACACAATCTGATACGCCGTACTTTCGGACAAGTACCGGGCGGTATGTTCGGTGCCGACGAAAATGCCCGCATGGGTTCTATCGACCCACGTCAGGGAGTAGAGACCTGCGGATTGGTAGAACAGATGGCTTCCGATGAATTGATGCTTTGTATGACGGGTGATCCGCTTTGGGCAGAACACTGCGAAGAAGTGGCTTTCAACAGTTATCCGGCTGCCGTGATGCCGGATTTCAAAGGATTACGTTACATCACTTGCCCTAACCAGACGGTCAGCGACTCAAAGAATCATCATCCGGGCATCGACAACCGGGGACCTTTCCTGGCAATGAACCCGTTCAGCAGCCGTTGCTGCCAGCATAACCACGCACAGGGATGGCCTTATTATGCCGAGCATCTGATTCTGGCTACTCCGGATAATGGTGTAGCGGCCGCCATGTATGCCGCCTGCAAAGCAACGGTGAAAGTGGGTGACGGAAACGAAATAAGCCTTCACGAGCAGACGAATTATCCTTTCGAGGAAACCATCCGGTTTACGGTAAATACTCCGAAAGCTGTAAGTTTCCCGTTCTATCTGAGAATCCCTTCATGGACAGAGGGTGCAACTATCTTTGTTAACGGCAAAAAAGTAGCGGCTAACCCCGAAGCCGGACAATATGCCTGCATCAATCGCGAATGGAAAGACAATGACCAAGTGGAGATTCAACTGCCGATGCAACTTTCGATGCGTACATGGCAAGTGAACAAAAACAGTGTAAGCGTAGACTACGGTCCGTTGACAATGTCACTGAAAATTGACGAAGATTATGTGAAAAAGGACAGCCGCGCTACGGCTATCGGTGACTCTAAATGGCAGGAAGGCGCTGACGCCAGCCAATGGCCGACATACGAGATCTATGCAAAAACTCCTTGGAACTACGCATTGGTACTCGGTAAGAACGAACCTTTGAAAGACTTTAAAGTAGTACACAAAGAATGGCCGGCTGACAACTTCCCGTTCACGGTCGCAAGTACACCTATCGAGGTAAAAGCTATCGGACGCAAGGTTCCTTCATGGGTTATCGATCAATACGACTTGTGTAGCGAACTTCCTGAAATGGACGCTCCGAAAGGGGAAAAAGAAGAAATCACCCTGATTCCGATGGGATCAGCCAGACTGCGGGTTTCGGCTTTCCCGAACACAAGAGAGTAAAAGATACCCGGTGATAAAGCATTAATCGAAAGACACTCATGAAGAAAAAAAATACATTTACATATCTGCTCATCGGACTGGGCCTCTGCTTCTCTTCCTTGGGAAGCGGGCTCCGGGCCGATACCCCCGAGAACTATACCAACAACCGCTATCCATTGGTACGCAAACCTTTGATGGAACTACCGTTAGGCAGCATTAAGGCAAAAGGATGGTTACAGGAAATGTTGGTAAGGCAGAAAAACGGGGCAACCGGGCAAATGGACAAACTGTATCCGCTGGTGATGGGCGAACGCAACGGCTGGCTCGGCGGCGACGGTGATCAATGGGAAAGAGGACCATACTGGATTGACGGTTTACTTCCTCTGGCATATATCCTGGACGATGCGCAACTGAAAGCTAAAGTGCAACCTTGGATAGAATGGGCTTTAAAAAGTCAGCGGGAAGACGGTTTCTTCGGTCCGGCCAAAGACTATCCCGGAGAGGCCGGCATACAACGGGATAACTCTCACGACTGGTGGCCGCGTATGGTGATGCTGAAAATACTCCAGCAATATTATTCTGCCACGAACGATCAACGGGTCATCCGGTTTATGACCGACTATTTCCGTTATCAACTGAAAACGTTACCGGAAAAGCCGCTCGGCAACTGGACTTTTTGGGCAGAGTTCCGTGCCTGCGATAATCTTCAGGCCGTATACTGGCTCTATAATATCACCGGTGATTCATTCCTACTCGATCTCGGCAAACTGATTCATCAACAAAGTTTCAGCTTTGTAGATATGGTGAACCGGGGAGACCTGAAACGTATCAATACGATTCACTGTGTCAACCTGGCACAAGGTATCAAAGAGCCTGTCATCTATTATCAGCAAGAGCCCGACAAAATGTATCTCGATGCGGTTAAATGTGCTTTTCGTGACATTCGCCAGTTCCACGGACAACCGCAGGGTATGTATGGTGGTGACGAGGCATTGCATGGCAACAATCCGACCCAAGGTTCAGAACTCTGCTCAGCTGTGGAACTGATGTACTCGCTGGAAAAAATGGTAGAGATCACGGGAGATATCGACTTCGCCGACCATCTGGAAAGGATTGCATTCAACGCACTGCCCACCCAGATTTCAGACGATTTTATGACAAAACAATATTTCCAACAAGCCAACCAGGTGATGGTATCACGCCATCGTCGCAATTTCGATCAGGATCACGGAGGAACGGACAACTGTTTCGGGCTGCTGACGGGATATCCTTGTTGTGCATCGAACATGCACCAAGGTTGGCCTAAATTCACCCAAAGCCTCTGGTATGCCACTCCTGACGGCGGACTGGCTGTTACAGCATACGCTCCATCGGAAGTGACGGCCAAAGTAGCGGATGGGTGTACGGTAACTTTCAGTGAAGAAACCTATTATCCGATGGATGACAAAATAAGTTTCACCCTCCAATCGATGGACAAAAAACGGAAAGAAGTAAACTTCGCTCTCCAATTACGTATCCCGAAATGGTGTAGACAAGCCGGAATATCAGTCAACGGACAACTTCTTCAACATGCCGAAGGAGGCCGGATGGCCATTGTCAACCGCAACTGGAAAAAAGGGGACCGGGTGGAACTCCATCTGCCGATGGAAGTCACTGCCAGCACCTGGTATGAAAATTCGGTAACCATTGAACGCGGTCCGTTGGTATTTGCCTTGAAGATGGAAGAAAAATGGGAGAAGAAAGAGTTTGAAGAGCCGTGGTATGGTCCGTATTATTACTCAGTGACTCCTACCGAACCATGGAACTATGGATTGGTTGATTTCAATCGTAACAAAGCGAACGAACATGCCCGTGTAACGATTCATACGGAAAAGCAATCTTCCGTATTCCCCTGGAATAAGGAAAATGCCCCGATAGAAATACGGATGAAAGCAAGATTGGTACCTTCATGGAAACTTTACAACGAAATGGCAGGGCCTCAACCTTATTCTTTCTGTAGCGGAGGCGAAGGGCCGGAAACAGAAATCACCCTGATTCCTTATGGATGCACTACATTAAGAATAACGGAATTTCCGGTAGTGGGAGCCTCCCGATAGAGAGGTGAATAATCACTCCGAACCATTATAATAATAACTCAATATTCATACACAAGTCCTCCTTTCTCTCCTGCCTGCAAGTGGAGGGGAAAGAAGGACTCAAACACACAATTACAATGAAAAAACTTTTAGCAGCAGCAATGCTATTCATGCTAAACAGCTGGTCCTGTTTCAGTGCAGATACTCCGCGAGCGGAGTATCCCCGTCCACAGTTCGAACGGGAACAATGGGTAAACCTGAACGGGACTTGGACATTCGATTTCGATTTTGGTAAATCAGGAAAAGACCGCCGTCTGCAGTCGGCAGAGAAGTTTGATAAGAACATCACTGTACCCTTCTGCCCGGAAAGTAAACTTTCGGGAGTAGGCTATACCGATTTCATCGAACAGATGTGGTATCAACGCAATATTACCATCCCATCGGACTGGAATGAAAAAAAGATATTCCTGAACTTCGGTGCTGTGGATTATTGTGCGGAGATCTACGTCGATGGTAAATTCGTACAACGTCATTTCGGCGGTTCGTCTTCGTTTGCCGTAGATCTGACTCGCTATGTTACCCCCGGAAAGACTCACAATCTGGTGGTATTCGTACAAGATGATCTCCGTTCCGGACTACAAACCGGAGGAAAGCAATGCGGTAACTATTATTCGGGAGGCTGCTCTTATACCCGTACTACCGGTATCTGGCAGACTGTATGGATGGAAGCTGTCTCAGCCGACGGTCTGAAGTCAGTATTCGTACGCCCGGACATCGACCAGAAACAGTTGGTCATCGAACCGGAATTTTATAATGAATCGGCCAACACATTGGAAATCACCTTGAAAGACGGAAATAAAACCGTTGCCAAGAAAAGTGTAAATTGTGCCAACAGTTCGGTAGTAGTTCTGCCGGTGAAGAATATGAAACTGTGGTCGCCGGAAGATCCGTTCTTATACGATCTCGTTTATCAGGTAAAAGATGCCAAAGGTAACGTACTGGACGAAGTGAAATCATACGCCGGTATGCGCAAAGTGCACACAGCCAACGGACGTTTCTATCTGAACAACCAGCCTTACTTCCAACGTCTGGTACTCGATCAGGGATTCTATCCGGAAGGTATCTGGACAGCTCCGAGCGATGAAGATCTGAAGAACGATATCGTATTGGGAAAAGAAGCCGGTTTCAACGGGGCACGTCTTCACCAGAAAGTATTTGAAGAGAGATATTATTACTGGGCCGACAAACTGGGATACATCACCTGGGGAGAATCGGCAAGCTGGATGCTCGATGTAAACAAGGAGCTGGCTGCGCGTAACTTCCTGGGTGAATGGAGCGAAGTAGTGGTTCGTGACCGCAATCATCCCTCACTCGTAACCTGGACTCCTTTCAATGAAACCTGGGGTGGCGGTCCAGATGCTTATGTCCGCCTGGTACGTGACGTATACAACATTACCAAAGCCATCGATCCGACTCGTCCGGTAAACGACGCCAGTGGTGATAACCATGTGATAACAGATATCTGGAGCGTACACAACTACGAGCAGGATCGTGCCAAACTGACTGAACAGCTAAAAATGGAAGAAGGTAAAGAGCCTTACCGCAATGCGCGTGACAAGGACTTCCTGGCCGTTTACGAGGGACAACCTTACATGGTTGACGAATTCGGCGGTATCCCCTGGATGGCAGAGAAAGATCGCAAAAACTCATGGGGATACGGTGGTATGCCTGAAAATGCAGAAGCATTCTACAAGCGTCTGGAAGGTCAGATCGATGCTTTTATCGACTCACCGCATGTGACAGGTTTCTGCTATACTCAGCTGACTGACGTGGAACAGGAGAAAAACGGTATCTACTATTATGACCGTACTCCGAAATTGGATATGAAACGAATCAAAGCTATTTTTGAGAAAATAAAATAAAAGGAGTGCCTCCCTATGAGGGGACATTGCAGAAATCTGTTTACCTGTGATGGGATACTTTCATGAAAGGGAGGCTTTCAACTGTTATCTGCTATTTTATTATTTTGCAAATCAATAGTTGAGTCGTTGTCGGGTGTAGGGTATACAACCGGATAGTGGCCTGTAAAGACCGTACCCCCGACTCAATTACTGATTGCCATTATTTAAATACAAGTATGAGAAAATCATTCATTGCCCTCACCTTCCTGCTCGTTCCGGCTTGTCTGTCAGCACAGTTGGGAGGTAAAATCTACCTTCAGAGAGCCGATTCACTCCTTGAACAAGTGCTGTCTCTTTATGAGGTAAAGAAGTATGGATTGCTGATGGAGACTTATCCACGGAATCCCAAACAACAAATTACATATACAGCCAACACCGGTTCGGAAGTTACTCAACAAGAAGTATCCTTCTTATGGCCTTATTCGGCAATGGTGTCAGGTTGCGTATCGCTTTATAAAACATCCGGCAACAAGAAGTACAAAAAACTGATGGACAAACAGATCAAGCCCGGACTCGACTTGTACTGGGATACCACCCGCCAGCCGGAATGTTATCAGTCTTATCCGGCCTTCGCCGGACAAAACGACCGTTACTATGATGACAACGATTGGGTAGCGATCGACTTTTGCGACTATTATGCCGTGACAAAGAACAAAGAGTACTTAAAGAAAGCCATCGCCCTGCACGACTACATCTACTCCGGGTGGTCGGACGAACTGGGAGGTGGAATCTACTGGTGCGAACAGAAAAAGGAATCAAAGAATACTTGCTCGAACGCACCTGCAACGGTTCTTTGCATGAAGCTCTACAAGTTGACCAAAGATAAAAAATACCTCGACCAGGCAATGGCAACTTACCAGTGGACACGCGATAATTTGCGCGATCCGTCGGATTTTGTCTATTGGGACAACAAGAACCTGCAAGGCAAGATCGGTTATGCCAAATATACGTACAACAGCGGACAGATGATTCAGGCAGGTGTATTGCTCTATCAGGCCACCGGTGACGAACAATACCTGAAAGATGCACAACAAACGGCCAAGGGATCTTACGAGCATTTCCTGAAACCGCAACCAACGGTAAAAGGAGAAATGAAGTTTTTCCCGTCTAGCCCATGGTTCAACGTCATCCTTTTCCGTGGTCTGAAAGCCCTTTACGAAGTTGACAAAAACGATACTTATGTAAAAGCTATGATCGACAATGCAGACTATGCCTGGCAGTACACCCGCGATGAAAACGGGCTGCTGAACAACGACTGGTCGGGCAACCGGAAAGACAAGTTCAAAAGCTTGCTGGAAAATTCCTGCATGATTGAACTGTACTCGGAAATCAGCGAACTCTAATATAGATTTACCACAGAGGACACGGAGTTGTAGCTTACTGTTAAACAAGTCAGCATATCTCAAAGAAGATTTCCTCTCATGCTCTCCGTGCACTTTGTGGTAAATTCACAACAGACCTGCACAAACCAATAATCTTACTAAAATGAAAGCAACTACCTCCTTGGCAACTTCTTGCCGCCGACTCCTGTTATGGGGAGTACTCACCCTTCAATGTCTTTTTAGCACCGCCCAAAAACGATTCACTGCCGATGTGGAACAACAAGCGGAAAAAATACTCTCACAAATGACCCTTGACGAAAAACTGTCTTATATAGGGGGTATCAATTGGATGTATACCCGTCCGCTGGAACGTTTCGGCATCCCCCGACTGAAGATGAGCGATGGCCCACAAGGGCTGGGAACACACGGGCCCTCTACTGCTTATCCGTGTGCGCTGATGCTGGCTGCCACCTGGAACGAACAATTGGCTACGGAATACGGAAGTTCCTTGGGTAAAGATTGCCGCGCACGAGGAGTACATGTCCTTTTAGGTCCTGCAGTCAACATTTACCGTGCTCCGATGTGTGGACGTAATTTCGAATATATGGGAGAAGACCCGTATCTCACTTCACGCATGGCAACCGGATATATAAAAGGCGTACAAGGGCAAGGGGTCATGGCTACCATCAAACACTTTATCGCCAATAACTCGGATTATGATCGTGATCATATCAGTTCGGATATTGATGAACGAACTCTAAACGAAATTTATTTCCCTTCTTTTCGGGCAGCCGTACAAGAAGCCGAAGTAGGTGCAGTGATGTCAAGCTACAATCTGCTGAACGGAATTTATACTACCGAACACCCGTGGCTGCTGAAAGATGTACTAAGACAGCAATGGGGCTTCAAGGGAATCCTAATGTCCGACTGGGGATCGACTCATCATTGCATCCCTGCCGTAAAAGGGGGGCTAGATCTCGAGATGCCTGCCGGAAGCAAGATGCAACCCGAAGAACTGAAGTACTACTTACGAACAGGTGATATCACAATCGAAATGATAGACGAAAAGGTACGCCACATCCTGCAAACTCTCCTTGCTTTCGGATTCCGGGAAACACAGCAGCCGGATACTCATATCCCACTGAACAATCCGCAATGCGCCCAAACCGCTTTGAACGTGGCGAGTGAAGGCTTGGTATTGCTGAAGAATACCAACCAGATCCTTCCGATCCGCTCCGGCAAAGTGAAAACAATCGCTGTAGTAGGTAAAAACGCACAAGGATATGTTTGCGGAGGCGGCAGTGGTGAAGTACATCCGTTCCAATATGTATCCGTATTGGACGGTATACGCAAAGAAGCCGCCGAAAGAGGCATCCGGGTAGAATATCTGGATGTATACGACTATTTACCGACTATTATTTTTACCGATACTGAAAGAAAGCAAAAAGGCTTCCGTGCTCAGTACTTCGATAACATGAATTTAGAAGGCACTCCGAAAGTGGAACAGACTGAGACGAAAATAAACTATTCCTGGTCGGGTGGTACGGGATTAAAAGAGATGCCCAAAGAGCAATTCTCCGTCCGGTGGAATGGAACCATCTGTCCACAGGAAACAGATGAATACCTGTTCACCCTTGGCGGAGACGATGGATACAGACTATATATCGATGGAAAACTCATCGCAGACGAATGGCACGAAGGTGCTTTCCGCAATTCCACTTATCGTTGCATGCTGGAAGCCGGTAAAAAGTATGACCTGAAGATAGAATACTTCCAGAAAGGCGGAGGTGCTGCTGTCAATTTTATATGGAAACAGAAGAATGCCTCAAACAATTTATTCGTTGAAGCACTGAACCGAAACGACCTGGTAGTGGCTTGTATCGGATTCAACTCAGATACGGAAGGAGAAGGACGAGACCGTACCTTCGAACTCCCCGAAGACGAAGCACAATTACTGCAGAATACGCTGCAATCTAAACGTCCCGTAGTAGGTATCGTCAATGCAGGGGGCAATGTAGAGATGCAAAGCTGGGAACCTTCCCTGAAAGGACTACTATGGGCATGGTACGGAGGCCAGGAAGCCGGAACGGCAATCGCACGTACACTCTTCGGGGAGCTCAATCCTTCGGGGAAATTACCTGTCACTTTTGAGAAACGATGGGAAGACAATCCCACTTTTCACAGCTACTACGATCCGGACGGAGACAAGCATGTAGAGTACACCGAAGGTATATTTGTCGGATATCGTGGATACGATAAACTGAAACGGGAAGTACAATATCCATTTGGTTACGGATTGTCGTATACCCGTTTTAAACTTTCGGCACCTACTGTCGGTACTCCGAAAACGGACGGTTCGGTAACAGTCACCTGTAAACTCACCAACACCGGAAGAACGGCAGGCGCAGAAGTCGTACAACTTTATGTATCCAACAAAGATACGACAGTGGAACATCCGGAAAAAGAACTGAAAGGCTTCCGGAAAGTATATCTGGAACCGGGCGAAACAAAGAGTATAGAAATTACTGTTCCGGCAGAAGCATTCTCACATTATGATACGGGTAGCCGGAGACTCGTCATCGACCGGGGTAGCCACGACATCTTGTTAGGATTTTCTTCCCGGGATATCAAAGCAAAGATGTCGGTCGGGATTTCACGTTAAAATAGTCTAAACTTGAGCCGGACGTGTCTCCGTTCGTCCCAAAACGTATTTAATTTGCAATATTGTTAAAACCCAAAGCCTATGAAACTCAAACATATCCCCTTACTCCTGTTGGTACTGACCTGCTGTCCGGCTTGTCAAAACAAGAAAGCTTCTGCCACTAAAGAGATTCCTTCCGAAGCTACTTATACCAATCCACTATTGGCAGTAGGAGCAGAACCATGGGCTGTCTTTCACGAAGGCAAATATTATTACACACAAGGAGCCGAGAATAAAATTATCCTTTGGGAAACCAATGACATCACCGACCTGGAACATGCTGTCCGGAAAGAGGTATGGATTCCAAAAGAAATCTCCAACTCTTATCACCTCTGGGGACCGGAGATACACCGGATTGACGGGAAATGGTATGTTTATTTCGCAGCAGATGACGGCAACATGGACAATCACCACATCTATGTCATAGAAAACAGTTCTCCCAACCCGTTGGAAGGTGAATTTGTGATGAAAGGACGAATTAAAACTGACAAAGACGATAATTGGGCAATCCATGCCAGTACATTCGAGCATCAGGGTCAGCGTTATCTCATTTGGTGTGGATGGCCTAAGCGCCGGATTGAAACAGAAACTCAATGTATCTATATTGCCAGGATGGAAAATCCGTGGACACTCTCGTCGGACAGGGTGATGATTGCGGAACCGGAATATGAATGGGAACGTCAATGGATCTCACCTGATGGCAGTAAAACAGCTTACCCAATCCACGTCAACGAGTCCCCACAATTCTTTGAATCGAAGAACAAGGACAAAGTGCTGATATACTACTGTGCCAGTGGAAGCTGGACTCCCTACTATTGCATCGGACTGCTGACTGCTGATGCCGGCAGTGACCTGACCAATGCGGCATCCTGGAAGAAGCAGGATACTCCTGTCTTTGAACAGCAACCCGAAGACAGTGTTTTCGGACCGGGTAGTCCCTCTTTTGTCCCTACACCGGATGAAAAGGAATGGTACATGCTTTATCATGCCCGAAAAATCCCCAACGATGCACCGGGAGCAACAGACTCCCGTAGTCCCCGTCTGCAAAAAATAAGCTGGGATGCAAACGGGATGCCTGTTTTGGGAAAACCTTGCAAAGAAGGAACGCAAATTAAATAGTACAATCCGATCGATCTATTGTATACACAGTTATACATCCTCTCTTTGTCAATACCCTCTTTACTCTTTTTCCATCAACTGAAAGAAGAGTAAAGAGGGTACTGATTGTTTAAGCGATGACAGTCATCTATCCCCTGGGTGCATCATATATCTTGGGATAATGCGGAGTCCGCACTTGTATCAATGATAATCTTTCGGCAATACTCCAAACTGAATCTTAAAGCATTTGGCAAAATAGGACGAAGAACTGAAGCCGATTTTCTCACACACTTCGGTTATGCGCACTCCGCTTTTCAGCAGCTCGGCAGCTTTATTCAAACGGATAGTCTTCAGGTAATCATTGGGCGGCATACCGACCAAGGCCTTTATCTTACGATAGAAATTGGAACGGCTCATATTGAGTGACTCTGCCAGTGTATCAACGGAGAAGTTCTCGTCCGAAAGCTGTGCCTCGACCGCTGCCCGAACCTTAGCCATCAATTCACAATCTTTCTGAGACACAGAATATTCTACCGGGCTGATAGGGGCAGCCCCATTGCCACCTGATAATTCAGACATCATTTTATGGAAGGCTTGGCGCAGCTTCAGCAAATTCTCAATCTGCTTGCGTAACTGACGGATAGAGAACGGTTTTTCAATATATACGTCGGCACCACACTCGAAGCCTTCCACCTTGGCTTCCAGTGTCGTTTTTGCAGTTAACAGGATGACAGGTATATGGGAGTATTCAATGTCCGACTTAACTTTTGCCGTTAACTCCAGACCGTTCATCTCCGGCATCATCACATCACTGACAATCACATCCACTGTCTCGTTGGCAAGTACCTCAAGTGCCTGCCGGCCATTCTGAGCTTTCAAGACTTTAAACCAGGTACTCAGAGATTCCCGGGTCAGATTCAGCAAGTCGACATTATCTTCCACCAACAGAATGGTAAATTTACTGCCCGATAACTCGGTACCCTGTTCTTCGTCAGCCGCTTCCCGACCATCCGGTATCACTACTTCCGGTTCTTCGGATACAGCCTCTTCACCCCAAGGCAAAGTGAGGACAAAAGAGGATCCACCATATACACTATCTTCAAGGCTCAACGTACCATGGTGTGCTTCAGCCAGTGATTTGGAGAAAGCCAAACCGATACCTGTACCTACTGCTCCCGATTTTCCGTCTTTCACCTGGTAGAACGCCTCAAATACTTTCCGCTTTTCAACATCCGGAATACCCGGACCGTCATCACTCACCGAAACCCGGAAGCCTTCATCGGAAGAGACTAATTTGATATCGATACGGCTTTGGGCATATTTTACTGCATTACCTATCAGGTTGACGATAATTTTGCAGACCTTTTCACGATCGACCGAAGCAAAGATCTCGCCTTCCGGCAGATCGAGCATCACTGAGATGCCTTTCAGTTCGGCGGGACTCGTAAACTGGCTGTGAACATCACTTACCAATTGGTTGATATCACACTTCTTCAGACTCAACTGCACCCCACCATTTTCCATTTTTTGAAAGTCGAGCAACTGGTTGGTAATCCCCAAAAGGTAATTGACATTCCGGTCGATTACCGATAAGTACTTGGCATCCCGCCCTTCTCGTTTATCTTCCAATAGTTTCTCAAGAGGAAGCCGGATCAGACTCAGTGGAGTACGGATTTCATGCACCAGATTAATAAAGAAACTGATCTTCGACTTGTAGACCTCTTTTTCTTTCGTAGTCTGGTACTCTTCCATACGACGTTTGTATTTCTTCTTCACATGCCGGTTCCAATGCCAGCCTGCATAATAGGCAAGACCGAGGAGGAGAAGTGTATAGACACAATATGCCCATGTAGTCAGCCACCATGGAGGCGTGACTACAATCAGCAAGGAAGTAGTCTGGTCATTCCATTTATGATCGTTGTTCGAACCCCGTACCTCAAACTCATACTTGCCCGGAGGCAAATTGGTATAAGAAGCCGTATTCTGTTCGGAGTTAATAACCCACTCTTTATCTACTCCTTTCAGGCGGTAAGAATAACGGTTTTTCAAAGGATCTTCGTAACTCAAGGCTACAAAGCTCACAGAGAAAGTATTATGTTCGTAAGGTAACGTTATGGTTTCCGCACGATAGAGGGGACCTTCCAGATGAAGAATATCCTGCACCAGCCGTTCATCCGTCGTATAAGGCAGACGTATTTCAGTAATATATACGGAAGGGATGTACTGATTATCCATGAATTGATCGGGGACAAAAGAATTGAAGCCACTGATTCCGCCGAAATAGAGTTTACCACTTGCTGTTTTCAATGAAGATTGGGCTGTAAACTGATTGCCTTGCAGTCCGTCATTCACCGTAAATTGGCGGAAATGCTGCTTTGTGATCGGATTGATCGTTATCAACCCGGCATTACTGGATATCCAGAAGTCACCGGTCTTGTCTTGTTCAATGGAGTAGATGACCCGGTTGGGCAATATTGTATTATCCGGATCGAAATCAATAAATGTTTCGGTCTTCGGATCGAACGAACAAAGTCCGCCTCCATTGGTACCAACCCACATGGTACCTTTCAGATCTTCAAATAATGTAATTACGGAATTATTAGTGATGGTAGTCGAATCATTCCTTTCATGCTGGAAATGTTTCCAATGCCCGTTCCGGGTATTAAAACGAAACACACCGCTGTTGGATGTACCAATCCAAAGATTGTCGTACATGTCTTCCAGAATATCAACCACAGAGACCATTGACCCTACTGTGGTAATTGTCGAGAAATTGTCTTCCCGGGGATTGTAACGACACAGTCCCCAACTGGTTCCTACAAAAATATCCCCGCTTCGATCTTTATATACTGCCAGGACATCGTCACTGCAAATTGTGTTCGGAGTATCCTGCAGATGATTGTACGATTTCACATGGCCGGTCCGGAGGTCGAGTACCTTCAACCCTTCGGCATAAGTACCAATCCACAAACGCTCGCCATCCAACAACAAAGAACGTATGTCGTACTTCTTATCCACGCCTCCGCCTATCGGATAAGCGGTCAGTTGATGAGTGGAGACATCGAAGAAACACAACCCATCACGAGTACCCACCCAGATATCCCCGGCAGCATTTTCGCAAAAAGGACCTACTACTTTTCCGGCAGCCACACCTCCATCCCGATAAACAGGAGGATAATAATCGAATCTTTTAGTCGGTTTAGCCAGATAATTCACTCCTCCCAAATTGGTCAACACCCAGATTCCACCTTCTGCATCGCGCATCATTGCATTGATAGACTGGTCGCTCAAGCTTCTGGGATCTGACGGATTATCGATTCGTGAGAAGTTTTTATCATGTAAGTCAAAAAGGTAGAGCCCATTGTCGGTACCCACCAGAAGCTCTGTTTCCGAGTAATTCAGCAGACAACGGATCGCACCGAAATTCAGATGGGATGCATTATAGCAGTCCAGGTTGCCGGTACGCTCGTTCAGACAGTACAACAAGTTGCTCCCCGCACCGAACCAGATATCACTCCGGATATCGAGCAAACAGTTGATACGATAATTATCGGGATTATTGCCGGCAGACAAAAGAGGATAGGACTGCAGGAATTTACCGTTTTCATCGAAGCAAAGCAAACCTTCCTGTAAAGAAGAGGCATAGATATGTCCAGAGTTATTCTCACAAACGTCCCATACGAAAGAGGTCTGAAGACTATTCTGTGTCAACACATCCGTTTGAGGATTATAAACAAATAATCCTTGTCCCAAAGTGGCAATCCAGATCAAACCGCTTTCGGACTTTATTATTTTCTTTATCTCACTACTGATAAAAACGCCATAGCGGGTCTTCTTATCAAAATAAGTGAAACGATCGTGTTCACGGTCGTAGATATAAAGTCCCCAGTTGGTTCCGACCCATATATTGTGGTTCTCTTCCTCAAAAAGTGCCTGCACAAAGTTGTTCTCTAGCGAAAACTTATCATTCAGGACATTTCTGTAAACCTTGTTACCACGTCCGTTATAGCAATTTAAACCGTCGCTCGTTCCCAGCCATATAAAGCCATAGCTATCTTGCATGGCGCACCAGACTGTGTTATGTGATAATCCGTCTTCTACCTGATACTTCTTAAAAGAAAAATAGGAGAATGCCTGTAACGGTGTTATCCCAAAAGCAAATAAGGTAATTAGTAGAGTGATGATTCGCATGTGTTGTATTCATTTAAGATTAAAAAAACGACTTGTTGTTATGTATGTGCATAATCTGTCTGAAAGCATTTATCGGTTCAGCCATGGCTCCGGATTCAGTTTGTCCCTCTCCCTGCGCAACTGGAAATGAAGAACAGTCCGTCCATTGTCACTACCATCCGAGAAAATCGGACCGATAGCCTGCCGGGTCGTTACCGTATCACCGGATTTCACGGAAGCGGATGAAAGATTACAATATACCGAGATATAATCACCATGGCGTATCAGTACATTGAAAAGTCCGTTCAATTGGAACACGGCAGCCACTTTTCCATCAAAAATAGCACGGGCCTGTGCACCCGGTTTCCCTTGTATATCAATTCCTTTATTATCAAGTTTTACGTTACGTAATCCTTCCACAGCATATTGTCCGTAATGGCTGGTAATAATGTAGGGTCCCGTAATAGGCATCGGCAATTTACCTCTGTTACTTACAAAATTACCCGAGAGTTCACGGTCGGCCTTGCTCATGGTGAAACGTTCCAAAGGTTCTGCTTTCTTCTTTGCTGGAACCGTACCGCCTCCCGTCGAAGACGATTTACTTTCTTTGGCAGCTGCTTTCCGACGGGCCGCCGCTTCCCGACGAGCTTCCTCTTCAGCACGCTTACGTGCACGTTCTATCTCTTCGGCAATCAGCTTATCAATTTTTGCATTTAGTTGGTTGGCCTCACGCCGTTTCTTACTAATCTCACTTTGCAGTCCTTTCTGTTTCTTTTGCAAACCGGCAACGATCTCACGTTTTTCTTTTTCCTGTGCTTCCAGTTTAGCCTTTTCACCTTCCCGTTCGCGCAACAGATTTTCTTTAGCAACCTTCACCTGCTGAAGCTCTTTCTTTTTACGATTCACCTGTTCTTGCTTCTTCAGGATCTCCTCCCCCTGCAAACGCTGATAAGTGGCATACTCCCTCACATAACGAAGGCGACGATAGGTCTGCCCGAGACTTTTGGCAGAAAAGATAAACATCAACCTCTCCTCAACCGACTTATTCTTATACAAATACTGTACGGAAGATTCATACTTCTTCTTCTTATCCTTCAGATCCCGCTGGAGTCCCCTGAGCTGCCGCTCTAATCCGGCAATCTCTCGGCCTACAGCCTCCACATCATTGTTTATGGCAATGATATAGCGCTTTCTCTCCTCTATTTGTCCGGTAAGGGCAGCAAGTCCGTTCAACTGGCTACCCACATCTTTCTTTGTGTTCTTCAGCAATGACTCAGTCTCCGCAATCTGTTGTTGCAGGGCACCACGTTTACTTTCCAGCTCTTTGATCAGTTTATTGGACTGAGCTGAAATCGTAGTTGTCAGACAGAGACAGCTTATCAGAATCAAAAGAAAGCGGTTCATAGTTTCATCAGCATTTTTAGCAGATCCTCCAATGCTACTTGAGTGTATCTGGACGATACCTCAGTAGGTATTAATTCGAATTCGGCAGTCGAGAAATCAGATAGTCTCACCTTTGCCTTTTCCAGAGATGGAATTCCCAATTCACGTCCTGTGAGCTCCTTTTTCTCACCCGGAAGTGAAGCTTTGAACAAAAGTTTCTCCAACCGGTCAAAATCAGCATTCTCGGGCAGTATTCCCTTTAGCTCATCACGGGTTGCCCGCACATAACGTTTATTCATACGGTCAATCAGTAACACCTCATCCGGGGTAACTTCCATACGCATTACTTCCGAGCGGAATACCGGCATCAGGACAGATAACTGGATTCGTTCACCGCTTTTCATCTTCATGCTGCCGCTTACGGTCATACTGCCGTTTTTGTTGGGCACTGTCAGTTGCAGTTTAGATGACAGATAAGCCGGTTCTACCGGTGTAGTCTTGACCACCTTTGATGTTTTACAACCTGCAAGCAGAACTACCATAAGTAGCAAAGGCAGCAGGTACGACTGTTTAATGACAGTTTGTTTCAACTTACTTCCTTTCATTCTGCAATGTATTTCTTTTTTTCTATTTTCTGTTTAAGTGTTTTCGATTCAGTGCCCAGTTCCAGTGCTTTCTTCCAATATTTCAAAGCACCTTCTACGTCACCGGTCATAAAATAGATATCCCCGCAATGTTCAAACACCACGCTGCTCTCTTCTTCCGGTTTGGTATTCTTGATGGCATCGTCAATATAGATACGGGCCTCAGCATAGTTTCCCTTCTCAAAAAGAATCCAGGCATAAGTATCCAGATAAGTAGCATTGTTCGGTGCGGCTTTTACGGTTTTATAGCTCAT
Source organism: Bacteroides sp. 3_2_5 (assembly GCF_000159855.2). Classification (NCBI taxonomy): domain Bacteria; kingdom Pseudomonadati; phylum Bacteroidota; class Bacteroidia; order Bacteroidales; family Bacteroidaceae; genus Bacteroides; species Bacteroides sp. 3_2_5. The sequence goes on along the minus strand of NZ_JH636044.1, from coordinate 378,956 downwards.
CTCCTCTGCCTTATCGAGATCTCTGCGCTCTACCGATAAATAATAAGCATAATTATTTAGTGCACCTATATTGGACGGGTTGTAAACCAAAGCTGAATCATACGCTGCATATGCTTCCTTCATCAACTTCTTGGTATGATATACATCACCTATAATTGTATAAAAATCGGAGACCATTTGCTTGTCACTCTCCGGAGTGACATGTTCTAGTGCTTTCCGGCTGACTTCCAGTACATCGTCCCAATGTTCGGCCTGATTATATGCAATAACCAGATAAAAATAAAACTCCAAGGCATCCGGAGTTGCCTCAATCCCCGGCTCACAGATCTTAATCACCTGCTCATAATCATTCTTCCGGATGGCGGAACCTAATAAAGTCATGCGTGCTGCTTTATTGGTAGGATCTATCTGTACTACTTGCTCCAATACCGGAATAGACTGTGCCTCCATTCCTTTGGATAGCAGATACTGTGCATAAAGCATCGGAATTTGCACATCATCCATATCCATCTGCATCATCCGGTCAAAGAGTCCGATAACCTGTGTACTGTCTTTTCCCTCCTGTTCGCTCTGGACGATAAACTGCCTCATCACATTCACCTTTGTATCCGAAGGAACTTTCCGGTTCAGTAGCAAAGTATCCATTTGTTGTTCAAACAGTTCTTTCTGTCCGGTCTGCTCGTAATACGAAGCCAATGAAAACAATGCCATCGGATTGTCCGGTTCTGCGGCAAGTACTTTCTTATAAGTATCATAAGCTTCCTGCTTCTTGCCATTCTGCATATAGACATCTCCCAGAATCACCTGATAGCGGTAGTCCATCGGATACTCATTGACCAGGCTCTCTATTTCTTCAAAAGCCTTTTTGTCGTCCTTCATTTGCAGATAGATACGAAACTTCTCCATGGTGATCTGCTCATTCTTTCCCGTTTTTTCCTCTATACGGTTCAGGGTAGAAATAACTTTGCCATAGTCTTCCTTCTGATTATATAAATCGAGCAGGTTGAACAACGGATCTTGTTTAGCAGGAAAACGCGTTGCCATCTTTTCGAGTATTCCTATCGCTTTTTCTTTCTGATCCTGCTGTTGGTACAGACCGGCCAATGCCTGACTATACCAATAATTATCAGGGGCATAAGCGACTGCTTTCTCCAATGCCTCTTGTCCTTGCGGCACTTGTTTAAGGAAAAGATAATACTGGGCAATCTCGTATAGAGCTGCCGAACCGCTCGGATTGATGGCCAGGCAATGCTGCAACAGGTCGAAAGCAGCCGTATACTCCTTTTTCACTTTCAGGCGCGATGCTTCAAGAAAGAAATAGTCATATTTACGTTGCTGCTCCGGAGTGAGATTTATTTCCTGAACGGCAACTTGCTCCGATTGTTTCTCCACCTTGCGGGATGAACCGCAGGAAGCCAACAGAAGCAGCAGCATTCCGAAAAGCAATTTATTTATTTTCATTTTACTACAATTATTGATTCGACCGAACATCTATCCTCTTCCGGTATGTCCGAAACCACCCGCGCCGCGTTCCGTTTCGTCCAGTACCTCAACTTCTTTCCATACAGCTTGTTCGTGGCGCGCAATGACCATCTGTGCAATACGCTCCCCATCTTCTATGACAAACGTCTCGGCCGAAAGATTTACCAGGATGATGCAAATCTCACCACGGTAATCTGCATCGATGGTACCGGGAGAATTCAGTACAGTAATCCCTTTCTTCAAAGCCAGTCCGCTCCGAGGACGAATTTGCGCCTCAAATCCCTGTGGCAGAGCTATGAACAGTCCTGTAGGAACCAGGCATCGTTGCATGGGAGCCAAAGAGATAGGTTCGGAAATATTAGCGCGGATATCCATTCCTGCAGAAAGTTCGGTCGCGTATGCGGGAAGCGGGTGCTTCGATTTATTGATTACTTGTATGTTCATATTCAGTCTGTTTACTATTTAACGGGCGAAAATACGCAATTTGAGCCTAAAATTCATACTTTTGCAGTTAAATAATGTGCAAATACCAAATTGTAAAGATCATGATGGACTGGAAAAGATTGATTTCAGCTAAGCGTTTCGGCATGGAAGAGTTTCACGAAGAGCGTCAGGAAAACCGTTCGGAGTTTCAGCGGGACTATGACCGTCTTGTCTTCTCCGCCCCTTTCAGAAGGCTTCAGAACAAAACCCAGGTTTTTCCTCTTCCGGGCAGTATTTTTGTTCACAACCGACTGACACATAGCCTTGAAGTATCTTGTGTAGGACGTTCGTTAGGCAACGATGTATCGAAAGCGATCCTCGCCCGACAGCCCGAACTGCAAGACTCCTTCCTACCCGAAATCGGTTCCATTGTCTCTGCCGCCTGTCTGGCGCACGACCTGGGTAACCCTCCTTTCGGTCACTCCGGTGAAAAGGCCATTTCTACCTTCTTTTCAGAAGGAAAAGGAGCTCAGCTCCAAGAGAAGCTCTCACCGATGGAATGGAATGATTTGACACATTTTGAGGGGAACGCAAATGCATTCCGATTGTTGACACACCAATTCGAAGGACGTCGGAAAGGTGGATTTGTCCTGACTTATTCAACCTTGGCCTCTATCGTAAAATATCCTTTTTCATCAAGCCTCGCAGGAAATAAGTCCAAATTCGGATTCTTCACCACCGAAGAAGAGGGATTTCGCCGTATCGCAACGGAACTGGGTCTTATTCAGCTCAGCGACCGCCCTTTAAAATACGCACGCCACCCGTTGGTCTATCTGGTAGAAGCTGCCGATGACATCTGTTACCAGATGATGGATATCGAGGATGCCCATAAATTGAAAATCCTCACTACAGAAGAAACCAAAGAACTGTTGTTAGCTTACTTCGCAGATGAACGCCAGACACATATCCGAAAAACGTTCGATATTGTCAAAGACACGAACGAACAGATCGCTTACCTCCGCTCATCAGTTATCGGGTTGTTGATAAAGGAGTGCACTCAGGTATTTTTAAATAACGAAACCGAAATACTTTCAGGAACCTTTGAAGGTGCCCTGATCAAGCATATATCAGAACGTCCGGGAAAAGCATACAAGCATTGTTCGGAGGTATCTTTCAGCAAGATTTACCGTTCACGGGATGTATTGGACATTGAGCTGGCGGGGTTCAGGGTTATCAATACACTCCTTGAATTGATGATCGATGCCGTCACTTCGCCGAAGAAGGCTTACTCACAGCTGCTCATTAACCGCGTATCGGGACAATATAATATAAAAGCGCCTGCACTCTACGAGAGAGTACAGGCGGTGCTCGATTATATTTCGGGCATGACCGATGTCTTTGCCCTGGATCTTTATCGCAAAATCAACGGGAACAGTCTTCCTGCGGTGTAACGACTTTCGGTGTGAAAACCTTATTCACCCCGGAAGTTATCTGGCAATCTTCCGGATCGTTTTTCACGAACGATTCGATATGACGCATCCGTTTCTCTTCAAGGATTTCGTCAACGGCAATCAGGATACCGGTCTCTTCTACATCTCCAAAACCGTAATTGATAGCCGTACCAAACATACGCATGGTCGGACTGAGACTCATATAAGCATTCACTAACGGTGGAATATTAAAACCGAGTTTACGGATCTCACCGTTAAGTATCCGGTAGTCATCCTTAAATGAATCTTTGCAGAAAATCCTTGCCAGTTCAGCCTCATCCGTCTCCATTTCCAGCGGTTTCATCGGAGTGATAAGTCCGTCTTTATCTCCAAAATGCTTCTTCAGGAAGTAAAGGATCATGTCTCTTCCCTGACGGTGGTAACTGGGATACATCGTTACTTTACCAAAGAAATATTTTACATTTGGCATCACAACCGTCAATGCCCCCAATCCGTCCCACAGATTATCCAAAGCAAATAGCCCCTTGCTCCCGGCACGGGTTGACTGATATTCCAATGTAACGAACGAACGCCCGAGTTCAATAGTGGTAGGCAGGAATTCCTTCACAAATCTATCCGAAAAATTGAACATGTGCGAAGTAGCAAGAACCGGAGCACCATGCTCGTCAAAACGCACATCCGTCCCCAGAATATACCGATAGCCTCCTAAAATTTCTTCTGCCTCAGGGTTCCATACAATCAATTGTTTATACGGATTCTCCATCGTATCATACTCATCGATATCCATTGACAGCCCCGTACCGCCTCCTGCAGCCCGAAAGGCAATCTCACGCAGACGCCCGATCTCCCGCATAATATTAGGAGAGTCCTGATAAGTAATAATGTATATCTGATTATTACTCTTATTGGTCATACGCAACCGCTTGTCTTCAGTCAACTCAGCTATAATCAGCTCCTTGCTTACCGGTTCAATAACTTCTTCCATATACTTTGTTAGTAGTTGTTCCTTAATCTGTTACAGTTTATACACGATATCTTTCACATATTGTGCCCACTCTGCCGGAGTTTTCGACTTATCGAATGTTTGCCACGGAATGGGTTTTCCGAAAGTGACGGTGAATGTTTTATGGCGATTTTTCAGCATCTCGTCCGCCAGGTAAAGCATAGCAATATTAAACTTAATCCCCAGTGCCTTGCATAAATTAGCCAAATTATAAAAGAAATCAGAGTTACGCCCTTCAAAATGGACAGGAATCACATCACGCTGAAACTGAACACTTTTTACGATAAATGTTTTCTTCCAGTCAAGATCGCGAATCACTCCGTTCTGCCGCCGGGAACAAAGTCCAGCGGGAAACATTATCAGTTGATCGTCCGACTTGAATCCGGCTTCTACCATCTTAGGAAAATCTTTTGCCTGTTTGCCTGTTTTATTAATAGGAATGCACAATGGTGCCAAGCCATGAAGGTTCATCAGCAAATCATTCACCAGATACTTCACCTTCCCATCGAAATGACGTCCCAAAATATATCCGAGAGAAACACCGTCCTGTCCTCCCAGCGGATGATTGGACACGAACGTATATAAACCGTCTTTCGGAATATTTTCCAGACCTTTCACCTCCAACTTTGCATCCAGAAACTCAAGACAAGCCCCCAGAAAATCGACTCCCACTTTATCTTTCGAATCGCGCAGAAAAACATTTAATTCTTCCTGATGTACAATTCTCTTCAGATAGGAGACGACAAACTTTGGTATGTACTTGTAGTGCTTCGGAGCTTTCGTCTGAAGTATCTTATCAATATCTATTAAAAATAAAGAGTCGTCAGCCATTCTTTTTAGATGAAATGATTGCGCAAAATTAACTGTTCTTTTTTATTAATCGCAATAAATCGGTAGAAAATACAGATTTTGTCCCATCAAAAAAGGGTAAAAGAGGTCGTTTATCAGAAAAAGAGGATGAAAAAAGAGAGGTGAGAAGGCTAATTATCAAGCAATAAAGAACGACACACAAAAGAAGACCATACCTGGGGACGGGATTTTCTAACTCCTCATCCGTCGGTATGGTCCCACTCATATTCAGGCTCAGGTATTCTATTTAATCATGATGATGTTCATCATGGTGATGTTCTCCCTCTTCACCTCCTTCCACGCTTAACACAATATTACGTACTACATAAGTTTCATTGCCCGACTGATCTAAACAGTAAACCATCAGGTGATAGTTTCCCGGAGTGGCGTCAGCCGGTATTTTAATATCATGGTTATGTACGTGTGCATCTTTCTGTCCGGCCTTATCCGTATAGGTCCTTTCAAATGTAAAAGGCTTGGTTACTCCCGCTTCCGATGCCCTGGTATGCGAATGACCGTCAAAGTTGTTGTGAATATTAATCTTATAGGAAGCAATCGCTTCATTATCGTGAAGATTCATCTCAAAATGTACTCCATGAGAACTTCCGATTCTTAATATAGCGCCTTCTTCAGGTTCCAGCAGATCAATGACGGGTTTTATCGTATCGCCTTCGTCTTCTTTAGAGCATGACACGAACAGAAAAGAAAAAAATAAGATACTGATTATTGACAAATAATTTTTTGTTTTCATTTTAATAAACTTTTAAATGGTACTTTAATTAAAATCTGAAAGTTCCGTCCCGGTTCGGGGATTTCTACTTTCCGGTAAAAACTAAGATGATTAAAGTATTTGGCACCGGATAAATTCCGGGCTGATAAAGTCACCTCGGCCCATATACCCCCTATCCGGAGGTTGGCAGATACTCCGGCATTCAACAACTGCGCTCCGGGAGTGGGATCTTCATTTCGTGCCACCCGGTGTTGTGCGGCAATATGCTGTACCTCACCATAGATGCTGAACTCTTTATATTGCCACGTCAGTGTATTGCGGAGTGAAGCAGGAGGCGAGAAACTTAGAGGAATATGTTCATCGCAATTATAAGTATAGACATATTCTCCACTGACACGATAGTTAAAGTGTCGGAGGAAGTCAATGCCCACTGCAGCTTCACCGCCCGCAAACAGGGCTTCCGCACCGGTGTACCGGTAAATCTGTCCGGCATGGGGCAGTATCGACCACTCTCCGGTAGGCCGAAGAAAAATATAATTGCTGAACCAGCTGACAAATGGTGACAAACTTACCGACAACGGCCCATTTTCATAGGTATATGAAGCATCAAACTGCCAACCGCGTTCGGAAGCAAGCGCTGCATCTCCCTGTTCATGCCGGAAAGTGCCGTGATGAACTCCGTTCGATGCCAATTCATTGGCTCCCGGCAACCGGAAGCTATGGCCGACATTTACCTGAAGCAGATGACCTCCGGAAGGACTCCATACCAACCCCAGTGAGCCGGAATAATCGCCAAAATGGCGACGAACGGGGTAACTACGCCATTCATACTTCCGGATAAATTCATCACCATAACCCTGCTCCCGCAGATATATTGCCAAGTAAGGATCGGTATAAGCGGATGCATCTATCTTTCCGTAATCATAGCGAAGTCCTCCACTGAAGGACAGAGTGGGTCCCGGACGATAAGTGGTCATCCAGAAAGCCCCTGTGGTAAATCTCCGGTAAGCAGGCAAAAGAAATGAATAACCGGCAATCGTATTCCTCTGATATTGTACATCCCATCCTGCCGTGTGTTGCCATACGGCAGAAGCAAACAACTTCAGCTTAACAGCAGAACTATAAGTGTTCAACGTAAAAGCCAGTTCCTTATCCGGATCTTTGTCCGGTACAGGCTGAGCATCATAATGAGTATGAAACCGGCTCCACTCCTCGCGATGATTCTTCTGAAAGCCAATATCCCACGTCAGCGCCCATTTATCGTACAAAAGGCTCTGCCGGGTAGAAACTTTCAAGTGATTCACCTGGCTGTACGGAAGTTCTATGTTACGGCTGTCCCCGTCATCCTGCAAACGCGACACATCGGGAATGCCATGTACACCGGGAAAGAATCCTGTTTTCTGAAAAACATTACTCACCCAATAAGAAGAGACATACCGTTCTTTTCTAAATCCGGCAGCCCAACTGACATCTCTCTCAAAACCGGCTGTATTTTTAAGCCTTCGGTGATAAACAGGCATACGTTGGGTGAGGTAGACAATAGTATCCGTCGGAATACGATAATCCCCAAAGTGTTGTTCCGAATACCTTGCCCAGGTATACCAGGCATCTTTTTTGATCCCAAGCATCAGTGAACCTCCCAATGTACCGTTGACGGATTTCCCCAACAAGCTCGCTTCACCGAATAACCGGTTACCCGCAGGCAATGGTAATGGAACAAGTTCAATAGCCCCTCCCATTGCATCACTACCATACAATAAGGAAGCAGGACCTTTGCGAATACTTACCTGACCGGCATTAAATGCATCCAGCTCGAGTCCATGATCGGCTCCCCATTGTTGTCCCTCCTGCTTAATCCCATTTTCTACAACCGAAATCCGGTTGAATCCCATTCCGCGAATCATAGGTTTAGAAAAGCCCGAACCGATATCCATGGAATGTACTCCCGGAAGTGTTCCAAGAGTTTGTATCAAGTTCCCTGTGAAGTGTTCACGCAGAAACTCTTTCCCTACCACCTCCATACGCCATGTGGAGTTCTTATTCTTCAGATGCTGATAACTCTCCGTCACCACCACTTCAGATAAGGACACGGCTTTCAGTGAATCGGGCTCTTGAGCATGCAAGGTAGAGATTAAACATAACCCTCCCAGCATACCCGAAAAAAATCCGATACGCATACTTAAATCGTCTTAGTTAAATAAAACAGAGTAAGAAGACAAACGGTAAATTAAATCCAGTCTGCCTTCGCAATTTAAACGATATGATAAAAAACAGGAGGAGGTCCGCGAAGATAATGCGGATAGAAAGCGATAGAAAGCTTTTTATCCTGAAAAGTTCCACTCTCCCATTTTACGTAAAGGGGCGTATAAGTCAGAAGAGTAGAAGGGGTTTCAATAAATGGAGAAAGCATAAACTGACAGATGGGACAAGTCTCACATGTGTGATGGGACTTTCCGGAATGTGCGTCTGTACAGGTTATCGAAGTTTCTTCGGAATGATTATGAAAAACCTTCACGACAGACAAGGGCATAAATGTCATCAGTAACATCCATGCAAGCCAAATCCTATGTCTAGTATTTCTCTTCACACCCATTTATATTTAAACCGACGCAAAGATAGAAAACCCAGCGTCCCAAAAACACCCAAAAACTATCAAAATACACCCAAAATCTATCATTTGACAGTTTTTACCCTGTTTAAAGCTTAATTTTCCCCCGTCACTGTCTAAAAAATGCCGTAAACTTGCATCATCGAAAAACAACGAATATTCACAATTTAAAAAGCAACGTTATGAAAAGTTTAAGCTTCAGAAAAGATTTAATTGGAGTTCAGGAAGAGCTACTTCGCTTTGCATACAAACTAACAACCGACCGTGAAGAAGCAAACGATTTGTTGCAGGAAACCTCTCTTAAAGCGTTAGATAACGAAGATAAATATACTCCCGACACTAACTTTAAAGGATGGATGTACACCATCATGCGCAACATCTTCATCAATAATTATCGCAAAGTAGTACGCGATCAGACTTTTGTAGATCAGACCGATAATCTTTATCATCTGAGCCTTCCGCAAGAATCAGGACTCGACAGTACCGAAAGTCGTTACGACTTAAAAGAGATGCACCGCATCGTCAATTCATTACCCAAAGAATATAAAGTGCCTTTCTCTATGCACGTTTCCGGATTCAAATACCGTGAAATAGCTGAGAAACTGGACTTGCCGCTCGGGACAGTAAAGAGCCGTATCTTTTTCACCCGCCAGCGTTTACAGGAAGAACTGAAAGACTTTAGACAATAGGCCACATGCATTGTCGATTTCTATAAATCATTTTAGTGCAGATTTTTAGTTGTGTATCAAGGAGCAGAAAGAGAGTGATTCCCTTTCTGCTCTTTTTATTATTCCAAATCAGTAAAAAACTTCCTCTTGACAGAAGATAAGTATACCTCTGTCAAAAAAGGTATTTCTTTATGAGGAATATACATACATTGAATCCGTTCTTCTTGAGGAGTCAAAACAAAAAAATAAGGTAAATCAATATTCACCAAAACAGAATCGATCTCCGCCTCCATGTTATAAATAGCAAATTTCACTTTATTTGATTTCTGAAAGCTACGCATATATTCAAGACTTTGGAAATCTGTTAATAAAATAATATTTTGAAGTTCTATTGAATCAACATACTCATTCAAATTACGTATTTGAGCATCAATACATTTATCACAATTAAGTTCGGAAAACCTAAATACTAATTTGGGATTGTCTATTATTAAATCACCTATTTTTTTCTGTTTGCCATCAGTATCAATAACAGTCAGTTCTTTATCAATTAATTGACCATTGAACTGTATTTCATACATTCTATCCTCTTTTTGCATTTCTAATATGCCCAACCGTTCTCCTGTATCTTGTCTCAGTTCAGAAAGAAACGAATGCACTTTCTTTAAGCCTACATGCTGATGATAAATATAGCAAGTATTAGCCACCAAGAACAATAAAACAATTACAAGGTACTTTTTTTTCATTCAGCACTCTCAAATTGAAATTTCAATAATACAGGATTACCTTCGCAATTAGTTATCTGTTTCAAAGACTCAAATTTAGTTCTATATTTTTCTTTTATAGGAGAATCCGGAGACAATATAACATCAAGCATCTGCATCAGTGCGCTTGCAGAGTACACAGAGACCAAAGCATCACCGATGGTATAGAAAGAAGTAACAGGAAGATATCCTAAATCCCTCACAACAAAACTGTTGCCTACTGTAGACTTAAGCGTACTCCGGTCAACAGAGAGATAGCGAAAGTATCCCTTATCTGCATAACGTCCTAATATGTAATTCCCAGACATCTGCATATAACTCAACCCTTTCACAAAATTTCCTTTTGCAACAGCCAGACGAAAGCTATTATTTATCGGCTCTATATCATCAGGAAGATTACGTTGAGTAAAATCAATCGTATAAAAAGGTTGAGTTCCTTTAGAACTTACCTCATAAATAGTATCGTTAAAGGGATAAATCAGAAAAGCTGTATCTTGATATTGACTATCATAAATAGTAAATGCGGTAGTACTATACTTATCCATCTTTTCTTCAAATGGAATTAAAACCTCTTCTATCTTACGAGTAGATAAATCAAACTTATAAAGATTAAAACGATCTGATTGGGACTTGTTATAATTGGAGACTAAATATAAATTCCTCCCCATCAAGAACCCATTCAAATAAGTAAACTCACCACAAGAAAATTCCGTGGTTCTCTTATCTTGAAGATTATAAACTATCCATTTAGATTGATGCTGATCTGAAATTAAAACAGAATCTCCTGTAACACAAAAGAATCCAACAGAGGTAAATTCTCCCGGACCACTTCCTTGACAACCAATCTTACCGATAAATCGCCCGGATTGATCAAACATGTAAACTCCTTTGCGAGTTCTATCAAGTACAAATATACGATCTTTATAGAATTCAATCCGTTCAATTTCGGATAACAAACACTCATCTTTAGTCTCCAAAGGAATAATCTCAACCGAATCTCTCAACAAAGGGGTCAAATCAATAAAGTCTTTCACTTTGTCCGGATCAATCAATATGGATTGAGGTTTCAAAATCAGCCTGTCCTTCAAACCATTAGACAACGAACATGCCGTGAGACAGAATAAGGCTACAAAGATATTCACTATTTTCATAATTTGTTTTTCATTTATTACAATTATCTTACACTCATACCTAAAGTCAATAGCCTTTGTCATATGATTGCCTTACAAGGAGTACAGTCATTTTTAAAAGATCATCAATGATCTCTCCATTCAAATAAGCCTCGTCGTAGATGACATTTATCCTCTATGTATTCTATATCCAAGTCATCTTTACAAACAATTAATAACCCACATTATTTCGAGACACTCTTCTATCTTTTCAGACAGGATGCAATAAACATTTTGATAGTCTGATTATCCATTTCGGTAGTTGGAATCAATGCTTCAAGAATCCGATTATCAGTATCTACACGCAATAGCATTGGAGTGGGAGCATATTTGAGTTCTCTTCTTATTAAATCCTTTGTGTCTACATAAATATATCCATGATACTCATTGAAACGCTGCACAGATGTTAAATCTGAAATCATCGAACCAATCACCTTTACATATTCCTTACCCTTCTGCCTGTCTATACTATTGACAACAGCAAATCCCGTCTTAATACAAGTACCGCAGTCATGATAATTAAACAAGAACAAAACTTTTTCATGCAATAATTCATTAGGCAAAATAGAATCGACACTATTTAATTTCTTTCCTACCAGCCACGTAATATCTTTTTCAATCAAATGTTGAACTCTTGTGTTTCTGCTCGTTCGCTCTTTGGCATCATACTCTTTTATCTGATTACAGCTAAACAGAAGTATCATTAAAAGACTAATCGGAAACAGGTAAAGCCAATTTCTCAATACGTTCATTGCTATAGTTTGTTGCAAAAATATAATCAGGAGTAACACAAAAAGAAGTATAGATCTCACCTGGAAGCGCATAAATAACGTCCAATTGTAATTCAGGCTCTGTTTTCAGACACAATATCTTATTTACCCGAAAGCCTCCCTTATCCCGATCCTTCAGTTCTGAACAAAGCAAATACAAATAGCCATTCATCGCATAAGCATCCGAAATAAAAGTATAATAACTCTTAGGATCATATGGTTGACTTCCTTCGTAAGTCAGGTTATCTTTTATCAAGGAAACAGAAGATAAATCAAAAGTAGCTACTTGTTTATTAGATGACAAATCATATTTTCCTAATAAAGAAGAACTGCTTGTAATACCATATAGAGAAGTACTGTCTTTTACTAAATGCCTCTGATTAAGCACCATATTCCTCCTAGCATTACCAAAATCATGGACGTTCCCTGCCAAAACAAGTGTAAACAAATCCCCTCTTTGCCAACTTTCAGCACTCTTCGTATAAAAAGTGGAGTCAGTAACTGCTGATAAGAAAATAGTATCTTTATTCATAAAGAAACGATAATCGTTCGCAGCAGGAACTGAAAAAGAAGATATAAATTCCGAATCAAAATATCTTTTTACGTTCACGGTTCCTCCATCCAATATATAGACTGTATCCTTCTCAACATAAAATCCTACAGGGCGAACCAACTCTCCAGGTCCATCTCCAGGTTTACCGATCAAACTAAAATCAGAAAACTCCAAATCCATAACAGCCACATCTCTCCGAGCCTCATCCAACAAATAAATCTTACCATCCTGATATTGCATTGTACCCACCTGAGAGAAAAATGAAGAATCAGGATAACTCTTTATGTAAGAAACGAGTTCACATTTCAACACTTTTTCAGGAGATTCGACCGTACGTCCACATCCCCAGAACAATAACACCCAAACCGGACAAAATAACAACAAGCCTTTCAGTCTCTTCCTGTCTAATAAATTAAAAGAAGCGCTCATAATCAACATTCTGTTCTTTTACCATCACATTCCACCCACCGAGTCTCTGTAATAATAACTATACCTTCCTTTTTAATTCCTCGTTTGCAATATTCAGCTCCCCAGCAAGTAATACTACCATCCGCCGCTCCCGTCCAGCTATCATAACAAGTAAAAGTAATCTTACATGATCCTGAAAGCGAAAGTTCAGTATCTCCAGGTGTTTCTGCTTCAATCATTGCCATTGCGTCTATCGCAGCCAAACGCAACTTCACTTTTGCATTAGTTGAACCAACTGAAATCCAAACATTGATAAAAGAAATCGTAACAACGAGCACCACAATCAAACTAAAGATTTTCCGTTTCATAATAAAAAGACTTATAGATTTATACTACAAACTCAAATCATATTCTAAATCGTAAATATAACATATTTTTTAATAAATAGCATTACTTCCTGCATTTATTTTATTATAGATACCTTAAATAATGGTTTCATGCTAAATAAAACAATCAATTAAAGTATTTTATCACCAAGCAACCACTTATTTAAATAAAATCACAGACTGTAATAACAGCTTTCCAGCTTATTTTCCTTGTATATCTCCATTATTTCACATACCTTTGTCTAAAATTAAGGTATTAAAACATCCGGATGTTATATATCAAAACACCCGGATGTTTTATATCAGAACATCCGGATGTTATCTATTAAAACATCCGGATGTTTTCAGACATAACTTATAGATGTTATATACCTATATAATAAGAGGCAAAAAGGAAATGTATTCATATTAAAAACCTAAAATACTAATGTCCATCAATTACGCAGTTACCAAGAAAGTAGACAAGAGCAAAGGTATCGCCAAAGAACGATATTATGCCACTACACGCGCTTTACAGAAAAAACCCGTAAACAGTGTACAAATTGCTAATCAACTCGCAGAAAGAAGCTCTCTTCAAAACGGAGACGTACTCTCTGCACTTACTCAATTATCGGATATTATTGCCGCTCACCTGAAGGAAGGGCGTACTGTTTCCATCGATGGATTGGGCAATTTCTACCCCAGTATCACCAGTGAAGCAGTGGACAAACCGGAAGAATGCACCGCCAACAAAGTATGGGTATCCCGTATTTGCTTTAAGGCCGCACCCGCTTTCCTGAACAATGTGCGGAAAACCGATTTTGTCAGCCTGCAACTTAAATACGGACGCAAGTCTGCAAAGTCACAAAACGGTTCCGACAAGGAGACAACCGATGTTATCCCCCACCAGCAAAGCATCTCTGAAGATTCTTCATTATCAGACGAATAAGCAATTAACAATCGGTTGAAAACTTCTCAAAAAGTTTTTGGTGGAAAATTGTGGGGAATTGTGGGGAAATACCTACTTTTACGGTCGCTTATTATAATAAGGTGAAATGATACGTTTTTTAGGCAATATTGAAGCAAAGGCGGACGCGAAAGGAAGAGTTTTTATCCCCGCCCAATTCAGACGGCAACTACAGTCCGGCTCTGAAGACAAGCTCATCATGCGCAAAGACGTATTTCAAGACTGCCTGGTGCTCTATCCGGAAGAGGTCTGGAATGAAGAACTGGACGAACTTCGGCAGCGACTGAATAAATGGAACGCCAACCACCAACTTATCTTCCGCCAGTTCGTCAGTGACGTCGAAATCATCACGATGGACGGCAACGGACGTATACTGATACCGAAACGCTATCTGCAAATCACCGGTATACAAAGCGACGTACGCTTTATCGGGGTAGACAATAAGATAGAAATCTGGGCGAAAGAACGTGCGGAAAAACTCTTTATGGAACCCAAAGCATTCGGAGCAGCCCTGGAAGAGATTATGAAAGAAGAACGGAGAACAACGAACAACGAGCTAAAATGAAAGAAGAAGAAACAACATATCACGTACCGGTACTGCTAAAAGAAAGTGTAGATGCCATGAACATATCTCCCGACGGGACTTACGTAGATGTCACCTTTGGTGGTGGCGGACATTCCCGCGAGATACTTTCACGGCTCGGAGACGGAGGACGCCTGCTAGGATTCGACCAGGACGAAGATGCCGAGCGCAACATTGTAAATGATCCGCATTTTACTTTTGTACGAAGCAACTTTCGTTACCTGCACAATTTTCTACGTTATCACGATATCGGAGAGGTAGACGCTATATTGGCTGATCTCGGCGTCTCTTCCCACCACTTTGACGACAGCGAACGGGGATTCTCTTTCCGCTTTGACGGGAAACTGGACATGCGCATGAACAAACGTGCAGGCATTACGGCTGCCGATGTGGTAAATACATATGAGGAGGAACGCCTTGCCGACATTTTCTACTTGTATGGCGAACTGAAGAACAGCCGCAAACTGGCATCCGTCATTGTGAAGGCACGTACCGGACAGAAAATAGAAACGATCGGTGAGTTTCTTGAAATCATAAAGCCTCTCTTCGGCCGCGAAAGAGAGAAAAAAGAGTTAGCTAAAGTTTTTCAGGCACTCCGCATTGAAGTGAACCAGGAGATGGAAGCCCTGAAAGAGATGCTGATGGCCGCGACAGAAGCATTAAAGCCCGGAGGACGACTGGTGGTAATCACTTACCACTCACTGGAAGACCGCATGGTGAAAAACATCATGAAAACCGGCAATGTAGAAGGCAAGGCCACACAGGACTTTTTCGGCAATTTACAGACACCTTTCCGCCTGGTAAACAATAAAGTGATCGTACCCGACGAGGATGAGATAACACGCAATCCCCGGTCGCGCAGTGCCAAGTTGAGAATAGCCGAGAAGAAGTAAGGGAACAGAGTGAAACAAGAGAAGTGAAATGGAAGATAAAGAAGCAAAAAAGAAGAAAAGCAACTCCCTGAAAAGTATTCTGGGAGGTGATATTCTGGCTACCGACTTTTTTCGCCGCCAGACTAAATTGCTGGTACTGATTATGGTGCTCATCATTTTCTACATTCATAATCGCTACGCAAGCCAGCAACAGCAAATCGAAATAGATAAGTTGAAAAAAGAACTGATCGACATAAAATATGATGCACTGACACGAAGTTCGGAATTGATGGAAAAAAGCCGTCAGTCGCGGATAGAGGATTATATATCGACCAAAGAAAGTGACTTGCAGACATCAACCCATCCACCTTATTTAATCAGTACGAAATAGAAGATGGCTGTAAACAAGAAAAATATAATGACCCGCTACTTCTTCGTCATCCTGTTGATGGGACTGATAGGAGTAGCCATTGTTGTCAAAGCAGGCATCACGATGTTTGCCGAACGACAATACTGGCAGGATGTGGCCGACCGTTTCGTCAAGGAGAATGTAACGGTGAAACCCAACCGCGGAAACATCATTTCGTCCGACGGCAAACTGATGGCCAGTTCGCTGCCGGAATACCGTATATATATGGACTTCAAAGCCGGTGGAGTAAAAAAAGACACCATGCTGATGAATCATCTGGACGAGATATGCGAAGGACTTCATAAAATATTCCCTGATAAAAGCGCTTCGGAATTTAAGACTCACCTTAAGAAAGGGCGCAAACAGGGAAGCCGTAACTATCTGATTTATCCGAAGCGTATTTCATATATTCAATATAAAGAAGCTAAACGCCTTCCGGTGTTTAACCTCAACAAATACAAAGGCGGATTCCATGAATTGGCTTATAACCAAAGAAAGAAACCTTTTGGTTCACTTGCCGCCCGTACGTTGGGTGACTTATATGCCGATACGGCCCAGGGAGCTAAAAATGGTATCGAGTTGGCTTTTGATTCTATCCTCAAAGGACATGACGGAATTACTCACCGGCAAAAGGTGATGAATAAATACCTGAACATTGTGGATATTCCTCCGGTAGACGGTTGTGACCTGCTTTCTACCATCGACGTAGGCATGCAGGATATCTGCGAGAAGGCATTGACCGATAAACTAAAAGAGCTGAATGCCAGCGTAGGTGTGGCCGTATTGATGGAAGTGGCAACCGGCGAAGTAAAAGCCATTGTCAACATGACGAAAGCCGGAGATGGCAATTATTACGAAATGAGGAATAACGCTATCAGCGATATGCTCGAGCCGGGATCAACATTTAAAACAGCTTCTATCATGGTGGCCCTTGAAGATGGCAAGATCACTCCGGAAGACGGTATAGATACGGGAAACGGTATCAAGATGATGCACGGTCGGCCCATGAAAGACTGGAACTGGTATAAAGGAGGATATGGCTACCTGACGGTTACGCAAATTCTGGAAGTATCTTCCAATATAGGAACTTCGAGCATTATCGAAAAATATTATGGAAGTAATCCGCAAAAGTTTGTCGACGGACTGAAACGAATGAGTATCGACCAGCCCCTCCAACTGCAAATAGCAGGAGAAGGCAAACCCAACATAAAAGGTCCTAAAGAGCGCTATTTTGCAAAGACCACTCTGCCATGGATGAGTATCGGCTATGAAACTCAGGTACCTCCCATGAATATACTGACATTCTATAACGCCATTGCCAACAACGGAGTTATGGTACGGCCGAAGTTTGTGAAAGCAGCCATTAAGAACGGAGAAATAGTGAAAGAGTATCCTACGGAAATCATCAATCCGAAAATCTGTTCGGAGCGGACCTTGAAGCAGATTCAGGAAATTCTCTATAAGGTGGTACACGAAGGTCTGGCTGCTCCGGCAGGTTCCAAGCAATTTGCCGTTTCGGGTAAAACTGGTACGGCACAGATCTCACAAGGTGCCGCCGGATATAAATCGGGACGGGTGAACTATCTGGTCAACTTCTGCGGATATTTCCCTTCGGAAGCTCCGAAATACAGCTGCATCGTTTCTATACAGAAACCGGGACTTCCCGCTTCGGGAGGTTTAATGGCAGGTAGCGTATTCAGCAAAATAGCCGAAAGAGTGTATGCCAAAGATTTACGCTTGGACATCAGGAATGCAATCGATACCAATACAGTAGTGATTCCCGATGTAAAAGCAGGCGAAATGATAGAAGCAAGGCAAGTATTGGAAGGCCTAAATATCCAGACACAGGCTGAATTTAAGGCTAAAAAGAACAAAGAGGTGTGGGGACATGCACAGGCAGCCCCCAAAGCAGTAATCCTGCAGGGAAAAGAACAATTACGCAACTTTGTGCCCAGCGTAATAGGTATGGGTGCCAAAGACGCTGTATACCTGCTGGAAAGTAAAGGATTGAAAGTAACCCTGTCGGGAGTCGGCAAAGTAAAGAGCCAGTCGTTGCCCCAGGGAACTACCATCAAGAAGGGACAAACCATCAGTATCCATCTGAATTGATTATTATAGATTAAGGTATGAAACTAAAAGAGATTCTAACATCTATCCAACCGGTGAAAATTACCGGAAATCAGGATATCGAGATAACCGGGGTTGACATCGACTCCAGACAGGTAGAGTCCGGCCATCTGTTTATGGCCATGCACGGCACACAGACCGACGGACATGCCTACATTCCGGCAGCGGTTGAAAAAGGTGCCACGGCCATTCTTTGTGAAGAGTTACCTGCAGAACTTGCAGAAGGAGTTACCTACATTCAGGTTGCCGACAGCGAAGATGCCGTAGGAAAAGCAGCTACGACTTTCTACGGAAATCCGAGCTCAAAATTGGAACTGGTAGGCGTTACCGGAACAAACGGAAAGACAACGATTGCCACCTTATTATATAATACGTTCCGATACTTCGGCTATAAAGTGGGATTAATCTCCACGGTATGCAATTATATAGATGATGAAGCCATTCCTACCGAACATACCACTCCCGACCCGATCACATTGAATCGTTTATTGGGACGCATGGCGGACGAAGGTTGCAAATATGTTTTCATGGAGGTCAGTTCACACTCCATCGCACAAAAAAGAATCAGCGGACTGAAATTTGCCGGCGGCATCTTCACCAACCTGACACGCGATCATCTGGACTATCATAAAACAGTAGAGAACTACCTGAAAGCAAAGAAGAAGTTCTTCGACGATATGCCTAAGAACTCGTTCAGTCTGACCAACCTGGACGATAAAAACGGACTGGTGATGACACAGAACACCAAGTCGAAAGTATATACTTACTCTCTCCGCAGTCTGAGCGACTTCAAAGGAAGAGTATTGGAATCTCATTTCGAGGGGATGCTTCTCGACTTTAACAACCATGAACTCGCAGTTCAGTTTATCGGAAAATTTAATGCATCGAACTTACTGGCTGTATTTGGTGCTGCCGTATTGCTGGGCAAGAAAGAAGAGGACGTGCTGGTTGCTCTCAGTACGCTGCATCCGGTTGCCGGACGCTTCGATGCCATCCGTTCTCCACAAGGATATACAGCCATTGTAGACTATGCACACACACCGGATGCCCTGGTCAACGTCTTGAACGCCATACATGGAGTGCTCGAAGGAAAAGGCAAGGTAATTACCGTAGTAGGTGCAGGCGGTAACCGCGATAAAGGGAAACGCCCTATCATGGCAAAAGAAGCAGCCCGGGCAAGCGACCGGGTCATCATAACTTCGGATAATCCCCGTTTCGAAGAGCCGCAGGATATCATCAACGACATGCTGGCAGGACTGGATACCGAGGATAAGAAAAAAACGCTAAGCATCGCAGACCGTAAAGAAGCTATCCGCACGGCTTGTATGCTTGCAGAAAAAGGAGATGTGATTCTGGTTGCCGGAAAAGGACACGAGAATTATCAGGACATCAAAGGAGTGAAGCATCACTTTGATGATAAAGAAGTTTTAAAAGAGATTTTTTCATTGACTGTTTAAGCAGATCGGATTGAAACACCTCCGCTTATAAGCACCGGATGTTATTCAATCGAAAAGCGTAAATCGTCTAACCGTAAATAAAGTTATGTTATACTATCTGTTTGAATGGCTACACAAACTCAACTTTCCGGGTGCCGGAATGTTTGGGTACACCTCGTTCCGTGCATTGATGGCTATCATCCTGGCACTGCTTATTTCCAGTATCTGGGGAGATAAGTTCATCAATCTGCTGAAACGGAAACAGATCACCGAGACGCAGCGTGATGCCAAAATCGATCCGTTCGGCGTCAATAAAGTAGGAGTGCCCAGCATGGGGGGTGTCATCATTATCGTAGCAATCCTGATCCCCTGTCTGTTATTGGGGAAACTGCATAATATCTATATGATACTGATGCTGATCACCACCGTCTGGCTGGGATCTTTAGGATTTGCAGACGATTATATAAAGATATTCAAAAAGGATAAAGAAGGGCTCCACGGTAAATTCAAAATTATCGGTCAGGTGGGTCTCGGCTTAATTGTCGGACTGACTCTATATCTGAGTCCGGACGTAGTGATTCGTGAAAACATAGAAGTTCAGAAATCGGAAAACGAAATCGAAGTAATACATGGCACTCACGATCTGAAATCTACCCAGACCACGATTCCTTTTTTCAAAAGCAACAACCTGGACTATGCCGACCTTGTAGGCTTTATGGGAGAACACGCTCAAACAGCCGGATGGATTTTGTTTGTCATTATCACCATCTTTGTCGTGACAGCCGTGTCAAACGGAGCCAACCTGAATGATGGTATGGATGGTATGGCAGCAGGCAATTCCGCCATCATCGGACTAACGCTGGGCATATTGGCTTATGTATCGAGCCACATCGAGTTTGCGGGTTACCTGAATATCATGTATATTCCCGGAAGTGAGGAACTGGTAATCTTTATATGCGCTTTTATCGGAGCATTGATCGGTTTCTTATGGTACAATGCCTATCCGGCCCAGGTATTCATGGGGGATACGGGCAGTCTGACCATTGGAGGTATCATTGCGGTATTTGCCATTATTATTCACAAAGAATTGCTAATCCCGATTCTCTGCGGTATATTTCTGGTTGAAAACCTTTCAGTACTTCTGCAGCGCTTCTATTATAAAGCCGGAAAAAGAAAGGGTGTAAAACAACGCCTCTTTAAGCGGGCCCCGATACACGACCATTTCCGTACTTCGATGAGTCTGGTAGAGCCGGGATGCAGCGTAAAGTTTACGAAGCCCGATCAGTTGTTCCACGAATCAAAAATCACAGTCCGCTTCTGGATTGTAACCATCGTGCTGGCAGCTATTACGATTATAACACTGAAGATTAGATAACAGAAGTGACGAGCAACAGGCTATGAGCTACAAGTGCCTGCCGCTAATCACAAAGTATGAACCTAAAACTTGTAGCATAAAGAAAAAGATCTATCGACGGATCGACAAATTCCGGTTGATAAATCGAAACCTAAAAATCATGAAAAGAATTGTAGTATTAGGAGCCGGTGAAAGCGGTGCGGGAGCAGCCGTTCTGGCCAAAGTAAAAGGATTCGATACTTTCGTATCGGATATGTCTGCTATCAAGGATAAGTATAAAACTCTCCTTGACGGCCATGGCATTGCCTGGGAAGAAGGCCGACACACAGAAGAACAGATTTTGAGTGCTGACGAAGTTGTGAAAAGCCCCGGAATTCCTAATGACGCCCCACTGATTCTGAAATTGAGAGAACAGGGCACACCTATCATCTCGGAAATAGAATTTGCCGGCAGATACACCGATGCCAAAATGATCTGTATCACCGGCTCGAACGGAAAGACGACCACAACCTCGCTTATCTATCACATTTTTAAAAGCGCAGGACTAAATGTGGGACTTGCCGGAAACATCGGTAAAAGCCTGGCATTGCAAGTGGCCGAAGAGAAACATGATTATTATGTAATCGAATTGAGTTCATTCCAGTTGGATAACATGTATAACTTCCGTGCCGATATCGCTGTATTGATGAACATTACACCGGACCATCTGGACCGGTACGACCATTGTATGCAGAACTATATTAACGCAAAGTTTCGTATTACGCAGAATCAGACTTCGGAAGACGCGTTTATCTTCTGGAACGATGACCCTATCATCAAACGTGAACTGGACAAACATGGCATTCGTGCCCACCTGTATCCATTCTCGGCAATCAAAGAAGAAGGATCTATCGCCTATGTGGAAGACCATGAAGTAGTAATTACCGAACCGATCGCTTTCAATATGGAACAGGAACAGTTGGCCCTGACCGGCCAACACAATCTTTATAACTCTTTAGCCGCCGGTATCTCCGCCAACCTTGCCGGTATCACCAAAGAAGATATAAGGAAAGCGCTCAGTGACTTTCAGGGGGTAGAACACCGCCTGGAGAAGGTGGCACGCGTACGTGGCATTGATTTTATCAATGACTCCAAAGCAACGAATGTAAACTCTTGCTGGTATGCCTTGCAGAGTATGACTACTAAAACGGTATTGATTCTCGGAGGAAAAGACAAGGGAAACGATTATACGGAAATAGAAGAACTGGTACGGGAGAAATGCTCGGCACTGGTCTACCTGGGATTGCACAACGAAAAGCTTCATGAGTTTTTCGACCGTCTCGGACTCCCTGTAGCCGAAGTACAGACCGGCATGAAGGATGCCGTAGAAGCAGCTTACAAGCTGGCGAAAAAGGGAGAAACAGTATTGTTGAGTCCATGTTGCGCCTCCTTTGACCTTTTCAAGAGCTATGAAGACCGTGGCGAACAGTTTAAGAAGTATGTAAGAGAATTATAAAAATCAGAGTCCTGAGCCATAAAAGGTTCAGGCTCCGAAGAGCTAAAAACTTAAAGCAGTGGATCTATTAAAGAACATATTCAAAGGTGATAAGGTAATCTGGATTATTTTCCTTTGCCTCTGCCTCATCTCTATCATAGAGGTGTTTAGTGCTGCCAGTACGCTGACTTATAAAAGTGGCGACCACTGGGGACCCATCACACAACATTCCATCATCCTGATGGTAGGTGCGGTCGTAGTGGTCCTGATGCACAACATCCCTTATAAGTGGTTTCAGGTGTTTCCGGTTTTCCTCTACCCTATTTCGGTAGTATTGCTGGCTTTCGTAACTTTGATGGGAGTCATCACAGGTGACCGTGTGAACGGAGCCGCCCGCTGGATGAGTTTTATGGGGTTACAGTTCCAGCCTTCAGAACTGGCCAAGATGGCAGTAATCATCGCGGTTTCTTTCATTCTATCCAAAAAGCAGGATGATGAAGGGGCCAATCCGAAAGCTTTTAAGTATATCATGATACTGACCGGACTGGTATGTATGCTTATCGCTCCTGAAAACCTTTCGACAGCTATGCTGTTGTTCGGAGTAGTAGTATTGATGATGTTCATCGGACGTGTTGCATTCAAGAAGTTAGCCATGTTATTGGGCGGTCTGGCATTGGTTGGCTGTCTGGGAGCAGTATTTCTGCTGGCTATACCGAAGGATACCGATATCCCGTTCCTCCACCGGTTTGACACTTGGAAAAGTCGTATTACCAACTTTACGGAGAAAGAAGAAGTTCCGGCAGCCAAATTCGATATTGACAAAGATGCCCAGATAGCTCATGCACGCATTGCCATCGCTACCAGTAACGTGATAGGTAAGGCACCGGGAAATTCCATTCAGCGTGACTTCCTGAGCCAGGCATTCTCCGATTTCATCTTTGCCATTATCATTGAAGAGTTGGGGCTGGTAGGAGGCGCCTTTGTAGTCATACTCTACATCTGGCTATTGGTCCGGACAGGCCGAATCGCCCAAAAGTGCGAACGTACATTCCCGGCATTCCTCGTCATGGGTATTGCCTTGATGTTGGTATCACAAGCCATATTGAACATGATGGTAGCCGTCGGACTATTTCCTGTAACAGGACAACCTTTACCGCTAATCAGTAAAGGAGGTACAAGTACACTGATCAACTGTGCCTACATTGGCATGATACTGAGTGTCAGCCGCTATACCGCTTATCTGGAAGAGAAAAAAGAAAATCCTGCTCCTCTGCTCACCCAGAGTGAAGGAAATGAGGCGATTGCAAGTGAGGCACAGACTGCGGCCGAACCTACAGCAGAGGTTTTAAACAGTGATGCTAAATTTGAAGAGTAATATGAATAAAGAAAATAATAAAGAAGGACAGGGTGATGCCTTAAGAGTCATCATCAGCGGTGGTGGTACCGGAGGGCATATCTTTCCGGCCGTATCCATTGCAAACGCCATAAAAGAGTTACGTCCCGATGCACAAATTCTGTTTGTAGGAGCCGAAGGCAGAATGGAAATGCAACGAGTACCGGATGCAGGCTATCAGATTATCGGATTGCCTGTAGCAGGATTCGATCGTAAACATCTGTGGAAAAATGTCGCCGTATTATTAAAATTGGTACGCAGCCAATGGAAAGCACGAAACATTATCCGGCAATTCCGCCCTCAGGTAGCAGTAGGAGTAGGCGGATATGCAAGCGGTCCTACTTTAAAAATGGCGGGAATGATGGGAGTACCTACTTTAATACAAGAGCAGAATTCATACGCCGGAGTCACCAATAAACTATTGGCACAGAAAGCACGAAGAATTTGTGTGGCGTATGACGGAATGGAGAAATTCTTTCCTGCCAATAAAATCATTATGACAGGTAACCCGGTACGTCAGAATCTGCTAGCGGAAAAACCGGAACGTGAACAGGCTATTCGTTCTTTCGGGCTGAATCCGGAAAAGAAGACCATTCTGATTTTGGGTGGAAGCCTGGGGGCACGCACCATCAATAACACATTGATTGCGGGACTGCAACTGATTCGCCGGACTACAGACGTGCAGTTCATCTGGCAAACGGGAAAGATTTATCATCAACAAGTGACAGAAGCTGTAAAAGCAGCGGGAGAGATACCCAATCTGTTTGTAACGGACTTCATCAAAGATATGGCTGCCGCTTATGCTGCTGCCGACCTGGTTATTTCACGTGCCGGTGCAGGGTCTATTTCCGAGTTCTGCCTGCTAAATAAGCCCGTTATCCTGGTTCCGTCTCCTAATGTGGCAGAAGACCATCAGACCAAAAATGCTTTGGCTTTGGTGAATAAACAAGCAGCCATCTACGTAAAGGATGCGGAAGCAGAAAACAAACTATTACCGGTAGCACTGGAAACGATCGCCAATGCCGAGAAGCTGAGCGAACTCAGTGAAAACATTGCACACCTGGCTTTACCGGATTCTGCTGTCGTTATTGCAAAAGAAGTTATAAAATTAGCGCAACAATCATGAATATAGAAACGATTCAATCTGTATATTTTGTCGGGGCAGGCGGTATCGGAATGAGTGCCCTCGTCCGCTATTTTCTTTCTAAAGGAAAAGTAGTGGCAGGCTATGACCGTACTCCCAGTGAACTGACTCAACATCTTATAGAAGAAGGAGCACAGATCCATTACGAAGAGAATATCGATCTCATACCGGAGGCTTGCAAAGACAAAGCTACCACATTGGTAGTCCTGACCCCTGCCGTACCTCAGGAACATGCCGAATTAACTTACTTCCGTGATAATGGATTCGAAATACAGAAACGTGCACAAGTACTGGGCACCATTACCCGTTCCAGCAAAGGACTTTGTGTAGCCGGCACACATGGTAAAACCACTACCTCAACGATGACAGCCCACTTGTTTCATCAATCACATGTAGGTTGTACTGCTTTTCTGGGAGGTATTTCCAAAAATTACGGAACGAATCTACTACTCTCTTCAACCAGCCCTTATACGGTGATTGAAGCAGACGAATTTGACCGTTCATTCCATTGGTTGTCTCCTTATATGTCTGTCATTACCGCAACCGATCCGGATCATCTGGATATTTATGGCACCGAACAGGCTTATCTGGAAAGCTTTGAACACTACACCACACTGATTCAGCCCGGAGGAGCACTGATTATCCGCAAAGGCATTTCCCTACAGCCGAAAGTGAAAGAGGGAGTGAAGATGTATACTTACTCACGTGACGAGGGAGACTTTCATGCTGAGAACATTCGCATCGGAAACGGAGAAATCTTCATTGACTTCGTAGGGCCTGACATTCGTATCGACAACATTCAGCTAGGAGTACCGGTAAGTATAAATATAGAGAATGGTGTCGCTGCGATGGCGCTTGCCCACCTTAACGGAGTCACACCTGAAGAGATCAAACAGGGAATGGCCAGTTTCCGGGGTGTGGACCGCCGGTTCGACTTTAAAATCAAGAATAACCGGATTGTATTCCTGAGTGACTACGCACATCATCCATCCGAGATTAAACAAAGCGTGATGTCCATGCGTGAGTTGTACCGGGACAAAAAGATCACTGCAGTTTTTCAGCCACACCTCTATACCCGTACCCGCGACTTCTACAAAGATTTTGCCGACAGTCTGTCTTTACTCGATGAAGTGATACTGGTAGATATCTATCCGGCGCGCGAGCAACCTATTCCGGGAGTAAGCAGCCGGCTGATATATGACAACCTACGTCCAGGTATTGAAAAAAGCATGTGCAAGAAAGAAGAAATACTCGATGTACTGAAAGCAAAACATATCGAAGTATTAATTACATTGGGAGCAGGAGACATAGACAACTATGTTCCGGATATTTGTGACTTATTGTCCCGAAGAATGGTTCCTTCGGACAATTAATTTGTAAATCGTCAAAACAATAAATTTCCTTATGATAAAAAGAATTCTTCTGACCATCGTCATGTTACTTCTCATAGCCTACCTTGTAGCAGCTGTGACAGTGTTCAACGACAAACCTGCCCATCAGGTATGCCGTGACATGGAATTAGTGATCAAGGATACACTCAATGCCGGTTTCGTTACCAAGAACGAGGTGGCTGCCATCCTGCAGAAGAAAGGCATTTATCCCGTTGGAAAGAAAATGGACCGGGTACACACCAAAACATTAGAAAAAGAGTTGGATAAACATCCACTCATCAATGAAGCTCAATGCTATAAAACGCCAAACGGCAAAATTTGTGTGGAAGTAACCCAACGCGTACCGATTCTCCACATCATGAGCAGCAACGGTGAAAACTACTATTTGGATAACAAAGGAAAAATGATGCCGCCCGATGCAAAATGCGTAGCACACCGGGCAATTGTCACCGGAAATGTAGAAAAGTCGTTTGCAATGAAGGATTTATATAAGTTTGGTGTATTTTTGCAAAACAATCCGTTCTGGGAAGCCCAGATTGTACAGATTAACGTGCTGCCCGGAAAAGAAATCGAATTGGTTCCCCGGGTAGGCAATCATATTATCTATTTGGGTAAACTGGAACATTTTGAGGATAAACTGAAACGCTTGAAGACCTTTTACGAAAAAGGGCTCAACCAGGTAGGATGGAATAAGTATTCGCGTATCAGCCTGGAATTTGGAAATCAGATTATCTGCACAAAAAAGAAACAATAATTTGTAAACAGCTAAACGTACCTTTGTGTTAAAGAGATAAGTCTATAATACGAAAGGGAATAAAATAGGATTTTATATGGCAACAACAGATTTTATCGCCGCTATTGAACTGGGTTCATCGAAGATAGCCGGTATAGCCGGAAAGAAGAATAGTGATGGAAGTATACAGGTATTAGCTTATGCCAGGGAGGATTCGTCTTCTTTCATCCGGAAAGGAGTGATCTATAATCTGGATAAAACGGCACAAAGCCTGACTTCAATCATCAATAAACTGGAGGGGGCTCTCAATAACTCAATTGCCAAGATCTATGTGGGTATCGGCGGACAATCGCTCCGTACGGTGCGCAATGTGGTAAGTCGCGATCTTGAAGAAGAAACTATTATTTCTCAGGAACTGGTCGACTCAATCTGTGATGAGAACCTCGAGATACCACTGATCGATATGGATATACTGGACGTTGCTCCACAAGAATACAAAATAGGAAACAATCTTCAAGCCGACCCTGTCGGTGTAGCCGGAAGCCACATTGAAGGGCGTTTTCTGAATATTGTAGCACGTGCTTCGCTCAAGAAAAATCTGGAACGCTGCTTCGAACAGGCTAAAATAGAAATAGCAGACCTATTGATCTCACCTCTGGTTACTGCCGATGCAGTACTGACGGAAAGTGAAAGACGCTCCGGCTGCGCACTGATCGACTTTGGTGCCGACACATCTACCATTTCCATTTATAAGAATAATATCCTCCGCTTCCTCACTGTGCTGCCGCTAGGAGGAAACAGTATTACCCATGACCTCGTCTCTCTTCAGATGGAAGAAGAAGAGGCCGAACGCCTGAAAATCAGATATGGCAATGCTTTCTACGAAGAGGAAGAAGGCGAAGAACCTGCTACTTGCCAATTGGAAGACGGAAATAGAACGATAGAGTTAGGTAAACTGAATAATATCATCGAGGCACGTACCGAAGAGATTATCGCGAACGTATGGAATCAGATTCAACTTTCGGGATATGACGACAAACTTCTGGCCGGACTCATCATCACCGGAGGGGCCGCCAACCTGAAAGACCTGGACGAGGTTCTACGCAAACGGAGTAAAATAGAGAAGGTGAGAAACGCACGTTTCGTACGCAATACCATCCATGCAGACGAAGACGTTGTGAAGAAAGACGGTACACAAAACACCTTATTCGGACTGCTTATTGCAGGCAACGAAAACTGTTGTTTATTGGAAACACCCGCTCCACAGCCGCATATACAACCTCAGCCCCAGCCCGAACCGGTGAACATGTTTGAAGAAGACGAAAGTCTGAAGGAACAGGAAGCCGCTGCCCGCGCTGCCAAGAAGAAGAAAGAAGAAGAAGAGAAAAAGCGGAAAGAAGAAGAAAAGCAACGCAAGCTGGAAGAGAAGAAAAGAAGGGAAGAAGAGAGAAGAAATAAACCTAACTGGTTTAAATCGACTTTCGACAAACTTTCTAATGAAATTTTCTCTGACGAAGATATGAAATAAAGTGATAATTCATAATACAATATAATATGGACGAGATAGTACAATTCGATTTCCCTACAGATTCACCGAAAATCATCAAAGTGATTGGTGTAGGAGGTGGTGGAGGTAACGCCGTCAACCACATGTACCGGGAAGGCATACACGACGTAACATTCGTTCTCTGCAATACCGACAACCAAGCATTGGCTGAGTCTCCCGTACCGGTCAAACTGCAACTGGGACGTTCCATCACACAAGGACTCGGTGCCGGAAACCGTCCGGAGCGTGCACGTGATGCTGCCGAAGAGAGCATCGAAGACATCAAAACTCTGCTGAACGATGGTACCAAAATGGTGTTTATCACTGCCGGAATGGGTGGAGGAACCGGAACCGGAGCCGCTCCCGTCATCGCCCGTATCGCTAAAGAGATGGACATCCTGACTGTCGGAATCGTTACCATCCCTTTCATTTTTGAAGGCGAAAAGAAAATTATTCAGGCTCTGGACGGTGTAGAACGCATCGCACAACATGTAGATGCTTTGCTGGTAATCAACAACGAACGCCTGCGTGAAATCTACTCCGACCTGACTTTTATGAATGCATTCGGCAAGGCAGATGATACGCTATCAATCGCAGCCAAGAGCATAGCCGAAATTATCACCATGCGAGGTACGGTCAACCTGGACTTTGCAGATGTGAAAACGATTCTCAAGGACGGCGGTGTAGCCATCATGAGTACCGGATTCGGCGAAGGAGAAAACCGTGTGACCAAAGCAATAGACGATGCACTGCATTCACCTCTGCTCAATAATAATGATATTTTCAACGCCAAGAAGGTAATGCTGAACGTCTCCTTCTGTCCTGCTTCCGAATTGATGATGGAAGAAATGAACGAAGTACACGAGTTCATGAGCAAATTCCGCGAAGGTGTGGAAGTGATCTGGGGTGTAGCTATGGACAACTCACTGGATACGAAAGTAAAGATCACCGTATTGGCTACCGGTTTCGGTGTAGAAGACGTACCGGGCATGGACGACCTGCACGAAAAACGCAGTCAGGAAGAAGAAGAGCGACAGTTGCAACTGGAAGAAGAGAAGGAGAAGAACAAAGAGCGCATCCGCAAAGCATACGGTGAAAGTGCCAGTGGAATCGGAACACGCAATCTGCGTAAACGCCGGCATATCTATCTCTTCAATGCAGAAGACCTGGATAACGATGACATCATCGCCATGGTAGAGGACTCTCCTACTTACTTACGCGACAAAACAACTTTGGGTAAAATCAAAGCAAAAGCCGCACTGGAAGAAGAGATAGCAACAGAAGAGGCTATAGATGACAGTGGAGTTATCACATTTTAATTAAAGTAAAATATCGAATCATTAACCCGGATTTACCAATTGTAAACCGTAAATCGTTAAATCATAATAACATCATGGATTTATTCGAAAGAGTCAGCGAAGACATTAAAAACGCAATGAAAGCGAAAGATAAAGTAGCTCTCGAAACTCTCAGAAATGTAAAAAAGTTCTTTTTGGAAGCTAAAACAGCTCCGGGAGCTAATGACACCCTTACAGATGCAGATGCACTGAAAATCGTGCAAAAACTGGTAAAACAAGGTAAGGATGCCGCAGAAATATATATAGGACAAGGTCGTCAGGACTTAGCTGATGCAGAATTGGCTCAGGTGCAAGTTATGGAAACTTATCTGCCTAAGCAGATGAGTGCCGAAGAATTGGAAGCCGCACTGAAAGAAATTATTGCTGAAGTAGGTGCTACCAGCGGCAAAGACATGGGAAAAGTAATGGGAGTCGCTTCTAAAAAACTGGCAGGATTGGCCGAAGGACGCGCGATCTCAGCTAAAGTAAAAGAGTTATTGGGATAAGTCTCAAAACAGAAATACTTTCTACCCCCGGATGCAAGTCAGACTCGCATCCGGGGTATTTTGTTTATGGCTTGTCTATAATATATATCCCTCCAATATGCATGAAGCACTAATCAAACAGTTCCTTCAATACATCCAGTGACTTCAGTATAGGAAAATCGGGAAGATGCAGCCGATAATATTCATTAATAATAGCCAGACAACGGGCTCTTTCCGTACGGTTCATTCCAAAAAGATGCATGGTTTCATAATTCATACGCATCAACTGCAACAACCGTCCGGCTTCATCGGGCTGTATATAAGAAGAATGCAGTTGAGGACGAACGGACGTAAAAGTGGCATTCAACATATCAAAATAGTCACCCGCATGATAATCGTCCAGGTTGGGGTACAGCCCCAAAAAGCGTGAAAGACGCATCAGAAATACCAGATGGAAATTAGCAAAACTAATCTTACAGGTATCCAACCATAATATAGAATGTTGTAAATAGGCAAACAACGGACGGTTCTCAGCCTCCTCACGAATGGCACGATAAAGAAATTCAGCGAGAAAAAGAGCGATAGCCGATTTAAAAGGATCATAGGGAATAGAAGTAAAGGGACTGAAAGATTTGGCCTCCTTAATTCTAAAAAGTGAAGTATTCGGTCTGTAATCCGCCTCAAATTCGATTAAAGCCAATGGTTGAAACAACACCGATTTGACAGTAGCCTTCTTAGAACGAGGCACGGTGACCAAAAAGGACGCACGCCCTGACAACTCAGTATACATCTCTACGATATTCGATGTATCGTTATACTTTAATACATGAAGAACGATTCCAACCGTTTTTTGCAACATAGCTCTAACTTTTCTTTCCGGTAACAAAGCTACAAAAAAAGAGGAAATAGACAATCGAATACTACTATCTCAAAAAAAAATCATTCTTTCGCCAGAAAATAAAATAGTAAATAATAAATTGATTATCAACACATAACCTAAATAAAAACGAAAAACCATCAAAAATAATCAGAAAATTTTTCCGCGAATAGTTTGGTAGTTTCAAAAAAAGCCCTACCTTTGCACTCGCAATCGGGAAACAACGATACAGAACGAAAGCAAAGTGAAACAAAAAGAGCAGAAATGCTCAAAACATGATGGCCCGTTCGTCTATCGGTTAGGACGCAAGATTTTCATTCTTGAAAGGGGGGTTCGATTCCCCCACGGGCTACAATTAAAAAAATAAACGAATTAAAACAGATTAGTCGAGATGGCAAATCATAAATCATCAATCAAGAGAATCAGACAAGAAGAAACAAGAAGACTTCGTAACAGATATTATGGTAAAACCATGAGAAATGCTGTTAGAAAACTTCGTTCAACTACTGACAAAGCAGAAGCAACTGCTATGTATCCGGGCATCGTTAAGATGGTAGACAAGTTAGCTAAGACAAACGTTATTCATAAGAATAAAGCTAACAATCTGAAATCTAAGTTGGCCATTTACATCAACAAGCTTGCTTAAGAAATAAGATATATAACAGACTCTATATAATATTAGAAGCCGGACTTTTCAGTTCGGCTTTTTATGCTTTCAATTACCCGGTCGGGTTTATTTTTAATTCTTCTTTTTTCACTCTTCATTCTTCTCTAACTCAGATATTTTCACTATATTTGCTCTGTTATTATAATTAGGAATCAAATTATGAGCGAAGAACAGAATCCCACCAATAACGGGTCTTATTCAGCAGATAGTATCCAAGTATTGGAAGGACTTGAAGCAGTTAGAAAACGCCCTGCGATGTACATTGGTGACATCAGCGTAAAGGGACTTCATCACTTGGTATATGAAATTGTCGACAACTCTATCGACGAAGCATTGGCCGGTTATTGCGACCATATCGAAGTAACTATCAACGAAGACAACTCTATCACCGTACAGGATAATGGACGTGGTATTCCGGTAGATTTCCACGAAAAAGAGCAGAAATCTGCCCTCGAAGTTGCCATGACCGTACTGCATGCCGGAGGTAAGTTCGATAAAGGTTCGTACAAAGTATCCGGAGGTCTTCACGGTGTAGGTATGTCCTGTGTGAATGCATTGTCTACACACATGACTACCCAGGTATTCCGCAACGGTAAAATCTATCAGCAGGAATATGAAATCGGTAAACCGCTTTATCCCGTTAAAGAAGTAGGAATAGCGGACCACACAGGAACCAAACAGCAATTCTGGCCCGATGACAGTATCTTTACCGAAACCATTTATGATTATAAGATTCTGGCTTCACGTTTACGCGAATTGGCTTATCTGAATGCCGGTCTGCGCATCTCGCTGACAGATCGTCGCGTAGTGAATGAGGACGGCAGTTTCAAACACGAAACTTTCTATTCGGAAGAGGGTTTAAGAGAATTTGTACGCTTCATCGAATCGTCACGCGAACACTTGATTAACGATGTGATTTATCTAAACACAGAGAAACAAAACATCCCCATCGAGGTGGCTATCATGTACAATACCGGATTTTCAGAAAATATCCATTCGTACGTCAATAACATTAATACTATAGAAGGTGGTACGCATCTGGCAGGTTTCCGCCGCGCCCTGACCCGTACACTGAAGAAATATGCAGAAGACAGCAAAATGCTGGAGAAAGTTAAAGTAGAAATCTCCGGCGATGACTTCCGTGAAGGTCTGACAGCTGTGATCTCTGTAAAAGTAGCTGAACCCCAATTTGAAGGACAGACTAAAACTAAGTTGGGAAACAACGAAGTAATGGGTGCTGTCGATCAGGCGGTAGGCGAAGTACTAAACTATTATCTGGAAGAACACCCGAAAGAGGCTAAAGCAATTGTAGACAAAGTGATTTTGGCTGCTACTGCACGCCACGCCGCCCGCAAAGCGCGTGAGATGGTACAGCGTAAATCTCCTATGTCAGGTGGCGGTCTTCCGGGTAAACTGGCCGACTGCTCGGACAAAGATCCACAGAAGTGTGAGTTGTTCCTCGTCGAGGGAGACTCTGCCGGCGGTACAGCTAAGCAAGGCCGTAACCGTGCATTTCAGGCTATTCTTCCACTACGCGGTAAGATTCTGAACGTAGAGAAAGCCATGTATCACAAAGCGCTTGAAAGCGAAGAAATACGCAATATATACACGGCACTGGGTGTCACTATCGGAACGGAAGAAGACAGCAAAGCTGCCAATATCGATAAGTTGCGCTATCATAAAATCATTATCATGACCGATGCCGACGTCGATGGATCACACATCGACACACTGATCATGACTTTCTTCTTCCGCTATATGCCACAGATCATCCAGAATGGCTATCTGTACATTGCCACTCCCCCGCTCTACCTTTGCAAAAAGGGAAAAATAGAAGAGTATTGCTGGACAGATGCGCAACGCCAGAAGTTTATCGACACTTATGGTGGCGGTTCGGAAAATGCAATCCATACACAGCGCTACAAAGGTTTGGGTGAGATGAATGCCCAGCAGTTGTGGGAAACGACTATGGATCCGGAAAACCGTATGCTGAAACAGGTTAATATCGACAACGCAGCAGAAGCCGACTATATCTTCTCCATGTTGATGGGTGAAGACGTAGGTCCACGCCGCGAGTTCATTGAAGAGAATGCAACGTATGCAAATATCGATGCATAATTCGTAATATAAACACCAACCTCACATCTTACAACGAAGAAGCGCCGGCGCTGAAGGAAAATCCTTCGGACCGGCGCTTTTCTTTGAATTCCTCCCAGGCTTATCGAGGTTGTCGTCCCAATACTACTCGTCGGAAACGATTAACAATCTCATTGCCCATATTCATGCGGGTACTAT
Source organism: Bacteroides sp. 3_2_5 (assembly GCF_000159855.2). Lineage (NCBI taxonomy): Bacteria > Pseudomonadati > Bacteroidota > Bacteroidia > Bacteroidales > Bacteroidaceae > Bacteroides > Bacteroides sp. 3_2_5. The sequence continues at coordinate 344,623 of NZ_JH636044.1, read as the reverse complement.
CCACCCGATGTACCGCAGCAGGGGTAACCGCATCCTTATATTTGGCCTTACCTATACGGAACTTCATTTTGTCCAGATTGCCCGAAATATTCACTCCCGCTTTAAACGGCAACGGAGACTTCAAGATGGAGATGTGATAGTTAAAGTTCATATCTAATCCTTGCTCACCTCCAACAGCAGCTTTATAACGGTCTATCTCTACCAGGAAAGGATAGACGGTCACATTACCGTCGTGTACCGTCACATTGACAGAGATACTATCGAATACATTCTCTTTTTTATTCTTAAACATCAACATCTTTGAGATCTCAGCAAAGGTTTCACCATCCATCAGAACCAGACTGTCTCCTTTGATGTGAATGGCCGAACGCAAAGTGGGGATACGGATATTCATTGCCGAATCCAAACGGGCATCGGCAGCAACATCAAACATAACCCGGCCCTTGAAAGAACGAAGCATAGGCACTATCGTATCGAGTGCAGGAACAAAGTCGACCAGCTTCGCAATATTGATGTTTCGGATCTTAAAATCAAAACCGGCATATCCGCCGCGGGGACTACCGGCCTTATAGACCATCACAGCCTTCATATCGGCATCGAGGGCACGCATTGAAAGATCTTCCAGATGTATGGCCTGATTCTTAATATCTACCGCTCCATGTACATTCTCAAACAGCATTTTCTCAAAAATGACCTTCTTCAGATCTGTTTGTAATTCAAAATCTATATTTCGGGGAATTACAAACAATTTCATCTCCGAAGGTACGCTGTCGGTAAGCACTTCCGTAGTATCCTCGGGGAAAGAAAGAGAATTAATCAACTGATTACAATCGATCAGATCAGACGTAAGAGACAAATGTGCCGTCAACTTCTCTCCTTTCGTCATTGCCCTGTAAACACCCATCATATCGCCTGTAGCCGTCATATTGGAGCGTCCGATACGGACAGAAGCATTCTTTAAAGTAATCTTCGGGCCATCCACTGTCACCGCTGTTTTTGACATGCGAATAGGCAAGCCGAATTCCGGCGTACGGAAGCGTAAGCGATTGAACCCAACAATCCCTTTAGGCATCCACAGGGAGTCATTCAGCTTATCAGCCTTCATCTTGATGCCCGCCACATTCATAGCCATGCGAGTTCCTGCCGCACTGAAGAAAAGCGAATCGGCACGAAGTGAAAAATCAATCGCCGGCTTCGTTACATCCACCTCCTGAGGCCCCAGTGCAGCTTGTGCTTTTGCACGGGCACTGTATAACTTTATAGAATCGCCCATCGAAGCACGGAGCTTACTGACCTCCATATCGCACTGCAAAGAGACAATGCGGTTGGTATCCTGCGGATTAGTCGAAGAAACATTGGCAACCAACCGTTCGATGTCAGAAGAGAGAAAACGGCTTCTCAACACCAGTTTACGGACATCCATCTGCGCCTGCAAGGTTTCGTTATCACGGAAACGGAAAGTAGCATTACCTAGAAAATCGAAATCCTTGGCAGTATCCTTCAATTCAAAATCTTTCAATTCAAGTTTGCCTCCCAACTTCATGCGCCCGATATCCTGCTTCTTCAAAGCAGAAAGGCGGCACTTCATCCCCATATCCGCATCCAGTTTTCCCGTGATTGTCACGCTTTCCTGCAATGGAAAGGTTTTAGCCAGTGCATCCAGGTCGACAGTCGACTTGGTATGGAAAGTAATCAACGGATCATCCAGCAAATCGTCTACCTTCGCATCGGCCAAAACTTCAGTATGTGCCCCTTTAAAATGGAATATTTTCAGGTTTAGATACGAAGGCTGATGACGCATCAAGTCGACATACGCATCAAAATCTGCCGTTACCTCATCAATACCGTATGGTAAACCCTTATATTGTGCCGAAGCCTCTTTGATACCGATCTTGAGTGAAACGGCAGGCAACTTTTTGTCACCATACACACCCCTCACCCTACCGCTAACGGTAACTTCACCTTTAGCCGAGACTTTACTGTCCTTCACATACGATTTCGGAATCATCCGCAACACCGTCTCCATCGAAGGGGCATGCAAACCATATTCCAGATCCATACCGATTGTCTTCGCCACGGTATCCCGCCGGAAAGCTCCGTTTACATCCAGCCGGATACCATTCACATCGAGTTCCGTATCCTTCAGTTTCCAGACGGCGGTCTGCCTGTCCACCATAATATCTGTCCGTAAAGAAGTAGCTATCTTATTGACCAACAGTTCTCCCTGCTGCCAGAAAAGAATATTCTTGTTGTCAAATTTCAACCCTAAAGTAGAAATACCCTTTGTCAGCGAAAGCCTCAACTTCAGATTGGCATCATCGATGCGTGAGTAAATATCCGTATTCCGATCATCGAAAACAAGATTGGCATGTTTGAGTTCTATATTCCGGATATCAATCTCACTATTAAAATCGGTCGATGCAGTATCGGCCGGTATCGTATCGACCGACGCACGGGTTACCTCCCAATTGGCTTTCCCGGTTTTATTCCGGTAGGCATATACAGCTACCTCTTCCAACGAAAGATTGTGAACAACAATGCGATTTTCCGTCAAATATGCTATCGGGTTGACGGTCAGCACACATTCCTTGAAAGACAGTAACGAATCGGTTTTGCACCAGCTACTATCATTCAAGGCTTTAGACACCAAACTACCGTTCTTCACCTTCAATCCGAACTGTGGGAAAGTTGAAAAGAAAGTCAACTCTACGCTCTCCATATCCAGGTGTGCATTCAGAGTCTGATTGGCAGCATCCAGCACCACCGGAGTCAGCTTCTTCGGAGTTACGATGAAATTAATCACAAAAGCAATGGCAACAAGCAGCACCAAAAGAACTGTTCCCAACGTGATGCCGCTGATCTTAAGTGTTTTCTTTACCTGTCTGTTCATATCATCCCTCTATCCTGCAATTCTTTTACCGCAATCTCCAGTTCATCATACCACTCCTTACCGAATTTACGAATCAACGGCTCCTTCAGGAAGCGATAGACCGGGACATTCTCCTTTTTACCCAACAATACAGCAGCCTTACATACATCCCAACGATGGTAATTCACTGCCTGATAAGGTCCGTAATTGCCTACCCGTATAGGATACAGATGGCAAGACACCGGTTTATAAAAGTCTGTTTTTCCTCCCCGATATGCTTTCTCGATGGCGCAATAACAATACCCCTTTTCATCGTAACAAGTAAATACACAGTCTTTGCCATTCACAATGGAGGTCACCAGATCACCATCCCGATCGGTATATACCACGCCTTGCTTATCTATTACCGCACGAGCTTCGGGCGACAGTTCATCCCAAACAACCGGAAGCACCTCTTCCAATTTCTCCACCTCTTCCAGTTCTACCGGAGCCCCAGCATCACCTTCAATGCAACACTCACCTTTACAGGCCTCCAAGTTGCACACAAACTTCTCGCGAAGCACATCCAGGCTCACAACAACGTTGTCTATTTGAATCATAATTATCGGTTTATATTATACAAGTTACCTAAGTGTAAATAGAAGGAATCTCTCAAGTTTTTCATACTCTTAAAGAGATATTCAGATCTGATAGTAAAGCCACCTGAGTTTGATAGATTATCATGTAAATTAGAATATTGACAAACAAATAATTAGCGATAAAATTTATAATCTTATAGTGGCTAATTGCATAACAGATCATCTATTATCACTACGTTTATTAAAGACAAAGTTACAGAAATATATGGTTCGACAGATCGTTTTCGCCGGGAATTTGCATAACAAGAAGATAAAACGTATCCTAAAAGACAAAAACAATTACGCTTTCTCATGCCGGATACGAATCATCTGCAATCATGACACAGGATATGTAATGATAATCATCCGCTCACCACTCTCTTCGAGTAACTGATAGCTACCTTGGAAAGTTTCTAAGTACAGCCGATTGATGGTATGCAAAACATCAAACTCCTTTTCACTTTCGGCAGTCATAAAAATGGGGCTGTTTACAACTTTAATTTGCAAATAATCCTCGCTTGGGCAGGACAAGATGAATTTCACCCTGAAAAGCCCCTCACTTTCTTCGGGATATTTTAGCACAGAAGCAAGCATTTTCATAAACCGGTTGGTATCCACATCGATCAGTAGCATATCCGGTTCCGTGTGGAAATCAACTTTCGTTCTATTTTCGGTTTGCATCTCCACCATCAGCCTGGCATCGGTACATAACTGAACCACATCATACTCCTCTACCACAAACTTCATCATTCCCGATTCTAATCGGGCAAGGTCCAGCACATTGAATATCAGGCCAATCAGTTTTGAAGCACACTTCTTGATTGTTGCAGAATACTCCTGCTGTTTTTCCTGTTTCAAATTCGTCTCCCGGCACAGGCGGTCAGACAATTCCACCACAGTATCCAGAGGAATCCGTATTTCATCTGTAATGTTCCGCAAAAAAACCTCTTTCATCTTATCGGTTGCTACGACCACGGCATACGATTCCGCCATTTCCTTCTGAGATTTCACCAACTCTCCCCGAATCCGGATCAAGCGTATCACTCCCCACACCAACAAAACAACAAACAGAGACAATCCTACTACCGCCACTTGCAAAAAGCGCTTCTCTCCCAATTCTTTGTCAAGCAAAGCTTTCCGGATACGATAGTTGGCCTCCACCGTCTCTTCATTCATCCGCAAAGTAGCTTTATTTACAGAATCGCACATCACAGCCGCTGTTTTATAAGTCCGGGCAGCCTCTTCATATCGGCCGGCATCCACATAGGCATCTCCCATTATTCTCCGAATCTCGATCTCATACATAGGCTGAGTACCCTTAAAAGCAGCCAATGTACGTTCAAATTCAGGAAAACATCGTTCCCAGTCCTGTCTTAAATAATAATATCCCGCCCAAGAAAAGTGATAATTGACTGCTGTAGCCGAAAAACAGTCATCATCATAAAATTTGGCAGCTTCATTGAGATGTATCCACAAAGGATCTGCGTCGACCATGCCCAGATAAATCTTGCAATACATCAACTCGATGGTCAACAGAGTAGATCTGTACACTCCAAGCATAGACGGCTTTTTCTTAATTACTCCGTCAATCAATTGCCGTTGTGCTTTCAATTCTCCAAGAGCCTCCTTATATTTATCTTTCAGGTAATAGGAACTCGCCAGATATCCATGTACCATGAGTTTGTCCCCGAAAGTCGTTCCTTCAATCTCAAGTGCCTTCAGATACTGTTCGATTGCTTTTTCCGTATTTCGCGCGAAAACATACGACTTTCCCTCCGTGATATATGACAAAAACACTCCACGGTCGGCATGCAAACGCACAGCTTCTTCACGCATCTTTCTCGATTCAAGAATGGCATACTCCGTGTCCCCCTCCGATCCCTTCAACTGGAGCACATAATGCAAAGCCAGAAAATAGTTGTCATATTTCTTATAACGATAACACGCTTCCCTCAGGGTGGCACACGTCTTTTCCATATTCTCACCGTCCATCCTGAACGTATAGTAACGAAAAATCCCGTATTGGAGTTCCAACTCACCCTCCACATCTTTTATCTCCCGGGCAAACACCAATGCCGAATCCAGTAACTCCAACGCCCAGCTTTCTTTAACGTGTCCCATTGCAGCCTCTTTCGCAAAAACGGTCCGAGTGGTGTCGGCAGGCATCGACCGATAGACATGAAAGATACTGTCACGCAGTACACGATAACCCGAATTGGCAGCCGACATAAACAAGGCGGCACCGACCAAACCAAACAATAGAACAACCAGTCTCTTCATCGGTTTTCCTCCTGTTTCAAAGGGTGAGTAAAAATAAAACGGGCCCCTTTGCTATAAGTGGAGTCAACCCGGATGTCTCCTCCCATACGATTAATGATCAGCTTACAGATAGACAGCCCCAGCCCTGTACCCTGGATGCCTTCATTGAGTTTTTCGAACCGACCGAATACAGCCTCTTGATTTTCAAGGGGAATTCCACACCCGGTATCCGTTAGCATAAACTCAGGTACCCCGACTTCATTTATCCGCAGTGTCAATGTGATATATCCCTCCTTCGTAAATTTTGTGGCATTGACCAGTAGGTTGATCAATACTTGCTGGAGCCTGCACGGATCAGTTTCCATTTCCAAAGCAGACAATTCTGTCTCAAAAATCATCTCCGCAGAAGTCTGTTTGATATTTCTCAGCATCTCCACCACATTCCGGCATAAAGCCACCACCTCATGCGGAGCCACGGAGAATCTCATATTTGCCACATCCAGACACGAAACATCGACTACGTCATTTACCAAATGCAACAATAAATCGGAGTTTAACCTAATCACATCATTACACTGCGCACGAACTTCATCGTCAATTCCCGGAGTAATCAAAATTTCAGAGAAACCTGCCAACGCATTTAAGGGAGTTTTTATCTCATGGCTCATATTGGAAAGAAATACGCTCTTATTACGGACAGACTCTTCGGCCAGCCTTTTTGCCTTTTGCAACTCTTCTCTGGAAAATAGAAGTTTTCTCTCCGCTCTCCTCAAATAGAGAAGTCCTACGAATAACAAAACGACCAGACATAGAATGGTGATAAACACCAATTTCCATATTTTCTTCTGCTGCATTCCGTTTTGTAAATCCAACTCGTCGATGGAATATTGTTCACGCATATCCTCAACATGCCGGCCGGCATAATCCACAAACAAAGAATCTCCTTTCGTAATCAATTCCTTATATGTCAGTGCTGCATCCTGAAAATCCTTCTCTTGCATTTTCTGCTCTGCACGATGCCAGTTTATGCTATCCACAGCCCACTTTTCAGAAGCAAGGGATACGGACAATCCACATACAACGAACATCCCTGACAATATAAGCTGTTTCATCTTTATATTTTGTGTAAGGTTAGCAAAGATAACTCATTAAATATGAAGCAACAAGCATTTAGATAAAAAAGAAGTGTCTTCAAGAGGTATAAGCCTCCCGAAAACACTTCATTTTATGCTGATAGCTATTGTAGTAAAAAGCTATTAATTATTTAATCAAATTGCAACCTGTCATCTCAGCCGGTTGAACCATATCCAAAATATGCAGGATGGTAGGCGCCACATCTGCCAAACGTCCGTCTGCCACTTTCGCTTCTTTATTCTCTGTCACGTATACACAAGGTACAGGATTCAAAGAGTGAGCCGTATTCGGGGTACCGTCTTCATTCAAAGCATGGTCAGCGTTACCATGATCGGCAATGATGATAGCTTCGTAACCTTGAGCTTTGGCTGCTTCAATGGTATCTTTCACACACGCGTCTACGGCAACTACCGCTTTCTCGATAGCTTCGTAAATACCGGTATGACCTACCATATCACCATTGGCATAGTTCACCACGATAAAGTCATATTTATTCTCGTTGATGGCAGCCACCAGTTTATCTTTCACTTCATAGGCACTCATCTCCGGTTTCAAATCGTAAGTTGCAACTTTCGGAGACGGAACCAGGATGCGGTCTTCGTTATCATACGGAGTTTCACGACCACCGTTAAAGAAGAATGTTACGTGAGCATATTTCTCTGTTTCGGCAATATGAAGCTGTTTCTTTCCGTTAGCAGCCAGATACTCGCCCAACGTATTAGCCACGTTTTCCTTATCGAACAAGATATGCACACCCTTGAACGAAGCATCGTACGGAGTCATACAGTAGTACTGCAATCCCGGTATTGTGTGCATGCCTGCTTCCGGCATATCCTGTTGGGTCAAAACTACAGTCAGCTCTTTGGCACGGTCGTTACGGTAGTTGAAGAAGATCACCACGTCACCTTCTCTGATAGTACCGTCTACACCGGCATTCACAATCGGTTTGATAAACTCGTCTGTTACCCCTTCATCATAAGATTCCTGCATAGCCTGCACCATGTCGGTAGCTTTCTTACCAATGCCGTTTACCAGCAGGTCATACGCTTCTTTCACACGTTCCCAGCGTTTGTCACGGTCCATAGCATAATAACGGCCAATGATGGAAGCCACTTTACCGGCAGACTTGGCGCAATGCGCTTCCAGTTGTTCGATAAAGCCTTTACCGCTCTTCGGGTCTGTGTCACGTCCATCCATAAAGCAATGAACGAAAGTGTTCTCAATATTATATTCTTTAGCAATATCGCAAAGTTTGAACAGATGGTCCAGAGAGCTATGTACGCCACCATCCGAAGTCAGTCCCATAAAATGAACATTCTTTCCGTTTTCTTTTGCGTAAGAGAAAGCTGAAACGATCTCCGGGTTCTTCAGGATGCTGTTGTCACGACAAGAGAGGTTGATTTTCACCAAATCCTGATAAACTACGCGTCCTGCGCCGATATTGAGGTGACCCACTTCCGAGTTACCCATCTGTCCGTCGGGCAAACCTACGTTTTCACCGCTGGCCTGTAACTGAGAGTGAGGATAGGTCTCCATCAGATAATCCCAGTAAGGAGTAGCAGTGTTGAAGATTACGTCATCTTTCCCGTGGTCGCCTAATCCCCAACCATCAAGAATCATTAAAAGGGCTTTCTTACTCATAATATTCTAAAATTAAATTGTCGTTCTATTTTTCGGGTGCAAAGGTACAAAAAAGTTAATTACGAACACGTTTAATCTATGTTAAGCAATCTCCCCGCCGGACAAAAAGGAAGAAAAAATGCCGCAGATTTGAAATGATTTCCTTATTTTTGCGCTGCTTTAAAAATAAAACAGAATATGGACGATTCAAACCCGCGAACGTACAACAGTATTAACTAACACGAACAGAGTCATTCTGCGGTAATGCCTCTGCTCGGACATTAACAAACGAAAGGAGGCAATAAGATGAGAACATATCTTTATTGTGAGGCCGGCTTTGTGGAAAAAGCACAATGGCTTCCTAACAGCTGGGTCAATGTAGTATGCCCGGACAGCAGTGATTTCAAATTCCTGACCGAAACCCTGAAAGTTCCTGAATCTTTTTTAAATGACATTGCCGATACCGACGAACGTCCGCGTACGGAAACGGAAGGCAACTGGTTGCTGACCATACTGCGTATACCGGTCCAGAACGCTCAAAGCAGTATCCCTTATACCACCGTACCCATCGGCATCATCACCAACAATGAAATCATTGTTTCTGTGTGCTACCATCAGACGGATATGATTCCCGATTTCATCGAACATACCCGCCGGAAAGGCATCGAAGTACGCAATAAGCTCGACTTGATTTTCCGACTGATCTACTCTTCGGCTGTCTGGTTCCTGAAGTATCTGAAACAGATAAATATAGACATCACCGCTGCCGAGAAGGAACTGGAGCGAAGCATCCGAAACGAGGACCTGCTGCGATTGATGAAGTTACAGAAGACACTGGTCTATTTTAATACTTCCATTCGTGGCAATGAAGTGATGATCGGCAAGTTGAAAACCATCTTCCAGGATACCGATTATCTGGATGAAGAGTTAGTGGAGGACGTGATCATTGAACTGAAGCAGGCATTCAATACGGTCAACATCTACAGTGACATTCTCACCGGAACCATGGACGCCTTTGCATCCATCATCTCCAATAATGTGAATGCGATCATGAAACGTATGACAAGTCTTTCCATTACATTGATGATCCCCACGTTAATAGCCAGTTTCTATGGCATGAACGTAGACATACATCTTGAGGAGATGCCTCATGCCTTCCTGTTGATCATCCTGGTATCCGTATTCTTGTCTGCCCTCTCCTTTGTGATCTTCAGGAAGATAAAGTGGTTTTAAGGAAAGTTTATTTTGAGAACAATTCCAACTGTCCGTCGCCCAACAGATTGAAAGTCATGCGATGATACGGAGTAGTACCGTGCCCGGCAATAGCCGCACGGTGCTTTTTCGTAGGATAACCTTTGTTATGCTCCCAGTCATAACATGGGAATTCCTGATGCAGTTTGTTCATGTAGTCATCACGATAAGTTTTGGCAAGGATAGAAGCAGCAGCTATCGAAAGATATTTGCCATCTCCCTTTATAACAGTAGTATGAGGTATGTCAGGGTACTTCTTGAAACGGTTTCCATCGATCAGCAGATGCTGAGGACGGGTTTTCAGCCGGTCTACCGCCCGGTGCATGGCGAGAAACGACGCATTCAGGATGTTTATCTTATCAATCTCTTCGGGCGAAACAATGCCGACGGCCCAGGCAACCGCATCCCGCTCAATCACTTCGCGCAAAGCATATCGCTGCTTCTCCGACAACTGCTTGGAGTCATTCAACAATTCATTCTCAAAATCTTTCGGTAAGATAACGGCAGCAGCATAAACCGCACCTGCCAGACAACCGCGTCCGGCTTCATCACAACCGGCTTCTATCAGTTCTTCGTTTAACCAGGGTAAGAGCATCGCTTCTTTTATTTAACACGGCAAATGTAATCAATTAAACGGAAATGAACAAAAGATGAAAAAGAAAGCAAGCATCCGTTATGCCATCAGCCGTTTTGCATTGAATCAGAACTCATATTCGCCACAGATCCACACGGATGAATATCGCCAGCTATCAATAGATTAAGCTCGTTCGATGAAACTCCATGTTACTCTGTGGTGAATGATGTCCCTTCTCAGAACAGGCTCCAGGCAACAGTTAATCCTGCCATAACAATAGCAACCATGCTCATCAGTTTAATCAGGATATTCAGGCTCGGGCCGGACGTATCTTTAAATGGATCCCCTACCGTATCACCTACCACAGTAGCCTTGTGCACCTCGCTACCTTTACCTCCAAAATTGCCTTCTTCCACATACTTCTTCGCATTGTCCCATGCTCCACCGGCATTGGCCATGAAGATAGCAAGTACAAAACCACTACTCAGTCCGCCAATCAACAGTCCCAATACACCGGGAACACCAAATATCAGTCCGGTAAGGATTGGAGCAATGATGGCAATCAGAGAAGGCACTACCATTTCCCGCTGTGCTCCTTTTGTAGAAATAGCAACGCAACGTTCGTAGTCCGGTTCGGTTTCCCCGGTCAGGATACCTTTCATTTCACGGAACTGGCGACGTACTTCATCTACCATATGTCCGGCAGCACGTCCGACTGCATTCATAGTCAGACCACAGAACAGGAATGCCATCATCGAACCGAGAAACATACCGGAAAGTACCTTCGGATTCATCAAATTTACCTCATAATAGTTCATAAAATCCACAAAGGTAGCATTGGCCGTACTGATCGTGTCTCCATTTGGAAAAGTAAGTTCCAAATTACCAAGACGAGTCAACCCAATGCGGATCTCCTCAATATAAGAAGCCAGCAATGCCAGCCCCGTAAGAGCAGCCGAGCCAATGGCAAAACCTTTTCCGGTAGCTGCCGTTGTATTTCCCAACGAATCGAGCGCATCGGTGCGTTTACGCACCTCTTTACCCAAAGAGGACATCTCCGCATTGCCACCGGCATTGTCGGCTATCGGACCATAAGCATCCGTAGCAAGCGTAATGCCCAATGTAGAAAGCATACCGACAGCAGCAATACCGATGCCGTAAAGTCCCATTCCCACATTATTGAAATCAAAACCGGAAGCCAACAGATAGGAAGCAATAATACCGATTACCACCGCCACCACAGGAATAGCTGTGGACAACATGCCGAGTCCTATACCCGAAATGATGACTGTGGCAGGACCCGTTTTGCCACTTTCACTCAATTTCTGAGTAGGCCGGTAAGATTGGGAAGTATAATATTCCGTCGAACGGCCGATAACAATACCCACAACCAATCCTACAACTACCGCACAAGAAATCCACATCCAATTGTCCAATTGTAATAACCACAAGATAAAAAAAGTGGCTGCTACAATCAAAGCCGAACTCAGGTTTGTCCCCCAAGCCAGCGAACCAAGCAGATCTTTCATGGTAGCATTCTCTTTGGTACGTACTGAAAAAATACCGATTATAGAAAGAATGATGCCGATAGCGGCAATCAACATCGGAGCTATTACAGCTTTAAACTGCATAACCGTATCGCCCGTATGAATAAAGGCGGCCGCACCCAAAGCAGCCGTTGCCAAAATGGAACCGCAATATGACTCGTATAAATCGGCACCCATTCCTGCCACGTCACCCACATTATCACCTACATTATCAGCAATGGTGGCAGGGTTACGCGGATCGTCCTCGGGAATACCGGCCTCAACTTTCCCCACAAGATCGGCTCCCACATCGGCAGCCTTTGTATAAATGCCACCTCCCACACGGGCAAAAAGCGCCTGCGTGCTGGCGCCCATACCAAAAGTCAGCATTGTAGTAGTGATGATACAGAGTTTATGAGTGGGTGTCAGCACATCGGCAGGTATCGCCCAATTGAGCAACAGATACCAAAAAGAGATATCGAGCAGTCCCAGGCCGACCACTACCAGTCCCATCACAGCTCCGCTTCGGAAGGCTATTCGCAATCCGGCATTCAATGACGTGCGAGCAGCATTAGCCGTACGCGCCGATGCGTAAGTAGCTGTTTTCATTCCCAAAAAGCCGGAAAGACCGGAAAAGAAACCTCCGGTCAGGAAAGCTATCGGTACCCAGGCATTCTGCACCTGAAAACCATAAGCCATTACAGAAAACAGAATCACCAGTCCGAGAAATACCCAGCCAACGATTTTATACTGTTGTTTCAGATAAGACATAGCGCCCCGACGCACGGCAGCGGCAATCTTAATCATTTGTGGAGTACCTTCGCTCTCCTTCATCATTTGTTTATGAAAATAGAGCGCAAAACAGAGAGCCAGAACAGAGGCAAACGGAACAAGCCAAAAAAGAATGCTATCCATAGACGTACAATATTTAGAGGTTTAACGAAAGCCTAAAAGTATTGAATCTAAACGAGATAACCAAATATTTTCGACTTTTGCTGATCTCCCGCCTCTAAAAAACGAATACAGGCACTATGCACTTTATTTCTCTTCCTTCTTCACATAGAATGCCGGACAACGGCTATTCAGGAAAATGATTTTACCTTCGCGGAAAGTCAGTCTGCCATAACGTTTATAAAGTAATTTTCGGTGTTGTTCATCGGAAGCCCCTTTTCGCTCCACCAATGAGTCGGACATCACAAACCCGGTACTATTTAATTTTAGAGTATACCAGATACGAGGATTCTTATCACGGGTCACCCGACGTCTATTCACCCGATAAGTTTCGGTACCACTCGTGACGCGCTTTGTGAAGATATGCACCGTATCCCGATAATGGAAACGCAATCCATCGTAATATACCTTTTCCGGAGATTCTGAAGAACTCTTCCTCTCCCACAACTTTATATCATACACCGAATCGTTGACTGGGATAATTGACAAACGATAATCCTGTGTCATGAATCCGTCCGCCCGGTGAATTCTGTGTTCTCCTATCATTTCGTCGGGAATCGGGCGCCTGTGGGGTGTGCAGGCGGCAAACAAAAAAAGAAGCACAAACAAAGCTCCCTGAATTAGCTTCATACCTGTTTTCATCCTGTTTTATTTTAAGATCCTCAAAATTACATATTTTTATTTATGTAACAACAAAGTACCGGAATGATATTCCCACTACCCCGGAAGCTCTTTTAAAAGCCACTATCTGCCGGAGAACGCTTAAGAAACAGAGCTCTGAACCATAAACATCCATTTGTTTCTTCCCGTTTCATTTGTGAATATAATGAAGTTTATCTTACTTTGCACACACAATGCATATTTCATAACATCAACAACAATACCATGAAAAAATTACTTGCAACATTACTGATTCTTGTAGCTTGTATTCATGTCAATGCACAAGAGTCCAGACAGATTCGCATCTCGACAGATCGGACGGACCTTATCCTGGAAGTTGCTCCGGACGGACGTCTGTATCAATCTTATCTGGGTGACAGACTACTGAACGAACAAGACCTGAAAAACCTTTCCGGCTCCTCACGAGGATGGGAAGTCTATCCGGGTTCGGGTGGAGAAGATTATTTCGAACCGGCTGTAGCCATTACGAACAACGATGGCAATCTCAGCACGATCCTGCGTTATGTATCTTCGGAACAGAAAGCAGTGGAAGGTGGAACAGAAACCATCATCCGGATGAAAGATGACCAATATCCGGTGGACGTCACACTGCACTATGTAGCCTATCCTAAACAAAATGTCATCAAAACATGGAGCGAGATCAAGCATCAACAAAAGAAGCCGGTCGTGTTATGGCGTTATGCTTCGACAATGCTTTACTTCTCAAACCAAAAATATTATCTCACCGAATTCAGCAGTGACTGGGCTAAAGAGGTGCAGATGAGTACACAGCAATTGCAACCCGGCAAAAAGATTCTCGATACGAAGTTGGGTAGCCGTGCTGCCATGCACATGCAACCTTTTTTTGAACTCGGACTGGAACAGCCCGCTCAGGAGCATCAGGGACAAGTAGTATTGGGCACCATCGGATGGACAGGCAACTACCAGTTTACTTTCGAAGTGGACAATGAAGGCAACTTACGAATCATCCCTGCTATCAATCCATACGCCTCGGACTATCAATTGAAAGCAAACGAAACATTTACCACCCCGGAGTTTATCTTTACGTTGAGTAACAACGGTACGGGTGAAGCCAGCCGTAACCTGCACAATTGGGCACGCAACTACCAACTGAAAGACGGCAAGGGAGACCGAATGACTCTGCTTAATAATTGGGAAAATACTTACTTCACCTTTGATGAAGAATTACTGGGCAAACTGATGAAAGAGGCCAAACACCTGGGCGTAGATATGTTCCTGCTCGACGACGGATGGTTTGGCAACAAACATCCGCGCAACGATGACCATGCCGGCCTGGGCGATTGGGAAGCGATGAAAAGTAAGCTTCCCGGAGGAATCCCTGCATTAGTAGAGAAAGCGAAAGAAGCCGGTGTCAAATTCGGTATCTGGATTGAACCGGAGATGGTGAATCCCAAGAGTGACCTGTTCGAAACACATCCGGAATGGGCTATCCATTACCCGAACCGGGAAACTTATTATTTCCGTAATCAGTTGGTACTTGACCTGAGCAATCCTAAAGTACAAGACTTCGTGTTTGGTGTCGTAGATAAGATTATGACAGAGAATCCCGATGTAGCCTTCTTTAAATGGGATTGCAACAGTCCGATTACTAATATTTATTCGCCTTACCTGAAAGATAAACAAGGACAGCTCTACATCGACCACGTGCGCGGTATATATAATGTATTGAAACGGGTAAAAGAGAAATATCCTAATGCGCCCATGATGCTTTGCTCCGGTGGAGGTGCACGTTGTGATTATGAAGCACTGAAGTACTTCACCGAATTTTGGTGTTCGGATAATACCGATCCGGTAGAACGCTTATTCATTCAGTGGGGCTTCTCACAGTTCTTCCCGGCCAAAGCGATGTGTGCACACGTAACAAGCTGGAACAGCAGAACAAGTGTGAAATTCCGCACCGATGTTGCCAGTATGTGTAAACTCGGTTTCGACATCGGACTGAAAGACATGAAAGCAGATGAACTTACTTATTGCCAGGAAGCAGTAGCCAATTATAAACGCTTGAAACCTGTCATTCTGGATGGTGATCAATATCGTCTCGTATCTCCATATGATGGCAACCACATGGCAGTGATGTATACTGCCCCCGATGCTTCGAAAGCCGTCCTCTTTACCTACGACATCCATCCGCGTTTCGGCGAGAAACTACTACCGATAAAGCTCCGGGGGCTTGATGCCCAAAAGATGTACCGGGTGAAGGAAATTAATCTGATGCCGGGTCGGAAATCCAATTTGTCGGGTAATGAAAAAATCTTCTCCGGTGACTATCTGATGAAAATAGGATTGAATGCATTTACAACTTCACAAACCAATAGCCGGGTAATAGAGTTGGTAGCAGAGTAATCTTACTACGATAAATCTACAAACAGATACCAAAGGCGGGACACCTGACAGTGTTCCGCCTTTCATTTATGGCTAACACAAAACCTGCAAATAGCAGCAAGTAAAAGTGATCAAGCTTTTAAATACCATATATTATTAAATTAAGAAGCGAAACAATGTAATAAATATTAAGAAAAGAAGTTTATATTTTATATTTTTGCAGCGCACATATGGTAATCATTACTCTATATATGAACAACAACATAGAATATATCAGCAAGATAAAGAAAGGAGAAGAGGCTTCTTTCCGTCATTTTGTTAATAGCTATTCGAAAGACTTGTTCTACTATGCACAGTGTTTCGTACGAAGCAAAGAAACCGCTGAAGAAGTAGTCAGCGACGTCTTTCTGGATGTATGGAGACACCGGGAAGAAATAGATGAAATCAAGAATATAAAAGCTTGGTTGCTCACATTAACTCATAACAAAGCCATCTCCTATCTGAGAAAAGCGGAAAATTCAAGTGAAATTGCCTCATGGGAAGAAATAGATGATTTTCAAATAATCGGAAATCTGCAAACTCCCGATGAAGAGATGATCAGCAAGGAAGAGATAGCTCAAATCAATAGCCTCATTCAAACACTTCCTCCAAAATGCAAGGTAGTCTTCGCTCTTGCCAAGATAGAACGCCTACCCTATAAAGAAATAGCCGATATGCTGAATATCTCGGTTAAGACCATTAACGTCCACGTTGCCAAAGCATTAGAGATCATTTCAAATGGTCTGAAAAAATAAATCAGAAAATAATCTAAAAAAAAATGGAATCCGAATAGGACATTCTCAAGTAAACTGCGTCTTTATTAATGTAATCCTATTAAAATAATGAGAAAGAATAAGTTTAAATCATTTGCTTCACGCCTGAATAAGGATGGCGATCATCCGGAAAAGATATCATTTGAATCTCCGGAAGAACAAGCCGAATATGATAAGCTCGACTTTCTCTGGAACCGATGTCTCCCCGAAGAAACGGGTGAACCGGATATATGGGCAAAAGTGCAGGCAAAAATAAATGCCGACAACACTCCGGTCCGTCTTGCCTTGAAGAGCAATAAGACGGCAAGGTTGTTCAGTATTCTGAAATATTCGGCAGTTGCAGCTTCTGTAGCCCTGTTAATAGGAGCCGGCTGTTTTCTTTTATTGAATGATGAAGAGAGACATGATCTGAATAAAATAGCACAAAGTCTGCAAACAGAAATTCCACAGGATATAAAAGAAGTTACGCTGGTGGTTTCGGATCAAAAGCAGATAGAATTGGACAATAATGCCCAGATCGTCTATTCGGCAACAGGTCAGGTGCAGGTCAACTCTAATAAACTTGTGGAAGATGACATTAAAGAGGAATACAATCAGATTATTGTCCCGAAAGGTAAGCGTTCACAGATTGTCTTAGCCGATAACAGTAAAATATGGATCAATTCCGGGAGTAAAGTTATCTATCCCCGTGCATTTGAAGGGAAATACAGAGAAATTTATGTGGAAGGAGAAGTGTATCTGAACGTAACACATGATACTTCGAAACCGTTTATCGTGAATACTTCCGGATTTGAAGTACGCGTTTTGGGTACATCCTTCAACATATCGGCTTATAAAAATCAGGAAAAAGCCGCAGTCGTATTGGTAGAAGGTTCGGTCAATGTAAAAGACCAACAAAATCATCATATAAAGATGGTACCTAACGAGAAAGTAGAACTTAATCAGGAAGGTATATCAGGAAAAGAAAAAGTAAATGCCCGTGATTATATCAGTTGGATTGACGGGATATGGACCTTGCAGGGAGAAAGCCTAAAGCAAGTTTTGTTACGGCTGCAAGATTATTACGGACAAAACATCCGGTGTGATGCTGCGATAGAGAACGAACAAATGTTTGGTAAGCTCTTTTTAAATGATGATTTAAATCAGGTAATGAAGTCAATTCTATCTATCTTGCCTGCCGAATACACAATGAAAAACAATGTAATCTATATAGAATAATACAAGTAAAATAAACAAATGTTTAACCTTAAAAAACACACATTATTATGTAGAAAGAAAGCGGATAAAAAAAGAAAATCGGATAATACGCCCATATTATCCGACTCTAATGACTTTTTATTAAATCACAAACTTTTAATGATTAACTAAAATCAATGTAAATGTATGAAAAAGAAAGCAATTCCTTGTCATAAGGCAGGGAGGATTACGTCCTTTTTTTTATTAATTAGTATTTTTTTACTTATACCGAGTATCACTACTCCGGTTTATGCTGTAGAAACTTATACCCAGCAAACTGTTTTTACGCTTCACGCAACTAATAAAACAGTAAAAGAAGTGTTTGAATACATCGAAAAAAACAGTGAATTTGTCGTTTTGTATTCAAAAGATCTTTTACCTGTACTGCAGAAGAAAGTGTCTGTTTCGATAGATAAACAGAATGTAGAATCGATTCTGAATATCTTGTCTAAAGAAGCGGGATTGAAGTACAACATCAACGACCGTCAGATCACAATTACCAAAGTTACGGCAGAAGCACCTCAACAGGAAAAAAAAATCAAAATCACCGGTCAGGTTCTTGACGAAAACGGAGAAGGGATTCCGGGAGCAAATATCGTAATAAAAGGCAATAGTACATTGGGAACAGTAACCAATGTCGAAGGGAACTTTACATTAATGGCTCCGGAAAATAGCACATTAGTAGCCTCCTTTATCGGATATACCCCTGTTGAAATTCCGCTAAAAGGGAAAAAGATAGTTGTTTTCAAATTGGTACCTGACGCCCAGAGTCTGGAAGAAGTAGTGGTAGTAGGATTCGGAACACAGAAAAAAGCCAGTGTTGTAGGTGCTGTACAATCCATCAAACCGGCTGAACTTCGAGTACCTTCCAGTAACCTGAGTACATCATTTGCCGGACGTATAGCAGGCGTGATTTCTATGCAACGCACCGGTGAGCCGGGTGCCGATGGAGCAAACTTCTGGATACGCGGTGCCGCAACCTTCAGTGGAACGACTGATCCTCTGATCTTCATCGATGGTGTCGAAGTTTCGGCAGGAGATATGAACGCTATTCCCTCGGAAGCTATCGAAAACTTCTCAATATTGAAAGATGCCTCGGCTACAGCCCTCTACGGAGCGCGCGGTGCCAATGGTGTCATCCTGATCACTACCCGAACCGGTAAAGATCTTGAAAAAGCACGCATCAACGTACGCATCGATAATACATTTACCGCACCGACACGTACACTCAAACTGGCAGATGCAGTAACAGCCATGAAATTGAGAAATGAAGCCATTCTGACCCGTAACCCGGATGGTACACCGGCTTTCTCAGATGATAAAATTCAAGGAACGCTTGAAGGCAGAAATCAGTATGTATATCCCAATGTTGATTGGTTCGACTATATGTTTAAAGACTACTCCATGAACCAATCAGCCAACCTGAATGTAATGGGTGGTACAAAGAAAGTAGACTATTTCATCAGCGCCTCCATCAATAATGATAATGGTATGCTGAAAAAAGATCCGAATAACACATTCGACAACAATATACAGAATCTTCGCTACTCGTTCCAAAGTAACGTGGGAGCATGGTTGACATCAAGTACCAAAGTAAATGTGAGAATCAACTCGCAAATAGTCAATTACAATGGTCCGTCAACCAGTATGGACGATTTGTATAAATACGTAATGGAAGCTCCGTCAATGTATTTTGCACCTGTATATCCGAATATCAACCGTGAAGATCACACTATATTCGGAAACAAATCAGGTGGTCCTATCGGTTCCGGAGGATTCAGTATTTATCGCAACCCCTATGCAAGTATGGTACAAGGTAGTTCTAAGCAAAGCGCATATACCATTAATACGGCTTTCGAACTGGAACAGAAACTTGACTTCCTTACCAAAGGATTGAATTTTAAAGCACTGGTTTCTTTTAAAAACTGGTCGAAGACGACTGTCAATCGCTCCTTTTCACCTTACTTTTATGAATTACAGAATCCTCAGGAGCAAGAAGACGGAAGCTATCTTTATGATTATAACTCTATCAGTAAGGGACGTACCGCTCTTGAGACATCGACTTCCACTACTGGCGACCGTCTGATGAACCTGCAGGCTACACTGAACTATCAGCGCATGTTCGGTGATAAACATGATGTCGGAGCAATGTTGGTATATCTTCAGCGCGAATACAATCTGAACAATCCTGACAATAACTATTACAATACATTGCCGGAACGTAATCAGGGGCTGGCCGGACGTGTTACCTATGCTTATGACGGACGCTATTTGGCTGAATTCAACTTCGGTTACAATGGTAGTGAGAACTTCGAAAAAGGAAGCCGTTATGGATTCTTCCCTTCACTCGCTGTCGGCTATCTTATCTCCAACGAGAAATTCTTCGAACCATTGACAAAAGTTATCTCCAACTTAAAAATACGCGCTTCGTACGGATTGGTAGGTAATGCGGATATCGGCTCCAACCGTTTCCCCTATCTTACTAAAGTAGATTTGGGTGGAGCCGGATTTGTATTCGGTGACCAGTGGCAAACCTCATCTAACGGAGCTACCATCACTACTTACGGAGCTGAAAAGGTGACATGGGAAATCGGTAAAAAGTATAATGTAGGATTCGACCTGGGATTATTCAACAAATTAAGCCTCAACGTAGATTTCTTTAGAGAAGATCGTAAAGACATCTTCCTTAGACGTAATACAATCCCTGCAGAAAGTGGTATCACCGGAGATCTCCGACCCTATGGTAATCTGGGTAAGGTACGCAATCAAGGCGTTGACATGTCATTGGACTATAATCACGCTGTCAGCAAAGACTTCATGATCTCTGCCAAAGGTACTTTCACATACGCTAAGAACCAATATATGGAAATAGACGAACCGGACTACGAATATGCATACATGTCACAAGTAGGACGCCCCCTGAATCAGTATAAAGGCTATATTGCATTAGGACTCTTCAAAGATCAGGAAGAGATTGACAACAGTCCAAAACAAATACTAACCGGAGTTGTGCAACCGGGTGATATTAAATATGCAGACCTCAATAATGACGGAAAGATCGACGGAAACGATCAAACTTACATTGGTAATCCGGAATTACCCCAAATCAGCTATGGTCTGGGAGTCAGTATCCAGTACAAAAAATGGGATGCTTCCATCTTCTTTCAAGGAGTAGGCAAAAGAAGCATCATGTTGAGCGACATCCATCCTTTCGGTGGAGAATCGTATGGTGTCATGCAATTTGTTGCCGATAATCATTGGACAGAGGCAAACCCGAACCCCGAAGCAATGTATCCGAGACTGACAAACGGGAAAAACAACAATAATAACCCCAACTCTACTTACTGGCTGAGAGATGGTTCGTATATCCGACTTAAAAACGTGGAATTAGGATACTCTTATAAATTTTTACGTGCCTATATCAGCGGACAAAACCTGCTGACATTCTCTAAATTTAAATTATGGGATCCGGAGCTCTATACCTCAAACGGATTAAAATATCCGACACAAATCATGGGTTCCATCGGTTTACAGTTCACTTTTTAAAAATCTGAATAATTATGAAACTAAAAAATATAATTGTAGCTTTACTAATCGGAGCTAGCTTACACTCTTGTGATTATCTGGACATTGTACCCGATGACACCCCTATTTTGGCTGATGCGTTCAAGAACGAACAGACTGCCGAGAACTTTGTCTTCGCCTGCTATTCTTTCATTCCCAATTATCTGAACTTCCGTCAGAACTTCAGTTGGTGCACAACTCCGGAAACTGTCGGATCTGCCCACTGGACCACTACTTGGTTCACCTTTATGAGAATGCAACAAGGATTGTACAATTCTGCTGATCCGATCATTGATGTGTGGCAAAGTTCATACAACGGTATCCGCCAATGTTATACGTTCTTGGATAATATTGATGATGTAAAGCCATCACAAATCTCAGAGGCAGACCTCGCAGCCAAGAAAGTACTTTGGAAAGGTGAAGTAAAATTTCTGATTGCCTACTACCACTACCTGCTATTACAGAACTACGGTCCTATAGTCATACTGGACGAAGCAATCCCTCTTAATGCACCCAAAGAAGAACTTTTCAAGCCGCGTGTACCCTATGATGAATGCGTTAGCCGAATTGCTCAAATGTTCGATAATGCCTCTGCCGACCTGCCTATGACAGTGAAAGCTTCCAACTACGGTCGTGCTACAAAAGTCATTGCACAAGCACTAAAGGCAAGAATGTACTTGTACGCAGCCAGCCCACAGTTCAATGGGAATGCTGATATGTATAAGAATTTCAAGAACAAGGACGGACAGTTGCTCATGAACCTGACTTATGACAAGAATAAATGGAAAACTGCCATGGACGAATGTAAAAAGGCAATCGACATGGCACATCAAGCCGGAGCAGAATTGTATAAGTATACAAAGAAAGGTAATCTGCCGGAATTCAACCAAGCCATTGCCAATGCACGTAACCTGGTTGTAGACGCATGGAATAAAGAACTGATCTGGGGATATAGTGGCTGGAAAGAAACATGGGCCGATGGAAACTCTATTCAAACACACGTAATTCCCAAAGGTATCAGTACTTCCTCGGGAGCACCTTATGGAGCTTTAGGTGCAACGGCTTTCAGTGCGGACATGTATCTGACCAAGAACGGACTTCCGATAGATGAAGATCCGGAGTTTGATTATGCACATCGTTTCACAGTAGCCGAAGGGGATTCGGTAGCAGTGCTCCATCGCAACCGTGAACCACGTTTCTATGGTTCTATCGGCTTCAACCGCGGGGACT
The DNA here is from genome assembly GCF_000159855.2 of Bacteroides sp. 3_2_5. Lineage (NCBI taxonomy): Bacteria > Pseudomonadati > Bacteroidota > Bacteroidia > Bacteroidales > Bacteroidaceae > Bacteroides > Bacteroides sp. 3_2_5. The sequence continues at coordinate 321,956 of NZ_JH636044.1, read as the reverse complement.
ACCTGATCAACGGAGACACCATTAACCTCAAAATGCGCTTCAAAGAGCAAAATGGAACACGTGATGCGGGAAGTGACCAATTATATGGATCGTATGCTATCGCCAAACTGGCTCATCCAGAAACTTTTGTTAGTGGTACCAGCAACTCTCTGGTAGCTTTCCCTTTCCCTATCATCCGCTTAGGAGAATTGTATTTGGACTATGCAGAGGCTTACTTTGAATACAATGGAACACTGGAAGGAGATGCACTTACTTACTTCAACCTGATCCGCCAGAGAGCCGGTATTCCTAATGTAGAAGTTTCCTACAAAGGACTTCCGTCCGGAGACAAACTTCGTGAGGTAATTCATCGTGAAAGAACCATAGAGCTGATGTTCGAAGGACATATGTCATACGACTATCGCCGTTGGCTGATTGCCCTGAAAGAATGGAGCGGTATGGAAAATGGTATGATCGGATTGAACTCTTACGGTACAACCAACGAAGAGTATTATAAAAATGCACGTTTGGATGCTCAACCATTCATCTTCAGGGATGAACAGTATTTGAGTCCGATCAAACAGGATTACCTGAATGTAAATTCAAATCTGGTCCAGAATCCGGGTTGGTAATTCATCTTTCCTAATAATATAAATTAGCCTGTATATACCTACCACCGGACAGGGATATACAGGCTATTTTACCTTACAAAAACAACACCTTATGAAAAAGAAGAAAGTTACTACTTATTGCTGCCTCCTGTTATTGGCAAGCTTTTTCACAACTGTCACGGCACAAAACACAAATACTCCCATGATGGGGTGGAGTTCATGGAACACCTTCCGAGTACATATTAATGAAGAACTAATTAAAGAAACAGCTGATGCCATGGTCAACCGGGGTCTGAAGGATGTAGGCTATGGATATGTGAACATAGACGACGGATACTTTGGAGGACGAAATTCGGAAGGACGTCTTTTTGCCAATAAGAAAAAATTCCCGAATGGGATGAGAGTCCTGTCCGACTATATTCATTCAAAAGGATTGAAAGCCGGTATATATTCTGATGCGGGCAGCAACACTTGTGGCTCCATCTATGACGCAGATACACTCGGTATCGGTGTAGGACTTTGGAAACACGACGATATAGACTGCCAAACCTTCCTCAAAGACTGGGGATATGATTTCATTAAAATAGACTGGTGTGGCGGTGAAGCAACCGGACAAAGTGAGCAGCAACGTTATACGGATATCTACAAAGCGATCAGACGGACAGGACGGACAGATGTTCGATATAATATATGCCGTTGGCAGTTTCCGGGCACTTGGGCTACCCAGTTGGCAGGTTCCTGGCGAATCCATACAGACATCAATCCACGATTCACAACAATCGACCGAATCATTGAAAGAAATCTCTACTTAGCACCTTACGCAAGCCCGGGGCACTATAATGACATGGATATGCTTGAAGTAGGAAGAGGGCTCACGGAAGACGAAGAAAAAACTCATTTTGGAATATGGTCTATCTTGTCCTCCCCGTTAATGATCGGATGCGATCTTCGTACAATTCCTGAAAAAACTTTATCGATCATTACCAATAAGGAAGTGATCGCATTAAATCAGGATTCATTAGGTCTGCAGGCTGAAGCCATTGAACGGGGAAAAGACTATCTGATTTTATCAAAAGCCATTCAGAAACGTGAAGGCAAACTACGTGCAGTAGCACTATATAACAGAAGCAATACAGATCAGCAGATCAGAGTCGATTTCGATAAGCTCTATTTATCAGGGGATGTACGAGTGAGAGATCTATGGAACCATCAAGAAATGGGAACATTCACCGATTACTATGAAACGCTAGTTCCTGCACATGGAACAGCTTTAATAAGACTTGAAGGTAGCAAACGTCACGACCGGACATGTTATGAAGCTGAATATGCTTTCATGCAAGAATTTCTGCCAGACAACAAACAGGCAGCTCATTTTACACCAAAATCAGGAGCCTCAGGAGAATATATTATGAAAAATCTTGGAAATTCACCTTCCAATTGGGCAGAATTCAGAAACGTGTATATTAGCAAAGGAGGAGATTATCAACTTAAGTTAACTTATTATTCAGGTGATAAACGCGATATCCAAATAGCTGTAAACGGAACAGAATATAAACAGTCTAACCTTTATTCCGGTACATGGGATCAAGCAGCTACAACAACTATCAAGGTTAAACTTCGCAAAGGCTATAACACGATACGTCTGTATAATTCGTACGGGTGGGCACCCGATATTGATAAAATGGAAATCATCAAAGGTCGTTAACAATAGGTAAACATATAATCCATACGAGTGTTACAGACTTCCGTAACACCCGTATGGTCTTTATGATTACTTTGTTATTCCAAGAACACAGCCGTCCCACTAGCAGTTACCATCAACATACTGCCACTTCCCCCAACTGTTTCGTAATCCAAATCAACTCCGATCACAGCATTAGCGCCCATTTGGCGAGCCTGTTCAGACATTTCTTTCAAAGCAGTATCTTTTGCCTCACGAAGCACTTCTTCGTATGAACCGGAGCGTCCGCCTACTATATCACGAATACTGGCAAAAAAGTCACGGAAGACATTGGCACCTATAATAGTTTCTCCGGACACAATGCCATAATAAGTGGTTATTCGTTTTCCTTCGATGATTGGAGTGGTTGCTAATAACATAATTCTTGTTTCATTTAGAGGTTTATATTAATATTAGACGATAAAGAAAGAAAAAGGTTGCAGGAATCCTTCATTTATTATCTATTTATACGGATCGGTCGTTGGAAGTAATACTGCACGGTACTTGCTCCGCCTTCCCTTAGTTGACGGAGGAAAAACAGACCTCCTCCCCAAAAGAGTTAAAGACAGAGTCCTAAAGTCATTCAACACATTCCAGCAAGTCCCTATCAAACATAAAAAATGTCGCAAAAGCAACAGCTTTCACGACACTTCAATATCTGTCAGAATACACATGCCTCAGAACATCTTACTGACCCGTTCGATACCAGCTACAAGAGCATCAACTTCCTCTTTTGTATTATACACGGCAAATGAGGCGCGAACCGTACCTTCAATGCCTAAACGACGCATTAACGGTTCTGCACAATGGTGTCCCGTACGGACAGCAATGCCCAATCGATCAAGCAAGGTACCCAGATCCAAATGGTGTATATCGCCTACCAAGAATGAAATTACACTGCTTTTATGCTCAGCCTCACCAAAAATACGCATATTCGGAATTTCTTTCAGCCGTTGCATAGCATAAACTGTAAGCTCATGTTCATGTAATGCTATTGGGTCTAAGCCAATACCTGTGACATAGTCCAGCGCTTTGGCAAGCCCGGTAGTGGCAATATAGTCTGGGGTTCCAGCCTCGAATTTAAATGGTAATTCACCGAAGACAGTCTTTTCAAATGAGACAGACTGAATCATTTCTCCTCCACCCTGATAAGGCGGAAGACGTTCGAGCCAATCTTCCTTTCCATATAAGACGCCTATTCCGGTAGGCCCATATATTTTATGACCTGAGAAAACAAAGAAGTCAGCATCCAAATCCTGTACATCCACCTTCATGTGAGGAATGGATTGAGCACCGTCAATCATAACAGGTACTCCATGAGCATGTGCCGTGGCAATCATCTCTTTCACCGGATTGATTGTTCCCAGTACATTGGACACTTGGGTTACGCTGACAATCTTAGTACGTTCAGAAAAAAGATTTTCGTACTCTTCAAGTAACAGCTCACCTTTATCATTCATCGGAATGACTTTAATCGCAATCCCTTTACGGGCCGCCAACAACTGCCAAGGTACGATATTACTGTGGTGTTCCATCACTGAAACAATCACCTCATCACCCTCTTGCATGAACTCTTCACCAAAACTGGAGACAATTAAATTAATGCTCTCCGTTGTCCCGCGAGTGAAAATGACCTCACGAGTACTACGGGCATTAATGAACTGACGTACAGTCTCACGTGAAGCCTCATGCAGCTCCGTCGCCTGCTGAGACAAGAAATGAACTCCCCGATGTACATTCGCATTGACCGAATAATATTCGTCTACAATCGAATCGATCACCAGGCGAGGCTTCTGAGTAGTCGCACCGTTATCTAAATAAACCAAAGGCTTGCCATATACCGTACGGCTAAGTATGGGAAAGTCCTCACGTATCTTATGAATATTCATTTTATCACTGATTATTTGCAAATAGAACATCCCTGGCACTTATTCAGTTCACCGCGGAAACGTTTTTCAACCAACAAATGCAGACGATCTTTCAACGCCTCCAGACGAATGGTATCAATCACCTCGTTGACAAATGCAAACATCAGCAACAGACGGGCCTCCTTTTCGGCGATACCACGAGCACGCATATAGAAAAGAGCGTTTTCATCCAGTTGACCTACAGTAGCTCCATGAGAGCATTTTACATCGTCGGCATATATCTCCAGTTGCGGCTGAGTATACATACGGGCATCACGAGTAGCACAGAGGTTACGGTTTGTCTGCTGAGAACTGGTATGTTGCGCATCAGGACGTACCAGTACCAAACCGGCAAAAGCTCCCACAGACTGATCGTCAAGAACATATTTAAACAACTCATTGCTGGTACAATTCGGCACGGCATGATCTATCGAGGTATTATTGTCCACGTGTTGGTTTTTATCAGCAATGGCCATACCACAAAGATTGATCTCGGCACCTTCACCGGCAAGGGTAACTTCTGTCGTATTACGGGTTGTCCCGTTATGAAGTGTCATTCCATTAAGCAATACATTGCTGTTTGCTCCCTGTTTCACATACAAATTACTGAAACGCACTGTACTGGTATGAGTCTCTTCCAATTCATAAAGATCGAAAACGGAGTTCTCTTCTGCAAACACTTCAATAACTTGAGTTGCCAAGAAGTTTACATTATCCATTGCATGATCGCAAATAAGCAAACGGGCCTGAGCCCCTTCTTCAAGGATAATCAACACACGGCGGTTTACCATGAAATTAACATCCGCACGAAGTATATTGACCAGTTGAATAGGTCTATCGACGATCACATTCTTCGGAACATACATCAATACTCCATCCTGTGCAAAAGCTGTATTAAAAGCCGTAACCGCATCTTTCGAAGTATCAGCCAACTTACCATAATACTTCTTCACAAGTTCCGGATGCTGTTCAGCCATATTTCTCAAACTACCGAAGATAACTCCTTCAGGCAATCCGGACTTAGGAAGCGCCTGATTGTAGAATGCATCGTTCACTACAAAAAACAATGAAGTGCTCATGTTCGGAACATCACATTTAAACACTTCATAAGGGTTCACCGGAATGGGCAGCCGGTTCAAGTTCAACCCATAATCCGGCTCAAAGAATTTACTGACATCCGTGTATTTGTATTTCTCTTGTTTCCGTGTAGGAAACCCCTGACGTTCAAAATCAGCAAAAGCTGTTGCCCGGGGGGCATTCAACGCCTCAGCGCTATGACGACAGATCATCGCCTCACACTGAGAAAAGAGATCTATATATTGCTGTTCTGCATTCATAATTAAACTCATTCTCCTAATTCCTTCTTAATCCAATCATATCCCTTCTCTTCCAACTCAAGAGCGAGTTCCGGACCGGCAGTCTTTACAATACGTCCTTTGTAAAGAACATGTACAATGTCCGGCTTTATATAGTCCAGCAGACGCTGATAGTGGGTGATGACAATACAACTGGTATCGGGAGTTTTCAGTTTATTTACTCCTTCGGCTACAATACGAAGCGCATCGATATCGAGTCCGGAATCAGTCTCGTCTAAGATACTGAGACGGGGTTCGAGCATAGCCATCTGAAAAATCTCATTCCGTTTTTTCTCTCCACCCGAGAAACCTTCATTTACCGAACGATTGGCCAATTTATTATCCAACTCGACCACTGCACGCTTTTCACGCATCAATTTCAAGAACTCACTGGCTGTCAAAGCGGGTAATCCTTTGTACTTACGCTGTTCATTGACAGCAGCACGCATAAAGTTCACCATGCTCACGCCCGGGATCTCCACCGGATACTGAAAACTAAGAAAAATACCTTCGTGACTGCGATCTTCAGGGCTCAATTCCAAAAGATTTTTACCATAGAACGTGATGCTTCCTTTCGTCACTTCGAAAGCAGGATTACCTACCAGAACAGACGAAAGCGTACTTTTACCCGAACCGTTAGGTCCCATAATGGCATGTACTTCGCCCGGCTTCACCGTCAGGTTAATGCCTTTCAATATCTCTTTGCCGTTAATGCTGGCATGCAGGTCTTTTATCTCTAACATGATCTTATCAATTATTTCATTATCTATTCTTTTCCAAAAATAACCTCGTCCAACCATTGTAATATGGAATTTCCGTCCGTCTGCGTAATAGTAAAAGGGAAGTTAACCTTTACCCCTACACTTACGGTCTGCCGCATCCCATTGCTACGTACAAATCCGGTTCCACGAGAATTGGTCTTCTCTATCTCTCCACTTATCTTTCCGGCAATGCCCATCCGGAAATTATATTTCAAGGTGAGAGCAAGACAAGAAAGAAAATATATATCAGCTCCCACCACAGGAGAAACTGTGAATAATGGTTCTTTAATTCGGTATCGATAATCGTAATCTTTACGAAACTCTTGCCTTGAAGGATCGTAATAACTGCTACTGCCCATCCCCTCCTGCCTTCGTGGAGAGAGGTTCCATCCAGTAGAAAGTCCCCCATAAGGTTGGATTGCAAACCGTTGTGGTAAGAAATAATACCGCCCTCCTATTTCCAGATTACTCATTGAGGCAGAAATACCTGGATTCAAACCTATTTCTTCACCTGTATATCCTCCTTTCAGGGAGAAACGGGTATAAGGAATATAATACTCCAACATTAAAGTATGTATATGTCCTGCAGAAACAGCTTTTCCCGAAAGTGTATTCTTTGTGACTATCGGCCAATTTCCTCCCCAAGAGCCACTGATCGCCCACCTCCTTTCTTGATCGTCAAGGTTTTGTGCCAGTACTACACCAACATAGGACAGGAATATCAATAGCCAACCAACACGTTTCGTCTTCATTATCCTACACTGCCTTCAAGAGAGATCGTAAGTAGTTTCTGAGCTTCTACGGCAAATTCCATTGGAAGTTTATTAAGTACCTCCTTAGCATAGCCGTTTACGATCAATCCAATGGCATCTTCTGTAGAAATACCACGCTGATTACAATAAAATATCTGATCCTCACTAATCTTACTGGTAGTCGCTTCATGCTCTACAACTGCCGTTTCATTATGGATATCCATGTAGGGAAAAGTATGTGCACCACACTTATCACCCAACAGCAATGAGTCACACTGGCTATAATTACGGGCATTATCAGCCTTTTCAGCTACACGGACCAACCCACGGTAAGAGTTCTCGCTCTTCCCGGCAGATATACCCTTGCTGACAATCGTACTACGGGTGTTCTTACCTAAATGAATCATTTTAGTACCTGTATCTGCCTGCTGATAATTATTCGTCACAGCTACAGAATAAAACTCTGCAGTAGAATTATCCCCGGAAAGAATACAAGACGGATATTTCCATGTAATAGCCGAACCTGTCTCAACCTGGGTCCATGAAAGTTTACTGTCTACTCCTTTGCAATTGCCACGTTTTGTCACAAAATTATAAACTCCACCTTTGCCTTCGGCATCGCCCGGATACCAATTCTGCACGGTGCTATATTTCACTTCCGCACGATCATGTACCATGATTTCGACAATAGCAGCGTGTAATTGATTCTCATCTCTCATTGGAGCTGTACACCCCTCCAGATAGGAAACATAGCTATCGTCATCAGCCACAATCAATGTACGTTCAAACTGACCGGTATTGGCAGCATTAATACGGAAATAAGTAGAGAGTTCCATAGGACAACGTACCCCCTTGGGGATATAGACAAAAGAACCGTCTGAGAATACAGCCGAGTTTAATGCCGCAAAGAAGTTGTCTCTATACCCAACAACAGATCCGAGATACTTTTTCACCAAGTCGGGATGTTCACGCACAGCTTCACTGAATGAGCAAAAAATAATACCTTTCTCCATCAGTGTTTCCTTAAAGGTCGTTTTCACTGACACAGAGTCCATCACTGCATCCACAGCCATACCACTCAATGCCATCTGCTCCTCCAGTGGAATGCCGAGTTTATTGAATGTTTTTATCAATTCCGGATCAACTTCATCCATACTCTTCGGGCCCTCCTTCTTTTTCGTAGGATCGGCATAATATGAGATTGCCTGATAGTCAATTTCCGGTATACGCAAATGTGCCCAAGTAGGCATCTCCAGCGTTAACCAATGACGATAAGCTTTCAGACGGAACTCCAGCAACCACTCCGGCTCGTTCTTTTTAGACGAGATCAAACGTACCACGTCTTCATTGAGTCCCTTCTCTATGATATCTGTATGTACCTCCGTAGTGAAGCCGTATTTATACTTCTCCTGCGTGAGTTCTTTTACATATTTATTGGGTTCTTCTTGTTGCATCATTTTTATTTGAATATATATTGTTGTGTAACCTCTTTTGCTGCGGGAAAGAAGATCCCCGCAAAGCTTTCCATAGGATAATATAACAAGGACTGCTCCTTCTTTGTTTGGCTAATCAACTGACTATCGGAGTCTATAAACTGAATGACACAGATAACCAAGCTCACCAATAAAAGATATTTCAAAGCTCCGAGCCCGGCTCCAAGCATGCGATTCAGCCAGCCAAGTGAAACCGCCTCCAATGCCTTGGTTAATACTGAAGCCACCAATGTAAAGATTAGCGGCACAGCGATCCAGATAATGACAAATGCCAGTATCTGCGCCACAGTCATGGAGTCGGTCACCGTAGGGCATAACTTCACAGCCAGTGAGGTGTACAAAGCTTTTGCTGCCAATAGCCCCACAATTAATCCGAGAATGGAAGCAAGCTGCCGGATAAAGCCCTTCATAAATCCGACAATAACACCGGCTCCAAGAGCAATCAGTATGATAATATCTATGGTCGTCATTCTATGTAAAACGAAAACGGAGACACGGAGTTGTAATCACTCTGTGCCTCCGTATATTTTCAGTTTCGTGAGAATTATAAAGTTTGCTTCACTTCTACTTCTTCGTAAGTTTCAATCATATCACCTACCTTCAAATCGTTGTAGTTAACAAGACTGATACCACATTCGAAGTTTGTACCTACTTCCTTCACGTCATCTTTAAAGCGCTTCAAAGCATTGATGGAACCTGAGAAGATTACTATACCATCACGGATCAGGCGAGCCTTATCCGAACGTTTCACCTTGCCCTCTTTCACAACAGCACCGGCTACTGTACCCACCTTAGTAATGTGGAATACCTCACGCACTTCGATAGTAGCAGTTACTACCTCTTTCACTTCCGGAGCAAGCATACCTTCCATAGCAGCCTTCACCTCTTCGATAGCTGCATAGATAACAGAGTACAAACGTATGTCCACACCTTCCTGTTCGGCAAACTTACGTGCGGAAGCCGATGGACGTACCTGGAATCCAATAATAATAGCATCCGAAGCAGCTGCTAATGTCACATCCGATTCCGAAATCTGACCTACAGCCTTATGGATCACATTTACCTGGATCTGTTCGGTAGACAGCTTGATTAACGAATCACTCAAGGCCTCGATAGAGCCATCCACGTCACCTTTCACAATTACGTTCAGTTCCTGGAAGTTACCCAGCGCAATACGACGTCCCACTTCATCCAGTGTCAACAGTTTCTGAGTACGCAGACCCTGTTCACGCTGTAACTGTTCACGTTTATTGGCAATCTCACGGGCTTCCTGATCAGTCTCAATCACGTGGAAAGTATCACCTGCAGCAGGAGCACCATTCAAACCCAGAATCAATACCGGTTCCGATGGCCCTGCCTGGGCTACACGCTGGTTACGTTCATTGAACATGGCTTTTACACGGCCGTAGCTTGTTCCGGCAAGTACAATATCACCCACCTTCAGCGTACCGTTAGAGACCAATACAGTCGCAACATATCCACGTCCCTTATCCAAAGTTGATTCGATGATAGAACCCGTAGCATTACGATTCGGATTTGCCTTTAAGTCGAGCATTTCTGCTTCAAGAAGTACTTTCTCCATCAGTTCAGGAACTCCGAGACCCTTCTTAGCCGAGATATCCTGTGACTGATATTTACCACCCCACTCTTCTACGAGATAATTCATCTGAGCCAATGTCTCTTTAATTTTCTCGGGATTAGCATGAGGCTTATCTATTTTATTAATAGCAAATACGATAGGAACACCTGCTGCTGCTGCATGATTAATGGCTTCTTTGGTCTGGGGCATTACATCATCATCGGCAGCTACAATAATAATTGCGATATCGGTCACCTTTGCACCACGGGCACGCATTGCAGTAAATGCCTCATGTCCCGGAGTATCGAGGAACGTAATCTTACGTCCATCTTCCAATGTAACATGATATGCACCAATATGCTGTGTGATACCTCCGGCTTCACCTGCAATTACATTTGCTTTACGAATGTAGTCAAGCAACGAAGTTTTACCATGGTCTACGTGTCCCATGACTGTAACAATCGGAGCACGATGTTCCAGATCTTCCGGCGCATCTTCCTCTTCAACAATGGCTTGGGCTACTTCTGCACTGACATATTCAGTCTTAAATCCAAATTCTTCAGCCACAAGATTAATCGTTTCTGCATCCAGACGCTGATTGATAGAAACCATCATACCAATGCTCATACAAGTTCCGATAACCTGATTTACAGATACGTTCATCATGCTTGCCAATTCATTAGCAGTCACAAATTCTGTCAGTTTCAGTACCTTGCTTTCTGCCATTTCCTGATCTTCCAGTTCCTGCATACGGTTGGACGCCATGTCACGTTTTTCTTTACGATATTTGGCACCTTTGTTCTTACCTTTGCTTGTCAGACGAGCCAACGTTTCTTTAACCTGCTTTGCTACATCTTCTTCGCTTACTTCCTGCTTTACTACAGGCTTTTTGAAGCGGTCTTTATTATTGTTATTACGGTTTCTATTCTGTCCGCCGCCACCTTGTTGATTTCCTCCACGGTTATTATTCGTACGCTCACTGTTTGGAGTAGGGTGTGCAAAATTAGAAGCAACATTGTTCACATCTACTTTTTCTTTATTATTGTTGATGCGATTACGTTTCTTCTTACCGTTAGGATCAAGGTTTTCCTTACCAACGACCTTAGCTTGTTTACTATCTTCTTTACGGATTTCCTTGATGATGGCTTCCTTCATCTGTTTCTTCTGATCCTGACGAAGCTTTTCCTTCTCTTCACGCTCTTTCCGCTTTTCCTCTTTCGATTTCTTTTTCGGACGTGTCGACTGATTTAATGCAGCCAAGTCAATCTGCCCGATAACATTAATCTTAGATACAAACTCAGTCGGACGGATCTTAAATACGCCCTCCTCTTCCTTCTCTACTGGAGTAACCGGTGCTTCTGCTACCGGTTTCTCTTCTTTCTTCTCTGTTTTTTCTGGAGACACCACGACTTTTGGTTCTTCTTTCTTGACTTCCTCAACCACTTTCTTTTCTGTTTCAACAGGCTTTTCAACCACCACCGGTTTCGGTTCTTCTTTCACCGGTTTCGGTTCCGAAGTAGCAGGAGTCACAGTGACTTCTTCTTTTTTCACTTCGTTTACAACAGGCTTAACCTCTTCCGCTACTTTCTTTTCCTCAGCAGCTACAGGTTGTGGTTTTGGCTCTTCTTTCACCGGTTCTTTCTCAACCTTCCGGTTCAGTTTATCTAAATCAATTTTTCCGACAGGTTTAAACTTCGGACGCACATCTTCCGGAATGACCGTCTTAATCACATCGTCAGCAACAGTCTTCTCCGGCTCCTTCTTATCATAACCATCGATAGAAACAGATGCCTTGTTGCGATCTTTGTTTTGACGTTCCTGAATGAAACGTTCCGATTCAAGTCTAAGGTTCTTATCTGTGCTGAACTCTTTCACGAGCATAGCATACTGCTCCTCGGTAATTTTCGTATTCGGGTTTGCCTCAACGGTATACCCCTTCTTTTGCAAGAACTCAACTACCGTCGCGATTCCTACATTTAAATCTCTTGTAACTTTGTTTAACCTTATCGTCATATTTTAATTTAAAGAATAATGGAGAAAGAATAATTTGATAATCGTTCAATATGCCAATGTGCCAATTCCTATACGCCCTTTCTTTTTATTGGCATATCGGCACATCATCGCATTGATCTATTATTCATTATCTTCAAACTCCGATTTCAAAATGCGTAATACCTCGTCCACCGTTTCTTCTTCAAGATCCGTTTTTTCAATCAGCATTTCGCGAGGTGCATTCAATACAGACTTAGCCGTATCAATGCCAATAGCCTTGATAGCATCGATCACCCATCCGTCGATTTCATCTCTGAACTCGTCCAAATAAATATCTTCATCCTGCGCGTTTTCATCCAACTCACGGAACACATCAATGGTGTACTCAGTCAACATACTGGCCAGTTTAATATTCAAACCGCCTTTACCAATAGCCAACGATACTTCTTCCGGTTTCAAGAATACTTCTGCTTTACGTTCTTCTTCATTCAGACGAATAGAAGAAATCTTAGCCGGGCTTAAAGCACGCTGGATAAACAATGAAATATTAGATGTATAATTAATCACATCAATGTTTTCATTGCGAAGTTCACGTACGATGCCATGAATACGACTTCCCTTTACACCTACGCAGGCTCCTACAGGGTCAATTCTGTCATCATAAGATTCTACCGCAATCTTGGCACGTTCACCGGGAATACGGGCAATCTTTTTGATGGTAATCAGGCCATCGTTTATTTCAGGCACTTCCATCTCGAACAAGCGCTGCAGGAAAACCGGAGAAGTACGCGAGAGGATAATTTTCGGATTGTTGTTTTTGTTGTCCACGCGTGCCACCACTGCACGGGCAGTTTCTCCTTTACGATAAAAATCGCTTGGTATCTGCTCTGTTTTCGGCAACAATAACTCGTTTCCTTCATCGTCAAGCAACAACATCTCTTTTTTCCAGATCTGGTATACTTCTGCGTTGATGATAGTACCTACTTTATCAATGTATTTATTATAAATACTGTCCTTTTCAAGCTCAAGAATTTTAGAAGCCAGTGTCTGACGAAGGTTCAAAATAGCACGGCGACCGAACTTAGCGAAAATCACTTCATCGGTTACTTCTTCACCCACTTCGTAAGAAGCATCGATTTTTTGTGCTTCAGTCAACGAAATTTGCATATTCGGGTTAGTCAAATCCTCGTCTGCCACTACCTCACGGTTACGCCATATTTCAAAGTCACCCTTATCCGGGTTCACAATTACGTCGTAATTTTCATCAGTGCCAAACATTTTCGCGATCACACTGCGGAACGACTCTTCGAGCACGCTTACCATCGTGGTTCTATCGATATTCTTCAGTTCCTTAAATTCCGAAAATGTATCAATCAAGCTGATTGTTTCTTCTTTCTTGGCCATAATTATTTAAAACTAATTAAGTATTTAGTATATTTTATATCATCATAGGTGAAGGTTTCATCCTCTTCTACCAATTGAGGACGTTTGGCTCCTTCGGGTTTTACTTTCTTTTGTACGGTCACAACAAACTTTTCTTCATCAGCATCTTTCAAGACCCCGCTCAGTTTGCGTCCGCCTTTAGTCAGTACTTCCACCTCCAGGCCGATGTGGTTATAGTACTGTTGCAATACTTTAAATGGCTGTCCGATTCCGGCAGAACCTACTTCCAGCTCATAATCTTCCTCTTCACGGTTCAGTTTCGACTCAATGAAGCGACTCAGCTCCACACAGTCTTCAATCCAAACACCTTCTGCATGGTCAATTTCGACCACAATCTTGTCATCAGGGCTGACGGTCACTTCTACCAGAAAATAGTCTTTATCCTCCAGCCATTCTTCAACAATCTGACAAACAGTTCTTTTTTCTATCATTGATTAACTATTAAGAACAAAAAAAGGAGCTTAATCGCCCCTCCACCTTTCATCCGTTTCGGGTGCAAAGATATAAATAATCTGTTCGACTACAAAATATTAGAGAAAAAAAAGAAATGATAAGAAAAAAACAGGAACTATCTACATTTCAATCGACCATAGAAAATATAATTGTTATCGTTTTCTTTAGTACTCCTAAGCAGTTCGGTTAGCTTTCTTCGGTCCGAATCCGAGACAATCTCACCTGAAGACAAACGATCCTCAACCATTTGCTTCAATCGTACAGGTTCAACATTCCAAACATAATATCCGTCATGAGATGAAAAGAACCAGTCAGCAGGAATGCCCTCTAAGAAATCATTGTATATTTCAACAAAAGCGCCTCGTAAAGTATGTTTATCAACCATATAATATTCCGGAGGAGTGGTAGTTGACGAATGTGGACTTAGCCTTACAGGATATGATATTTCTCCCCAGAAGTGATTCGGCAACTCTCCGAAGCTGTGTGGGGTCAATTCATGTCCTCCATAATCAAGCGTAAAACGCGGAACAAGCCTAAACTCCTGGTTATTATAGTGATATAATGAATCGTTACGATATTGGCCTCCAAACCAGAAACCAATGTCCATCATCGTCCCATTATTTAGAGATTTGATTTCATTTCCATAATCATTCACGGCCAAATACCCTGCCGGAAGTTCTTTTATAATCTTGCCATCCAAACTTTGCGTCCAAATCATAGGCGAATGCCTATCACCTACAAAGTCACGATTAAAAGAAAGAGCACAAACATGCACTCGTCCTCGTTCCGTTTCTACATGAAATACCCCTTTAGGTGACCAATGCGCCAATCGAATCGGTTGAAGTATATTTCCTTGTAAATCGAATACCAAAATATGGTCGGCCTGCCAACATAACACATAAAACCGGTTATTCTCCTCATCCATCTGTGCATCATAAGCTAAGCCATATTCACCCGCACCTTGACCAAAGGAACCGATATCCCTCAAATAAGTCCCGCTTTTAGTAAAAAGTTTGAAAGGGACATGCCCCATTTTATGTACTAAAATATATTGTTTGCCAATAATTGTTTTGGAAGAAGATACCAATGCAGCATCCCGATTATCAAGTTTGACCATTTCCAGCTCCTCGACAAAATAACTAAGAGGTACAGTAACCGTATCCTTCAACATAGACAAGTGGCAGACCCAAACGCTATCAGAGCCTGCCATTTCAACCGTAGCCACTTGTTTATGTCCCCAAACGTCATTTATCTCCCCGGAAGCTAATGGCGAACAAGCTATTAACTTCCCAAGAAGACAAATAATCAATATCTCGCGGAACAACTTCATCATTTATTGAAGTTCATAATTTGTAATACAGGGTTACCTTCTTCAGGTATAGATTCCATTATTGCCCGGAAACGAGGGTCAAACTGCTCTTTTTCAGCTTGCATCGACTCTCCTTTCATAGTAGAAGGCCAATAATAACCAATGCCGAGACCTGGAGTATTCGTTGTACGGGTTCTCTGTACATTGCAGACATCTTTTAAAACAGCCCATCCGGTTTCATTTTTCAAAGTATACATTTTTTGCTCCTTCTTATCAAAATAATAATAGTTCATTGGCATATCTGGAGTCAACCATTTCGTACCGAGCGTAGTATACAAAGTATAATCTTTAGCATCGATCGCCGGATGTAGCTTAACGAACTCTGCATTTTCAAATTTATATTCTGTCACTTCATCAATAACCTGTTTTACTTCATATGTTTCAGCATCAATAAAATACACGCCTTTCAATGATAAATCTGAAAATAAAATCCCACCATAAGCTGGCTTCAATGGTTCATAGCCAATACGTCCCTCGCTATCCCACACAAAATTATCTATCGTAATAGGACACACATACAACTTTTTGCCATCTTTTTTAGAAAGGATACAAACTGCCTCTCCATTATTACGATTCGTAAAAGGACAATATATCAGTACGGCCTCATCATTCAAGTTAGCAAACTTCCAAGAGCAACCAGGCGTTGGGAAGCTTCGTTTAAATTTCCCATTCAAATCATAAACTATAAACTTTTTAGCCCAGTCCAACACTATAATTTCTTTATTAGGGCTGTCCACATAGAAAGAGTTCAGAGACGCCCATTCCTGAGGACCACCTCCTTTATGACGCATTTGCAATAATGGATTTCCCTGACGGTCAAAAATAAATATAGCCTGTTGCTCTTCATCCTGAATATAAATCCGGTCTTCAGTGACCTGCATACAGGGATTTGTCGGTAACCTACCCAACAATGAATTTTCATCGTCTTTTAATAACACATAATCACTAACTGCCAGATCGGACAGTTTCAACTCTTTTACCGGATACTCTTTTAATCCATCGTAAACAAAAGGAGTATTTGCAACCTCTACCTGTTTTCCGGAATTAGACGAACATGCTACTAAAACAAGTAGCCCTGCCAACATAATGAAATAGTTCAGTCGATTCAACATATCACGTACATTTTTAAAGTTTTGATATTGCAAAATTAACCATCGGGCAGAGGAAAAACAAAAAGGGATATAGACAAAGTACTTCAAAAAGAGATACGCTACCACACTATATATCAACATATTATATAAAATATTTCTTAAATTAGCATGGACAAACAAGTTTCCGAGAACTAAAAACCACGTAAAAAGTCATCTAAAGAGTCCGAATCCTCTGCTCCAAGCTTCTCTCGCTTGATGCGAAATTTCTTTTTACTAACCGAGGTACGACTAATACAATAAATATCGGAAAGGTCCTTTATACTGACATTGATCTTCACCAGACAACAGAAATAAATATCTTTTAAGGTCAACAAAGGAAAGCGTGCAAGCAACCGTTGTGAAAACCCATCATAAGCATTATCCACTGTTTGACGAATTTCCTCCCACTCCCTTTCCGACAAAGCTATGCGATGTTCACCACTCTCCTGTTCTTCTTCATTGAGGGAGGGTATTTTACGCAAAACATCGACCTTACGGAACAAAGACTCTCGCAAAACCGCCTCTTTTTCTCTCAAAGCACTTAACTCTTCAGTTTGTTTCAGTATTTGGTTCTCTTGCTCCAACTTGGCTTTCTCTTCAAGAAGCAGACGCTCTTTTTCACGCTTTATCTTATTTTGCCGGTAGAAAATAAACAAAGCAATCAGTATAATCAGACAAAGGCTCAAAGTTAACATGGCAATTTCCCGATTCTGTTTGGCAATCTTCAATTGGTTTAACTCGTTTTTCAACCTCTCTTCCTGATATAGAGCTTCACTGTTATCACTCTGCACATGGCCTATCTCCACCCGGAAAAGCGCATCTGCCTTCTGCGTAGAATAGAACACTTGCTTCTCATTTCCTTCCATAAGTTCCAGTTCTGCAAGTTTCCTCCAAGCTTCGATAGCAATATGTGGATGAATGGAATGGGCTGCCATACTAAAATAACGACGGGCAGAATCATATTGATGGATGGAATAATATACGTCCCCGCGTGCCAATATATAATAAGGACGTCCGTAATGTTCCACTTGGATACGAGCGGAATCCAGCCAAGATAAAGCTCCCTGATAATTATTCTCTGTCAGACAACTGTCAGCCCGTTTCTGACAATACCACTCCCATTGACGAAGCCTCATAAATGTCGTATCCACCGGTATAGAAAACACTGCTTCTTCCGCTAATGACACTTTCCCGCAAGAGGCTAATGACACAAGCAGAAGAAAACAGTTGCCCAGAAGAATCGTCAAACACCGCATCCGATTCTCAATATTACTTTCGTGCTGCTTTTATCTTCTTCACACGTGCACACGTACGATGCCCATAAATAATAATCACTACGAAACAGATAAAAGGAAGTATGAAAGACAAGTTTACAGCAGGCATACCCAACAATGTATGTTGGTCAATAATACAAGCCTGTAATGGTGGCAACACAGAGCCTCCCAGAATTGCCATAATCAAACCGGCAGCCCCAAATTTGGCATCATCACCCAAACCACGAAGAGCAATGCCATAAATCGTGGGAAACATTAGTGACATACAAGCCGAAACAGCTACTAAACAATACAATCCCCATATGTCTTGCAAAAAAATCACACCTAACGTAAAAGCACCACCCGCAATCGCAAGAATCTTGAGAAGCATCCCCGGATTCAGGTAGCGAAGAATAAATGTACACACGAAACGGCTTATGCAAAAAATAATCATAGCAATTATATTATATTCCTGGGAAAGCACTTCAGCAGCCTTCTCCTCCATTCCCTGCGACATAAACAAGCGCGTTCCATATTGGATAACAAAAGTCCAACACATAATCTGTGCACCTACATAAAAAAATTGTGCTATGACTCCTTCTCTATAATGGGGAATTTTAAAGATACGCTTCAATGTGGGTATAAAATCAATATTATGGTTCTTATCGCCATTCTTAGGCATTTTAACGGCACGTATCACAAAAAGCATCGCTAGAATTACTAATCCTATAATCAGATAAGGAGCAATCAACACAGAGAGATCCGACTCTTTCAATACTTCAAACTCTGCCGGAGACAATTGGCTGCGTTCTACCGTATCCATAGGATTCAGACGCGCCTGAATGAAATTCATGGCAACATACATGCCGAGCAATGATCCCATCGGATTAAACGACTGCGCCAGATTCAATCGTCGGGTCGCCGTCTCTTCTGTACCCATCGATAATATATAAGGATTAGCACTTGTTTCCAGAAACGAGAGTCCACATGTCAAAATAAAATAAGCGAGCAGAAAAGGGTAATAATCGCCTGTCATCTTTGCTGGGAAAAACAGCAAGGCACCCAAAGCATATAGCCCCAGTCCCAACAGGATACCGGCTTTATAAGAGTATTTGCGAATAAACATTGCAGCAGGAAAGGCCATTGCAAAGTATCCCCCGTAAAAAGCGACTTGTACTAGTGCTCCATCAGTGACGCTCATACGGAATATTTTCGAGAAAGCCTTCACCATTGGATTGGTAATATCGTTAGCAAACCCCCATAGAGCAAAACAAGAGGTCACTAAGATAAATGGTAGGATATAACTTACTCCATCTTTATGGAGAATGGAACGGTTGGTGTTTTTCATGAATTGTCGGGTTATTCAGGATAATATACCTGAGGTTCTACACTGTTTATGATAATTTCTTTTAATTCTTCCCAAGAATCGACTTCGCCTTGGGCTTTTGCCTGCACTAAAATATTGCCGATAGCAGTGGCTTCTACCGGACCGGCATACACAGGAATACCTAAAGCATTGGCAGTAAGCTGATTTAACAGACGGTTCTGGCAGCCTCCTCCAATAATATGAAGCTGTTTGACCGGTGCCGGCAGACATCGATTCATCTGCTCTACTCCCAATTTATAACGATATGCCAATGACTCGATAACGCAACGAACAAATTCTCCTTGAGAGACTGGTGTCCGTAAATGGTGCTTATGACAATACTTAATGATCGACTCTTCCATATGGTCGGGATTGCAAAAAGCAGAATCATCCACATCAATCACCGAACGAATATCCGACGCTGTAGCTTCAGCTATTGCACAATCATAACTGATTTCCTTTCCCTGTTCTTTCCATTCAGCCATCAAACGTTGTAAAATCCAAAGCCCAGTTATGTTTTGTAGAAAACGTATCTTACCTTGTATTCCGCCTTCATTCGTAAATCCGGCCACACGTGCTTCTTCTGTCAGAATCGGTTGATCTACCTCTGCCCCGAGTAAAGACCAGGTTCCCGAACTGAGATAAGCCCGATTGGGTTCATTGGAGGGAACGGCAAATACGGCACTGGCTGTGTCATGCGAACCAACAGCAACGACATTGATACATCCCAAACCGGTTTCATCTGCTATTTCCTGCTTCAATTTGCCACGGACAGTTCCGGGAAAAACGATTTCACCAAAAAGCTGACGGGGTAATCCCAACTCACTGATCAAGTTATCCGACCAATTACGCTGACGAGCATCCAGTAGCTCTGAAGTAGAAGCGATACAATATTCATTGTTCGCTACTCCGGTAAGAAAATAGCTGAACAGGTCAGGCATAAATAATAGCTTATCAGCCACCCGGAGTTGCACATCATCATTCTGCTTCATACTATAAAGTTGAAACAGAGTATTGATAGGCATCACCTGAATCCCGATTTCAGCGTAATGAACAGTCTGATCAATCTGTTTAAACACTCTTTCAGGTATACCATCCGTACGGGAATCACGATAACAGACCGGGTTGCCCAGCAACTTACCATCCTTATCTATTAACCCAAAATCAACTCCCCAGGTGTCAATAGCCATACTTTTTACTTCATAGCCTTTCCGGGCAGCGACACGAAGTCCGTTTTTCATTTCTTCAAAAAGAGAAAGAAAATCCCAGTAAACACAGTTTCCAAGTTTTATCTGCCGATTGGCAAAACGATATACCTCTTCCAGTTTTAGCTTACCTTCGGTAAGGGTACCGGCCATAATCCGACCGCTACCTCCACCAAAGTCAGCTGCTAAGTAAGTACTCATAAGCTGGTAGTCATTATCTATTTTGTTTTCTTTCCCAATACATATACCTCCAAGTCATCAATCTCTTCCGGCGTCAAGACCGAATAGTCCCCTCCGGATTGAACTATGATACGGCAAGCCATCTCAAAGAAAGTAGCACGTTCGTATACCTGATCAAAGTCCTTGCCACATACCACCTGCCCATGATTAGTCAGCAATACAGAATTATGTTCTTTCATCGCTTCCACAACAGCCTTGGCAAGCGCCGGAGAACCGGGACGGTAGTAAGGAATAATAGGAATCTCTTTACCTACATGACAAGGGATCTCCGCAGTTACATTGAAGTTAGATGGTTTATTTTTCATACAAGAAACAGCCGTAGCATATTCCGACTGAAAATGCAAAACGACATTTACATCCGGACGCTCACGAAGAATCCCCAGATGAAAGGTACTTTCCATGGAAGGTTTCACACCGTTTTGAGGCGTACCCGTAGCAATATTACAAATGGATACTTTCTCTTTCTGCAAATTCGGCACCCAAGAACCTGTTCCGGAAACAAGCGCTTCTTCACCGATTCTCCATGAAAGGTTACCGCTACTGCACAACATCAGTTTGGCATCGCCATAGCGATGTGCCTGAGCAAGGTATTGCTCGATATGTTCATTGGTTATCATAATGCTTTCTTATATAAATCAAGAATAATTTCTTTTGTTACTTCCCGTGGATTGCCCGGCGTACATACATCAGCAAACGCTGCTGTGGCCAGACGGTCAAGATCACTTTCCTGAATACCCAAGTCCGACAAGTGTTGCGGAATATTGACCCTCAAAGATAATGTTTTTACAGCTTCGACTGCTGCTTCTGCCGCCTTTTCTTTAGTCATGTCAGTAGAATACACATTCATCGCTTTAGCTATCTCAACATATTTGTCAAGAGCTGCAGGAGCATTGAACTCCATAATAATGGGCAATAATAGAGCATTGGCCACACCATGAGGAATATCGAAAATAGCTCCCAACGGATGTGCCATACCATGCACAACTCCCAAACCTACATTCGAAAAAGCCATACCTGCAATATATTGAGCCACTGCCATACCGTTACGTGCCTCTGCATTCGATGGTTCTTCAACGGCAGTCACAAGATAACGATTGATCATTTCAATAGCTTTAATTTCGAACATATCACTCATCTCCCATGCCCCTTTGGTTATTAAACCTTCAATAGCATGAGTCAGTGCGTCGAGTCCCGTAGCTGCAGTCAGACTTTTAGGAAGTGTGTACATCAACTCAGCATCCACTATCGCAATAGACGGAATATCATTAGGATCTACACAAACCATCTTCTTCTGGTTCTTTTCATCCGTTATCACATAGTTGATAGTCACCTCTGCCGCAGTTCCTGCAGTAGTAGGCAACGCGATGATGGGAACAGATTTCTTCTTGGTATCTGCCACTCCCTCCAATGAAACGACATCACTGAATTCCGGGTTATTGGTAATAATACCAATCGCCTTTGCCGTATCCATAGAAGATCCGCCACCTATAGCCAAAATAAAGTCTGCACCGGAAGATGCAAATGCCTCGACACCGGCTTTCACATTCGACACTGTAGGATTGGGCTTAATCTCACTGAATATTTCATAAGGAATCTTGGCAGCTTCCAGCACCTTAAGTACTTTGTCAGCTACTCCAAACTTTATCAAATCTTTGTCTGTTGCGACAAATGCTTTGTGCAGCCCCAAACGTGAAATCTCTTTGGGGAGCACTTCACGTGCTCCCGGACCGAAGTAAGAAACTTCGTTTAATATAAATCGATTAATCATGTTGTACTCTTCTAAAGGTTATTTATAAATAGGACCATAAGTAGTACAAGCTCTATAATCTGCTCCTTCTTTATCCATACCAAAAGCATTCCAAGCTGCCGGACGGAAAATCTGGTCTTCT
Organism: Bacteroides sp. 3_2_5; assembly: GCF_000159855.2. NCBI lineage: Bacteria > Pseudomonadati > Bacteroidota > Bacteroidia > Bacteroidales > Bacteroidaceae > Bacteroides > Bacteroides sp. 3_2_5. The sequence continues at coordinate 299,459 of NZ_JH636044.1, read as the reverse complement.
TCTACATTATGCATGCAAACCGGAATACGAAGCATGGAAGCCAATGTAATCACATCCTGCCCAATATGTCCATAACTGATCGCCCCATGATTGGCCCCCCAGTTATTCATCACAGAATATACATCTTTAAAGGCCGGTTTATCACACAAACGAGGAACAAACCAGGTAGTAGGCCATGTACGATCCGTACGTTCGTCAAGTAATTTATGAATCTCCGGATCAATCTCTACTGTCCAGCCTTCGGCTATCTGCAGCACTGGACCAAGACCTTTTATCAGGTTCAACCGCATCATAGTTACAGGCATACCTCCTTTTGATAAGAAATTGGAAGAGAAACCACCTCCACGGAAATAATCGCGATTAGCCGGATACCAGGTAGTAGCCTCCAGACACTTCTCAACTTCTCCTTCTGTAATTTCCCAGCAAGGTTTCATCGCAGGTTCTCCGTTAGCATTCGTCTGCTGTCCGGTTCCGTCAAGAGTAGTTGCCCCCGAATTAATCAAGTGAATAATACCGTTAGCAGCCATTCCTGTCAACTCTTTACCGGTCACACGTTTCACTGCTTCCGGACTCCAATATGTGCGTACATCTGAAAAAATCTGTGCACGATTCGTCAGCAGATGACCAAACAGCATAGCCACACCGTTACAAGCATCGTTTTCTGTTGCAACGACAAAAGCCTCACGAATACCATTCCAATCGAACGAAGTATTGAGTAATGCTTCAGAGAAGTCGCCATTCGGATAGAAATCGGTCCACTGACGCTGCCCTTGGAAACCTGCCGCAATAGCATTATGCCCCAAAGCCTCTTCCTTAAATCCGAGTTCTTTCAATTTAGGGTTTCCCTGCATCAGATCGCGCATGATGATTGTCATTTTCACAATGAACACCCAGTCCTCATCTTTTTGTGCACGGGTCTTCGTTTTTTCAGGTATATTAAAGTCATTGCCCTCATTCTTTTTGCAATATTTTTCAGTCCAAGCCATTGCCTTGGCATACTCTTCCTTATCATAGATTCCTTCGGCCATACGACGAATAATCTCTGTCAAATCAATCGATTCATTACGCATGCCCAGATATTCCTGGAAAAAGTCCGGGTTTACAATCGAACCGGCAATACCCATAGAAACACTGCCCATAGACAGATAAGATTTGCCACGCATTGTGGCTACAGCCTGAGCCGCACGTGCAAAACGCAGAATTTTTTCAGCTACATCTGCCGGAATAGAATTGTCATTCAAGTCTTGTACATCGCGACCATAAATGCCAAATGCCGGAAGTCCTTTCTGTGCATGTCCTGCCAGCACAGCAGCCAGATATACAGCTCCCGGACGCTCTGTTCCATTAAATCCCCAAACAGCTTTCGGATAATACGGATTCATATCCATTGTTTCGGCACCGTAACACCAGCATGAAGTGACAGTGATAGTGGCTCCTACCCCCTCACGTTCAAACTTCTCCGCACAAGCAGCACTTTCAGCCACACGTCCGATGGTTCCATCTGCAATCACACACTCCACAGGGGTTCCGTCTCCATTCTTCAAATTAGAAGTGATCAACTCGGCAACAGCTTTTGCCAGATTCATTGTTTTTTCTTCAAGGCTTTCGCGAACGCCGCCCTGACGTCCATCGATGGTGGGACGAATCCCGATTTTTGGATACTTTTTCATACTATATTATTAAGTTTATTAAACAATCTTCCTATGCTGACCTGTGCTGACATACAGGTCTGAAAAGCTCTTTTATAAAGAAGCCCTTAACCTGACCTCCGTAGGCAAGTAATCTTGTATGGTTTTCCCCTGCAAAACAAACTCAGCAGCTTTATCTCCCATCTTTTCCCAATCCACACTTAGTGCAGTTATTCCCTGATCTATCACTTCATAAGCAGGTGTATCATTATATCCGATCAAGCCAAAATCAACCCCACATTGCAATCCCTCAACCCTACTTTTCTTAATAATACTTACTACATCTATTTGGCGAATTGCTATATAAACTTCTCCTCTGCGAACCTGAAGTCCCTCAATATCACTCACCACTTCACAACCAAGATGTTGATCGGCACAAAATCTCTCAAAAAAGTCACGGCTACTCCGGGGATGCATACTATCATCTACTAACACGAAAACGAGTTTTTGATATTTTCTCAATCGATCTGCCAGTTGAAATAGCGCATTATAGAATCCTTGATCAAAGTCCTGACAAACATAAGAAAACCCCTCTTTCTCAAATTTACCGAAATCAAGAAGAAGAAGTTTGGATGGATTTATCTTATAAAGATTAGGAGACAGTTTTTCGTTATCGAAGTTCATCACAATATATTTATTATACCGCCCCAACGATTCACGGATGATGGTATTGAACAAACGTTCATTGTACTGATGAAACAGCAGGTCGACTTTATAGCGGATAGACAAACGCTTTACAAAACTATTGTAAAGTGCATACTTAAAAGGAGAATATTCATCAAGCAGAAGCAATACATTCTTCAATCTCCCCACAACGTAATACCCTTTTCCCGGAGTAGAATCAATAATCCCTCTTTCTTTTAAATCAAGAAAAGCTTTAAACACAGTATCACGGGAAACTTCATACGCCTGACTGAGCTGATTAATAGAAGGCAATGAGTCTCCCGATTTATATACTCCCATCGAGATATCAAAACTGATCTTATCAGCCAGTTGCTTTACTTTGGTCGTTTGTTGTCCAAAAGTTATTTTCATACGTATCAATAAAGGTTATTTAATTGTAGATAGCTATGCTGAACTATCATGATACAAAGAAAGGTAGTTTATTCTGGATAAGCAAGATAAAATGGTATGTTATACAACATCAAAGGCAGAGAACAAAGCAATTATTTATAGTAATCATTTACTCTACAACCAACAGAGCTACTCTTACTTAAATATAGAAAAGCATCCCTTGTGTTACAAGAAATCTAAATCTATTGACTTTACTAATTTAAAGTACAAGTCCAAGTCTATATTTTTATGATGAAGTGCCAAAGGATATAAAACCGTTCCAGTTTTTGAGCAATAGAATATATATGTCATATCTTTAAATTCCTCCTGAGGCATGGCATACTTTTCCGAACAAAAAATAGACGACAACTTAAGTTTATAAACGGTATTATAGATTTCCATATTCTTCTTCAATTTATCAGGGACAACCACCACTAAATCCGAAGTACTGGATAATTCAGAGATTTGTTTAAACAACCATTTATTACAAACATCACAAATACCATTAGGAAACACAAGGACAAAATATCCTGCAAATTCTTTTTTATCAGAAATTACATGTGGAATAATCCCTGATTCTATTTGATTAACTATTAATTCATAATTTTGTTTTTTCTGATGTTCCAACTCTTGCCCCAACAGTACTTCCCTGTTTTGTTGGTAATAGTAGTATCCTATAAACAGACAGTTAGTAAATAGACACAATGCTAACAACGAATAAAAAATTATATCATTACTTTTTCTCATAAAAACAAACTATTATATCATTTGAATTTTCATCTAACATATCATCTAGTTTTACCATCCACTTTTCTCCTACGCTTTTTTTACACTTCTTTTTCAACTGCATAATTCTATCAAAATCGTAAAAAGACAATGTATAATAATGGATATTCTCCTGAACATTAGCACGATATAAATAATCTTCAACAGGGACAACCTCATTTAATATCAAGTCATCATATACCCATTTATATGAATGTACGCTATAATCAGATTTATCTATAATATTCCAAAACAGTTCTTTTTTATACATATAAGTAGAACTCACAAAGCGCTCTCCTTCAAATAAATTACGATGCGCCCAAATAAAAGGACTATTTTCACAAACATCTATAAAAGACTGAAATGTATGATCTTCATTATAAAGTTCTTTTTCCGGAAAAGTATATTCATTTTGTTTAAAAGCGATGTATCCAGTCATATCATTAGCAGATAACCGACAAATACCATTTCTAAAAACCTCGTAATAATAGATTTCATCCTGAACACGATATAAACAATCACTTTGATCAAAAGAAATATACTCACTAGACTTTTTATCCATATTCAATATTCTATTTACGATTGTCCCCTCTTTCTTATTATACACATAAAGTTTATACTCTTCCTTTTTTTTCTCTCGGGAGATCGATTTTAAGAATATATAATTTCCACCATTATCAACAACAAAATCTGTAGCTGAAAGTATCTCAGACGGTAGCCGAAAGCGCTCTACCATTTTTTGTTTCTGCAAAGAATATTCCACAACTTCTGTTCCAGAATTAATCAATAAATAGATAGATCCATCTAATAGTTTAATACTCCAAATATCATATGCTTCTTCAGGTCCCTGCCCCCATTTCAAAACGGTTTTTAAATATCGGCCTTCATTATTAAACAAATGGACCCCACCCTGATCAGACTTTCCTTGCACAATCCACAAAGAATCATACTTAAATACTTTATTTATTGACGCTAAAACAATATCATTCAATTTTACAATTTCACATCTAGAAAAGAGAGCAGATAATGTGATAGTATCCTCTTGGGGTATGATACTTACCATAGTATCGGCTTGGATAATATCGGAGTGTTTAACAGGTCGATTACATCCTGCCAACAACAACACGAATATAAACAAATTCAAGTACTTCATAACTAACATATTATTAGAATAAACCGGAAGAGGAAAACACCTCTTCCGGTAACATTTGAACAAGTAACTATTATTTTTTACAAAAAATTGAATATGAACAAGTGCGGGTTGGATCAGGATCCGAAACACATCCTGTAGCATTTTTGGGACTTGTACAATATTGATTATGGGCTCCAGTATAGTTTCCCGGACTGTTTTCATAAGTAGCTGCTACAGCTTCTATTCCAGATAGAGTTAATGTCTCAGCATCATCCGATTTCACAACGACATTAAGCACATTTACAACAACAATTGTAAATAATGCCAAAAGACAAATAATTTTCTTCTTATAATTCATAAATATTTTTTTTTAAAATTCATATTTCAAGAAATCAGTGAGAAGAACTTTCCTCCCATTCTTATCTCTAATTGTTTTATTTTATATTTGAAGCATATCTTAGTCCCTCCTTGGACTGATTCAAAGTGGGTTTACTAAACACTAATAATACAACTCACTCCTTTTTAAATTAATACTCTTTCAAAAACTGCGCCCATTCATAACATAGGAAACTTTGCTATCGCTTATAGGGCAATCTACATTACCACTGCCATAACAACTTGTAGGAACATCTCCTTCACCTGTAGCAAGCGCTTCAACATTCACTAAAGCCAATTCACTCAAATATTGCTTATTATTCATTCGGCAAACAGTCATAACGGCAATACCGACTAATAATAAAAAGGCACTTACAAAAAAATTTCTCATACTCCGATTTGTTTTTAACGGTTACAAATCTATGGAAAAAGAAAAGGAATAAAAAAACAACAAGAAGGAATCGACTGACATTCACTGACAAACAATAAAAGCCTATATAAACCTCCGAAAGCAGATCCGAAAGCTTATACAAAATTCTCAAATACAAACATTATAAAATTTGCATCTGATAAATTTCCTCCCCTAAATATTCAATTTGTATGGTCATAGGAAGCTGCCTTAACAAATCACGCAAACGTTCTATTGCTTTATGGAAACAATCGGGAGAAATAGATTTTCCCGGCCAAACATCTGCCATAATTTGAGACATAGACAGAGTATGATTCTCAGCCTTAATAAACAAAACTAAAAGAACACGCTGCTGGGGAGTAAGAGATACTTCCATGTTTTCGCAGATCAATACACCTTTACCAACATCCAGTTTAAGATCATCTTTCAAATCGTATATAGGCAGAGTCCCCTTTTTAACAGCAACTGTCTGAATATAAGTAGTAACCTCTTTTATTTTAGGAGGGTGAACAGACAACTTATATATATAGATTGTAAGAATCACACAAAGCACAAAAGCAACAACAACTCCAATAAGAGTCCAAACTATATTTACAAATACTGAGAAAAAAGATATAGATACAAACCCTAAGATTTCAATTTCACATCTATAGCCTACATAATAAGTAAATATCGAAGAATAAGATAAACAAGAAAGGCTATCCGGACTAAAAGAAGAGCGGACCACTCCATTATTATCAGAAACAGTTAATTTTAATCCTGTACGAATAGGAAATTTCTGTCTTTCATTCAACATAGTCCTCCATAGTATATTCAACGTATCTACACTCAAAGGATGTGTTAAACAAACAACAGTATGCAGTCCTTGCTCTCCAGGGGAAGACACGATATTTTTGCGAATCTTCATTGCATCAACCCGAAAACTATACGTACCGTACTCGTCCTGTATAGTAACTTTTTTGAAGGCTGTATCCACTGAAGAGACGAAAGAGTCTTCACATCCATATCTCCAACTTTCCACTTGATCCATACCTCGTTTTTGCAATTCTACATGAAAAGCTTCATGAAAAACACTATCCGCATATACATGCAATGCCTTTACTTCTTGTTCATATGCATAGTTCCCCCCTAACAAACCAAGAAGGGCATACCCTCCAATCAAACAACCGAGAATTGTTTTCCCCCAAGACATTACCATTCGTTTTTCACAGTTAATTTCAGCAAAGGTATCGTTATTCTTGTAATGAATAAAACAAATCACTATCTTTATCACGGATATTATAAAAAGAATAGAATAACATTATGGCACATCGTCTTAACACTAACAAGCAATTTATGGTAGGAAACGGCATTTTGGCATTTGCCGTCATATTTGTCGTGGTCATCTTTGTATATATGAGTTTAAGATTACAACGAGAAAAAGAAGCTAATCGTCATTTTAGTGAAACATACTCCATTCAGTTGACAAAAGGCTTCGTGGGTGATTCTATTTCACTGTTTGTTAACGACAGTCTGATCATGAATAAACAGATCAAAGAGGAACCTACTGCCATCGAAGTCGAACGCTTCGCAGAGCAAAGTGCACTGATGATTGTAAACAATCAAACTGAAACAGTAGCCGCATTTGACCTAAGTGAAAAAGGAGGTACTTACCGTTTTGAAAAGGATATTGACGGTATCAAACAGCTGCCACAAAAATGAGAAAGCAAGAGCTTTTCCAGTTTAAACCATAGAATATAAAAGATTCGATTCACACTCATGAAAAACTAAAAGCCGATTATCCATGCAGACAATTAATCTGTAATAATCGGCGAAATCTGTGGTGGGAAGAATTTTACGACAATTGTTTTGTAACTGCCATGTCAGATCTCAGTCTTGTACCTCTTCAACTCTTCGCGTAGTTCCAATGCTTTCCCATCGGTAAGCCCATTTAGCAAGTCCCAAAAGCGATCTCCATGATTCATCTCGCAAGTATGGCAAAGTTCATGCAAAAGGACGTAATCTATCAGATGTTTTGGCAACAATACAAGGAAATAAGAGAGATTTATCTTTTTACGAGAGGAACAGCTTCCCCATCGCCCACGGCTCGAATTTATCTGCACGCTCTCGTAGGGTAAACGGTGCTTCTCTGAAAGCATATACAACCGGGGAGGCAAGATAATCTTTGCATTCCGTCGCAAAGCTTCTTCAATCACTTTTCGAAGCCAATCCTGCAAATTCGAGTCTGTAAAATCAGCTGTTGGAGGACAGATAATCCGCATCTCTCCCAACTCTGAATGTGCCAAAAACCTCTCTCGTTTACCACTAACCAGTGATAATTTGAAGTATTCTGTCTCAATCCGATAGTTCAGGTCAATCAAAGGGCGCACCAACTTCTGCCTGGAATCCAGTAATCGGGGACGCAACTTCTCTATTGCCTCTTTTACCTCTCGCATCGTAACTCCCAGAGGTATACTAATGTAAATAGCATCCGCTTTCGTACGAAAAACAAGCCGTTTTGCACGCACATTATCGCGTACAACCAAACGCCCTAACTCTTTATCTTCGATAACCCTATCCAATGTTACTCTTAATTATAAATACAAATAAACGGATTATTTTGCATAAAAAAGAAAGATAGATGCAACTTTTCATAGCCGACTTACGTCTAAATCAATAGAAACCTCTAAAAACGAAATAAAATGAAAACAATTTTCAGAATGTTATCGGTATTACTGCTAACTACAGGTTTATTGAGTAGCTGTATACAAATAGGTGAAGGTATCCAACCCAGCAAGAAGCTCATCACAAGAGACTATAAAGTGAAGGAGTTCAATAAGATTGATGCGGGGACTGTGGGCAACATCTATTATACACAATCCACAGACGGAAAAACGGATCTGCAAATCTACGGACCGGATAACATCGTAGCACTGATACAAGTAGCCGTAAAGGACAATACACTATTTTTGAGTATCGATAAATCAAAAAAGGTACGCAACTTCAAAAAGATGAAAATAACCATTACATCTCCCACCTTAAATGGTATCTCCTTTAAAGGAGTGGGCGATGTACATATCGAAAATGGATTAACTACGGATAATCTTGATATAGAGAGTAAAGGGGTAGGTAATGTGGACATTCAATCGCTGACTTGCCAAAAATTGAACGTTCAGTCGATGGGTGTAGGTGATGTAAAGCTTGAAGGCACAGCTCAGATAGCTGCTCTTCATTCCAAAGGAGTGGGCAACATAGAAGCGGGAAATCTACGAGCCAACGCAGTGGAAGCCAGTTCACAAGGCGTAGGAGATATAACCTGTAATGCAACAGAGTCCATTGATGCAGCCGTACGAGGAGTGGGAAGTATTAAATATAAAGGTAGCCCTACTATAAAATCACTCAGTAAAAAAGGAGTGGGAACTATCAAGAATATCTAATATAACAAATCAGAAGAGCATGAAAAAATATATACTATCGAGTCTTACAATTACTTTTTTGTTACTCAGCATCACAGCCTGTTCGCAAGGAAAGCAAATCAGTGGAAGTTCCAACTACATCACTAAAAATATAAAAGTCGGTTCATTCGACCAAATAAAATCGATGAGTAGTTCAGATATTGTTTATACACAAAAACAGGGCGCCCCCACCGTTCAGATTTATGGCCCCGACAATATAGTTGAATTGATGGAAACCTCTGTCAGCGGTCGAACATTAACGATTAAATTCAAAAAGAATACCTCCATCCGTAATAGTGGGAAACTCGAGATCAGAGTATCTTCTCCATCATTAAAACACTTATCTATATATGGATCGGGAAATACCACTTTTACAAATGGAATAAAAAGCCATGATGAACTGCAAATGTCTATCTATGGCTCGGGAAACATCAGCGGAAACAGTTTCTCATGCGCAAAATTGGCAGCACGTATTTACGGTTCAGGAAATGTCAACCTGAAAAGAATCAGTACATCCGACACCCAAGTAAACATTTCCGGCTCGGGAAATGTACTGCTAGACGGCAAATCGACCGAGGCCGAATATCACATTGCCGGTTCGGGAGACATTAATGCTACCGAATTAAAAGTAGATAATGTCAATGCACGTATTAGCGGTTCGGGCAGTATAAGATGTTACGCCACAGAAAATCTGACAGGAGGAGTCAGTGGCAGTGGAAACGTAGCCTATAAAGGCAACCCGCAAATAAACTTTTCTAAAAGAGGACTACAGAAACTCTAAATATAAAAACTCTCTCTTAGTTTAACTTCGCTCTATGAAGACAACGTAGTATAAACATAAAAGGGCTACTGCATCACGCGGTAGCCCATTTATTTAGTTAGTTTTTTATTGAAATTGAGAGAATTGAAACTTCACAGCCTCAAGTCAAAAAGTTGTTTTAATTAAGCACACTAACTATATTATATGTTTAAAGCAAATGAAAATGTCTTTTTATTTGTGCAATAAACTCCGGACTCATATTCCCCGTAAAGTTTACCACAGCAAAGTGATTCTTTTCGTGCATCAACATCACCAGTTCAACAATCGTACTTTTTTTCTTACGAACCATAATCTGACAATTCTCAGATTTGTCCTTAAAAGAAAGAAACGATTCAAACCGACCGGAATTCTTCTCTACCACCTTCAAAGCTGCATTGAAATACTTTTTTCCTTCCACATCAGAAGTAAGCACCTGCATGCTTTTGAGATTAGAGATCATATCCAGCACCTCCTTATCTTTTTCAGCATCGCTTTTCATAATCTCCTCCATCATTTTCGGACTGATCGTAACACAAGTCAGATTGGAATCTGCCTGATGTTCAGCCATGAAACGTGAAGCAAAGTCCTGGGCCGAAACAGCCACAGACAGCAATGCCATCCAGCACATTAAAAGAACGCTCTTCATTATTCTATTCCTTCATCACACGAACCGGTTCGACCTTTACACTGTCTCTTACGACCTGATCCTGCGATTTATTTATACCTTCAGACAACATCATCAACGCAGAAGAAACTTGTTTGTAAGCCACTTCGGGATCGTCGTATGTGTCCTTGTAAGCATCATAATTATAATCCAAAGCCTCATCGGCAAAGAATGTATGTTGTGCTACATTGCCCAATGATAAAATCAATGCAACCACGGCAGCAGCCTTAAATAAAGGCATAAATCTTCCGACCATTGTCAGATGTTTTGCTTTTACCACAGGTGCCTCTACCTGAGCCAGAATACGTGCATCAAAGTCTTTTCCCAGCCCTGCCTCCTGTTGAACAGTCTGATAAACAAACAGTTCTTTGTAACGGAGCAAATGAGCAGGCACCTCTTCCTCCGAAAAGAAAGAGCGCAATTCCGATTCTTCTTCCAGAGAAGTCTCACATTGCCAGTATCGCTCTAAAAGCTGTTCTATATACTTATAATCCATATTCATCAATCTCTAAATACCTTTGTTTTACCTTTTGTCTTGCTCTGAAAAGATTCACTTTTACCTGTTCCTCTGTCAGATTCAAGATTTTTGCTATTTCTTTATAGCTCTCTCCTTCTATATCCCTCAACTGCATAATGAGCCGTTGCTTCTCAGGAAGTTCGTTAATCAGACGATGGATAATCGACATCCGTTCATTATTGACCAATTGATCATAAGGCCCGGATATTTCGGATTCTTCTTCCATTTCAGGTGTGAGTTCTACATTCTGAGCTTCTTTTTTTTGGCTTCTGTCTATAGCCAGATTTTTTGCTACAGTCAGGCAATATGCCTCTATAGATCCGAATTGTGTCCACTCTTCACGTTTATTCCACACTCTAATCATCGTATCCTGAACAACATCCTCTGCTTCGGCCCTGTCGAAAGTGATTCGGAGTGCCAAACGAAAGAGTTTATCCTTCAATGGCAATATGTCGTCTCGGAAGCTGATTTCTTGCATCTCTATTAAGTTGACGGATGAGCTGGTGAAAAGTTACAGAAGTACTCCTATTTTTTTGAATTATTTTTTTATCCGAGTTCCCCCATCTGTATGAATAGCTGATGCTAAGGTAATTACAACCTCAGACACACCTGCATTAATTGCCTCAAAAGAATTTTCAAGCTTCGGTATCATTCCTCCCTGAATAACCCCCTCGGCAATGTAGCGTTGAAACTCGGCATGATTAATTTGGGGGATGACACTCTCATCGTCATTTTCATCACGAAGCACGCCTTTCTTTTCGAAACAATAAACCAAAGTCACATCAAAAATAGCAGAAAGGGCTTTTGCTGTTTCTCCGGCAATGGTATCTGCATTCGTATTGAGCATATTCCCTTGTCCGTCATGCGTCAACGGCGCCATCACAGGAACAACACCTTTATGAATCAGATCGGAAAGTAGCGTAGAATCCACACGCTCTACGTCCCCTACAAAACCATAATCAACCTCTTTCACAGGACGCTTCATTGAACGGATTACATTCATATCCGCCCCGGTCAATCCCAAAGCATTGACACCGCGAGCTTGTAATCCGGCTACGATATTTTTGTTCACCAGCCCGCCATAAACCATAGTCACCACCTTCAATGTCTCAGCATCAGTGATACGGCGTCCATTAACCATTTTGCTGTCTATACCCAGTTGCGCGGCTATTTTCGTTGCCGAACGTCCGCCTCCATGCACCAGCACTTTATGCCCTTCAATGGCTGCAAAATCATTCAACAACTGATTTAATGTAGCTTCTTCTTCTACAATCTTACCTCCGACTTTAATGACTGTCAGTTTTTCCTTCATCTTTTCTTTCATTACAAATTATGAGTTATGAACCACGGATTACAAGCCACGAGCTACAAGAAACGAGACTGATATCATGCAGTATTCGTAACTTGTAGCTCGTCGTTTGTTGTTCGTTGTTTATTGTAATCCTTTCTATTTATTCAAGATAAGTGTATCCATACAATCCCGAACGATAGTTGGAAAGGAATTCTTTACCTTCTTCTACCGAAATTTTTCCTTCTTTAACGGACTTTGTCACCCATGTTTCCAGGGTTCGAACCAGTTTCTTCGGGCTATATTGTACATAGTCAAGCACTTCGGCAACCGTCTCACCATCAATAATCTGTTCAATGTTATATCCCTTCTCATTGACAGAAACGTGTACTGCATTTGTATCTCCAAACAAGTTATGCATATCACCCAGAATTTCCTGATAAGCTCCTACCAAGAATACCGCAACATAATAAGGCTCTTTCTGCTTCAAGCTATGAACCGGCATATAGTGTGCCACATTCCTGGTAGAGATAAAATTGGCTATTTTCCCATCGGAATCACAGGTTATATCTTGCAAAGTGGCCGAACGATCCGGCTTCTCATCCAGACGCTGAATGGGCATAATCGGAAAAATCTGGTCGATTGCCCAAGAATCCGGCAGTGATTGGAAAAGTGAAAAATTACAGAAATATTTATCGGCCAACAACTTGGACAACCCACGGAATTCATCGGGGGCATGTTTCAACCCACCGGCTATTTGATTGATTTCGCGAGTAATTGACCAATAAAGACGTTCGATCTGAGCACGCGTTTTCAGGTCCACAATTCCATGACTGAACAAGTCAAGTGCTTCTTCACGTATCTGCTGGGCATCATGCCACGCCTCGAGCATTTTATTCTGGTTCAGTGTATCCCAGATACCATAAAGTTCTTGTACCAGTTCGTGTGCATCCGGAGCAATCTCTTCTTCATCATCCCATTGAGGTAAAGTAGCCGTTTCGAGCACCTCGAAAATCAACACAGAATGATGTGCTGTCAAGGCCCGGCCACTCTCCGTGATGATATTAGGATGGGGAATACCGTTTTTATCACTGGCATCTACCAACGTAGAAATAGAGTCGTTGACATACTCCTGAATAGAGTAGTTCACGCTACTCTCGCTGCTTGACGAACGGGTTCCGTCATAATCGACTCCAAGCCCTCCGCCAATATCAACAAATTCAACATTGAATCCCATTGCATGAAGCTGCACATAAAATTGAGAGGCTTCCCGCAATGCTGTTTTGATGCGACGTATCTTTGTCACTTGGCTTCCGATATGGAAATGGATCAGTTTCAGGCAGTCCTTCATTCCCTTACTCTCGAGGAAATCGAGTGCTTCGAGCAGTTCGCTGGAAGTCAAACCAAACTTGCTGGCATCCCCTCCGGACTCCTCCCACTTGCCGCTTCCCGAAGAAGCCAGTTTGATACGAATACCGATATTAGGCTGCACATTCAACTGTTTTGCCATGCGGGCAATCAGTTTCAGTTCATTCATTTTCTCAACGACCAAGAAAATGCGCTTACCCATTTTTTGTGCCAGCAAAGCAAGCTCGATATAGCTTTCGTCTTTATATCCATTACAGATAATAAGAGAGTCAGAATCGGTATTGACGGCAATTACAGCATGCAATTCCGGTTTGGAACCGGCTTCAAGTCCCAGATTAAATTTCTTGCCGTGGCTGATTATTTCTTCAACAACCGGGCGCATCTGGTTCACTTTAATCGGATAGATGATAAAATTCTGGGCTTTATATCCATATTCTTCAGATGCCTGTTTAAAACAATAGGCAGTCTTTTCAATACGGTTATCCAAAATATCCGGAAAACGTACGAGCATCGGAGCCGCTACATCACGCAACTGCAACTCGTCGACCAATTCTTTCAAATCGACGGCTACGCCATCTTTCCGCGGTGTAACAACAACATGACCCTTGTCATTAATACCAAAGTATGAAGTCCCCCAACCTGTGATGTTGTAAAGTTCTTCAGAATCTTCAATACGCCACTTTCTCATTTTTCTGTTATTCAGTTGTTTTTAATAAATAATTGGACGGCAAAAATACGTATTAATCTACAGGTTGCCAATTAAATTGACATTAAATAATCGTTCCTGATATCCGTTATTTCCGTTACGTGTGTCATACAAGCTTGCCAATTGGGTAGCTTGTTTATAAAAATAATCACGCAATGCAGCAACTGAGTATATTCCGTCTGCCCGGTAAAGCGGAAATTCTTCCGGCAGGGACAAACTGACTTCTTCACGGGATTCATAACTCAAAGCCTCTACCATATCACACGAAAAACGATATTTTTTCTGCATATTAGTATTCAGGCTCCAGGGAATACAACGCTCTGCATACTCCCAGCCCCGATCCGGATGGGTCATAAAATAATAGGCAATAAACAACCCGAGATATAGCAACAAATATTCATCTTTTTCTCTCCCAACCAAGGCTTCTTCAGCCCGTGCACACATATCGGCAGCAATTTCCGGCTTCCCGGCTTTACAGGCATAATAAGCCAACTTCATATAGGCTCTCAGGTTAGCTTCATAACAAGAAACCTGTCTGGTAATTAAAGGTTGGGCACGATTATAAGCTTCCTCAAACTGCCCGGTTTCAAGATAATAATCCAACATAAAATTCAGTTCGCATGCCTCACAAGTCAGATCATCCATTTTTTCCGCCAACATTTTATCAATGCATTCTTTAGCTTTCGCGTATTCCCTCATTTTGGTATACTCCACAGACAGACGATGATAGTACGTACGCAACGAGTAACCATTTCGCAAGATACGGGTTTTATAATCTTCTCCCACTGCCTCTACCTGTTCCATCGGTATGCTGGGAAGATCGAATGTACAAGACCATATCCATTTATATTTCCATAAAATATCATCTTCATTTATCTGGTCCTTATGATTTTCATAACTGTCCAGGATTTTAGAAAATACAGCAATTTCTTCAGCATCAGCCGAAAGGAGATTTAGCTCGTAAATAAGATCCAATCTCATCTCCACAGCCCATTGTACATCTTCATTCTCGTCTGCAATGCGAATAGCTTCTCTCAGCAAATTGGCCTTTTCGCGGGGATGCAGGTTGTCGTTTTGTGCCTGCAACAGTAATTTTTGTATTTCAAGTGTATATTTCATGCTTTCGTTTAATTGAGAAAGTTTATAAAATCATTCATTTTGGCAGTCATCAATTCAGAAAGAGAGTGATTGAAAAGTTCCATCTCCTCACTGTTCACAGGATATTTTCCTTGCAAAAGCGATTGTACATACAGAATGTGCACAACATGCTGAAACAGCTTGTTGTCTCCCTGGATTCTCAGCAATGTCTGCACCATCTCATTGTCGGCATTGAAAGTCAATGTGGGTGGCAAACGTTTTTTGGCATTTACCGAGCCCAATACCGCCGCCAACGGATTATTGGCGACTTTACTGTTCTCTTCTTTTTCTTCGGCTACGAATATAACCGGAGTATCCACCGGAGTGAAATGCTTCAACCGGCAAATACACCCAAAACGTTTCAAAAGTTCACTGGCTTTCGTTTCAAAAGACCGGTGCTCTTTATTACCCTCTACTTCGGCAAACTCTTCCAACAGACGGGCAGGTGAAATCTCCTCTAAAGACAGTTCTTGATTAAGCCGGATATATTTTTTCAACAACGTTTCATCGAATGTATAAGCAGCATTAACTACCAGCCTGCCTTGTGCACCGGCTATTCTGCGCACTTGCCTGAAATCTTCCAGATTGCGTGTATAATAAATAGTATTATTTGACGAACGGATACTACCGAAACTTCTTATTCCCTTATTCGTCTCAAACGGAAGATAATCCATAAACAGACGAAGTAACTCATTATCTTCCGAAGCAATGGCTTTAATGTGAAAGTGATGAACATCCAGTATTTTATTAAAAACGGACCGATTGTTCTGCACCAAAGCCCGGAGATATTCCTTGATAGCGACCCCAATCTCTTTCCGGGCATCTTTCAATGAACCGTTGCTGACAAATGATTCGCGGGAGGCTGTAGAAAGCAGTCCGTCGGCATTCACCAGGCAACGAATAAAAAATGCCCAAGAAGGCAACAGATTGCAATCGTCCTCACTAAGCAACATCCGCTTCAGATATACTTTATGCGAATTACGCACAGAGAATTGCGTACGGAAAGGTAATACATAGAGTACACCTTCTATCCGTCCATGCTCTGTCCGTATAGGAAATGCATCCAGAGCAGACGATTGGAAGACCTTTGTCCCATAATCCAATAACTCTTTCCGGGTAGCTTTCGGATCAAGCCAGACGGGTGATGGGGTATTAATCAACTCTTCTTCTTCTCCACGATGTAAATAGACAGGATATGGCAAGACTTCTCCATAATTTACCAATATCTTTTTAAACACTTCGTATTCGAACAGATGAGCCCATTCATTTTTAGGCCTCAACACAACCCTTGAACCGATCTCCCACTCTTCATCGGGGAAAGTAGTCTGATAAGTACCGTCCACCTTTCCGCACCAGCAAACAGGATTTCCCCCCATTGCCGACCGGCTCTCTACCCTGATTTCATTGGTCACCACAAAACAAGACAACAAGCCGATACCAAACCGACCGATAAAATCGTCGGCATCGGGAGTGTCTCTCTTTGAACTTTCACCTATCACTGTGAGGAAACGGTATACCTCCTCTTCCTTCAGTCCGATTCCATTGTCCTGAAAGACCATCGAGCCATCCCCATTCAGGAAGACATCAATACGTCCGGAGTAATTTTCATCGATGTTGTGCAATGCAGTGATGGCATCCACACTATTTTGCAATAACTCCCGGACAAAAGTATTCGGATTACTATAAATATGCTCTGACAACAGGGCAATCATACCTTTAAGATTGACCTGAAACAGATTATTACCTTCTTTTTCCATTCTGTTTTTATCGTTGTCTTCTTCCAGTAATTTTCAAGGCTTTCGCGTTTCCGTTTTCGGCTGCTTTCTCAAACCACTCCATAGCGATCTCATCATTCTCCTCTACTCCATTGCCCATCAAATAGGCATTGCCCAATTCGAACTGCGCCTTGTCACTATTATGCTCAGCAGCTTTCATCAACCATTGAAGCCCTGCTTCCGCATCGGGCACACAGCCTTCGCCATACATCAGCATCTTACCTAAATAATAATACGAAGCCACATTGTCATTTCCGGCGGCATCATTAAACCATCGGTAAGCTTCTGTATAATTCTGTTTTACACCTACTCCGTTGTAATAACACAATCCGGTGCGATACATACTCATAACATTGCCACTGCCCGCAGCCAAAGTATAATATTTGAATGCCTCTGTTTCATTGTCTTCCACACCGATACCCATCTCGTAGCAGATTCCCAGTCCTTCATTATAACATTCTGCTTCAGCCGCTTTCTTGAAGTAGCTGAAAGCTTTCTCCGACTCATTCAGTTTGTCATAATCGTAAAGGTAATATTCACCCATACGCAACATAGCCAAAGGTATATCATTTGCAACAGCCTTCTCGTACCATTCCACAGCTTGTTTGTTATCTTCGGGACAGGCACCGTAACCAAAGAAAAAGTAGTCTCCCATTTTAAATTGGGCATAACCATAATTTTGTTCGGCAGCCTTTGTCATATATTCAACAGCTTGATGAGGATTCTCTTCTATCCCACTACCGTATTCATAAGCCAACCCCATTTCTGTAAGACAACGGGGTTCGTTATTCTCTGCACCCTTAGTAAACCATTCAAGAGCCTTATCCGGATTCTCTTCCGTACCAATTCCATTCTTATAGCAACGCCCAAGAGCGAAGATCGCATCTCCGTCTCCCCGTTCGGCTGCCTTTGCATACCATGCAAACGCTTCTTCGGGCCGTGGCTCACCGATGACTCCCCTATCCAAATAAAGTCCTACACGATACATCGCATAAGGATACTCCTGTCCGGCAGCTTTTTGGAGCAAGTCGAAAGCTTTCTCATAACTTTGTTCCACCACCTCACCATTTTCGTATAAGAATGCCAATTCTACCATTGCAAAACATGAACCCAGCTCTGCCGCTTTTTCATAATAGGCCTTTGACTTCCCGGCATCCGTAACTCCGGAATAACCATTAGCCAAATAAAGAGCCGCCCGTGCATACCCGTCAGCATTGTCCATAGACACAGCTTTTTCATAATACTCCATAGCCTTCTGATAATCCGGTTCTTCAGAAAGCAATCCACGCTCATACATCCAGCCGATACGATAGGCT
The DNA here is from genome assembly GCF_000159855.2 of Bacteroides sp. 3_2_5. NCBI lineage: Bacteria > Pseudomonadati > Bacteroidota > Bacteroidia > Bacteroidales > Bacteroidaceae > Bacteroides > Bacteroides sp. 3_2_5. Next base: position 281,033 of record NZ_JH636044.1, on the reverse strand, counting down.
GCACTACCGGACCCCAGCTTGATAGCTCTCTCCAACAACTGACAGGCATACGAGATATTCTCTTCCACCAATTCACCGTTGAAATAAACATTGGCAAGCGTCTCGATAGCTTCTACATAATTGTCGTCGACACAGCGCTGCAGGCACATCAACCCACGTTCCACATTCTTATACTCATCATTATAAAGATAGATCAATGCTAATTCATAGGCACAATATGATTCACAATAAAGCATCCCTTTCTCCAGCCATTCAATGGCTTTAGGCATATCGAGCCACTCTTCTTCCTGATAGTTATATCCAAGGAAATTAGCTGCAGACCATACACCTGCATGCCAGGCTTTCTCCCACAACTCAAACGCCAGTTCTTTTTGCTTCCCTAGTTCCGGATAGCGAAAATAGAGAGTTGCCAGATTTTTTAAAGAATATAGATTAGGAACAAGTTCCAGCGACTTCTCATAGCATGCCGCTTCTTCAGCCACACTTCCTTCTTCTATATCAAGTGCGTCGCCCATCGCGGCATATACATGGGCACGCAGGCGATGGCCTTCGGGAAGTTCGTCAAGCAGCTCTTTTCGCATAAGCAGGGCTTTCTCTTTACTGCCGGTGTGCTGCTCGGCATAAGCCCGGTAATATTTTCCCCATAGCAAAGCTTCGGGTGAGGATAAAGCTGCAAATCGACGCTCTCCTTCTGCCCTATCCTGTTCGCAGTAGAAACCCATATAACGCCAATAAGCAACGGTTGCCTCTGCTTCCGGGCTTCCCATTTCCGCCGCTTTTTCATAGCAAGGGAATAACAGGCTGAGATCACGTTTCCCATAACGGGCTTCCGAATATTGTGCACCTTTCTGTGACCACCCGGCACCGTTGAATACAGCCACACGATCGCATACACTGATCACTTTCTCCCACCAGTAGGCATACTCTTCCTCATTAAGATCCACTTCTACGTTACAATCGTATGCACTGAATATTAATTCAAAAAATCCGGCTGTCAGTGCTTCGTCCTCATGGGTGTCCAAGGCATATTCGCACACAGCAAGTGCTTCCCACCAATTTTCGGCGTTCAACAAAGTGACAGGTGTAAATTGAGGGAACCATGCGGCAGCCGGTTTTCCGGATGATTGGATACGATGGGCCAGGGCTTCGAATTTCTCTTTTAAAGTTTCCATAATTGTCTGATCGTTTTATTTATGTTGTAACACACTGACAGGCATAAAACCTCACAGCGACTGCAAGATAGTAATATTGGCCGACTGAACAAAGGATAGAGAAGAAAAAAGGGATAGCCGAAGCAGAAAATAAGGTTTCTTAAAATTTAGCTTGCTATATGTAAGTTCAAAAGTTTACGCAGTTGTTGCACGGATGTTTCAATCTGACTACGGTCTTCCAGTTTGTCTGCACAATAGATATAATTAGCCTGACGATAAAAAGGCGCACGTTTTTCGAGTGCCTGTACGATAAAATCAAGTAGTTCGTCATCTTTCTTCCCCTGCAATATAGGGCGCTGTTGTTTGGCAACCCGCAACCGGCTAAACAATACCTTGGGGTCTACATCCAGAAAGACGGTAGTCCCCACCCGATTCATATACTCCATGTTATCGAAAAAGCAAGGCGCCCCTCCTCCTGTAGAGATCACCACATCCTCAAACTCACCTACTTCATGTAGCATGTTCTTTTCAAGTTCCCTAAAACTGGCTTCTCCCCGTTCAGAAAACAACTCTCCGACCGTTTTGTGAAAACGCTCTTCAATATACCAGTCCAAATCGATAAATGGGATGTGCAGTTCTCGTGCGAGAGCCTTTCCTAACGTGGTTTTTCCGGCTCCCATATAGCCGGTCAGAAATATACGGATCATAAGCAAACGGCATTTTCGCACAAAGATAGATATTTATTGAGAGAACACCGAATGACCCACATGGTAACTTTTCGGGTTCTTCTTCAAATTTGGTGGTAAATTCTTTAATTTCTTTTTTTCAAGTTGATTATTGTCCTTTTTGCTTTAATAAGAAAAAACAGACATCGGCTGAATAAGATAGCTCAAGCTTCGGAAGTGAATTTACGTCGTTTGAACCGGTATCTTCATCTTTATACCTTTCTTCAATTAACATTGTTAACGTCTTTTGCAGGTTGGCAGGTTCTTGTGCGCAAATAACAAGCCTTTTGCATTTAAAGAACTTCTTATTCACATCCAAAGAACAAGCTTTAACTCTATGTTAAAACAAAGCTTTTAAGGAGAGAAATCTTACTTTTTAAAGACATTGATTTTCAGATGATTTAGTCTAAGATTAGCTTCCTCACCTCACGGATGGACTCTTCGGGTGAAAGCCGGGATACTTCCTTTTTTGTCAACTATAAAAGAGGGCTTACACTTCCGAAAACTGAATTAGACTCCATGAGTAAAAGAAAACTTACCACCAAATTTGAAGAAGAACCCCAAAAAATCATTTCGATCTTCCGTCTTACCCCCTCTGTTTTTCAGGCAATACGGAGGCCCATAAGCCCGCATGCCTGTATCCATGAGCCCGAGTATGCGGGCTTATGAGCACAGGCATGCGAACCCGGATAAGGATGTCGTTCTTTTTCATAAAAGACTTAATCATAACACATTGCACACAAAGCGATGTAATGCTACTCAACAAGTCTTGACCAAAGATAAAACGATATCCCCTCCTTCGGTGAAACAAATAAACCTTATTTAAATACCTTGACCCGGGTATCCAAATCTTTAAAATCTTTATCGCCAGGTCCCTGTACCGGAAGTCCAAACGGCATTTCGGCAATCAGATGCCACTCTTCAGGCAAATGCCAGGTATGGCGTACTTCTTCATCGATCAGCGGATTGTAATGTTGCAAAGAAGCTCCGAAGCCGACATCTTCCAACATCGTCCATACAGCCAGCTGATGCATCGCAGAAGTCTGCAGCGACCACCCGGGGAAGTTATCCTTATAACTGCTGAATGCTTCCTGCAATCCCTTAACGACCGACTGATCTTCGAAGAATAAAACAGTTCCGTATCCGCTTGCAAAAGAGTTGTCGATTTTGGCTTCCGTCGTTTTAAAAACTTCCGGTGGGACGATCTTTCGCAATGTTTCTTTTACGATATGCCATAATTTCTTATGATTCTCACCCAATAATAGCACTACACGAGTTGATTGAGAGTTGAAAGCAGAAGGCACATGAGTGACAGCTAAATTGACAATCCGCTCTATTTCCTCATCAGAAACCGGAGACTGGTTTGTTATCGAATAATAGGTCCTTCTGTGTTTGAGGGCCTCTTCGAAGGATTTTTTCATAAAAATACTCCTTTCTTTATTAGATTGATTCTTTTAAATTAAAACAACTGACAAACGAAAGTTGTTCGGTAATGGAATATATTCGTACCTTTACCACCCGATAAGTTGAAACATCAAATATGGGCAAACAAAAATTTTACGTTGTATGGGATGGAGTCACTCCTGGTATTTATACCTCCTGGACCGAATGTCAGCTTCAGGTGAAGGGATATGACAGTGCCAAATATAAATCTTTTGATAACCGGGAAGAAGCAGAACGAGCTTTCGCTGCATCACCTTATGCTTATATTGGTAAAAATGCAAAGAAAAAAACAACCGGACCTTCCACTGATATGCTACCGGTAGCAGTCATAGAAAACAGCCTCGCTGTGGACGCTGCATGCAGTGGCAATCCGGGCCCGATGGAGTATCGTGGTGTCCACGTGGCAAGCCGGCAAGAAATTTTTCATTTCGGCCCGATGAAAGGTACCAACAATATCGGCGAGTTTCTGGCACTCGTACACGGTCTTGCTTTGCTGAAGCAGAAAGGGTTCGACATGCCAATCTATAGCGACAGTGCAAACGCAATCAGTTGGGTGAAACAAAAAAAATGCAAGACGAAACTCTCCCGTACGGCAGAAACTGAAGCCCTGTTTGTATTGATAGAACGCGCAGAAAAATGGCTTAAAGAAAATAAGTATACCACTCCCATATTGAAATGGGAAACCAGAGAATGGGGAGAAATACCGGCAGACTTCGGAAGAAAATAGACTCTAAAACTTCTTCAATAAAAATGATGGATTAATCCGGAAATAGACTCCGACAGAAAAACTGGTAGTGCTACCGGGAGAAGTTAATTCTCCATTGGCACTCCGCATTGTCCCCGGGAAAAACTGATATGCATCGGCCTTCAATCCCAGTGCATAATGCTTCCCGAACATGCGGGAATACTCTATCGAACAGAACAGAGTTTGCGGTTTATCATAAGTTATACCCTCTTTCTTGGTAGATATTGTTCCGAAATAGGGAATTCCAAACATCGTAATGAAATCGTTGCAGATCCAATGCCCCATCTTTACGCGGAAGTTGCCCAAATCAACAAAAGCACTACTATAGACTCCAATGCCCTTACGATAAGGCCATAACTCACCTTTCTGTTGATAATAACCGGCAGCATCAAGTTCTACATTAACACGCTTCAAAATCCGGCGATCGATGTTCCACGTCACTCCTGCCCCTACGGCACCGTTCATCAACGTTTGTACTGAACTCTCGCGAATCGTATCGATCTCGCCTCCGCGATGTTGCGCCAATATTTGCAAAGGAATATAGCAATGGAAAGTCGAAGAAGGGGCATTCAACTTGAACCGTGTAGATAATCCGACAGTAAAAGCTTCCTGATGAGTATCGTCCCGAAAGATAAAACTCTGCCAATCAATCCAAGCATCCAGATCGATCCAGGGAGCACCTGCCAATACCTGAAAACCCGTCTCCGGATCGGCAGTCAAATTCAACTCCGGATTATACAAAGGTGCAATCAGTCCATGATTGGAGCCTCCATATATATTCCCTAAAATCAAGTCTACTGATTTCATCGATATTTGTGCCCGGAAAAAAGGCAAAAGATGAGCACCTTTCTGATATTGTTCACCTTTCCACAGTGCTATGTCTTGATAAGAAACACTCGGATATCGATAAGCCCCACTAAACCATAACATATGGACTCCTCCTTCCAACTTGATATTCTTCAAAGGATAATATACAAATTTGGGTTGTATCCAGAGTCCCGGCAATGAATAGCCTTTTATCACTGTACCGGCAAATTCATTGTCTTTGAAAAAGCTGATATTGTCCAACTCCAGAAGAAGTTCTCCTTTTCGTTCGGGGCTTATTTTATAATCGGTACGGCAAACTCGCTCTACCAGTTGTGCCTTTGCGGGGATAACTCCTCCTATAAAAACCAATACTAAAAGGCATCTACATAAATATTGCCATTTTTTTGTCATGTCTATAGTGACTGCATATCATTCAGTCGTTTATAATATCCGTTTTTAGCCAATAATTCTTCGTGTTTTCCGCGTTCTACAATTTCCCCTTCGTACAGCACACAAATTTCATCTGCATTTTTGATGGTAGAGAGGCGGTGGGCAATAGCAATCGTCGTACGTGTTTTCATCAAACGCTCCAGCGCTTCCTGTACCAAACGCTCTGACTCAGTATCCAAAGCGGAAGTAGCCTCGTCAAGAATCAAAATGGGAGGATTCTTCAAGATGGCACGGGCTATGCTGATGCGCTGGCGTTGGCCCCCGGAGAGCTTGCTGCCCCGGTCACCGATATTAGTATGGTAACCGTCTTCTTTCTCCATGATAAAATCGTGTGCATTGGCTATTTTGGCGGCCTCAATCACCTGCTCCATAGTCGCGTTCTCAACGCCGAAAGCAATATTATTGAAGAATGTATCATTGAACAAAATAGCTTCCTGATTGACATTTCCTATCAGGCTGCGCAAATCAGAGATACGAACATCCTTGATACTGACTCCGTCTATAGTAATCGTCCCTTCCTGCACATCGTGATAGCGTGGCAATAAATCTACCAACGTAGACTTGCCTGAGCCGGACTGCCCAACCAAAGCAACGGTTTTACCCTTGGGTACAGTCAGGTTAATATGTTGAAGTACTTCTTTCTTACCATCATAACTGAAAGAAATATCTTTGAACTCGACTTGTTCTTCCAACCCATTCAACGGTTTCGGGTTCGGAATCTCCACAATCTTATTTTCTGCTTTCAGTATCTTATCGACACGCTCCATAGAAGCCAGTCCCTTAGGGATATTATATCCGGCTTTCGAGAATTCCTTCAAGGGATTGATAACGCTATAAAGAATTACCATATAAAAGATAAATGTAGGAGCATCAATGGAAGAGTGATTTCCTAATATCAGTGATCCGCCAAACCACAATACAACCACAATAAGCAATGTGCCCAAGAATTCACTCATCGGATGTGCTAATGCCTGACGCATGGCAACCCTATTGGTAGCGTCACGAAACTCATTACTGCATTCCGTAAAACGATTTATCATTTTTTGCTCGGCGATAAAAGCCTTAATAATACGGAGTCCCCCCAAAGTTTCTTCAAGTTGAGACATCGTATCACTCCATTTAGCCTGCGCCTCAAGTGATTGCCTCTTTAATTTTTTACCTACTTTACCCATGATCCATCCCATACCCGGAACCACTAACAATGTAAACAAAGTCAGTTGCCAACTGGTGATAATCAACGTTCCAAAATACATGACAATCAGAATCGGATTCTTGATCAACATATCCAATGAACTTGTAATCGAGTTTTCAACCTCACCCACATCACCACTCATACGGGCAATGATGTCTCCCTTGCGCTCTTCTGAAAAGAAACCCAATGGTAAACTCATCACTTTAGAATAAACCATGATGCGGATATCACGAACGACTCCCGTACGCAAAGGAATCATCACTGCGGAAGAAGCAAAATAGCACGATGTTTTCAATAAAGTCATGAATGCCAGGAACAAACCCAAAAACAGCAATGTAAGAGAAGGACCGTTTATTTCAATCATCCGAGTCACATAATAATAGAAATTATTCACAGCGATGTCCTTCAAGCCCTCTCCCGCAGCATCCCAAGGAATAAACTCATAGACTTTATTGTCCATCTTGAAAAGAATCTGAAGAATCGGAATCAATAAAGTAAACGAAAATATATTAAAAACAGCCGACAGCAAGTTTAAGAATACAGCCCATCCCAGAAATTTCTTGTAAGGCGACACAAACCGCCGCATGAGTTGAAAGAATTCCTTCATTATATCTTATTTATGTTTAGGGCACAAAGATAACAGAAAATCTTTAGTGAATTTATAAATCATCGCATAAACCTACACTATATTTCTTACTTCAAGCCCAATAACTAACATTTGTTATCGAAATAATAACCAATATATTAAAACAGATCATTCCATTTTCAATCACTCTCCACCACAAAAGCTATCCCCCTATTAATTCCGATCAAAGTCACATATAGCAAAAATTATAACTCCCCGACAAGAACAAACAGTGCTGTTACACTTACATTTAGACCCCAATTTAGTTTTAGAACCTCTAAATATTATAAAAGTATCCCACTTTTCTCCATTTTTTAGTAACATTCTAATATAAACGTTCTATCTTTGCACAAACTATATAAAATATAGAATATAGCAATTACCTAAACCTGCTTAAAAGAATGGAAGTAAATAAACCTCTGCCGCTTATTAGCATCATTGTGCCTATATACAATATAGCAGAATATGCTTCTGAATGCATACAATCCTTAATCAACCAGACCTACAAAAATATTGAAATCATCTTGATAGATGACGGCTCAACCGATCATTCGCCTGTTATCTGCGATGAATTTGCCGAACAAGACGAACGGATTAAAGTTATCCATAAAAGAAATGGAGGACTCAGCGATGCACGTAATGCAGGGTTAGACGTGGCTACGGGAGAATACATCGGTTTTGTTGATGGTGACGACTGGGTTGATGAGGATATGTACGAGACTCTATATCACTTGATATACGAACATCAAGCTGATATTTCAATTTGTACACACTATACAGAACTGCCCAACAGAACAAAAGTAAAATATAAATCAAAAAAGACAAAGATTTTTAGTTCTCAAAAAGCAATAGCGACTTTAATTGAAGACAAAATAATCCAAAATTATATCTGGGAGAAACTATTCAAACGTGAATTGTTTACAGAACTCCGTTTTCCGGTAGGATGGAGTTTTGAAGACATAGCTTTATGTTATAAAATATTTCATAAAGCCCGGAAAATCGTTTTATTGCAGACTCCTAAATACCATTATCGAACCCGACCGGGCAGCATTACAAACAGTACACGTAATCCGCTCAAAGAGTTTCAATATTTGCAAGCGTTACATGAGCAATTTCAGTTTGCTGCCGAAAATAACATAAAAGTAAGGAAGCCCAAAAAGTTGGTTCAAAAAACGTTTCATTTTATTAATCACATTATTATTTTGCCGCCTTCTTCGTTAAAGAAGAAGTATATCAATGATGCTTTCGAAATAGCACATACTTATGATTATTTAAGGAATTGGGAAATAGGAGTTGCAGCCACCCTAAGACGCTTTTTCGTATATAATTATTTTAATGCGTATGCCTCAGTAATTATCACCTACAGAAAATATATTCCGGCAAGAACGGTAAAATCGACAACAGAATTCTTCTTTGTAAGACGAGTGGCAACCTCTTTGGCTACGGCTATGAGATCAATTCTTTATATCTAAACAATAAGAGCAATATAAAAGTCCTTTATTTCAAAATAAGTATTACATTTGTATCATCCTCACCTTGGAAGAAGCTGTAACATAAAGCTTTTTCCGGTTTTAAATAATAACTGAACTAAGATGAAAACAACTCTTATTATCTCTACTTACAATCGACCGGAGGCTTTGTCCGTATGCCTGGACAGTGTTCGTTTCCAAACCGTTATGCCCGACGAGGTCATTGTTGGCGATGATGGCTCCACTTCAGAAACCAAAGATTTAATAGAGTCTTTCAAAAAAGATTTTCCGGTGCCTCTTATACATTTATGGCAAGAAGACAAAGGTTTTCGCTTGGCTATGATGCGCAACAAGTCTGTTGCGGCAGCAACAGGAGATTATATCATTGAAATAGATGGAGATATCTTCCTCCACAACAAATTTGTAGAAGACCACAAACGATTAGCGAAACCAGGACATTATTTGAGGGGAACCAGAGTGAATCTGGGGCAGAAACTAACAGAAGAAATCTGTAAATCAAAAGTAAACCGAAGAATTTATCCTTGGACAATCGGTATACAAAACAGGGCTGAGACAGCAATTCACTCTACACCGGTTTCTAATTTCTTTGCTGACAGATACAAAAAGAACGTATCTTCCGGACTGGGATGCAACATGTCTTTCTGGAGATCCGATTTTCTGGCAATTAACGGATATGATGAATTTTTTGAAGGCTGGGGAAAAGAAGATGATGACCTGACTCACCGTTTACAACGGAAAGGCTGCAAAAAACGTTCTTTAAGGTTCGCCGGCATCGTATATCATTTGTGGCATGGACACGAAAGCATGGAAAGTGACCAGAAGAATGCAGAATATTTCCGGAAAAACAATGAAAAAAATATAGTTTACTGCGAAAACGGAGTAAGTAAATACTTAAAACAAGAATAAAAATGGGTGACAGTCTGGTATATAAATTGCGTAGTGGGAAACCGCCTAAATTCATCTACTTCGCTTATGATATGTTGAAGATGGCTATTCCCTCCTATTTTTATAGAATGCAGCTGAAGAGAACAATCGCCCAACTATCAAAACGTCCGGACAGGGCCTATATTGAAGAGCGTGTTAGTTATTATAACAGGTTATCCGGAAATAATCATCCCATCCCGCAGGGAACGCATGTAGAAAATAAAATCAGGTATCTGATATACAGAGGAAAGTTAGGCAACTACAAAATGTCATACTTTCACAAGGCCTACTTTTTTGATGCCAGAGAATATACACGTTGGTTCAGTCCTGATTTAAGATGGCAATATTGTCCGGGAGATGTTTATTTCACACCGGATTCACCTACCATTGTAAAAAGCAGATTGTTGGCCGGTGATAACCAAAACTCCGTTATCCTAAAATTAGATGCACTTCGCCATTTTATGTTTGTAAATGATAAAAGATCTTTCACAACCAAAAAGGACTGTGCTATTTTTCGTGGTAAGATCCGTGACAGTCGTATCCGGACTCAATTTATAAAAATGTATATAAATCATCCTCTATGCGACTGCGGAGTAGTAGGTCACGAAACAGGTATACCTCAGGAATGGATGGTTGCCAAGAAGACGATCCGGGAACATCTGGAATACAAATTTATTCTGTCACTTGAAGGGAACGATGTTGCATCTAACCTGAAATGGGTCATGTCTTCCAACTCTATTGCGGTGATGACCCGCCCTACTTGCGAAACCTGGTTTATGGAAGGAAAACTAATTCCCGACTACCATTACATTGAAATCAAGAATGATTTCTCTGATTTTGAAGAGAAACTCACTTATTACATAAACCATCCGGAAAAGGCTCAACAAATAATCGATCATGCCCACGAATATATAAAACAGTTCCAGAACAAGAAACGGGAAAGACTCATTTCACTTCTTGTTTTAGACAAATATTTCAAAGCGACTGGACAAAGCGGAGAAATGTAATAACTACAAACCATAAACTCAATCACCATGATACACATTGCATGTAACATCGACTCTAACTTTACGATTCACTGTGCTGTAACCCTGACTTCATTGTTCGCCAACAATCGTAATTCTGAATTTTGTGTTCATATCATAGCCAGTACTTTGCCGGAGGCCGATCAAAAAGCACTTTCCAGCATTGCAGAGTCATACGGAAACAAAATCTGTTTTTATTTCCCGGAAAAAGATCTTTTAAACAATTTTTCCATCAAGAAAAGTGGAAACAGAATTTCGATTGCAACATACTATCGTTGTCTCTTATCCCGGATACTGCCTGTAAATATTGACAAAATCCTATATATAGACTGTGACATTGTGGTCCTGAATGATATAAGTGAATTCTGGAATACAGATATTACGCAATATGCAATAGGATGTATAGAAGATATCGGTAGTGACGAAGAGGAATACTATTCCCGTTTGCAATACGACAAGAAGTACTCTTATTTTAATGCCGGAGTATTATTGATCAACCTGAAGTATTGGAGGGAACACAAAATAGACGAAATGTGTGAACAGTATTTTCTGGCACATTCCGATCGTATCCGGTTCAATGATCAAGATCTTCTCAATGCACTGTTGTATAAGGACAAATTATTCGTACCTTTCCGCTGGAATGTGCAAGACACGTTCTACCGCCGAACTTACAGTCACAAGGTGAAAGAGCATAGCGGCTTAAAAGAAGCTTTACTGCACCCGGCAATTCTTCATTATACCAATAAAAAGCCATGGAATTATGACAGTATGCACCCTTTGAAACAAGAATATTTTAAATACCTCGACATGACACCATGGAAAGGAACACGCCCTATTATTGACTTTCAGACACGTGTCATCACCGGATTCAAAAGACTCCTCTACATAACAGGAATAAAAAAATCAAAATATATTAATCTGAAAGACTATGAGCTTGCTCAATAAGTTCCAAACAAGTTTGTACGTCAAAGCCACGGGCTTTGGCGTACTCTTCGGCTAATATGGCAAACATCTCATGAGTACCGGGAAGACGCTCAAAATTTTTACATCCCGCTTCTATACCCACATTTCCAAAACGCATACGGTTTAAATCGATGATCTCCACTTCTACTTTTTCATCAATTGTTCGAAAAAGAATGTTACCGGCAGAGTAATCCTTGTGCAACAGTCCATTCTCATGCAACATGGCTGTAGTCCGGGCTATGGCACGTAAGATCTGCTCCTGATTCGGAAACACCGTTTTTTCAAAGTCACGATATGTATAAGGACAATCTGACTTCAAACACACAAAATAACTTCTACCGAACAAAAGCCATGAACCTGTAGAATAATATCCCACAGGCGCCGGTGATCCGATACCCAATTTACGGAGCATCAAAGCATAGGAATACGAACGTTTGGCCTTTGAGGCACGAAAAAAATTATAGATAATACGATTCAACAGATGAGGTAATTGGTAGGACTTTACAATCAGCTTCTTACCCTCTACATCAAACTCTTTAAGCTCGTTACGTCCTTTGTAAATCACTTTACCCCCTGTTTCGAATACAGTAGGGAGCTCATGTACAAACGAAGATAATTCCTGAAAATCAGGGTTTACACCAATTTTCGTCAGCCTCTTTGTCATACCATCAAATTTTATCTAATCCTTTAGTAAATTTCAACCAGTAATATTTAAGCGGATTAGTGTATTTCAACTGTTTCCACGGACGGCTACTATGCGGACGGTGCCAAACAGTCAAGGTAGTAAACAGATAGTTAACAAAACCCTTTTCAAGAGCCTGATGAGAAATGGTCACATCAAACCAGTTTTTCTCCGGGTTCAGAGAATGGAAATCAAAAGCACGTAAAAAGTCAGTCGTCAGCAAAGAGCAGCAGAAGCTAAGATGCTTCTTCTCCGGGAAGACTTGATTCTCTTTGCCTTTTGCATATAAATAGGGATAATTGATCGCCTCATGTTCATCTACTGTCACCGCGGCAGCTATACCGCAATCTTTGCGAGCCTGCGCACCATCAAAAAGAGACTGTAAAGTATGTTTCTTCACAATCACGTCAGATTCCACGATCAACAATCCCGCTTCGGCGGCAATGGCCTTCTCTTGTGCCATCTGGAGCACCAGCAAATAATTGGGAGAAGGATGAGAAGTGATCTCGGACAGATTGACCAATTCAAATCCCATCTTAAGGGATGCCTCCTTCAATTGTTTCGTATTTTCATCGGTGCTGAAGTCATTGTAAATAGTGTAATGAAAAGGAACGGTGAAATCTGATTTTAAAATAGCTTCAGCCGTTTGCAACGTCAACTCGATAGAATCTTTTACCGGAGTAATAATGTGGATACACTTCATTATGAATATAAATTGTCTAAGTTCAAACTTATCGTAATGCGCATTACCGGGCAAATCTATGCAATATTTTCCATATAGCCAATCTTTCCTGCTTTTTATTTCCTACCTTTGCATGCAAACCCCTAACCAATCATGAAAGTAATTGTAGATAACAAAATACCTTACATCAGAGAAGCTATCGAACAAATAGCGGACGAAGTAATATACGCCCCCGGAAAAGATTTTACGCCTGAACTAGTGCAAGATGCCGATGCGTTAATCATCCGTACACGCACCCGTTGTGATCGTTCACTGCTTGCCGGAAGCAAAGTAAAGTTCATCGCAACTGCCACGATCGGATTCGACCACATCGATACGGCTTATTGCCGTGAAGCCGGCATCACATGGACTAATGCTCCGGGATGTAATTCGGCTTCCGTAGCACAGTATATCCAATCCGCACTATTTATCTTACAGCAAACCCGTGGTATGAAATTGAATCAAATGACCATCGGTATTGTAGGTGTGGGAAATGTAGGAAGCAAAGTAGCTGATGTAGCCCGAAAATTAGGAATACAAGTGATGCTGAATGACCTTCCGAGAGAAGAGAGAGAAGAAAGTACAATGTTCGCTTCTTTAAAAAGTATAGCCGAAAAATGCGATATTATCACTTTCCATGTACCTTTATATAAGGAGGGGAAATATAAAACGTATCATTTGGCGGACAAGCATTTCTTCCATTCACTGAAAAAAGGAGCGGTAATCATGAACACTTCACGCGGTGAAGTCATCGAAACAGAAGCACTGCTTGAAGCTCTCCGGTCCGGCATTCTGTCTGATGCTGTCATTGACGTATGGGAACATGAACCGGATATCGACCTTGAACTGCTGGAGAAAGTAATTATAGGCACTCCCCACATCGCCGGATATTCAGCGGACGGGAAAGCAAATGCAACCCGAATGTCACTCGAAGCCTTATGCCGGTTCTTCCGGATAGAAACCGACTATCGGATTACTCCTCCGGAACCGAAGAATAAACTGATTTCTACTGCAACTTATGAAGAGGCATCCCTTATGATTTACGATCCTCGCAGAGACAGTGATGCCCTGAAATCTCACCCGGGGCTCTTCGAACAACTTCGGGGAGACTATCCTTTAAGAAGAGAGGAAGGTGCGTATCGGATCGTAATAACTAAATAATCATGGATATAATCTGTGGAGAATGTCCCCGATCATCTTATAAGCTGTTTACAACGCGCTCTATGATCTTGGGGAACCATTCATATTCCAATGCATGAACTTTTTTAGCCACATCCGCAGGGGTATCTCCGGGAAGTACCGGGCATTTTGCCTGAAAAACAGTACTTCCCTCATCGTAATGCTCATCTATATAATGTATAGTAATCCCACTTTCGGACTCACCTGCCATTACCACCGCCTCATGTACCCGGTCGCCATACATCCCTTTTCCGCCAAATTTAGGTAAAAGTGCAGGGTGAATATTTATAATTTTATCAGGATAAGCATGCAAAAGTGCATCCGGAATACGTAACAGAAAACCGGCCAGCACAATAAAGTCTATCTGATATTTACGCAGCAAATCCAAGATGGACTCCGCAGCTTCCCAATCAGACTTCGGAAAAGCCCTATAAGGCACTCCTAAACGACATGCACGCTCCAAAACATACGCATCTTTCCTGTTAGAAAGAACCAATCTCACTCTAACAGAAGCATTTTTTTCGAAATACCGGATAATGTTTTCAGCATTTGTACCGGAGCCGGAAGCAAAAATAGCGATGTTTTTTCCCATAATCAGACCTTTTAGTGCACAAAACAGTGAAAAATGTGCAAAAGATTGCATTTATTTAATCAAAAATTTGCGCAGGACGATAAATATTTATTCCTTTGCACCGCAAATTTAAAGAAATAAAACTAATTATTAATTAAAAACTTAAAGTTATGTCTGAAATTGCATCAAGAGTGAAAGCGATTATCGTCGATAAATTGGGCGTAGAAGAATCAGAAGTTACAGAAACAGCAAGCTTCACTAACGACCTGGGAGCTGATTCTCTTGACACTGTAGAACTTATCATGGAATTCGAAAAAGAATTCGGTATCTCTATTCCTGATGACCAAGCTGAAAAGATTGGCACAGTACAGGATGCTGTAGCTTACATCGAAGAACACGCTAAGTAATTCGATTTCATCAGTATGGAATTAAAGAGAGTTGTAGTAACAGGTCTGGGCGCCATTACTCCTGTTGGCAATAATGTCCCGGAATTCTGGGAGAACCTCGTGAACGGGGTTAGTGGAGCAGGACCTATTACTCATTTCGATGCATCGCAATTCAAGACTCAATTTGCATGTGAAGTCAAAGGCTTCGATGCAACTCAATATATCGACCGCAAAGAGGCTCGTAAAATGGACCTGTACACACAGTATGCCGTTGCCGTTGCCAAAGAAGCAGTTGCAGACTCGGGTCTTGATATCGAAAATGAGGATTTAAACAGAATCGGCGTTATTTTTGGTGCCGGTATCGGTGGTATACGTACATTTGAGGAGGAAACGAGTAATTACGCCCTTCACAAAGAAAACGGTCCTAAGTACAATCCGTTCTTCATCCCTAAGATGATTTCAGATATTGCTGCCGGACAGATTTCTATTATGTATGGCTTCCACGGCCCGAACTACGCAACTTGTTCTGCATGTGCAACTTCTACTAACGCCATCGCCGATGCATTCAACCTGATCCGTCTGGGTAAGGCAAACGTGATTGTATCCGGTGGTTCGGAAGCCGCTATCGCAGCTGCCGGTGTAGGAGGTTTCAATGCTATGCATGCATTGTCAACTCGTAACGACGAACCACAATCTGCATCTCGTCCGTTCAGTGCAAGCCGTGACGGCTTTGTAATGGGTGAAGGTGGTGGATGTTTGATTCTTGAAGAACTGGAACATGCAAAAGCCCGTGGCGCAAAAATCTATGCAGAAGTTGCCGGCGTAGGTATGTCTGCTGATGCTCACCACCTGACAGCATCTCATCCGGAAGGACTCGGTGCAAAATTGGTGATGAAGAATGCCCTGGAAGACGCAGAGATGAGTCCTGAAGAAGTGGATTACATCAATGTTCATGGAACATCTACTCCGGTCGGAGATATATCGGAAGCCAAAGCAATCAAAGAAGTATTTGGTGAACATGCTTTTGAGTTGAATATCAGTTCAACCAAATCAATGACAGGTCACTTGTTGGGCGCTGCCGGTGCGGTAGAATCAATTGCAAGTATTCTGGCTATTAAGAACGGCATCGTTCCTCCGACTATCAATCATGCCGAAGGTGACAATGACGAGAACATTGACTATAATCTTAATTTCACGTTCAACAAAGCACAGAAACGCGAAATTAATGTTGCCCTTTCGAATACATTCGGATTCGGCGGTCACAATGCTTGTGTAATCTTCAAGAAATACGCTGAATAAAGTCGTGTTACGTAATAAAATAGATAAGATAAGACTCCTGTTCCGCAAGGATAGAGAGTCTTATTCTTGTTTTTACCGTATACTCGGGTTCTATCCCCGCAACATCAGGCTGTACGAGCAGGCTCTACTGCATAAATCAACGGCAGTACGTTCGGAAAAAGGACGTCCGTTGAACAATGAACGCCTGGAATTCCTCGGTGACGCCATCCTTGACGCCATCGTAGGAGATATTGTCTATCAACACTTCGAAGGTAAAAGGGAAGGATTCCTGACCAATACACGTTCTAAAATCGTTCAACGTGAGACTTTGAACAAACTGGCTGTCGAAATAGGCTTGGATAAACTCATCAAATATTCGACACGCTCTTCCTCCCACAACAGCTACATGTATGGCAATGCATTTGAGGCCTTCATCGGTGCAATTTATCTTGACCGCGGATATGAATGCTGCAAACAGTTCATGGAAAGAAGAATCATCGAACCTTATATCGATTTGGATAAACTTTCACGTAAGGAGGTCAACTTCAAGTCAAAATTGATTGAATGGAGTCAAAAAAACAAGATGGAAGTTTCTTTCGAATTGATTGAGCAGTCCCTCGACAAAGAAAATAATCCTGTATTCCAGACAGAAGTGCGAATCGAAGGCATACTCGGTGGATCAGGAACAGGATACTCTAAAAAAGAATCCCAACAGAATGCAGCACAGATGACCCTCAAAAAGATTAAAGGAGATCCTGAGTTTATGGCAAGTGTACAAGAAGCCAAAACACAGAATAATGTACCTGCAGAAGATACGACTCCCGAATCAGAAACGTCTCTGACCGCAGAAAATCAACAGATCGACGAAATTATATCAACCGAAGAGATCAGTGTGTAATCCAAATACAGACACTGTTTATCCAAAGCAGATTCCCATCCGGCGTCCCTGCACCACAAGATCGTGTTCCTCGGTCACCAACTTCAACTTTCCGGCTACCTCCTCTAATGCAACAGAAGATATCTCATCCCCTTTCAAAGCAATCATACGACCGAACTGTCCATTAGCGATCAGTTCTGTTGCATGTCCTCCCATACGGGTAGACAAGTTACGGTCGAAAGGTGTAGGCGACCCACCACGCTGAATATAACCTAATACAGTTTCACGTGTCTCAATACCCGTTTCATATTCAATCTCCTGAGCAATATATTCGGCAGCACGTTTACGTCCATCGGTCTGGATGCCCTCGGCAACCACTACAATCGAATAGGGTTTTCCTTTCTTCAAGCGATTTAAAATCGTATCTCCTATATTTTTAATATTGTAAGGTATCTCCGGTACCAGAATAACATCGCCTCCACCTGCCATGCCCGAATATAAAGCAATCCAACCGGCTTTATGTCCCATCACCTCGATCACCATCACCCTTTTGTGCGAACTCGCCGTGGAATGAAGCCGGTCAATAGCATCTGTAGCAATACTCACTGCCGAGTCGAATCCGAAAGAGATATCGGTACCCCAGATATCGTTATCGATCGTTTTGGGCACAGAAACAATATTGATTCCCATCGCAGCAAACTTTGCAGCGGTTTTCTGTGTACCATTCCCCCCGATACACACTACACAATCAAGACCCAATTCTGCAATATTACGTTGTATTAACGCAGGTTTATCTACATCCGAGATAATGCCTTGCTTACGAAACGGTTTCTCCCGCGAAGTTCCCAGCATGGTACCGCCTAAATTCAACAATCCGGACAAAGATTTTTCAGTAAACGATTCTACTTCTTTCGTCAACAGTCCCTGAAAACCACTGTGAATCCCTACAACTTCCATCCCGTAATGATTAATAGCTGTTTTGCATACCCCACGAATTGTAGCGTTTATACCGGGGCAATCGCCGCCTGATGTAAGAATTCCGATCTTCATTGCTGCTCTTTTTTTATTGAATATTACGTATTTAAAAGAAAAAAGCTACTCTATTACATACAAAAGCATGACATATCCTCACTTTTAACTATTATTTCCGTCGTAAAGATAGAAAAAAAAGATAATTAAGGCTATTTTTGCACGACTAAACATTATATGTTAAAGAGCAATGAATATTACAAAGATTATAAGCAAAGTTTTTGATTCCCGTTTAAAAGCAATAGATCTTTACGATACACAAGCCGGAGAAATACAACACCGGGTATTGACTCGTCTGGTGAAACAAGCAGAAAATACCGAATGGGGAAAGAAGTACGATTATAAATCTATCCGCAATTACGAAGACTTTAAAAATCGCCTCCCCATACAAACCTACGAAGAAGTTAAACCTTATGTAGAGCGTCTCCGCGCGGGCGAACAAAACTTGTTGTGGCCTTCGGAGATACGCTGGTTTGCCAAATCTTCGGGTACAACAAACGATAAGAGTAAATTCCTCCCGGTCAGCAAGGAAGCCTTGGAGGATATTCATTACCGGGGCGGAAAAGATGCAGCTGCAATCTACTTTCGCATGAACCCCGAAAGTCGTTTCTTTTCCGGTAAAGGATTAATTCTGGGAGGTAGCCACAGCCCGAACCTCAACTCCAACCACAGCCTGGTGGGCGACCTTTCGGCCATATTGATTCAAAATGTCAGTCCACTGATCAACCTGATACGCGTGCCAAGCAAACAAATCGCGTTAATGGACGAATGGGAGGCTAAGATTGAAGCTATCGCCAACAGTACCATACCGGTGGATGTGACCAACCTTTCCGGTGTTCCTTCCTGGATGCTGGTACTCATCAAACGTATCCTTGAGAAAACAGGCAAACAAACCTTAGAAGAGGTATGGCCCAATCTGGAAGTATTTTTCCACGGCGGTGTGGCTTTTACCCCCTACCGCGAACAATACAGACAAGTCATTCATTCTTCTAAAATGCATTATGTCGAAACTTATAATGCATCGGAAGGCTATTTCGGCACACAGAATGACCTTTCCGACCCGTCTATGCTATTGATGATCGACTATGGTGTTTTCTACGAGTTTATTCCTTTGGAGGATGTAGAAAAAGAAAATCCCCGTACTTATTGCCTGGAAGAAGTAGAATTAAATAAGAACTATGCAATGGTGATTTCCACCTCTTGTGGATTATGGCGCTATATGATTGGGGATACAGTAAAATTCACCCGAAAGAATCCGTATAAATTCGTCATTACCGGACGTACCAAGCACTTCATCAACGCATTCGGCGAAGAGCTAATCGTAGATAATGCCGAGAAAGGACTTGCCAAAGCCTGCGCCGAAACAGGAGCTCAGGTCAGCGAATATTCTGCTGCTCCCGTATTTATGGATGCAAATGCCAAATGCCGTCATCAATGGCTTATTGAATTTGCCAAAATGCCCGATTCCATCGAGAAATTCGCAATGATACTGGATGCTACCCTGAAAGAGGTCAATTCGGATTATGAAGCAAAACGATGGAAAGATATTGCTCTCCAGCCATTAGAGGTAATTGTAGCACGCAAGGGCCTCTTTCATGACTGGCTTGCGAAGAAAGGAAAATTAGGCGGTCAGCATAAAGTTCCAAGACTAAGCAATACAAGAGATTATATTGAAGAAATGATTGCTTTGAATGAACGGTGATGAACGACCGGTGGTTTTGAACGATCAACGATGAATATAATGTAAATAGCGCAGCCCACTCATCGTTGATCGCTCATCGTTATGATCCCTCCTCCCAACAACAAACCGTCTTTGTAAAAAGCGGCAGCTTGTCCTTCTGCAATAGCAGATAAAGGTTCGTGCAATCGTATGTGTAGCAACCCTTCAGGAGTGATTGTAACCGAACAATGGTTTTCTTGTTTCCGATACCGTATTTTCACTATGACATCATCACAGCCCAACAGACGAGATTCATCCACTATGTTCCAATCTTTCAGCCACATTTCTGATTTCTCAAGTGATTTCAAGGATGCCAATACCACTTCATTCGTTTCCGGATGGATTTCTTTTACGAAAACAGCACGATTCAACTGAATGCCCAATCCTCTACGTTGGCCAATCGTATAAAAAGGATATCCCTCGTGCCAAGCTATAAAATTGCCGCTTTCATCGAGGAATCGTCCTCTCTCTACTTTTCTGTATATGTTACGGTTCTTATCTCCGGACTCATCACAAAGACATTTCTTCAGAAAGCTACGATAATCGAGCGGACAAAAACAAACACCGATACTATCTTTCTTTTTCGAGACCTTTTCAAATCCCCTCCCGGCGGCATAAGCACGTGCTTCAGACTTAGTCATTCCACCCATCGGGAGTAACATGCGTTGCAGAATCTCTTGCTTTAACCCCCACAGGAAAAAGGACTGATCCTTATCCACATCCTCAGCAGGTGCAATATAATAATTCCCATCTACCCACTGTTTTCTCACGTAATGTCCCGTAGCCAAATAAAAAATGCCCATTTCATCGGCGATTTTTGCCAACAAGGGCCATTTCAACTGATTATTGCAAAGAGTACAGGGTACCGGAGTATGACCGGACATATATTCATCAATGAAGTAATCTATAATCTGTTCTTGAAAAACTTTGCGAGCGTCATACGTAATATGACCGATACCCAAACGAGCAGCTAACGCACGGGCATCCTCCAAATATTCAGTAGAACCGTTGAACTCATAAAAACGAAAAGTAACCCCTGTTACTTCATAACCGGCTTCAAGCAATAACATAGCAGCCACAGAACTGTCTGTACCGCCACTCATTCCCAACAAGACTCGTTTGTTTTTTTCCATCATACCGCAAAATTACATAAAATCCCGTATCTTTGATCCTCCAAACCCGATAGAATGAAAGAAGCACTTACCACGAACCAAGTTGTCATTGTACTCGTAGAGCACCCTGTTTTGGGACTATTGCTCGTACCGTACACCGTCGGCCGGGCCTTGGACAATACGTTGGAAGTGATCGAACAAGCTTTTCATGCTTCTCCCGATGCCCTGAAAAAAATGAATGAAGCGGAACAAAAAGCTATCGACATAGCTTCACACTATACTGAGAAATATTTGATGGGAGTCTATTCACGTGAGAAGACAGTTCCCAAATTCCTCCGTAAACTAACCGAGGACAGCAATAAACTAAAGCAGCAAATCCGCCCTTTCATCGAGAAAAAGCTCTTGGAAATGCTAGAACTGATATGTAACGGACAGCTTCCGTTCTATCAAAAGCCAAGTGGCAGCAAACAACTTTATGAACACCACGCGTACCGCGTCCATCCTCACAACCTAAAAACTCATTTTTCATTCAAAGTAACCGAAGAACACTTCAGTTATCAGTTGCAGTGCTACGATGATGATACTCCGGTTTCATTAATGGAGCAGAAACCTGTCGTCGTCCTTACCTCAAATCCTGCCACTCTGCTGCTGGGTATGGATTTATATACTTTTAGCCACATCGAAGCCTCACGTTTGTTACCCTTCACTAAAAAAGAACGTATCAGCGCAGATGCTTCACTAACCGAAAAATATATAGATAATATCATAATTCCTCTCGCACGTTATCACGACATCAGTATACAAGGATTAAAAGTCGTCAGAGAGAAACGTCCGTGTAATGCTTATCTCTATCTTGAAGATACGATTTATAACGATACATTGTTACGGCTTGATTTTCGTTACGGCGAACAGTCCTTTTCACCGCAGCCCTCCGATGAAACCAGGAAATTTGTCTTTCGTGAGCAAGAAGAGGAGGAAATCGTCATACACTATTTCCAGCGTAATTCAACCGCTGAAAGAAAAGCTGTACATCTGCTTCAGAAAGCCGGCTTGCAATGCATCAGTGACTCCCATTTCAAGCTATCATCCGCGGCTCCCGAAAAGAACATTACCGAATGGATCAGCCACCATCGCCAAATGTTGCTCGAAGAGTTTGTCTTGTCCAGTGATACACAAAACAAACCGTACTATCTTCCCGAAATCCGGATAGAACAGAGTTGTGAAGACGGTCCCGATTGGTTTGACCTACACATCACTGTTGTCATCGGCAATCAGAGAATTCCTTTCAGCCGCTTCCGAAAAAACATACTGGAAGGCAATAGAGAATATATCCTCCCCGACGGACGCATTGTCCTTCTACCCGAAGAATGGTTCAGCAAGTATGCCAACCTTCTTGAAGCAGGCAAAGAATCAGACAAAACGATCCGTCTAAAACGCCCCTTTATCGGTGTAATAGAATCTATTTTAGAAAAAGACCGACAAAGCACAAGCATCAAAACGTTGCTGAGCAAAGAAATTCCCGTACCCATCGGGCTTAAGGCTAATCTTCGCTCTTATCAACAGAAAGGCTTTTCATGGTTGGCAAACCTCTATCTTGAAGGATTTGGCGGATGCCTGGCCGACGATATGGGATTGGGCAAGACTTTACAGACACTCGCTCTCCTGCAATATGTCTACAAACCGGGAAATACAACCGAAGCTATTCGGGAAACAATCGATTTGAAAAAAGCGGAAAGCACTTCGGATTACCTCCCTCAAAAACAAGTATTCTTCGATGAAAAGGGACAATTTTCACTCTTTCCCATGCAAAGCAAAGAGGAAGAAAACTCCCGGATCGCCCCCCAAGTTCCACAAATTCCGGAACCGGTTCAAAAGCAAAACCGGATATCCCCTTTACACGGTACCCTGATAGTCGTACCTACCTCCCTTTTACATAATTGGAAACGTGAGGCATCTCGTTTCACCAATCTGTCAATGATGGAATACAATGGAAGTTCACCCAACGAAATTACCCGATTGAAAAAATATTTCGACCGTTATCATTTGATTTTCACTACTTATGGTACGATGCGCAATAACATAGCAACCTTAAGCCAATATACATTCGAATGCATTGTCCTTGACGAGAGTCAAAACATTAAAAACAGCGAATCCCTCACGTTTCGTTCAGCCATACAGCTACGCAGCAAACACAGGCTGATCCTGACAGGAACTCCCATCGAAAATTCACTGAAAGACCTTTGGGCACAATTTCATTTTCTTCAACCCGAACTTTTAGGAAATGAAACCACTTTCAGCAAGCATTTTATCAATGCCATCCGGCAAGGAGACGAACGAATGAAGGATCGCTTACGTCAGCTCATCACACCATTCATCCTACGCAGAAGTAAGCAGGAAGTAACCCCGGAACTGCCATCATTAACCGAAGAAGTAGTTTATTGCGATATGACAGAAAGACAAAACGAACTCTATCAACATGAAAAGAACAGCCTTCGGAACATCTTACTGGAACAGACTGCAGAGAAGGGACAACAATCTTTCACGGTACTCAATGGAATCCTCCGTCTAAGACAACTCTCCTGTCATCCGCAATTGGTTTTACCCGATTTCATCGGTGATTCGGGTAAATTATATCAAATTATAGAAACCTTCGAAACGCTCCGCAGCGAAGGACATAAAGTTCTGATCTTCTCTTCTTTCGTTAAACACCTGGAATTAGTTGCCGGTGAATTTCGTAAACGCAAATGGGATTACGCCTTCCTGACAGGCTCTTCAACCAATCGTCCGGAAGAAATAGCACGCTTTAACCGTGACCCCAAGATACAGGCTTTTCTTATCTCACTCAAAGCCGGAGGTGTAGGCCTCAACCTGACACAGGCAGACTATGTATTCATTATCGATCCTTGGTGGAACCCGGCAGCCGAATCACAGGCCATCGCCCGCGCCCACCGTATCGGACAAAACAATCAGGTGATTGCTTACCGTTTTATCACTCAAGGCAGCATAGAGGAGAAAATTATACAACTGCAAGAAGAAAAGCGCAAACTGGCCGAAACCTTTATTACAGATACCGAGCAGCTTCCGGCACTAACCAACCGAGAGTGGGCCCGACTTTTAGGATCATAGCCTTCTTCCCGCTGCTTATCAGGCCCGTTCTCTCATACATTCAAGATCAGAAAACCGCACTGACAACCTGCATGGTGTATACACTTTCCACTTCGGGATAGTCATCTGTAAACTGATCCAGGAGATCCTCATAAAAGCCATAAGGCACCATAGCCACACTTCGTGTCTTCGACGGATAATATCTCTGAACAATATATGTCCTTTCCATACCATCCAACTTTATTTCATATTTCCGATATGAACTATTCCCAACCGCAAGAGAACTACGGGTGAAAGTCCCTTCTTTATATTTCTCACCGTATTTATCCGGATAGACATATACAATTCCCCCTTGATCCTTTGTATATATAAACTGATAACCGCCTCCTGCTTTTACAGGAATGGAAGCCAAGGCTTTTTCTTTCAGTTCCTTTTGTGCAGCCACCGTCATCTTATCGCCTTTCACATAAGCATCCAGCTTAACGATCTTCATTTTATCAGACCAATAATCTATTTTCACTTTTAAACCGACGGATTCTCCTTTCGCATCGGTAATAGTCACTTCCGCATCACCAACGCCCAGTGTTTCGTAGTTGAAAGCATCCGAAAGCTTATCCATATTCACTTTGAGGATATCAGAATTGCTACTTACGGTATAGGGTTTTACTCCTCCATAAATGGTGATAGACGTCTGATTTGTATTCGGATAATAAGCAGTCCAGACACCATTTTCAATATTATTAAATGAATCGTCTCCAATTCTTAACGATTCGGATTCCTCCTTATCACAGCCGGCCAGTCCCAGCAGAAAGGCTGTAGCCAGTAAAGTAAAGCATAGATAGCTTCGTAATGCCCGAGTTTTCATGTTTTTGTGTTTTTATGGTTACTTATCAGACAAATATATGCATTTTTTGTTTAGAGAGTTTCTATTTCTCTCTTTTTTAGAAAATTATCATTCAGAATCTTTTTATCACCCAATCTAAATCTGACAGTATATCTCCTCTCCCGCCCTAAAAATCGCTGAACCTAAAATCCCGGTCCACTCTTTTCCCTCCGATACCATTTACATCGTTTCCCCGCATCAACTATCTGACTCTTCCACCATTCAATATATACCCCATCCTTATCAGAAAAACTTCATGAAGCCCTCCTCCATTCTTTATCAGATGTATTGCCGGCTGTATATATGTATCCCGATTAAACGAATAACGATATGTCACTTCTCCGGCAACTTCATTACACGATTTGAACTGAGCGGCAGACAGGAACAAGCCCGCCTCATGCCGCTTCTGACCACCCGGAACATAAATCCACGTCACACCTGCTCCCATATAATCTCTGCATTCACTGAACACAGAAGAAGTACGGGTGTATTGTACTAACAGGTTTACCTCCTGACGAACTCTACTCCATAACTTTCGTTCTGCATACCCCCACCAGGCAAACGTCATCTTCGGGGAGACTTTCTTTTCCCTTTCCCGGGTCTTCCACTCTCCAGCCACATCAGGCATATCACCGTTAGTATGTAGAGAGAAACCGCCAAAACACTTTCCATATTCTGTTTGATAATTAATTTCCGTTATACTGAATACTCCGTCCTTGCGAGGATTGAATGTGAACGGATGTTTACCTTTACTCCATCCGTTGTACCCTTTACCGTTGTACAGACTACTTTCAATACCGAACCGGCCCAGCGTCATCTTATAATCGAGACATAATGCAGCCAGAGGATAATTGGCTATCGGATAGTTAGCGGACAAAGTAGGGAATATCCCGCACGAACTGTTTGTAAACAGTGACATACAAGGAGTTGTGAAATAATCTTCATTCAGATTGCGAATCCCGGCAAACAAAGTGATATTTCCGATAAGCCGGGTATATCCCAGCACAGCAATGGCACAAGGTAAATTATCCTCTTCAATATTCGAGAAGGTTTGCAGGTCATTAATGATCCGTTCCGGACGCGTCTTATATACGTGTATCGAAGCAAACTCCAAGATTCCCTTCGTACCGATGGGCACGTATGCGTCCAATCTTAACAGGTTGCACCAGTTCGTCCTCTTCTTCAGATCATATTGGAACTCGGTAATATAGGTGGCGCCACACGTCTGGGCGCAAAGGCGGAGGACGCTCCCGAAAAGCATCCAACAGACTATTGCAATATAGTTCATAATTTCCCATTCTTGTAATTCAGTCAGTAAATAGAGTTCGATTCAGCCTACTTCTTCCCCATCTTTATAACCATTTCGAAAATCTTCGAATATACCAGCTCTTCATAAATTGTGTAAGAACACAGTAGGATACCAAGATAAGCACCAGCCAGGGGAAGTAACTCAACGGTAACGGTTCAAGTCCTATCGACAGGCCAAACGATGTGAAAGGAATAGCTATGCCCATTGCCATGATCAGGAAGGTCAACCCCAGCACCGGCCAGGTGGCACGACTCTGAAAAAACGGTATCTTACGAGTCCTGATCATATGTACGATCAATGTCTGTGACAATAATCCCTCGACAAACCAACCGGACTGAAAGAGAGTCTGGTGCTCAGGTGAATTACAGGCAAACACGTACCACATCAAACAATAGGTGGCAATATCGAAAACGGAACTTATCGGCCCGATGTAAATCATAAACCGACTCAGATCGGATGCGTCCCACTTCTGGGGTTGCTTCAGAAACTCGGCATCCATCCGGTCAAACGGAATGGTAGTTTGCGAGATATCATACAAAAGGTTCTGAATGAGCAGATGTATCGGCAACATGGGCAGAAACGGCAGAAATGCACTGGCGAACATCACACTGAACATATTGCCGAAATTGGAACTGGCGGTCATCTTTATGTATTTGGTGATATTGCCAAAGGTCTTACGCCCTTCCAAGACACCCTCTTTGAGCACACTCAAATCTTTGTCCAAAAGAATGATATCGGCACTCTCCTTCGCAATGTCCACGGCAGAATCTACGGAAATACCAATGTCCGACTGCCTCAATGCTCCGGCATCATTCACCCCGTCACCCAAAAATCCTACCGTGTTGCCATTTTGCTGAAGAATCATGATTATCTCGCTCTTCTGCAAAGGCGTCAGCCTGGAAAAGAGAGTGGCTTGTCCCACTATTTCACGTAATTCTTCCCCGTCCTTGCCTTCAAGCTCAACCCCTGTTACCGAATGGCACGTATCAATGCCTATCTGCCGGGCAATGGCGTTCACGATTACATCATTATCACCGGAAAGTATCTTAACCTCGATACCATATTCGCGCAATTGGCGGATAGCCTCGGCAGAAGAGGGCTTGGGGGGATCAAGAAACGCCAGGTAACCAATAAGTACCATCTCGTCCTCATCGGTGACGGCAAAGTCCCGTGCCTTGCTGATAAAGCTTTTTTGTGCGATGGCAAGTACCCGCATCCCGTTACGATTCATATCATCACTGATTCTCTTTGCCTTACTTCTGAGTTTATCGGTCAATTCATATACCTGACCGTTGAACTCGGCATGAGAGCAAATATTCAGCATCTCCTCCACAGCTCCCTTCGTGATGATTTGCCTTTTTCCCTGCTGATCTTCAATAACTACCGACATCCGACGTCGACTGAAATCAAACGGTATCTCATCAATCTTCGTGTAACCTTCCGTCAGATGTTCCAGATTTTCTTCGCGTACGTGGGCAAGGATAGCTTTGTCCATCAGGTTCTTGAGACCTGTCTGAAAGTAACTGTTAAGGAATGCGTGGCGCAATATCCTTCGGGAATGATCATCGCTGCCGTCCGCATTGATATACTTCTCCAATACGATTTTATCGCAGGTCAGCGTACCGGTCTTATCGGTACAAAGAATGTTCATGGCCCCGAAATTCTGGATGGCATTGAGATTCTTCACGACCGTTTTTTTCTTCGACATTGATACAGCACCTTTCGAGAGGTTTGCTGTGACTATCATCGGAAGCATCTCAGGAGTCAATCCCACAGCCACCGATAAGGCAAATATGAATGCCTCGAACCAATCGCCTTTTGTGAAACCGTTGACAAAGAAGACGAATGGAACCATCACCAGCATAAAGCGTATCAGTAAGAAACTGACCTTACTGATTCCCTTGTCGAAAGCGGTAGTCGCACGTTCACCCACTAAACTTCGGGCTATCGTTCCGAGATAGGTATCGTTACCCGTCCCGAAAACGATTCCTTTGGCAGATCCGCTGATAACAGTGGAACCCATGTAGCAGATATTGTCAAGCTCGATGACGCTTCCGTGACTGTGTCTCCTACCGTTTATTTCAGGAAATTTCTCTACTGGATCGGACTCACCGGTAAGTGATGCCTGGCTGACAAACAGATCCTTCGATTCAATGATGCGGATGTCTGCCGGAATCATGTCACCGGCAGCAAGGCAAACAACATCACCCGGTACCAATTCCGTAATATCAACCTCCTCACTTCCCGAAAACCGCTTTACGAAACAGGTATTTTTGACCATCTTCATCAATGAGTCAGTAGCTTCACTTGCTTTCCACTCCTGCCAGAAGCGGAGAATGGCACTGCAAACTACCATCGAGATAATAATCAGAACAGCCGTCCACTCACGGTCTTCAGGACGGGCCATTACTACATCGATGACCAGAGAGATGACAGCCAGCGCCGTCAACACACCGATAAACGGATTGATGAACGTACGGATGAAAAGTACGAGTGGATTCTTCTTTTGCTCTCGTGAGATTTCATTTTTACCATAGGCGGATTGTCGTTGCCCGATCTCTTCTTCACTCAGTCCCACACTCGAAGTCTGGAAATAAGAATATGCAGTCTTAGCAGGTTGTGTGGCAACCAGGAATACCCGTTCGGAATTAAATTGATACTGCGCTTTCTGTTTTTCTTTCTTTCTCCAAATCATAATCTTTGCGCTTTAATAAGTAGACACTCGGTTCGTTTTTAACGCCACAAAGGTACAAACCACCTTATGAGAAGGTAGTTAGAAACAAATTAGAGCAGTATTAGAAAAGTATTAGAGTTTGCCGGATCGGAAGAGATCGATTCTACAATCTTACCGGAATTATAAATGATGAAACCTTACCACAAAGGTAGTGCCCTCTCCTTGGTGTGAATACACCGAGATCTCACTCTTATGGAGGGTGAGTATCTTCTTTGTAAGCGTCATTCCGATACCATGTCCCTGAGCCTGGTTTTTATTCTCTCCGCGGTAGAAGAGCTTGAACAAGTTCTCCTTATCCGTTTCGGACATCCCGGCACCGTTGTCGGATAAACTTACGATGGTCCACTGATCACAGAATGAGATCTGGATAAACGACGTCCGGTTATCAGAATACTTGCAGTTATTCTCTATGAGGTTCACAAAAGCAGTGGTAAGCAGATACGGATTCCCGATCACAGTCAACACACGGTCATCATCTGCCTCCTGCTCGAAAATCAGTTCTATGTGATAATCCGGATGGGCTTTGAGCACAAGCTCATTGGCATCCAACAGCAATTCATCCAGCCGGATTTCCTCTTTCTTGATTTGCTCGGGATAATAATCCGCTTTGGCAAGGTTCAACAAGCCATCTATCAGTTCAATGACACGCTGGGAATCTTGTAACGCATTGTGTATTGAATTTTGATATTGTGTGACAGTACGTTCCTTTTGCAGCGCCAAGTCAAGTTCTGCCGACAGTGCCGCCATAGGTGTACGAAGTTCGTGTGATACATTGCTCACAAACATCCGCTGATCATTGAAAGTCTTTTCCACCCTGTCCAGCAGTGCATTGAAGGCAAGGGCTAGTTCTCCCAGTTCATCATGCTCGTTCTTGACAGGCAACCGTTCGTCGATTTGAGTGACGGTGATACCCTCGGCTTTACGTACGATGCTACGGATAGGGGCAAGTGAACTTTTGGCAAGCATATAACCCACAATGACGAGCACACTCAGTCCGCCGATAGATAAAAGGAGAAGCAGCCGCGTCATTATGACCTGATTAATATGTCCGTAACGGTCGTAAGCGGCAGCTGTCACCACATAATTTTTACCCCCGAACTCATATAAAATCCCTATCCCCTGATAGTCTCCTGTACGGAAGTCGATCTCCTTTTTCCGGACAATCTCATCGATCATTCCGGGAGTCTCCTTAATGATATCGTTGTGCAACGCATCGTGGTAGAGTATCCGGAAATCGGGAGTGTATACAGCTACTTCCACCTCATCAATGAACTGACGATTATTGAGATATATCGACTGCATGGTTTCTACATCAACCTGATTGTTAAGAAACAGATGGGCTTTAGTGATAGCTTCGCTTCGCAGGCTACGATAAAAAGAATCACTGCGCAGATGTTCGTTCACACAATAGATAGTGGCCATAAACACGAGAAAGATAGTGGCCGTGATACCTGCATATTTGATGGTAAGGATACTTCTTATTTTCATAACTTATCGGTGAGAATAAATCCCATGCCTGTCTTTGTGTGTATGAGTTTAGTATCGAAGTCACGGTCTATTTTCTTACGGAGATAGTTGATATAGACATCAATGAAGTTCGTACCCGTGTCAAAGTGCGTGTTCCACACTTTGTCGGCTATATCCATCCGGCTGACAACTTTCTCTGCATTCTCGATCATATATACCAGCAGGTTGTATTCTTTGGGAGAGAGCTTAATGTCCCGTCCCGCCCTCTTTACGCTCTTGTCCAACAGGTTTACGGATAAGTCTGCATAATTTAACTCTTCCTCCACATCAGTCACTACTGCAAGTTTTCGTTTCAGAAGAACTCGGATACGGGCATACAGCTCCCTGAAGTCGAAGGGTTTCACCATGTAATCATCCGCTCCGGCATCAAACCCATCCAGTTTGTCGTCCGTACTGCCCAATGCGGTGAGCATCAGGATAGGAATGGCAGGGTTAGCAGCCCGAATCTCTTTGCACAATTCAAATCCGTCCATCTTGGGGAGCACAATGTCCGAAATGACAAGGTCGAACGTATTTGCACGGAACATTCTCAGTCCCATAGCTCCATCGTAAGCTACCAGACAGTTGTAACCGTTCTCTTCCAAACCGGCGCGAAGCAAATCGGCCACCCGCTGTTCGTCTTCAATGATTAGTATGCTGTACATAAAGAGTCTTTTTTATTGTATGTTATTCGTCCCGATCAACCTGAACGGCACAAAGTTAAGACTTTTTTCCTATCCTGAATGTCATGCGGACAGAAAGAGGGTCAATCCTATAATAAAGTACTTCCAATCCCGCATATATCAGCAAAACGAAGCTAACAAAATGACATATCTGATGGCATATCTCTTATTCCGCTGAGAACAAAAGAAGAAGTTAATTTTCTTACTATCCTGCTTTGACTGACGACTATATTTATACAATTCCTTGTGATATATCAGTTGCTAATAAATAATCTTATAGAAAAAGTATTCCCATCATAAAGAAATGGTATAAGAACCGGGCTGCAATTAAATATTTTTCATCTTACATTGTTATAATAATAATCGACTTCTGTTTTATCAAATTCCTTCAGATCAACACTATATACATTGCGCGAAGGATCTCCCATATAAAATCCGCCCAAAATATATAATTTCCCATCAAAGTAATACAAAGCTGGAGATTTCAATTTCAGATCTATCATATACGAACGAACTTGCCTGCTTTTTATATTAAACGTCTGTACAACACCTTGTTCAAAAATATAAATTATATCATTATGATAAGCCAAACTAGGCCAGCCAAGCCGATATAACAAACGTCCGGCATTGGCCCATGCCCCTGTCAATAAGTTATAACATTCAATACTCCAGCCGCCACCGTTACGATTTCCGATTAAATAAATACAATGATCAACCAGAATTGTTTCAGGAGCTTGCCTAATCGGCATTTTTCCCAACTCATACCAGTAGCCGGATTTTAAATTCCATAAATGCATTTCATCCGAATAGACTCCTTCATTATTTTGCAAAACCTTTTTAACATCGCCTAAAACAATCATATTGTCTTTATACACAACGGATCCCAATAAAGTCGCTTGATGCGGATTAGTATAATCTGTCCAGACGGTATCACGCTTAATATCATATATTTCTATTGCATTATCCAGATAATCAACAATTCTGGTTTCAGATAATCTCTTTCCCCCTAAAATAAAAATTTTTCCATCATAATAACCCGCCGTATGATATGCCCTTTCTCTAAACTTATGCCTGATCGTCTCCCACTTATCTTGCTTGATATCATATCTATACATCATGTTACTATATTTTTCCCAAAATAAAGTAGAACGTATATTACTCTGAAAGGGGCCGCACGATGTACTCCCTCCTACAATATAAATCTGCCCATCTACCAAGACCGAAGCAAACGAATAGACTCCTCTTTTCAATGGAGACAATATTTCATAATGCAAAAAGCGATTTAAATGCCTATTGCTAAAAATAGATACTTCTTCCAAAACCCGATTATTCTCTATCAAAAAAACGGTACATCTATTTTTAATTAAATCACCATAAGACAATTTCTTGTGCAAATAATTAATATGAGAAAAATATAAAGTATCATTCAATGACAACGAATCATATTTCTCTAATGAGAACACCCCCTTTTCATCACTGATAGCTATGACTCTCCTATCTTTCAAACAGATATATACATTTGAAAGAGGAATGCTATCCTTTTCACTCACGACACACGCTCTGTCCTGGGCTTTCCCAGTTACATAGCAAAAAAAGAATATTAAAAACAGACTTCTCATATAACAAATATTAAATAAAAATCAACCTTGAACCATAACATTTATAGGTTCCAATGCAATGATCCAAGGTTAACTACCTATATTTAGCAACATATATTCAAGCTGAGGGGACATACATATATAAAATCTGTCAACAGAGATCATAAGTACTAAATATAAACATTAAATTATTCAGCATTTCCAGTTATTTTCAATTGCAGAGGAGAAGTAGGAACATTACAATATATTGTAATAGTTTTCCTAAAGTGTTCCGGATGATCCGCTTTATAGATCACAGTTATTCTTAAAGACTCCCCAGGTTTGACAGGTTCTTTAGAATACTGTACAGAAGTACAACCGCAAGAAGTATTCACATCATCAATAACTAGTAAAGCCTTACCAGTATTTTGTAATGTAAAAATACACTTTTGTGATTCTTTAAACGAAATTTTCCCAAAATCAAATAATGTTTCAGAAACAGTTATTTCTGTTTGCATACTTCCCTTTTTAGAAGTCATCTTATTTCCAGAAATAATATCCAAGTATAATTTCTTTATTCTATCATTATGAATGGGATTTCCAATAGCCACTACTTTATTGCCCGCATCAAGTAAAAATGTCTGATACATAATATTTGCAGGAAATTTATTCAACTTATTGAATATATCAGAATCATCAATGCAGACAGGACAATCAAAATGATTCTCCTGTAAAATATAGTTAACCTCTTTTTTACTCTTGGGATGTATAACAAATAGACAAGAGACCCTTTTATTTGTTATGCTTCTCAATTTTCTTTCAAGAAGAAGCCAGTTCTGCAATTTCAATTTGCAACTCGTACAACCAATAGAATCAACATAAGTAATTATAGTATAATCACTCTTAGGAATCTCCTTTAATGTATCTTTTTCCAATACAGTAAATAGCAAATCATCAGGAAAAAGAACTTCTTTTCTATTCCACTCTTTCATCAGCCTGACAACTTCTTTTTCTTTCACTTTTTGACATGAGTTTAAAGTCAAAAGAAAAAACAAAACATATAAAATACGCATACTCAATATATCCAACAAGAATTATCAATAAAATCAATCATTACATAAGTATAAAAATTAATCTATAGCATAGCATACAATAGTCCAACCCATATCTGGCTTTCTCACCACTGCGTACATTCTTTGTAATGTTTTATCTATAGTAATATAATATGCCTCTTTTGATAACTCATATTGTTTCACAGGATTTCCATTCCAATCAAAAACCAATACAGTGGTTGAACTTAGATCATTATAAGTATTATTATCACATATTTTCTTATTTGTATATAATGTATATACATATTTATCTGTAACACCTATATCAATATAACCAATAACATTGTTGTCTGAAAAAAGAACCCTGCTATAATCACCATCTTGGGTAGGTGTATATTCCGGATTATTAAATCGCAAAGATTTAATCAAATTAATCTTATTGTTTTTAATTTCGAAAAAATCAATGTTAGATGAATTGTTTATTGAATATACAAATTGAGATTTTCCTGGACGTTTCCTTAATCGTCCCTGATTAGACAAAAATTTATGATATATATTTAAATTCGCTTCATTCGAATTATATATAGTCACCGCAGAATCAATTACATTACTTTTATTATCAAAAAGTAGATATTGATATTCTGCGTTGTAAGTACCTGCCCCTAAAAAAAGGCTATCATTCACTACTGCGATTTTAGAAATCTGAGCTCCGGGTATTTTATACTTAGCGAGACAAACAGGTGGACAGTCAAGAATAACAGAACAAGAATCGAGATTAAATTTGCCAATATAACCTGTCTGATCATAGTAAATATAAAATCTATTATTCTCAATATATCCAAAAACGCCTAATGGTATTTCATCCCTTCCCTGCCCAATCGAGCCTAAACGAGATATCATCTTACCTGAATAAATATCAAATAAAGAGTAACTCTTACCTGAATAAAAATCAAAGACCAATAAAACAGAATCATTACATTGTATACCTTCAACTCTAGCTAAAGAATCAGCTTCTATACTCCATTCAACTTCTGATATCTCTGATACGCTAGAGAACAAGGTCTTGGGAGATTTTAAGTCAACGCGCCCACAAGCACATAAGCACCCCATAAATAATATAAATAAAAGAAATCTTATTTCACACATATATAATAAGTTTATTAAATAATGAA
This sequence comes from Bacteroides sp. 3_2_5, assembly GCF_000159855.2. Taxonomy (NCBI): domain Bacteria; kingdom Pseudomonadati; phylum Bacteroidota; class Bacteroidia; order Bacteroidales; family Bacteroidaceae; genus Bacteroides; species Bacteroides sp. 3_2_5. Next base: position 245,917 of record NZ_JH636044.1, on the reverse strand, counting down.
TAAGACTGGATAAAACAAAAAGATCATATTTATCAACCAGTATTTTCTTAACCATAACCAGAATGAGGTAAAATAAACTGTATCAAGTTAGCATTTTTTTCTTTTACTTTATAACACATATGCTCATACAACTGAAATCAAACGTATTTTTTCAAAAGTCAAAACTGCCTCAATGACACATTCCTAACATGAAGCAGTTTAAATCACCCCTTTCTTATTACACTCATTTACAAGGATTCTCTTTAAGTTTTCCTTTTATTTTATAGTGAGGTCCCTCTGCACAAACATCCTCATTTCCACAACACCAATAGTCTTTAGCCCCATCGGTTTCTTCCATTCCTAAAGCCTCAATATTACTTAAAGTAAGTTCCGAAAATTCAGTATCACTCTTTATCTTTGCCTTTAATCCCAAAGCGACAATAATCAAAGAAGCAAAAAAGAACGCATATATATATTTTTTCATATATTACATCTATTTTATTTACATTTTTTACTAGATAGTACACCATGAATGATAAACTCTTCGCCAGTATCCTCATCTTCTCCTTTAGCGCATGTATCTTCATTACCGCAACAATATAATGTTTGCCCAGAAGAATCTGTTTCATTAATATCAGCCAATGCTTCCACATTAGCCATCGCCAATTCCGACATTGTATTTTTCGCTCTCTGTGACTGATATATATTGTAGCCTGCAAAAGTTGCGACTACAGCGACTATCAAGGTCGCGAAGATTTTCTTACCCATAATTTTTATACATTTTTATGAGGTTAATAATTTTGTTGTTTCTTGTGTCTCTTTTTCGGGGAATCATCCACCCGCAGAAAAAGTAAATGATGCACCTACTGATTCTTACTTAAATTCATTACCTTTGTAACCTATAAACCTCCTTTCTTTTGAAGGTTTTTCCGGGAGTGGACGATTCTAAACTTTTCCAGAGCATGCATCGTTCCACCCCCTTCCCAACCCAATTAAATATTTAATATCCTTTAAATATATACTTCACACCACTATGATTAACAGGACAATCCAAAGAGCCTACACCTATACAAGAAATATGTGTATATTCCTCACCTTCAGCCAATGCTTCAACATTCTGTAACGACAAAGAATCCAACTTATAAGGTTGCTCTCTGAAATACGAGAATACAGCCAATACAAAAATGGCAAAGCAGCCAATTGCTTTTAAAAACTTTTTCATATACTCGGTTGTTTTAGTAACACATAACAAATATAGACGATTTTTTCTATCTATTAAGAAAACGTTCCTTACTAAAACTTACAAGTTGAAAATCAATAAAATGCCTCCTTACAAGAACTTACATCAAAAGAGTTCTCTCTGCGAGAAGTCATCACTCTCCTTAGGCAGCACTAACTGATACCCGCCTTCATTTTTCACCTTTATGATAACACGAGTAGGCGCTAAAGCTTTACGCAAACGAGAAACAGCCGTCCATAAACGATTCTTATCCTTTCGACGATCAGCCCACATCATTTCAAGCAGTTCTTCATATGATAGTTTATTTTCAGAGGCCTCTAAAAAAAGGAGTAAAAGCCGGCTACCCTGAGCATCCAGTTTTATCCGGTTTCCGGCACAATCCAAAATATGATTTCGAGGATCAAAAGTCAACCCTGAACAGAGTTTATAAATGACTAATTCTTCACCCAACATTTCTTTTATTTTTCTCAGTTCCGCTATTTGCAGTTCGCATGCAGCCAACTTTTGTTGAAGCTCTCCCCGGTCTATCTTTTCCTTTTCCAATTTATCGGAAAGCATCGTTATTTGGAGCATACCCTCTTGACATTCCTTTTCAAGAATACTTTGCTGTTCTTTGCTACGTTTCTTCTCTACTGACAATACTTCAATCTGAGCTTCTTTTTGTTTATGCTTCTCCCGTAGATCACTCAGTTCTCTTATCCGCATTTTTTCTTCTTGTTGAAGCAAATTCAATTGTTGTTCATATTGCCTGCGTTTCTCTTCTAAATCTTGATACCGCTCTCTCTCCTTCTCCAGCCTTTCCTTTAGAAGCTCTTCTTCAACCTCCGAATCAGACAAATGTTTTTTCACCTTATACACATAGTAGAAAAAAGCAAAAAGTATAAAAGTCACTCCAACAATAAGGACAAATGAAGAAGAAGAGTATCGAATCACCGACCAACAAGTAGAAGATAAAAAACCGGCAACCTCTACCTCACACTCGTTCCCGACATAGGCAATCCAAATGGGCGATACAAAACAATTATTGTCACAACTCCCTTCAGAACGAATACATTTACTTGAATCGGCACTAACTACCTGTACAGAGGTTTTAGCGACAATATGCCGCATTCTCAAACTATCTGCCCAAATCCGATTCAAAGTATCAGCAGAAAGCTGCTTCTCCATGCAAACAACAGAATGCAAAGAACGCTCATTAAAATCAGAAGATATATTTTTCAAATCCTTTTTTACATCTACAACATAATCTTTTGTACCAAACTCAGTTTTCACAGAAAGTCTGGTCCAAAGAGCCGTTGCACCCGATACATTCATAGACACACATGATAGATCCAGTTCCCTTTCCATTCGCAGCATTTCACCTTTTAATGCCTGTATGAATAGATTTTTTGATTCCACACGCATCATCTCATTACTTCTCTGATAGAAATAACAACCTATTAATAAAGCTACCAATAGTGTCCCTCCAATACCCCAAATTAGTTTTATCGGCCTCATATCTAATTCTCTATTTATACAAATATCGTGTATTTATTTCTGATTTTAAAGAAAATAAAGAAAAATTTCAAGACAATAAATTCCCCAATAGCATAAACGTATCAAAGCGCATCAAACAGACTACGTATCATTCATTCTTTATTTACTCGCATCCTGTTTGGGTGATATACCCAAAACCACTACCTTTGCACCCTCAAAACCCAAACAAAAGCGACTGATGAAATACAAACTCCTCGTACTCGACTTGGACGGAACACTGACCAACGCTAAAAAAGAGATAACTCCACGCAACCGAGAAGCACTGATACGTGTACAGCAACAGGGTGTGAAACTGATACTTGCATCGGGACGTCCTACCTTCGGCATTGCACCCTTGGCCGACGAACTGCGCATGAAGGAGTTCGGCGGATTTATCCTCTCCTATAACGGCGGAGAAATTATCGACTGGAGTACCGGAGAGATCGTTTATGCCAATGTATTGCCGGACGAAGTGATACCTCGGCTATACGAATGCGCCACACGCAACCAACTCCCTATCCTGACTTACGACCGGCAATATATCATCACTGAATATCCCGATGACGTGTATGTCCGGAAAGAGGCTTTCCTCAATAAAATGCAGATATATCCTTCCAAGGATTTTCTGAAAGATATCCGTCTGCCGCTTCCTAAGTGCTTGATTGTGGGTGAGCCACATCGTCTGATTCCCATTGAAGCCGAACTTTCGGTAGAACTGCAAGGTCAACTGAGTGTTTACCGCTCGGAGCCCTTCTTCCTCGAACTGGTACCACAGGGAATAGACAAGGCACAATCTTTATCTGTCTTACTTAACAAGCTGAACATGAACCGGGAAGAGATAGTGGCTGTAGGCGACGGCTACAACGATCTTTCAATGATTCAATTTGCCGGATTGGGTGTAGCCATGGGCAATGCACAGGAACCGGTAAAGAAAGCCGCCGACTACATTACCCTTAGCAACGAGGAGGACGGTGTAGCTGCGGTCGTAAACAAGTTCTTTACAAAAGCACCCGAGAAGGGGGAGACAACAGCTTAAACACAGAAATTAATAAGAAAGCAAGTTGATTTCTCCATGATATTAACGCGTTATATATAAGTATATTATCATTCATCATACTAAACTTATCTCAGCCCGTATACCCGGGCCGGTGGGCCCGGGTATACGGGCTCATGGGCACAGGTATGCGGGCTTATGGGCCCGGGCATGCGGGACGAGATAAAGTCCGGACCATTTTCACTAAAGATACTAAGGAAAAGGAAATGCTTTAAACGGCATAAACAGATAGATAATACGCTATATACAATTACAGATCAATACCTTATCCATCAAAAACAGTGGGTGGAAGATGGAAGATCGGAATGCGTTTTTCGTATGAGTGGCCCGATCTTACACCAGACAGATATGCTGACAAAGAATAATCCGGCAGAACACGTCCCAATTCAAATTATTTATTCTAACTTTGTGGTTTAAAACAGAATAAATCTCAAACGTTATGGAACATCAACTGACGATTTACAACACTTTAGATAGAAAAAAAGAGCTGTTTGTGCCTTTGCACGCTCCGCATGTGGGTATGTATGTCTGCGGACCGACGGTATATGGCGATGCCCATTTGGGACATGCCCGTCCGTCCATCACGTTCGACGTACTTTTCCGTTACCTCACCCGGCTGGGTTATAAAGTGCGATACGTGCGTAACATTACCGACGTAGGCCACCTGGAACATGACGCAGATGAAGGCGAAGATAAGATTGCCAAGAAAGCCCGTCTGGAACAATTGGAACCCATGGAAGTAGTGCAATACTACCTGAACCGGTATCATAAAGCCATGGAGGCACTGAACGTACTTCCCCCCAGCATTGAGCCACATGCCTCGGGACATATCATCGAACAAATAGAATTGGTAAAAAAGATTCTGGATGCCGGCTATGCATACGAAAGCCAGGGTTCGGTATATTTCGATGTAGCCAAATACAATAAAGACTACCATTATGGCAAACTCTCGGGACGTAACCTGGACGATGTACTGAATACAACCCGCGAGCTGGACGGCCAGGAAGAAAAACATAATCCTGCCGACTTTGCTCTTTGGAAACGGGCACAACCGGAACATATCATGCGCTGGCCTTCACCATGGGGTGACGGTTTCCCCGGCTGGCATGCCGAGTGTACAGCTATGGGACGTAAGTATCTGGGCGAACACTTCGACATTCACGGAGGAGGCATGGACCTTATCTTCCCGCACCACGAATGTGAAATCGCACAGTCGGTAGCTTCACAGGGTGACGATATGGTTCACTACTGGATGCACAACAACATGATCACCATCAACGGCACCAAGATGGGCAAGAGTCTCGGAAACTTCATCACGCTGGATGAATTCTTCAGCGGCTCGCACAAATTGCTGACTCAGGCTTACAGCCCGATGACCATACGTTTCTTTATCTTGCAGGCACACTACCGCAGTCCGGTGGATTTCAGCAACGAAGCCTTGCAAGCAGCAGAAAAGGGACTGAGCCGACTGATGGAAGCAGTAGACAGTCTGGAAAAAATCACTCCCGCAGCTACTTCGAACGTCGATGTAAAAAGCTTGCGCACGAAGTGTTTTGAAGCAATGAACGATGACCTGAATACTCCGATTGTGATTTCACATCTCTTTGACGGAGCCAAGATGATCAATAATATCATTGCCGGCAACAACACCATTTCTGCCGATGACCTGAAAGACCTGAAAGAAGTATTCCATACATTCTGCTTCGATATCCTGGGTCTGAAAGAAGAAATCGGTTCGTCGGACGGACGTGAAGCCGCTTATGGAAAAGTGGTCGATATGTTGCTGGAACAACGTGTGAAGGCAAAAGCCAACAAAGACTGGGCAACCAGTGACTTGATCCGTAACGAACTGACTGCATTGGGATTCGAAATTAAAGATACTAAGGACGGATTTGAGTGGAAACTGAATAAATAAAAAGCTTCAGAAAGTTGTATTTAGAAAACATCACAGAGGATGCGGAGGGAACAAAGTAATAGCTTTGTATGCTCCGCGTCCTCTGTGGCTAATTCAGAACAGATATAAAAATGACAGCACAAGAATTTTTCAAAAACGACCTGTTTGCCACCAATGCGGGTGTAGAGCTGATCGAGATACGAGAAGGATACAGCAAAGCAAAACTGGAAATAAAACCCGAACATCTGAATGCGGGACAACGGACACAGGGAGGCGCCATCTTTACTTTAGCCGATCTGGCACTTGCGGCAGCAGCTAACTCACATGGCACATTGGCCTTTTCGCTCTCTTCCAATATCACTTTCTTGCGCGCCAGCGGCCCCGGAGACACACTCTATGCCGAAGCACGCGAACGCTATACCGGACGTAGCACAGGTTATTATCAGATAGATGTAACCGATCAGGAAGGCAGACTGATAGCTACCTTCGAGTCGAGCGTATTCCGCAAAAAAGACGAAGTTCCGTTCACTTTGTGACAATAGAAGTCTGAGGATGTCGGTAACCACTGACACTCTTCAGGAATGCCTTGGCCGAACCAAAGTTAAGGTGCATATCCAGACGTACCGGAAGGTGATTCCGGTCGTCCGTCACATAGAACGTTATGACCTCTTTCTCCTTTCCCTTTTTATTATATTCCACGAGTGAGAATATCAGGCAGCGATAGGTAGTATCGTTCTCGGCAGTAATCTTCTTAATTCCCCGGTAAATCAGGGTCTGTTCTTCTACTCTACGCCCCGTCGCCATCGGGAACTGGATACGTTGACCGATGGTATATTCCTTTGGATCGAACGAACGGGCCTGCGCCAGAATAGTAAGCATATCATAGATACAACGATTGTCACTTTGCTCTGTCTCGGTGATACTCCCGTCTTTACGCACCCGTTTTTGATTGACATAACACATGCCCTCCCGAAACGAGAAACGGGCTTCATCGACGGTATAACGTTTTCCTTCTTCGGCTCCCTTCCGAAAATAGCGGGGTTCCAGCTTTTCAGTCATGACGCTTGTCAGCGTATCCCGCATCTTAAAGAAGAAGTCGGCCTCTTTACTGCTAATGGCCAATAAATTGACCCGATAGGCCGGCTCGGAGTGATAAGTCGTCGAGTTAGTAGTAAGGCTGGCAAGTCCCACTTTCTTCCAAATGAATTTCCAGTTGAAATAAAGTTCGTACATGACGTGCTCACCGGACTTAAACGCATCGTTCTTTGCTTCACACTGGGCATTGCCCGATGATGGGAAAGCAAAAAGCAGGGCGATAATAAGACATATCCACTCTTTCCGCCTAATTGCGGCGGCTACGGTTTGCGTTTTGACTATCTCGGGTCTTTTTCTTCTTGTCTTCATCTGGTTTCTGTTTTTTAAGTTCGTCCGGCTTTTGCTTATCCAGAGGCACAGCTGTCACATTCCAGTCCTGAGTAGCATCCCAGTTTGCTTTAAATTCAATAATATGCGGATAATAGTATACCATTTCAGGCTGTATGCCCTTCTCATAGTCACCGGCATCCCACACTCCGTTACCATTGGTATCGTTTACCAACCGGGCTCCGTATTTGCCGGGATTCAGATAGTAAAACTCCGCTCTCCCGTCAATCACCGGACGCCTGCGAAGAACTTTATCCTGATTATCCAACAGTTCGACAAAAGCGATAGAATCTGCTCCGGTTATGTTGAGGAACACATTACCGTATTCTTCGATCTGACGAACCTTGAAGGCTTGCTTTATCTTATCGGTAAACAGCCCGTAAATGCCATGAAAAGCTGTGGAATCGACGGCAAATTCATACTCGCCTCCGGGTTCCCAATCATAATAGAGGTTATAGCGGCGCACATCGAGCGAATCATGTTCGAACTCAAAAGGAACGTCGGTCCATATCGTATCTACTTTCTGGCGAAGATGAATAGCCGCACTGTCAAAGCGGGCTACCGGTTCTTCAAAAGTCATGGTGATATAATCGAACACGTCCATAGACGAAGGAGCGTGTGTGTTTACCGACAAGAACTTAGTCGGTTCCGGCTCATCGTCTTTCTTCTTTTTCTTTTTAGGCTCTTCTTTCTTCACTTTCTTTGCGGCCAACCTTAGCGTATCCGTACGAGGAACTAATTGATTTAACGTATCAGTGTACAAATAGTTCAGGCTCAACGTAAGTGTATCTTGCTGATAAAGCAAAGAGTCGCGTATCCAATAATGAATAGTGTCGTTGCGAAATGTCTTTTCTATCACAAAAGCATCCTTCTCGTCGAAATTCAAGCCTTTCAACACAGGCAAAGAATCTGCCGGAGCCGAAAAATACAAAGAAAATTTATTCGGAGTAAGGCGTTCGCTCTTAACCAGGTATTGTGAAACAGAAGGCTTTTTAAATGAGCGAAGCACAATATTATCGGGCAGGAAGTAGGTATATTTCTGCTCAACAATCGTATCGATGGTCAGTGAATCGACCCAGGCAGTATCCTGGCGTATCCGCTCTTCGAAGCGGGGAATAATCAGCGAGTCATTGAAAGCCACCGCTTCACCTTTTTGGTTATAGAAGAAATTCTGATCGGCATCCATCAAACCGAAAATACGATATTTGCCCGGTGCAATCCCACGAATCGTGAAGTGTCCACGACTATCGGTACGAGCTACACGATCAAAAGGAAGTTTGGTAAAAGCCGAGTCATTCAGGTTGGAATGTAGTCCCACCAACATACCTTTAATGGGTTCCAGATCAGAAGCTTCAAGCAAGGTGCCCGATACCTCCATTGTATCGATAGAGGCCCCTGTAGAGAATGTAAACGCAAAATTACCGAGCGGATTGCCCTCGTTGTTATCGACGATCGCATCCGAGAAATCGATTGTATAGGTGGTATTGGGCTTCAAAGAGTCGAGCAGGTTTACAGTAATCCGCTTCCCTCCGGGTTTAATCTCCGGTTGTTGCAACTGGGGAGGCGAAACCACTACCTTTTCACTGGCCTTTTCAAGTTTAATAAACTCATCGAAATCAAGGACAATCTTTGACTTTTTAGTATTTACGGCTCCTGCTGCCGGCGTACTGCCGATGAAGCGGGGTGGAGTTTCATCAAAAGGTCCCCCATCCGGACGTCCCATACTGGCACAAGAATAAAGGGTAGCTACCAGAGCAGCAACTCCCAACAGACTACGGATGAGTCGTTTTTTTCTATATATATTGTCTTTTAACATGCTGCAAAAATAAGCCTTATCCATTAATTAATGCTATACTTTACACTAATTTATCCAAAAAGACTCTGTCCGACAAGACAAAAAACGTATCTTTGACCAACAATTTACAAACCTAATAAGATTAACCCCATGAAAAGACAACTGCTGACTTGCTGCCTGGCGATGTGTAGCCTGGCGACCATGGCTCAACATGACGAATGGAAAAACCCCGAAATTAATGCGGTAAACCGTGCACCGATGCACACCAATTACTTTGCTTACTCTTCAAGTGAAGAAGCCGCAAAAGCCGATAAGGAAAACTCAAGCAACTTTATGACCCTGAATGGCATCTGGAAATTCAACTGGGTGAAAAATGCAGATGCTCGACCGACCGACTTCTACCGGACAGACTATAATGATAAAGGTTGGGGACAGATGAAAGTCCCCGGTGTTTGGGAAATGAACGGATACGGTGATCCGATTTATGTCAACGTAGGTTACGCCTGGAGAAGCCAATACAAAAACAATCCTCCTTATGTGCCCATAGAAAACAACCATGTAGGATCGTATCGGAAAGAAATCATTATTCCTGCCGAATGGTCAGGAAAAGAAATATTCGCCCACTTTGGTTCGGTCACTTCAAACATGTATCTATGGGTCAACGGTAAATATGTGGGATATAGCGAAGACAGTAAACTGGAAGCTGAATTTAACCTGACCAAATATCTGAAACCGGGCAAGAACCTGATTGCGTTTCAGGTATTCCGCTGGTGTGACGGTACGTACCTGGAAGATCAGGACTTTTTCCGCTACTCGGGAGTGGGACGTAACTGCTATTTGTACAGCCGCAATAAAAAATATATTCAAGATATCCGTGTAACTCCCGACTTGGACAGCAATTATACAAACGGTACATTGAACGTGGCACTCAATCTGAACGGAAGCGGAACAGTAGAGTTGAACCTGACAGATCCGGCAGGAAAAAGTGTTGCTACGGCACAGGTTAACGGAAATGGACAAAAGTCTGTTGTCATGGACGTGAGCAATCCTGAAAAATGGACAGCAGAAACACCCAACTTATATACACTGACTGCAACCCTGAAAAACGGCAGCAACACGCTGGAAGTGATCCCGGTAAAAGTAGGTTTCCGCAAAATTGAATTGAAGGGCGGACAGATACTGGTGAACGGGCAACCGGTGCTCTTTAAAGGTGCCGACCGCCACGAAATGGATCCGGACGGAGGATACGTGGTTTCCCGTGAACGCATGCTGCAAGATATTCTGCGTATGAAGCAGCTGAACATTAACGCGGTACGTACCTGTCACTATCCGGACGACAATCTGTGGTATGACCTTTGCGACCAATACGGTATCTATGTAGTGGCAGAGGCCAATATCGAGTCGCACGGAATGGGATATGGCAAAGAAACACTTGCCAAAAATCCATCTTACAAAAAAGCACACATGGAACGCAACCAACGCAATGTACAGAGAGGGTATAACCATCCTTCCATCATTTTCTGGTCATTAGGAAACGAAGCCGGATACGGCCCGAACTTCGAACAGTGCTATACATGGATCAAAAACGAGGACAAAACACGCGCCGTACAATATGAGCAGGCGGGTACCAATGAATTTACAGACATTTTCTGCCCGATGTATTACGATTATGACGCCTGCAAGAAGTACAGCGAAGGCAATATAGACAAACCTTTGATCCAATGTGAATATGCTCATGCTATGGGTAACTCGCAAGGGGGCTTCAAAGAGTATTGGGATCTGATACGCAAATATCCCAAATATCAGGGCGGTTTTATCTGGGACTTTGTAGACCAGTCGAACCATTGGAAAAATAAGGATGGAATAGACATCTACGGATATGGCGGTGACTTCAATAAATACGATGCTTCGGACAATAATTTTAACGACAACGGACTGATCAGCCCCGACCGTCGCCCCAACCCGCATGCCCATGAAGTGGGATACTTCTACCAGTCAATCTGGACTACTCCCGGCGATCTGTCAAAGGGAGAAATAAAGGTATATAACGAAAACTTCTTCCGCGATTTGTCCGCTTATTATATGGAGTGGCAATTACTGGCAAACGGTGAAGTAATGCAAACCGGAGTCGTTCAGGACCTGAACGTGGCTCCCCAACAAACAGCGACTCTCAAACTGAATCTGAATACGGAAAAGATCTGTCCATGTAAAGAGTTGTTGCTCAACGTAACTTATAAGTTGAAAGCTGCCGAAACACTGATGCCGGCAGGAAGTACAGTGGCATATGACCAGCTGACCATCCGTCCGTATACAGCCAAAGCATTGGAATTAAAGAACCAGAAAGCATCTAATCTTGACATTGTCGTACCGGTCATTAAGGACAACGACCATAATTATCTGATTGTAGAAGGCGAAAACTTCATAATCGAATTCAATAAGCACAATGGATATCTCTCTCGTTACGAAGCAGATGGTATGCAATTATTAAATCCGGGAGCTCAACTGACTCCTAACTTCTGGCGTGCTCCTACCGATAATGATTATGGAGCAGGATTACAGCACCGGTATGCTGTCTGGAAAAATCCGGGACTGAAGTTGACTTCATTGAAACAAAGTATCGAAAACGAACAGGCAATCGTTCAGGCTGAATATGAAATGAAAGCTGTAAAAGGAAAACTATTCCTGACTTATGTTATCAACAATGAGGGAGCGGTCAAAGTAACTCAAAAGATGGAAGCCGGCAAAGAAGAAAAGGTTTCTGATATGTTCCGTTTCGGCATGCAAATGCAAATGCCCGAAAACTTCAATGAAGTGGAATATTATGGCCGTGGTCCGGTTGAAAATTATGCCGACCGCAATCACTCTACTTTAATTGGCAAATATCGCCAGACAGTTGCCGAACAGTTCTACCCGTACATCCGTCCGCAAGAAACCGGTACCAAAACCGATTTGCGCTGGTGGAGAGTATTGAATATCAGCGGAAACGGTCTGCAGTTTGTAGGTGACGCTCCTTTCTCCGCCTCTGCCTTGAACTATAGCATCGAGTCTTTGGATGACGGAGTACAAAAAGACCAACGCCACTCTCCTGAAGTAGCGAAAGCTCCTTTCACTAACCTTTGCATCGATAAAGTACAGATGGGTCTGGGATGTGTCAACAGTTGGGGAACACTTCCACTGGAGAAATACCGTGTACCTTATCAGGATTATGAATTCAGTTTCATCCTGACCCCCGTACGCCACAAAGTGAATATGTGAAACAAGATTCCATGACAACAGGGACAGTGGTCCGGAATTTTCCGGATCACTGTTTTTTTATCATCTTTTTTCTGCCCCCGCCTGTTTCGCACCCATCTGAAGTAATTTTGAGCTTTACACCTATATTAATTAGAGAAAAACATCGTTAAAAACAGATATTAAAAAACAACGGTATAGAAAATAAAGAGTACTTTTGTCGCGGAAAACTAATTAAGGGTAATCAGTTTTCACCTATACCTGATAAGGTTATCACGATAAACCACTTTGCCACAAAATGAACATCATTAAAAATTGAATATAAAGAAGGTATGAAAAGTAAAATTGTTTTGTTTGCATTTTGTTTAGCCTTGTTGTCGGGTTGCGGCAAAAAGGGCTTCAACATGGGAGGAACTCCCGAATGTGCAGTAGAGACATTGCAGCCCACCACTGTCAATCTGAAAAGCTCCTATCCGGCCACAATCAAGGGTAAACAGGATATCGAAATCCGCCCGCAGGTTTCCGGGTTTATCACTAAACTGAATATTGATGAAGGATCTATGGTCAAAAAAGGACAGGTACTGTTCGTCATCGATCCGGTGCAGTATGAATCTGCCGCCCGTGCAGCAAAAGCCGCTGTAGCCACAGCTAAAGCGAATGTTTCTACTCAGGAAATCACTGTAAAAAACAAACGTGAATTAAACAAGAAAAACATCATCAGCGACTATGATCTGGAAATGGCTGAAAATACACTTGCATCTGCAAAAGCTCAATTGGCATCTGCCGAAGCCCAGCTGATCAGCGCTAACCAAAATCTGGCATACACACGCGTAACAAGCCCTTCGGACGGTGTAGCCGGAACAATCCCTTACCGTGTAGGTAGCTTGGTAAGCGCTTCAAGCCCGTCACCTCTCACTGTGATCTCGGACATCACTCAGATGTACGTTTACTTTTCACTGACAGAAAAGGAATTACTGAACCTGATCCGTCAGGACGGTTCTCAGACTGAATTTCTGAATAGCTTCCCGGCTGTTCAACTGACATTGGCTGACGGAACGTTGTATGCCGATAGCGGTAAAATAGAGACGGTAAGCGGAGTCATCGACCAAAACACAGGTGCTGTAAGCATGCGTGCCACTTTCCCGAATCACGGACATCTGTTGAGAACAGGCGGTACCGGTAACATCCAGATTCCTTATAGCAAGGAGAATGTAATCGTTATCCCTCAAAAAGCAACTTACGAAATACAGGATAAGAAATTCGTATATCTGCTCCAGCCGGATAACACTGTGAAAAATACCGAAATAGAAATATTAAATCTCAACGACGGACAAAACTATGTAGTTACTGCAGGACTGAAAGCCGGCGACAAAATCGTTGTCGAAAACGTCAGCACCCTGAAAGACGGTGCTACTATCAAGCCGCTCACCCAGCAGGAATCGGCCGAACGCTTTAAAGCAGCTTTGGAAGAACGCAAAAATCAGTAAACGAGTTAACTCAAAAAGCAGAATATGAAATTAGATAGATTTATTAATCGTCCGGTACTATCAACGGTTATCTCCATCGTGATAGTGATTCTGGGTGTGTTAGGCCTGCTGTCGCTGCCTATCTCCCAGTATCCGGATATTGCCCCTCCTACTGTACGTGTCAACACGACGTATCAGGGAGCCAATGCACAAACTGTATTAAACAGTGTGATTGCTCCGTTGGAGGAGCAGATCAACGGTGTAGAAAACATGATGTACATGACTTCTACTGCCACCAATACCGGAGAGGCCTCTATCGAGGTTTACTTTAAACAGGGTACGGACCCGGATATGGCTGCCGTAAACGTACAGAACCGTGTAGCCAAAGCACAGGGTCTGTTGCCGGCCGAAGTAACCAAGGTAGGTGTGATTACCTCAAAACGACAAACCAGTATGTTGCTGGTATTCTCCCTGTATAGTTCGGATGACAAATATGATAACGAATTCCTTGAGAACTATGCTAAAATCAATCTCGTACCGGAAGTTCAACGTGTACCGGGTGTAGGTGACGCCATGGTGCTCGGTGCAGACTATTCTATGCGTATCTGGTTGAAACCGGACGTAATGGCCCAATATCACCTGATGCCTACCGATGTTTCGGCAGCATTGGCCGAACAGAATATCGAGGCTGCTCCGGGTTCATTTGGTGAACAGGGCAAACAGACTTTCCAATATACGCTGCGTTATAAAGGACGTCTGCAGAGCCAGGAAGAGTTTGAGAACATCGTGATCCGTGCCAATTCTGACGGGCAGGTGCTCCGATTGAAAGATATTGCCACAATCGAGTTAGGTCGTCTGACATACGGATTCTCTAACAACGTAAATGGTCACCCTGCCGTAACGGTTATCGTATTCCAGACAGCCGGTTCGAATGCGACTGCCATCATCAATGACATCCTCGACTTGCTTGAAAAATCAGAATCGACTTTCCCGCCGGGAGTTAAAGTAAATATCTCACAAAATGCCAACGACTTCTTGTTTGCTTCTATCCACGAAGTTGTAAAGACTTTGATTGAAGCCTTTATCTTGGTATTTATCGTGGTTTACATTTTCTTGCAGGATCTACGCTCGACACTGATTCCGGCCATCGCGATCCCGGTAGCATTGATCGGTACATTCTTTGTGCTTTACATCATCGGATTCAGTATCAACTTGCTTACCCTCTGTGCCATGGTACTCGCCATTGCCATAGTGGTGGACGATGCCATCGTCGTCGTCGAGGGTGTCCATGCCAAGCTCGACCAAGGCTATAAATCAGCTCGGTTAGCTTCCATCGACGCCATGAACGAATTGGGTGGCGCTATCGTCTCCATTACATTGGTTATGATGTCCGTGTTTATTCCGGTAAGCTTTATGACCGGTACTTCCGGTACATTCTACCGTCAGTTTGGTCTGACTATGGCTATTGCTATTGCCTTGTCGGCAGTAAATGCCTTGACACTGAGCCCTGCATTGTGCGCCATCTTACTGAAACCCCACGATCCTGATGCTAAAAAGAAATCGACTTTGGCAAGCCGTTTCCATGCTTCGTTCAATGCTGCTTATGACACAGTATTGAAGAAATATAAAAAACGTGTTCTCTTCTTCATCCAGAAACCGGTGCTGACCATCGGCTCCGTAGTAGTGGGTTTCGCACTGCTCATCTTCCTGATGAAAGTGACTCCGACCGGTTTGGTACCGAATGAAGATACAGGAACGATTATGGCAGTAGTCGATATGCCTCCCGGAAGCTCACTGGAACGCACTCAGGAAGTGATGTGGCAGGTAGATAGCCTACTGGCCTCCGACCCGGCTATCGAAAGCCGTACCATGATCGCCGGTTATAGCTTTATCGCCGGTCAGGGTCCCAGCTACGGTTCATTTATCTGTAAAATGAAGAACTGGGATGAGCGTTCCATCGCTCAACGTTCTGACTTCGTTTCAGGTATGCTGTATCTGAAAGCCCGTGAAGTGATTAAAGACGCCCGCGTACTGTTATTCGCTCCCCCTATGATTCCGGGTTACAGTGTATCCAACGGTTTCGAAATGAACTTACAGGATAAGACAGGCGGTAGTCTGGATAAATTCTATGAAGTAGCTCAGGACTTTATCACCAAGCTACAGGCACGCCCCGAAATTCAGTCGGCACAGACTTCGTTCAACCCGAACTTCCCGCAGTACATGATCGATATCGATGCCGCTGCTTGTAAGAAGGCCGGATTATCTCCGAGCGACATCCTTACTACCCTGCAAGGATATTACGGTGGTCTATATTCGTCCAACTTCAACCGGTTCGGTAAGATGTACCGTGTAATGATTCAGGCCGATCCGAACAGCCGTACCAATCTGGAGTCACTGAACTCGGTTAAAGTACGCAACGGCAACGAGATGGCTCCTATCACTCAGTTTATGAGCGTTAAACGTATTTACGGACCGGACAACATCAAGCGTTTCAACATGTTTACGGCGATGACTATCAATGGTTCGCCGGCTGACGGATACAGTTCCGGTCAGGCCATCCAAGCCATGCAGGAAGTGGCAGAACAGACGTTGCCTACCGGATACGGATATGAATTCTCGGGTATGACCCGTGAAGAACAAAGTTCGAGCGGCAGTACTACTGCGATGATCTTCGTCCTCTGCTTCGTATTTGTTTATCTGTTGCTGAGTGCACAATACGAAAGTTATATTCTTCCGTTTGCCGTACTGCTTTCTATACCGTTCGGTCTGGCAGGTAGCTTCATTTTCGCCCACCTGATGGGATTGGCAAACAATGTCCTTCCGATACTGGGAGCAGCTACCAACAACATTTATATGCAGATCGCATTGATCATGTTGATGGGTCTGTTGGCAAAGAACGCCATCCTAATTGTAGAGTTTGCTCTCGACCGTCGTAAGATGGGTATGAGTATCACTTGGGCTGCCGTATTGGGTGCAGGTGCCCGTCTCCGCCCGATCCTGATGACTTCATTGGCCATGGTTGTCGGCCTGTTGCCTTTGATGTTTGCCATGGGCGTAGGTGCCAATGGTAACCGTGCTTTGGGTACGGCTGCGGTAGGCGGTATGTTTATCGGTATGATATGCCAGATATTCGTGGTTCCTGCTTTGTTCGTTATCTTCCAGTATCTACAAGAGAAGGTGAAACCTATTGAATGGGAAGACATCGATAATACGGATGCAGAAACAGAAATTGAACAATACGCTAAATAGGAATAAAGAAAAGAATATGAAGAAACAAATTATAGGTATGTTGTGTGCAACTGCTCTCTTGAGCAGCTGCCACATCTACAAATCATATGACAGACCTAAAGATATTGAAGCCTCCGGTCTTTACCGGGACACAGTATCTGTTGCCGATACACTGGTATCCGATACTGTCAACTTCGGAAATCTGCCTTGGAGAGAGGTCTTCACCGATCCTCAACTGCAAGCGTTAATCGAACAGGGATTAACCCACAATACAGATCTGCTGACTGCTGCGCTGAAAGTGAAAGAGGCACAGGCATCACTGATGTCAGCCCGTCTGGCTTACGCTCCTTCACTCGGATTGTCACCACAAGGAACCATCAGCAGCTTTGATAAGCATGCCGCAACCAAAACCTATTCGTTGCCGGCAACAGCCAGCTGGGAGATCGATCTATTCGGCAAGTTGCTGAATGCCAAACGCGGTGTACAAGTAACATTGTTGCAAACCAAAGCATATCGTCAGGCTGTACAGACTCAGATCATTTCGGGCATTGCCAATACCTATTACACCTTATTGATGCTCGACCGTCAGCTCGATATTACCGAACAGACTGCCGACATCATGAAGCGTAATGTTGAAACCATGCAGGCAATGAAAGATGCGGCTATGTTCAACACTACCTCTGCAGGGGTGGAACAAAGCAAGGCTGCCTATGCACAAGTACTGGCGTCTATTCCGGCTATCCAAAAGAGTATCCGTGAAGCTGAGAACGCTATGTCCATGCTATTGGCACAAGCACCACAGACTATCAAACGGGGGGTTCTGGAAGAGCAGCAATTACCTGAAGATTTCTCAGTGGGCGTTCCTTTGCAACTACTCTCTAACCGTCCGGATGTGAAAGCAGCCGAAATGGCATTGGCCGGTACTTACTACAATGCAAATTCGGCCCGTGCCGCCTTCTATCCGCAAATCACTATCAGCGGCTCGGCCGGTTGGACCAATAGCGCCGGTAGTGCCATTATCAATCCTGGTAAACTGCTTGCCTCTGTACTTGGTTCGCTTACCCAGCCTCTCTTCTACCGTGGTGCAAACATTGCCCGCCTGAAGATAGCCAAGGCACAACAGGAAGAGGCTAAACTGGCCTTCCAGCAGAGTTTGTTGAATGCCGGAAGTGAAGTAAGCAATGCATTGTATCAATATCAGAGTGCTTCTGAAAAAACTGCTTCCCGCAAATTACAGGTAGAATCTTCAGAAAAAGCATCCGAATATACAAAAGAATTGTTTAAATTAGGGACGTCTACTTATCTGGAGGTATTGTCGGCCGAACAGTCTTTGCTCAGTGCCCGTTTATCTCAGGTAAACGACACCTTCGACCGGATGCAGGCTGTAGTGAGCCTCTATCAGGCATTGGGCGGCGGAAGAGAAGATTAACTTTAAATACAATACAATTATGATTAGTCCATTAGCATCGATAGCCCCCGGGGCAAAAATCGGAAAGAATGTGATCATTCAACCGTTTGCTTACATTGAAGATAATGTCGAAATAGGGGACGACTGTATCATTATGCCCTATGCCAGTGTGCTGAATGGTACACGGCTGGGAAAAGGTAACAAAGTATATCAACATGCCGTATTAGGAGCAGAACCACAGGATTTCCACTACAAAGGAGAAGAAAGTTCACTGATTATCGGGGATAACAACCATATCCGCGAAAACGTAGTTATCAGTCGGGCTACTTTCGGTGGGAATGCTACCAAAATAGGCAATGGCAATTTCTTGATGGATAAAGTCCACATTTGTCACGATGTACAAATCGGAGATAATTGTGTAGCCGGTATCGGCACCACCATCGCCGGAGAATGTACCTTGGATGATTGTGTCATCCTGAGTGGCAATGTTACCCTCCATCAATATTGTCATGTGGGACAATGGACATTGGTACAGAGCGGTTGCCGTATTTCAAAAGATGTGCCCCCATACAGCATTATGGCCGGTAACCCGGTAGAATATCACGGAGTAAATGCCGTAGTATTGCAACAACATAAAAATACGAGCGAAAGAGTTCTACGCCACATAGCCAATGCTTATCGCCTGATCTATCAGGGAAACTTCAGCTTGCAGGATGCAGTGCAAAAAATTATAGACCAGGTTCCCATGAGCGAAGAGATAGAGAATATAGTGGCTTTTGTCAAAGAGTCTAAGCGTGGAATCGTAAAATAGAAACCATTCTCTGCTTATAAAAGAAGGTGTAGCCATCTCAGAAAGAAGGCTACACCTTTTTTAGTAGTATCGAGGCCCTTTAGAGGCAGGTTCATCACAGACTATTCAAATTCCAACGTACCGAAGAAGTCGGGACGGTGAAAATCCGGCTTTTCTATTTTGATCGGATTCCATGAGAGGAAATGCGGAGTTTGCAGTTCGTCGCCACATTTATAGAAGTTGGCTGTGATTGTTTTCCCGTCCAAAGAGGTAATGTGATGTTTGAAGAAAGCTGTATATGGAATCACCAATGCCACCTCCCAGTTGCACTCACCGATACGTTCATCGAAAGGCTGGCGTCCCAGACTGGCCCAACGTTTCACCTGATCTGTCACTTCCCGAGAAGCGCGTTCACGGTTGTTGCGTTCTGCTCCTGCACCAATAAGAATGGTTCCGATACAGTTGCATTCGATGTTATAATAGATACCGTCGCCGGTAGGTACAGAGAAAAACTCCACACAGGAATCAGTCCATACGGAGCCATCGTCTTCTCCATACTTGGCCCGTACACTGGCCTCTTTTACATTGAAGTGTAACAAAACAGCATCATCGCTATGTGCTATACGGAACTCCACTTTCGGACGATAAGGGTAGGCTTCCCAATTCACATTATCAATGGGTTGGAAACCGATCTTTTCTTTATCCAGTAATTCGGGAAGTGCATCGACCTCCACATTAGCAATACTGATCTTCTTTACTTTCATGGTCTATTCTATTTTTATCTTGCAAAAATATATACTTTATTTCAGTATTCCGTTCTCCATCCGATGCTATTTTACAACCTTTCCCGAAAACGTTTACTTTCGGATCTCCTTTTTTATGGTCAGTCAGATGATTTCCTTACCTTTGCAGCGTGAAACAACCACTTTGCATTGATTTAAGATAATAACTTCAACGGGTAAATCCCTAATGTATCTAACAAATAACACAAAAAATGAAGAAGCATCTGATTTTATCTGCTTGCCTGATAATGGCAATAAGCAGTTTTGCTCAAAAAAAGGACTTTAGTTATAAGTTTTACGGACAGATTCGCACAGACCTTTATTACAACAGTCGTGCCAACGAAGAGACAGTAGACGGATTGTTTTACATGTACCCCAAAGACGAAGTATTCGATAGCAATGGCAGAGATTTAAATGCAACTGCCAACGGTAGCTTTTACACCCTATATACCCGCCTGGGATTGGATGTAAAGGGACCTAAACTGGGACGCGCCATGACTTCCGCCAAAGTAGAAGCAGACTTCCGCGGTTCAGGAACTTCTTACTCTACTATACGCTTGCGTCACGCTTACCTGAACCTGGATTGGGGACGTTCGGCTCTTTTGCTCGGACAAACCTGGCATCCGCTCTTCGGTGACGTATCACCTCAAATCCTGAATCTTTCGGTCGGAGCACCTTTCCAACCGTTCAGCCGTGCTCCGCAAATTCGTTACCGCTATACACACAAAGGGTTCCAACTGACGGGAGCAGCTATCTGGCAATCACAGTATCTGTCACAAGGTATTGTCGGTAAAAGTCAGACTTATATAAAAAACAGTTGTGTTCCTGAGTTCTATCTGGGACTCGACTATAAAGCCAATGGATGGATAGCCGGAGCAGGAATCGAACTGCTCTCTCTGAAGCCTCGTACAGAGTCTAAAGTAGAGGACCAAGTCTATAAAGTGAACGAGCGCATCACCACCCTGTCTTACGAAGGTCATGTGAAGTATAGCAATAAAGATTGGTTTGTAGGTGCTAAAACCGTATTAGGCTCCAACCTGACACAAACCTCCATGCTGGGAGGATTCGGAATCAAATCCATCGATAATCGGACCGGAGAACAAAAATATACACCGATCCGGGTATCCAGTTCATGGCTGAACGTAGTATACGGACAGAAATGGAAACCGGGTATCTTCCTGGGATATGTCAAGAATATGGGAACAAGCGATGCCCTGGCATCCAATCAAGTATACGGAACAGGAACCAATGTGGACCAAGTGGTGACAGCCGGCGCTGAACTGACCTATAATGTCAACCATTGGAAGTTTGGAGTGGAATATACCTATACTTCCGCCGCTTATGGCTCACTGTATCTTAAAAACGGTAAAATCATCGATACACACTCCGTTGGTAACAACCGCATCGTAGGTGTAGCCATGTTTATGTTCTAAAAACAGATGAACACATTACCTATCCACCTCGCTCCGCTACAAGGTTATACCGAAGCAGCCTATCGCAATGCCCATGCCGCCGTTTTCGGCGGTGTGGATGTCTATCATACTCCTTTCGTACGAATAGATCGGGGAGAATTCCGCCATAAGGATGTACGGGATATTCTTCCCGAAAACAACCGGGTTCCTCACCTCATTCCACAACTTATAGCCTCCGAGATGGACAAAACAGAGCGAATAATCGCCCTTTTCATCGAACAAGGCTATCGGGAGATGGACATTAACCTCGGTTGCCCTTTCCCGATGTTGGCAAAACGGCAATGTGGATCGGGCATGCTGCCCCACCCTGATAAAGTGGAAACATTACTCAAACAGATCGAACAGTATCCCGATGTGAGCTTCTCAGTAAAAATGCGCCTGGGATGGGAAAAGCCGGATGAATGTTTGACCCTGTTGCCTCTATTGAATGCGGCTCCGCTGACCGAGATTATCGTTCACCCCCGCTTAGGTATCCAGCAATACAAAGGAGAAGTAAATATGGAGGGCTTTACAGCTTTCTACGAAGCATGCAGACATCCTGTTATCTACAACGGAGACATCCTGACCATAGAAGATATCCGGTGCATCACCGAAAAGTTTCCGAAACTTACCGGAGTGATGATCGGCCGCGGATTATTGGCAAACCCTGCATTGGGTTGGGAATATAAAGAAGGCAGGAAACTTACGCCTGAAGAATGGAGAGAAAAGTTGAGAGCACTGCACACAGCCGTTTTCCAACACTATGAGACACAGATACAAGGTGGCGAAGCACAACTGGTGACTAAGATGAAAACGTTCTGGGAGTATCTGGCCCCACAAATAGACCGAAAGAGCTGGAAAGCTATCCATAAAAGCACTACGCTTGCCAAATACAACATTGCCGTCCGTTCGGCATTGTGATAAAAAATGTAATTCACCACAGAGTAACACAGAGTTTCACTGAGTGAGCCTCATCCATTAATAACTAATGATAGTTATCTGTGTTACTCTGTGGCAAATACGAATTTTGATACATCCCTCTTAAATTGACGCACCGGTATCCGAAAAAAGGGAGAGCCCTCTTAGCCCTTCTCTCCCACCGTTTTTTACGTTCCTACGGATGCAATTCTTTGAAAGTGTCGTTTTCTTCTTTCACTTGTTTCACAGTTTCGTTCAGATCGTCAATCGGAAGGTCGTATCCATACCATCCGGTATAGCAATCGGTCACGTACCACTTACCATCAATCAAGTCGAATATCACACGAAGATCTACTTCCGACTCTTCATATCCGGCTTCAAACTCTTTATGTGTCGGTTCGTTTACCGTAAACTTAGAAACATAAATTCCTCCTTCTTCCTGAGTGATGCGTTCCTCTTTCAGAGTCTCGGCATCCAGCAACGGCCATTTTTCCTGAGTAAAGGGGAAGGTCTTTTCACTATTCCCATCGTCCGTCATCAAGGTGATGGGAGTTTTCAACGGAAACTTGACACGGGTATACTGGAAAGAAGCACTTGAGGTGAATTTCTTCAGAAACGACTGGAAGGTCTCCTCAGCCGTCTCCGCAGCAACATCACTCTCTGCCTTCGCTTTCGAAGTATTTCCACAGGAAATAAAGCAAATACCCCCTATCAGGGTAAGCATAAACAGACAAAGCACAAATCTTTTCACTTTCATAACGAATGGATTTAGAACGGGGAATCTCACCCCGCATTTTCAGCGGGCAAAGATAATATATCTTCCTAATATCCAACTCGGAGGGACAGAATTATTTATGTCTCAGATACTCATAGCCGAAACGGCAATAAAGACACTTCTTCTTATCGCAATATTCTTTCTGCAATTGTAACAACGCCTGGCTATCCGCCGCTGTCTGAACCGGAATGCCGGCTCCGCTCCACATACGGGTAACATAATTATTTTCAGCTTTCAGTTCTTCAAGTAATGAGGCCGCACGCTCACACAGCCGTTCGTCGGCTTTATGCAGGCCATATGCATACAGAAAAGGAATGACCGTATTGATAATGATCAGCTCCTTTGCACCGGCACCAATACTTTTCTCTCTCCGTGGGGAGGATTTGCCAAACATGAAATGTTCTTCCCAATAAGCAGAAGTGTGACCGGCAAAAATCTGTTTCAGATCTTTCAGAGTCTCCGCTTCCATGACCCGTGAAAACAAAGAGCGTTCTCTGTAATAAAGTGAAGCTAATTGTGCCAGTCTCACATGGGGAAAGTTACCCGGACGAAGACGGAGGAAACGCCACAAAGAGGGATTCATCACCGGAGGAAGTTCAAACTTGTGTTGCAAATAACGGAATTCTTTCTGCATCCAACTGAAATAATCGTCGGCGGATTCTCCCTCCAACAAACCGGCTTGTCCGAAGAAGAAAGCTTCCACCTGTGTCAGATCGTCACGATGCTTATCAATGGCACGAAACGAGAGCAGATTTGCCCAAGTCTCAAAAGCATCTCCATTCAGCCCGAATCCGAAATTACGTGCCAACGTGATGAAAAAAGCATCTTCCCAATGCTGATTGCAACGTTGGAGTCGCCGAGTTATGGTTCGGTTCTTCTGATCAAAGCGCTCTGTCTGTAAAGCGGTCAGCCAAGAGTGAATCGTTAATTTAGGAAGGGTTTCCAGAATGGAATAGCAAGGCGGGTGTATATCTGCCCGGCAAAGCTCATCATAATGCTCTTTCACCTGTTCGGGGCAAGGTAACCGGAGTTGCGGAACCGGTTCCCCATTGGAACGATATATCTCGCAATCGATCTCTGTGACAATGTGCAGAATCACTGAGTCATACGCTATGTCACGGTCATGTCCGTGACGAAACCAATCAGAAGAAGCAGTATGTATTTCGACATTACCTACCCAAAGCGTACCACCGATTTTTAGTTTGGCATTAAAAAAATCGGGGCCGGAATCAGAATTCGGCAATCCGGTATCAATCACTTCAACAGGCAGCCCGGTGGTTGTTTGCAGTTCATGGAGAGGGAAGATTTTGTGTTTCCACACATAGTGCAGGAGTTGTTCCATTGTTAACAAGACGTTAATGTGCTCGACAAATGTAATAAAAATCTTATCTTTGCGACTAATATTCTGGATATAAAGTCTATAAAGTCAGTAAAACAATGAAAATAGCATTAATAGGTTACGGAAAAATGGGCAAAGAAATCGAAAAGGTTGCCCTCAGTCGCGGACACGAAATTGTCAGCATTATCGACATCAACAACCAGGATGATTTCGAATCCGAAGCGTTCAAATCGGCAGATGTGGCCATTGAATTCACTAATCCCATGGTAGCCTACAGCAATTATATGAAAGCTTTCAAAGCAGGTGTAAAGTTGGTTTCGGGCAGTACCGGATGGATGGCAGAGCACGGTGACGAAGTAAAAGAACTGTGTAACAAAGGTGGAAAGACCTTATTCTGGTCATCTAATTTCAGTTTGGGAGTAACTATCTTCTCGGCTGTCAACAAGTATCTGGCTAAGATAATGAACCAATTCCCCGCCTATGACGTAACCATGAGCGAAACCCACCACGTACACAAGCTCGATGCACCAAGCGGAACAGCGATCACACTGGCAGAAGGAATCCTTGAAAATATGGAACGCAAAAGCGTCTGGGTAAAAGAGGAAGCACATGCAACCAATGAATTGCCGATCCACTCTATTCGCGAAGGAGAAGTATTCGGTATCCATACCATCCGCTATGACTCCGAAGCAGACAGTATCTCCATCACCCACGATGCCAAAAACCGGGGAGGTTTCGCATTGGGAGCCGTATTGGCGGCTGAGTATACAGCAGCCCATGAAGGCTATCTGGGTATGAGTGATTTATTCCCATTCTTAAAAGATTAACATCATGAGAAAAGCAACACGTACTCAATGGATAAAGTGTTCCATTGCCATTCTTTTGTATCTGATATTCCTGATTTGGGTGAAAAGCTGGTGGGGACTGATCGTAGTTCCTTTCATCTTCGACATCTACATCACCAAAAAGATTCCCTGGTCGTTCTGGAAGAAATCTAAAAACCCGACGGTCCGTAGTGTGATGAGTTGGGTAGATGCCATCGTTTTCGCTTTGGTAGCAGTATATTTCGTAAACATCTATGTTTTTCAGAATTATCAGATCCCATCATCGTCACTGGAAAAATCGCTGCTGGTTGGAGACTTCCTCTACGTGAGCAAAATGAGTTACGGCCCCCGTGTGCCGAACACACCGCTATCAATGCCCTTGGCACAACATACATTGCCGATTCTGAATACTAAATCCTATATTGAATGGCCGCAATGGAAATACAAACGTGTACCCGGATTCGGTAAAGTGAAACTGAATGACATCGTAGTGTTTAACTTCCCTGCGGGAGATACCGTCGCACTGAATTTCCAGGATGCAGACTTTTATACATTGGCGTACAACATCGGAAAGCAGATTTACCCGAACCCGATCGACATGGACAGCCTGACTCGGGAGCAGCAGAAGACAGTGTATGATTTATACTATAATGCCGGTCGGAAAGAGATACTGTCAAACCCTCAACGATATGGTAAAGTTGTTACCCGTCCGGTAGACCGCCGGGAGAACTATGTAAAACGTTGTGTAGGACTTCCGGGAGATACACTCCAGATTATCAACGGTCAGGTTATGATCGATGGCAAGGCCATTGAAAACCCGGAAAACTTGCAATTCAACTATTTTGTGCAAACTACCGGCCCGTACATCACGGAAGAAATGTTCCGCGAACTGGGTATCAGCAAAGCCGACCAAAGACTAACTCCCGAAGGAGCAGGCTATGAAGAGGGACTGATTGAGCTGGGATTGGACGGACGAAATGCCCAAGGTGGACTGAATCCTGTTTATCATCTTCCGTTAACGAAGAAGATGTATGACACTCTATCCGGTAACAAAAAATTAGTCGGTAAGATTGTAATAGAACCGGAAGAATACTCCGGAGAAGTGTATCCCCTGAATTTAAATACCCATTGGAATCGTAGTGACTACGGCCCTATCTGGATTCCAGCAAAGGGTGCCACCATCACACTGACCCCGGACAATCTGCCCATTTATGAACGGTGTATCACTGCTTATGAAGGCAATAAACTGGAACAGAAAGAAGACGGAATCTACATCAACGGTGTGAAGACAAACCAATACACTTTCCAGATGGATTATTATTGGATGATGGGCGATAACCGTCATAATTCCGCCGACTCCCGCTATTGGGGATTCGTACCGGAAGATCACGTAGTAGGTAAACCGATCGTCGTATGGTTATCATTAGATAAAGACCGTAACTGGTTCGATGGTAAAATCCGCTGGAACCGCATCTTTAAGTGGGTAGACTGAGTAATCAATGGGAAAGGGACTCAAATGGATTATAGCTTTTGCCGGAGCAATGGTCATCGTACTGTTGCTCCGCGGCTTTGCTTTTACCTCATGCCTGATACCTTCGGCGGGTATGGAGAATTCCCTTTTTCAGGGTGAACGTATTCTGGTAAATAAATGGAGCTACGGACTTCGTGTACCCTATATGTCATTATTCTCCTACCACCGCTGGGGAGAAAGTCCCATACATAAAGACGACATCGTCGTATTCAATAACCCTGCGGGTATCAAAGAACCCGTTATAGACCGAAGAGAGATTTATATAAGCCGATGCATCGGTGTACCGGGGGATACGTTACTTATCGATTCACTCTTCAACGTGGTCGACCGTAGCACACAACTCGGACCGGACCGGAAACAACTATATACGTATCCGCAAACCAAGGAACAGCAACTGGATTCATTGCTTTCTATTCTTTCTATTGGCCCTAATGAACTGATGGGACAACACGAAGGAAAAAATGTACGGAGCTTCAGCCGCTATGAGTATTATTTGCTCGATCAGGCTATGAACGGGAAAAGCTGGATACAGCCTTTACAACAAAGCTTACAGGAAGAAGCTAAACCACTTATTGTTCCGGGTAAAGGAAAAGCAGTCCGGGTATATCCGTGGAACCGGACATTGTTACGAAACACGCTGGTACTGCATGAGGGTAAACAGGCGGAGATCCGAAACGATACGCTCTACATCGAAGGACGTCCTTCACAACATTGTTATTTCACCAAAGATTATTACTGGATGGCTTCCAATAATTCGGTAAATCTTTCCGATTCCCGCCTGTTCGGTTTCGTACCGCAGGATCATGTCATTGGAAAAGCTTCACGAATCTGGTTCTCAAAAACAGACCATACGGGAATCTTTAGCGGATACCGCTGGGAACGATTCTTCCAACCGGTAAAATAGTTCGTATCCCCGGATAACAAATTATATAATAACAATCAAGTAATCACTAATCATCAATTACCAATGAAAGTTGCCTATCTTTCTTCTGCCTATCTGGCTCCTGTAGAATACTACAGCAAATTGTTGAACTACGATAAAATATTCATCGAACAACATGACCATTACATGAAGCAGACCTACCGGAACCGTTGTACCATTGCCGGACCGGAAGGCGAACTGGCACTTTCTATCCCCACCGTAAAACCGGAAGGGCCTAAATGCCCGATGAAAGATATCCGGATTTCGGATCATGGGAATTGGAGGCATCTACACTGGAATGCAATAGAGTCGGCCTATAACAGTACTCCATTTTTTGAATATTACAAAGATGATTTCCGCCCGTTCTATGAGAAAAAACATGAATTTCTGACGGACTTCAACGAAGAATTATGCCGACTGGTTTGCGAACTGATAGATATACAGCCTGCCATTGAACGGACGAAAGAATATAAAACAGACTTTGCCCCGAACGAAATCGATTTTCGCGAAGCGATCCATCCCAAGAAAGATTTTCACCGGACAGATCCGGAATTTATCTCTCAGCCTTACTATCAGGTATTCGAAGCCCGCCACGGTTTTCTACCCAACCTGAGCATCATCGACCTTCTGTTTAATATGGGACCGGAAAGCCTGCTGATACTGCAGAAAACATGTGCCGATTCTCAATAAAAGGGAGCGATCCCCTTGAATTTCCCTCTTTTTTTAAACCATCCCATCAACTTTATAGCTATATTTGCGCTCTGCGTGTGCGATAACGAAGCCACAAGACAAGAAGTCTAACCTTTAAAAGCAATAGTATGGCAAACTTATTTAGTGTAAAGGACAAAGTAGTAGTCATTACCGGTGGAACGGGAGTATTAGGAAAAGCAATTGCAGCCCACCTGGCAGAAGAAGGTGCCAAAGTCATTCTCCTCGGACGTAAAACCGAAGTGGGTAATAAGATTGTAGAATCAATTCGTACCCAAGGAGGTGAAGCTCTGTTTCTGACAACCGATGTACTCGACCGGAAGATACTTGAACAGAACCTGGCGGATATACTGAAAGCTTATGGGCGGATAGATGCATTACTCAATGCGGCAGGAGGCAATATGCCGGGAGCTACGATCTCACCTACAGGCGATATCTTTGACCTGAAAATAGATGAATTCCAGAAAGTATTGGATCTGAACCTGACCGGTACGATACTGCCGACACAAGTATTCCTGAAACCCATGGTGGAGCAAAGAGCGGGCGCTATCGTCAATTTCTCATCCATGGCTGCTTTCCGCCCTTTGACGCGTGTGGCCGGCTATGCCGCTGCCAAGGCCGGAATCACCAATTTCACCGCATTTATGGCCACGGAGATTGCCAAAAAGTTTGGTGAAGGAATCCGTATAAATGCCATCGCCCCGGGATTCTTCCTGACAGAACAGAATCGTGCACTACTAACCAATCCGGACGGTACCTATACACAACGGGGACAAGACGTAATCCGTCAAACGCCATTCGGGCGTATGGGACGTGCCGAAGAGTTATGCGGAACAATTCAATACCTCATCAGCGACGCAGCAAGCTTTGTAACGGGTACAGTGGCGGTAGTGGATGGAGGATTCAATGCCTTTGCGATGTAAAGAAAGTCTAACTTCTGATCCCACACATATCTGAAAAGGGAAGAGACAGAACAGACACACTGACTGATTAAACCAACCTCAAATGAAAACAGACTTATGAATCAACCAAATATCATGACTTTACCAAAAGACAAACTCTTTTTATCCGAACAAACCTGGCGTTGGTACGGACCGGACGATCCTGTCAGCCTTTGGGATATTAAACAAGCCGGAGCTACGGGTATTGTTAACGCTTTACACCACATTCCCAACGGTGAAGTGTGGACCGTCGAAGAAATTATGAAACGAAAGGAACTGATCGAATCTGTCGGGCTGAAATGGTCGGTAGTAGAGAGTGTCCCGGTACACGAACATATCAAAACCCAGACTGGCAACTTTCGGAAATACATCGAGAATTATAAAGAGAGTTTGCGTAACTTGGGACAATGCGGCATCCATATCGTTACTTACAATTTTATGCCTGTGCTCGACTGGACTCGTACGGATCTTGCCTATACCCTCCCCGATGGCTCCAAAGCCCTGCGTTTTGAACGCGCCGCCTTCATAGCTTTTGATCTTTTCTTACTGAAACGGCCGGGTGCCGAAGCCGAATACACAGATGAAGAAAAAACGAAAGCGAGAATCCGGTTTGAACAGATGGACGAAAAGGAGAAACAACTCCTTGTCCGTAATATGATTGCCGGGCTTCCCGGTTCGGAAGAAAGTTTCACATTGGAGCAATTTCAGCATGAATTGGACCGATACAGAGGCATCGATGCAGAAAAGTTACGCACCCACTTAATCCATTTCCTCAAAGAAATAACTTCGACGGCGGACGAAGCCGGCGTGAAGCTGGTTATCCACCCGGACGATCCTCCTTGCTCCATTCTCGGTTTGCCACGCATCATGAGCTGTGCAGAAGATTTTCAGGCACTGATCGATGTCGTCCCTAACGAATCGAACGGACTCTGCCTTTGTACCGGATCACTCGGTGTAAGCTGTGCCAATGACTTGGAAGGTATGATGAGACGGTTCGGAGACCGGATCAACTTTGTCCATTTCCGAAGTACCCAACGGGATGCTGAAGGTAATTTCTACGAAGCCAATCACCTGGAAGGAGACGTGGACATGTATCACGTCATGAAAGCCTTCCTGGAGTTACAACAGAGAAGAAAAGTATCGATCCCCATGCGCCCGGACCACGGACACCAGATGGTGGATGACCTCAAAAAGAAAACAAACCCGGGATACTCCTGCATAGGACGCCTGCGAGGACTTGCCGAGTTAAGGGGATTGGAAATGGGAATTGCAAAGTCAATCTTTTAAAATCCGAAAGCTACAACAGCCAACTTCTTTATCCGGTACAAATACAGATTCCACAGATTAACACAGATTCTCCAATAGGACAATCAATCTCTGCTAATCTGTGGAATCAATAGTATATCGACAAATATACAAGGTTTGTACAAGGGTCAGCCGACTTGCTGCCTGTACACCTCCTCCTTGATTCTTTCTACCTGCTCAGCCAACCGGGGAGAATCTTCACTTCCCATAATCCAAAGCGGACAAGCATCTTCCAACGCATGATAAGAAGGCTGCACATAAGTTTTATCCAGCACTTCATATCCATTACGCCGGTAGTAATTCACACGACGGGTAGTCATTTCATCTTCCGTAGGTTCTACTTCGAGCAGGCGTACCCCTTTCAGGTGTTCAGCCACATAATCAAGCACTTGCTGCCCTATCTTTTTATTCCGCATCTCAGGGAATACAGCCAAATGTTCCAGATAGTAGAAGTCACCCATATCCCAATATACAAACATTCCACTCAATTCTCCATCACATTCAATAGCATTGAAATACATTGGGGCATGGTTCTCAATCATTCGCTTCAACTGCCCGATTTTTCTTCTCTCACTTTCGGGAAAAGACTCCTCGTACAAAGGAATCAAACGGTTCAGACGTGAATCGTCAGCACTCGTAATACGGATTAATGTCATCATAAATTCTATGTTTTCGAGCAAAGATAAGCTGAATAAGCCGGAAGACAGCAGTCTTTAAACATTTTTACGCAATCTTTGTAAGCAGAAGATATGCAGGCATTATTCACCGACGGACATCCCCCGACAGGTTCAATCCAATACTATTAAAAATAATTAATAAGCGAGAAAAAGCAGAGTCACCCGGACCAAAGAGCCATATTAATCCATACATTTGCCGCCAATTATGACAGCA
Organism: Bacteroides sp. 3_2_5; assembly: GCF_000159855.2. Taxonomy (NCBI): domain Bacteria; kingdom Pseudomonadati; phylum Bacteroidota; class Bacteroidia; order Bacteroidales; family Bacteroidaceae; genus Bacteroides; species Bacteroides sp. 3_2_5. Next base: position 214,508 of record NZ_JH636044.1, on the reverse strand, counting down.
TACATCAAACTACTAATGTTATGCCTGTTGTTTTTGGTATTCGGTACCCAGAAAAGCAGTGCTCTACAGCCCGTAAATAACGGGGTGGCGGTCACTACTGCCGTAAAAAGCCACACTCACAATGTTCCCTCTTTTGATAACTCCGGTCACGATCTGTTTGACTTCAATCAGGGGATACTGCTTAAGAAATCGGTTTCGGATTCAGCCAATCCGTATAAACAGAGCAATAACTTCCATCCCGCTATCAAGACGGATGCTCAGAGACCGATAACATTCAAAGAAGATACTTCTACCTATACCCTCCGTAACAGAGTTAAGCCTGCACAAAAATACGATGTATTTGCGCTCAGGCATATCCTTATTTAGCACTTTCTGCATCACGGCTTTATAGGTTCATATACAGCCCGCACCAGGATGTTTTTTTAGTTTATATATTCCAAGGTCAGAGAGTGCATCGTAAAGATTTATATAAGTATTAATTGTGTGTCTAATAGTAATGTCAATCCTCAGATGCACCCTCTTCCTTTTTTTCTTATCTGTAAATCAGTGTAGAGAGATATTCCTCTGCAAACATTTCATTGGCTACCTCCAACAGTCCTTCTGCCGTCAAGGCTTCGATACGCCGGAAAACAGATTCGGATGATTCATACTTATTGTAGTGCAGAAAAGTCTTCGCCATTCCCAGCGCATTGTTTTCGTTATTATCGGAAGCGACCCCGATCTGGCCGATCAGTTGCTTTTTGGCAGCCATCAATTGCGAAGAGGTCATCTTCACATCACGCATCCGTTTCAGCTCCTTGTAAGTCAGTTTCAGACAAGTATCCACATCCTCCGGATCGGTACCGAAATAAATGCAGAAAGCTCCCGTATCGGTATATGACGTTAAGTTGGACTCCACCGTATAGACCAGTCCCCTGCGTTCGCGCAGAGAGACATTCAGACGACTGTTCATCCCCGGACCACCCAGAATATTATTCAGCAGATACAATGCGGTACGCTTGTCATCATAGGCATTATATCCCCGACTGCCAATCATCACATGTGCCTGATGGGTCTCCTTGTGAACAACCAACTGCTCGGGTACATAAAGCGGAGGTATCGTACGCTGATTCTCAACCGTAACCAACGGAAGATCCACTAACAGCTTCTCCACCTGACGGACTATTTTCTGAAAATTGAAATCACCCAGGACAAAGAATACCATATTGGAGGGTTGATAAAACCGGGAAGTAAAAGCCATGGCATCCTCGCTCCGGAATTTCTTCAGCAGATCGGGTCTGCCCAGGATATTACGTCCTAACGGATGATTGCGGAAGATCATATCTTCAAAGTCATCAAAGATCAATTCCGAAGGAGTGTCTTCGTACGACTGTATTTCATCGATAATCACCTCTGTCTCTTTTTCGATTTCGTTCTGCGGAAAGGTGGAATGGAAAACGATATCCGCCAGCAGTTCCAGTGCTCTTCCGAAGTGCTCGGTCAGAAATGCCGAATATATCACAGTTTCCTCTTTATTGGTATACGCATTCAGATCGCCACCCACATTCTCCATGCGGTTCAGGATATGCCAAGCCTTCCGTTTCCGGGTACCTTTAAAAATAAGATGCTCTACAAAGTGAGCCATTCCTTGTTCATTTTCGGCCTCATCACGGGTTCCGGCATCTACGGCAAATCCGCAATAAGCCACCTTCGAAGAAGAGGGTTCATGAATAATGCGAAGTCCATTGGACAGGGTATGTATATTATATTGCATTTCTGCACGGGTACTTAACTGCTTCATTCTTACTATTAAGTTAGGTTGAGGACACAAAAATACAATAAAACTTATTGTCGTTTATAGAAAATTGCAGATATTTGTAAGCTATAACATCAATAACCCTTATGGAGAAGATAGGAATTTTCTGTTCCGCATCCGGCAGCATCGACCCGATATACTTCGATGCCGCCCATCAGATTGGCGAATGGATGGGGAAAAACGGCAAGACACTTATCTATGGTGGTGCCAACCTCGGACTCATGGAATGCGTGGCCAAAGCAGTCAAAGAAAACGGGGGACATGTCATCGGTGTAGTACCTTCCAAACTGGAAGAAAACGGCAAAGTGAGTACATACCCCGATGAGATAATCGCCACACACGACCTGAGCGACCGCAAGGATATCATCCTGCAACAATCGGATGTATTGGTGGCCCTTCCCGGCGGCATAGGCACGCTGGATGAGGTATTTCATGTCATGGCAGCCGCTTCCATCGGCTATCATCAGAAGAAAGTGATCTTCTACAATGCAGATGGTTTCTACAACCCACTGCTCGCCGTGCTCAGCGAATTACAGGCAAGAGGATTCACCCGTCACCCTCTGTCCTCCTATTATGAAGTAGCAAACACATTTAATGAATTAACAATTAAGATATAATGATTGAATCTATTCAAGAACTCCTGCAAAAGGAAGCACAAGCTGTGCTGAATATTCCTGTGACTGATGCCTACGAAAAGGCCGTTGAATTAATAGTGGAACAAATACACAGAAAAAAAGGCAAACTTGTAACTTCCGGCATGGGTAAAGCCGGACAAATAGCGATGAACATCGCCACTACGTTTTGTTCGACCGGAATTCCCTCTGTCTTCCTGCACCCCAGCGAGGCACAACACGGCGATCTGGGCATCCTGCAAGAGAACGACCTGTTATTATTGATTTCAAATTCAGGTAAAACCCGTGAAATCGTAGAGTTAACCCAGCTGGCCCACAACCTGAATCCGGGTCTGAAATTCATTGTCATCACCGGCAATCCGGACAGTCCGCTTGCCAGCGAATCGGATGTATGCCTGAGCACAGGACATCCTGCCGAAGTTTGTACCCTGGGGATGACTCCGACCACTTCGACTACGGTAATGACCGTCATCGGCGATATTCTCGTAGTGCAAACCATGAAAAGGACCGAATTTACTATTGAAGAATACTCCAAACGCCATCACGGTGGCTACTTGGGCGAAAAATCAAGAAAACTATGCGTAAAGTAATCGGCATCGGAGAGACTATACTCGATATCATCTTCCGGAACGACCAGCCTTCGGCAGCCGTTCCCGGAGGCTCTGTATTCAACGGCATCGTTTCTTTGGGACGCATGGGAGTCAATGTATGCTTCATCAGTGAAACAGGGAATGACCATGTAGGAAACATCATTCTGCAATTCATGCGTGACAATCACATCCCGACGGATCACGTCAACGTGTTTCCGGACGGCAAATCGCCCGTATCCCTAGCTTTCCTCAACGAACACAGCGATGCAGAATATATCTTCTATAAAGACTACCCAAAACAGCGGCTGGACGTTTTATTCCCGTCCATCAATGAAGACGACATCATTGTCATCGGTTCATATTATGCTCTCAATCCGGTATTGCGTGATAAGATATTGGAACTGCTGGACATAGCAAAAGAAAAAAGAGCGATTGTATACTACGATCCCAATTTCCGATCCTCACACAAGAATGAAGCGATGAAACTGGCTCCGACCATTATCGAGAACCTGGAATATGCCGACATTGTAAGAGGCTCTTTGGAAGACTTCTATTATATGTACGGAATCAAAGACGTAGAAAAAATCTACAAGGACAAGATAAAGTTCTATTGTCCGCTCTTCCTTTGCACAGCCGGAGCCGAAAGAATCTCACTGCGTACGAACGCAATATCCAAAGAGTATCCTGTCGCGCCATTAGAGGCAGTCAGCACTATCGGTGCAGGAGACAATTTTAATGCCGGGCTGATCTATGGCATGCTAAAGTACGACGTCCGGTACCGTGACTTGCAACACCTGAGTGAAGAGACCTGGGATAAAGTGATACAATGCGGACAAGACTTTGCAGCCGAAGTTTGCAAAAGTTTCAACAACTCCATATCCGGGGAGTTTGCGGCCAACTACCGTTGAAAGCAATAAGCTACGGGCTACAAACTGCGAATGAATGTACAGTCATCCGGCACGGTTACCTGTAGCTTGTAGCCTGCAATTCGTAGCTAATTACTATTAACGTTGCCTAATTATCGCAAAGTAATTATACCATGTAACGAGAATTCCTATCTTTGCAATCAGTGCTTTCAGACAAATACAAACTATGTACAAGAACCTGTTCAATTTACTAACTATTTTACTTATTCTGCCTTCGTGCACAGACATGTCTCCTAACATTTCGGTGGTTTGCGAAGAGAATAATATAGGAAACTGTATTCTTAAATGGGAAACGACTCCTCTCATCAAGGGGCAGGTGAAAGTATATACATCCGACAATCCGGAATTCATACCCGAAGATAATCCGGTTGCCATGGCCAATATCTCCGATGCGCGAATGACGATTGTGACCAACGATCCTTCCAGGCGCTCTTATTACATGCTGGTGTTCAACGATAAATACCGTGTGAAAGTGGCTCCCCGCAACGTGAATATGCCCGGCATTCAAAACTTCCGTGACTTGGGAGGTTACAAATCCGCCACCGGAAAGCATGTACGTTGGGGCAAGCTCTACCGTTCGGCACAGATAGACAGCCTGAATTGCTTTGCCCTCAGGAAACTGCAAAACCTGGGTATCAAGACCATTCTGGATCTGCGCTCCGAGAGCGAACTCCATAATACACCTCCCTTGCAAAAGGGATTCAATGTAGTACATATCCCCATCAACACGGGCGACATGGAACATATCCTGCACGGCATACAGCAAGAGAAGATCAAGACAGATACCATTTACCACATGGTAGAAGCGATGAATCGTGAACTGGTGGCAAAATACCAAAAGGAATATAAAGAGATTTTCGACATCCTGCTCGATAAAAACAGTTATCCGGTCGTGATTCACTGCTCGTCGGGAAAAGGACGGACAGGCATTGTATCCGCACTGATACTGGCCTCTTTAGATGTCAATGCAGATATCATTATGGAAGATTACCGTTTGAGCAACGATTACTTCAACATCCCCAAAGCCTCCAAATACGCCTATAACCTGCCGGTCAATTCACAGGAAGCCATCACCACCCTCTTTTCGGCAAAAGAAGACTTTCTCAATGCAGCCAAAGACGAGATAGAGCGGAAATACGGTGATGTACCCACCTATCTGCGAAAGGCAATCGGCCTTCAGTCCGAAGACATACACAGGCTACGCACCATCTTACTGGAATAACGCACTTTTTGTTCATCATTATTTATTGTTATCATTCATTATTCACAATTAATGCGTATCTTTGCACCCGAAAATAAAGATATACAGAGATTTAATGAAGACATTTGAAGAGCTTGGCGTTTCTCCGGAGATACGTAAAGCTATTGAAGAGATGGGATACGAGAATCCCATGCCGGTACAGGAGGAAGTGATTCCATACCTATTAGGAGAGAATAATGATGTAGTAGCTCTTGCACAGACAGGGACGGGTAAGACCGCAGCGTTTGGCTTGCCCCTCATCCAGAAAATTAACGTAAAAAACAGAATACCTCAATCACTCGTTCTTTGCCCCACACGCGAGCTTTGCCTCCAGATAGCAGGCGACCTGAACGACTATTCCAAATACATCGACGGGCTGAAAGTATTGCCTGTATACGGCGGTTCATCCATCGACAGCCAGATACGCAGCCTGAAACGGGGTGTGCATATCATTGTTGCCACACCGGGGCGACTCCTCGACTTGATGGAACGCAAAACGGTATCTCTTGCCACTGTCACAAACGTAGTGATGGACGAAGCGGACGAAATGCTCAATATGGGCTTTACGGACAGTATCAATGCCATCCTGGCAGATGTTCCGCAAGAACGTAACACACTGCTTTTCTCGGCCACTATGAGCCCGGAAATAGCCCGTATTTCGAAGAACTACCTTCACAATGCAAAAGAGATCACCATCGGACGCAAGAACGAAAGTACGAGCAACGTGAAGCATGTGGTCTATACCGTACATGCAAAAGATAAATACGCCGCTCTGAAACGCATCGTAGACTATTATCCGCAGATTTATGGTATCATCTTCTGCCGTACCCGCAAAGAGACACAGGAGATTGCCGATAAACTGATGCAGGAAGGTTATAACGCTGACTCGTTGCACGGAGAACTCTCACAGGCACAGCGTGACACGGTGATGCAGAAGTTCCGCATCCGCAACATCCAGATCCTGGTAGCCACCGATGTAGCTGCGCGCGGACTGGACGTAGACGACCTGACACACGTCATCAACTACGGATTGCCGGACGATACGGAAAGTTATACGCACCGTAGCGGACGTACAGGACGTGCCGGAAAGACAGGTACATCCATCGCCATCATCAATTTGCGTGAAAAAGGAAAGATGCGCGAAATAGAACGCATCATCGGTAAGAAATTCATTGCCGGTGAAATGCCTACCGGTAAGCAGATCTGCGAGAAACAGCTTCTCAAAGTGATAGACGATCTTGAAAAAGTAAAGGTAAACGAGGAGGATATCAATGATTTCATGCCTGAGATTTACCGTAAACTGGAGTGGCTGAGTAAAGAAGACCTCATCAAGCGCATGGTATCGCATGAGTTCAACCGGTTTGTCGACTATTATCGCAACCGCGAAGAAATAGAGGTGCCGACTGATAGCCGCAGTGAACGCGCCGGAAAAAGCCGTGAAGGAAAAAGCAGCCGCCAGGCAGAACCGGGTTACACCCGCCTTTTCATCAATCTGGGTAAGATGGATAACTTCTTCCCTCACGAACTGATCACCTTGCTCAACAATAACACACGAGGAAGAGTAGAATTGGGACGCATCGACCTGATGAAAAATTTCTCGTTCTTCGAAGTGGAAGAGAAACAAGCACAAAACGTCGTAAAGGCGCTGAACCGGACAAACTGGAACGGACGTAAAGTCACAGTAGAGGTAGCCGGAGAAGAGGCATCTACAGAGCACAAAGGACGTGGAAAGCGGAATGAAGGTAACGATCAGGGTGGCAGAGGAAGAAGCAGCGCTCCATCTGCCGACCGCAAAGAGAGAGGCAAAGGCAGCAAAGACAGCAAACAAGCCGACAGCCGGAAAGGCAAAAAGCCAAGCCGTGAGGAACGGGGATATTCCGCAGCCCGCGGCCCCAAAGGCAAAGATGAATGGAAACAGTTCTTTAAAGATGCCGAACCCGACTTCAGCGAAGAAGGATGGGCAAGAAGAAAGCCTAAAAAGAGCTAAATACAAAAGGACAGGGAAAACGGCTGACGGACTTACAAAAGGATTCAAATAGCCGTTTCTGACCAACCTTCCCTCTTTATAAGATCACTCTTTCAGAGAGATCCCGAACGAAAGCCCGGCGCTTCATCCCACTCAGCTACCGTCTGAGTGAGACGGAGAGCCGGGCTTTCCCGTTCCGACAAGCAAGCTCCCGAATGAAATGCTTACTGCATTTACCCCAAAAGGTTACTGCATCGGGAGCAAATGCCTGCTGCATCGGAAGAAGAGACCCACTCTATCGGTACATTCTTCATAAAAGCTCCCGTTTCCGAGTCGGTTGGTATCCGAAGAGGAGCACGAACGAACTATCAAAAAGGCACTATATTTTTATCCGAAAGGTCTATTTGCTCACAGATCACCGCTTATAGCAAAAATCAGAAAGGAAACAGAAGAATTCTCAAGCATCGGATCCTTTCCCTGATGCAAAATCCAGCCATTTTTATTACCTCCACAGGAGAGAGGGCCGAAATAAACGATTCTGAATGGGTCGGAAAAGCAAAAAGTCAAAATGACAACATCCACCGCAGAGCAACAAAGAGTAAACCTGACCTATGGGTAACGAATGATATTTATCTGCGGAAAGCTGTGGAATCCGCAGTGAACACGAGTTGCGATCCCCCATAGTAAAAATCCTTCCCCTCTTTATTATTGTCTTTAAAAGTGCTACCTTTGCGTGAATTAAAAAAAACAGGTAATAGTTTTCGGGTATGAACAAATTGAATGGTTTCCTTTACGGTTTGCTGTCGTCGGCCTCTTTCGGCCTTATTCCTCTTTTCACGATCCCTGCCATGCGTGAAGGAATGAACTTCGAGTCCATTCTGTTCTACCGGTTCCTGTTTGCCTGCCTGGCATTGGGATGCATCCTATTGCTAGACAAGCAGTCTTTCCATATCAAGCGGAAAGAGATCCCGTCATTAATGTTACTTGCTTTTCTGTATCTGATGTCCGCAGTCTTTCTGTTCTGGGGATATAAATTTATGGCAAGCGGCGTAGCCACCACCATTCATTTCATGTATCCGGTATTGACCACTCTGATCATGATGATCTTCTTCCGCGAAAGGAAATCGACGTGGCGTTTCTTTGCTATCGCCCTCGCAGTGGTCGGTGTCTCCTGCCTCTCTTATGGCGACAGTTCGGGAGGAATTACCGCCCTCGGATTGTTTATCGTCCTCCTGTCGGCTTTGGGATATGCACTTTATCTGGTTACGGTCAGCCAGCTCAAAATCGGACAGATGAAGGGATTACGGCTTACTTTCTATGTTTTCCTGTTCGGCACGCTCTTATTGCTGGCAGGCATAGGTGCTACTACAGGCATACAAACTATCCCTGACTGGCACACGGGTGGAAACCTGGTACTCCTGGCACTGATCCCGACAGTGGTCTCCAACCTGGCATTGGTACGGGCGGTAAAAAGCATCGGCTCCACGCTCACTTCCGTACTTGGAGCCATGGAGCCGGTGACAGCTGTTTGTGTAGGTATCTTTATATTCGGCGAACCCTTTACCCAAAGCATCGGGATCGGTATTCTGCTGATTATTTCGGCAGTAATCGTTATTATACTGAAACGTTAGGAGGTATGTCGAAACCGTACCCTGCGTTACTCTGCGGTAAGTGATGCCCTCACCCCTCTATTTTCAGTTCTTGTATCAGATGGCTTGCTTTACCAAACTTCTCGATAATAAAGAGCATATAACGCACATCGACTCCAATGCAGCGTTGCACATCGGGCTCGAAAACAATATCACTGCTCATGGCTTCCCAGTTTCCATCGAACGCCAATCCCAACAATTCGCCTTTGCCATTGAACATGGCGCTGCCGGAGTTTCCACCTGTGATGTCGTTGTTTGAGATAAAGCAGACATTCATGTCTCCCTTCGTATCGGCATAACGCCCGAAATCACCCGATGACAGCAGGGACAGCACCTCGGGTTGCACGGCAAAGTCGGGATCGCCGCTGTGCTCTTTTACCTTCTCGAAAATACCCTTCACCGTAGTGTAATAGCCATAATCAGCCCCATCGTAAGGTGAATAACTGCCAATGGTACCGAAGCTCAACCGCATGGTAGAATTGGCATCGGGATAGAAATTACGGTCGGCATACATCCGTCTCATGGCAGCATTGAACTCACGTTCGTCCTTCTCTATATTATCGGAAGCCTCAGCCATCTGACTACGCATATCGAAGAGTTTTACAATGAGATCGATGCCCAGCGAAACAGCAGGATCATCGATCATGTGGAAAGTTGTGTCACGCTCCAGAAAACGCTTCAAGCCGCGGGGGGAGGTAAGTTCCGAATGAGCATACAACGTGTCGACATACATCTGTTCATTGCCTCCGTAAAGTGTATCTATGGCCTGATAAAGATCGGGCAGATAAGCCTTATCCACTTTGGTCCGATACTCCTTCAGCATGGCCACAAACACCTCCTTATCGATGGAAACGTCATAATTTGCATACTTATCGAGTAATTTCTGGAGCTGGGCCACGACCTGTTTCTGTTCCGCCTCAAAATCAAAATTGAGGATAGTCAACGCAAATTGCACCAGCTCGGGACCATTGATAAATGACTCCCCGAAATAAGACATCGCCCGGTTCACCTCCTTACGGTCCTTATAATTCAGTTCGAGCGACGACATCAGATGCAACAGTTTCTCACGTTCTGCCGGAGTCTTCTGAATCCACTGCCGGAGTGCTTCTTCCGCCTGCCGTTTCTTGTCAAGCACCTTCAGCTTGCGTATCGCTTTATTGGTTCCGATGCTGTTTTTCCAGTAATTGGAACTTTCATCATATTTTGACGCATACTTGATACGGATGGAATCCCTGCGATCCATCTCACGTTTCCAAATGGCCTGTTTCACTCCGCGGACATCGATCATAGCCTGGTTCATGCCGTTCATCATCTCTTCGATACCAAACGAAGAAAGATAACGTTCCGTGCTACCGGGATAACCCAGAGTCATGCAGAATGAACCTTCTTTGTATCCATCCAATGTGATGGGAGCCACGTATTCGGGGCGATAGGGCACGTTGTCGGGTGAATAGTCGGCAGGACGGTTGTCTTTACCGGCATAGATACGAAAGACGCAGAAATCGCCAGTATGACGGGGCCACATCCAATTGTCCGTATCCCAACCGAACTTACCGATGGAAGACGGTGGAGCAAACACCAGGCGTACATCGTTGAAATCGCGGTAAACAGAAAGCCAAAACTCATTGCCACCATAATACGCATCCACAATGCCGACCAGTGTAGAGTCCTTTTTAGTGACTTCATCTCCCAGCAACACCATCATCGAATCGATGGCCAGGCTGCGTTCGGATTCGGTCATACCGGGTGTCGTAGCTTTCAGTACCCGCCGGGTTACGTTTTCCGTACGAAGCAGAAACCGGACATACAGCTCGGGATTGGGCAATTCTTCCTCCCGGCTATGTGCCGTGAACCCATCTTTCAAATAATCATGATCCACCGAACTGTGTTGCTGTATGCTGCTGAATCCGCAATGGTGATTGGTAAACACCAAGCCATCTTCGGAGACGACTACTCCCGAACAGAATCCTCCGAAACTGACCACAGCGTCTTTCAGAGACGGGTGCCTGGTGCAATAAAGTTGGTCGGCAGGCATCTGCAAACCCAACTCTTTCATCGTCTTACGGGTTTCTTTATTCAAATTGCCAAGCATCCACATACCTTCATCGGCATGCATCGAAACCGGATAGAGTAAAAGCAATGCCAGAAACAGAGCCTCCCCCCACCTCTTTCCGTTGCGGAAAGAGGTAATCACTTTCATTTTATTCATTTATATAAATCATGTTTATTCATCTTCTTTTCTCTGGCGACACGCTTACCGTCACTCTTCAACAATCAGCCGAAGTTTCTTCGCCCCTATCCGCGCCTGAAGCCATGCACTGATTTTCGCTTTTTCCTCGTTCTTCGGATGACGGGTGAATTTCAATACGGCGAGCGCTATGGTATCCGTTTTCATCGAATCGACCGTTGTCTCGATGGTATGTGAAATAGACAAAGCCGTCACCGACGGATAGAGTACTTTCAGTTCCGGGATAATTTTCCGGCTCATTTCATCGTAAGACTTATACCGTTCGAGGCTTTGCTGGAGCGTGGCTATCTTGACTTGCTGTTCCTGCAGGCGTTGTTCACTGTTTTTATAGAAGTCTTCCATAACCATGGCACGGATAGACGACATATCCATCGCTTCATTATTGTTCATCCCCTGCAGAACGATCAGTTTCGTATTCTCCAGTTTATAATCTTTCATCTTGCTGCGGGCAATGGCAATGGAAGCTTCCGGCACCTCCGGACCAATCAGCACAACCCGGATTTCGCATGAATCTCCTTCATAATGAATCTTCTTATTCAAGACCTGGGTATTGTCGAAGTTGAGCTGTTCGGAAACGAAACGATTCGCTGCCGCTTCGAAGAAGGTGCTTCGGATAATTCCCATAGTCAGGTAAATAGCCGGACACATGGTCAGGATTACGATCAATACGATGTATTTCCGCACTTTCTTTTCCCGGTTCTTATCCACAAACTCTTTCCGCTGGAAATGCATCAGCCTCACACCGATAAACGTAGCCAGACTGATAAATACGGAATTGATGAAATAGAGGTAGAACGCGCCCAGAAAATAGATCAGATTGCCCGAAGCCAATCCGTAACCGGCCGTACAGAGAGGAGGCATCAGCGCAGTGGCAATGGCAACTCCCGGAATTACATTTCCTTTCTCCTTGGTAGAGAGGGCAACCACTCCGGCAAGTCCGCCGAAAAGTGCGATGAAAACGTCATAAATGGTCGGTGACGTACGCGCCAGCAGTTCCGACTGCGCCTCAGCGATGGGAGTGAAAAGAAAGAAAACAGTCGCCGTCGTGACACTGAATGCAGTTGTAATCAGGAAGCTCTTCAGGGAACGCTTCATCAACTCGAAATCGTTCATACCGACAGACAGCCCCACCCCCATAATCGGGCCCATCAACGGAGAAATCAACATGGCACCGATAATCACGGCCGTCGAGTTGACATTCAGTCCGAGTGAAGCCATGAAAATGGCAAAAATCAGAATCCAGAGATTAGCTCCTTTAAACTCAACTCCCTTGCGGATAGAGTCGACGGTTGCCAGTTCATTGTCCTTATCCTTTCTCAGATCGAGATACTCTCTCAGAAACGCCTTAATGGCAAAAATGTTTCGGTTGTCTGCCTTCATAACTATTTCTTCTTTATAATTCGGTTAATCACAGGAATCTGGCTCAGCGGTAAATCTTTCCGAACAACATAAGCCATAAATATCAGCAACAATACAGTACGGAAAGCCAGACGGAGCACGATATTCTCAATGGGAACCCACTCTCCGATCACATAAAGCACTGCTGTAAACAGCACATACGTACCAAGGTGTTTCAGGTCATAGTGAATGGGATATTTCTTCTGCCCGATCCAATAAGAAAGGATCGTAATCACAGCGTATCCGGCCACCGAAGCCCATGCCGAAGCCACAAATCCGTAAGTGGGGACAAGCATCACATTCATTCCTACAATGATGACACATCCGACAATGGAAAAGTATGCTCCCCAACGGGTTTCGTCTATCAGCTTATACCAGAACGAAAGATTGAAATAGATACCTTTGAATATTTCCGCTCCGATCACGATGGCGACAACGCTCAGTCCCGCCCAATAATCAGGTGCCACCATATAACGCAAAAGATCCAGGTAAAACATTACCACCAGAAAAGCGAACATCGCAAAAATAAGGAAATACTTCATCGCCTGTGCATACATCCGGCGGTTATCCCCTTCCTTTTGTTTGCCGAACACAAAAGGCTCGTAGGCATAGCGGAAAGCTTGGGTGAACATGGCCATTACCATGGCAATCTTGGTGGCGGCCCCATAAATGCCGAGCTGCACCAATCCCTCCTGCCGGTCGGCAAAGAGAAAAGGATAGATAATCTTATCTACCGTCTGATTCAGAATGCCTACCAACCCGAAAATCAATATCGGGAAAGAATAGATAAGCATCCGCTTCAACAACTGTTTATCAACCCTGTAAGCGAAACCGCGAAGTTCGGGAATCAGGCAAAAGAGCTGCAGACAGGTTGTTATCAGATTGGAAACGAAGATATACCCCACCAAATAGGTCGGGTTATAGAACCAATCGACCCAAGCGGGAAAGTGTTCATGCAACCACGGACACAGCAACAGGAAGAACAAGTTCAGAACAATGTTGGCAATGATGGAGACAAACTTAATGGCAACAAACTTAATGGGCCGCTTCTTGAAACGCAGATAAGCAAACGGAATGCACAGAAAAGCATCGAGTGCCATCACTATAATCATCATTCCGATGAAATCGGGATGATCGCCATATTCCAGAAGATGAGAGACCGGTTGGAGAAACGTCAGGCAGAGAATAGCAAATATCAGTGAAATGCCCCCTACCGAAATCAGTGAATTGGCATATACTTTCACCGGATCTTCTTCCGACTTATTGGCAAAACGGAAGAAACCGGTCTCCATACCGAACGTCAAAAGTACCATAATCAACCCGGCCCAGGCATACACATTGGTAACCACTCCGTATCCGCCGGACGCAGCCGGCAGAACTGCGGTATATAAAGGCACCAACAGATAGTTCAGGAACCTGCCAACCATACTACTCAACCCATACAAGGCTGTATCTTTTACCAGGGATTTTAATCCGGCCATGTTATTTTTGTGATTAATAGTGTTTCCACTAATCATTAAACAGTGTTTTCTGACTATTGTAGAGACTGCGCCCCAAATGCTTATAGGCGAGTTCCGTCACCTCACGTCCGCGGGGAGTACGCTTCAGGAATCCCTCTTTGATCAGGAACGGTTCGTAGACCTCCTCAATCGTTCCGGCATCTTCGCCCAGTGCAGTGGCAATAGTCGTAAGCCCCACGGGACCACCCTTAAATTTATCAATAATAGTACAGAGAATCTTGTTGTCTATCTCGTCCAGTCCGTATTTATCGATATTTAGCGCCTCAAGCGCATAGTTGGCTATCTCCGTATCGATAGAACCGGACCCTTTCACTTGTGCAAAATCACGCACCCTGCGCAGCAGCGCATTGGCTATACGAGGTGTCCCGCGGCTGCGCGAAGCAATCTCACCCGCAGCCTGAGACGAACAGGGCACATCGAGTATGCCGGCCGAACGGCTGATAATGTTGCTCAGAATATCGTCATCGTAATATTCCAGATGCAAGTTAATACCGAACCGGGCACGCAGAGGTGCCGTCAGTAATCCGCTCCGGGTAGTGGCTCCCACCAATGTAAACGGGTTCAGATCGATCTGGATACTACGCGCCGAGGGGCCCTTGTCGATCATAATATCGATCCGGTAATCCTCCATGGCCGAATACAGATATTCCTCCACTACCGGTGAAAGGCGGTGGATCTCATCGATAAACAGCACGTCGTTAGGTTCGAGACTGGTTAAGACGCCGGCCAAATCACCCGGTTTGTCGAGTACCGGTCCGGAAGTTACCTTAAATCCTACTCCCAGTTCGTTGGCTATGATGTTCGATAAAGTGGTTTTACCCAATCCGGGGGGGCCGTGAAGCAATACATGGTCCAGTGCTTCTGCTCTCAAACGAGCTGCCTTGACAAAAATACGGAGATTATCTACCACTTTATCCTGTCCATTGAAGTCTTCGAAACTCAATGGCCGGAGGGCATTTTCAAAATCCCGCTCTCTGCTGGTCAGCTGATGATCACGTATATTAAAATCTTCTTCCATTCCTTTTTTATAAATAGGTAGCAAAGATATAGATTTCGCTACATAGTAAGGCAGAGTTTCACAGAGTTTTTCCTTTACGAAGTACGTTTAAGCTTTGTTTAGGCTAAGACAAGCCCAAAGGTTCCTCCGACAAATCTGCCGTTCTTTATTGTCTGACTCCGGACAGCTGATCTCTTTCGCTGCACCGGAACTTATATCCCGTACAAAGTTTTCCAACGGTTCTCTCCCGGAAGCAGTTCAAGCCAATGGTTCTTCTGTCGGACATTTTCATTACACACCGACCTCACTTCCGGTTCTGAAAGCCCATTTCTCCTCCGTTCAATGCGGATCATCGCCCCATATACAACTTCCGCTCCTCGTCCGTGAGCTTCTCTATGGAATAACGCAGCATAGTGCGGGGCATCACTTTGCTATATTTATCCAGAAACTGCAACAGCAGGGTCTTGTCCCGCTTTCCCATTTCACGCAGCATCCAGCCTATAGCCTTCCGCATCAAGTCATGTTTGTGTTGCAGCAACAATTCCGAAAGACGGAGAATATCGATGAAATCGTTATTCCGGATGAAGGTAACCGTAGATACGACAGCAATACGCTGATCCCACAGCAGAGTACTTTCCGCCAGCCGATAAAGATCATCACGCGACTTATCCTTTAGGTATTCACCCACAATATAAGGTGCCGACAGGTCCACAAGGTCCCAATTATTTATGCGCTCCGTCTGCGACAGATAAAAACGGTAGATCGCTTCCCGCTCCTCTCCACCACTTTTCTTAAACCGCTCCACCATCATCAGTAATGCACACAAACGACATTCATGCCATTCGGATTGTAAAAGCTCCGCCATCACCTCAAAAGGCGCGTTCTTATACTTCTTCGCTACAAGCCGGGTTGCAGGAACCACTATTCCAAGAAACCGGTCGCCTTCACCATATTGCCCCTTGCCGGTTTTAAAGAATCCGGGAAGATATTCCCTTTTTACCGGATCAATATAAGTCTCCAGTTCTTTTTGAATTTCTATCGCTTTCATCGGGATATTTGAGTCTACAAAGTTATATACGGACAAAAATAGTCAAAAAAGCCGCAATGAGTGGAAACATATTCTTAATTTTGTAGGAAAATTAACGGGCATATTTATGGTTTTAAATTACATCTGGATCGCATTCTTCGTGATTGCTTTCGTAGTTGCCGTCTGCAAACTTTTGTTCTTCGGCGATACCCAAATATTCACAGAGATCATCAACTCCACCTTCGATTCATCTAAAACGGCATTCGAAATCTCTCTCGGCCTGACAGGTGTGTTGTCGCTTTGGCTCGGTGTAATGAAGATTGGCGAGAACAGCGGCCTGATTAATGCCCTTTCACGCTGGCTGAGTCCGGTCTTCTGCCGCTTGTTTCCGGACATTCCGAAAGGACATCCGGTCATGGGATCTATTTTCATGAATATGTCCGCCAATATGCTGGGGCTTGACAATGCTGCCACTCCCATGGGACTGAAAGCTATGAAGGAACTGCAAGAACTGAATCCGAAAAAAGACACTGCCAGCAACCCGATGATTATGTTCCTGGTGATTAACACTTCGGGACTGATCATTATCCCGATCAGCATCATGGTCTACCGGGCTCAAATGGGAGCGGCCCAACCTACAGACATCTTCATCCCTATCCTGCTAAGCACCTTCATTTCTACACTCGTAGGAGTCATTGCCGTCAGCATCTCCCAACGCATTAACCTGATAAACAAAGCTATATTGACACTAATGGGTTGCCTGAGCCTTTTCTTCGGCGGAATTATCTATCTGACAACTACACTTTCCCGTGAAGAGATGGGAGTTTATTCCACTCTGATTGCTAATGTAATCTTATTCTCGGTCATTTTACTGTTCATTATAGCAGGTATCCGGAAAAAAATCAATGTGTACGACTCCTTTGTCGAAGGAGCCAAAGAGGGATTCACCACTGCGGTCCGGATCATCCCCTATCTAGTGGCTTTTCTCGTTGGAATCGCTGTTTTCCGCACTTCGGGTGCCATGGATATACTGGTCGGCGGCATTGGGGCAATCGTAGAATTTTGCGGACTGGACACCGGCTTTGTGGGAGCACTGCCAACGGCCTTAATGAAGTCACTGAGCGGCAGCGGTGCCAATGGCCTGATGATCGACACCATGAAACAGTTTGGACCCGATTCATTTGTCGGACGTGTCAGTTGTGTCGTTCGCGGTGCATCGGACACCACCTTCTATATTTTAGCAGTATATTTTGGAAGCGTAGGCATCACAAAAACACGTAATGCGGTCACGTGCGGACTGATTGCCGACTTTGCCGGAATTATTGCAGCCATTTTAATCAGTTACTTATTTTTCTTTTAAAAAGAACATCAACAAGAATTAGGTATCCAAGGGCTATCTCCGGCAGAAATCCGTAACGACAGTTCGGCAGCATTGGGATGGTTGAAAGTACCGGAGTGTCTAAAGTAGTTATTCACTTAGAGATATTCCGTCAAAGAGCTATTATGACAGTTGACTTCACAAACTTTACCATGTTCTGCATACACCAAAAATTCTGATGTTAACTTCTCCAAAGACTCTGACAACTAGAGTCCAGAAAAAGTATACCTAAAAAATCTACTAAAGGAAGACAGATTATTCTGATAATAAACATCTTACATTATAAAATCTTGTTTCAAAAGACGTACGTTTTTTGAAACACCATTGTGTATTCAAGACCGTTATATCTGATTGTAATACACAAACTTACGCATAATAAAAGTTGTATCAAACAGTCTTTCCGGACTCATACGAAGATGTATAGGTCCGCAATGCGTCTTTGATACGATTATTCACTTTAATATCTTAGTATATGAATAGAACTTTTATTATGCGAGAGTGTCTCGGTAAAGCCTTATGGCTGTGTTTTTGCCTTTCGATAACAGGATGTGCGGAAGATGACAGAATGACTCCCCTGTCTGCTGACAGCGGGGATACTGCCGACGAGTTAATTCCTATCCATATCAGTCTGACGGGTGACAACGACTATCATTCTTCCTCTTTTAACGACGCTTCGACCCGTAGCCACTCTCCCCTGATCGCCGAATGGGTGGGAGTAAAAGCTTTCTCACCTACACGCACAGGAGAGCAACCGGACTATGAAGGTCCACGGATAGCCTCGATGGAACTGACGGAAGATACCCTACCCCGTGTAAGTACCCGTGCAACAGTGCCTGCGGGAGTTCGTTTCCGGCTGATTGTTTTCCGGAAGTCCGGAAATAACTATGTCTTCCAGTCGGTTGCCGATTACGCCTCCAATGGTACGGGCACTCCTGTACTCGAACGAGGGAAACTGCTGACACGCTCGGGAACGATACGTGTGGTGGGCTACTCATTTAATACCACTGCCGACTTGGGAGATATGCCTTCCACGTATGCCTACAACAGCAGTACAGTGTCTATCCCTGACATGAGCAAGGACTTCATGACCTTCGATTCCGGAGATATAACGAATGTAAACAGCCTCAGCCACAATCTTCCGGTGAGTTTCAGCCAGAAGCTATGTAAACTGACAATTACCATCAGTCCCACCGGATTTCCAAGCAATACGATCACCAATTGCACGGGTGTATATGTAAAGCAAGGTGGAAATTCCACATCATGGAAGATCGGTCCTTCGACCAATGTGGTAGCCGCCAACACGAATAATACGGCGGCATTCAGTCCGAACACGACTCTGAGTACAACCATACGCATGGTTCCGTTTGCAGGGGCCAGGACCATTACAGTGCATTTCAATACGCTGACAATAAGCGGACGGACTGTGCCCAACAATACGGAAATCACCTCCACCCAAAGCGTGCAACTGAAAGAGGGAAAAAGCTATACGATGAAAATACAGTTCAAAAAAGCCATCGGAATTAATGTACCCGCAAGTAACATTAATCTTACGCAAAATGGGTGTATAGAAAACGACAAAACCATCTTATCAAAACTCCGATGGGCTGAAGGTAATCTCAATTCCCAAAGCAACTATAATCTGACATGGGCTTCTTCTACTACCGATTACGGTTATTATTATATATGGAAGAATGTATATGTATCATCTGGGTATACAGGCTATGGTGCTGTTGATCCTTGTACACGTCTTGACGAAAGTAAATACGGTAGTGGTTGGCGTACTCCAACAAGAAGTGAATTCATAAGTCTCTCCCGCTGTAGCAACAAGCAATTGGTAAAGTATAACGGTATCCAAGGTATGTGGTTTATGAATAGCTCGACCGGTCTATTTTTGCCTGCTGCAGGCTGGCGAGATGGCAACAATGGCAGTGGTACTACTGCTACCGCTTATACCGATGGTACAGGCAGCTACTACTGGAGTAGTGACCTCAACGGTAATTCAGCCTATGGTCTTTATATCCTTAAAAATGACGTCTTCGTAGACGCTAACGGTAACAGGAAGTCCGGTGTTTCTGTCCGATGTGTTCACAATCTCTAGCGAGTTTGCCAGATGAAGTCAGAAGCCAGTAAGCCTGACACCTTAAAGAACGGGCTTTCTGGGCCTGCCACAAACACCCATACTACGGGATATTCAGTAAATGTCTTTAAAAAGTAAGATGGCATATGAAGATGACTTGCTAATATCATCTCATATGCCATTTTTATTATAGTTTCTCTCTCTGACCTAAAATCTTATCCGTTTGGGCATGATGTTCCGGAAGAAGCCTGACAACTTCTTCTAATAGATTCTTTATAATCATACTATGCGGTTTCCCTCTGTCTGTTTTTGATTTTGTCAATCATTAATATGGCGTTTGCCGTATGTATTCCAAAGAAAATCCACAGGATTTCTATTTTCCTGTTCCGTGCCTTGATTTTTGATAGCGAGTAATGCTGTTTTTGCGTACCGAAATTGCCTTCGAGCCCGGTAGCTCTTCCCTTGCGTACAAAGGATGCTGATATCCCATATACTTTCCAGTATTTATCTGATTGATAAACAGTAATTGAGAAATAACAAGTTGTCGATAGCGATTTGACAAAAGTCAGACAGCATTAATATTCCGTACTTTGCATACCTCGTAAGTTTCACTATCAGACCAATGATTTGGAAATGGTGTGATTCAAATTATATGTGCGCTTAAAACTAAACATAAGATCCTCGTACCGCTAATCAGTTTGGGTGGTGTCACCTTCCAATTTCCCATCTTCCGAGAGTATTTCTTTGCCATTTTTCTCTACAACAAGAGTGATGTCCGCGATCCCCGACGCGGCTATTTTATTATGGAACACCTTATATTCATAGATATTATTTTTAAATGTAATCACGTGATTTCCTCCACTTCCACTAAATTCTATTTTTCCATTTTCCAAGACTAAATCCGGCTTGGTCGATTCTGGGTTCTCTTTTTTCCAACAGGCATACCGGTACATGCCGTTTTTCAGTTCATCTATCCTTATAAAATAATTTTTTGTCTTAAATTTATATACTTCCCCTTTGAAGTTATGTCGCAAATCCGAGGATAGGTCACCTTTTACTTTGGAGGTAAGCTTCTTGGCAAGCTTTTTCTCGTATTTGCTTTGATAATTCACAGCTGTAATTTTTCCGTCGTAATCCATCCAAAGTATGCCATCGTCCAGCATTATTCCTCTCCATCCCATTTCCGACCATTGATCAATATCCGAACTCGTAATAATACGGATTAAGTCTTCATCGAAGATTGAATCGAATCTTTCTTTCAATTCCTCTGCATTCTCAACACTCGGTATAGGGGATGTTCTCTTCAACGGATAAACTATATTTTCGGATATTTCGTCGACAGCTTTTTGCCGAAACATTTTTTTGAGATATTCGATGTTTTGTATATTAGGATTCCGCCCATCGTTACGTTGTACATTCTTGTGCATCGTATCAATTTTGGATATCGACCAAACGACCGCTTTGCTACCGCCTTGTCTCTCTGCCTTGTAACCGTACGCTGAAAGTCCGATGAAACTGAACAGGGAAATCAAGATATACGGTATTACTTTTTCCTTTATTACTATTTTCATTGATTCGGTTATTCTTTTTAAACGATTTATATTTTATCTTCGGGTGCTACAAAAACGACTTGATCAGTACTGTTAAGCAACAATCTTCCAAAAGTTGCTCTTAGCTTCCGTATTTTGCTTATCTAAAAGGCTTTCTATCTCATTTATCCTGGGGGTACTACTCTTTATGCAATTTTTCTCCTTAGGAATTCCTGATCGTTTTTGATAAGGGCATTCAGACATTCAATAACATCCTCTTTCGTTTGACCAGTGATCTCACTGACATAATCCTCCACGACCGTTTGCGGTTTACGAAAAAACTGCTTCTTCACCACGCTTATGGGACGTTTGTAAAAAATATAAAACTCAGGATCTTCCGGATCGCCGACAGCAGAGATCGTAAGCCCGTTTTTATTCGCTTTATTCTCCACTTCCAGCGAGGGAGAAAAATAAATGTCCATTTTCCTCGTTTCAGCGACTTCTATCTGCTTTAAATAATAGTCCCACTGAAAATCATTGAACAACCCGATAACGGAGTCAGGGGCTATCATTCCTTTTTCTATCACTTTCGGATTAAGTGGTTCGCAAATACTGTATCTGAACTCTGTCATAGTATTGTATGTAATAGTAATATCCGACCTGGATAATTGTCATTTGCAAATATATAAAAAACAAAATAGTTACGGTCTCAAAAGATAGTATTCTTCTTGTGCAATAATACTCTGACCGGACAAGCTGTCCAATTTGACATTTCACGATTTTCCTCTATATCACTTCTGCTTTTCGGAGCTTCGGTTATATTGGCAAACAAATAGTGTCTGAAAATCATAGAAATCAGTTCTTTGAAAACGATCCTAACCACTACCAACCCAAGGAAGTAACGGAACAGTGTAGTTTAAACCGCTATTCATCAGCCTTATTACTGCAATTTGCGCTTATCCTCAATTAAAATTCTTATCTTTGTCTTTGAAAAAAAGAAATACTTTTTTTTAAAGTACATCGGAAGCATGGTAACTCTCCCGAAAACTGCGTATTCCGATCATTATTAAAAATCAAATAATATGGCTATAACTTATCAGACAGAGGGTATCAAAATGCCCGATATCAAAAAACGTGAGACTACCGAATGGATCAAAGCCGTAGCCGCCACTTATGAAAAAAGAATCGGTGAAATCGCCTATATTTTCTGTTCGGACGAAAAAATATTGGAAGTGAACCGCCAATATCTTCAACACGATTACTATACAGATATCATCACTTTTGACTATTGCGAGGGCAATCGTCTTTCAGGTGATTTATTCATTAGCCTGGAAACAGTGAAGACTAACTCGGAACAGTTCAACACTCCTTATGAAGAAGAACTCCACCGGACAATTATTCACGGTATACTCCACCTTTGCGGAATCAACGATAAGGGTCCTGGAGAACGTGAAATTATGGAAGCTGCAGAGAATAAGGCACTAGCTATGAGAAAGCAGTAATTCTCCCTCAAATAAAAGATGGGATAGGAATCATGCATGGCAATCATTCCATCCCATCTTTATAGTTAAATATAGAGCCTATCAGAAATTAATTCTTCTCCTTTGGGACTGATTGAGCACGGACTGCATAAAACCGTGTTACGAACTGGCTTCGCAGACCAAAGAAACGGATAAGAAGAAGACAAGACAGCCCATTGTTTAGGTTATTTTCCAAACGCAGATTTCGACAAAGGAATATAAACAGAGAACTGCCAGTTTGAGAAACGGCTATCCTTAAAAGGCGAAATCTTATTATTCTAATTGTGTCAGAGAAAAAACATCAAATGAATTACCGGTCCCTTGGAAATGCAAAACAACTTTCCGCTTATTTCCCGTTAAATTTCTGTCACAGTTGAGAGTCATTTCTTTTCCATTAACCTCTAATTGATACCATCCTCCCTGATATTCAACGCCATTAATCTCGCCTATACTGAAGATAGTATCCTGATTTAGAATCTCTTCTGTCTGTACAAGTATAAACTTCTCTCTTCCTTCTACAGTAATATCTCCTCCTTCCGCATTCAGAGTCACTTCCCTACTCTTCAGAAAATTAGAAGAATATTTATCAGAATCATCATTGCATCCATAAATACATAATAAAGAAATGCAATACAAAAAGAATACCTTTTTCATAATTATAAGTTTATATTTTACCACAAAATTTCAGTTCCCATCGCTTCATGAAAATAGATGTAATCATTTTCAGTATAAAAATTACCATTCGGTGAATTTTTATCATTAGTTGGATTATTGCCATCTTGAGAAGCGCTATTAGCGGGTCTATTATAAGCCCCATCCTTAATAGCATACCAGCCATTATTAGCTCTATTCCATCCAAAATTACAATGAATTGCCTTTACCTGTATATTCGTGCAGCCAATCATCATATTTCCAGAATATTCAAAAACTCCACCATCAACTAGCCAAACATGTCCTGTACTCTTTTTCTTCTTTCCCCCAAAGATAACAACATTCTTAGTTATAAGACACTTATACAATAAATTCTTATCAACGTCATTCGTTTTATGCCTTTCAACGTTATATCCCCATCCTTTCAAGAAGTCATTGGTTGAACCTAAATTTTTTGCTCCTGTTCCATCACATTTATAACCGACCTTAATACCATCCGCCACCTTTTTTACAAATTGAGATACAGGAGCTATTAGATTAGCATCGTATATTCCAGTATTTACAGTAAATGCATCCCAATCATAAGCAACCGGGCATTTTCTATAATAAGTAATCGCCTGAGCAACTGCAATAGGAATACAACCCGCATAATAATAACTTATAGAGCACTTTCCGTTTGTCGGCATTTGTGCATTATAAGGATAATGTTGATTCCATTCAGTCTTTACCAATGGTATAGAAACATGTGTCGTTCTTTGTTCACCGCTTCTTGTTAAATTCGGATTCAACTGATCCTGTTTTATAATATCCGGAATCTGACTAACGAGATAAGCCATACCTTCATTTTCTATAGTATCTGACAAGATTCCATTTTCCACATAAGCATAAACTCTTCCTACTTCAGCTTTTCCGGTGGCTATTGCAAATCCAAATCGTCCATCCTTTTCCGTATCAAATATGAACATATTCACACTATCCGTACTTATCTCACCAGTTCTTGTAGCTATTTTCGGTATAACAACAGATTTCTTACCGGCTAAAGATAATATAATTTGTGAAGTACTACTTCTCGTACCACCTTTCTCCTTATCTATTCTCTCACTGAATTGACATATCAAGTCTTCGGCTCTTTTATACTCAGATACATCCTCTAAATCGCTATTATTCAAAATGATTTCTTCGTCATTCTCAATACATCCACTAAGTATAACTAATAACAATATTAATTTAAATATTTCTTTCATCTCGTATTATTTTGAGTTTCTAATTAAAATCAATTTTACCTTCCAATATAAATGTCAAAACTATCAGAATCCCTTTCCAAAAAGATAGAGAAAGAAGTACCTGTTATAGTATCATCAAAAACAGTCTGCCCTGTTTCGGAATCAACAACCTGTATCTTTCTATTTTCTAAGGAGGAATTAAAATTTAAAAATAGTTGGCTCTCTTCAATATAACCACAAGCAACAAGTAGAGTACTTCTCTGCAGATTTGCCTCCTTATGAGTAATCAAATGTACCTTATGTCTATCTTTCATAATAGCCATTACATCCTCTCCATAAACATTATTAGACGTGAATACTATTTGTGTAAACAGCATCCCCACTAATACAATCATCTTTGTTTTCATTGTTATGTGTTTTTTTATTTCAAAAGCAAAGTTACCACATTTCTTCTTCTAAAAAGAAGAAAAGAGATAACATCTTAAACATTGTAAATAGCAGATTAACAGATATAAAGCAATGGGGTATGATAACATTTATGTCCACCAATACTCTAAAAAGCTAAAGAGGGCTTGTTCAATTGGCTTCAGCCATTTTTTTCTTTAATCGTAAACGCCGCTGCGCTACAATTTGCTTGCTTACATTACCAAAACAATAAGCTATGGTTTGATCATCAAATTCACAAAGTTTCAAGCAACAATAAATACAGTCATTATCTGTTATTTTAGGATAAGTACCCTTAAGGTATCGAATATAATCATCATAAATACCAAACAATATATTTTTCAATTGTTCCTGTTCTTTCATAAGAAGAACTTTCGGACTCCCCTTTGTTCCATTTTGTCCCAACCTGGGTTGAGTGCTTAGTTCTCGAATATGCTTAAAAATAGAAGTTTCCATAAACAAACAGTTACGCAATCGTGCTTTTTCATCAATAACACAGCATAATTCTGCTTGTTTCAAATCTATTTCCTGTTCACGCTCCATGCCAGACTGCTTTAAAGCAGAAATTTGAACTTCCAAACGTTCTATTTGTAATTGAGATAAGGCTGTTTTCTCATTTAAATAAGTTATACGCTGTTCGTACAGTAATCGAGCTATTTGACGACGCCGATAAATACATTGAAAAATTACAATAATAACCAGCAGAAACAAAACTCCTCCATAACAAAGTTGCTGAATGAAAAACCTCTGCTTTTCCTTTTCCTTTACTACTTTTGCTTCTGAATCATATTTATACGCTAAGCGCTCAATATCGGAGGCTTTATTTAACAAAAAAATAGAATCTATATTATCACCATAATAAGACTGATATTCAAAGGCCCGTTGATAATTACCCCTAATCTTCTCGACTTCAGCCAAAGAATACGACGCTAGAATCTTCCTTTTAAAATCAGCAGTATCAAGTATACGCTTTAAATAATATTCAGCAGAGTCTAGTTCTTGCTTGTCTAAATACAAATCACCAAATGTTAACCATAAACTAATAGAGTCGCCATCCTTTGTCAAATATTGATGTGACAAATGGGCATATAGGAAAGCAGAATCGACATTCTCACAATTCAAACTCATTCGTTCATATATATCACTAACAAAAGCTGAATCATTCAATCTCAAAGCTAATTGTATAGATTGGTTCAAATAATAAAAAGCTTCTACCGTTTTTCCTTGAATCACACGCACCCACCCCATATTTGACAAAGGATACATTACCAATCTATGGTCATTCAGTAAAGAATCACATTGATAAGAGCGATAAAACGCATCAAACGCTTTCTGATAAAGAGATTGATGTAAATAAATCGATCCCATATCTTCATATAGCATTCCTTTCAGTTTTAATTCCTCCCCGGTATTTCCTTCAACTCCCTGCAGAGCAGTAAAGCAACTCTTCAAAGCCTGTTCAGTCATATTCATTTTTTTTTGAATCCGGCCTTTATAAAGCCAAGCTTTAGCCCAATTGACACCATCTTTTTTAATATAATAATCTAATGCAGTATCAATCAAAGAGTCACATGGAAGAAGAGAAAGCATATTTTTATCAGTAGCCTGCGTGAACAGTAAGCTAAAGTATGCCCTGTCACCCGCTGAATAAGTAGAAACATCAAGTTTACGAAGATAAGCCAACGTACGTTCAGGAGATATCTCCATCAAAGAATCGGCATATCTCAAAGAATACGGATACGGTGACGAGGAACGTTGACAAGAAACTACTCCGCTCACTAAAAACAATAAAAAGATAAAACCGACAAATGTCTTATTCATAATTAAAATACTTTATGATGACAAACTTACGATTCTTTTCAGCCACTTCCAAATTTTTCAAAGGAAGACAACTGTCTATCTGTCATTCTGTATTTTCAAACCGTTCTAAAACGCTCTATTTCCGACCAACCGGAAGACTCATTAAAAAAAATGCCTGTATTTCGATTTTCGTAATATCAATAAAACAACAATTTGCCATTTACACGAACAATATATTCGATATAAACGTAAAACAATGACATTATCAAAAACAAAAAGTACAAATTCGCCACATTAAGACACACAAAAGCAAAAACACTTTTGATATATTCTGGAAATGAAAAAGGTATTTTATAGGATAGCAAACAACTCTTTAAGGATAAAAGCTAATTCCCCCCAACCCAAAACGCACTTCGTGCCAACAGGATGTTAACTTCATATTTGGAAAGAATTAATATCCTATCGACAGAAGGTTAACTTCACAGAAGTATGAAGTTAACTTCATTTGGTCATCTATGACAAAAGATGCATAAAATACCTCGGAACCCGGTCTATTAAGAACATTCTATTTACAATTCAAGTTTTCAAAATACTCAAGTTACAAACATTATGTAAGTAAGTGCCCCCGATCAGCCGCTTATTGACAAAACAATCCTGCAATTGGCGATCCCTATAAACCCTTAAAACTTATTGCATAAAACCCGCAACTGGCAACTTTTTCGTAACTTTGCGCGGTTAAGAAATAAACATTGATTCAATGGATTTTAAGTACGACGTTATTGTAATTGGTGCCGGACATGCAGGCTGCGAAGCAGCAGCAGCGGCAGCAAACTTAGGCTCAAAAACCTGCTTGATCACTATGGATATGAACAAGGTAGCGCAAATGAGCTGTAACCCCGCCGTAGGAGGGATTGCTAAAGGACAAATTGTACGTGAGATAGACGCTTTAGGCGGATATATGGGATTGGTAACAGATCAGACAGCTATCCAGTTCCGCATACTAAACCGCTCGAAAGGACCGGCCATGTGGAGTCCCCGCGCCCAATGTGACCGAAACAAGTTTATCTGGGCCTGGCGCGAAATATTAGAAAATATTCCGAACCTTCATATCTGGCAAGATACTGTAAAGGAAATCATCGTTGAAAACGGTGAAGTTGTGGGATTAAAAACATTTTGGGATGTGACGTTTCACGCCAGATGTATTGTATTAACAGCAGGAACCTTCTTGAACGGATTGATGCATGTAGGAAAAAATCAACTCCCGGGTGGACGCATGGCAGAACCGGCATCGTATAAATTAACCGAATCCATCGCAAAACATGGCATTGAGTACGGCCGGATGAAAACCGGAACCCCCGTACGGATTGACGGAAGAAGTGTACACTATGAGCTGATGGATACCCAAGATGGAGAATGTGACTTTCACAAGTTTTCATTCATGAATACTAGTGTGCGTCACCTTAAACAATTGCAATGCTGGACATGCTTTACTAATGAAGAAGCACATAATGTTCTTCGTAACGGATTAGCGGATTCTCCCCTTTTCAACGGACAAATACAAAGTATCGGCCCGCGCTATTGCCCTAGCATCGAAACGAAGATCGTCACCTTCCCCGACAAAGAGCAACACCAGCTATTCCTTGAACCGGAAGGAGAAACCACACAAGAATTATACCTGAATGGATTCTCTTCTTCATTGCCAATGGAGATCCAAATAGAAGCACTAAAAAAGATCCCTGCTTTTAAAGACCTGGTGATTTATCGTCCGGGATATGCCATCGAATACGATTATTTCGATCCAACGCAACTAAAACATACGCTGGAATCGAAGAAAATCAAAAACCTCTTCTTCGCCGGACAAGTAAATGGTACTACCGGATATGAAGAAGCAGGAGGACAAGGTATCATTGCAGGTATCAATGCTCACATCAACTGCCACGGTGGAGAACCTTTCACTTTAGCAAGAGACGAGGCATATATCGGCGTATTAATAGACGACTTGGTGACCAAAGGGGTAGATGAGCCTTATCGTATGTTTACTTCACGAGCAGAATATCGTATTCTACTTCGTATGGATGATGCGGACATGCGACTTACAGAAAGAGCCTATAAACTGGGATTAGTAAAAGAAGACCGCTATGCTCTATTAAAGAGTAAAAGAGAAGCAGTCGAAAATATCGTAAACTTTACCCGCAATTATTCGATCAAGGCAGCATTAATAAACGATGCACTTGAGAATTTAGGAACGACTCCCCTGCGTCAAGGATGCAAACTGATCGACTTGATTAACCGTCCACAGATTACAATAGAAAATATCTCCGAATATGTACCGGCATTTAAACGGGAACTGGATAAAATCACAGATGAACGAAAAGAAGAGATTCTGGAGGCCGCTGAGATTTTAATCAAATATGAAGGCTATATTGGACGGGAAAGAATTATAGCAGACAAACTGGCACGATTGGAAAGTATTAAAATAAAAGGTAAGTTCGACTATGACAGCCTTCAATCACTTTCGACCGAAGCCCGGCAAAAACTGAAGAAGATCGACCCCGAAACAATAGCTCAGGCAAGCCGCATCCCCGGCGTGTCACCAAGCGACATCAATGTATTATTAGTGCTTTCGGGACGATAGACTGCTGCGTTTCACGTGAAACAAAACATTTAAAGAAACAACATAAAAGAATGATTATGAGCAAAGAAAAGCTTATCAAAAGCATCCGTGAGATACCCGATTTTCCAATCCCCGGAATCCTGTTCTACGATGTAACCACACTATTCAAAGATTCGGAACGTCTTCAGGAACTTTCGGATATTATGTACGAAATGTACAAGGATAAAGGAATCACCAAGGTAGTAGGCATCGAATCGAGAGGCTTCATTATGGGACCGATTCTTGCCACCCGCTTAGGGGCAGGATTTATCCCCATCCGTAAACCCGGCAAACTCCCTGCCGAAACAATGGAAGAAAGCTACGATAAAGAATATGGCAAAGACACCGTGCAGATACACAAAGATGCATTGAACGAGAACGACGTCGTATTGCTGCACGATGACTTACTGGCTACCGGAGGTACTATGAAAGCCGCCTGCAACCTCGTGAAAAAGCTCCATCCGAAAAAGGTATACGTAAACTTCATCATTGAGTTAAAGGAACTGAACGGAAAACAAGTATTTGAAAACGACCAAGACGTAGATATACAATCAGTATTGTCGTTATAAATAAAATGAATATATTTGCAGGGCATAGCGATAATCGCTATGCCCTTTTTTCATGGATACAAATCAAGAACTTAAAACCAGCGAATATCTAAAAGGAATTGTTTCAAATCTTCCTGAGAAGCCCGGCATTTATCAATATCTGAATGCAGAGGGAACTATCATCTATGTAGGGAAAGCCAAAAACCTGAAGCGGAGAGTCTACTCCTATTTCAGCAAAGAGCATCAGCCCGGAAAAACCCGGGTATTGGTAAGCAAGATCGCAGACATACGTTATATCGTGGTAAACTCAGAAGAAGATGCACTACTGCTTGAGAACAACCTAATCAAAAAATATAAGCCGCGTTACAATGTTTTGCTAAAAGACGACAAAACCTATCCGTCCATCTGCGTACAAAACGAATATTTTCCAAGAGTATTCAAGACCAGGCGTATTATCCGAAACGGCTCTTCGTACTATGGCCCGTACAGCCATAGCCCATCCATGCACGCAGTGCTCGATTTAATAAAACACTTATACCCTCTGCGTACATGCAACCTCAACCTCTCACCGGAGAATATCCGTGCGGGAAAGTTCAATGTATGCCTTGAATATCACATAAAGAACTGCGCCGGCCCGTGTATCGGCCTGCAATCACAGGAAGAATATCTAAAAAATATTGCCGAGATAAAAGAGATCCTGAAAGGGAATACCCAGGAGATAAGCAGATTGTTATACCAGCGCATGCAGGACCTTGCCGCAGAAATGAAATTCGAAGAAGCGCAAAAGGTGAAAGAAAAGTATGCATTAATCGAAAATTATCGTTCAAAGTCCGAGGTTGTCAGCTCCGTATTACACAATATAGATGTATTTTCCATCGAAGAAGACGGCGAAAAGTCAGCCTTCATCAACTATCTGCATATCACAAACGGAGCCATTAACCAAGCTTTCACTTTCGAATACAAGAAGAAACTGAATGAAACAAAAGAGGAATTGCTGACACTGGGAATTATAGAAATGCGGGAACGCTACAAGAGCGCTTCACGCGAAATCATCGTCCCGTTTGACATCGAGATAGAACTGAATGATGTCACTTTCACCATTCCTCAACGAGGAGACAAAAAGAAGCTGTTGGAATTATCTCTACTCAACGTGAAACAGTACAAAGCAGACAGGATGAAGCAAGCCGAAAAGTTGAATCCGGAACAGCGTAGCATGCGCCTGATGAAAGAGATTCAACAGGAATTACACTTGGACAGACTGCCTATGCAGATAGAATGTTTTGATAACTCAAACATCCAGGGAACAGATGCGGTAGCAGCTTGTGTTGTTTTTAAAAAGGCGAAACCATCGAAAAGCGATTATCGGAAATACAACATCAAAACGGTTGTGGGCGCTGATGATTACGCCTCAATGAAAGAGGTCGTCAGGAGGCGTTATCAGCGCGCTATAGAAGAAGAATCCCCCCTGCCCGACCTAATTATCACCGATGGCGGAAAAGGGCAAATGGAGGTGGTCAGACAAGTAATGGAAGAGTTACAGTTAGATATTCCGATTGCAGGACTCGCCAAGGATCGCAAACACCGTACATCTGAAGTTCTTTTCGGGTTTCCACCTCAAACCATCGGCATCAAACAACATAGCCCCCTATTCCGCCTATTGGAACAGATACAAGATGAAGTACATCGCTTTGCCATTACCTTCCACAGGGATAAACGAAGCAAACGGCAAGTAGCATCTGCCCTGGACAATATCAAAGGAATTGGCGAGAAAACCAAAACCGCCCTGCTGAAAGAGTTCAAGAGCGTAAAACGTATCAAAGAAGCCACCATAGAAGAAGTGTCAGCCATAATAGGTGAATCAAAGGCAAAAATCATAAAAGAGGGTCTCGATAATCATTAAAAATAGCTATCTTTGCAATAACAAAGATTAAGCAATATAATTCGAATGAGAGTAGTTATACAACGCGTCAGCCACGCATCAGTCACGATTGACGGGCACTGCAAATCGGCTATTCAGAAAGGAATGATGATCCTGGTAGGCATCGAAGAGACGGACAGCCGGGAGGATATCGATTGGTTATGCAAGAAAATCGTAAATCTCCGTATTTTTGACGACGAAAACGGAGTTATGAATAAATCAATCCTTGAAGACGAAGGTAACATATTGGTTATTAGTCAATTCACACTACATGCGTCTACTAAAAAAGGAAATCGTCCATCCTACATAAAGGCTGCTAAACCGGAAATTTCAATCCCACTTTACGAACAATTCTGCAAAGATTTGAGTTGTGCATTAGGGAAAGAAGTGAAAACAGGAGAATTCGGAGCCGACATGAAAGTAGAGTTATTGAACGACGGACCTGTAACTATTTGCATCGATACCAAAAACAAGGAATAATGACATTAGAAGAAGCACAGAAAGCCGTTGATGAATGGATACACAAATACGGTGTACGTTATTTCAGCGAATTGACCAACATGGCAGTTCTCACCGAAGAAGTAGGCGAACTGGCACGTATCATGGCCCGTAAATATGGAGACCAATCTTTCAAGGAAGGTGAAAAAGACGATATCAGCGACGAGATAACGGACGTACTCTGGGTACTCCTTTGCATCGCAAACCAGACCGGGGTAAACCTCACAGAAGCATTTGCACGAAATCTGGAAAAGAAAACCCAAAGAGACAACAAAAGACATATCAATAATCCAAAACTGAGTGAACATGGAAATGAATGATACCCCTCAAGACAAGTACCTGACGGCATTGGCCAAGTATGACACGCAACTGAATGATGCTGATGTACAGGTTCAGGTTGCTGCATTAATCGAGAAAAAGGTTCCCGAAAACAATACGGAAGAAGTGAAGAAATTCCTTTTCAACTGTATTGACCTGACCACTCTCAATACAACAGACAGTGATGAAAGTGTCATGAGATTCACAGAAAAAGTAAATCGGTTTGATGATGAATTCCCTGACCTGAAGAACGTTGCAGCTATCTGTGTATATCCGAATTTTGCACAAGTAGTAAAAGACACACTTGAGGTAGAAGGTATAAACATTGCCTGTGTATCAGGAGGCTTTCCCTCTTCTCAGACATTTACCGAAGTAAAGATAGCAGAAACAGCTATGGCATTGGCTGACGGAGCCGATGAAATAGATATCGTAATTCCCGTAGGGGCATTTCTGAGTGGCGACTACGAAACGATGTGTGAAGAAATCATGGAATTAAAAGAGACTTGCAAAGAACACCATCTGAAAGTAATCCTCGAAACAGGCGCTTTAAAGACTGCCTCTAACATTAAAAAAGCCTCTATCCTATCCATGTATTCCGGAGCCGATTTCATCAAAACATCCACCGGAAAACAGCAACCGGCAGCAACCCCGGAAGCAGCTTATGTAATGTGCCAAGCTATCAAAGAGTACTACGAACAGACAGGAAACAAAGTCGGTTTCAAACCTGCAGGCGGCATCAATACCGTAAACGATGCATTGATTTATTATACCATCGTAAAAGAAGTATTGGGTAAAGAATGGCTCAGCAACGAGCTGTTTCGCTTAGGAACCAGCCGTTTGGCTAATCTTCTTTTATCTGAAATTAAAGGTGAAGAGCTGAAATTTTTCTAAAGGCTACATTAGCAATCAAATATGTCATGCCGTGTCGTCCTCTTTATTCATGTGGGGTGACACGGTATTTTTATTTAAGAAAAACTAAAGTTAGCTACAGAGAAGTCAGAAGATTTTTCTATCTTTGCGCAGATATTAGCCCACAGAGAATAGGCTAATTCATTGTATTAGAGAACGTTTCAATTATTATCTTTTTCCTGGAATTCGGCAAAATTCATGTTATGAAAGGTAATAAGCAAACGGGTCTCACGCACCTTCACGTATATACTCTTGTTATATATCGAATGGAGCGTGAGACTGTTGCTTGTATCATCATAACGGCTTGCCGAAGCCCCAGGAAAGATACAGAGCAACAGTTCTCACGCTTTTCGGTTAACAAAGAATTAAAATAAACAAGAGTATGGCAGAACAAGCATTATTTCAACCATTCAACCGGAACCAACAAAGGGAGAATTTAGAGAACACAAAAGAGACGGGTCTACTAATCAGCCTGATCCCCAGTTTACAGGAAGACTTCTACGTAGACAGCCTGACAACCGGAGCAAGCAAAGAAACCCTATCCAAACTTCTTTTAAGAAACCCCAGAATTAAAAATGAAACGGCTGTTATTGAAATGATTCATTTCCTGCATGATGAAGGCGACCGCATTTCATTCAGCATTCTCCTACCCTTTTTAGTGGCCGAATATGATCCGAAAGAACTGGAAGAAAAGATACGCGAACGTTTTTTCGGCATAGAACTTTTCATCCGCAAATGCAATAATCTGCACCATTTCATCACTTGTATAAAAGCCGATCAAACCTTCAAAATAGGAGAAGAGGAGCTAAAAAGAGGGGTACTTGCATGGGATATGGGAAGAATGGTATGCCTGACACGCATAGCTTATGATGCGGGATTTATAGATGAAAGCCTTGCATGGAACTATATTTGCTCGGCCGGACAACAATGCATACAAGCTTTTAATGATTGGACTGAGGTAGGAAAAAGTTTCTTATTAGGACAGGCAATGGAAGCTACTGAAAAAAGGAAGCAGGAACTATACATCCGTCTTTACCGTCAGGCCACAGAGAACCCAAACAGTCCATGGAAAAAGAGAACACTGAAATAAATAAGAAACTTATTTATCACGATCGACCACATAATCCAAGTAGGTAATCAAGGAGGTCTTTACTGCCGAATCCGGCAAAGTGCGCAATAGGTCAAGAGCACGCTCTTTGTATTCATACATCACTTTCACAGCATATTCTATTCCCCCGTTTTGCTTGATAAACTCGATTAAACGGGTGATTTCGTCTACTGTAGCCGTACCGGCTTTTACCCTAAGGGCCATTTCCTGAGCCCACGCATCAGTCGTGGTATTCAGTACATATAAAGCAGGTAGAGTAAGCTTACCTTCCAGCATATCATTTCCGGTCGGTTTTCCAATCTCCTTACTCTCAAAATAATCGAATATATCGTCTTTAATCTGAAAGCAAATTCCGATGTTCTCACCAAAAAGACGTGCAAATTCAGCCTTTTCATCGGTAACTTCTACTGAAAGAGCAGCAGCTTTAGTACATGCGGCAAAAAGGGCAGCCGTCTTCTTACGGATCACATCGAAGTAAATAGTCTCAGAGTATTCCCGGTTACTGACATTAGAGAGTTGAAGTATCTCCCCTTCTGCCAAATCTTGTCCCAAACACGCTACCACACCGATTATATCATGATTACGAGTACGTTCGGCATGCACCAGACTTGTTGCCAAAAGAAAATCGCCTACCAGCACTGCTACTTTATTATTAAAAATAGCATTCACTGATAACTGTCCGCGACGTTCTGTACTTTCGTCTACCACATCGTCGTGCACCAGACTTGCCGTATGAAGAAGTTCAAGGGATACTGCCGCATGTAATGTCTCAGGCTTTATTTCTCCGTAAAGCTTTGCTACAAGCAACACAAGGATAGGGCGCATCATCTTACCATTCCTCTGCCGGATGTGAGCAATCACATTATTAAGCAAAAGATTTGAACTGGACAGAGAACTATCAAATAGATTTTTGAAATCTTCCAGCTCCGTAGTAATCGGGGACTTTATTAAAGATAAGCTATCCATGCACACACTATTTGAGCACAAAAGTAATAATAAAACGGTTAATACGGTATTTTTTTGTACTTTTACCATGAAAAAACTGAAAAATATGAATCAAAACAGCAAACTATTCCTCTTGGATGCTTATGCTCTT
Organism: Bacteroides sp. 3_2_5; assembly: GCF_000159855.2. Taxonomy (NCBI): domain Bacteria; kingdom Pseudomonadati; phylum Bacteroidota; class Bacteroidia; order Bacteroidales; family Bacteroidaceae; genus Bacteroides; species Bacteroides sp. 3_2_5. The sequence goes on along the minus strand of NZ_JH636044.1, from coordinate 178,850 downwards.
ATCTATCGGGCGTACTATGCGTTCATTAAAAATCCCCGCATTAATTCCAAGGGTTTTAATACTTCAGCCATACTAGGATTCGTCAACACCCTGGAAGAGGTGCTGAAGAAAGAGAACCCCACCCACATTGGAGTTGCATTCGATCCACCGGGACCCACATTCCGCCACGAAGCTTTTGAACAGTACAAAGCTCAACGAGAAGAAACTCCGGAAGCAATCCGTCTTTCGGTACCTATTATAAAAGATATTATCAAGGCTTACCGAATCCCCATCCTGGAGGTAGCGGGATATGAAGCGGACGATGTAATCGGAACTCTGGCAACAGAAGCCGGCAATCAGGGTATCACTACTTATATGATGACTCCTGACAAGGACTATGGTCAGTTGGTAACGGATCATGTATTTATGTATCGCCCCAAATATGGAGACAAAGAATTTGAAGTTATGGGGGTAGAACAAGTAAAAGCTAAATTCGATATTCAATCACCGGCACAAGTGATAGATATGCTCGGACTGATGGGCGACTCTTCCGATAATATTCCGGGGTGTCCGGGTGTGGGAGAAAAAACTGCCCAAAAATTAATTGCCGAGTTTGGGAGTATAGAAAATCTGCTTGAACATACCGATCAGTTGAAAGGAGCACTGAAGACAAAAGTCGAGACGAATCGGGAAATGATTATTTTCTCCAAATTCCTGGCAACAATCAAAGTGGATGTACCTATCCGGCTCGATATGAACTCACTCGTCCGGGAACAAGCAGATGAGGACACGTTGCGTAAAATATTTGAAGAGCTGGAATTCCGCACACTGATGGAACGGATATTCAAAAAAGAATCATCACCCGCCTCCCCTATCGCCGGTACATTATTTAATCAGGAAAACGGCCCGGTTCAAGGCAATCTCTTTGAAGAATTTACGCCCGATCATACGAATGAAGAAAAAAAATCAAATCTGGAAAGCTTAAATTCATTAAGCTACGACTACCAATTAATTGATACAGAGGAGAAAAGAAACGAAATTATTAAAAAACTACTTACATCCGAAATTCTTGCGTTAGATACGGAAACCACCGGAACGGATCCAATGGATGCAGAATTGGTTGGAATGAGTTTTAGTATTACCGAAAATCAGGCATTTTACGTTCCGGTACCTGCCGAACGGGAAGAGGCAATCAAAATCGTTCGGGAGTTCGAACCTGTCTTCAAAAACGAGAAGTCACTCAAGGTCGGTCAGAATATAAAGTACGACATGCTCGTTCTGCAAAACTATGGGATTGAAGTCCGAGGTAAACTCTTCGATACCATGGTAGCACATTATGTCCTCCAACCCGAACTCCGTCATAACATGGATTATCTGGCCGAAATCTATCTGCATTATCAAACCATACATATTGAAGAGTTAATAGGGCCAAAAGGCAAAGGGCAGAAAAATATGCGCGACCTCTCCCCTCAAGAAGTTTATCTGTACGCCTGCGAAGATGCAGACGTTACACTAAAACTTAAAAATATACTGGAACAGGAATTAAAGAAAAATGATGCCGAGAAGTTATTCTATGAAATCGAAATGCCTCTGGTCCCTGTTCTTGTCAATATCGAGAGCAACGGAGTGCGTTTAGATACGGAGGCTCTGAAACAATCGTCGGAACACTTCACTACGAGACTGCAAAGTATCGAAAAAGAAATTTATACTCTCGCCGAAGGAGAATTCAACATTGCATCTCCCAAACAGGTAGGAGAGATACTTTTTGATAAATTGAAAATAGTAGAGAAAGCTAAAAAAACAAAAACCGGACAGTACGTCACCTCAGAAGAGGTATTGGAGAGCTTGCGAAATAAGCACGATATCATCGGTAAGATTTTGGAATACCGGGGACTTAAGAAACTATTAAGTACTTATATCGATGCTCTGCCGCAATTGATCAATCCCAAAACCGGACGTATACACACCTCCTTTAACCAGACCGTTACCGCAACAGGAAGATTGAGTTCAAGTAACCCTAACCTGCAGAATATCCCGATCCGGGACGAAGACGGTAAAGAGATACGCAAAGCTTTTATTCCGGATGATGGTTGCAGTTTCTTCTCCGCCGACTATTCACAGATTGAGCTACGCATAATGGCACACCTGAGTGAAGACAAAAACATGATCGATGCTTTCCTCAGTGGCTATGATATTCATGCGGCTACAGCTGCCAAGATTTATAAGGTAGATATAAAAGAGGTTACCGCCGATATGCGCCGTAAGGCCAAGACTGCCAATTTCGGTATTATCTACGGTATCTCCGTATTTGGCCTGGCGGAACGCATGAATGTCGACCGCAAAGAAGCCAAAGAGCTGATAGACGGTTATTTTGAAACCTATCCGCAAGTAAAATCCTATATGGACAAGAGTATCCAGGTGGCACGCGAGCACGGTTATGTGGAAACGATTTTCCATCGCAAACGCTTTTTACCGGATATTAACTCCCGTAATGCCGTAGTACGCGGATACGCAGAGCGAAATGCCATCAATGCTCCGATACAGGGAAGCGCAGCTGACATAATCAAAGTTGCTATGGCACGTATTTATGAACGTTTCAAAGCAGAAGGCCTGAAAGCAAAAATGATTTTGCAAGTACACGATGAGCTGAATTTCAGTGTACCGGCAAAAGAGAAAGAAATAGTAGAGCAAGTGGTTATTGAGGAAATGGAGAAAGCCTATCGTATGCATGTTCCCTTAAAAGCAGATTGCGGATGGGGTACAAACTGGCTGGAGGCACATTGATAACAATCATTAACCATTCGTACAGAAAGCTATGAAAGATCCATCTAAAAATGCTTACTGTTTATATAAATATCCGGCAAACAATCTGCCGGATATCTTTTTGTCAGCATACTTATCAAAAAGAAAGTAACTCAAAGGTCCTAATACTGACAATATGATAAAATTCTTTCGATTTTATGCATTTATATCCGTTTAATATGTAACTTTGCCACCGTTAAAGCCAACAAATGGTAGAAATATGACAATTTAAAGACTTAAAAACAGATATCATGAAAACAACAGGATTTTTAAAAACAGTAGCATTGTCAGCAGTTCTTTTGGTAAGCAGCGTTGCAGTTTCCGCCCGGAACTATGATAACAATCTTATTTATAACTCCGAAGAAGAAAACGGCATGTTAATAGGACAAACCGTTTATAAGAAAGAAGGCTCTTCCCTAGCCAATTATATGAAATATAACTATAAATACGATGACAATAAACGCATGATTGAAAGTCAGACTATGAAATGGAACAGCAATAAAAATAATTGGGAGAACGATTTGCTGGTTCGCTATACGTACGAAGGCAAAACCATTACCACAAACTATTATAAATGGAATAACCGGAAAAGTGAATTTATACTGGCTCCGGAAATGACCGTTACAATGGATAACCCTAATCTATAATCTCCAAACACTTTACTCTTTCTTAAAGATCTAACACATTAAATACTCTAAAAAAGACCGTTGCTAACAGCTTCGGTCTTTTTTTGTGTCACGTGAAACATAAAGAAGAAATAAAAAAGATTATTTGAGATAACAACATCATAAAATAGCCGGAGTTTTTTCACAAAAAGCTCCGGCTTTACCCAACCAGTTAACTATCAAGAGAGTTGTTTAATTGTTTAACACTGTTCATCTCAGTTGTTTTTAAGAGTAATCGTACCTCACAAAGATACAATCAAAGTAAAAGCATAGCAACCCTTTTTTATCTGAAAGCCGATTATATGGTTACAGTCAGAGTATAAGCGGTAAAATAAGAGTCTATCCGACAGAAAAACTTCAAATTATACAAAAGCGCTCTTGTAGTTCTTTCAAGAATCCGCGTGAAATAATCAAGTCTTCTTTATCACTAAAAGGAGGATAGAGTAAGCACTGTTTGCTCTTTATCATTGCCAGATAATTGATGTTGATAATAGCCGACTGACTGATTTGTACAAATGCGTCGGAATAGCCGATTATATCACCGGCAGTCGTATTTTTCTTCAGACAAAGTTTCGTTTGATTAAAAAGTTCCACTTGCCACAGCCTCTTATCTTTCAGATATTCAAAATAACCTATTTCTTCAAGACGAAGAAATCTAAATCCCGTTACTGTACTAATCATAAACAAATCTCTACCGGGCATCAAAGTACCCACAGCAGAAGCAAAAGAAGGCAGAGGCTGAACAGAAGCCATCGTCTTGCGGTAACGTTCAATAATCAAATTCAGTTCATCTATATCATAAGGCTTCAGTAAATAATCAAAAGCCGATTCGCGCAAGGCCTGCAACAGATATTTATCATAGGCAGTATAGAAAACGACTTTCATATCCCACAACACCTGTTCACGAATCTCACTAAGCAAACGGATTCCCTGAATATCGGGCAACTCTATGTCCAGGAACAAAAGATCGGGATGTATATCCATAATAAGTTTCTTCCCTTTTGCCCCATTGCCGGCAGTCCCTTTTATTTCCAGATCAGTCTGCACCTCCAGATCCCGGCGTAAGGTCTCAATAGCCGCCTTCTCATCATCTATAATGATCACCTTATACATAATTTCCTATCTTTATAAATTGTAAGAATAATCCAATGGTATATAGATTAGAACTTGTGTTCCGGTCTGTCCATTATTCACCAGATTCTTGATTTCAAAACGTATTTTCTCGCGATTCTTATCATTCAATAGCTGAATAGTCTGATAAAGCACTTTCAACCCTGTTCCTGTTCCACGTGTAGATGATAAAGTTTGTGGAGAATATCCACGTCCATTATCGCAAATATCAATAAGGATTCCACTTCCCTTTCGGCAAACAGATATACCAAGTAACTTCAAACCATCAATTCCGGCCAATCCATGTTTCAATGCATTCTCCACCGGTATCTGTACTACCATTGAAGGAATGACAACCTGCTGAATATCCAAGTCTTCCTCGATCTTCACATCCATTGAAAAATCACTTCCGAGACGTCCTTGCTCAAGATGGATGTAAGTCTTCACAAATTCCAGTTCATCATAAAGAGAAATACTGAGTTTCTCTGTCAATTCCAAGCTCTTACGAAGTAGTTTCACCAATTCTGTCAGATCACCACACAACGTTTCCCCATCCCTAAACCGACTGATCTCACGATTCAATACATTAAACGTGAAATGCGGTGAAAGACGATTCCGGATATTCTCCATACGGAAACGGCTGATCTGGTTGATATGCCGTTCCTGAAGAAACATGCGTTTCTTCTTCATATACCAATAAACAAGTCCCGCTACAATAACAGATACAATACCGATCAGAGCCCATATATAGGTTGTCAGTTTCAGCACCTCCATCTCTCCTTTTTGTTTCTCGATCACCAATTCTTTCCGCATCACAATCGTATCCTGCCGGTAACGCATATCCAGTTCGGCTACACGCGTCCTGACACGTTCATTACGGATGGAATCATTAAGTTGAAGATCGTGTTTCTGATATTCATAAGCCTTTTTATAGTTTCCCACCTGCTCGTAATAATGCTGTAGATAGTGATTACGGATATTGATCATATTGGCATCTATATGCCCGTAATCGGCTGATCGTCTGATTATATCTCCGGCAAGAGCGACATTTCCCTTTTTAAGTGCAAGCTCGATCATTTGAGTCTCTATGTAATAAAGCGCCGATTGATTCCCGATTCCGGAAAAGAAGCGATAGCTCTCGTCCAGATATAATTGCGCTGAATCCAGTTTATTGGTAATCACATAAAGTTCTCCAAGATTTGCCTTACACAAATTCTGTTCAAAAACCATTTGAGGATAAGACTTCACGACCTCTAATGCACGCCCAATATAATGAACAGCCTGCGGATAGTCTTTTTTATAATAAAAATGGTTTCCCCGGTTATTCAGGTAAGTCCATTTCTCAGACACGCTCATCTGAGGAAAAAAGTTTCCTGCAAGTTCATAATAATGATTGGAAAGCTCAAAATCACGTAATTCCATATAAGTCTGTCCGAGACCATAGTAAACCGGAAATTTATTACGATCGGGCAATCCGAGAGAATCACAAATGAACAGTGCGCGACGATAATAATAAGCGGCATACGCATAATCTCCCTTATGCACATTGGCATCAGCCAAATTTATGCACAAGTCCGGTAGATAGTCCGTTTGTTGTCCTTGAAGCCTTTCTTCGTAGGCTTTTTTATAGGAGATAATCGCCGAATCGGGCTGAGTGCGCTGCATCAAGACGTTGCCTTCCATATTATAAACAGTCGAAAGCAGATCATGCACTTCCGCGGAAAGCTCCACTTCATTACAAAAGCGCTTCACAAGCCGATTGTAATACAAGACTGAATCAAAGTCTGCCGTAACAAAATAAGATTTGGAATAAAATGACAAAAGGTAATAATAAGACAGGCTATCCGGAGCATCCGCCATGGCGTGTCGCAACAAAGAACGTGAATATCGGGTATTACTAAACAATGAATCCTGAGCACAACGTTCCACAGAGTCTATGCTCATACCCCCAAAAGCGGAATCAGAACGGTTTATTTTTTGCTTACAGCCTGTTAACGGTAATAACAAACAAAAAAATACAATTGCCAGGTTTGCTCTATGCCTCATTGTTTTGATTTATCGTGTAATACCCAACAAAAATACATCCTTTTTTTAAATTCGATAACAAACGTACTACTTTTTATGCGCAATTATTCATATCTTTGTAGCCAATATAATTAGAATAGTCTCATAATGAGTCCACTGAACTTCACTCACATCCTGACACAGACAGTCGATGAGCTATCGGAAAGCGAATCATACAAAGGACTGTTTCACCAACATAAAGACGGTGAGCCATTACCCTCGCCACGGGTATTGTGCGATGTTATCGAATTAGCGCGTTCCATTCTCTTTCCCGGATATTACGGAAACTCAACAGTCAACAGCCGGACTATCAATTACCACATTGGTGTCAATGTAGAAAAGCTGTTCAATCTGCTAACAGAGCAGATTCTCGCCGGTTTATGTTTCGGTAATGGTGACCGGTGCGATGAATGTACCGAGGCCAAACGTGAAGAAGCAGCGCGCCTGGCTGCCAAGTTTATCAGCAAACTACCGCACTTGCGCCGTGTCCTGGCTACAGATGTGGAAGCTGCTTACAACGGTGACCCGGCTGCACAAAGTTTTGGTGAAGTGATCTTCTGCTATCCGGCCATCAAAGCCATCAGCAACTATCGCATCGCCCACGAACTTCTGGAATTGGGTGTACCGCTTATCCCCCGTATCATCACCGAAATGGCACATAGCGAAACCGGTATTGACATACATCCGGGAGCAAGAATCGGCACACATTTCACGATCGACCATGGAACCGGTGTAGTGATTGGTGCGACAAGTATCATCGGTAATAATGTGAAACTCTATCAGGGGGTGACATTGGGTGCCAGAAGCTTCCCCCTGGATGCTGACGGCAAACCTATTAAAGGCATTCCACGTCATCCGATTCTGGAAGATAACGTGATTGTATACTCCAATGCCACCATTCTGGGCCGGATTACCATCGGGCGTGATGCGACCGTAGGCGGTAACATCTGGGTGACAGAGAACATACCGGCAGGGGCAAGAATCGTACAGACAAAAGCGAAAAAATAATATAATTAACAACATTAAAGCGCCGGTCGCCCGGTTCATTACCGGAACATTAGCATACTGGCATGTTATCCATTTTTATGAGCGAACAATTTGAAATGATTGCCAAAACCTTTCAGGGACTGGAAGAGATACTGGCTGAGGAATTGACAACACTTGGGGCAAACGACGTACAAATAGGCCGCCGCATGGTCTCGTTTACCGGTGACAAGGAGATGATGTACAAAGCAAATTTCTGCCTGCGTACCGCAATCCGTATTTTAAAACCAATTAAGCACTTCACCGCAAAAGACGCTGATGCTGTATATGAACAAATCAAAGCCATCCGTTGGGAAGAAATCCTGGATGTAGACAAAACCTTTGCTGTCGACGCAGTAGTATTCAGCGATGAATTCCGCCACTCCAAGTTTGTCTCATACAAAGTAAAAGATGCCATTGTCGATTATTTCCGCGAATTGAATGGAAAACGCCCTTCTGTGCGTATCAGCAGACCGGATGTACTACTGAATATACACATTGCACAGACTACCTGTACGCTTTCACTCGATTCATCGGGCGAATCGCTCCACCGCAGAGGTTACCGTCAGGAAGCCGTAGAAGCTCCATTAAATGAAGTTCTGGCCGCCGGTATGATTTTGATGACCGGATGGAAAGGCGAATGCGACCTGATTGACCCGATGTGCGGTTCAGGTACTATTCCCATTGAAGCAGCCCTGATTGCCCGTAATATCGCGCCGGGAGTGTTTCGCAAAGAGTTTGCTTTTGAAAAATGGGGAGATTTCGATCAAAACCTGTTCGACCGGATATACAACGACGACAGTCAGGAACGTGAATTTACCCACAAGATATACGGTTATGACAACAATCCCAAAGCCAACGAAATCGCAACGCACAACGTGAAGGCAGCAGGGGTATCAAAAGACATTATCCTGAAGTTGCAACCGTTCCAGCAATTCGAACAGCCGGCTGAAAAATCGATCATTATAACCAATCCCCCTTACGGAGAACGTATTTCGACCAACGACTTGCTGGGACTGTACAATATGATCGGCGAACGCCTGAAACACGCTTTTGTGGGTAACGATGCATGGATACTTTCTTATCGTGAAGAGTGTTTCGATCAGATTGGCCTGAAACCGAGCGTAAAAACTCCCTTATTCAACGGTCCTTTGGAATGTGAATTCCGTAAATATCAGATTTTCGACGGTAAATATAAGGAATTCAAAAGCCAGGAAGGCGGTGATGAAAACGGTGAACGTGCTCCGAAGGAAAGAAGAGAGTTCAAGCCGCGCCGGGAGGAAGGCGGTTTCAGAGGAGAAAGAAGCCCACGCGAAGAACGTAATTCGGAATACGGAGACAGAAGACCGAGAGAATTCAAAGGCAACCGTGAGCCCAAAATCAAAAAGCCCCAGGAGGACTAAACCGTTCCGAACACAAATATACAGACGGATGAACAGGCAGTCATAGAAGATAAACGATACGGTACCAAAGTATGACGCTGTCATCCGCCCGGAAACGACGAAATCAGACAGAGTATAAATCAAAGGATTTAAATAATGATAAAGCAAATCATGAAAACCAACAGTAAACAAAAGAGTGCTTTGTTAGTAATGCTCTTATCCTTACTAATACCAAACATTATGGCACAAGAACCGAAAATGCCGACCTTGGAGGATCTGATTCCGGGTGGAGCTACCTACCGTTCTGCCGAGAATATATCCGGCCTGCAATGGTGGGGTGACCAATGTATCAAACCGGGAATAGAAGCAGTGTTCATGATAAACCCTAAAAACGGAAAAGAAACACCGCTCACCACCCGCAACATAGTAAACAAGGCGTTGGAAGCCGGAAATCACGGTAAGTTGCAACACTTCTACAATGTCAGTTTCCCATGGCCGAAGAAAAGCCTTATGCTGATCACCCTGCCGGATAAATACATCGTATACGATTTCGACTACCGTGAGGTTATCAGCACACGTCCATTGCCAAAGGAAGGTGCCAATAGAGATTATCACCCTGAAACGGGACATGTAGCCTATACCATAGGCAACAATCTGTATGTGGACGATCGGGCCGTAACCAACGAACCGGAAGGTATCGTATGCGGCCAGTCTGTTCATCGCAACGAATTCGGAATTAAGAAAGGAACTTTCTGGAGTCCCTTGGGCAATCTGCTCGCATTCTATCGGATGGATCAAAGTATGGTAGCCCAATATCCCCTGGTCGATGTCACAGCTCCCATTGCCGAAGTCAACAACATCCGCTACCCGATGGCAGGGATGACCAGCCACCAGGTAAAAGTAGGCATCTACAACCCCGCTACCGGCAAAAGTATCTATCTCAATGCCGGAGACCCGACCGATCGCTATTTCACTAACATCAGTTGGGCGCCGGATGAAAAGAGCCTTTATCTGATCGAGTTGAACCGCGATCAAAATCATGCCAAGTTGTGCCGGTATGATGTTGAAACAGGCGAATTGACGGCCACTCTTTTTGAAGAGAAGAGCGACAAGTATGTAGAGCCGCAGGACCCTATCATTTTCCTGCCTTGGGATAACAGCAAGTTCATCTACCAGAGCCAAAAAGATGGCTTCAGCCACCTTTACCTGTACGATACGAACGGCCGGCAAATCCGTCAGTTGACCGAGGGAGACTGGCTGGTAAAAGAGGTTCTGGGCTTCGACACCAAGAAAAAAGAGATTATTATTGCCAGCACAGAGTTCTCGCCATTGCAGGACAACCTGTTCCGCCTGGATACAAAAACCGGAACACGTACTCCCCTGGGCAGTGCAGAAGGCGTACACAGCGGCCAGTTGAGCCCTTCGGGACGCTACCTGATTGACCAATACAACTCACCGACTGTCCCGAGAAGTATCAATATCATCGATGTGCAAAGTGGTAAAAGCGTCAATCTGCTCACAGCAGCCGATCCTTTCACCGGCTACAAGATGCCGGGTATCGAGACAGGTACCATCAAAGCAGCAGATGGCAAGACGGACTTATATTACCGATTAATAAAACCGGCCGATTTCGATCCGAACAAGAAATACCCGGCTATCGTATACGTATACGGCGGTCCTCACGCACAACTGGTCACCAACGGCTGGCAGAACGGTGCACGAGGCTGGGATATCTATATGGCCAACAAAGGTTACATCATGTTTACCGTAGACGGACGTGGAAGCAGCAATCGGGGACTCGATTTTGAGAATGTTACTTTCCGCCAGTTGGGAATCGAAGAAGGAAGAGACCAGGTGAAAGGAACCGAATTCCTGAAAAGCCTCCCCTACGTCGATGGGAACCGTATCGGAGTACACGGCTGGAGCTTTGGCGGTCACATGACCACTGCCCTTCTCCTTCGCTATCCCGAAATATTTAAAGTGGGCGTGGCCGGCGGTCCCGTCATTGACTGGGGGTATTACGAAGTGATGTACGGAGAACGCTATATGGATACCCCGCAAAGCAATCCGAAAGGATATAAAGAGTGTAACCTGAAAAACCTGGCAGGCAACCTGAAAGGACATCTGATGATCATCCACGATGACCACGACGACACCTGCGTGCCGCAGCACACCCTCTCGTTTATGAAAGCGTGCATCGATGCCCGCACGTATCCGGACCTCTTCATCTACCCGTGCCACAAGCACAATGTGTCAGGCCGCGACCGTGTACATCTGCATGAAAAGATAACCCGTTATTTCGAAGACTATTTATAAAGATATAAATCCTCAAAAGACATGAAGATATTACTATTAGGTTCGGGCGGCCGTGAACACGCCCTGGCATGGAAAATCGCCCAAAGTCCGAAAGTAGAGAAGCTGTTCATTGCACCCGGCAATGCCGGAACCGGTGAAGTAGGTGAAAACGTGAATATCAAAGCAACCGACTTCGCCGCTTTAGGGGCATTCGCTCTTGAAGAAAGTATCGATATGATTGTGGTAGGCCCCGAAGACCCGTTGGTAGAAGGTATCTATGACCACTTCCAAAGTAACCCCTGCCTGAAAAACATCGCCATTATCGGCCCGTCGAAAGAAGGAGCCAGGCTGGAAGGCAGTAAGGAGTTCGCGAAAGAATTCATGCACCGCCACCACATACCGACAGCCCGCTACCAAAGCGTGACAGCCGATACCCTGAACGAAGGACTGGCATTTCTCGAAACACTTGAAGCTCCTTATGTGCTGAAAGCAGACGGACTTTGTGCCGGAAAAGGAGTATTGATTCTGCCGACTCTCGAAGAAGCCAAGAAAGAACTGAAAGAGATGCTCGGAGGTATGTTCGGCAATGCCTCGGCAACCGTTGTCATTGAAGAGTTCCTGAGTGGTATCGAATGTTCGGTATTTGTACTGACAGATGGCGACCACTATAAGGTGCTGCCCGTAGCCAAAGACTACAAACGCATCGGCGAAGGTGACAAAGGGCTCAATACCGGCGGTATGGGCAGTGTGACTCCCGTTCCGTTTGCCGACGAAGTGTTTATGGAAAAGGTACGTACCCGCATCATCGAACCGACTGTCAACGGACTAAAGGCAGAAGGTATCACCTATAAAGGATTCATCTTCCTGGGGCTGATCAACGTGAAAGGCGAACCGATGGTAATCGAATACAATGTCCGTATGGGTGATCCCGAAACCGAAAGTGTCATGCTGCGCATACAGAGCGACCTGGTAGAACTGCTGGAAGGGGTGGCCGAAGGTAACCTCGACGCCCGATCGCTTGTCATCGATCCGCGTACAGCCACTTGTGTGATGATGGTCAGCGGAGGATACCCCGAAACCTATCAGAAAGGATATGCCATCAACGGACTGGAAGCAGCCCGGGCAACGGACAGCATTCTGTTTCATGCCGGAACAGCCATGAAGGACGGACAGGCAGTGACCTCCGGCGGACGTGTGCTTGCCATCTGCTCGTATGGCAACGACAAGGCCGACGCACTGGCACAATGCTACAAAGTGGCCGACATGATTGACTTCAAAGACAAGAATTATCGCCGCGACATCGGCTTCGATTTATAATGAGGAATCAAAGATTACAAGGACGGATAACGGCGGGCAGATTTACGCTGCCCATCGTTATCTTTACGTGTATTGCCTGTTGGGTGCTGACCTCCGTTCTCCTGCCCGGACTGGAAGTTAAGGAGTCGTCCTACCCGCTGTGGAATATCGTGAACATACCCGCATGGGCCAACCGCATTGTCAGCTTTTTGCTCTTTGCCGGTATCGGCTATTTCCTGATAGAGCTGAACAATACGTTTGCCATCATCCGCATGAGAGCATCCGTACAAACCTCACTTTACTTTCTGCTCATCACGGCCTGCCCCGGCATGCACCTGCTCTATGCGGGCGACGTCGCTGCTGTAACCTTTCTCATTTCGCTCTATTTCCTGTTCAAAAGCTATCAGCAGCCTCGTCCTGCCGGTTATCTGTTCCATTCGTTTGCTTTGCTGAGCGCCGGCAGCGTGGCGTTTCCTCAGCTGACGTACTTCATCCCCATCTGGCTGATGGGTGCATCCGGTTTTCAGTCGCTCACGTTCCGCAGTTTCTGCGGTGCCATAATAGGTTGGAGCATCCCTTACTGGTTCTTATTGGGACATGCCTTTTTTCACAACGAAATAGAGCTTTTCTACCAACCGTTCATCCATCTGGCCGACTTCCGGGACATTGACTTCGGCCGTGACTTCCAACTATGGGAAGTCGTCACGCTGGGCTATCTATTCATCCTCTACATAGTCAGTTCGATACATTGCATCGTGGCAGGATATGAGGACAAGATACGGACACGCGCTTATCTGCACTTTCTTATTTTCCTCAACTTCTGCATCTTCCTGTTCATTGTGTTGCAACCCGCCCTGAGCATGAATCTGCTTTCGCTGTTGCTGATAGGCATCAGTATATTAGTGGGACACTTGTTTGTACTGACCAACAGCAAATCGTCCAACCTCTTCTTTATCGGTTCGATGATTACCCTTATCGCTTTATTCTGCTTTAATATATGGACGCTTTTATAGAAACCGTTTCACAGATACTTATCGACTGGGGATATCCCGGCCTGTTCATTTCGGCACTGCTGGCCGGAAGTATTGTCCCGTTCAGTTCGGAGATCGTGCTGCTGGGACTGGTAAAGTTGGGACTCGATCCTACCCTTTGCCTCATTTCCGCCTCGCTGGGGAACACCGCCGGAGGGATGACCTGCTACTATATGGGGCGCTTGGGCAGGATAGACTGGATCGAGAAATACTTCAAGGTCAAGAAGGAAAAGATAGACAAGATGCAACGCTTCCTTCAGGGGAAAGGCGCTTTGATGGCGTTCTTCGCCTTTCTGCCCGCCATCGGTGAAGTGATATCCATAGCCCTCGGATATATGAGGAGCAATGTATGGCTGACCACGGCTTCAATGTTCGCCGGAAAACTGATACGCTACATCATCCTGCTGAAAGCCATGCAGGAAGCCCTGAACCTGGTTATGTAAAGAAGAATATGGAAAGAATCATTGAATATACGGCCGACGGAAGTGCCACCCTCTTCGTTCCGGAGCTGAACGAGCACTACCATTCCGTGAAAGGGGCTCTGACGGAGTCCTCTCATATCTTTATCGACATGGGCCTGAAAGCCTCTGCTTCTCCTGCACCCCATATCCTTGAAATCGGTTTCGGAACGGGGCTGAACGCATTGCTCACACTGATTGAAGCGGAAAGATCGGGCAGACAGATCCATTATACGGGCATCGAGCTTTACCCGCTGCCATGGGAAACGGTAGAGAAACTGAGATATAACGACCGACCGGGAGGGGATGGTGAACAACGATTAACGACCGGCGATGAACAGACCGCGCAATGGATGAAAGCCCTCCATACATCGCCCTGGGGAGAAGACGTGCGGATCACTCCGCATTTCACCCTGAGGAAGATACAGGGAGACTTCACAATCATGGACCGTTCATCATTGATCACTGACCGTACATCGTTATTCTCCCTCCTTTATTTCGATGCCTTCGCACCGGAGAAACAACCTGAGATGTGGACGCAAGAACTATTCGATGAGCTGTACGTTATGATGGAAGAAGAAGGAATACTGACCACTTATTGCGCTAAAGGAGTGGTAAGAAGGATGTTGCAAGCGGCAGGATTCATCGTTGAACGTCTGCCCGGACCTCCGGGAGGCAAAAGGGAGATACTGAGGGCAAAGAAGAGATCCCAGGATTCTCCGGCCGTAACGCAATGTAACGCGCAACCCACATTAAAACAGAAAGGATAAACATTATGAGAATGAATCGAACACATCAGTCAATAGTAACCCATATCCCCGGGAGAGGAATGAGAGGACAGACTGTTCTCTTCCTTTTCCTCCTGCTCCTTTCCGCCTGTTCCGGCCGCGGGAAAGGCGATGCGGGAGAGCGGATCATCACCGTCACGATGGAACCGCAACGGTACTTCACCGAAGCCATTGCCGGAGATAAGTTCACCGTACGCAGCATGGTGCCCAAAGGCAGCAGCCCCGAGACTTACGACCCCACCCCGCAGCAACTGGTATCGCTGGGTGAAAGTGAGGCATATCTGCGCATCGGCTATATCGGATTCGAACGCTCGTGGATGGACCGGTTGATGAACAATACTCCTCATATCCAGGTGTTCGACACCTCAACAGGGGTGGACCTGATCTTTGAGTCCGCCTTCGATCACGGCGACCACCGCCATGAAGGAGGTGTGGAGCCGCACATCTGGAACTCCACCGCCAACGCGTTGATCATAGCCGGAAATACATTCAAGGCGCTCACCGTACTCGACAAAGAGAACGAAGCATACTACAAGACTCGCTATGACTCGCTCTGCCAACGCATCGAGCAGACAGACAGCCTGATCCGGCAAACGTTGTCGGTGCCCGGCGCCGACCGTGCCTTCATCATCTACCATCCGGCACTCTCCTACTTCGCCCGCGACTACGGACTGCATCAGATCAGTATCGAAGAGGGAGGCAAAGAGCCGTCGCCCGCCCACCTGAAAGGGCTGATGGATCTCTGTAAAAAGGAAGGGGTACGCGTCATTTTCGTCCAACCGGAATTTGACCGCCGAAACGCCGAAATCATCGCGAAGCAGACCGGCACCCGGGTGATCTCCATCAATCCCCTTTCGTACGACTGGGAAGAAGAGATGCTGAATGTGGCGAGAAGCCTCCGTGGTGAATCCGGATACTAATAACCAACCTCAAGCAATTCATGGATAAAGAAAGAAAACCCCACAAGCATACGGAAGCAGCGACTTCCTCCCCCCTCCTCTCCATCAGAGGACTCTCCGCCGCCTATGACGGACGCACGGTGCTCCACGATGTCGATCTGGAGGTCTACGAGCACGATTTCCTCGGCATCATCGGGCCCAACGGCGGAGGCAAGACAACGCTTATCAAATGCATTCTGGGACTGCTTCGCCCCACAGGAGGAGAAATCATCAAATATCACGAACCACTCACGACGGGCTATCTCCCGCAGTACAACTCGATCGACCGCTCCTTCCCCATCTCGGTTCTCGAGGTAGTCCTCTCGGGACTCAGCTCCAAGAAGTCGCTGACCGGCCGTTTCAATGACCGTCACCGCGAGAAAGCCCGACAAGTGATCCACCGCATGGGACTCGAGGGACTTGAACACCGGGCCATCGGACAGCTGAGCGGCGGACAACTGCAACGCGCCCTGCTGGGACGAGCCATCATCAGCGACCCGCAACTGCTTATTCTCGACGAGCCGAGCACCTACATCGACAAGCGCTTCGAAGCCCGCCTCTACCAGCTGCTGGCGGAGATCAACCGCGACTGCGCCATCATCCTCGTCAGCCATGACATCGGGACGGTGCTGCAACAGGTAAAGAACATCGCCTGCGTGAACGAAACACTGGACTATCACCCGGCCGCAAGCGTCAACACCGAATGGCTGGAACGGAACTTCAACTGCCCGATCGAGCTGCTGGGACACGGCACACTGCCTCACCGGGTGCTGGGCGAGCATTGTCATTGCCACGAGGATGGCAAAGCCTGACAAAGGACGCCTTATTCCATAGAAAAACTCCGCCCTGCATCACTTCACATAAAAGATGAAGCAATGCAGGGCGGAGTTTTTGCACAATCCTCTTTCCTAAGCCAAGGAACGATAGTTTCCCTCCACCAGGAAGCAAGGTTTCCCCGAGTAAGGAAAACCTCTTTCCCAGGAATCAGGCTGTAGGATCATCTACAATATCACCACCCCCTCCCGAAGGAAGACCAATAACCAGGCTACGTATCACTGTACGAGGTACTTTCAGCAACTTATTACCGGTTGAAAACTGGGTAGTCAGTCGTAATTCATAGACTCCGTCTTTTAAGTCTGCAGGAAGTAGCACCAACACTTCCGAAGGGTTGTTTACGGCGATCATATCCATCGGCAACTTTGTTTCCGTACCTTTCTCATCAATCAATACGATACCCACTGCAGAGTCTGTACCAGTTACTTTAATATTCTTTCCTTGCAGACGATAGTTACGTCCGGCAGTTGCACTACCATCCGTAGCTCGGGTAGCGGCGTCTTCACCGCCGATGAAGTAGGCCGGGTCACCTTTGGCTCCCAGAATTTTCACGCCGGTCCGTGCGATGGCTTCACGTAAATCCTTATCCTGATTGAAAGAAACATAGATAGAATTTTTCTCGGGATTCCATACTCCACCGTCTATAACACCGCGAAACTGGGGTACGGCACGAAAAAGCCCCGTATTGACAGAGTATCCGTTCAGTACCAATTCCGATACGGTACGCTGAAAGAGGTCGACGGCATGCTTTAAAGTCTCTGCCCGCAAGCCGGTATCTTCTTTCTTCATTTCATCCAGTACATCGGATAGTGTCAGGTTTCCGGCGCTTTCCAGTACCAGGATTTTGTCTTCTTTGTTGTCGGTGGTCACGGTATTGTCCGCAAGCCAGCCTTTGAGTTCGGTTTTCATGATTTGTTAAGTTTAAAAGTGAATATTATTATTTGTTTTTCACGCAACGGACAGATTGTCCATTAGTCTTTGGATAGTGGCCCGTTCGGGATTCACCACCAGTAGTAAAATATAGTAGATAACCATATGTTGAACCATTAGCATCAAGGCACCAGTAAGCTCCTTCTGAACCGGCATTGCCTGGAGGAGTTGTCTTACTTCCTGTAGCGCCACCGTGAGATCCACCAAATGGTAAGAAAAGTCCTATTGTTGAGTTCATAAACCAAAATCCCTTATTACCTCCGCTGGTTACAACAGCTTTATTCGTACATCTGGATAACTTGTCCATTTCATCTTTTGAAGGGGTACGCCACCCCGTTCCGTAATCACTTTTAAGTTTTGGGCAAGGATCGGTATTATTGAGTGATGTATTTCCCGTATATGTACTTTTCCATGTGTAATAATATCCATATTCTGAATAAGTCCCCCACACATAACTAGCAGATCCGGTGCTTTTCAGATTCCCGTCTGCCCAGATCAGCTTGGCTAACGCTGTTTTATCGGCTGAGGAACAACCATTTGTAGTTAAATTGATACTTCCGGAGGGTACATTAATTCCGATGGTTTTCTTAAACTGTATTTTCATCGTATAGCTTTTTCCCTCTTTCAACTGTATGCTTTGGGTGGAGGTGATTTCCGTATTGTTGGGAACGGTCCGTCCGCTTATTGTCAGCGTATTGAAATGCACTGTAATGGTCCTTGCCCCTGCAAACGGAACCATGCGTATGGTTGTACTCAGAGTCGTCTTCGGACTGAATGCCGCCGTATTATTCGTGTTGGCGGCTACCACATTGGTCGAAGGACCGATCTTCCATGATGTGGAATTTCCACCTTGCTTTACGTATACACCCGTGCAATTGGTGATCGTATTGCTTGGAAATCCGGTAGGACTGATGGTAATCGTCAATTTACATAGCTTCTGGCTGAAACTCACCGGAAGAAGATTGTGGCTCAGGCTATTTACATTTGTTATATCTCCGGAATCGAAGGTCATGAAGTCCTTGCTCATGTCAGGGATAGACACTGTACTGCTGTTGTAGGCATACGTGGAAGGCATATCTCCCAAGTCGGCAGTGGTATTAAAGGAGTAGCCCACCACACGTATCGTTCCCGAGCGTGTCAGCAGTTTCCCTTGTTTGAGTACAGGAGTGCCCGTACCATTGGAGGCGTAATCGGCAACCGACTGGAAGACATAGTTATTTCCGGACTTCCGGAAAACAATCAGCCGGAAATAGACTCCCGCAGGCACTGTTGCACGGGTACTTACACGGGGTAGAGTATCTTCCGTCAATTCCATCGAGGCTATCCGGGGACCGTCATAGTCCGGTTGCTCTCCTGTGCGTGTAGGAGAGAAAGCTTTTACTCCCACCCATTCGGCGATCAGGGGAGA
>NZ_JH636044.1:149202-159747 GCF_000159855.2 Bacteroides sp. 3_2_5 | reverse complement strand
TCGGCAGTATCCCCGCTGTCAGCAGACAGGGAGTCATTCTGTCATCTTCGGCACATCCTGCTATCGAAAGGCAAAAACACAGCCATAAGGCTTTACCGAGACACTCTCGCATAATAAAAGTTCTATTCATATACTAAGATATTAAAGTGAATAATCGTATCAAAGACGCATTGCGGACCTATACATCTTCGTATGAGTCCGGAAAGGCTGTTTGATACCACTTTTATTATGCGTAAGTTTGTGTATTACAATCAGATATGACGGTCTTGAATACACAATGGTGTTTCAAAAAACGTTCCTTTTTTGAAACACAGTTTTGGCTCTGCTCACTGAAGGCCAAAGGAAGAGATAAATGGCTGATAATTAAAACAATGTAGAAATATTTGCACAGATGAAAAAAGCGGCTTATCTTTGTTGCATCAGACGAACGTCTTTTGAAACATGATCTTTGCTCTCCCATACAATAATTCTTCTTCAACTATTCTTATTATTAATTCAAGACCAACCGTTACCGTTTCTTAATTCTCCCCTCCAAACTCCTAAAACTCTACACTTTCTACGGCTATCTTCACGTAAATCATTATCTTTGCGCCCGTGTATCATGATAATATGTAACTAACTATAGTCTGAATGAAACAGTACAAAACCGTAAACAACCTCGTGGGTTGGATCACTTTCCTGATCGCCGCAACCGTCTATTGCATGACGATAGAGCCCACAGCCAGTTTCTGGGACTGCCCGGAATTCATCACCACCGCCTATAAACTGGAAGTAGGCCATCCCCCCGGAGCACCCTTCTTTATGCTCACCGCCAACCTTTTCACACAATTCGTCAGCGATCCGGCACTGGTAGCCAAAATGGTGAACTACATGAGTGCGCTGATGAGCGGTGCCTGCATCCTGTTCCTTTTCTGGAGCATCACGCACCTGGTTCGTAAACTCGTCATCACAGACGAAACGAACATCACCCGCGGACAACTGATCACCGTCATGGGATCGGGACTGGTAGGTGCATTGGCCTATACATTCAGCGATACATTCTGGTTTTCGGCCGTAGAAGGCGAAGTATACGCCTACTCTTCCATGTTTACGGCCATCGTTTTCTG
Organism: Bacteroides sp. 3_2_5; assembly: GCF_000159855.2. NCBI lineage: Bacteria > Pseudomonadati > Bacteroidota > Bacteroidia > Bacteroidales > Bacteroidaceae > Bacteroides > Bacteroides sp. 3_2_5. The sequence continues at coordinate 158,641 of NZ_JH636044.1, read as the reverse complement.
GCTGATATTGAAATGGGAAGACGTAGCCGACCAGCCGCATAGCGACCGCTGGATCATCCTGATCGCCTATCTGACCGGGCTCAGCATCGGTGTGCACCTGCTCAACCTGCTCTGTCTGCCGGCCATCGTACTGGTATACTACTACAAGAAAGTGCCGGGCGCCAACGCCAAAGGATCTCTGCTGGCACTGGCCGGCTCCATGGTATTGGTGGCAGCCGTACTTTATGGTATTGTTCCCGGTGTCGTAAAAGTAGGCGGCTGGTTCGAACTGCTGTTCGTCAACTCACTGGGCATGCCGTTCAACACCGGTGTCATCGTTTATGTAGCCCTGCTGGCAGCCGCCATCATCTGGGGTATATACGAAAGCTACAACGAGAAGAGCCGCACCCGCATGAACCTCTCTTTTCTGCTGACCATCGCCATGCTCGGTATCCCCTTCTACGGGCACGGAGCAAGTGCTGTCATCATCGGTATCCTGGTGCTGGGAGTACTGGCGGCCTACCTCTTCGCGTCAAAGCTGAACGAAAAGATACGCATGTCGGCCCGTACCATGAACACCGCCCTGCTCTGTACAATGATGATCATGGTGGGATACTCCTCGTATGCCCTGATCGTGATCCGCTCGGTAGCCAATACACCGATGGATCAGAACTCCCCGGAAGACATCTTCACGCTGGGTGAGTATCTGGGACGCGAACAGTACGGAACCCGTCCGCTGTTCTACGGACCGGCCTACTCCTCGAAAGTGGCCCTCGATGTGGAAGACGGCTATTGCGTACCCCGCCAGAAAAGTACAGACACCAAATACGTCCGTAAAGAGAAAACCTCACCCGACGAAAAAGACTCTTACGTTGAACTGCCGGGACGTGTGGAATATGAATACGCGCAAAACATGCTCTTCCCCCGCATGTACAGCTCGGCACACACCGCCTATTATAAGTCCTGGCAAGATATCACCGGCTACGACGTGCCCTACGATCAATGCGGAGAGATGCTGATGGTGAACATGCCAACCCAGTGGGACAACATCAAGTTCTTCTTCTCCTACCAGCTCAACTTCATGTACTGGCGCTACTTCATGTGGAACTTTGCCGGACGGCAGAACGACATCCAAAGCAGCGGCGAAATAGAACACGGCAACTGGATCACCGGCATACCGTTCATCGACAACCTTCTGTATGGCGACCAGAACATGCTCCCGCAAGAACTGAAAGACAACAAGGGACACAACGTTTTCTATTGTCTCCCCCTCATACTGGGAATCATCGGACTCTTCTGGCAGGCATGGCGCGGTCAGAAAGGCATCCAGCAGTTCTGGGTGGTATTCTTCCTGTTCTTCATGACCGGTATCGCCATTGTGCTTTACCTCAACCAGACACCCGGACAGCCGCGCGAACGTGACTATGCCTACGCCGGTTCCTTCTATGCCTTTGCCATCTGGATCGGCATGGGTGTGGCGGGCATCGTACACCTGCTGCGCAACTACATGAAGGAAGTCCCCGCAGCAGCCCTCACGTCGGCAGTCTGCCTGCTCGTACCCATACAGATGGCGAGCCAGACCTGGGACGACCACGACCGCAGCGGACGCTACGTGGCACGCGACTTCGGACAGAACTACCTGATGTCACTTCAGGAAAGCGGCAACCCGATCATCTATACCAACGGTGATAACGATACCTTCCCGTTGTGGTACAACCAAGAAACCGAAGGCTTCCGCACCGACGCACGTACCTGTAACCTGAGCTACCTCCAGACCGACTGGTACATCGACCAGATGAAACGTCCGGCCTACGACTCTCCGGCACTGCCCATCACTTGGGACAGAACGGAATACATGGAAGGTCAAAACGAATACGTCCCCATCCGTCCGGACTTCAAGAAGCAGATCGACAAAGCCTACAAAGCCGCCGAAGAAGAGGTGCTGAACGGCAAGAATCCGGAAGCACTGAACAATATCCGTGCCCAGTTCGGCGATAATCCTTACGAACTGAAGAACATCCTGAAATATTGGGTACGCACCAAAGACGGACAAGCAGTGATACCGACCGACAGCATCGTTGTCAAAATCGACAAAGAAGCCGTTCGCCGTTCGGGTATGATGATTCCGGAGGCATTGGGTGACTCCATCCCCGACTACATGCACATATCGCTCAAAGACGAAAAGGGTAACCCGAAACGGGCTCTCTACAAGAGCGAGTTGATGATGCTCGAAATGCTGGCCAATGCCAACTGGGAACGCCCCATTTACATGGCCATCACCGTCGGTACGGACAATCAGCTGAACATGCGCGAGCATTTCATTCAGGAGGGTCTGACATACCGCTTCACACCGTTCGATACGGAAGCTCTCGGAGCCACCATCGACAGTGAAAAGATGTATGACAACCTGATGAACAAGTTCAAGTTCGGAGGCATCGACAAACCCGGCATCTACATCGACGAGAATACGATGCGCATGTGCTACACCCATCGCCGCATCTTTGCCCAACTGATCACCCAGCTGATGAAAGAAGGCAAAAAGGACAAAGCGCTGGCAGCACTGGAATACGCCGAAAAGATGATTCCGGCTTTCAACGTGCCCTACGATGTACAGAACGGAGCACTCGAAATGGCAGAAGCTTACTACCAGTTGGGAAACAATACGAAAGCCGACCAGATTATCGATGAACTGGCAAACAAGTCTGTAGAATACCTCACCTGGTACCTCAGCCTGGACGACAATCATCTGCTCATGTCGCAGCGTGAATTTATCATGCACCTCAGCGCACTGGATATGGAAGTCAAAATGATGGAGAAATATAAGTCGAAACTCGCCGGTAACTATACCCCGAAGGTGAACGAACTATATAACATATACGTGGGACGCATGAAAGCCCACCAGTAATCTGTAACCGAAGGAGATGTTTATAGAGCAACCGCCTTGGTTTTTCCGCGCAATCTATCCCGACGCCATCTTCCGGATGGACCCTGACGAAAAGGCTGTTTACCTGACCTTTGACGACGGTCCCATCCCGGAAGTGACGCCTTGGGTACTGGAACTGCTGGACAAACACAACATCAAGGCAACCTTTTTCATGGTAGGCGACAACATCCGTAAGCACCCGGATGTGTTCCGTATGGTAGTAGAGCGCGGACACCGCATCGGCAACCATACGTTCAACCATATCCGCGGATTCGAGTATCTGTCGTCAAACTATCTGGCCAACACGGACAAGGCCAACGAGATGATGAAAACGGATCTGTTCCGCCCACCCCACGGACATATGCGCTGGATGCAATATATGACGTTGAAGCGTCACTATAAAATCATCATGTGGGATCTTGTCACACGAGACTACAGTAAGAAGCTGCGTCCGCCCCAAGTGCTGGCCAATGTGATGAGATATGCCCGCAACGGGTCTATCATAACCTTCCATGATTCGCTGAAGTCCTGGAACAACGGAAACCTGCAATATGCGCTTCCCCGTGCCATCGACTTCCTGAAAGAAGAAGGATACGAGTTTAGGTTACTATAATGGAAACGAAGATAAACAGTAAAACCCTGAAAGCCGAAGCCTTGCGCCTCGGCTTTTCTGCTTGCGGCATAGCCCCGGCCGAGCCAATCGATCAAGCCCATCAGAATGCTTTGAAAATGTGGCTGGATGCGGACCGGCAAGCCGGAATGACTTATATGGCGAATCATTTCGACAAACGCTGCGACCCGGCTTTGCTGGTCGAAGGCACTCGTTGCGTGGTTTCCGTAGCACTAAACTATTACCCCGCCACCCGTATACCTGACGAGGAATATCAATTCGCATGGTACGCTTACGGGAAGGACTATCACGATCTCATGCGTGAAAAACTGGCTGCCCTGTTCCGCTTTATACAAGAATCAGACGTACCGGAGCTGAACGGACGCATGTTCTGTGACACCGCGCCCGTACCGGAACGTTATTGGGCCTGGCGTGCCGGCCTCGGGTGGATCGGAAAGAACACCCAGCTGATCATTCCCCATGCCGGTTCCACTTTCTTCTTAGGCGAGCTTTTTCTGAATACGGAAGCCGATACATACGACCGGCCTCAACCCAATCGCTGCGGCCGATGTAACCGTTGCCTGCAAGCATGCCCTACAAAAGCTTTAGAGACGCCATACAACCTGAATGCACACCGTTGCCTTTCATACCTCACCATCGAGAATAAAAGCGAAATTCCGGACTCTATCGCCCCCTTTATGGGAAACCGTGTGTATGGGTGTGACGAATGTCAGAAAGCTTGTCCCTGGAACCGGTTTGCCACTCCCTGCCGGACACCGGAACTGCAACCCTCACCGGAGTTCATGAACATGAAGAAAGAAGACTGGAAGCAACTGAGCGAAGAGAAATACAGAGCCCTCTTCAAAGGCAGTGCCGTGAAGAGGGCCAAATATAGCGGGCTGATAAGGAATATAAGACAAATGGAAGACTAAGAAACGGGCTATAAACAGCTTCCGGCAGCACTCTTATTTCACTGTAACCGTCAGCGGATTGCGAACCTTCTGTGCAAAATCGGCCATATACGCATTCCAGGCAGCGCTATCTTTTATGTCGGCTTTGCTCCAGGCAGCCCCCCAGTAGTAAGTAAAGTCCGCTCCCGGTTCGTACTCACTGATTGCCAGCACATGCCCGTCGGCACCTCCACGCAGTTCCTTCTTTTCTTTCTCCGGGAAGAGAACTGCTTTTGCCTCCTTCACCAAAGTAGGAAACGCAGCACCGACAAAGATCTTACCATTGTCACCACCGGCATTATCCGTCGGATCCACATAAGTCATGTATCCGTTTGCCGCATCTGCAACAATGGCCCCATCGGGTTCGTGCAATACAATACCAACGGCTAAAGGCATCGTCTCCTTCAGGTTCGTATAAGAGACAACTGTTTTATTGCAATATGAACCCGCATCCAATGTAATGATCCGTGTCTCGATAATAGTAGAATCTCCTTTTACGACCAATGGATTGTATACCAGTTTCACAGTAAAACGCAACGGACCGTTATCCAGTATCTCCTGGGTAGCGTAACAATACGGATAAATGATTGTATCCCCTGCCATCAATGCAGTCGTACCTCCCCCCAACGTAGGACCGACCTTATAACAATCCAGCCCGTTGCCATGGTCCACATGATAAGAGACAGAGCGGTAAAGTTCCTGCGCGGCTTTGGGGTCCGTCTTTCCGAGTTCGGCTATTTTAGCTTTCATATCCGGATTCAGTTCGCCTTCATAACGAGCTTCCACCACCGGCTCAGTAGTATTATACTTCGTCCAGATATCATATCCGAAAGCACGCTCTCCGGTTTCCTGCAAAGCAGGCCCATAAGCACGAAAAGCCGTCAGATCGTTCTCCCAAGCCACGTCATCCACCCGTTCGGGATAATATCTTCCACAAGCCTTCACCGGGCACTCTTGAGGAATACCCACTTTTATCGTATAAACGGCTGAGCCATTCGCTTGCACAGTGACCGGAAATATCACTTTCTCATCAGAAGTTATTTGATAGGGCACTTGCTGTCCTTCGGCATCTACCACTACTATCTGTGCCGTATCGGGTAAATGCAATTTAGAGGAAACCTCACCCATGGAAACTTCTACCATCTCGCCGCTTCGTTCCAGTGAGGTGGCATTGGACACCGTGACAGATACTGTTCTGCCCGCTTCGTTACAAGCCAGGCACAACAAAACGGCTGCGACAAAAAGAAAAACTTTCTTCATTGATTCAATTGTATTGATCAGATTCATTAAGGTTGTTTACCGATATAAGCCAAAATACCGCCATCTACATAAAGTACATGACCGTTCACAAAATTCGAAGCATCCGAAGCCAAAAAGACAGCCGGCCCCATCAGATCCTCCGGTGTTCCCCACCGGGCAGCGGGAGTCTTGGATATTATGAATGAATCAAACGGATGGCGCGAACCGTCCGGCTGCACTTCACGCAAAGGTGCTGTCTGAGGTGTAGCGATATACCCCGGGCCTATGCCATTACACTGAATGTTGAATTCTCCATATTCGGATGCAATGTTGCGTGTGAGCATCTTCAACCCACCCTTGGCAGCAGCGTAGGCAGATACAGTCTCACGTCCCAGTTCACTCATCATCGAACAGATATTGATGATTTTTCCATGCCCTTTCTTAATCATCGAAGGGATAACAGCCTTCGACACGATAAACGGAGCATTCAGATCTACGTCGATCACCTGACGGAATTGCTCTGCCGTCATCTCACACATCGGTATACGCTTGATGATACCCGCATTATTCACCAAAATGTCAACCACTCCCACTTCTTTCTCGATCTGTGCAACCAAAGCATTCACCTGCTCTTCGCTGGTGACGTCACACACATATCCCCTGGCCTCGATTCCCAATTCTTTGTATGCGGCCAAGCCTTTATCAACCAGCTCCCGGCTGATGTCATTAAATACGATCTTCGCTCCTGCCTCCGAGAAAGCAGTAGCCAAGGCAAAACCAATGCCGTAAGATGCACCTGTGACCCATGCCACTTTGCCCTCTAATGAAAAGTTTACCATACTTATAATGTTTTTAAAAACTTATCTCACTTTCATTTCCTAAAAGGAACTTCCACACCGGACAGTTTATTTCAAGTCCGTAATTAATGAAAAGTCCTGGTCGCCATAATCAAGATTCTCACCTCCCATACCCCAGATAAAAGTATAATTGTGAGTTGCCGCAGCCGAATGGATAGACCACTCCGGTGACAAGACTGCCTGATCGCCCTTCATCCACACATGACGGGTTTCGTCAACCTCACCCATAAAGTGGCACACAGCATGCTCTTCCGGTACTTCAAAATAGAAATAAGCCTCCATACGACGGCTATGGACATGTGCAGGCATCGTATTCCACACACTTCCCGGAGCCAGTTCGGTCATCCCCATCTGCAACTGACAGGTGGGCAACACCTGATTTACCAGCATCTTGTTGATATTACGATGATTCGAACCTTCCAACGTTCCCATTTCAGCAACTACAGCATCGGCTTTAGTCACCTTTTTATCGGGATAATTGCGATGAGCGGCCAGTGAATTAAAATAAAATTTAGCGGGATGTGCAGCATCCGTACTCTCAAAGGTAACGTCCCGGTCACCTGCCCCCAGATAAAGTGCCTCTTTATAATCTAACTGAAATATCGCATCCCCCGCCCTCACGACACCGGGCCCCCCGACATTGAAAATACCCATTTCACGACGGGTCAGAAAATAAGGAGCTTTCAAAGGATCGATAGCTTCCAATTTCAACGCTTCCTTTACCGGCATGGCCCCACCTACCACCATACGGTCGTACATGGAATATACCATGTTTACTTCATCGGCTGAAAAAACCTTTTCTATCAGAAAATCTCTTCTAATTCTCTTGGTGTCGTAGCTTCTTGCATCTTCCGGATGGGCAGCATAGCGAATCTCATAGTTTGTTTTCATATTTCTTATTTATAAGTTTACATTAGGTGTCGCTCAGATAAACTCCGTTTACGCACACGACGCAAAAATAAGAAAAGAAAACGGGATTTGGGAATAAATGATACTCCAATTATCATGAATAAATCAATCTTTCGGATAATTGGGACTATAAAGTAAGGTTTGATCTCTTACCGCCAGCTTTCCATCTTTTACAAACTCTGTTCCTCTCTCTTGCAAGTGGTCAACCATCGCTTTACGCATTTCAACCAGCCTATCTGCATAACGACTATTTCCGGAAAGGTTCTTCTGTTCACCGGGATCTGAACTTAAATCGAACAGTTGCTCTTCACCCGTATGAATAAACCAGATATACTTCATTTTACCATCAGTCAACGCACACCAATAGTTATCGGCACTGTAGCAGGTGGCATGTTCCAGATCGATATATTTTCGCCAGCCGTTTTTATTTCCTGAAGCCAGGGCTACCAAAGATTTTCCATCCATATCATCCGGTACCGTCCCTCCCGCAAGTTCAATGAAGGTAGGTAAAAAGTCGCGTAGCTCTACTGGCTGTTCAATCCGCTTTCCTCTGATAGCCTGTGTAGTCATGGCAGAAGGCCATTTTATGATATAAGGAATCTTGGCCGACCCTTCGTATGCATAGGTTTTCCGCCAATGATAATGATCTCCCAACATATCACCGTGATCGGCCGTATAGCAAATGATTGCATTTTCGTACATTCCTTTCTCTTTTAGAATCTGAATGATCTGTCCAATCTGGTCATCAATAAATGTCACATTTGCATAATAATGGCGTCGTGAATTGACAGCATACTCTTCGCCTAGATTTGCAAAAGCCGCATCCTTTGAAACCCGTTCCGGATCTTTGCGTTCAGCATATTTCCCACACCAATCTCCAACGAACGGTACAGGAATATCTACCTTCTCATACATATCCAAATATCGTTTCGGAGGATCGTACGGACTATGAGGACGAGCAAAAGAGACCTTGAGGAACAAAGGTTGATCGCTATCATAATTGCGTATCAATTCACAAGCTGTCTGACCTGTCCAGGCCGTAGGATGCAGCCTCTCTTCAAGTTTATAAGTCCCGGCATTATGATTATTCCAGCCGATTCCTGTTAAATCCGGATTCTTCCCGGGAGCTTGCAACTGAAACCATTCCCGATAGTCACTGATAAAATCACGGGTTTCACTGCGTCCGCTCTCGTCGACCAACGTAGCATGAAAACCATGCAAAGCTTTCTGTGGAAACCAGTGCATCTTTCCTATCCCGAAAGTGTAGTAACCCAAGTCACGCAACATCTGAGGCATTTCATATTTATATTTGGAAGCCACCTTCCCATATCCCAGCATCCCATGGTGCCATGGAGACATCCCCGTGAGCAAACCGGCACGTGCAGGCGTACTACTGGGTGCAGAGCTGTAACCACACACAAACAAACTGCCTTCCTGAGCCAGTTTATCTATATTAGGAGAAATAACCGCCTTATTGCCCATGCAATGTAAAGCATCTCCACGATGTTGGTCACTCATAATAAAAATGATATGCGGCTTCCCTCCCTTTATGGCAGGAGCCTTTGACAGTTTGGAAGAATCATTACCGGTCTCTTTGCTTTCGCCATTAAACGCATAGGTTGACGGAGAGGCTGCCAAACCTGCTCCCACGGCAAGTGAACATTTCAGAAAATCGCGACGTTTCATTGATTATCAGACTTTAGTATTAACGAATAGGCAAAAATAGGTAAAAAGAAAGAGAAAGAAGAGAAATTTAAGATAATAAAAATCCACCGGGAGTTCTTTCCTTTGTTCTTCGAAAAACATAAAGGCAACAGAGAAGGCAACAAGAAGATAAAGAACAGATTATAGAATAGAATTTCATCCGGTACAAAATACTAAAATATCGAAAGAGGACCTACTGAGGACAGTAATTCAAATTAGCGTTTTATTCGGTGACATAAAGGGATACAAAAAAAAGCACTACTACTAC
>NZ_JH636044.1:12157-149102 GCF_000159855.2 Bacteroides sp. 3_2_5 | reverse complement strand
TGTCTGTTTTAGGCTTTTTTATAAAATATATCCGATTGTATGTTGTCCTACCAAGATTCGAACTTAGACAAACAGAACCAAAAACTGTTGTGCTACCATTACACCATAGGACAAGCTATTGCGCTTTCTGTTAAAAAGCGATGCAAAGATAATGCCATGCAAGCTATTTTCCAAATATTTTTAGACTTTTTTGTATAATAAGTCTCGTTAGCCGAAGCGAATTGCTACCTTTGTACTTACAGAAATCAATAAAGTAAACAAATAAATTCAGTAAGTATGAGAAAACTTTTTGTATGTATTGCACTGGGTCTCACCACGCTTACCGGCAATGCCGCATCACCGCTATGGATGCGCGATGTACAGATTTCGCCGGACGGAACAGAAATAGCGTTTTGCTACAAAGGAGACATTTATAAGGTATCTGCCGGAGGAGGAACAGCCATCCAGCTCACAACACAGCCTTCGTATGAATGTACCCCCATTTGGTCACCCGACAGTAAACAAATAGCTTTTGCCAGTGATCGTAATGGCAACTTTGATATTTTTGTAATGCCTGCGACAGGAGGTACAGCACAAAGACTGACTACCCATTCTTCATCCGAACTGCCTTCGGCTTTTACACCGGATGGAAAATATATTCTCTTTTCAGCATCCATCCAGGATCCGTCACAAAGTGCTTTGTTCCCGACAACAGCCATGACAGAACTATACAAGGTTCCCGTGAACGGAGGACGTACGGAGCAGGTACTGGGTACTCCGGCCGAAGCCGTTTGTTATGCGCCATCAGGAGAGTTCTTTCTCTATCAGGATCGTAAAGGTTTTGAAGATGAATGGCGGAAACACCACACTTCGTCCATCACCCGCGACATTTGGCTGTACGACACTAAAACAGGAAAACATACCAACCTGACCAATCATGCCGGAGAAGACCGCAATCCCGTACTTTCACCGGACGGAAAAAGCGTATATCTTTTAAGCGAACGGAAAGGGTCATTTAATGTTTATAGTTTTCCATTGGACAACGCACAAGACCTGAAAGCAGTAACATCGTTCAAAACACACCCGGTACGTTTCCTGTCAATGAGTCACGGCGGAACGCTATGCTATGCATACGACGGAGAAATATATACCCAAAAGGATAATGCCACTCCACAGAAAATAAACATAGATATTGTCCGTGATGATCAGGACAAAATAGCAGACCTGACTTTTACAAACGGGGCAACATCAGGGACTGTATCACCGGATGGGAAGCAAATTGCATTTATCGTACGGGGAGAAGTATTTGTAACCTCAACTGATTATGCAACTACAAAGCAAATCACCCATACACCCGCACGCGAAGCCGGGTTAACATTTGCTCCGGACAATCGTACACTGGCTTACGCAAGTGAGCGTAACGGCAACTGGCAACTTTTTCTTGCTAAAATAGCCCGTAAGGAAGAAGCTAATTTCCCCAATGCCACCATCATCGAAGAAGAGGTGCTGTTACCATCCGCAACCGTGGAACGGGCCTATCCGCAGTTCTCACCGGACGGTAAAGAGCTGGCATTTATAGAGGAGCGTAACCGTTTGATGGTAATCAATTTGGATACGAAAAAAGTTCGTCAGATCACCGATGGTTCCACCTGGTTCAGCACAGATGGAAACTTCGACTATCAATGGTCACCTGACGGCAAATGGTTCACCCTCGAATTTATCGGCAACCGACACGATCCTTACTCGGATATAGGATTGGTAAGTGCAAAGGGGGACAGTCCGATTACCAACCTGACCAACAGCGGTTACATGAGCGGATCTCCCCGTTGGGTACTGGACGGCAATGCCATTTTGTTCACAACCGAACGATATGGTATGCGTGCACATGCTTCCTGGGGTTCACAGAATGATGCCATGCTGGTATTTCTCAATCAAGATGCTTTCGACAAGTTCCGCCTGAGCAAAGAAGATTATGAATTGCAAAAAGAACTGGAAAAGGAACAACAGAAAGATAAAGAAAAAGCCTCAATTGACCCGAAAAAAGATAAGAAGAAGGATCCCCAAACAGATACTGAGAAGAAAGATGAGATCAAAAACATCCTAGTAGAACTGAATGGTCTTGAGGATCGCATCATACGCCTCACTCCCAACTCTTCGAACCTGGGCAGTACTATTATCTCAAAAGACGGCGAAACTCTCTACTATCTGTCAGCATTCGAGGGCGGATTTGATCTATGGAAAATGGATCTCCGTAAAAAAGAGACCAAACTGCTTCATAAAATGAATGCCGGATGGGCTTCTATGGATATGGACAAAGATGGAAAATCCCTGTTTGTCCTGGGAGGTAATACCATGCAAAAGATGGACCTCAGCGGAGAAACCCTGAAGCCGATCAACTATAAGGCAGAGATGAAAATGGATCTGGCTGCTGAACGAGAATATATGTTCGACCATGTATATAAGCAACAACAGAAACGTTTCTACAACGCCAACATGCACGGAGTAAACTGGGATACCATGTCTGCTGCTTATCGTAAATTTTTGCCACACATCAATAATAACTATGACTTTGCCGAATTACTCAGCGAATGGCTGGGAGAACTGAATGTATCACATACCGGCGGGCGTTTCTCTCCATCTATACCGGGAGATGCCACAGCCAGTCTGGGGGTACTTACAGATTGGAATTATAAAGGAAAAGGCGCATCGATCATGGAAGTGATTGAGAAGGGCCCTTTCGATCACGCCCGCTCGAAAGTAAAAGCCGGAACTATCATTGAAAAAATTAACGGACAGGAAATAACCCCTGAAACAGACTATCATACGTTATTGAACGACAAAGCAAACAAAAAGACACTCGTTTCATTATACAATCCGCAAAGCGGTGAACGGTGGGAAGAAGTAGTTATCCCGATCGGCAACGGAATACTCAATAATCTGCTCTACAAACGTTGGGTGAAACAACGCGCGGCCGATGTAGATAAATGGTCTGACGGACGTCTGGGATATGTACATATACAATCGATGGGTGATGACAGTTTCCGTTCTGTCTACTCAGATATTTTAGGAAAATACAATAATCGCGAAGGAATCGTTATCGACACCCGTTTCAATGGCGGCGGCCGCCTTCACGAAGATATTGAAGTATTGTTCAGTGGTAAAAAGTATTTCACCCAAGTCGTCCGCGGACGCGAAGCTTGCGATATGCCCAGCCGCCGATGGAACAAGCCGTCTATCATGCTAACGTGTGAAGCCAATTACTCGAATGCACATGGCACACCATGGGTATACAGCCATCAGAAACTAGGTAAATTGGTAGGTATGCCCGTACCGGGAACCATGACCAGCGTTTCTTGGGAACGTCTGCAAGACCCGTCTCTGGTATTCGGTATTCCTGTCATAGGCTATCGACTTCCGGATGGGAGCTATCTGGAAAACACACAGTTGGAACCGGATATTAAAGTAGCCAACTCACCGGAAACAATCGTCAAAGGGGAAGATACACAATTGAAAACAGCGGTAGAAGAATTGCTGAAAGAACTCCCGGCAGGCAAAGGGAAAAAGCATTAACCTATCCACTCTATAAATAAAAAGGATGGATTCTTAGAATCCATCCTTTTTATTTATAGCGAAACTTCACTTCTTCCGTCGTCCTGACACAAAACGGTGGAGAAAGAAGTTCTTTATTTTGCAATAATCAAATAATAGTTTTTCTTACCACGCTGAACCAACAGATACTTTTCATCAAGCAAGTCGGCAGTAGTAATCACCTGATCAAAAGCAGCCAGCTTCTCTTTATTCAAAGAGACACCGCCACCTTGAACCAATTTACGCATTTCACCTTTTGAAGCAAATACAGCGGCATTGTCGACAAACAAATCAACCGCTTTCACTCCCTCTGCCAACGCATCACGTGAGATCTCAAATTGAGGAACACCTTCGAACACAGCCAACAATGTATCTTCATCCAGCTTTTTCAACGCATCGGAAGTGGCATTACCAAATAAGATATTGGATGCGTCTACTGCAGCATTGTAATCCTCTTCAGAGTGAACCATCACAGTTACTTCCTTTGCCAGACGTTTCTGGAGCACTCGCAAATGCGGAGCTTCATTATGTTCGGCAACCAGTCCGTCAATTTCTGCCTTATCGAGTGAAGTAAATATCTTAATATAGCGCTCAGCATCGGCATCACTCACATTGAGCCAGAACTGATAGAACTTGTAAGGAGAAGTATAACGAGGGTCCAACCAAATATTACCCGATTCGGTCTTACCAAATTTTCCACCGTCAGCTTTGGTGATTAACGGACAAGTCAATGCATAAGCCTCACCACCGTTAGTACGACGAATCAGTTCAGTACCGGTAGTGATATTTCCCCACTGATCAGAGCCTCCCATCTGCAGTTTACATCCTTTGGTTTCGTAGAGATGAAGAAAGTCATAACCTTGCAACAACTGATAGGTAAACTCAGTAAACGACAATCCGTCACGGGCTTCACCGTTCAGACGTTTCTTTACCGATTCCTTAGCCATCATGTAGTTCACAGTAATATGCTTACCTACTTCGCGGGCAAAATCCAGGAAAGTGAACTCCTTCATCCAATCATAGTTGTTCACTAGTTCAGCTCTGTTAGGAGCATCAGATTCGAAGTCCAAAAACTTAGCTAGTTGCTTTTTGATACAAGCCTGATTGTGACGCAGTGTTTCCTCATCCAGCAGATTGCGTTCGGCCGATTTACCCGAAGGATCGCCAATCATACCGGTCGCACCACCAATCAAAGCCAATGGTTTATGACCACAACGCTGGAAGTGACGCAATATCATCACACCACATAAGTGTCCGATATGCAATGAATCGGCTGTCGGGTCAATACCCACATAAGCAGTCACCTGTTCTTTAGCCAATAACTCTTCTGTGCCGGGCATCATGTCATGCACCATTCCACGCCATCTTAGTTCTTCTACAAAATTCATCGAATGATAATAAGTTTTAAAGTTTAATTAGGGCAAAAGTACGACTCTTTATCGTAACAAGCAACTCTTATTGCCTAAAAAAGACGTTATTAATGTTTTGACGCACTTGTTGCATAAGTTTGCAAAGAGGTATCTCCAATAGCAAAGCAGCACGTTCATAAAGGCAATGAATATCTATCATACTTTCATCCGTTTCCAAAAATAAATATTCCAAGGGAATGCCCCAAAGCACTTCCTCCTGATATTTCTCACCCAATGAAACATAGATCCCTTCCCGGATGTACTGCAAAGCCAGTTCTTTCTTTCCACGGAACCCATGTATAATCCAAGGATTAGAGGGTTTCATTTTTTTCCTCAGGCAGATAATTTCGTTCGCCGAACGCACTGCATGAATCACCAACGGATATTTCATTTCGTGTGCAAGCATAGCCTGTTTCTCAAATACTTCCTGTTGCAACATATAGTCCGTCCGAACCAATTTGTCAAGACCGGCTTCACCTATTGCCAGAACCTGGGGACACTGTATCGCTGCAAGCAACATCTCCCACTGCCGGTCAAGGTTTTCACGAGTCAGATACCACGGATGAATTCCGACAGAATAATAAGCACCGGCCAACGGATCAAACTCTGCAGGCTGACAATTTTGTATCGCCTGTCCAAGTTCAACAGGCATCCGATGTGTATGTATATCGAGAATATCCATAGACTATTAAGGAACCGGATCGTATCCCGATCCACCCCAGGGATGACAACGGAGAATTCGTCTGACAGCAAGATAAAGTCCCTTAAAAGGGCCATGTTTCTTAATCGCTTCAATAGCGTATTGCGAACAAGTAGGAGTGAAACGACATGAAGGAGGAGTCATGGGCGAAATGCATGCTCTGTAAAAGTAGATAGGAAGCAACAATATATATGACAACAGGCGTTTCATACCAGTTTCTCACTAATACGAGCCAGTAGAATCTTCATCTTTTCCTCTATTTCGGCCGAGGACGTTAATTCGTCCGAAAGATAGATAAAGGCAATAGCCAACTGTTGCTGCTTATCAGTAAGAATCTGCAAAAGTTGATGTTTATGCATCCGGTAAGCCTCACGCAACTGGCGTTTCACCCGATTTCTTTTTACTGCACGTTTAAATCGTTTTTTCGAAACGCTCAGTAAAATAGATGCCTGAACATCTTGATTTTCAACAGGCATATACACCACACGCAACGGAAAGATGGAAAACGACTTTGAGCCGCCCGCAAACATCTTCTCAATCAGAATCTTACTATTCAGCCTTTCGGCTTTGCACAGGGTATTTGCCATAATAATAACAAACGGTAAACAATAAACAGTAAACAACAGACAGATAACTTAGCTTGTTCATCGTTCACCATTTATTGTTTACCGTTTCATTTATTTTCCTTTATTGTTTTCCTTAATAAACAAATCGAGGGCAGCCGTCATTGAAGGAGCTTTCACGTTAGGTGCTTCAAGATCAAGACGGAGTCCGGCATCACGAACAGCTTGTGCTGTAGTCGATCCGAATGTTCCGATCTTAATGTCCTTCTGATCAAAATCAGGGAAGTTCTTCTTCAGCGAAGATACTCCGGCAGGACTAAAGAATACCAACATATCATAATCAAACTCCTCTCCCTCCATAAAGTCATTGCTAACAGTGCGATACATTACGCATTCCGTATGCTGGATGTTATTTTTATCCAGCAGATCCCTCACGTCATCGTTGTGTACATCCGACATCGGGACGAGATACTTTTCTGTTTTATGTTTCACAATCGAAGGAATCAGATCCTCGATCTTGCCCGTAGCACCAAAGAAGATCTTACGCTTACGATACTGCACATACTTCTGAATATAAAGAGCAACAGCTTCTGTTACACAGAAATACTTCATCGTCTCAGGGATCGTCACACGCAACTCCGTACAAAGATGGAAGAAATGATCAATCGCATGACGCGATGTAAATATAACAGCCGTATGATCTAAAATAGATACTTTCTGTTGTCTGAATTCTTTCGCAGAGACGCTCTCAACCTTGATAAAGGGGCGGAAATCTATTTTTACACCATACTTTTCAGCAATGTCGTAATAAGGAGATTTCTCTGAAGCAGGCTTTGGCTGCGACACTAATACTTTCTTAATTTTCAACGTCCTAAAAATTTATTATCAAAACATTATTTAGCTGAATCATACCTTGATACACTATCAGACAAGGTACGATTTCAAGGGCACAAAAGTATAAAATTAAAAGGAAAACCCCATAAATATTACAGGAAAAAAGCTTTAACCACTTGTAAAACATCAATATTTTAGTAAAAATTACCAAAACGCAACCAATTGAAACTAAAAA
Source organism: Bacteroides sp. 3_2_5 (assembly GCF_000159855.2). Taxonomy (NCBI): domain Bacteria; kingdom Pseudomonadati; phylum Bacteroidota; class Bacteroidia; order Bacteroidales; family Bacteroidaceae; genus Bacteroides; species Bacteroides sp. 3_2_5. The sequence continues at coordinate 141,794 of NZ_JH636044.1, read as the reverse complement.
GGTGACATTCAAATCAAAATAGACCAGAAACAAAACAAACGGAAATAAAGCGAATCCAAGGTAATAAATCAGCGTAGAATAAGACTCCAGCCATATATCGGTTTTGCTTTTGTCAAAAAACACCCATCCCAAAAACGAATATAAAATCCATTTAAACAAAAGATAGAGTAAACAAACAGCCACATAAACTCCCAAAAGTATATGCGGCGAAACACGCTCCATCAATGCGGGCCTGATATCATTAAAATAGTTAAAAATACAAACACCTCCAAGAACGCAGGTCTGCACGATAAGTAATAGCAAATAGCGCATGTCAGCCGCCGTAGAAGAAGCGAAAATGCTCGTTCTTTCACGATGTAACATAAAATCTTTCACCTGTTGCAACAGAAACTTCTTGCTGCGTGCCAACACATACGCAGAAACAAAAAAACATCCCAACAGTATCATAGCCAACCCATCGTCAGTTCTTGGAGAATAAGGAATCGGCATACCCTCCGCCCCGGTCACGGTCTCACTTACCGCCTGTAAATCCACCCGGCTACCCAACGTATCCTGGGGAGCACCGGCTGCACTAATTACATGCTGCACAGTATCTGCCTCCTGTGCGCCAAGAGAGTCCTGGACAAAAATCATATAGCGGCAAACTTACGAATAGAACCATCCCACACCGGTATGGAATAAACCAACTCTACAGCCTCCTCCGGAGTATGTGCCACATGCCAGATATCTCCATGCTGTTTCCTCATGAAATTACCTTCTATAGCATTTTCAAGCATCTCCATCAACGGGTCAAAGAAACCATTAGTGTTTAATATCACGATCGGGTTAAGATACAACCCCAACTGTTTCCAGGTAATAATCTCAAGCAGCTCTTCCAAAGTTCCGCATCCTCCGGGCAGTGCAATCACGGCATCACTCTTTTCAGCCATCAACCTCTTACGCTCGTGCATACTTTCTACCTCGATAAGCTCTGTCAATCCCGTGTGATGCCATCCCTGGTCTACCATAAAATGAGGAATTACTCCGGTCACTTCTCCCCCATTCTGCAATACTGCATCAGCCACCGAACGCATCAATCCTATATTCCCCGCTCCATTTATCAAACGGATATGCCGGTTTGCCAACAGATGCCCTAATTTCATGGCTGCATCAAAATAAGTCTGGTCTATTTTTGTACTTGAAGCGCAATATACGCATACGGAAGTTATTTGGTTCATTTCTTGCATGGGTTTAGTTCAACACGCTGCAAAAGTACCAAATTTCAAGGAGAAAAGAAGAAGGCTGCCTTGTTTTCTCCCCATATCGGGTTAAAAACAAGTGCAGCCTTCTATAATAAATAGCTGTAAAGCTACGCTGATTACAAACCGAAAGCGGCTTTTACTTTGTCCACATAGTCAAGTTTTTCCCATGTAAACAGTTCCACTTCCATAGTCCGGTCGCCTTCATAACGAGATTGAAAATGCTTAGTCACCATCTGAGGTTCACGCCCCATATGCCCGTAAGCAGCAGTTTCACTATAAATCGGATAACGCAGTTTCAGGCGGTCTTCAATAGCCTTCGGACGAAGGTCAAACAGTTCATCGATCTTTCTGGCGATCTCTCCATCACTCATCTTCACGTTACTGCGTCCGTATGTATTTACATAAATATTAATAGGACGAGCCACACCGATAGCATAAGAAACCTGTACCAGCATTTCGTCGGCAACGCCGGCAGCAACAAGATTCTTAGCAATATGACGGGCAGCATAAGCAGCACTACGATCTACTTTGCTTGGATCTTTACCGGAGAAAGCACCGCCACCATGAGCTCCCTTTCCACCATAAGTGTCCACAATGATCTTACGTCCGGTGAGTCCTGTATCTCCATGAGGGCCACCGATCACAAACTTACCGGTCGGATTCACATGATAGATAATATGGTCATTGAACAAAGCAAGAACCTTCGGATGATTAATAGAAGCAATGACACGAGGCATCAGCACCTCAATCACATCTTTCCGGATCACTGCCAACATCTCTTCATCAGCCTTCAGTTGGGCAGCGGCAGAATTATCAGCCGGTAATATAAATTCATCATGCTGTGTTGAAACAACAATCGTATCAATGCGTACCGGAGTACCGTTATCATCATATTCAATGGTTACCTGGCTCTTTGCATCCGGACGAAGATAAGTCATTTCTTTACCTTCGCGGCGGATATCGGCCAACACAAGAAGTATTCTATGTGCCAGGTCAAGAGACAACGGCATATAGTTTTCTGTTTCGTTGGTTGCATAACCAAACATCATACCCTGGTCGCCTGCTCCCTGGTTCATCGGGTCTTCGCGTTCTACACCACGGTTAATGTCCGCACTTTGTTCATGAATGGCAGAAAGTACACCGCACGAATTACTTTCGAACATGTATTCGCCTTTCGTGTAACCAATCTTTTGGATCACTTCACGTGCAATCAGTTGCAGATCAACATAAGCACCTGTTTTCACTTCTCCCGCAAGCACCACCTGTCCGGTAGTTACTAAGGTTTCGCAAGCTACTTTCGAACTGGGATCATAAGCCAACAGTTTGTCAAGCACAGCGTCCGATATTTGATCGGCCACTTTATCGGGGTGTCCTTCAGACACCGATTCGGATGTGAATAAATATCCCATAATAAAATTATGAATTATGAATTATAAATTATGAATGAGGGCAAAGATTCAAAAAAGAGTAGAAAACGCATACAGAAGGGAATGTTGTTTTAGCATTTTTTTCTGTGGTTGCAAGCTACTCAAATCTTTCCACATTTCATTTCAGGGACAAAGGTAGATAATATTTTGAATTTATTGCTACTTTTGCTTCGTATTAACAGACTACCTTATGAAAAATAAACTAAAAACCGCTTTTACATTATTGGTGTATATTGCTGTCACAGTGGGTATTTACGCCTTAATCTGCCATCTGAATCACCAGCCCTTCGACGATTTGCGCATACTGTATGCCGTACTGATCGGCTGCGTAGCCTACCTTCCCCGACACCTGATGGTTCGCAAATCACGAAAGAGCCAGAAATAGCTCTTTAATCGTCTTATGAAACACCGGATGAACAACGTCCGGTGCAATCTCGGCAAGGGGTTCCAGAACAAACTTACGGTCGGTCATCAACGGATGAGGCACTATAAGCCTTTCATCCTGTAGTATCTTATCGCCATAGAGCAAAAGATCAATGTCAATCAGGCGGTCACTATACACACCGTCCCGTGATTTATGCAAACGCCCTATTTCCTGCTCTATCCGTTGAGTACTTTCCAGTATCCCGACAGGGGACAATACTGTCTCCACTCCCACCGCAGCATTCAGAAAGTTGTTTTCCGATTGAAATCCCCAGGGAGCAGTAGCATAAAAAGCGGAAAGAGAAATGATTTTCCCTATCCGCTCCTCTATTTTTTGTAGGGCAACACGAAGATTTAGCTCCTTATCACCCAAGTTGGTACCTAATCCCAAATATACTTTCATCACTTATCCAAAATCAGCATCGCATCTCCATAAGTACCAAAGCGGTAACCCTCTTTCAACGCTATGTGATATGCATCCATCACCTGATCGTAGCCACCAAAAGCAGCCACAATCATCAATAACGTAGAAAGCGGCATATGGAAGTTTGATACCATGGCATTTGCCACAGTAAAGTCGTATGGAGGGAAGATAAACTTGTTCGTCCATCCTTCGTATTCCTTCAAATGTCCGTCTGTACTTACCGTACTTTCAATAGCACGCATTACAGTTGTTCCCACAGCACATACATTCTTACCCAGATCTTTAGCACGATTCACTATCTTGACAGCCTCCTCCGTCACAAACATCTGCTCAGAGTCCATTTTATGCTTTGTCAGGTCTTCCACATCGATATCACGGAAGTTTCCGAGTCCTGCATGCAATGTGATATATGCAAAGTCTATTCCCTTAATTTCCATACGTTTCATCAGCTCACGGCTGAAGTGCAGACTTGCAGTCGGTGCTGTCACAGCCCCTTCGTTTTTAGCGAAGATAGACTGGAAACGTTCTGCATCCTCCTCTTCAACCGGACGGTTCAGAATCGTATGTGGCAATGGAGTTTCTCCTAATGCATACAATGCTTTTTTAAATTCATCATGAGGTCCGTCATACAGAAAACGAAGTGTACGCCCACGTGAAGTAGTATTATCAATTACTTCAGCAACCATTGAGTCATCATCCCCAAAGTAAAGCTTATTGCCGATACGGATTTTACGTGCCGGATCTACCAATACATCCCACAAACGCAATTCCTCGTTCAACTCGCGCAACAAGAACACTTCGATACGCGCACCTGTTTTTTCCTTATTTCCGTATAAGCGTGCAGGAAACACCTTGGTATCGTTGAATACAAACACGTCTTTATCATCAAAATAATTCAGGATGTCTTTAAACATCTTGTGCTCAATCTCTCCCGTACGCTTGTGGAGTACCATCAAGCGCGACTCGTCTCTGTACTTTGTAGGGTGCAAAGCAATCTTTTCTTCGGGTAACTTAAATTTAAATTGCGACAGTTTCATGATAATAATGTGCGTTTATTAATTATTTTATTTTCTATTTCTTTTACTTCAATCAGATATCTCAACATCTTGCTGATCTATCCATTCCGCGAACTTTGCCGGATCCAGACACTGCTCTAACTTGACGTCTCCCACACGGGTACGTATCAGCCCGGTCAAGTGCGCCCCGCTTTGCAAAGCCTCTCCGATGTCACGTGCCAATGCACGAATGTAAGTCCCCTTGCTGCAAACCACCCGTATTTTAATTTCCGGTAAATTACACTCCAACAACTCTATCTCATCAATCACCAGCAATTTCGGTTTCAACTCCACTTCCTGGCCTTTACGGGCCAAATCGTAAGCGCGTGCACCATCTACCTTACAAGCCGAGAAAGCGGGAGGTATCTGCTGTATCTCGCCAACAAACGTTTTCAACGTCTTTTCCACCAACTCACGGGTAATATGCTCCGTAGGGTATGTAGCATCTATTTCATGTTCCAGATCGTAAGACGGAGTAGTAGCGCCCAACTGTATGGTAGCCACATACTCCTTCGTATGATACTGAAACTCCTCTATTCTCTTGGTAGCCTTGCCTGTACAAACAATCATCACCCCTGTTGCCAAGGGATCGAGTGTACCTGCATGTCCAACCTTTAATTTCTTCACTTTCATCCGCCGGCACATATGGTAACGGGCGTGCCCCACGACTTTAAAAGACGTCCATCCCAACGGTTTATTAAAATAAAGTACTTCTCCTTCTTTAAAATTCATCCGCAATTTATTGCAATTGTGAAACGACAATGGTGACCACTCCAACTATTGCACAATAAATAGCAAAGTAAATCAACTTACCTTTCTTCACGATATTAATCATCCACTTACAAGCCAGGCAACCTGAAACAAAAGCCGCAATGAAACCTACTATCAATGACAAAGTAGGAATATCGCCCGCAATAGCCTCACCTTTTATCATCTTCATACCATCCAGCAGCGCCTCTCCCAATATAGGAGGTATCACCATCAGGAAAGAAAATTGTGCCAGTTTCGCTTTATTATCCCCCAATAACAAACCGGTTGCAATCGTACTGCCCGAACGAGATAATCCCGGTAATACTGCACACGCCTGCGCCAGGCCAATGATAAATGCATCCTTCATCGAGATGTTCTCTTTCTGGCGTGGCTTTGCATAATACGAAAACGACAGTAACGCAGCCGTCAACAACAGCATGCAGCCAACAATCAGTAATCCCGAGCCAAAAATGGCCTCCACTTCATCTTTAAAAAACACCCCGACAATACCAATAGGAAGCATCGAAATCAAGATATTGATTACATAGCGTGTTTCACTGTTCATCTCAAACTTAAATAAACCACGGAAAATCCAGTCTATCTCTTTCCACAGAATCACCAATGTACTGAACACAGTGGCTACATGCACCACAATGGTAAATGCCAGATTTTCTTCTCCTTCTATACCAAATAAAGCCGAACCAATGGCCAAATGCCCGCTACTGCTTACCGGTAAATACTCAGTCAGTCCCTGAATCAATCCAAGGATCAGTGCTTCAAACCATTCCATCCTGTTTTATTCTTTTGTTTTGGGTTTGCGCATCACGCCATATATCATAAAAATAAAGCCCAGGAAACAGACCACCGGAGCCACCTTAATTCTTCTCACACTGAAAATGTCTGCCTGAAACACCGTTTCCGACGATGAAGGCCCTGTCATCAGGATAAAACCCAGAATAACCACTGCCATGCCGATAGCAAGCAGAATGAAGTTCGTTTTATCGAAGGCAAATTTTTGTTTATCACCCATTGTTATTTACATTAATTTATTTACATCTATAAATCCGGAATTACACATAATATAGCGTACTTGCTTTCATCCTCAGATATTTATTAATAGAAAGATAAGCACACAAGAAAGTGATGACCACACCGAACACCAATACTGCGCCCGATACCAGTAACATGACTTCGGGCGTAATTACCCGAATCAATTCAGGCTCATAGGATACCAGCCAGTAAGCGGCCCCCATCAGGATCGTATCTGCAATAAAAGCAGCCAGAACCCCACTCCATATATTCCTTTTCAAAAACGGACGACGAATAAATCCCCAGCTCGCTCCCACCAGTTTCATCGTATGTATCAAGAAACGTTTCGAGTAGATAGCCAGCCGGATTGTATTATTAATCAGCGCAAAAGAGATAAATGTCAACATCACGGCCAATGCCAGCAGAACAAGACTGATATTACGGATATTTTCATTTACCGCGTCGATCAAGTCTTTCTGATAAAGCACATCCTGTATATTGGTATTTCTTTTAATCAATTTCTCTATTTTCGCAATACTGTCGGAGTTCGCATAGTCCGAATGCAATTTAATTTCTATTGAAGCCGTAAACGGGTTATACCCCAAAAACTCTTGCGGATCGGTCCCCATGGCTTCCGTCTGCTCTTTCAATGCCTGTTTTTTCGAGATATATTCTGTTTCTTTCACAAAAGGTTCATTATTCAGCCGTTTCTGAAGCTTCAGAATATCTGTCTCCTTCATATCATCACTGATAAGCACGGAAAAATTAATATTTTCCCGCACATAAACAGACAAATTATTGGCCGCCAATACAAAGAACACCACAAGCCCCAGTAACAGCAATACCAACGTGGTACTGATACTGGAAGTGATGAACTGCATATCAAAATATGACACAGCGTTATTTCTGCTTTTACTCTTCATCAGCGTTTCTTTCTGAATACATAAATCATCGAACTACTCCGTTCCTTTTTAGCCTGGGCACTCAACCATGCCGCCGTTCCGGTCCACATGCCTTTCACAAAGGAGTATGCACTACCTTTATGTTTCTCTGTCAGCATCGACACATAAAAAGCATCGAACGGCATCGGATGACGAGCTGCCAGAATAAATCCGTGCTTCGCCCCGAACTGCTGAATCGTGGCAGGCGTAAAATGCCATAAATGACGGGGTACATCATAAGCAGCCCAGTACTTCCCGTATTTCATCGCATCATACGACGAGCAATTAGGCACAGCCACTATCAATACCCCTTTCTCGGTCAACAGTTCACGTAACAATTCCCACGTTTCGTCCAAATGTTCCAAGTGCTCCATGACGTGCCACAACGTGATTACATCGAACGTTCCCGGAACTAATTCTTTCAATGCAGCCTCCGGCCTCACATTCAGCCCGAAATGTTCGCGTGCAAAATTACGGGCTTGTCCGCTCTTCTCCACGGCCTCTACTTCCCATCCCCTATTCTGCATCGTATGGGCAAAGTAACCAGTACCTGTACCGATATCCAGTATCCTCCCGGTTTTTCGATGAGACTCTTTCATCACCAAACGCGCCTTTCTTCCAAGCATATACTGACGTACATGATGGTAAATGGCATTCATGGCACCTTTCTTCGTGTCCGAATGGGAAATATAATCAGGTGTTTCGTAATATCTGCCTATTTCCGCCTCTACCGGGACTCCTTGCGTAAAAGTAAATCCGCAATCTTCGCAGGTGTACAAGTCAAACTGTTCACCGGAAGCATAAAAATCCGTACAGGTCATAGCACGTTTCAAATGTGCGCCCCCACATAGCGGACAGGCATTTATAGTGAGTTTATTCATTGGTTTTATCTGCATATTTAAGTGTACCCCGAAACGTCAGGACACACTCCACCCGAATTTGGTGCAAAATAACAAATAAAAAGTGACGAATAGGCATTTCCTTAAGGAGGTTTAACAATAATGGCAAGGCAACTGTTCGTTCATAGCAATCATTCCCACTTCACATCTCCTTTTTCATAAGTAAATATACGCTCTGCCGTCTTTCCTTTCCAGCGACAGTTTTTCAACATCAGCAATGCTCCCCGGGGCACTCTCTCAAATACAAGATACCCTTTATGATCAGCTTGCTTACGCTCCACAGTCTTCCAACCATTATCCCAATATCTTAACTCAAATTCATCCGGACAGAACAACTGTGTTTTCAGGTAAGAAGTCATTCCAATATGACTGACCATATACTCTTTTCCCAGATCTATATCTACCAGCCTTTCTGCCACCCTGCCTCTATAGCCCGTCGCCCCCAAACCATCGGTTATCATCCCGGGCACTTCATTCCTTCCGGTAGCTCTCATCGAAGTAATTATCCTCACATTCCCGATCCGTCCTTCTTCCGTATAAAAAGAAAGCTCCCCCAAAGCAATGCTATCCGACGGTAATAATAACCTTACAAAGCGGTAAGGTAATCGTGCGGACACCTTCCGTACAACCGACTGCAGAGCCAGCGAGTCCGTCCATCTGCACAGTTCTTCTTCTGATTTTCCATCAAGTAATCCTACTATCCGGCTTCCTTTCATACACCCCAGATATTCCCTATTCTGATCATAAGCCGGCGCTCCCGTCACCATCCTCACGGCAACCTCCTCTGTTTCTTCATTTCCGCTCAGCTTCTCCATCGTTCCGTCATTCCGCAATCTGAAAGGTTCTGCTGCGGGCAATAATCCCCCCCGCTTGTAATAAACGGGTAAATAAACCATGTCCTTACCTATTTCCCGAAAGACAGCCCTCCCGTTTTCTACCTTTCCCCACTGCACAGGGTGCCAGTCCTGATATCCGAACACAGCCAAATACGCATATTTCACCCCTTGAGGCGCCTCACCTGTCAACTCCACCGTTACATCGGCCGTTTCAAAATACTCCGAAGAAACATCCACCTTTTTCACACTACGAAATAGCTCCGGAATATCAGCTTTATCCACCTCTACATCTGCCAACGGTCCTTCAATGTGATTTGAATAGGTATATCTGTATACCTTCGGAAGGCGGAATCTTCCCCAAAGCTCATCATCATTCCGGTTATTATAAATCCGCTTATATTTCCAGCGATCATTATCCCAAAACGCCTCAAAAGCATGCGATTCCCCGTTTATTAGCACCACATTCCAGGTATGCGAATTATTTCGGTTTCCCCATGCCGGAACAAAGTCAATGGCAACCGGAATCCCCAATGATGATAATAACAAAGAGTTATACCAACAGCGCTGTGCACATAACCCATGACGCATCTTCTCAAGAGTCGCCGCATTCCATATCGGAATCTTCGTCCCCCAAAAACCGGAATGAGTCAGATACTTATATTCATATAACAACGAATCGATCTCTTGTTGCCAATCCTTTCCCTCTTTCACAAAATACTTTCCCTGATGCCGTTTGTTGAACTCCCGGCGTGCATTGTCAATCAATAAGCCATTCTGTCGCCTATAAGGCAGTATATACTCACAAAAATCTTCAAACGAACAGTTTCTTGAATGCACATTCTCCACCCATGCCCGAAATGCCAGATCAATTTCCCGGATTAAATCTTCCGCCTTCATGCGGGTAATATCATAGTTAAGCTCCTGTCTCACCCGATGTCGATTACTAAAATTTTGCCAAAGACTATCTACCTGTTTCCCCCATTCCGTTCCTACCCGATAGTCATACTTTTGTCCCAATGAATCATAAGCCTCGTAAAAAGCAGAACAATCCTGCTCTACTATCGGATTAGCTCCATAACTTCCGGGCATATTGCCAATCAAGAAGCGTGCCGCCTCCAGCTTCCGGCCATCTCCTTCATAATGCTTCAGCACCGCTTCAAGTTCATTACGGTTATTGCCCGAAAGGGATAAGGCCTCCTCCACTTGTCTGTCTCTGCCCCCGCATGAGCAGACAAGCGGAAGCAAGCCTAACCCAATATATTTCATAATTTTCATATTCATATAACTCTTTTCACCACGGAGCATCACAGAGCCTTTTATTAATAATCAACGATTTAAAATCGCCTCCGTGCTACCCTGTATCCTCTGCGGTGTTCAGATTACATGTTAAAACGATAAATGATAATTTTATCTTCAAAGTTCCGAACTCCATAGATATGAGTTCCATCAATACAGAAATTACCTATAGGAAAAGGTAACACATATTTTTTCACTTTATTCCCATCCCAATCAAAACAGAACAGTTCATTAGACGCAAAGTCTGTTTTTGCAGCCTCATTGTAATTTTGTAAAAAGAGTGAAAAACAAATCAAGTCATCCGAGACTGCTATATTTTTTATTCCTCCAATACTTTGGTTATAATCAATTGCATAACCGCCTCCCTTCTTCCAGGTTTTCGGAATATGCTTAAAAGGACTCACATAGACACGATTTATTCCATCGTCAGAAACACGATAAATTTCGAAAATATCAGAAGCACGTATTGAAAGCACAAATTTGGATTGTTTACTATTTGCCTTCAATATACCTCCGAAAACGGTACCCTTCTCTAAACCGGACACCTCACCCGCATCGAAAGGAAGCTCTGCCACATTAGGTATAATATGATTCTGTGAGTCAAGAGCTCCCCAATAACCTTCCTTAAACCCGCCTGTTACTATTTTTTTATTGCCAACAGCATTAATTTCCAAAACCCTGAAATCCACATTATAAGGATAAGCCTCCCTTGTTATATCCGGATGTTCTTTTTTGCTTAAGATATCGGATATTAATACCGAAATCCTTTCTTTCTTCATTCGATCCAGAAAAACAATTCTCGAGTCAACGATTTCAAAACCAGACCCAAAATCTATAAACTCTTCTGGCCCTTCGCCTGTACGCCCCCATTGAGATAATAGCTCCCCATTATTTACATTAATAAATGAAAATGCATATTCATCCATTGCATGCTGGAGAATTAAAATACTGTCTACTATTTCCATATTCATTATAGCTCCCCAAGGAGCATTTTCATCTGAACAAATAAGATTATAGTCTACAATTTCGCATACTGTGTCAAATGAATAGACCGAACCAACATCGTTCTTCCTACATGAGGAAAATACAAAACACAATGAAAGAAATAAGATATATTTTTGTTTCATCTTCGTTACTTTTAAACAACTAACGTATATTTCATTTTTAAAGTATATCAAGCAAGCCCGTAACACCCTAACAAAAAAGTCAGTTTAACCGATAACAATAATAATGATAACGCTCTTCTCCACCATCCGTTTCCTTTGTCATCAGGCAGAGTCGTTCATCATTACTATCCACCGAGATGCATACACCCCATCTATCCAGTATCACTTTCTTTACAGCACGTCCTTCCCAATCAAATACGTAAACTTCATTTGCTATCGACTTATTTTTCCCAATTTGCCCCACTGTAAAGCGCATAAACATAGTTTTCAGTTGCTACCCCACGAAGAAATCCTTTAGGAGAATCGGCAGAGACATCAACAGAAGACACTTCGTTAGTAGATTGATTCTCAAATAACGGCGTATACGTATTCAAATGTACTACACTTTCCAGGCACGTGTCATTTACCACTTTCTGAATAGATAATAAATCGCACTCATACGCCAAGTAAGCAAAACGTTTTTTATCCGGCTTCATAATAAGATCGGAACAACAAATAGTTTACATCCCGATTTACCGCTTGCTCTGTTTGTGGAAAAGGGAGATATTGATTTAAAATCTCTTTCTGATTGCATTTCGCTATCAGGCCACTTTCAAAAGTCCCACTCCCGTAAAATATGGAATCCGAATATGCATATACCCTATTCATTCCTAACTTAGGAGCTGAAACACAATCTATCTTTGAAAGACTGCCTTGAGCTAAACTATCAATTTGAAAAGAACTTATAGTTTGCAAAGACTGATCATACAGTACCAAAGAACGCTTGCCCATATCTACATACATTTGGGATATAGATAGAAAATCATCCGGCCCCATGCCTTTATTTCCAAAAGCAACCATCTCTTTCCCTGTATTCATGTTATAAACATGCACCATCGGATTGGCAGTCCAATCTATTAGACACAGAGTGGAATCATAAGAACACACCAGATAGGGAGCTAATAGTTCCTTGTTTAAACTAACTTCCTTATCACTCTTAAGCGATTGTTCTAAAGGAAAATCATACACAGTTTTTTCTTCCCTGCCACAAGAAGAGAAAGAAAGTAAAATTACAAATAAAACGACTAAATTAAATCTCATATTATTCACATTTATTCTATAAAGTCACTATCCCACTTCAATCAGGCAAATGCTTCCACAACTCTGCCAAATCGACAGATTCTATATTACAATCCACATCTAATAGATACATCTTGGATTTGGTAAACACAAATGATCTTATTTTAAACGGAAACTTAAATTTTACAATAGGAACTCCATCTTTATTAAAAACCAGCAAATGAGTGGGGACTAAGGCTGAAGTATCATTCTCTTGATCCATTGTTATATCAGGTTTCCCTATATACGTCGCAAAAATATAATTCTGATAAACCCTGATATCACCAAAGCCCAAAAGATGTTTGTATTTATCTAATGAAATCCCATTTGCTGATTTTTGGATTATTGGAGATATATACATCCTCTCAAATACTGGTTTTATCTCTTTTTCAGATAAAATATCATAAGCAGCCATATAAGAAAAGTCATTAGAAGCATAATAAACCGTATTATCATCTATACATAAATGACCAATAAAAGGAGCGAGCTTATTATTTGCATTTTCCTCAATGTCTATCGGCACCCGTGCAAAAGTGGTAAGTGTATCCAAACTTTCGTCTAACAATGTAAACAAATGTTCTTTTCCAAATAAACGGGCCCCTACAAATAAACCACTTTGTAGACGACAAATCTGATAATAAAATTCTGAATTCATTTTAGGACTAACATCTTCAAGACACTTATATTGCAAACTATCATTATGATTTGATAGTAAATAAGTCATTCGCCTTGTCCTAGAACGTTCAGAAACATAAATAGTATCATTGCAATGTCCTATATATCCAGGAGTGATACATTCTCCAAAACCATTTCCTTTTTGCAAGAAGTGTCCCAGTTCGGAAGCATTCGATTCACATAAAACCAATGCTCCAGACGAAGGATCTCCATTGAAAAGAAAGAATAATGAATCAATCATTTCAAAAGGAAATGCACCTCTAGCAATTACTTCGTCTTTATTAATCCTATTAGTTTTAATATCTATAGAATTCATTGACAGAATATTTGCTATATGCTCTTTCTTATCTGAACAAGAACAAACAAGAATTAAAATAAAAAACGATACAATTTTATTCATAATAATAAATTAGGGGATAAAATATACTAGTCAAAGCTAATATTCCTATCCCCACTTTTTATAAGAATCAGTACTTTGTTTTTTGGTCAAAATAAGTTTCTAGATAATTCCCATTTGGGGTCACTATCAAAACAGAGCAATAACGATTAGATGCACTGACACAATCCTCATCATTAATCTCAGAACCAGCTAACGCCTCTACATTGGCCATCGTCAAATCCGACATGATACTTTCTACTCTCTGTGACTGATATATATTGTAGCCTGCAAAAGTTGCGACTACAGCGACTATCAGGGCCGCAAAAATCTTTTTACTCATAATCCACTTTTATGATGTTAATTATTTTCTTATTTGCCGTGTCTCTCTCTCGGGTAGCCACCTCCTCCGTAGAAAAAGTAAATGCTACATTTACTCTTTCTAATTAATTTTTCGCTATCTTCGTGCCGGGCAACCTCCTTTTTTAAAGGTTATCCGGGAGTGGACGATTCTAAGACTTTTCTCGGACGTAGATCGTTCCACTCCTTTCTAACCCCAATTAATAATGCAATGAATGATTATAATGTGATAAGATTTATATAAAAGAGTCCTCACTCCCCAAGACTAAATCCTTGAACCACATATTCTACTTTGATATGGTTAATAGGACAATCTACAGATCCGTCACCTAAGCAACCTAAATTGGTAACGTGTTCACCACCGGCAAGCGCCTCTACATTTTGCAAGAATAAGGAATTTACTCTCTTAGGAGTTTTCGCGGCAGGCCAATACCCGACCAGGGCTATTAAACCAAGCCCAAAGATCAATTTCATATAGTTTTTCATGGTTTCAAAGTATAAGTGTTAATAACTGGCAGCAAAGGTAAAAAGAGATTTTGGATAAACTGCTATCAATTTTATTGCCATTTATGTCAAATCATTATCAACAAGGTCGTCTATGAACAACATACGATAACGATCGCTTCCAAAACGCCTGAAACAAACACCACAACCAGCTTGCTCTAATCTCTTCCCTAATTTGTTTCCGGCAGAACAAAACGTATTTATCTGAACGTTCGATTGACCTTTCCAAATAAACTTAATAATATCCTCATCAGTCACAGTATAATCGGGAGCATCTAAAAAAAGCTTTAGAATCTGACACTGTTGGGGGGACAAAGACATTTTCTTGCCATTACAATTAAGAACTCTATTCTGGGCATCAAAAACAACTCCATAACGTAAACCATATAGTTGTCCTTCTACTTTACAAATTTGCTTTATTAGAGGTGCCTTTTTTTCCGGAGATGTTTCTTTTTCAACTATTATCTCACGAATCACCTCTTTCTCAACAACGACTTCCTTTTCAACGACAACCTCATAAGGAACCTCTTTTAATTCCGGCGGGCGATTCACCATTTTATAATAAAAGCAGATAAATAAAAGCATCAATAACAAACAAATTACAATCCATCCAAAAGGTTGCCAATGATACCATAATATTGTTTTCCAACTAAAAGCTAAAAGACCGATGACCTCTA
Source organism: Bacteroides sp. 3_2_5 (assembly GCF_000159855.2). Lineage (NCBI taxonomy): Bacteria > Pseudomonadati > Bacteroidota > Bacteroidia > Bacteroidales > Bacteroidaceae > Bacteroides > Bacteroides sp. 3_2_5. Next base: position 126,617 of record NZ_JH636044.1, on the reverse strand, counting down.
TCTCACAACGATTACCTATATATGAAGTTATAATCCCAGAAGAAGTATCCCACACACCATCGTGACTTGATGAACTAATAATCTTTCCTTGAAGATTTTCCATCCGCACATGTATAGTGGACTCTGTATCAATGTGATCTTTCTTAAGCATACTCTGCCAATGTTCATTTAAAGAATCCGGCAATAAATGGGATTTCTCACATAATATAGAGTGTATTGACCGGTTTCTCAGGTTCTGAGAAATGTTCTTTTTACTTTTCAGGGAATCAACCTCATACTCTTTTTTCCCCTCTTCTGTGATAATGCAAATTTTCAAAGGTAAAGTATCAGATGAACTCTCAGAAAACAGATGAAATAGATTTAAATTTCTTTCTTTTCTTTCTATCTCTTCTTGAAGCATCTGTACGAATAGCCTCTCCGCCTGTTGATGTACAGCCACCTTATTTCGTTGATAGAAATAGGCTCCAACCAATAGTGATAGGATTATCACTCCAATAACACACGAAAGCAATTTATTTTTTGTCATTTCGATTTATTTTACTGACAAAAATAATATTATTTCCTAACAAGAAGCTAAAATATAGAAAAAATTAAATAACAAATTTAGGGATATACAAAACAGTTTGTAAGTATTCTGTTCATTTCACACGCAAACAAGAACTCTTGTACGAGTCAACTAATTCCAATATTCCTCCAAGATAGATTGCATTCAGTACCGTTTCAAATTCATCACGGTTATTGCCCGAAAATAACAAAGCCTCCTCCCGCTTGTCTGTTCCACCCCTGCATGAAGAAAAATTTGAAAGATAAAAAATATATATTGATCAAACCCGTAACACCCTAATAAAAAAGTCAGTTTAACTGATAACAATAATAATGATAACGTTCTTCTCCACCATCCGTTTCCTTTGTCATCAGGCAGAGTCGTTCATCATTACTATCCACCGAGATGCATATATCCCATCTATCCAGTATCACTTTCTTTACAATAGTACCTCCTTCCCATTCCAATTTTTAACAAGTTCTTCAAGTTTTTCCTTCTCGGTCTGCTGACATGAGATTAGAAAGAAAAAACAACCTAACACCAGTATAAGATTTTTCATTTAAAATAAAATTTGATTAAACAGGGGTTATCATCTTCTAAACGCTCTTCCAGCTTCTTATATTCCTCCGAAGGAAGCACTTTTTCATAGTTTGGAAAGTCTTCATTGAAAACAATACAAGTCAGGAAATCTTCATTTAAGGCTAAAGGATGGAGCAAAACACCCTCCGCTGTTTTCTCAAAAAAGAAACTCTTGCCGTCATCCTTTCGATAAAACAGATTTATCCGATGCCGAAGGCCAAACGTCAACATGGTATAATAATATTTTTTATTCTGAAATTGATGCCTTAATAAATAAGGCACAGTAGAATCACGTAAATACTGCAACATTAATTTATATTCCTCAACCTTTTGATCCTCTAATAAAGTGAATCCATACTCCTTCAAATCAAGATTATCTTTTCCAAAATCCCAACGGTATGCAACCCGTAAGCTATCTGTCCTTACTTCATATACTTCATTTTGATAAGGATTCGAAAAATATACTTTATGTTCATAATTATAAAAAGGTTTAGAATTCAGAGTAGTGAGAACGGGAGGGACATGCCAAAATTCTTTCATATTCTTGAAAGACTCTTTAGAAATAACGCTGATACAATTTTCATTCTCAGAAGCAGGTAATGTCCATGTAACGAAATACTTACTATCCAGTTCCTCTATCAATTGATAATTAGACCTCGTTGGCAGTTTTATTTCTTTTATGAATTTTCCATCCAGAGAATACACATAAAGAGAGCCAAATGGAGATAGCATATACACTGCATTTTCTTTTTCTTTAATAACGGCATCGTATATTTCACGATACTCTCCGGGGCCTTGTCCCTTTTTACCTATTTTATGCAAAAGGTGCCCTTCTTCATCAAAAGAAAACACAGCCGGAACCCCTTCATCGACAATATAATATCTGTTATCTTTTATAATAACTTTCACAGGCCTTACAAGAAAGGAACTATCATTGGTTTCCAATGGAATGACAGATATTTTAGAAAATAATTCTTCTGTTGGAACAGGGCGTTCAACCAAATCGACATGTAATACTTCACAGTCGGTTTTATCTCCAGTGCTTTTACATGAAAAAAGTATAAACAAGAGAAGTGTTAACAAGATATTCTTCATAATTTTATTACATTAAATTAACAATACAGGAAGTTATACCAAGAAAATTGTAGTAATCATCTCCTCTCCTGTATTTTAAAAAAGGAAATGAAGAAACTCTAAACTTTTGATATAACTTCTTCTTAATAGTTAGCAGGCACAAGAATATGTTTGACTACCGTCAAAATGACAGTTTCCCTAATCATCATAAACCTTGTAGCAACGTCCTACTCCATCAGAACACGTATGGGAGCAAGGATATTTCGGGTAGCCACCTCCGCCGTAGAAAAAGTAAATGCTACATTTACTCATTCCAATAAATTTTTCGCTATCTTCGTGCCGGGCAACCTCCTTTTTTAAAGGTTATCCGGGAGTGAACGATTCTAAGACTTTTCCCAGGACGTAGATCGTTCCACTCCCTTTCTAACCCTAATTGATAATGCAATGAATGATTCTAGTGTGATGAGATTTATATAAAATGAATCCTCACTCCCCAAGACTAAATCCTTGAACCACATGTTCTACTTTGATATGGTTAATAGGACAATCTACAGATCCGTCACCCAAGCAACCTAAATTGGTAACGTGTTCACTGCCGGCAAGCGCCTCTACATTTTGCAAAAATAGGGAATTTACTCTCTTAGGAATTTTCGTGGTAGGCCAATACCCGATCAAGACTATTAACCCAAAGATTAATTTCATATAGTTTTTCATGGCTTCAAAGTATAAGTGTTAATAACTGGCAGCAAAGGTAAAAAGAGATTTTGGATAAACTGCTATCAATTTTATTGCCATTTATATCAAATCATTGCCAACAAGATCCTCTATGAACAACATACGATAACAATCGGTTCCAAAACGCCTGAAGCAAACGTCACAACCAACTTACTCCAATCTCTTCCCTAATTTGTTTCCGGCAGAACAAAACGTATTTATCTGAATACTCGTTTCGTCTTTCCAAATAAACTTAATGATATCCTCATCACTCACCGTATAATCGGGAGCATTTAAAATAATAAATTGAAAAATATTACACAGATTGAACATCCAGACACCGCTGATTCAAAAACTCTATAGCCAATGCTCTTCAGCTATTGCTGCTTACTGTTTCTTTGAAAAGAAGCCTGCCATTGATGTATGTTTATCAAGCTCCAACCAATGGTGATAGGGTTATCACTCCAATGACATGTGAAAGAATCAATTTAAAGACAAACAAGAAAGCTCATAAGCATTCTGTTCGTTCTCGGCAATTACATAGATTGTGTTATCCTTCCCATCGACGGCAATATTAGAGAGGGAGCACCCTGTTTTAATTTTAGTTATTGGAATTCCCGCCCAATCAAATACAGTAATTTCCGAAGGTAAAGTTTCACTCCCTATACTATGTAATAATGTATATATACTATTATTGGTTACATATATGTCCTCAAAACCAATCTGAGTCGTTTCATTGAAAACAACATATTTAGGTATTGCCCCTTCGGCAATACCATATTTAGGCTCGTAAATATAAAGTATCTTTGCCAATGATAAGGAACAATTATCATCCAAATCAAACAATTCCAATACTCCTCCAAGATAGGTTGCATTCAACATCTTTGTCCTGTCAGGTCTTAATTTGGTTTTGGTATTGCTACAGAAAACTGACCAGACTTCTTCGTCATCGTTCGTATTTACACAATCAGAGAAAGAATTGTATAATTGAGTAACCTTTCCATCTTTTAATAATCCAAACCGAAGGCCCTTATGATTTGCTTTTACCAGAAAGTTTGAATCTTTAAGAGAAAGCATATCATAGATTATTGTAGGCACTTCGGTTTGAGGCAAGCTATCATAATTCACCTGTATAACCTCAGATTTCAATGAATCTTTCAAAAAAGAAGAAACATCATATTTCACTATTTTACGTAATGACGTATCGTAGGCATACATGATTTTTCTATCTTCAGATAAATTGAATGATTCCACATTTATAAAGTCAATAGGACCTTGCCCTTTTTCTCCAAATGATTTTATGGGTACACCCTTTAGAGTAAATAGATGGAAGAAATTATTATTAACATTATCCAATACCAGTAGCATTGAGTCTATACATTCTATTTGCAAAGGATACGAAAATAAAAACGTATCATTTAAAACAACCAGTTCTCGCGATATGCTATCGCTACAAATCACTCTGTTTGAAAACTCAATCTTCTCTTTTGTCGAGTGACATCCTAAAAGAATAGTCTCTATTAAGATTAATATACTGATATATTTTCCCATGATCTTTTTAATTTAGAGCTGACTATAATATTTTTATCTTTGCTATAGCTCTATTTCTAAAGTATTTAAAATCCAGCTCCCTTCCTCTAAATCTACTCCATTTTCAAAAAGGTTATTGAGTACAACCTTAATCGTTTAATTAGTACTCATATACAACCTCTACCTTATCATGGCTAACAGGACAATCTACAGAGCCTCGCCAATAACAATGAATCTGTGAAGGCTCTTCTCCACTTGCCAAAGCTTCGACATTCTGCAACAAGAGAGTATCTTGAGATTTTTTTGTCGGCTTTAAGCACCAAACCGAAAGGACAGCGACCCAAAATACAGTTACTTTCAAATAGTTTTTCATTTTCATAAGATATACGTTTTAATTATTCACAGCAAAGTTAAAAGCTATTGATCAATATAACACCATTTTTTGCATTACAATTTATTACATAATATAAAAGTTTCCCTAAATCACCTCTTTTCAGGCAGTACTAGTTGGTATTTATTAATATCCTTCTGAAAAATAGAAATTTCAGGATCTATACTTAGCGCAACACGTAAACGAGAAATTGCGACTCGCAAACGAATCATATCCCCAGTACCATCTTCCCATAAATATCGCAAGAGCTCCTCATAAGTTAAAATATACTCGGAAGCATTCAGAAAAGCATCCAACAGTTGACATGCTTGTGAAGTAAGAGATATTGTTTGGTCGCTACAAATTAATACCTTTGCATAAGAATCGAAAGTAACTTTTGGACTCAATCTGTAAAGTAATGGTTCCTTCCCAGATTCCCTTAATTCTTTCAGTTTTTGAATTTGATTCTCATACTCTTTCAGTATTTTCTCCATACTTTTTCTCTCTTCCTCGTATTCTTCGCCTTTTGCTGAAAAGTCTTTTATCCGTTTTTCATATTCTTTTTGTTTTACCTCCAACCTTTTCTGATCCTTTTCCAATTGTATACGAACCTTTCTTTCACGATCTCGGTCATTAGCTAAATGTTTTTTATCATTTCGAATTTTAGATATATACTTCTTTATCAAATACCAACTACAGAGAATAATGATAAGAACAGCCGTCACACTCCATATAACTTCAAATGGGATACTATGATACTGATATACGGCCCATCTTAAATAAGAGCAAAAAGCTATAACCTCGATTTCGCATCTATTTCCCACATAAAAAGTGAATTTATGCGTTCCAAAACAATAATCTTTGCAATTCTTACATTTACAATAAGAAATAGTATTATCTAAATGAGTTGTGGTTATATGTACATCGGTTTTAGCAAAAATTTGCTGGCTTTTAAGCCTTCTATTCCAAAGCAAATTTAAAGTATCTGTAGACAAACGACTCTTCATACAAGCAGCTGAATGCCAAGACCGCTCTGCCATACTTTGAGAAATATTCTTTTTACTCTTTTTAGCATCAACAGTAAAAGTCTTGACTCCCTTACTTGTTGTAACACGAATCGTTAAAGGAATAGTATCGATTGTTACTTTGGAGATATAAAATAGATTCAATTCTTGCTGCTTTCTGTGTAGTTCCTCATTCAAAACTTCCTTCAGAAGATACTCGGTTTCGGCATACATTGCTTCCATGTTCCTCTGATAGAAGTGCATACTAATTAAAAATGCTTGCATCAATATCCCAAAAATCCATAAAAATAACCTAGAACGTTTCATCACTGTTTGTTTTTGCAAACAAATGTAATACTTTACAATATTATCTCAAAGTTCCCTCATAGATTTCACTGACTGACAGAGAATAAACTCACAATTGGCCCATTGTTGATGCTGGTAAGCAGGCCTTCAAATATTTGCCTCAAACAGGCACAAAAAAGCAGATGTTTGCCACTGTCTTATTTTTCATATCAAATTCAGATTACTTTAATATTTTCCCTTTAAAAAGAAACCTTTACATTATGGGTATATTTCAGTGTATTACAATTTATTACATAGTATTACAATGTCGATATTTACCCCATATACAGGTAATAATAAGTAATAATCTATATTTAACCTCAATTAGCACATCGAATTAACACTTGACACAATCGCATCAGCCCTTGATTATACTACTATTTTTATGAATTTGGATTGACCAAGATATCCCTTTCAATCAAAAAAAAATCATCATATCCAAAAATCAAAAACAGATATTTTCATCAGTATATCAGCCACTTATAATCCAAAAGATAGTTGCATAAGACAGGTATTACATATAGAGAAGAGGCATCCCTAAATTGAATCTGATTCAACTAGAGAAAATACCCCGTTGGAGGTTTCTTTCTACCCACCCAATAAGCCCTATATAGCATCTTCAATATAGCCAATCGACATCTAAATAGGAATAAAAAACATATAAAATAGGACCATTCGGGCATAAAAGAGAGAAAGAGACTTGACAATTCAAAATAATAAATAACTCCTCATGACAAAAGGATCTTTATTACGAAAAAGATATACATCGCAATTCTGCACCAAATATTACCCATTTCTTTTGAAAGATTATACCCAATCAGGATGTTCAAAAAATCATATACTTGCAGCAACAACAATAGTTAAGATATTCATAGGAATAAAAAATGTATAAAAAACCATAGATCAAATAGGAACATAAAATTAAAATTTATCTAGCTATAATTATGAAATCAATTCTCACTTTCTTACTAATTATCTTAATGGACATACAATTTAATTACGCATGCCCTTGTAGCCCAACCAATACACTTATTGAAATGAATGAAAGTTTCGCGAGTCAGTTTCAAACGGCCACCATTATTCCAATGTTCTTATGGCAACCGTCATGGTCTTATCCTATTGAGGGCCTGGCAATAGGGTTACTTATCTCCCTTATCGTATATTACCGAATGGTATACAGCACAAAGCTATTTCCTCACGAAAAGCTGAGACTGATCTTAAACATAACCCATAAAACTCAGACACCGTTAACTTTGATCCACCACCTACTGGAAGAAATCATTTCGGACAGTCTCTCCGAATCTACATCCCAAAAAGTAAAGCGGATACTTAGATACACCAGTCATATTATGAGTTGCTACCAGAACATTGCGGTATTCGACGATAAGGAGAATGAACTGCACCCGGGCTCCTCTCCCATTGAATTCGAACTTTACACTTTTATAACCTCAATCGTCAACCAATGCCGGGCGTACGCCGATACTCGTCAAATAAAATTAAATATTAATAAAGACTTCAGTTATATCAGTTGCCGGGTGGACGAAATAACGATGACTGCCGCTCTGCAATGCCTGCTGAATAAAATGATAGAAGCCACACCTTGCAAAGGCTGCATAAATATGGACGTGTCACACAGCATCAAGCATTGGAACCTCCAGATAACCAATGGACCGGAATGCAGGCAAAGTCACAAAAAGATGCTTTCGTTCATCTCTACATTTATGTTAATACACTATTGCGGAAGTCTTCAAATTATAAAAAAGATAATCCGCTTACATGGTGGAAAGTTGATTGGCAGCTATCACGGACGGTCAATAACTCTCCGGGTTACTGTACCTATCAACGGATATTGTAATACCATCCAATGTCCGGAAGTAGTGCCTCCTGTAATGAAAGATGATAAAATCATCCGTCCCGATAAAAAACAGCATCACATACTGTTGGTTATGGCAGATACAGAGTTAAGCAACTATTTGCATAAGGCGTTCTCCATACTTTTCAGAATAACGATCCTTGAAAATCCGGAACAGATATTACATTTCTCGGGAGATCGGCTACCGGATATTATCGTTATTGACGAAACGGTAAACGGCATACGCGGCAAGGAAATCTGTTCTAAAATAAAATCGAATACAAGCATGGTTCATATTCCTGTCATTCTCCTGATCAGTAACAATGATAACGGAAGTTATCTTGCCCATGCGGACTGTGGAGTAGATAAATTGGAACCCCGCGCAATCAATATTTGCAGACTCAAAATGGATATACAAATACTTATCAATAAGCATGAACGTATCATGAAACTCCTGGAGAAAAACCTGTCGGACAATCTGCCTTCACCAACTGCAAAAAGTGAAGAGGACGCACTGTTCATAAACAAAGTGAACAAGCTTCTGGAAAAGAATCTTTCAACAGAAAGCTATACAGTTGACATGTTAAGTGCCGATATGGGAATGTGTCGTACCAAATTCTACACCAAAATAAAAGAAATTACAGACAAGACACCTACAGAATACATGCATTATTTCAAAATGAATAAAGCTAAAATTTTATTGGTTACCCAACAATATACAGTTACGGAAATAGCCACTTTTCTAGGCTTTTGTAATGCCAAATATTTCGGAAAACGATTTAAGAAATTCTATAAAGTTCCACCTACACAATATATTAAAGAGGTTTTCTAAAGTTATACGGCTTTATACTCCTTTCAAAAAGCAAATTCAGAAGAAAACAAGTTAATAATCTTCTTTTCATAACACGCTTACAATAAGAATGTTACTTCTTTATATGGCATCATTATCTGAGTCCATATACCCGGGCTCATCGGCCCGCATACCCGGGCTGATGGGCCTGTGTACCCGGGACGATGGGCACAGGTATGCGGGACGAGATAAAGAAAAGACCATTTTCACTAAAGATAACGAGAAAAACAAAATACAATAATGGATATAAACAGATAAAAATCCGAATTTTTATCTGTTTATCAGAAATTTATGATCTATTCGGTCCTTAAAAACAGGAGGTGGAAGATGGAAGATCAAAATACATTTTCGTAGGAAATTTTGAAATCTACGATCAAAAGCCCGAATGTTCATTCTTATTTTCATATGAATCGATTTCCCTGTTTTTCTCACCGGAATAATTCCATTCAATCTCGTCAGTATATTCCTTCCCCTTAGTTGAGACTACAGCTTTCAGTATATTTTTTCCGTCGGCAAGTGATACATTGTCAAACACATAATGTACATCGGTATAGCCATTGCGAATGCCACTCAGTTCCTGTCCATTCAAGTATACTTTCGGAATTCCGATATTGGAATAAACGGTAACGGCTGTCGTTCGCTTTTCACGATCGGCATTGCGACGCTGTGTGAGATAGAGTACCGGCTCTTCGCTCCAGTTGGCTTTATACCAGAAATAAGAGTCTTTCTTTGTTTTACGATCGAAGGTAATCAGCCCCTTCATGTTACGGGCAGGCACACCGCCACGAGTCCACATAGGTACGGCAAAATCGAACATGTTCCAGAGATAAGAAGCAATGATGTACGGATGGTCTTTGATAATACTCCACTGGTACTCATGTGTCTTAGTCTGAAATGTTTCCGGATAAAAAGGCTTTCCCCAATTCAGGGCATCCCCAAGGTATTCGGTCTGATGAGCCAGATTCGCATCGGCACCATATTCGGTCAACATCAATTTTTGATAGGGATAGTCTTTTTCAAGTTGTTCCACCCATGGCTTGATGTCCTGTATCTTTTTCTCGTACCAGCCAAAATAACGGTTCATACCCTGTATGTCTGCGTTCAGGTTGACCGGATGATCCATGTGACCATACCCATTGACCGAAACGGTGTAACGGTCCGGATCTTCTGTCTTGGCAAGATCATGGAGAGAACGGGTCAATGCAGCTGTATACTCATGTGGTTGATATACTTCATTGTGAAGCCCCCATACATAAATGGAAGGATGATTGAAACTCTGGCGGATCAATTCGCGAAGCTGGCTTTGCGCATTCTCAGTTTCGTATCCGGTCACCCGGTTCACGCAAGGTATTTCGGCCCAAATAATCAGTCCCAATGTATCACAGCGGGAATAAAGGTAGTCTGATTGCTGGTAGTGGGCAAAACGGACAGTAGTGGCTCCCACATCCATAATGGCAGCCAAATCGAAATCGTGATGTTCGTTTTTAAGGGCGCTACCCAATCCCCACCAATCCTGATGACGGGTCACACCATACATCGGGTACTTCTCTCCGTTCAGGAAAAAGCCTTTCCCGGCTACTATCTCATACTTCCGCACCCCGAGAGGCTGCACCACTTCATCGATTACTTTTCCGTCTGCCATCAGCCTGCAGACAACTTTATAAAGATACGGATCTTTACGTCCCTGCCAGAGATGTGGGTTCTTCAGTTTAAAAGTGGACAAATAAGTTTGTGTCCCTTGCGGACTCAAGTCAAACGACCGGCTGTGTGTACCGACTTTTCGGCCCTCCTGCGTATAAATAGTGTTTTCGAGTGTTACAGCAGCAGGTTGAAGTCCTGCATTATCCAATTTCACTTTTACGGTGATATCGGCCGATTTCTTCGATACATCCTTTTGGGTGATGTAGACACCCGGCGAGGCACAATCGGTAACCGTTATGTTATTCTGTTCGGTTACAATCAGCCATACGGGACGATAAATACCGCCGTAGACACCGAAAAGGTTTTGATTGACCGGAATTACATCGGGACGGGCTTTATTGTCGGCTTTAACAATGATTTCATTCTCGGCACCGAGTTTGAGCGCTGTACCTATTTCGCATGCAAAGGCAGAATAACCACCTTTGTGCGTACCTGCCAGTTTCCCGTTGACATACACTTCGGCACAGGCTCCTACCCCTTCGAAACGCAAAAAAACACGCTTACCCTCCAAGTCGTGAGGAAAGAACTGTGTTTTGCGGTAGTAGCCTGCCCCTTCGTAGAAAGAGCCCGACTGTACCTGCATATCCATGGCATTCCAGGTATGTGGAATTTCGACCGTTTCCCACTTTCCATCCCATTGGGAGGCGGCCCGCATCGGATCTGTAGCAAAAGGACCTTTCTTAAATTGCCAGCCGGTATTGAAAGCCGTGACCTGACGTGCCATCAGAGGAATGACACCACTGCACAGGCATAAGCACACGATGATTAAATAAGATAGTTTTCTCATGATATTTTATTTTAATGGTTTGTTAAAGCAAGTGCATAGCGTGACGGGGGTACCGTTACGTTAATGCGTCCCGATATCCGTCTGCTGCTCCGGAAGCCTCCTTAACTTGTAGTTTGATTATAAACGGCTCACCCGGATCTTGCGAAGGCATGGCCACATTATATTCATTCCGGGCAGTTTCAGTTACCTTTACCACCTGTCCATCCGGCAAAACGGCTCTTTCTATTTCGGTACCTTTGGGGATCTTTACTTTAAGAAGCCCCGAATAGGGGCGATTAAATACAACCATGTATACCTCTTGCCCCTTACGGGTATAGTATCCCCAGTCCTGCTTATCCCATCCGGCATAGTCGCATCCATATATACATTCACCATACCTCTTCATCCAGCACCCCAATGCCATCGCCAACTCTTTCTCTTCCGAACGGAAATCTCCATCGGGCTGAGGACCGAAATTCACTACCATATTTCCTCCCATCGACACCGCATGCACAATGCGATCGATCACCTCTATCGGGGTTTTAACATAGCTCAACGACCAATCTTTGTGATATCCCCACTGATTTTCAGGAACAGTCATACAAGCCTCCCAGTCCCACTTAGTCACTTGTAAGTCTTTTACCGGATCGGGAAGACGCCGTTCATATCCCGACTCATAATCTCCCATAAGACGGCCATTACTGTCAAAGTGCCTCTTACCATAATCATCGGCACGAAGCCGGCTATTAACGGTAACTCCCGGTACAAGTTCTTTCAGCATTTGTTCGGCATGAGCTGTCCACCAACCGTTCTTCTTGATACTTGCATCCCAAGTTCCGTCAAACCAGAAATCTTTGACTGTCGGATAACGGGTAGCCAGTTCCTTCAACTGATGGTCGGTAAAAGTCAGAAAACGGCTGAAAGCAATGCTGTCTTCTTTCGATGTAATCTCATAACGATAATCCGGATGACTCCAATCCATCACCGAAAAATAGAAATGTACATCGATACCTTCATCATTGTAGGCTTTCACCAATTCACCTAAGATATCTTTTCTATAAGGCGTCTGCGCTACGGTATACTGACTGTATTGACTGGGCCAGAGACAGAAACCTTCATGATGTTTTGTCGTAATCTTAACGTATTTCACTCCCATCTCTTTGGCCATCCGGGCCCATTGTCTGGCATCGAACTTAACAGGATTCCATTGTTTCATCAATTCCAGCCAATCGGCAGCAGGGACTTTAGCCCATGATTTCAGCCATTCGGCAGCCTCATTATATACTTTACCTTTCCATTCGCCACCGGGAATAGCATACAGTCCCCAATGAATAAACTCTCCCAAGCGATTGTTGCGAAACCGCTTCATAGCATCATCCTGACGTTTGCCAATATTGGTAGCTCCATATTTTAAAGGTATCTCCCTGGAGGGCTGTTGAGCATAAACATGGACTGAAATACAAAATGCAAATAAAATAAATAATTTGTTCTTCATAGTGTTCTATTTTCTAAGGTACGCACAAAGATAAAACAATGTAGCCATATAACAAACAAGGTGCAGTCATACCTTCCTGATGACTACACCTTTTTATCTTATATACAAAAACCCGGATTAGCTGAAGACTTCTTCACCCTTCAATGTGGCAGAACTGGCCTCCGTGATTCTCACATTCACGAAATCACCTATCCGATGGGTACCGCGGTCGAATACCACTACCCTATTCTGTTCGGTCCGGCCGAACAGCTGGTCGCGTGAACGCTTCGAAACACCTTCAACCAACACTTCGTACGTTTTACCGATGCAACGATTATTGGATTCGGCCGACAAACGATTCTGCAAAGCAATGATTTCATTCAGCCGACGGACTTTTATCTCTTCGGGAACGTTGTCCTCCAGATGCTTGGAAGCATAAGTACCGGGACGCTCCGAATATTTAAACATAAATGCTGCATCATAACCACAAGCTTCCATCAACGAAAGTGATTCCCGGTGGTCTTCTTCCGTTTCGGAATGGAAGCCGGAAAATATATCGGTAGTAAGTCCGCAATCGGGCACAATACGTTTGATCGCCGCTACCCGGTCCAGATACCATTCACGCGTATATTTGCGATTCATCAATTTCAGGATACGCGAACTTCCGCTTTGTACGGGAAGGTGAATGTGTTTGCATACGTTAGGAACCTGTGCAATCACCTCCAAGGTTTCATCACTCATATCTTTGGGATGCGAAGTAGTGAAACGGACACGTATTCCCGGTGCAGCCTCAGCCACCAGACGAAGTAACATTGGGAAAGTAACTACTTCCCCCCCCTCCTTCTCAAAACGATAAGAGTTTACATTCTGCCCCAGCAGAGTGATCTCTTTGTAACCTTTTGATACCAAATCGGCCACTTCATTCAATATACTCTCCACATCCCGGCTACGTTCACGTCCACGGGTATAAGGCACAATACAATAGGTACAAAAGTTATTGCATCCGCGCATGATGGATACAAATCCGGAGATATGGTTACCACAGATACGCGAAGGAATCACATCCCGGTAGGTTTCAGTAGTCGAAAGTTCTACATTCATTGCCTTCTCACCGGCCTCTACCGAAGCAATCAACTCAGGAAGAGTCAGATAAGCATCCGGTCCTACTACAAGATCCACATGATGGTGTTCTATCAGATCATCTTTTACCCGCTCGGCCATACACCCCAATACACCTACAATAAGGTGCTTCTTTTTCTTCTTCATCGAATGAAAGAACTCCAGACGATTCAAAATCTTCTGTTCGGCATTGTCACGGATAGAGCAGGTATTCATAAACACCGCATCAGCCTCTTCCAGCGTTTCGGCAACCGAATAACCCGCCATTTGCATCACAGAGGCGATTACTTCACTATCTGCCACATTCATTTGGCAGCCATAAGTCTCGATAAACAACTTCTTGTTGTCATCAGCAGTTGCGGATTTAAAGTCCGCTCCCGTCAATTCGTTCATAAATTCAGAATTTAAATTTGCGTCCGCAAAGATACTGCTTCATCCTCAAAAAGTTGTAAAATGAAACCAAAATAACACCTTAACTTATCAATTTAGAGCTAAAAGGATAATTTATGTTAATAGAACAAACATTTATGGCGTAAGGATTTGGCACTATTAATTTTATTTCACACATTTGTGCAATGAAAGAAACATTAGATTTTTTCATAGTTAAGGTTTAGGTTAAAAAAATTAAGGGGAGCTGTGAAGCTGCCCTTTTTTCATGCCAAAATATTGGTATCAATCAGATTAAATGTATAACTTTGGCGGACTGTAGAAAATAAAAGTACTATGGATGATATTGTAAAAGTCCTCGTCATTATGGCTGCTTTCGCATTACCTCTTATCAGACAGATCAAAAAGAGCAAAACAGAAAGATCTGCCCAAAAACCTTTCGTACCCATTCCGGATACTGAAGAACCGGAAGTCCTGAAAGTCACGCGAAAATACCAACCGTTACACTCCCAACCCACTTCTCAGAAAGTGGAAGTAAAAAAGAACAAAACAGTTTCTCAGAAAATAGAAACGACTCCGGCCAACGACCCGGAATTTACTATTCATTCGGCTGAAGAAGCCCGAAAAGCCATTATCTGGTCCGAAATTCTGAATAGAAAATATTGAAATAATTATTCCTAACACGAAAATAATACTATAATTATGGCATTCAAATCCATTTCTGCAGCAGAAGCTGCCAGCCTTGTCAAACATGGCTACAACATCGGCCTCAGCGGTTTCACACCCGCAGGAACGGCCAAAGCGGTCACTTCCGAAATAGCAAAAATAGCGGAAGCGGAACACGCAAAAGGAAATCCTTTCCAAATCGGCATCTTTACCGGAGCCTCTACCGGAGATTCATGTGACGGTATATTATCACGTGTAAAAGCCATCCGCTATCGTGCCCCTTACACTACCAACCCCGATTTCCGTAAAGCTGTGAACAACGGTGAGATTGCCTATAATGACATTCACCTTTCACAAATGGCACAAGAGGTACGCTACGGATTCATGGGAAAAGTGAATGTAGCCATTATCGAAGCCTGCGAAGTAACTCCGGACGGAAAAATCTATCTGACGGCTGCCGGCGGAATTGCTCCGACCGTCTGCCGCCTGGCCGACCAGATCATTGTCGAACTGAACAGTGCACACAGCAAAAACATGATGGGAATGCATGACGTATACGAACCACTCGATCCGCCTTATCGCCGTGAAATTCCGATCTATAAACCAAGTGACCGCATCGGACTACCTTACATACAGGTCGATCCGAAAAAAATCGTAGGTATAGTAGAGACAAACTGGCCCGACGAAGCCCGCTCATTTGCAGCAGCCGATCCTATCACCGATAAAATCGGCCAGAACGTAGCCGACTTCCTGGCTGCCGATATGAAACGCGGTATCATTCCTTCTACATTCCTTCCGTTACAATCGGGAGTAGGCAACATCGCCAATGCAGTTTTGGGTGCATTGGGACGTGACCAAACAATTCCTGCCTTCGAAATGTATACTGAGGTTATCCAGAACTCTGTGATCGGTTTGATTCGCGAAGGACGTGTAAAATTCGGCAGTGCCTGTTCGCTGACCGTAACCAACGATTGTCTGCAGGGTATATATGACGATATGGACTTTTTCCGTGATAAACTGATCCTCCGTCCGTCAGAAATCTCTAACAGCCCCGAAGTAGTTCGCCGTTTAGGCATCATCTCTATCAATACAGCCATTGAAGCGGATATCTATGGTAATGTAAACTCTACCCACATTGGCGGAACCAAAATGATGAACGGTATCGGCGGTTCGGGCGACTTTACACGTAATGCGTACATCTCTATCTTCACTTGTCCGTCAGTGGCTAAGGAAGGTAAGATCAGTTCTATCGTTCCGATGGTTTCTCACCTGGATCATAGCGAACACTCTGTCAACATCGTTATTACCGAACAGGGAGTAGCCGATCTGCGCGGTAAGAGTCCGAAAGAGAGAGCACAAGCAATCATCGAGAATTGTGCACACCCGGATTACAAACAGATTTTATGGGATTACCTGAAACTGGCAGGTAATAAGTCACAGACTCCTCATGCCATTCAAGCCGCTTTAGGAATGCACGCCGAACTGGCTAAAAGCGGAGACATGAAAAACGTGAACTGGGCAGAATATGAACGATGAACCATTAATGGTAAACCGTTAACGATCAATGGGACGATGAACCGACTGTGGTTTCCACAGAGGGTTCATCGTTCGTCATTGATGGTTTGCCAGTATCTCACATACTTTATTTTGAAAATTCCTTGCTTTAGCGGCTGAAAGTATATTCTGGTTCATTATGGCAAAAGCCACTTGGTGTCCATTAGCCATCTTAAGATAACCGGCTAATGTATTGATAGCAGTATAAGAACCGGTCTTGGCATGTACATTCTTAAACGCCGCCCCTTGTTTCATCCGATTTTTTAATGTTCCATCGATGCCTGCAACCGGAAGGGTCTTATATAATTTCCGGAAAATATCTGTCCGCGAATAAGCAAACTTCAGAAAATCAACCAGTAGGGCAGGAGAGAGGTAGTCGTAGTTGGACAATCCACAACCATCAGCTATCTTATAGTTATCCGGATCATGTCCCAAATCCTGAATCAACCGATATATTTCCTCAATTCCGTCCTTAGCCGAAACCTGCTTCTTACCTGTAGCCCGGGCACCTAAACGGCAAAGCAGTGCTTCCGCACTCAAATTATCACTCTCTTTCATAATCTGGTCTATCACATCCTGAACCGGACACTCCCAACGTGCCATACAGATAGAAAGACTGTCAGACCGGAAACTGTCGAAAGCATAATGATTAGAAATCTCTATACCTTTATTACGTAAACGTTCGACAAAAGTATGCATGAAAAAGTCCTGCGAAGAATATACATTTACATCACCTATTCTTCTATTCTCTACATTTCCACTGACAATAAGATTATTTTTATTTTCCAACCAACCTCTTGACACAGAAAACTTACCGGCAGAGGATGTACGTGTTTTAGTTTCATTGGTCATAGTATAATAAGACGATGACGGCTCAAAGCTTAAACGTGCCGAGTCACCTCGTGTCGCCCCCGGAACAGCTGTCACTTTCACCATGCCTTTATGATACATTAATGGTGATAGATAAGGTTGAAAAGAGGAGGGAGTATCATCCCATGCCCAACCGCTTCCCCAATAGAGAGAATCTTTCATCGATATATCTCCGTAGATATTCCCTTTCAATACCGAGAAAGGGAAAGTAATCACCTCTTCTACCAATGCATTCATTCCTTCATCATCAAACTCCGGATCGAATCCGCCAACCACATAGATATCTCCTCGAAGTGTATCATGTTCTATTGTACCTTTATACCACACTTCAGTACGAAAAGGTTCATCTGCGTCCGGCCGGGCAAGCGCAGTAATGGTAGTCAAAAGTTTCATGGTAGATGCCGGACGCGAAAGTTTGGTATCACGATAGGTGTAAAGTGTCTTTCGGGCAGTCAGGTCATACACGGAAATACCAACCTCCGAACCTTGAGGCAGTTCTTTTTTAATAAGTGAATCAATCGCTGCAAAATTGGCTTGTCCCCAAGTGATAATCGAAAAACAAAAAGAGAATAAAATAAATAAGTTCAGTTTCTTCATAATGCTTACAAGCTACGAATGACAAACTACAAGTTACGGACTGCAGTTCGCTGCATGATTAATCTGCACCCCACTATAATCCGTAACCTGCAATCTGTAACTCTTATAATGCTTCACGGAAAATCTCGGCAACCGTAGGATGTGGGAAAACAATCTTCTTCCACTCGGCTGCCTTCAGTTTCATTTCTACAGCCATCCCTGCCAACGTGATAATCTCAGAAGCAGGATTACCCAAAACATGTGCTCCCAAAATAGTATCATCCTCGCCAAGTAGCACCTTACATACTCCATTCACTCCTTCATTCTCAGCAACAAAACGTCCGGAATATGCCATGGGAAGTTTTACGGCACGGTAAGCAATGCCTTTTGCAGTCAGAGATTCTTCTGTCTGCCCGACACCGGCTATTTCAGGATTAGTATAAACTACCCCGGGGATAGCGGCATAACTCATCCTATCTTCTTTTCCAAGAATTGCATGTACGGCTACTTCTGCTTCACGGACAGCAGTATGTGCCAATAAGGAGAATCCGGTTAAATCACCGCAAACATAGACTCCGGGTAACGAGCTTTCCATTTGCCCGTTCACTACAATACTTCCACGTTCTGTCCGTTGCAGGTTAAGGTTCTCAAGCCCAAAGCCTTTTGTCACCGGACGACGTCCCACACTCATTAATAGCTTTTCGGCAATCACGCTTCCTGCCCCTTCGGCGTTTTCATAAGAAACCACAGCACCTTCTTCCGTCTGTGCCAATGAAACGACTTTGGTACTTAACAGGAACTGAATGCCCCGCTTTGCATAGTCGGCACGCAACAGGGCGGAAAGCTCTTTATCCATGCCTCCCAGAATTTCATCCATCATCTCAATAACGGTCACCTTCACACCCAGACTATTGAAAAAGGACGCAAACTCCATACCGATCACTCCACCGCCCACAATGGCAAGTGAAGCCGGCAACTCCTTATTGTCTAATGCTTCACGATGTGTCCAATAGTTTACACTATCGATTCCGGGAATAGGAGGAATAAAAGTTTCGGAACCTGTACAGAGAATTAAGTTATCACATTCATAAGTTTCTTCACCGCAACGAACCGTATTCTTGTCCAAAATGGTTGCCTCTCCACTTATAATAGTAACATTATTGGACGTTAACTTCGATTTTACCCCTAAAACCAGTTTACGTACCACCTTCGATTTACGAGCAATGATCTTAGGAAGATCAAAAGAGACCTCTGGAACCGTTACAGCATATTTTGACGCATGTTTAGCACCATCATAGGTTTTAGCCGAATAGAGTAACGTTTTTGTCGGGATACACCCTTCGTTCAGACAGACACCTCCTAAATTTTGTTTCTCAAAAAGCAACACACTCAGTCCTGCTTTCCCGGCAGCCTCAGCAGCCGTATAGCCGGCAGGCCCTCCACCGATAATAATAACCTGGTATTTCATAGTTCACTAAATTAAGTTTCTTGTTTTTTCAATCAGTTCCATAAATTCCTTTTCTTTCACCGGAAGTACAGAAGCATATTTCCCTTTTCCATATTCTATCAATAGATAGTTGGTTACAGAGAAACTTCCGAATTTCATAGAATGGACTTTCCGGATAGAAGTAATTTCTGCAATAGGAATGGTTTTCTTACGGATAAAACGCCCATGATTAAGTAACAACAGGCCGTCTGCCGTAACGGTATAAACAGTATGTATGATCTGTTCGATAACAACAATCAGAAACAACATCATCAGAGTAGCTAATATAATATTCTTACACCATAAGAAACCAAAAGCATTAACACCCAATACAACCAGCAGGAAATATTGGTACCAGACAATGCGAGCATGAAAGATACGGTTCATTTTGTCAGATTTTTGGCGGAAAGTTAGTAAATTTATGAATTAATGGCAACGAAAAGCACAACGAAAAAACTTATTTTGTAGCTTTGCGGTGATAAACACTAAAACTTATGGTTAAAAAGTTCGATTTCCTCGTAATCGGTTCTGGTATCGCCGGAATGAGTTTTGCCCTAAAAGTGGCACATAAAGGAAAAGTTGCCCTTGTTTGCAAAAGCGGGCTGGAAGAAGCAAACACTTATTTTGCCCAAGGAGGAGTGGCCTCAGTGACCAATCTGCTGGTAGACAATTTTGAAAAACATATTGAAGATACAATGATTGCCGGTGACTGGATCAGTGACCGTACCGCTGTAGAAAAAGTCGTACGTGAAGCTCCCGCACAGATACAAGAACTGATCAGTTGGGGTGTAAACTTCGATAAAAACGAAAAAGGAGAGTTCGATCTTCACCGGGAAGGAGGTCATTCGGAGTTTCGTATCCTGCACCATAAAGATAATACCGGCGCCGAAATTCAGGACAGCCTGATTCGAGCCGTACAACAACATCCGAATATAACGGTTATTGAAAATCATTTTGCCATCGAAATCCTGACACAACACCATTTAGGAGTAACCGTCACCCGTCAGACACCGGACATCAAATGTTATGGAGCCTACATACTCGATCCGAAAACAGGGAAAGTGGATACTTATCTGGCCAAAGTGACATTAATGGCAACAGGTGGAGTAGGGGCTGTCTACCAGACTACAACCAACCCGCTTGTAGCAACCGGCGACGGCATTGCCATGGTATATCGGGCAAAAGGAACCGTAAAAGATATGGAATTCGTACAATTCCACCCGACAGCGCTTTACCATCCGGGCGATCGTCCTTCTTTCCTCATTACCGAGGCGATGAGGGGATACGGTGGTGTACTTCGTACCATGGACGGGAAAGAGTTCATGCAGAAATATGATCCCCGTTTGTCTCTGGCACCGCGTGATATCGTAGCGCGTGCTATCGATAATGAAATGAAAAACCGTGGAGACGACCACGTCTACCTCGACGTAACTCATAAAGATCCGGAAGAGACTAAAAAACACTTCCCCAATATATACGAGAAGTGCCTGAGTCTGGGAATCGATATTACCAGAGAATATATCCCTGTAGCACCATCGGCTCATTACCTTTGCGGAGGTATTAAAGTGGATTTGAATGGCCAATCTTCTATCGAGCGGCTATACGCTGCCGGCGAATGTTCGTGTACAGGTTTGCATGGTGGCAACCGGTTGGCTTCAAACTCACTGATAGAAGCAGTGGTTTATGCAGATGCTGCTGCCAGACATTGTTTATCGGTTATCGACCAATATACTTATAACGAAGAAATTCCGGAATGGAATGACGAAGGTACCCGCTCACCGGAAGAAATGGTACTTATTACTCAAAGCATGAAAGAAGTCAATCAGATCATGAGTACCTATGTAGGTATCGTCCGCAGCGATCTCCGGTTGAAACGTGCATGGGATCGTCTGGATATCTTATATGAAGAGACCGAAAGCCTTTTCAAGCGTAGTGTAGCATCTAAAGAAATATGTGAGCTGCGTAATATGATCAATGTAGGTTATCTGATTATGCGTATGGCCATGGAGCGTAAAGAGAGCCGCGGTCTTCACTACACGGTCGATTATCCGCATGCCGGTAAATAGAAAAAAATAACTCAACAGAGAGATAAAAGAAAAGGTGGGGCTATATTTAAGTATAGCTCCACCTTTCTGCAAAATGCAATCTATTAATAATTTTCTTTCTTGATTTCGAAGTATGCTTGTGGATGCAGACATGCCGGACATACCTCAGGAGCTTCTTTACCCACTTCGATATAACCACAGTTACGGCACTGCCATACAACTTCGCCTTCTTTAGCGAATACAGATGCAACTTCTATATTTTTTACGAAAGCAAGGTATCTTTCTTCATGCCCTTTTTCTGCAATAGAGATATTGCGATACATAGCAGCGATCATTGGGAAACCTTCCTGTTCTGCAACATCTGCAAAATGCGGATAATCCAAAGACCATTCTTCATGTTCGCCTGCCGCTGCAGCCTGCAAATTCTGAAGAGTATTACCGATAACACCGGCAGGATAGCTTGCAGTGATTTCAACCATACCTCCTTCAAGGAACTTAAACATACGTTTTGCATGCTCTTTTTCCTGATCGGCAGTCTCTGTAAAGATAGCTGCAATCTGTTCGTAACCTTCTTTTTTAGCTACACTTGCAAAATAAGTGTAACGCATTCTTGCCTGTGATTCTCCAGCAAATGATGTCAGCAAATTCTTTTCTGTCTGAGTGCCTTTAATACTTTTAGTCATAATCTGATTTATTTTAGATTGGTAATTACGTTTGTCGGTTATATGCCGTTATTAATAACGCAAATATAAGGATTTAGTTCAAAAAACACGGAACTTTATCCATTAATAATATCTATAAGAACATAGACAAAACCGATCTAAAATAAATAAGATGTTCAAAAACATAATATTGCCATTTATTTTATGTAATTTTGCAACCTCGACTTTGCAAAACGGAGATTATAACGACATTTATCACATTATATAAGTAAAAGAAGGAAATGAAAGTGTTGGATTTCAAACCAAGGTTATTCTCTACCTTGAAGAACTACTCTAAGGAAACGTTTATGTCAGATCTGATGGCAGGTATCATAGTAGGTATCGTAGCCTTACCTCTGGCCATCGCATTCGGTATCGCATCAGGTGTATCACCCGAGAAAGGAATTATTACAGCTATCATTGCAGGATTCATCATCTCTTTGCTCGGAGGAAGCAAGGTACAAATCGGAGGACCGACCGGAGCATTCATCGTCATCATTTATGGCATCATCCAGCAATATGGAGAAGCGGGATTAATCGTAGCTACACTGATGGCCGGCATACTCCTGATCCTATTGGGAGTATTTAAATTGGGAGCGATTATTAAATTTATTCCCTATCCGATCATTGTAGGCTTTACCAGCGGTATAGCCGTCACTATTTTCACAACCCAGATTGCTGACATATTCGGATTGAATTTCGGTGGAGAGAAAGTTCCGGGAGACTTTATCGGAAAATGGATGATCTATTTCCGGCATTTCGACACAGTCAACTGGTGGAACGCCGTCGTAAGTATTCTCAGTATCATCATTATTGCCATTACTCCGCGGTTTTCGAAAAAGATACCGGGTTCTCTTATTGCTATTATTGTGGTAACGATAGGGGTATATGTATTAAAAACATATGCCGGCATTGATTCCATCGATACCATTGGCGATCGTTTTACCATCAAATCAGAATTGCCCGAAGCAGCCATACCCACCCTCAACTGGGAAGCCATCAAGGATTTATTTCCGGTGGCCATTACAATCGCTGTATTGGGAGCTATCGAATCATTACTATCGGCAACCGTAGCCGACGGTGTGACAGGAGATAAACACGATTCAAATACCGAACTGATCGCACAAGGAACAGCCAATCTGATCACACCGTTATTTGGTGGCATCCCCGCAACCGGAGCCATTGCCCGCACAATGACTAATATCAATAATGGCGGTAAAACACCGGTAGCCGGTATCATTCATACTATAGTTTTATTGCTGATCCTCCTGTTTCTGATGCCTCTGGCGCAATACATCCCAATGGCCTGCCTGGCAGGTGTATTAGTCATCGTATCATATAATATGAGTGAGTGGCGTACATTCAAAGCATTGCTGAAGAATCCCAAATCGGATGTGACCGTATTGCTGATCACCTTCTTCCTTACCATTATCTTCGATCTGACTATTGCCATCGAAGTAGGTTTGGTGATCGCCTGTATCCTGTTTATGCGACGTGTGATGGAAACAACCGAGATATCTGTCATCAAAGATGAAATCGATCCGAATGACGAACTGGACATTGCCGTATGCGAAGAGCATCTGATAATCCCTGCCGGCGTGGAGGTATATGAAATTAATGGTCCGTACTTTTTTGGTATTGCCACCAAATTTGAAGAAACAATGGCACAATTGGGTGACCGTCCTAAAGTACGCATCATCCGCATGCGTAAAGTTCCATTCATCGATTCGACCGGTATTCACAACCTGACCAGCCTTTGTAAAATGTCTCAAAAGGAAAAGATCACTATCGTACTCTCGGGAGTAAACGAGAAAGTACACAAAACCCTTGAGAAGTCGGGCTTCTATGAATTACTAGGAAAACAAAACATCTGCCCGAATATAAATGTAGCGTTGGACAGAGCCAAAGAAATTATAAATTAATCATCTGATACTATCTGCACACACGAAGCGGATGGAAGTGAATAAATCATCACTTTCATCCGCTTTCTTTATTATATAACTCACCAATTCTATGGATTCCACATTGCATTATACCTTTTTATAGGTATTGTAGACTCTTTCAGGTACACATACCTTTGCGGCTCGCTAAATTTTAATATTAATTTAATGCTGTTAAATGTATGAAGCAAATTTATAGTACCCTGCTTTTATTAGTTTTACTAATATTCCCATCGTTACTTTTTGCCACAGAACCAGAGTCTGTCGATAGAGTCCCTGCCATCCGTGGAGTAGTCTATGACGAAACTGATACGCCATTGGCTTCGGCCACTGTCCAAATAGAAGGTACCACCATCGGAACAACAACCAATAGTGAAGGCCGATTTATTCTACGTAATCTGGCACGTAAAGTTTACAAGATAAATGTCAGCTTTGTAGGATATGTCACTCAAACCCGTACAGTCGATCTCACCTCGAGAAGTGTAGCGCAACTCTCGTTTACGCTCTTACCGGACGATAATTTACTATCGACTGTAGAAGTGTTCGGAGAACGATATAAACAACCGAAAAAACTGGATGCCATCACCCGCATGCCTTTACGTCCCAGTGAACAGATACAGAGTATTTCTGTAATCTCAGAAAAATCGATTACCGAACAGGGGGCACTTACCGTAACCGATGTCGCAAGAAATGTACCCGGAGTTACTCTTTTCGGATCGTATGGCGGAGTAAGAGAAAGCATGTCCATCCGCGGATACCGGGGAGTACCTATTTTAAAGAATGGAGTCCGGATAGATTCCGATTTCCGTACCGGCTCTGCTTTATCCGAAATGCAGGGAGTAGAAAGCATACAGGTCATCAAAGGTTCCGCAGCCGTCACACAAGGTATCGGAAACGACCTCGGAAGTGCAGGCGGAGTAATCAACGTAGTAACCAAAACACCCAAGTTCACCAATGAAGGAGAAGTATCTTTGCGGGCAGGCAGCTGGGGATTGTTCCGCCCCACATTTGACGTACAGTCCGTTCTGGATAAAAATCAGACGATCGCTTTCCGTATGAACGGTGCCTTCGAACGTTCGGATAATTATCGTCCGGTCATCCATTCCAATCGCGTATACATCAACCCTTCATTAGAATGGCGTCCGGATGACAAAACAAGCGTTACCATAGAAATGGATTATCTGAATGATAACCGTACTCCTTATACCAGTTCAGTCAATCTATCGAAAGATACGGAAGAGAATCTGTACGACATGCCACACAACAAATTCCTAGGATTCAAAAACGATAATGTAAACAACAAGACGCTGACTTATGCCGCACGCATCACCCGCCAGCTGACAGATAATATCAGTGTGCGGGCAGCATATTTCGGCTCTTCATATAAAGTGGATAATACAAGTACTTCCGTAAAAACCGTAGTCAATAAAGAATATAACATGCGTAGAAGAACGATTTCACGTTCATTACGCGATGACCGCAACTCAACTTTCCAGCTTGACTTTATCGGCAGAGATATTTTCACCGGCCCTGTTAAACATACATTCCAATTAGGATTCGACTACAAAAACACCGATCTGTCGATCACCAATTATACCCCTGTCAACATAGACACTATCAACGTACTGGCCCCGAGCATCTCGAATGTGCTACCTGTCGCGGTTAAATTTGTTCCCGAAACCCCAGTAGAATCCAATTCTTCAAGTTATGGAATAATGGCACAGGAAGTAATGACTTTTAATAAGTATATAAAGGCTATCCTGGGACTGAGATACAGTTATATCAGCAGTCAGGACGGCACAAGTGCAGGTCCCACTACCGGAGATGCCTGGAATCCGATGTTAGGCATCATGCTGACTCCGATAAAGAACATTAATTTGTTCGGTTCATATACAACTACTACCAGCCTTCTCCATGCAGCCAGACGAATGGAGAACGGAGATGAAATAGGTCCGTCGAAGACCCGCCAGTTTGAAGTGGGCATCAAGTCCGATTGGCTGAATAACCGCCTGCGCTTTAACCTGACATATTTCGATATCCTTACTAAAAACCTCTCTTATAGTACTTATCATCCGGGAACTACTCAACCTACCGGTTATTTTGATAAAGCGGGAAGTCTGAAAAGAAAAGGTATTGAAACCGAATTAAGCGGAAGTATACTTGAAAACCTCCAAGTAATGATGGGTTACGCTTATCTGGATGCAAAATACGAAAACAGCCCGGCCTTTAAAAATGGTTCAGCCCCGATGAATACCCCGAAACATACTGCTAACGGATGGATTCAATATCGATTCGACAAAGGAGTATTAAAAAGACTATCAGCCGGTATAGGAGTCTATTTCGTAGGTAAACGTCCTGTTAATGATTTTGCAATCAAGCCGGACGGACACGGCTCCATGACCAACGAAAAGCCTTTTGACATGCCCGGTTATACTACAATAAACGCCCAGCTGGCCTATAGTATCCACAAGTTTACTGCCCGTGTATACCTGAACAACCTGTTCGATGCATTAGGATACAATTCGTATTATCGCGGAGGTTATATCAATCAGATCGATCCACGTAATTTCTCAGCAGTAATCTCTTACCATTTTTAAATGAAGATAAAAAAATATTGCCGTTACATTCACTTATGGCTTTCACTACCGGCAGGGATCCTGATCAGCATCATTTGTTTTACAGGCGCCATCCTTGTATTCAAAGAAGAGCTTCTGACAATAATGGGATATGATTCCATCCGGGAAAGTCCTTTGATGATCGTGATGAAGCTTCATCGGTGGCTTATGGATGATACCCGTACGACAGGTAAAATGATTGTAGGTATTTCTACTCTTTTTTTCATCTTTATCCTGATCAGCGGACTTACAGTATACTGGCCGCGCAAGTGGAAGAAAAGCCGGTTGATTATAGAACATCAAAAAGGCAGAAGAAGGTTAATGTTCGATTTACACTCTGTACTGGGATTATATGCAACACTTATCTTATTAGTATGTGCACTCACCGGATTGATGTGGTCATTTCAATGGTACAGAGACATCGTAAGTTTTATCTTTGATGCGGAAGTAAAACGCGGAGCACCTATCTGGAAAATAGTACGTGCTTTACATTTTGGCACCTATGCGGGAATGTTTTCAAAGATCGTCACTTTTATCGCTGCCCTGATAGGAACTTCATTACCTGTCACAGGATATTGGATGTATCTGAAAAGAAAAAAATTACTATAGTCCGCTACCGCAAATTTCACAGATTAACATAGAAATGATTATTAAATCTGTGAAATTTGCGGTGTTTTCAACACATCTTCATGGTCTGGAATAACGGTTGGGATCATAAATCCTTTCCGGATTGATCGGGATACAGGGATTTATAATAATTGATACGCTTAGTCCATGGTCTGTATTCAAAAGGAAATACCTGTTGTTTTTCTGCCCATTGATTCCACTTTTTTTCCAATGTTTTCACTCTATCCGGGTAACGGGCAGATAAATCGTTCTGTTCAAACGGATCTTGTAACAGGTTAAACAGTTCCCACGGCTGCTTACCATTAGCCCGAACCAACTTCCAGTCTCCAGATATAATGCCACAGGAGGTTTGATGTTCAAAAAACAAATCTCTTTTCGATAATTTCTTTCCTTTCAACACCGGAAGAATCGTTCTGCCTCCAGGAGCATCAATGGCATGATTTCGAAATTCCCGGGGATATTCAATAGAAGCCATATCCAGGCAAGTGGGAAAAAGATCGATAATATGTGTAAATTCGTGACGAACCGCTCCCTTTTTTCCATCAGGTTGTCCGCCTCCGTACATGATAATCAGAGGAGCACTCGTACCTCCCTGAAAACACCATTGCTTATAACTGCGAAATGGAGTATTACTCAAATCTGCACGCAATTGCGTGATCATATCGCCTTCATTGGTAGCACCGTTATCACTTAAGAATAAAAATATGGTATTATCAAATATACCTTTTTCCTTAGTGGCTTTTATTACTTCTCCGATACCATCGTCCATAATTTCAATCATGGCAGCATAAGTAGCCATTTCCGTAATCCATCGTTCCTGCTGCTGCGGAGTAAGACTATTCCATGCGGGACGTTTTCCTCCAAACTCTTTTTCAAATACCGGAAGTTCTCCTTCAATGTCGATTAAGCCATTGCGACGGATGCGTTCGAAGCGTTGTTTACGCAATACGTCATATCCCGCTTTATACCTTTCCCGACAAGCCTCTACTCTCTCTTTTGGAGCCTGAAGGGGCAGATGAGGAGCATAGTGAGCCAAATACATGAACATAGGTTCATCAACCGGATGTTGACGGATAAAACTAACGGCAGAATCGGTTATGGCTGTGGTATAATAATAGTCTTTCGGAAACTCCGTAATGCGCTGCAAACCCGAAAATACCGGTTTGGGAGTATAATAGCTGCCCCCTCCCGAAAGACAACCGTAGTATTTTTCAAATCCCCGTTCAACCGGATAGCTTCCATTAGGTTGGGTAAATGCTCCTTCAACGGTAACATGCCATTTACCGCTCATATAAGTGTGGTACCCATTTTCACGAAATACCTCTGCGATTGTAGGATACCGGTCCGATATCTGTCCTCTGTATCCCGGACGATGTTCATCCACAGCAGTCATCCAGCCCATACCTACTTCGTGTTGATATCTACCTGTCAGCAAAGCCGCCCGGCTGGGGCAACTGCGTCCCGTATTTTTAAATTGACTGAAACGTATCCCGTTTTCCGCCAGAAAATCAATATGTGGTGTGTGTACTTCTCCGCCATAACACGATAAATCAGAAAACCCCATATCATCACACATAATCAGAATTATATTGGGTTTCGCTTGATCAGGATTTGCTTTACGGTCTGTTATTTGAGCTCCCCAAGCATTCTGAATTCCTGAAGCAAACAATAAGGAACATATCAGACAATTGTTTTTCATAAATTAAGCTATTAAGATTTATCTTTTATCCATGCACTCGTAATCTCCGCCACATACACATGATGCAAACCTCCATGTGTAGTATACCATTGTTCATACACAGACGGATCCAGAAAGTTTTCTTTCCGTAACACATCAGTATATAATTTCCGGCATTCCAGACTCAACCTTCCTTGTTCGAACAGAACGTTGCCTTTATCGGTAATCATCGGTTTCAATCCGGTCTCCTTGATCTTATCCACCTCACGTCCCGACTTAGAACCACATATTTTATGAATACTTTTATTCTCCTCCCCTAAAAAAGAAAGAGTGAAATAATCACTTTTCTCCATAAAGCCGAACGTATATCTTTCCGGACGAATGAAAACATAAACAACCGGTTTATTCCACAGAAATCCGATACCACCCCAGTTGGCAGTCATGGTATTAAAAGCATCTTTATTACCGGCAGTTACCAACATCCATTCTTTACTGATGGTTTCAAAGAAATTATCACTAAGTTGGCTGACAGCAATTGGTTTCATCATATCCAAATCTTTTTTATAAATGATACATTTAAGAATAATTCTCAATAAGAAGCAGATGCCGAAAGTCCTTCTTTCGTGAGAAGAGCCACAATACGATCCAACTCTTCATGAGTAGCTTTTTGCAAGTCCTGATCGGGAGTTTCCCGATCGATCGTATAAATCATCACCTGTCTTGGGGCAATATCCTTTACAACTTTCAACCAGGGAAGTACATACTTGTCAGAAGTATTATCCACATCTTTCCCCTTATATTTTCCTTTCATAAACATAGTCTGCACGATGCAATTACCTTTAAAAGCTTTTAAAAGTCCGACTGTTCCATTCAGATCGTATCGTCCGTTCGGACGATCTACAGTCCGGATATACTCTTCATCCACCGTGTCCAACTTTAAAATGTTATTATCCACCCTGTTCAACGCATCGAATACAGCCGGACGGTTAATAAAAGTAGCATTACTGAGCACACTCACCTTTGCATCCGGAAAGTAAGCATCACGCAAAGCAAGTGTATCCTCGATAATCTCCGGAAAGTGAGGATGAGCAGTCGGCTCACCGTTTCCGGCGAAAGTCAGTACGTCGGGAGCAGGTCCGTTGCTTTTCATCTCTTTTAATTTCTCTTCCAGAGCCATACGGACTTCTTCGCGGGTCGGTAATGAAGATTTAGGACGATGTTCACCATTGTAACCACATTCACAATAAATGCAATCGAAAGAACATACTTTTCCGTCGGAAGGAAGCAAATTTATTCCAAGTGAGACCCCTAACCGACGTGAATGAACCGGTCCGAATATAGGAGAAGGAAAAATAATAGTCATACTTAATTCTGTTTAATCGTTCAATCTTAGAAACTGTTTTGAATTTCTACAAAATTACTAAAACTTTAGACGCAGCTGCATTTGTACATCCGTTTTTTTATTTCCCCTGATCAGGTCGTTGCCGGAACCTATTTCATCACGATCAAAATATGTGGTTTGTCCGAGCTTGGCAATTGCTGTCCAATGCTTGTTCATATCATAGCGAAAATGAATAGCCAAGCGAACACCTTCTCCCTGAAAAGATGGAGTATAAAAAGAATATAGCAACCCTTTCTCGTAGATATAAATGCGTGAATCATAATCGTCTGTATGAAAATAGCTACCTTGCAATTCTGCTGTCAGAGGCAACCAGGGAAGTTTCCATCCAGCCGTCTGCGTCAGTTGATAACCTTGTCCAGCCGTTTTTCCGGATGAATGAAAATGATTATAATCGACTGTTGTCCGGAGAGATAACGAAGAGCAGGGTAAATAGTTCAATCGATAACGCAGCCGGTGATGATAGGTGGGCAGAATCACTTTTCCCTGCGTACCGGTCACATCACGTTCTTTTTGTTTATAACGGTAATTCACATACATATCAACCGTTTTCGACGGAACGTAATTTGCCTGAAAGAGCAGATCCACTCCTTTCGAGGCCTTACTTATCCGGTACCTCCACCACGGAAAAGAAAACAGATCGGCAGAAACAAAAAATGTCCAACGGTTGAAAGGATTTACAGAAGCAGCCAGATACCATCCGTTTTCATTCTGAACACTACTTCCTTCACTAAATGAATGAGCAAACATAGCCCAATAATCATGGGAATAATAACGGTGAACCAACATCAACCGGATATCTTGTAAAGGAGAATAAAGCACCTGATTCATAAAAGCCATACCACTGATCCCCAAAGCTGCTTCTCCTTGTATAGAAAAACGATGAAAACGATATTTATAATCCATACCCAGATTATAAAAAGAACGACCATGTAGGTTGTATTTTGAATAGTCTTTAAGTTCCGGTTCATAAGACCTGTTAAAACAGTAGTAAACACCGGTTATACCCAGTTGATAACTATTTCCGGTATAACTGATATTTCCTCCGCTCATCTGCATAGTCAATTGATTCATTTTATCAGCTTCCTTTTCGCTTCGGTGTAAACCTGTTTTATAAATCGAGGTAATTTCACCGCCTTTTATCACTCCATCCAACGAACGATGTGAATAAAATACGGAAAGCGTCCATTGTTTCCATTTTAGAGCTATGCCACACCCACGGAAATAATTATATTCGTCGGTAGAAGTATGTCTGCGTATACCTGTACTCCTGAAAGTGAAAGACGAAGAATAAGCTGTTTTTCCAAACATAGAACCTTGTCCGAGTACCAGTCCCTGACCGAAATTCAACCGATAGTTTCCTACAATTCCAGTTTTCAGTATTCCTATATCATGAAGAAGTAGATAGAAAGAGTAGTAATCGTATCCCTGCTTATTATGTAAAGCTCCGAAAGGTTCGCCACTATCTTTCTCGGCAACTATACCTGCATAAACCTTTTCCCGATAGTGAAATCCATATTTCACCGAGTTATAAACAGCAGGACCCAAGTAATTTTTCTCGTATCCCTTACGCTTATACAAAGGCACATCCATACGAGTCACCGCTTCATGTTTTCCATATTTTAAAATCTGCTTTAACGTAACAGACTCTTTCTTATCAACAGGCTCTACACAGACAAAAGGAAGCAGATATTGAATAGTCTGCCGATCCAACTCCTCCACTAACTGAAGTTCATAGACAGTCTGCATCGATCCGTGAATATAAATGTACGCAAGTAAATTCTCAATCTGAACATCATTAAGAAAAGGAAACCGCTGTAACTGCTCTTTGGTGGCAGAGTTTATATTAACAGGGTTGTTAACAAGATCGGTTAATTCCTCCAATTCATTCTCCCAATTACGTATATCTCCTTCTTCATCGGATATAGACAAGTTTTCCATCACCTCTTCCCAAGGATAATCCGAACGATTCTGAGCATGGCAAGTAGAAGTTATCAACGTCATATTAACAAGTAGGAATATACTCAATATAGATATGCTTTCGTTCATATCGAGTGTGGTTATTGTGTTTTAAATAGCAAACGAATTGTCGAAGATAATTTAAATAGGTTAATGCTGCAAGGAAAACCATTAATATAAATTTAATCCTTTATTTTTGCAAAATGAATATGAGGCTTACCATAGGACTTTTGATGTTATCTATCGCCTTATTGTTTTCTTCCGAATCACTGGCACAGGAAAAAACAAATCTCGGTGGATACCTGGTACCTATGTGTGTGTATAATGGTGATACAATCCCGGCTTTCCAGATTCCGACCATTCATATATTCAAGCCTTTAAAATTCAGAAACAGAAAAGAGCAGATGGAATATTATAAATTGGTGAGAAATGTGAAGAAAGTGTATCCTATTGCCAGAGAAATTAACCGCACCATCATTGAAACTTACGAATACTTACAGACCCTGCCCAACGAAAAAGCCCGCCAACGTCATATCAAACGGGTGGAAAAAGGATTGAAGGAGCAATATACTCCACGAATGAAAAAGCTCTCTTTTGCACAAGGCAAACTGTTGATAAAGCTGATAGACCGGCAAAGCCATCAAAGTTCTTATGAACTGGTAAAAGCATTTATGGGACCTTTTAAAGCAGGATTCTATCAAACATTTGCCGCTCTTTTCGGAGCCAGTTTAAAAAAACAATATGACCCCGAAGGAGAAGATAAGTTAACCGAACGAGTGATACTGTTGGTAGAAAGCGGACAATTGTAATGTATCCTTCCAGATTCATTTCCTATACTTTGAGTAATAGGTTATTCTCAAATTCATATTATCTTATAAGTGTGTTATAGGAGTGACTTTTGATACATGCTCCTAGATATTCTTCGTTAATCTTGTATCTGTGAAGAAACCAACTCAAAATAATGCCCCTTTTTCTCCATCAATATTTCATGAGTTCCGGTCTCAACGATAAAACCTTTGTCCAACACCACAATTTGATCAGCATTACGAATGGTACTAAGCCTGTGAGCAATAACAACAACAGTACGCTGTTCAAATGCATTGTTCAAGGCATTCACAATTTTTCGTTCATTTATTGAATCCAAAGAGTTTGTGGCTTCGTCCATAAAGAGAAATTTCGGATCCCGATACAGCGCACGAGCAATCAACAAACGCTGCTTTTGTCCTCCACTCAACCCGCGTCCGGTTTCTCCAATGGTCGTTTCAAAACCCTTAGGCATCGCGTTTATCTCATCCTCAATCTGAGCGATACGACAAACTTCCCTCAAACGCGTATAATTAATTTGTTCATCATCTAATACAATATTATTCAAGATGGTATCACTGAATATTTTTCCATCTTGCATTACCACACCACACATGTTTCTCCATTGGCGTAGATTAATGGCACTTACATTCATCTTGTCCATTTTTATTTCTCCATGGCTGGGCTTATAAAGCCGAACCAATAGTTTCAGAAGAGTTGACTTACCACTACCACTTCCTCCCACAATTGCCGTGATTTTATTTTCCGGTATTTGTAAGTAAATATTACGCAGAACCAAAGGAGAGTTAGGCGTGTATTGAAAATGTATATTCTCTAATAGAATCGTTTTTCTTTCCGGAAGGATGGTTGTACTGCCAATAGAAAGTAATTCATCCTCATTTTCCAACTGACGAATCTCGTTGATGCGTAAGAAACTGATTTTGGCATATTGCGCTGATACCACAAAATTAATAAATTGCACAAGCGGACCATTGAGCATACCAATAATAAATTGTGTAGAAATCATTATTCCAAATGTTATTTCACCCTTGATAACCGCCATAGCACAGAAAAACACGATAGCCATATTTTTGATATTTTCTATAAATTGGGCACCCAGATTTTGAGCATTGGTTATGGCAAGAACACGCTTATTGACATGATAAAGCCGTGCCTGAATTTCTTCCCATTTCCACCGCCGGTACTTGTCATAATTGTAGATTTTGATATCCTGTATAGTCGAAACGGTTTCCACCCAATAGCTTTGGTTTTTGGACAAAAGTTCAAAATATTCCCAATCCAGTTTTTTACGTATGCTCAAAAACAGTAACACCCAACAAGCGTACAGAACCGATCCTGATAAAAATATATAGAAAATTATAGAATTGTAAATCAATAAAATAATACTAAAGACAGCAAATGTAAGCGTTGAAAATATCAATGCCAAAGAATTATTCATAATGAAACTGCGTATACGTTCATGATCTTGTGCCCGTTGCAAAATATCGCCCAGCAGCTTATTCTCAAAGAAAGTAACAGGTAGCTTCATCAATTTTATCAAGTAGTCAGAAATCAAAGCAATATTTACCCGCGCCGTGATATGCAATAAGATCCAATCCCTCAACACATTGAAAATCATTACACTCAACAAGATACAGATATTCCCTACCAGTACCATATTAATAAAGTTCCTATCCGAAGTTTTAATGCCGACATCAATCACCGCTTTAGAGATAAATGGTAACATACCTTGTAAGACAGTAACAACGAGCATAATAATAAATATTAACCCGAAGCTCTTTTTATATGGAAAAAAATATTTAAGAATGCTCGAAAAGCTGTTTCTCTTCTGTTCTTGTTCAGCTTTGCTATTCTTAAAATCAGTAGTTGGTTCCACGGCAAGTAATACACCTTGGCTTTCATCCCTTTGATACCAACCCTTTCGAAATTCTTCATGCGTGTATTTTATGCGTCCTTTTGCTGGATCCGAGACCCATATGTATTTCCTATCAGAATGATATACCACGATGAAATGACTGTCATTCCAAAACACAATTGCAGGAAACGGAATGCTGTTCACCACATCATCAATGGTACATTTTATGGCAAGCGTTCGCAGCCCGATACTTTCTGCCCCGGTACTTAGATCAAGTAGCGATACACCTTCTTTGGTAATGCCGCAACGGTCACGCATGAACTGCAATGAGTAAAACTTACCAAAATGCTTAGCAATAATTTTAAGGGATGCGGGTCCGCAGTCTTGCGAATCCATTTGGTATTCTACGGGAAAACGGTGGAGTAGCATATTCTTATTTTTCTCCTTTTGATTTTAAATTATCAAATAGTCTTTCAATCAAACGTTTTCGTTTGGTGATAATCTCAACTGTACCTTTTGTTTCAAAATCGAGGGGTAATATTTTCCCAAAGTTAGTTAATGTACCATCGGGAAAAGATATGATTACCAGATAAGTATCCATGTCTCCATTTTGAGTTTTTATCTTGTTGGTAATGCGTGAAACAGATTTCACCACTCCCTTCAGTAATCCATATTCATCATATGGATAGTTGTCCATTTTTACGTTTACTGTTTGCCCAACTTCTACTTTTCCTGCACCGAAAGAAGGTATCACTACTTCACCCAAGATGTTAGTTTTATCGGGAATGATGGAGAATAGCTCCTGCCCAGACTGTACAAAACGATTGTTCCGCCAGAAACCAAGATATTCTAACTCCCCTTCTACAGGCGCATATTGCAAATAATGCTCTTTCCAGAGTTTAATGGCATTTGAAAGTTCATTCTTCCGAGTAATATAATCGGAATAGGCTTTCTCTTTAGCCTCAGTTTCTTCCAAACAGATACGCTGTATTTCCAATTGATTACGACTTATTTCCGATTGTTTCATCTGTCGGTTACTTTGCAAATTTAATTGTGATTCTTTTAAAGAAAGATGTGTCGAGAACTTTTGCTGGTATTCTTGTTCGCTTATTCCTTTCATCGACAGCAATATACTGTCCTTACTCAATTGGTTTTGAGAGTTATCCAATATTTGTTTTTTTAATCGCAGCTCATTATTAAAATTAGCAATGACTGCTTCGTCAGAAATAATTTGTTGTTGCAATTTTTGTCGCATGGTTGAATAAATGTCAGAAGTAAGTAACCGCTCATATTGTAAAAAGGAAAGTAAAAAGGAATTGTATGCGGAACTGACTTCCCCAAGCAACAGCGTATCGGGCAATGCAACACGAATTGTGCTTTTGTCACTAAGTGTCTTCAAAAAAGAATCAATCCATAAAATATGTTTGTAATCCGCACCACTTTCAATACAACTAATCACATCGTTTTTATGCAGTAATGCTTTATTGGGTTGAAATAACGTAATCCGTCCGTTACTGTTAGCGACCAAACGTACCGGTGCTGCATTTGCGGTTACTGATATTTGTCCGTCTACCGTATCGGGATACTGTATCAAAAAACCAAGTAATATGATCATTCCCATCAGTACCCCTACGCATAGTATCACCCATTTTGCCCAGTAGGTGGGCATACGGTCAATAATGGCTTGTACTTCCTCAGATCTGGCAATCACATCAGATTTTTTGTTCGGATTAGGCAAAATAATTTTTGGTGAACATATAGGTTGTTCCTGCTTTTGTATTCTTGAATTCATCTTTTTGCCTGTTCTTTAAATTTATGACTAACATGATGAATCATTCTCAAGCGGTAGTTTGCCTGAGAAAAATAGTTGCTTATCATCCCCGGAGTCCCATTGTAGACGGTTACGTCCGAATAGCCAAAATCTTTTTGAACGGAGATGAACGGATAGATAGTCATCTTATCTTTAGCAAGGACAGATAAAACTCCATCTGCCGTATCAGTGTCTTTGAAGTCATAGTCTAATATCTTTTGAAATAGCGGCTTAAAAATAATGATAAATTGCGTAGACCAAAACCAATCCATCCAATAGCGATTTGTGTCCACTGGTACCGCTGTGCCAAATCCTCCGACACCTCCCGAAAGCAACTCGGAACCTTGAGCGTTTGCTCCTATTATATTGGCAAACAAATAATCTTTGTTATATGCGGGGGTAAATATATGGTCGTCTTCGCAAATGATCATGATATCATCCCTTTTGTCGATAGCTGTTTGTACAGCCTTTAGCATGCTTTGCCATAATCCAACTGCTCCAATGGAATGTTCGATTGCCTCTATCCAATGGAGAGCAAACTCTACCCTCCCTTGAAACTGTTCCTCTATATGTTGCCGCCGTTCCGTGCGCTCTTTAAGGTTGATGACATATACAGGCAGATAAAAATCACTGTTGTTTGTTCCCATTATTCTTATGATGTTCTTCTACAATTTCTTCCAATATTTTATTTACTTTCTCGCTCCATACCTCCCAATTAAGACGGGTTTCAAATTCTTGCCGCGATGACATCCGGAGTTTCAGATAGTTTTCTTTGTCAGCGAAAACCGACTTTATTTTCTCAGCATAATCTTCAGCTGTAGCATCCGGCATGAGCAAATACCCGTTTTTCCCTTCACGTACCGGTTGACTCACTCCACCCACATTGGCGGCAATGCTGGGTACGGCATAAGCCGATGCTTCACAAAACACAATTCCAAATGCGTCGAACTCTGTAGGAAGTACTAAAAAATGAGCTTCCTGCAAGATATTACAAAATCTTTCCAAATGTTCCGGTTGGGATTTATCTAAATAAGGAATTATAACTAAATTCTCATCTTCATCATAAGGTTCCCGAATAATAGAACCAATAATCGTAAGCGTACATCGAAATCCATCGGATTTAAGCTTTCTATATGCCCCTAAAACTTTATCTCCACCTTTTTTCTGCCAATTTTTTCCGATAAAGACTAAATTACAAATATCTGTCTGTATATCTATTTTATAGTCTGAAGGAGTAGGGATATTTGCCCCAAATTCCACTACATGAATTTTACCCGGCTCTATATCATAATAATTTATTGTACTTTGCTTTGCCCATTCCGAACTATAAATGATGGCAGTATATTTATTCAATAATTTCTTCTCCATCATTTCTATTTTCTTTATCTGTTCTTCATTCTTTAGTGGGTTTAAGTAGCTTTGGAATGAGTGGTATGTCACATCACTAAGATGCACGACCGGAACATTTACATCCAGAAAAGGAGCTAAATATAAATCTCCAAAAAACACAAGATCATAATTCGTCAATTGTTCGGTACATAATTTCCCGAAAACAGAAACATAGTTCTCTAATGGATTTTTTTTAATATAATTATCTTTGGTAAAATACGCTGCCTGAAGAAGGGTATTCTGTCCAATCACTTTTACATGATGCTTTCTGCTTAGAGCGTGAAACAAATGAAATGTCGTTCCCGACCAATTATTTATATCAGCCGGATTTAATGTTGTTAAAAATGCAATATTCATATATTGAGATCTATTTTTGATTGCATGAAAAAATTAGTTTCACTCACCCGATCGTACGATCGGTCGGATTTACCGCATGGAGGGTTCAACCGAGCAAGATTGCGCTAAAAAAAGAACCGATGCCAATAATATAAGGTATTTCATAACCGAATATTTTTATAAATTTTCTATCTGCTTCTGTATCTCCTTTATTTTTTCCTGTCTTTGTTTTATTTTCATTATAAGCCTATCAGAAGCTTTCTCAAAAGAGATTTCTTTTTCATCCTTATGGGTACAATCCGTACTTTTTATGAAAAACACACCTTTAAATCTTTGATATAAGTTAAATGGATAAAATTCTTGTGGGATATGGTGACTCCCCTGAAGTCGAGACAGTGTTAATTCATTAAAATCGACAGTTAAGGGGGTGTAAAAAACATTGTCATCAATAAGACTTAAAAAATATTCCATACTGTTTTCAGGAGGCCTACTCAACCAATTATCTTTCCTGTTATAATACTCATCATATGCCATGGCTTCTCCACTCCCTATCAGAAATAGCAAAGGAGAGTAACTTTCACCATACGCTTTGCGCATATACCTCCCGAAAGGAATACAAGGCACGGCAGGATAACTCGAAATAGGATTAATATGTCCCGCATGCCCGTAGATTACCGTTTTTACGTTTTCGTCTTTGGCGAACTTGTCAATTAAGAATCTTGCATTTACGAACATAATGGAATCCCGCCGTATGAATCTTTCTATTCCGGCATCTCCGGCTTGCTTTGAAACCCTCAGAATATGCAAGATACATTCTATTTCTTCAGCAGTAAGAAGTTTTTTTATCTTATCTCGATGAGTATCAAGAAAGTTTATCGCACAGTTACGATCTTTTTTCATTAATAACAGAGATAATTGATCAACTTCCGGAATCTGCGATTTTTGGTTCAGCACGGTAATAAAATCAAAAATATCCATAGCAGAACTTTGAGTGGAAGAAAGGATTGAATTGTAATCCATGCCATATAATTTAACTTTAGAATCTTTCGTTTTACCAGAATTAAAGCTCCGCAACCTATTTAAAAAATTAATTGTAGCATGGTTGATAACCAAGGAAGAATCAAGTTCATAATTGTCATCTTGTATAAACCTATTGTAAGCAAATGATTGTTCGAGGGGCATTTCCTGCAGTACTAATTTGCAATTTAACCTTTCCACTGCCTGGATAATCAATTGATACGCTAAATTTTTTATACCGTCATTCCCGTGGACTGACTCCCCTAAGCCGATAATCTTTTTATCATTGATTTCATTGATTTGCTCCAATCCTATTTTTCTATCAACATTTATACCCGTATAGTTAATTTTTTTATCTACTATCAACGGGGAAAGGGTTCGAACAGGAAATTCGTCGATAGGTTTACCGTCAATCAGTATGTCCAATCGAGAGAAAGCAATATAAGCATCCTTATCAATTTCTCCTTCCACATTAATTCGTACGTTTAACATCTCCGCATTATTCAAATTAATGTTTTGGGTAAATAAGCTTAATATACTGTCAGGCCTGAATCTTAAAGTGTCAGAAAAAAGAATGTTTTCCTGCTTACCTATCGCATCCAAGATGATGGAAACAAGTTTTATATTATCGCCTTTACCTTCAAATCCGATTACAGCTTCTTTTATGTTATTATTGGGAAGTAAAATTCTCTGTTCGTACTCTGATCTTAACCGCTTAGAAAAAGGAAATCCTTTAAAATATTTCTTAGCGAACAAATTTCGATTTGAATCTTGTATATAGGCAGGGATAGTATAATTGCTATATGCTCCATTTTCACGCCACGGATAAACCACCGCAGAATCGAAACGCATAGCAAAATGTAAATCATATACATTCGTATATGTTTGTTTCTCTAATTTAGCGGTACATGATACGGCATAGAATATAAATACAAAGAAAAACAATACATGGAGTTTTGTTATTGAATTCATGTTTAATATTATTTATAAAGATTATCAATACTTAGTTTCCTCTGACTTCTCGTCCTTTCGCCAAACCATCTCTCAGCCCTTTAGAATACCATAACATTTCATAATCGGCATTATGCCACTATGGATTCAAAAATAGCGATAAAGTCAGAGGAAGTACCACCTTTTTTCCGAATATTTCGGAGAAAAGGTTCATGGAATCCATTTTCTTTTCTTTTCATACAAATACATAAGAGCAAATAAAGTTTGGACATGATAGTCTAAGTTCATTTTAAAAAACTCTTCCCTCTTATTTATGGCGGATGCGTTTTTTGTGAACAGCACTCCGTCCATCATACATTTTGGAAAAACCCACTGGAATTGTCCAATTTTCGATTCTGTATTTCCTATATATCTCATTTTCAAAACATCCGCATCGGACAGTTTATCCATCGACAGATAACACGGACTGATACCCGAACGTTCGATACAGTATTCCAATCCGGCAGACGACGAAGACTGCAATCGCCTTATTCCCATTTTACCAGGAAATACCCATGTCAAATAACTTCCCCCTCCGGCAAGCAGTCCCACGGCGGAGTAGTCATCACCGTATGAACCCTTCATATATTCTCCGAAAGGGCGCATGTCCGATCCCAGCCATCCAGCGATACTTGTATAATTCGCATGCCCCAAATGACAATATACGGTAGTCGTTTCATCTTTTTTAAGCATTGTTTTCATTAAGAACTTCGCATTCTCGTACATGCCGGAATCCCTACCCCGAAAACGATTCAGTTCATCAACGGTCGCTTCCTCCTCTGCATTCAGGCAATAACTCATTATTTCCGCTTCTCGCCGGGTAAGTATGCCCTTGAAGCCATGATTGGCATGCAACACAGAGTCCGCCCCTTTAAAAGGGAACTTCTCGTCCGACAACAGAAGAGAATTGCATATCGCTTTCAAGCCTTCGTCGCCTTTACCTCTGCGGAGCGTGTAAAAGAAGTAAAACAGGTCGATACTGCTTTGTAAGCGGTAAATATTCCGGTCAATGCCAAAGAAGCTCACCTTTTCTTCCGAATGCCGGTTGTATTCTTTAATCCATCGCATAAGAGACACAAAGGATGAAGAAGAAAATAAGACCTTGTCAAAAGAGGAAGCGATACTGTCCGGCTTGAACCGCTCGTCCCCCTCCAAATACCGGTTGATATGGAAAGACAATGTCAGGGGCATTTCTAACAAGACGAGCCTGCATTTTCCGTGTTCGATCCTATTCTTGATTATTTCAACACCCATGTCATTCATCGTTCCGGTGCCATGCACGCTCTCTCCGATGGCAAGTATCCTCTTATCGGAAAAGGACAGAGACTTAAGATCGTCACCGTTCACGGGTATCACATCCAATTCCCGAACGGAAGCCGTTGCACCGTTATTCAATGATGGGGGTTCAACCGCATATTTTCCATCAATTAAGATATCCAAAGAGTCAATCCATATTTTAGAGTATTCCCCGGGCTTAAAGGAATTATCCGCCGATCCTAAAGGATCGACCGGAAAATCCTTTTTCCTGGGCTTCTCCCCTTGGGCTTCAAGAGCCACTCCCAGCAACAGAGGAGAAGCTATATCCACACTCCGGCGGGCTACCCTCCATGTGTTGGCAGCAGACAACCGAAACGTGTCCACGGAAGTGACC
This sequence comes from Bacteroides sp. 3_2_5, assembly GCF_000159855.2. Lineage (NCBI taxonomy): Bacteria > Pseudomonadati > Bacteroidota > Bacteroidia > Bacteroidales > Bacteroidaceae > Bacteroides > Bacteroides sp. 3_2_5. The sequence goes on along the minus strand of NZ_JH636044.1, from coordinate 84,319 downwards.
TCCCTGCATTCACTAATCCCACTCAGCTTCAAATACAGGTCATTGCAGTTTTCTGTTTTATACTTTATCCTCACTTCAATATCTGCCCGCTTTTTTTTATCCATATGATAAAAAAGCGGTACCGTGAACCCCGCGCTCCCCTTAGCTTCATATGACGGATACAATAAAAGCGGATAAGAGCTGATCGCGCTATCTATTTTTGATTGCCAGGAAAAATTAGTGTACGTAGCCCAGTCGTACGATCGGGCGGATTCACGCATGGAGGGTGCAACCGAGCAAGATTGCGCTAAAAAAATAACCGACGCCAATAATATAAGGTATTTCATAACCTATGTTTTTATAAGGTTTTATTTTCATTAAAGCCGAAGGATCTTATGCGGGGAATTTCATTCACCAACCGTTCTTGATGTAACAAACTGACCCGTGGCAGCATCATAAACTGAAATTTGAGTCCCTCCGTACGGTATATTCGTTTTAACAAAGTTGAAAGAAGACGAAGCATTATAGCCCTTTTCCAACAGCTCTCTCAAAATAGATAATTCCATATTGGTGATGTCTTGTGAAACATGGCTTACGAGTGATCCTAACGGAGTAAGCCCTACAGCTTCGGAGAGAAATCTGTCCCACCCTGTAGAGGAGATCGAGGTGACATAATCAGGAAATGTATAATACATTTGTGATACCGATCCCGAGTATACCGAACTCCCATAAATATACGTATTGGTAGCTACATATCCCATTCCTTCTACATAACCACCGTTCCAGTTGTCATTGCTAAGCATGTTATCGAATTCCGCTTGGGTATAAGGATTAGCTGATGTTCCATTTCCTCCCCCCACATAGCTCATTTGCAAGGACTCTTCAATTACCGGCATTGTTTTCGCCAGTTCATTTAAACTTTTTCTTGTCAGTTTTTTCATTGTTGTTGAATTTTAAAGTTATTATTAAATTTATTATAGGTTCAACTTCTTTTCATTCTTTGAAAATAAAGTTTGAAATAAAGTTAATACTTCACACTTAGTAAGTAATTGTTTTTCATACAACTTACATAAATCACCATAAGCTGCCACTAATTCCGGATATTCATTTTTATTGAGTTCTATCAGATATTCCAAAACCTCATTAATTATAGACTCTGTTGTTGCTCTTTGCTCACTACTTTTTTGGCTACTGACCTGACTATCTGATATTCGGTAATAGAGTAATGGTTGACTGTCAATATAAAATCTCCCTCCTGACTTTGCTATCTCCACCCAAAATTTAAAATCTTCGGCATAAGGGCAGTTCTCATATTTTAATGCATTCTTTTTCAAAAAATCCATCCTTATCATAGTAGTGGGATGAAACAAGAAATTTCCCTTTGTAAATTTTAACAGTGGTTGTCCAACCCACCCACTCAAGGTACTCAATAGACCATTCGTTTGTGAATATGTTCCAATACTGTTCATCCAAGTTCCACAAACAGTTACATCCGGATATTCTTGCATAATCGCATATTGAATTTTTAGTCTATCGATATGCATTATATCATCTCCATCCATGCGAGCCATATACTTTCCTAAAGAATTCTCTATTCCAAGGTTCAATGACTCTATAAAATTATGACTGTTCTGAATAAGACGTACTCTTTTATCATTATATGACTGAATAATAGAAGACGTGCGGTCAGTAGAACCATCGTCTATGAGGATAAACTCAAAATCCACAAAAGATTGCTCTAAGACGCTTTCTATCGCATCTTTTATATGCATTTCGGCATTATAGACAGGCATTACAACAGATATCTCACACATTGTTATCAAGTTATTAAAGTAAAGGAAATTTTTTATTCGCGCAAAAGCCAAGATAACGGGCCAATCCATATTGATATCCAACATGTATACAATTGGGACGAACCATTCTTTTTATCCTTTCTAAACTTTCTTCAAACAAATCCATTTCTATACGCTGAATTTTTACACGATTTTCATCAGCGTTTTCTATGATTCCCGTTAAATTTATCTTTTGGTCCAAAAAGAGAATAGCCGGATTAATATTCTTTTGTCCATATCTGATATGATCTCTTATTACATCATTAAAACCAACCATATTATTTTTAGTAATGATACTACCTAAGTAATATCCCCTAACAAGTGAACTCGCAATTCTTCCCTCACTATATAATGTAACGTAACTATCCATCAATGATTTTGAAAAATATTTATAATTGCAAAAATCGACCAACTTTAAATAAGCCTCATACATTTGTAATACATAATCTTTACTATTTATGTAATAAATATTTTTCCAATCGAAAAACTGAAGTGATAAATAAAGTTCTAGTCCTTGAAATATTTTCTCAATAATTGAATATATTCTCTTATCTTGCTTTTGTAATTTATCCAAGACAAATAAAAAATAAATAATTTTATATGAAACTAACAGCTTATCCGGCTGCTTGTCAATGTTTTCAAAATGTTTGATTATTGCTTCGCGTTGGTCTCCAAACAAATCTTCAAAATCGGCATCAATTAATTTATTTGTTATTAGATAAATAAGGACATATCCTATTCCGGACATACCATTTTCAAAGCCATAATCATTTGTTTTTCTTATTAAAGATTCTTGGAATAGGCTGAAAGCTTTATCTTCAATTTCAGTATCTTGCAAACATTTAGCAGTTTCAAATAACGCTAAAGAGATTCCTGACTTTCCGTTGTAAAAACCGGAAGAGTTGACAGAGCAGGCATTCAGTGAGATATAATCAACAAGTTTTCGTATGGTTGTATCACTAATCATTGAAGAGTATTTTTTCTAATTCGACATTTTTTTTAAAATCATATAAAGCCAAATTACGTAATGTAAAGAAGCTTTCGTAAGAATCTTTGATGGCAGAGTAGTAACGCTGCATAGCATCATTCCGCTCTTTTTGTGCGGTGGCAAGTTCATATACCGACACTTTTCCCAATGAAAACTTTTTCGTCAACATCTTATACTGTTCTTTCGATAACGCATAGGCTCTTGATGCTGGCAGCCAAAGCTTTACACTATGATCATAAGCATTTATCTTTTCTTTTACTTCGTTCTCAAATTCAAAATTTTTTTTTTCTATTCGCAACCGACTTGCATCATAATTATTCTTTGCGATCCGGATATTATTTTTGTTGATGCCCCACTGAAAAATAGGTATTTGAAATTCAATGATCACGGACTGTCTTGTATTTCCATGCCGGTAAGCATCTGCCAATGTTTCAGCATACTGATTTATTCCATAGTTTAAACTTATATTTCCATTGAACCTATTCTTCAATTTGATAGAGAACAGTTTTTTCTCCTCTTCCAACTGTTGAATCTCTTGCTGATTTGAAATTGGATTATTTTTTTTCACATAGTAGATTGCAAGCCGAGCATCGATGGTTAAGGGTAAGTCAAAATCCGGTATTGTAATTTCGGCATTATTTTCTATTCCTAAAAAAGTAAAAAGTTTTTGTATTGATTCCGCATAGTGTTTGACCGCATTTTCATACATGTATTGCAAGTTTAAGGACTGCAATTCCATCTGCTTGTAATCATATTCAGTGATACTTCCATTCCTCAATTTTATCTCTGCAATATGTAACAGAGTGTCGTTGCTTTGTTTGATATCTATGGCAAGTTCACTATCCATCTTACTCAGTATGGCGGATAAATAAAGCGTCAATGCTTGTTGCTGGATCTGGGCAATGTTTGAACAATATTGTTTCACGGCCACTTCGTTTTTGGCACGTTCAATTTTGTTTTCCAACCTTTGTAATTTTCCTCCTCCCCACAACTGCTGCGAATAGCTTATAAAAAACGGATTTGTACTAAAACTGTTTTGTTTACGTGAAAACTCATTCAAATAATTTATATTACTTCCAATACTCAGTTCCCCTCCTGTTATGCTTATTTTCTGTCGTACAGTAGTACCAAAATTAGTATTATTTGAATTGTCCTCTACATAAGAATAACTTCCATCGATCGGTTGTTGCAATAATCGCAGTGACCTGTTAAAATTGATAGGATTAAAATTCAGCACAAATGCAGGGAGAAAGCTTTTCTTATAATTCTCGTATCGCAATAAGTCATTTTGGAAGTTAAGTAATTCTATTTTAGCCGATGATGATTCCAGAGATAGTCTGTTTATCACTTCATCTAATGTCACTTCCCTTGGTATACTTTGACAATATGCATTCGTATAGCACAAAGAAAATACCAATATATAGACTAATAATGTTTTCAATGTTTTAGAATATCTTTAGGTTTAGGTTTATTTTGCAATATCATAAAAACCATATAAATAGAATAATATTACTATTTCTATTTATTTATTTTTAATAATTATACAGTAATTTATTCTAAAGCCATAAGATATTTAACAAAGATCATCTACAAGACTATTTCAACTTTTTAAATAAATCCCAGATCACAATTCCTGCTGTTACCGATACATTCAATGAATGTTTTGTGCCATATTGGGGAATCTCAATACAACCATCCGAATGGTCAATAACCTCCTGCTGCACTCCTTTTACTTCATTTCCCATAACTACAGCATATTTCTTCGAACGGTCCAGTGTTAACTCATCCAACATGATACTCCCTTCCGCCTGTTCGACAGAGTATACCACATATCCTTCACTCCGGAGGTTATCAACCGTTTCAACTGCGTTATTAACATACTTCCAATCCACTGTAAACTCGGCTCCCAAAGCTGTCTTATGCATCTCGGGATGGGGAGGAGTAGCCGTAATTCCACACAGATAAATACATTCAATCCGGAAAGCATCTGCCGTACGAAACACAGAACCGATATTATGCAAACTCCGTATATCGTCCAACACTACAACTAAAGGCAATTTATCAGCTTCTTTAAACTCTTCTATACTTATCCGGTTCAGCTCGGTTATTTTCAATTTTCGCATGATGATGTCGTTTCTGTTAGTATGTTGCAAAAGTAATTCTTTTCTTGTTAACATAGGTGTTGATAACGGTTTAAAACCTGTCAAAAGAATCAGCATATATTTTGAAAACTAATTCTTGCATTATTCAAATGAAGGTATAAGAGCAACAGGATATGAACAATACAAAAAAGTTAGCTTCAACTTTCCAAGCATACTTCAACAGATTTTTCAGTACTAATTAGCCTGTTTATATCCATAAAGTTTTTAACTTTGCACTTTATCAACAAGGTGTTAATGAAGTTAGCAATATAGCTTATTATCAATAAATAGACACGTTCATAAACTGATTATAAACTTAGATAAGTAACTAATAACTTATCCGGCAAGAAAAAGCCGGTTTATTTGCTAACACTATTAACAGGCTATAATCACTAACAAAGGATTTCTTTTTAAAAGAAGAGAAAAAATAAGAATATAATGAATCGAGAAGAATGGGTGAATAAGGGATTCGTTGACGAGCCCGTAGACAAAAGCATTGATCTGAAAGCAGCCATCAATGAACTGAAAAAAGAAAAGAATGCAGTAATCTTGGGACACTATTACCAGAAAGGTGAAATACAGGATATTGCCGACTACATTGGGGACAGTCTGGCTTTGGCTCAAATTGCAGCCAAAACCGATGCGGATATTCTTGTGATGTGTGGCGTTCATTTTATGGGAGAAACCGCAAAGGTGCTTTGTCCGGACAAGAAGGTGCTGGTGCCCGACTTGAATGCAGGATGTTCGTTGGCAGACAGCTGTCCGGCAGATAAGTTTGCTGAGTTTGTGAAAGCACATCCGGGATATACGGTGATTTCGTATGTGAATACAACGGCAGCTGTGAAAGCGGTGACAGATGTAGTAGTGACTTCGACCAATGCAAAACAGATCGTTGAAAGTTTCCCGAAAGATGAAAAGATTATTTTCGGCCCGGATCGTAACCTGGGAAATTATATCAATTCGATTACAGGACGTGAAATGCTGTTGTGGGACGGAGCTTGCCATGTGCATGAACAGTTTTCGGTGGAGAAGATTGTAGAACTGAAAGCACAATATCCCGATGCGGTAGTATTGGCGCATCCCGAATGTAAGAGTGTGGTATTAAAGTTGGCCGATATGGTCGGATCTACAGCGGCTTTATTAAAATATGCAGTGAACAGTGACAAGCAACGGTTCATTGTGGCCACGGAGGCTGGTATCTTACACGAGATGCAGAAAAAGTGCCCTCAAAAAACATTCATTCCGGCTCCTCCTAACGATAGTACCTGTGGATGCAATGAATGTAACTTCATGCGGCTGAACACGCTGGAAAAGCTCTATAATTGCCTTAAATACGAATTCCCGGAAGTAACTGTTGACCCGGAAGTTGCCAGAGAGGCGGTAAAGCCGATTAAACGGATGCTGGAGATTTCAGCTAAGTTAGGCTTATAAACAGGTTGTGAATAATAAGTTAACTTTCCGGTTAATATTGAATGTATTTATCATATAAAAGAATCGTATTATACTTATATATAAAGGTATAATACGATTTTTTGTTATTAACAAGATCGGTTGAAATACCTGTTAATAATAAGTGTATAGTGTTTAAACAGGAAAGATCCATTGAATGGCGGTTACTCTTTAGGAAAAAGAGGGATAAATTGGATAAAGGACCAGAGAAAAAGGATAGAGTCCGGAAGAATAAAGTAAAGAGTATAGAGTAATAACATGGGGATGTTTTGCTGAATAAGATCCCCATGTTATGATATAAAACATCCGGATGTTCTAATGCAGAACATCCGGATGTTTTTGTAATGTAAGCTTAGTGTTTCAGGATGAATGAAGTATTGAAATGAATTTTATTCAGCTTCGTTATGTATTTCGCATGTACCCATTCATCTCCTGATGTTTGATGTCATATTTGGTCACATTAGTAGCGGGTGGGGAAGTGCCGTCTGCCGACATCGGTAAGTATAAAAAAATCCTTCGGTTTGAAATTATATTCAGCCGAAGGATTCATTTTATTTATTTCGTTTTATCGATCAGATTGAACGAAGAAATTCACATAGTTTGTTCACAGCCAAAGCACGATGACTGATTTGATTTTTAATTTCATTACCTAATTCGGCAAAGGTCCGGTCGTATCCTTCAGGAACGAATACCGGATCGTATCCGAATCCGGAATCACCTCTTTTTTCTTTGATTATTTCGCCTTTTATGATTCCTTCGAAGAGATACTCCTTTTCATCCAGAATGAGCGAAATAGCTGTACGGAACTGTGCTCTACGGTTGTCTTTTCCTTCCAGTTCGTGGAGGAGTTTCAACATGTTGGCTTCCGCATTGTGTCCTTCTCCACCGGCATAACGGGCCGAATAGACACCCGGAGCACCTCCCAGTGATTCAACTTCCAGTCCCGTGTCATCGGCAAAGCAGTTTAATCCGTAGTTCCGGTAAATAAAAGATGATTTGAGGTATGCATTGCCTTCAAGAGTCTCTGCTGTCTCCGGAATATCTGTATGACAATTGATGTCATTCAGGCTGAGTAGCTCGACTTTATTCCCTAAGATAGCAGATACTTCTTCCAGCTTATGTGCATTATTGGTTGCGAAAACAAGTTTACGTTTCATTGTATGCAGTTTATTTTATTTTCAGGCGGTCGAATCCTTCACCATATACACCGATTACCGAACTCTGCGAGATAAAAGCATTCGGATCGATATCTTTCACTAAACGGAAAATATCGAGTGACTGACGTTTGTAGGCAAGTACAACTAATACTTTTACATTATTCTGGCTGTACCAGCCCAATCCGTCAAGTACGGTCACTCCCCGATGGGTTTCTTTCGTAATGCGGTCGGCAATCTTTGCATAATCTTTCGAAAAGATAAAGAACTGTACCGATTGACGGGCGCTGTTGACTACATAGTCCAGAACGAAACCGATGATAAACAAGGTAACGAAACCGAATATCACTCTGCGCCAGTCGTTAAAGATGAAATAGCATGAACTGATGATAATGATATCACAGAACATGATCATTCGTCCGAGAGTAACGTCCTTATATTTATTAACAATGGCTGCAATGATATCGGTACCACCTGTGCTGCCGTTATTATTAAATACCACCCCTAATCCGAGACCACACATGATGGCTCCGATGATGCAAGCCATAAAGTCCTGCCCTTCTCCTACCAACTGAAGCGGAGCTCCTTTATCGTCCACAATGATCAGTTGGAAGAACCATAGGAAGAAAGTGAGCATAAAGATGGCGTATGTCGTCTTTATACTGAATTTCGGACCGAGTATCTTAATAGCAAATGTCATCAGGACAGCGTTGATGATGAAGTAGGACCATTGAATGGGGAAACCTGTTGCATAATAGATGATGGCACCGATACCGGTTGTTCCACCTGTAGTGATCTGATAAGGAATCAGAAAAGCTGTCCAGCCTAATGCATAACTTATCAGTCCGAGAGTGATGAAAATATAATCTCTCAACTCTCGCATTACATCGGATTTTGTGGGTTTACTAATCATTTTGTGTGTAGGTATTAAATAACAATGTTAACAATCTTCTTCGGGACTACGATAACTTTCTTCGGTGTTTTGCCTTCTGTCCATTTTAACGAGCGTTCGTCGGCAAGTACAGTGGCTTGAATCGCGTCGCTGGCGGCATTAGCCGGAAATTCCATATTGAAACGTGCTTTACCATTGAAAGAAATGGTGTAATTAACCGTATCTTCTACCAGGTATTGCTCGTTGAAAGCCGGCCATTGTGCATCGCATACAGAGGTGGTGTTTCCCAGTGTATCCCATAACTCTTCGCATACATGCGGAGCAAAAGGTGCAAGAACTACGATGAGTTGCTCCAATACCTCTTTTTTATTGCATTTCAGACTTGAAAGTTCATTGACACAGATCATGAAAGCACTTACTGAAGTGTTGTAAGAGAATTGTTCGATATCACCGGTTACTTTCTTAATCAACTTATGGAGTGCTTTTAGTTCTTCTTTGGTAGCCGGTTCGTCTTTTACCAGATATTCGCCGTTTCTGTCATAGAACAATGACCAGAATTTTTTGATGAAACGATGTACGCCATCTATTCCGTTCGTATCCCAAGGTTTGGACTGTTCAACCGGTCCGAGGAACATTTCGTACATACGGAGTGTATCGGCACCGTATTTTTCAACAATCATATCCGGATTTACCACATTGAACATAGATTTACTCATCTTTTCAACAGCCCATCCACAGATATACTTGCCGTCTTCCAGAATAAATTCGGCAGTTTCGTATTCGGGTCTCCAAGCCTTGAAAGCTTCCAGGTCGAGGATATCGTTGGATACGATGTTGACATCTACGTGGATAGGAGTAACTTCATATTGATCTTTCAGATTGAGAGATACGAAAGTATTGGTATCCTTGATACGATAGACAAAGTTACTTCGTCCTTGTATCATTCCCTGATTTACAAGTTTCTGGAAAGGCTCTTCGGCTACGGAGATACCCCAATCGTGCAGGAACTTATTCCAGAAACGTGAATAAATCAAGTGTCCGGTAGCATGTTCCGTACCTCCTACATATAAGTCTACATTTTTCCAGTACTGATCCACGGCGGGAGAAACGAGAGCTTCGTGATTGCGCGGATCCATATAGCGCAGATAATAGGCGGATGAACCGGCAAATCCCGGCATCGTATTCAGTTCCAGTGGGAAAATGGTTATATTATCAATGTTTTCATTGTCAGTCACGCATTTGTTGACAGTGTCCCATGCCCATTTAGTGGCATGTCCCAATGGTGGTTCACCGGTTTCGGTAGGAAGGAATTTTGCTACTTCCGGCAATTCCAGCGGGAGGCAACTTTCATCAATCATGTAAGGCATTCCGTCTTTGTAGTAAACCGGGAATGGTTCGCCCCAATAGCGCTGACGTGAGAAAATTGCATCACGCAGACGGAAATTGACTTTCACACGGCCTAATCCGGTTGCCTTGATATATTCTTTAGTTTTGGCGATTGCTTCTTTTACGGTCAATCCGTTCAATACGAGTCCACCTTCGGGAGCTCCCGGACGGGGAGAATTCATCATGATGCCTTCTTTGGCGTCGAAGCTTTCTTCACTGACGTCGCAACCTTCGATCAGCGGACGGATTTCCAGATTGAAATGTTTGGCAAAAGCATAGTCACGGCTATCGTGTGCAGGAACAGCCATGATGGCACCTGTACCGTAACCTGCTAATACATAATCGCTAATCCATACCGGTATGGGTTCGTTGGTCAATGGGTTAATGGCATAGCTTCCGGAAAATACGCCGCTTACGCTACGGTCGGCAATACGTTCGCGTTCGGTACGTTTTTTGGTACGGTCCAGATAAGCATCTACTTCGGCTTTTTGTTCCGGAGTGGTCAACTTGGCTACCAATTCACTTTCCGGGGCAAGCACCATGAAAGTAACTCCAAATACGGTGTCGGCACGGGTTGTAAAGATAGTAAATTCAATATCCGAATCTTTCACTTTAAAGTTCATTTCAGCACCTTCGCTGCGTCCTATCCAGTTGCGTTGAGTTTCTTTCAGCGAGTCGGTCCATTCTACGGTTTCAAGTCCGTCGAGCAAACGCTGTGCATAAGCGGATACGCGCAGGCACCACTGACGCATCACTTTTTGAATAACGGGATAACCGCCTCTTTCGGAAACACCGTCAACTACTTCATCATTGGCAAGTACGGTACCCAAAGCCGGACACCAGTTTACCATTGTATTGCCCAAATAGGCTATACGGTAGTTCATGAGGATTTCCTGTTGTTCTTTTTCGCTTTTAGCATTCCATTCGTCGGCAGTGAAGTCCATTTCTTCGCCACAGGCTACGTTCATACCTTGTGTTCCGTTGGTACTAAAAGCTTCTATTAACTCTTCGATGGGACGTGCCTGTTTTTCATCATTGCAATAATAGCTGTTGAACATTTTGATAAATGCCCATTGGGTCCAATGATAATATTCCGGATCGCAAGTGCGAATTTCACGATTCCAGTCGAAAGAGAAACCAATCTTATCTAATTGTTCACGATAGCGGTTGATGTTATTAACAGTGGTAATTGCAGGGTGCTGTCCGGTTTGAATAGCATATTGTTCGGCCGGCAGTCCGTAAGCATCATATCCCATCGGGTTCAATACGTTAAATCCTTGCAGGCGTTTATAGCGCGCATAAATGTCTGAGGCAATATATCCCAGGGGATGACCTACGTGCAGTCCGGCACCCGAAGGATAGGGGAACATATTGAGTACATAGAATTTTTGTTTGGATGCATCTTCATTTACCTGGTAGGTATGGTTGTCTACCCAAATTTTCTGCCATTTCTTTTCGATCTCCCTGAAATTATATTCCATAGCGATAACCTTTTGTTTATAGTGATTTATAATATATGCTTTATATGAGGGAGCAAATTTACATGATTATTTTCAGATAACCACGAAGATAGCTAAAAAACAAAATAGGTATGAAAAGGAAGAATCAGAAAATAAAAATCTTATATTTGTTGATAATTTAAATTTTAGTATTTATATTTGTAATCATCGATTAGGTATATGATTACTCAAAAGATAAAAATGATGACATTCATTCAATAGGTTTGAGCACGAAGATGTGCTGAAAGGATAACGAATCGGGATATAGTCTTTGTAAACTATATCCCGATTTCTTTATTATTTTTCCGCTAATATGATCACCGGATTTTCATCATTCTCTTGTATTTCATACGAAATCAGATATTTTCCGTCGTCAGACATACACTTAGGTATGAATGAATGTTCTTCCGGTATGGCGAATGAATTTTCCGGGTAAGAAATTTGAATGCTATTGGATTTCTTTTCTTTCAGGTCATAGTAAAAAAGATAATTCTGTTTATTGGCCCTTGCAGAAAAGAAAAGTTTATTATCCCATTTCCCGATGGGAGTTAAAGTCGCTGCATTGTCAAAGACACTTTTTCTGGGATCGGTTAATGTGTAGCGGGCATCTTCTGCTATTTTGTATTTTCCTAATTCAATGTACCAACGTGGAACGGGTTGATATTGATTATCGATGGAAAAAATGGTATCGTTGAACATCTCTTTAAAGAAAGTCCAGCCATTTGCATGGAATGGATAGCATTCATTGTAGAATACCATTGTCATCTCTCCTTTTTGAAAGGATTTGCCATAGGGTATTTTAGCCAGGATGGTGCTGTCTTTGAATAGGTAAATTTTGTGAGGTTCATTTCCGGTAATATTCTGTATATAACCGGCTTTTATATTATTACCTGATGCAAGGGGAAATACTTCTTTGATATTGCTTTCCGGGATCGGTTCGGTCTTTATCCATTTTCCGTTCCAGTTATATGTTTTAATTTTGTTGGCTATGTCGAAAATGTGAATGCCTTCATCATCTGTCCAAGCATTATTAATGCCGCTATATTCGGTGGGACCTCCTCCTTTGCTACCTATGTTACAAATAAATTTGCCCGACAGATCGAAAAGGGATAAATTATTGTGATGTACCAGTATTTTGTCTTTATGTAGGATTGTTGCGCGGATATTACCTATCAGTACGGAATCATTGGTTTCTAATTGGACAAAGTGTATGGATTTTGCCCATTCTTTCAAAGGGATCTTTTCCGGTTGGCCGTCAAAAAGGGTAGAGAAGTCGATAGTCTGACATTCGGTAGTAGATTCTTTGTTACATGAAGTAAACATGGAGCAGACAAACAGGGAGAGTACAAAGAAACAGGCGGATTTGTTTTTCATAATTGTATTGTGTAACGGATTAATTAAGGGATCTAATATAGGTATTTAAATTATCGGGAAATCATTAACCGACCAAACGTTAAGGTTTTAAAAGCTTTTTTAGAGAAGCCTTATGGAGGGGGATAGATAAGTACGGGCATAAAAAAAGGAGCAACGCCTTGCTCCAACCTTTGTTAACCTTAAATCTAATACTATGAAAAACACATTGCAAAGGTACGGCTTTCTGCGAAAATAGCAAATAAACCAAGTAAATTAGTATGTTTTATAACACGTTTTAAGAAAATAATGTGATTTGTTAAGTGTTGAAAGCTCTGAAATTCTATTTTGGGGTGGATCGGAGACTGTTTTAATACTTCCTTCGGTTGAGAGGATGTTGGGGTATGGACATAAAAAAAGGAGCAACGCCTTGCTCCAACCTTTGTTAACCTTAAATCTAATACTATGAAAAACACATTGCAAAGGTACGACTTCCTGCGAAAATAGCAAGTAATTCGGATAAAAATCGGTGTTTTATAATATATTTTAAAGGATATAATAAAGTTATTAATAAAACAGACTCTTTTTGAAAGGTTTATTTAGAAATGATGATAGCCAAACTTATTATCGGAATAAGGGGCAGACCGATCAATATACATTATTTTAGGTATGGTAAAACTGTCTGTTAGGATAGGTAGATTTGAGGGAAACCGCTATCTTTGCCTTGTTATTTATGAACTTAAAAAGAAGACTATCCGTGAGCAATGATATTGAATTAACCCCGATGATGAAACAGTTTCTTGACCTGAAGGCTAAGCATCCGGATGCAGTGATGCTGTTCCGGTGCGGAGACTTCTATGAAACTTATTCTACCGATGCGATTATTGCAGCTGAAATATTAGGAATTACTCTCACAAAACGTGCCAATGGAAAGGGTAAAACCGTTGAGATGGCGGGATTTCCGCATCATGCGTTAGATACATACCTGCCGAAATTGATCCGTGCAGGTAAGCGGGTGGCCATATGTGACCAGCTTGAAGATCCTAAGACAACGAAGAAATTGGTGAAGCGTGGCATTACGGAGTTAGTTACTCCGGGTGTTTCGATCAATGATAATGTCTTAAATTATAAGGAAAATAACTTTCTGGCAGCTGTTCATTTTGGAAAATCGGCTTGTGGTATTGCATTTCTGGATATTTCTACCGGAGAGTTCCTGACGGCTGAAGGACCTTTTGACTATGTAGATAAGCTGCTGAATAATTTTGCTCCGAAAGAGATTCTTTTCGAACGTGGGAAACGCGGAATGTTTGAGGGAAATTTCGGAAGTAAGTTCTTTACTTTTGAACTGGATGATTGGGTATTTACCGAATCCAGTTCCCGGGAGAAGTTGCTGAAGCATTTTGAAACAAAAAATCTGAAAGGATTCGGGGTTGAGCATCTCAAGAATGGTATTATAGCTTCCGGAGCTATCCTGCAATATCTGGATATGACGGAACATACACAGGTAGGACATATCACTTCGCTGGCACGTATCGAGGAAGACAAATATGTGCGTCTTGATAAATTTACAGTGCGCAGCCTGGAGTTGATCGGTAGCATGAACGATGGTGGCAGCAGTTTGCTTCATGTTATTGACAAGACTATCAGTCCTATGGGAGCCCGTCTGTTGAAGCGTTGGATGGTATTTCCTTTAAAAGATGAGAAACCCATTAACGACCGGCTGAATGTAGTAGAATACTTCTTTCGTAAACCGGATTTCAGGGAGTTGATTGAAGACGAACTGCATCGGATCGGAGATTTGGAACGTATCATTTCAAAAGTAGCCGTCGGGCGTGTTTCTCCTCGTGAGGTAGTACAGTTAAAAGTTGCTTTACAAGCAATTGAACCTATTAAAGAGGCTTGTCAACAGGCCGATAATCCGAGTTTGAACCGAATCGGTGAGCAGTTGAATCTTTGTATTTCTATTCGTGACCGGATTGAAAAAGAGATTAATAATGATCCTCCTCTGTTGATAAATAAGGGGGGAGTCATAAAAGATGGTGTAGATACGGAATTGGATGAGCTTCGGCAGATTGCTTATTCTGGCAAAGATTATCTGCTTAAGATACAGCAACGTGAAAGTGAACTGACAGGAATACCTAGTTTGAAGATTGCTTATAACAGTGTTTTCGGATACTATATTGAAGTGCGGAATGTGCATAAAGATAAAGTGCCGCAAGAGTGGATACGTAAGCAGACGTTGGTAAATGCGGAGCGTTATATCACTCAGGAACTGAAAGAATATGAAGAGAAAATTCTGGGTGCCGAAGACAAGATCCTGGTATTGGAGACTCGCCTGTATACAGAACTTGTACAGGCATTGAGTGAATTTATACCTGCCATCCAGATCAATGCTAACCAGATAGCCCGCATTGACTGCCTGCTTTCATTTGCCAATGTAGCCAAAGAGAACAATTATATCCGCCCGGTGATTGAAGATAATGATGTATTGGATATTCGTCAGGGGCGGCATCCGGTAATTGAAAAGCAACTGCCTATCGGAGAAAAATATATAGCTAACGATGTGTTGTTGGATAACGCTACCCAGCAGGTTATCATTATTACCGGTCCGAATATGGCCGGTAAGTCGGCCCTGTTAAGGCAGACTGCATTGATCACCCTGCTTGCCCAGATTGGTTCGTTCGTTCCGGCCGAAAGCGCTCATATCGGATTGGTAGATAAGATTTTTACTCGGGTAGGTGCCAGTGACAATATCTCTGTAGGAGAATCTACTTTTATGGTCGAGATGAATGAAGCGTCTGATATTCTGAATAATATTTCTTCCCGAAGCCTTGTCCTGTTCGATGAATTGGGACGCGGAACTTCTACTTACGACGGAATATCCATAGCTTGGGCTATTGTAGAGTATATCCACGAGCATCCGAAGGCAAAGGCACGTACGCTTTTTGCTACTCACTACCATGAACTGAACGAAATGGAGAAATCCTTTAAGCGTATTAAGAATTATAACGTATCGGTTAAGGAGGTGGATAATAAAGTTATTTTCCTCCGGAAACTTGAAAGGGGCGGAAGTGAGCACTCGTTCGGTATCCATGTGGCCAAGATGGCAGGCATGCCTAAAAGTATTGTGAAACGTGCCAATGAAATTCTGAAGCAACTCGAATCTGACAACCGCCAGCAGGGAATTTCGGGTAAGCCGCTGGCAGAAGTCAGTGAGAATCGCGGAGGTATGCAGTTGAGTTTCTTTCAGCTTGATGACCCGATTTTGTGTCAGATCCGGGATGAAATACTTCATCTGGATGTGAATAATCTTACTCCGATTGAGGCATTAAACAAACTGAATGATATCAAAAAGATAGTCAGGGGAAAATAATTATTTAAGAAACTCTTCCACCTTTTTATAAAACAGGGATAAGTGATGTCCGTCTATAAATCCATGATGAATGGTCATAGCGATGGGCATCACTAATACACCACCTCTTATAACGGCTTTACCCGCATTCATTAACGGGTAATTACCACCGTGACGATGTTCCTGCGTACAAGTCAGTGAGGTGAAATATAAATCGGGAGTAGCGCTGAGGAGCACTACATCCAGTAAATCACTACCTCCTGTCTTTTCTGCTTCATAAGGATCTTTATCCGGATCTATTCCGCTAATGATGGCTTTGGCTTCTGTGTAGAAAGTCTTAAAATCAGGATACCAGGGAAGTCGTACAGTAAAAAAACGTCCGTTATCTGCCACTTTAATGGGAGTCAGCATATCCACTGTATCGAAATAAACTACCCGTCCTTCAGAATCAATGCGGAATCGGAACTCTTTGATTTCATTGACAGCACGCAACACGGCATAAAGGTAGTGCAGGAAGAAGGATTCTCCGGCGGCTTTGGCACGTGTTCTAGCACCCGAACATTCTACTTCTGAAGTAATGGAGATAGTGGGATTCTGGAAACCAAGGAAAAATTCATAATTTTCTTTTCTTTCCCAGGTTTTAATATCAATTATATGTTTCATTTTACACTCTTTTTCTTTCCGTAGAAAAACATAAAGTAAATGCCGATAATTACGAACGGGATGCTTAACCATTGACCCATGTTCAGTGCCATGCTATTTTCGAAATCCACCTGATTTTCTTTCAGGAATTCTACAAAGAAGCGGAAAGTGAAGATAGCTGTCAGGCAAAGTCCGAAGAAGAACCCCCGATGTAGTTTTTTGCTATAGTTCTTATAGAGGAACATCATTACCAGGAAGAGGATAAAATAGGCGATTGCTTCATAAAGTTGTGCCGGATGCCGTGGTTGCATGTCTACCCGTTCGAAAACGAATGCCCAGGATACATCGGTTACCTTACCTATGATTTCGGAATTCATCAGATTGGCAAGGCGAATGAAACATGCCGTAATAGGAGTGGCTACGGCAATCATATCTACCACATCCATATAATTCATTTTCGTTTTGCGGCAATAGAGCCAGAGAGAAATGATCAGCCCGAGGGTACCTCCATGACTGGCCAGTCCTTCATAACCCGTGAACTTCCATCCACCTCCCGGAAGAAATTTAACCGGAAGTATCATTTCCCAAAAATGATTCAGGTAATATCCCGGATCATAGAACAGGCAATGTCCCAGTCGTGCCCCGATCAGGATGCCGAAAAAACAGTAAAAGAAAAGCGGTTCGAACTTCTTTTCGTCTATCTTCTTATCACGATATTGATAGTGTACCACTATGTAAGCAAAGAATATTCCGATAGCCCACAATAGTCCGTAATAACGGATTGAGATGCCGAAAAGATTAAATAATTCCGGATTTGGGTTCCAGTTGATAGATAAAAGAAGGTTGTTCATATTGATTTCTTTATTGTTTGATGAATTTTTTAGCAACTTCCCGATAAGTAGGCACATCGATACCTTGCTCTTCGGCTGCTGTTATCATGTCAAAGAGCAGACCTTGTACCTCTGATTCGTGTCCGCGTGCTATATCTTTTTGCATGGATGCTGTGCTTTCGGGAGCCAGTTTATCAATTACTTTCAGATTGTATGTGACTATGTCTTCTTTAAATTCAATTCCGAGTTTCTTTCCCAGAGCAGCGCTCTCGGTAGAGAGTCCGATAAAAGTATCGCGCACTTTGCCGGGTTTCTGAACTTCTCCCATCGGGACATCGAAATAAGCTCCGGTGACTGCCATGGCTGAAATAAACGACCATTTAATGAAGGTATCCCGATTGATGTCGGGAGAGATTTCTACTTTGATGCCGCTTTCCTGCAAGTCCCTCTGTACGGCCTCCATCAGCCCTGTCGGAACAAGGATTCCCCGGTGTGCACCATATACCAGACGAAAGATGGTTCCCATCTGAGTGATTTCGCCCGGTCCGGAAACAAAGCCTACAATGTAGATACATCCGTCCAGTACGGTGACTCCCGGTACGAGACGTTGGATGCGCGGTCCTGTGCCGTATACATTCAATATGGGAATTACAATCGTTCGGTCGTGGGCTGCCCGCTTGATAAGCTCTGTGATAGAGTCTACGGAATACCCTTTGACACATACAAATATCACATCAGCTTTTCCGTTATATTCTTCTGCCGTGCAGGCATTTATCCGTAGAGCATATTCACCTTTCAAATCTGATTTCAATTTGAGCCCGTCTTGTTGTATTGCTTGCAGATGTGCTCCACGGGCAATGCAAGTGACGTCTTTTCCGGCAAGTGACAGAAAGCCGGCTATACTTCCGCCTACGCCTCCGGTTCCTGCGATAAGATAACGAAGTCTGTTGGTACTTTCCATATTTATTGATATTTTATGTGTTGCTTGTTAGGCATGATATCCGGTCGCAAAGATAATGATTTGCTTGAAGATAGTAGTAGAAAACCGGGAGTTTTCGTTGGAAGAGAGGAGGGATAACAACAGGAGGAGGTGTCGATACTCACCACAGAGGACGCTGAGTAACACGGAGGAGATTTAAAGTTGTTGATTATTGGTTTTTAAAAAAACTCTGTGATACTCCGTGTTACTCAGTGGTGAAAAGGGTTATGACCCTTCCTCTTCGGTTTATGAATGAAAATAGATGATTCCGGATGAGTTATACATTGAAACGGAAATGCATGATATCTCCATCCTGTACTACGTATTCTTTTCCTTCAACACCCAATTTTCCGGCTTCTTTGACAGCAGCCTCCGAGCCATATTGAAGGAAGTCTTCGTATTTGATAACTTCGGCACGGATAAAACCTTTCTCAAAGTCGGTATGGATCACTCCGGCACATTGTGGAGCTTTCCATCCTTTTTCGTAGGTCCAGGCACGTACTTCCTGTACACCGGCAGTGAAATAAGTCTCCAGGTTCAACAGTTTGTAGGCCGATTTAATGAGACGTGCCACACCCGATTCTTCCAGGCCGATTTCGGCAAGAAACATCTGACGGTCTTCGTAGGTTTCCAGTTCGGCGATGTCAGCTTCTGTTTTTCCGGCTACTACCAGGATTTCGGCGTCTTCGTCCTTTACTGCCTCACGTACCATGTCTACGTATTTGTTTCCATTTACCGCACTTGCTTCGTCCACATTGCAAACATACATTACGGGTTTACTGGTGAGTAAGAACAATTCTTTCGCTATTTTCTGTTCGTCTTTTGTTTCGAACGTTACCGTACGCGCCGATTTGCCCTGTTCCAACGCATCCTTGAATTGAACAAGTACATCATAAGCTTGTTTGGCGGCTTTATCTCCTCCGGTCTGAGCTTGTTTTTGTACTTTCTGGATACGGCTCTCGATGGTTTCCAGGTCTTTTAACTGTAATTCGTAATCGATGATTTCCTTGTCACGAACCGGATTTACACTTCCGTCCACATGGGTTACATTGTCATCGTCGAAGCAACGGAGTACGTGAATGATGGCATCGGTTTCCCGAATATTGGCCAGGAACTTGTTTCCCAGTCCTTCACCTTTGCTGGCACCTTTCACAAGTCCGGCGATATCTACGATTTCTACTGTTGTGGGGACGATGCGGTTGGGGTGTACCAGCTCAGCCAGTTTATTTAAACGTTCGTCGGGCACGGTAATTACGCCTACGTTCGGTTCGATTGTACAGAAAGGGAAGTTTGCCGCCTGTGCTTTCGCATTGGACAGACAATTAAAAAGTGTTGACTTACCTACATTTGGAAGTCCGACAATACCACATTGCAATGCCATAATATTATAGTCTTTTTTATATTATCAATCAGTTGTGTATTTCTATCAAATGGAAGAGTAATCCTGTAAAGTTGAAAAAGAGCAATTACTCTGATATTATTCCGTTTTGGGGTGCAAAGATAATCAATTTTAGGCTAATGCAGTCATCTGCTTTCTCTTTTTGTCCAAAACGGGGTTGCCTTTTATTACCTGGATCACAGACAATGAGAGAGAATTTGTGTCACTCTGCCGTCTTGAAAGAAATTTCGTAGGGTTTTATGGCATCTCCTTCCGGAGTGCGGAAAGAGAGTCCTAAAAGAGTGATTCCATACTCTTTCCCGGGTAACAATTCTACTCCGATAATCACGGTACGGTTGTCATTGGCGTAGTTGACATTTATAATTTTAGGCATTGCTTCCATTCCGAGGTGACCATAATTGAAAGAGTGTCCGCGGCCCACCAAAGGACGGTCGAAGTGGACAGTAATAGTTTTGATGTCGCTCCGAACGGTTGTATCGCCGTTGGTAAATTCGTCGATCGAAACTACTTTGGGACGGATAGAATCATAGTTTGCGGTATATTGGGCAAAGCCTGTATAAGCTTCTGCCAGCCGCGGCATATAGCTGTTGAGGGTCGGGTATGTCGTGCGGTCAGAGGAATACTTCTCGAGTTCATCGACCAGCTTGCTTATCCAGACAAAGCCACGTGTTTTTTGTATGACGGTTTCTTTGGTGATTTCGACAGCCGGGAAGTTATGGTCTTTCATGTATTTTATGACTGCCGCACGTACCATTGCTTCGGTAAGGACAATAGACCATTGTCCATAGGCTTGGCGCGCCATCTGTTCGCCAACCGCAGCATAAATCTGTTCTCCGCTTGTGCGGAACATTTCCGGGTCGAAGTTTATGAATGAATGGTTGAATTCGTGGATTAAGATCGGCAAGATTAATTCAGGCGGATAAACAACCATTCCTACGGAATCGGTAACCCATGCTCCCATGACTGAAAAGACATTATGTACGTTTTCCTTGTCGGTGACACTCGGTCCGTAATTTCCCGGGCCATTGGACATTGAAAGTATAATGTGAAACCGGTCGTTGGACTTCTGCCCGTAGAAATCATTATACCATTGGGTATCTATGCTTTTGTAAATAGGCATAAAACGACTTACAGCCTCTTGATATAAGTTCTCGTTCGAGTGATAAAAGGCATCGAAACGACTGTCTTTGACAAACTTCTTTAGCAGTTTTATGAATGGGCCTACTTGATTCCGATTCCAGCGAGAGTCCAGTGAACCATAATCTGCGGGCAGATTGAACTGGTTATCGAGATTGATGGCCATACTCATCACTGCATCGTATGAAACACCGTCAGTCTTGACCAACGAGCGTGCGAATGATATAAGTTCGTGGTTTTTATAGGGAGAAAAATGCGATTCGATGCGGTCTGTGTAGAGTTTGAAATCGTTTCTGTTATACTCCGGATTACCCGTTAAACGGAAAATAATGCTAAGTAGTTCGACTCTTTTATCTACTGTCGGCCGGATGAGCATACTGTCAGTTTGTGCCTTTACTTGTTGCGCTGCACAGATTAGCAGCGTAAACATGATGAGGGTGATCTTTCTCATATTAAAATAAGTGTTTGGAGGTTATGATATTGACAAAGGTAATTAAATTGGGATTAATACAGTTATTTCTCTATACTTTTTTGATATTGAGTATATAAAGGAACGCATTATTTTTCAAACAGTGTCGTTATTGTAGTATATTTGCCCAAGTAATTCACAAACACTTAATAGCATGAGAAAGTATTTATCATTCATTCTCCTGTTGATTGGCTTGACCTTACAGGCACAGGAGACGTACAAAACAGTAAAAGACATTTCGTATATTCCTGCGGGGGAAACGGACGGTTACCGTAAAGAGCGTTGCAAACTCGATGTTTACTATCCGGTCGGGAAGAAAGACTTTCCGACGATCGTCTGGTTTCATGGCGGTGGATTGGAGGGAGGAGGAAAGTATGTTCCCGAGATGTTTATGAATCAGGGATTTGCAGTCGTCGCTGTCAATTACCGCCTGAGTCCTAAAGCTCAGAATCCGGCTTATACAGAGGATGCTGCCGCTGCCGTGGCCTGGGCTTATAAACATATAGAAGAGTATGGAGGCTCACCGAGACGTGTTTTCGTTACCGGTCATTCGGCAGGAGGCTATTTGACTTTAATGGTGGGACTGGATAAGTCTTATCTTCAGGAATACGGGGTAGATGCCGATAGCATAGCTGCTTATCTTCCTATCAGCGGACAGACTGTGACACACTTCACGATACGTAAGGAACGCTCGTTGCCCGAGGGTATTCCGGTGATCGACCAATATGCTCCTTGCAACAAGGCCCGTAAAGATACACCGCCTTTTGTACTGATTACCGGCGACCGGAATCTTGAGATGGCCGACCGCTATGAAGAGAATGCCTTATTGGCTTCGGTACTAAAGAATATCGGTAATAAGAAGGTATCGCTATACGAATTGCAGGGGTTCGATCATGGGCAGGTATACGTCCCCGGCTGTTGCCTGGTAGCGAATTATATTCGTAATTTTATTGCGGACGGAAGGTAACCTGACGGTCCGGTTGATGTTTTTAAGGGGGAGGCTTCTCCCTCATTCGTAGTATGAATTTACCATACTTATGGTATTGAGAATGAACTAAATCTGCACTACCTTTGTCATATTATTAATAAACAGATATATACTAAATAGACAGATATGGGAAAGATAGCAAAGAAACTGACAGATTTAGTGGGTAACACCCCGTTACTGGAACTGAGTAATTACAATGCAAGTAATGGGCTGAAGGCTCGTGTAGTGGCAAAACTGGAATATTTCAACCCGGCAGGGAGCGTGAAAGACCGTATCTCTCTGGCTATGGTTGAAGATGCCGAAGCCAAAGGGACGTTGAAGTCCGGCGCTACTATTATTGAGCCGACCAGTGGAAATACAGGTGTCGGCCTGGCATTTGTGGCAGCTGCCAAAGGTTACAAACTGATATTGACCATGCCCGATACGATGAGCATGGAACGCAGGAATCTGCTGAAAGCACTGGGAGCGGAGCTTGTGCTTACTCCGGGAGCGAACGGAATGAAAGGAGCCATCGCCAAGGCCGAGGAACTGAGGGCTGCCACTCCCGGATCTGTTATCCTGCAACAGTTCGAAAATCCGGCTAACCCTGCAGTCCATGTCCGTACTACGGGTCAGGAGATCTGGAGAGATACCGATGGAAAGGTGGATATCTTTGTAGCCGGAGTGGGAACGGGAGGTACTGTAAGTGGGGTAGGAGCTGCTTTAAAGGAGCATAATCCTGCCGTACGAATCGTTGCCGTAGAGCCTGTCGATTCGCCGGTGCTGTCCGGTGGAGCTCCCGGTCCGCATAAGATACAGGGGATTGGTGCCGGGTTTATTCCTAAAACTTATCATGCAGCCGTAGTAGACGAGATCAGGCAGGTGGGAAATGACGATGCTATCCGCACCAGTCGTGAGTTGGCTGCTAAAGAAGGACTTTTGGTCGGCATTTCTTCGGGAGCGGCAGTATATGCGGCTACAGAGCTGGCAAAACTGCCGGAAAATGAAGGAAAGCTGATCGTTGTATTGCTGCCGGATACGGGAGAACGCTATCTGTCGACTATCTTGTATGCGTTTGAAGAGTATCCGCTTTGATTATTCTCATTACAGATTACGCTGATTGACACAGACTGACCGACTGCTTATCTGTCGGCTGAAAATTCTGTGTAAATCGGTGTAATCTGTGGTGAATTCATTTTGTATGCGGCACTGCGTACTCCTTTGCCGTAACGCTGTCAATCGGAATCTCCCAGATTTTTACGTTCTTGACTGCCGGATCGGAATACACAAATTCCCGGCTACTGTAATGGCGCATCAGTATATTGAGTGCCTCGCGCTTCTCTTCCGGATCTTCAATGAAGTTCACACGTCCTCTGCAAATCACACTCTTGGCACGCATCCGGTAACTGCATGCCACTTTGGGATGCTGAAATACCAATTCGTGGTCTACACTGAAGGTAATGCAAACACGGTTGTTTCTTGCCAGCATATCGATGCTGCTGCCCGTGGGACCGGAATGCAGATAGATCACCCCGTCCTGATAACCGAAGTTCATGGGAATTACGTACGGATTTCCTTCCAGGTCAGTGATACCTACAAAGCAAATGTCACAGCGGGAGATAATTTCTTCTACTTGCTCTTTGTTTTCAATGATTACTGTCTTCATAACTATATTCTCTTGATAGAACTACAAAGATGGAAATTTATTTTAGATATCCGTGCAGCAACAGGGCATTTACAGGCATTGTTTTTTTGTTTGTTCTGATTTTCGGGATGAATGCGAATCTCCCGGTGCCTGTTGTGATTGGTGACGACAGAATGGTAACCCCCCGTTTCATCTCCCTTCCTGATCTTCAATCTCAAATTGTCTGTACAGTTCTTTCAGCTCTTGCAGGGTTCTCCGGTAATTCCGTTTCAGAGAGCGTTTGATGATCAGAAGGTAAATGCACATGCCGAGCGGAATAACAATGACGTTCAGTATGCCGGGGACGACGTTCGTTGCCATCAGGTAAAACACGTAGAAGCCGATTGCCGAAAGGAAGGAACATGTGTATACAATCCAGTCATATTTGGTATTGAACCTGATGCTTTTCTCAATCTCTTTGATACGGTATTCCAACCATTCCTTTACGGGCATTCCATGGGTATACTTCCGCATCTTGTATGCGGAGCGTTCCCAGAGGAAATAAGAGACGGACAACACGGCCAAAGCGCCCATATCCAAATACATTCTTGTTGCGTTTTGCTCTTTTACGAACTGTGATACGATGAGGAAAACGGCCACGGCAATGATAACGAGCCGGAAAACAGTTCCGGGATACACTGTCTTGATTGATTTTCTGGCAGAGTTGACGACCATTTCATTCAGTCTCTCTTCCGGATACGGTTTGATGGTTCTTTCTATTCCCGCTTTCCAGGTTTCTTTAATGTCATTTGTTTCCATTACGTTTACTTTTTAAATTGTTTTTGTAGCTGACCTTTCAGTCTGTGAATCTTTACGCCGACGGCGGAGCTGCTTATCCCCACTATTCCGGCTATCTCTTCGTAACTATAGTCTTCCATATAAAGCAGCATGATGGATTTGTCTATTTCATTCAGTTTTTGCAGGGCATTGACAAGTCTTTGCCAGTTTTCGTCCTGTTCCTGTTGTTCCCAGGGGTCAACAGGCTCCCCATCCGGCGGCGAGTCACGAAATTCGATGCGGCTGTCCTTTCTTACTTTCGAGATGGAGGTGTTGATTGCCACCGTATAAATCCACGAAGCAGGTTTCTCTTTATTCTGCAACGCCGGAAAAGACCGCCAGAGCTGGTAGACTGTTTCCTGAAAATTGTCCTCCCTGTCGGCTTCCGACCTGAAATATATCCGGTTTACTTTGTGGATAATTCCCTGGTAGGCCGTCAGTAGTTTTAGAAATTCATTCTTGTTCGACTTCATTTGGTTTAATCTTTACTTTATAGTCGGCTGAAAGATGCTTTTATTACAAGGACTATGAAAAAAGGAAGTGTTCTACAGAATTAAGGTATGTATCGGTAAAAGGTGTTTGACCGGGCAGAGCTGTTGCATCAGACTAATTGATGTATTTTGCCTTCATTTCATTTCAAAAAGGTGCTGAATGGCTGTTTCTGCTTACATGTACTTTCTTTTTTAGGGGGCAGATAGGAAGCCAAAGAGCCCGGAGGTGGACTTTTGGGGTTCGATAAACGCTCTTTTCGGATCGGAAAGCCGGGCTTTTCGGGTCGGAGTCCCTTGTTTCCGGCAAAAAGAAGGAGGTGTTTTCCGGAAACGCTTACTTCTTTCGGGTGAAATGCTTACTTCTTTTTCGAAAAGACAAGGAGCTTTGGTTTCATGTTCTTTCTTTATCCCGGTTCTGAAGTAGGATAAGGCTATATGCTCCTCCCGTTGCTCTCGAATGAAGAAGGCTTCCGGAAAGATAAAATACTTTCATATACTCTTTCTTCCTTCCATTTTGTTCTTGTTTTTCCTGTTTCTGCTTTCGGTTAGGTTGCTTCTTTTTCGATTGGGATAATAAAAAGAAAATCGCTAACCCGTAGGGAAAGCGATTTTTCTTTGTGCCCATACTTTTGGCCGTAAATAAGCCGATCTGAGCAAATACGATTATCATTTTGACAGAATGTTACTCTACCAGTGCGAAGTCCAGTTGTTTCTTTTCCAGGTTGGCGCGTGCCACTTTGACGGTGATTGCGTCTCCCAAGCTGTAGATACGGTTTTTACGACGACCGCGCAGGCAGTAGTTCTTTTCGTCGAATTCGTAGTAATCATCGTCCAGGTCACGGATAGGTATCATTCCCTCACACTTGTTTTCGTTCAGTTCCACGTACAGTCCCCATTCTGTTACGCCGGAGATTACTCCGTCGTAGGTCTGTCCCAGCCGTTCGCTCATGAACTCCACCTGTTTGTATTTGATGGAAGCGCGTTCGGCATTGGCTGCAATCTGCTCCATGTTCGAGCTGTGGTCGCACAGGTCTTCGTATTTTGTTTCCGACACGCTGCGTCCGCCATCCATATATCTGGTCACCAACCGGTGCACCATCATGTCCGGAAAACGCCGGATAGGAGAGGTGAAGTGGGTATAATAGTCGAAAGCCAGTCCGTAGTGTCCGATGTTGTGTGTAGAGTAGCGCGCTTTCTGCATGGCCCGGATAGATACGGTTTCAATCAGGTTCTCTTCCTTCTTTCCTTGTATGTCGTCCAGCAGATGATTGATCGATTTAGATACATCCGTCTTGGTTCCGCTTGTGCGGAGTCTGTAACCAAAGCGTGCGATGAACTGAGCCAGATTGTCCAGTTTCTCCGGATCCGGAAGATCGTGGATACGGTAAGGCAGCACTTTGGGCTTTTTACCTTTGGGAGCTTTTCCTATCTTTTCCGCTACGGTACGGTTGGCAAGCAACATAAACTCTTCTACCAGCTTATTGGCGTCTTTGGATTCCTTAAAGTAGACGCTGATGGGTTTCCCTTTTTCGTCGATCTCGAATTTCACTTCGTAGCGGTCGAAGTTGATGGCTCCTGCCGTAAAGCGCTTTTCACGCAGAGCCTTGGCTATGGTGTCGAGCATCAGTATTTCGTCTTTGAAGTCGCCTTCTTTGGTTTCGATGATTTGTTGCGCCTCTTCGTAAGTGAAGCGGCGGTCCGATTCGATGACCGTGTGTACAATGCGTGAGTCTCTCACTTCCCCTTTTTCCGTAATATCGAATATGGCAGAGAAAGCAAGTTTCTCTTCATTGGGGCGGAGCGAACAGATGAAGTTGCACAGGCGTTCGGGCAGCATCGGTATGGTGCGGTCTACCAGGTAGACGGAAGTTGCACGCTTTTCGGCTTCCTTGTCGATGATGCTTCCCTCTTTCACATAGTGGGTCACGTCGGCAATGTGTACGCCGACTTCCCAAAGCCCATCTTTCAGCGGGCGGATGGAAAGGGCATCGTCAAAGTCTTTGGCATCTTTCGGGTCGATGGTGAAAGTGGTTACTTTCCGGAAATCTTCGCGGCGGGCTATTTCTTCGGCGGAAATTTCCGCCGGAATCTTATCCGCGGCTTTCTCTACCGATTGCGGATAGACGTATGGCAATCCGAATTCGGCCAGGATGGCGTGCATCTCGGTAGTGTTATCTCCGGCTTTGCCGAGAATATCGAGCACCTGCCCGATCGGGTTTTTGGCTTTATCCGGCCATTCTGTTACTTTTACCACTGCTTTGTCACCGGTCTTTCCGCCCTTCAGCTTATCTTTGGGGATGAAGATGTCGTTGGCAAGCGTGCGGTTCTCCGTTACGAGGAAGGCATACGATTTCTCTACTTCCAGTGTGCCGACAAAGGTATCGTTGGCACGCTGCAATATTTCAATCACTTCCCCTTCGGCTTCGCACCCGCGGCGTTTGGCATAGAAGGCGATGCGCACTTTATCATTATTCATCGCATGGGCGGAGTTACGCTCTGCGACGAATATCGGATCTCCGCCTCCTTCGGGGATGAAGGAGTTCTTTCCATTGCTTTTGCGCTGGAAGGTTCCGGTCATCTCTATGCCGTGATTGTTAAGCTTATATTTGTTTTTATCTACTTCGGTTATGTAGTCATCAGCCAGGAGATCGGACAGGATATCCATGCAAAGCATTTTTAGCGGATGAGTGGTTAACTTCAGTTCCGAGAAAATATATTTCAGGCTGATCACCTCATCTTGTTTGGCATGGAAGAAATCGAGAACCGCCTTCGACAGCTCTTTCTTCTTCATTCTTTTGCCGGCTTTTTTTTCTTTCTTTTTAGCCATAATTGGTTCGTTTTATATCAATCAGTACAAAGTAAGCGATTAAATATTAATAATTCAAGATTTTCATGTACATTTGCCCCTCACATTATGAATAATCTAACAAATGGAAAGTGAAAAGTCTTCCAGGGAGAAGGGAATTTATAAAGTAACGATCGTGGGAAGTATCGTGAACTTCCTTTTGCTCGTTTTTAAATTCTTTGCCGGAATTGCCGGGCATAGTGCGGCTATGCTGGCCGATGCTGTCCACTCACTATCCGATTTCATCACCGATATTGTTGTCATTGTCTTTGTCCGCATTGCCGGGAAACCGGAGGATAAAGGTCACGATTACGGCCATGGCAAATACGAAACCTTGGCTACGGCCATCATCGGGTTGTTACTTCTGTGTGTCGGTTTCGGTATCTTTTGGAATGGGGCTTC
This sequence comes from Bacteroides sp. 3_2_5, assembly GCF_000159855.2. Classification (NCBI taxonomy): domain Bacteria; kingdom Pseudomonadati; phylum Bacteroidota; class Bacteroidia; order Bacteroidales; family Bacteroidaceae; genus Bacteroides; species Bacteroides sp. 3_2_5. Next base: position 55,675 of record NZ_JH636044.1, on the reverse strand, counting down.
GTCCATTTATACTTTTTTGCGGGGCGGACAGTTGGAGTCTCCCGGTGTAGTGGCATTGGTGGCGGCACTGGTGTCGATCGTTTCAAAGGAGATACTTTATCAGTATACAGTGATTCAGGGCAAGAAGTTGAACTCCCAGGCTGTGATAGCCAATGCCTGGCATCACCGGAGTGATGCATTGTCGTCTATCGGGACGGCCATCGGTATCGGCGGTGCCATCCTGTTGGGAGATCATTGGCGGGTGCTCGATCCGGTTGCTGCGGTGGTAGTCAGTTTCTTTATCATGAAGGTGTCTGTACGGTTGCTGATTCCGTGCGTGGACGAATTGCTTGAAAAGTCGTTGCCGGAAGATGTGGAGAAAGAGATCGAGCAGACTGTACTCTCTTTCCCGGGAGTGAGCCAGCCCCACCATTTGCGTACCCGCAGAATCGGCAATTATTATGCCATCGAATTGCATGTCCGTATGGATGGGAAGATAACTCTGGAAGAGGCACATAGTACGGCAACTGCCATTGAAAACAAGCTGAAAGAGATGTTTGGGAAAGGAACCCATGTAGGCATTCATGTGGAACCGACGAAATAATTATCATTTGACCAGAATTTTATGGAGAGTATTCTAATTACCGGAGCGAGCGGATTTATCGGCAGTTTCATTGTTCAGGAAGCATTGAAGCGCAGGTTCGGCGTCTGGGCGGGGATTCGTGCATCCAGCAGTAAGAAATACCTGAAAGAACGTAAGATCCACTTTCTTGAATTGGACTTTGCACATCCCAATGAACTGCGGGCGCAACTGTCCGGGCATAAGGGGACATATAATAAGTTCGATTATATCGTCCATTGTGCCGGCGTGACCAAATGTGCGGACAAAAGCGACTTTGACCGTGTCAACTATTTGCAGACCAAATACTTTGTCGACACGTTGCGTGAGCTCAATATGATTCCCAAGCAGTTCATCTACATCAGTACCCTGAGCGTATTCGGTCCGATACGCGAAAAGGACTATTCACCCATTAGTGAAGAAGATACTCCGGCTCCGAATACGGCTTACGGATTAAGCAAGCTGAAAGCAGAGCTCTACATTCAGAGCATACCCGGTTTTCCGTATGTCATCTATCGTCCGACGGGGGTATACGGTCCCCGGGAAGCAGACTATTTCCTGATGGCAAAATCCATCCGGCAGCATACGGACTTCTCCGTAGGGTATAAGCGGCAAGATCTGACATTTGTATATGTGAAAGATATTGTACAGGCCATTTTCCTGGGAATCGAGAAGGAGGTTTCCCGCCGCGCTTACTTTCTGTCTGACGGGAAGGTATATAAAAGCCGGGCTTTCTCCGACCTGATTCAAAAAGAATTGGGTGATCCGTTTGTTATTCACGTCAAATGTCCGTTAATTGTGCTAAAAGTCGTATCTTTGCTCGCCGAATTTATAGCGACCCGTTCGGGAAAGAGCAGCACGCTGAATTCGGACAAATATAAAATAATGAAACAAAGGAATTGGCAATGCGACATAACTCCGGCTGTGAAAGAACTGGGATATGCTCCTGAGTACGACTTGGAAAAAGGAGTGAAAGAAACAATTGCCTGGTATAAGAATGAAGGATGGCTTTAGATTTATTTAAACGTGTAGAAAGCCGTAAGGGCTTGTTTGCTGTTGAGAAGATAACATTGATATACAATCTGTTAACTTCTATCTTGATTTTATTCATGTTTCAACGAATGGATCATCCGCTCCACATGTTGTGGGACAGGGCGGTGATTGCGGCAATGACTTTTTTGCTGATGTATCTCTATCGGCTGGCTCCGTGTAAGTTTTCTGCTTTTGTACGTATCGCCATCCAGATGAGCCTTTTATCCTACTGGTATCCGGATACTTTCGAGTTCAACCGCGTCTTCCCCAATCTGGATCATTTGTTTGCTACGGCCGAGCAGTGGATGTTCGGCGGACAGCCTGCCGTATGGTTCTGTCATGCGTTTCCGCAGATGTGGGTGAGCGAGCCGTTCAACATGGGCTATTTCGCTTATTATCCTATGATTCTGGTTGTGACGTTGTTCTATTTCATCTATCGGTTCGACCTGTTTGAGAAGATGTCTTTTGTACTGGTCACCTGCTTTTTCATCTACTACCTTATTTATATATTCGTTCCGGTTGCCGGCCCTCAGTTCTATTTCCCTGCCATCGGCATGGATTCGGTTTCGCAGGGTGTCTTTCCTTCCATTGGCGATTATTTCAATCACAATCAGGAGTTGCTTCCCGGACCCGGTTATCAGCATGGATTCTTTTACAGCCTGGTGGAGGGTTCACAGCAAGTAGGAGAACGTCCGACTGCCGCTTTTCCCAGTTCGCATGTGGGCGTGTCGACCATTCTGATGATTATGGCATGGCGTGCCAGCAAGAAACTGTTTGCCTGCCTGATGCCGTTCTATCTGTTGCTTTGTGGAGCTACTGTTTACATTCAGGCACACTATCTGATTGATGCGATCGCAGGATTTGTTTCTGCTTTCGTGTTGTATGTATTGGTGACGAAGATGTTCAAGAAGTGGTTCGCAGTGCCGATGTTCAAGTGATGGGGTGGACTTACCACAGAGTAACACAGAGTCTCACAGAGAATAAATAAACTTTATTAAAATAAAGTTCGTACACATATACTAAAATAAATCTACATTAACTCTCATATCAACTATCGATTTGTCCACTCTACTCTGTGGAACTCCGTGTTACTCTGTGGTGAGTCCGTCGAATATCCGGAAGAGTTCTTCTACCGATTCGGTGCGTAGCATGGCAATGCGTGTCTCACGGAAATTGGGGATTCCTTTAAATAGGGGAGTTGCTGCCAGATGACGGCGGATATGGATGATCCCCCTGCGTTCGTCCAGTCGGGCTACACTGTTCAGCACCTCTTCGCGCAACACATCGAGGTACCACTCGAATGATTCCCGCGGAAGTTCTTCTCCGGTTTCCAGATAATGCTTCACTTCGCGGAATATCCAGGGACGGCCGATACTGCCGCGTCCTATCATAATCGCATCTACACCATATCGCTCAAAGCACTCTTTGGCACCAGCGGCCGTAGTCACATCGCCGTTTCCTATAATAGGTATGTGCATACGTGGGTTATTCTTGACTTCTCCTATCAGAGTCCAGTCTGCCTCGCCTGTATACATCTGCGCGCGGGTACGTCCGTGAATGGCCAGTGCCGCAATGCCGCAATCCTGCAGTTGCTCTGCCAGGTCCACTATTATTTTATGATCGGCATCCCATCCCAGTCGGGTTTTCACGGTGACAGGTATTTTGACTGCATCTACCACGGCACGGGTTATTTCCAGCATCTTGGGGATATTCTGCAACATGCCGGCTCCGGCCCCTTTCCCTGCTACTTTCTTTACCGGGCAACCGAAGTTGATATCCAATATATCCGGTTGTGCTTCTTCTACAATCCGGGCGGCACCCACCATGGCTTCCGTGTCTTTACCGTATATTTGAATGGCGACGGGGCGTTCTTCATCGCAGATGGTCAGTTTTTGAGTGGTTTTATTGACGGAACGTATCAAAGCATCACTCGAGACGAACTCGGTGTATACCATATCGGCTCCAAACTTTTTGCACATCAGGCGAAAAGCGGGGTCAGTGACATCCTCCATCGGAGCCAGAAATACAGGGCGTTCGCCCAGGTCTATGTGGCCTATTTTCATCTTTTTACGATTTTCTATTCATTATTTGGCTGCAAAAGTACGGAAAAAACCCCTACCTTTGCACCTCATTCATTTATTTAACTGGATAGAAATTATGAAAAAAAGACTATTTTCCATTGCTCTGTGCCTGACTTTTATCTTGTCTGCCACTTCCGTCTCGGCCCAGGATGCTGCCTACAGAGAGGCATTAAGCAAGATGCTTGAGGCTTCGGGTGCCATGACTACAGTGAAGTCGATGGTTCCGCAAATGATCGGGATGATGAAACATACTTATTCGAATGTTCCGGATGAATTCTGGAAGAGCTTCGAGGAGCAATTATCGGAGAAAGCAAACACCCAGTTTCTGGATATATACGTGTCTATCTATCACAGATACCTGACGATAAGCGACCTGAAGAAGATCACTGCATTTTATGAATCGCCGGTAGGCAAGAAGCTGGCCGAGTCCACTCCTGTGATGACTGCGGAAGCCATGGAAGCGGGCCAACAGATCGGTATGGGAATTGCCAAGGAGATAATGGCAAACCTCAAAGAAAAAGGATATGTTCAGTAAGTAGTTACGACTCCGTAACTTATAATTTGTGACTATGTATAAGATAAACGATTTTGAAATAATGGCTCCGGTTGGCTCACGCGAATCGCTCGCGGCAGCTATCCAGGCAGGAGCCGATTCTATTTATTTTGGTATTGAGAACCTGAACATGCGTGCACGTTCGGCCAATACATTTACCATCGAAGATTTACGCGAGATAGCCCGGACCTGTGATGAACATGGAATGAAGAGTTATCTGACAGTGAATACCATCATTTACGATAAGGATATCGAATTGATGCGTACCATTGTCGATGCGGCCAAGGAAGCGGGCATTTCGGCCGTGATTGCGGCTGACGTGGCAGTGATGAGCTATGCCAACAAGATTGGGCAGGAAGTACATCTGTCTACTCAATTGAATATTTCGAATGCGGAAGCCCTGAAGTTCTATGCGCAATTTGCCGATGTAGTGGTGTTGGCTCGTGAACTGAATCTGGAGCAGGTGGCGGAGATCTACCGGCAGATTCAGGAAGAGCATATCTGCGGTCCGAGTGGTGAGCTCATTCGTATCGAGATGTTCTGCCACGGTGCGCTTTGCATGGCTGTTTCGGGTAAATGCTATCTGTCATTGCACGAGATGAATCATTCGGCCAACCGGGGAGCTTGCATGCAAATCTGTCGCCGTGCTTACACCGTCCGTGACAAAGATACCGATGTAGAGCTTGAGGTTGACAATCAGTATATCATGTCGCCGAAAGACTTGAAGACCATTCACTTCATGAACAAAATGATAGATGCCGGGGTACGTGTGTTCAAGATTGAGGGCCGAGCCCGCGGTCCCGAATACGTACGTACTGTCGTCGAATGTTATAAGCAGGCCATCCGGGCATATCTGGATGATTCGTTTACCGACGAGAAGATTGCGGCATGGGATGAACGTCTGAAGACTGTATTCAACCGGGGATTCTGGGATGGCTATTATTTGGGACAGCGTTTGGGCGAATGGACCAAGAACTACGGGTCGGCAGCCACTGAGCGTAAGATATATGTGGGTAAAGGCATCAAATACTTCTCTAACATTGGTGTGGCCGAATTCTTGGTTGAAGCGGCAGAGGTAAGTGTGGGTGATAAACTGTTGATTACCGGACCTACTACCGGAGCTGTGTTTGCTACGCTTGACGAAGCTCGTGTAGATCTGAAACCGGTGGAGACTGTGAAAAAGGGAGAACACTTCTCAATGAAACTGGATAAGATACGTCCGAGTGATAAGTTATATAAATTGGTTTCGACCGAAGAACTGAAAAAATTTAAAGGGCTTGAATAAAATGGAAAAGTATATCTATGAACTTACTTTAAAGGTACGCGACTATGAGTGCGACCTGCAAGGCATTGTGAATAATGCGAATTACCAACATTATCTGGAGCATACCCGTCACGAGTTTCTTTCATCGGTAGGCGTAAGCTTTGCAAAACTGCATGAAGAGGGAGTCGATCCGGTGGTAGCCCGCATCAATATGGCTTTCAAAACCCCGTTGAAGAGTGGCGATGAATTCGTTTCCAAATTGTATATGAAGAAAGAAGGCATCAAATATGTATTCTATCAGGATATCTTTCGGAAAAGCGATGATAAAGTAGTCGTTAAGTCGACCGTAGAGACCGTATGTGTCGTTAATGGACGCTTGAGCGACAGTGAGTTATTCGATCAGATCTTCGCACCCTATCTGCAATGAGTACGGACGAAGAGCGGATATACAGCATTGCTCTGACACAAATACCGGGTGTGGGGCATATAGGTGCCAAGCGCCTGGTAGACGGTATGGGAAGTGCTACCGATGTATTTCGCTACCGTACCGAGCTGCCCGACCGTTTGCCCGGAGTGAACCGGGCGGTAGTCGCGGCATTAGACTCCCCGCAGGCCTTGAAGCGTGCCGAGCAAGAATATGAGTTTGCCCGGAATAACCGCATCTCTTGTTTTACACTGGCAGATGAAGATTATCCTTCCCGCTTACGGGAGTGTGACGATGCTCCTGTCGTGCTGTTCTTTAAAGGGAAGGCCAATCTCAATGCCTTACACATTATTAATATGGTGGGGACCCGTAATGCGACAGACTACGGGAAGCACATTTGTGTCAACTTCCTGCAAGAGTTGCAGATGCAGTGTCCGGATGTGCTTGTAGTCAGTGGATTGGCTTATGGAATCGATATCAATGCCCACCGCTCAGCACTGTCTGTCGAACTTCCTACTGTGGGGGTATTGGCTCACGGGCTGGATCGCATCTATCCGTCCCTTCACCGTAAGACAGCTATCGACATGCTTCGGCAAGGCGGATTGCTGACAGAATTTCTTTCCGGAACGAATCCGGATAAACACAACTTCATAAGTCGGAATCGCATTGTTGCCGGTATAAGTGATGCTACTATTGTGGTGGAGTCTGCCGCTAAAGGCGGTTCGCTGATTACAGCGGATATTGCCGGAAGCTATCATCGCGATTGTTTTGCTTTTCCCGGGCGGGTCACGGACGAATATTCAAAGGGATGCAACCAGTTGATACAAGATAACAAAGCTGTTTTGCTGGAGTCTGCATCGGACTTTGTGAAAGCAATGGGCTGGGACAGCGATTTGAAAAGTGTCAAGCCGGAAACCGTACAGCGAAATCTCTTTCCGGATCTGTCTGCCGAGGAACTGAGAATTGTCGATATTCTCGGAAAGCTGGGCGATCTGCAAATAAACGCATTGATGGTTCAGGCCGATATTCCCATTAATAAGATCAGTGCTATTCTGTTTGAACTTGAAATGAAAGGCGTTATTCGGGTTCTGGCAGGAGGAGTTTACCAGTTACTCAGATAAAAAAGGCAAAAAAAAAGGAGTCACGCCTGACTCCAACCTTTTGTTAACCTTAAATCTAATACTATGAAAAAAATCACTGTACAAATGTAGGTTTCTCTTATCTATTATCCAAATATTCTTCTTAATATTGGCTCTCTTTGAGTTTCTTTTACTGTTTTTTACTGTTCTCTTTTACAAGTGGGCTAAACATCGGCAATAACTCTTTTGCTTTTAACCTCCCTTCACTTTCCTTGAAAAGCTTTCTTCATTAGGTTCCCACTCTTCATAGTCTGACATGGGGATGTCGGGAGGTTTAACATGGGGGTGTCGGACGGTCTGACACCCCCATGTCGGACAACGTATGTCGTAGAGACAGATCTATTTTCTTGCTGGGATAAGTAAGTCAGGTGGTAAGTAAGAAGATTTAAGCAACGGCAGTACCCACTTTTAGAGGCCGGCATTGGCCGGAAAGCTACCCAAGTGCGGGGGTGCTTCACCGCCAAACTTGCAAATTCCTTTCAATCGTTTCACAGAAGCATTCAGAGCTTGTATTTAGCTTTGATTAAATTATTATGTATCGATTTGAACTTCTATATTTGTATTGCACAAACAGACAAATTATGGAAAACCGTATCTGCATACTGACCCTTTTTGTTTTTCTCTTTCTGCTTTCGGGAGAAAGCCGGGCCATGGTAGCAATGCCGGATGCCTGGACCAGAATGATGATTGGTGTAAACCAGAAGGATTGGTCACTGTTACGTGAAAGAGTGCAGGCTGACCTCCACGTTCCGGATCGTGAGGATGTGCTGATGTTGATCGATTATCACCGCGATGACCGGATGAAATGTGAGAATTTATTACGCAGGTTGAACGGTGGAGAAGCATACCGCTATATTATGAATAAAATCTTACCGCTTTTATATGTATACAGAGAACATTCACCTGTACCCATACCGGATGATAAAGCTGCCGGTGTGTTTTTGAGTACGGTGAATGTATTGCCCCGAGTGAAATTCGTACATCCTCAGCCGGTGGTCCCGGAAGAGGGAAAAATAGAAACACCAGTAATAATAGAACAGAGAACAGTGCTTGCACTGAAAAACAACCTGCTATACGACCTGGCATTGGCACCGAATATAGAGGTGGAAATACCATTGAACAGACGCTGGTCGGTCAATGCCGAGTATAAATGTCCGTGGTGGCTCAATAGTAGCCGGGAGTTTTGCTATCAATTGCTTTCGGGAGGCGTTGAAGGTCGTTGCTGGTTGGGCAACCGGAAGCGGAGGAACCGCTTGGCGGGACATTTCATTGGAGCTTATGCCGAAGGGGGAATTTATGATTTCCAGTTTAAAGGAGACGGCTATCAAGGAAGATATTATGCAGCTTCAGGGCTGACTTATGGATATGCAAAGCAGATTGCACGGCATCTCTCGTTTGAATTCAGCCTGGGCATAGGTTATCTGACTACGGAGTACAAGAAGTACACTCCTTATGAGGGAGACTTGGTTTGGAAAAGTAGTGCACGCTATAACTTCATAGGCCCCACCAAGGCAAAAGTATCTTTGGTGTGGCTTATAACAGCAAGGAGATGATAATGAATGAAAGATATAACAAGGTTGCTTTGCATGGTTCTCCTCTCGTTTCTGGTGGTGACGGGATGCAGCCGGCGGGATATTCTGGACGATTATCCGGTGAGTGGTGTGGAAGTGCGGCTGGATTGGAGCGGAGTGACGGAGAAGTTGCCGGAAGGAGTTCGGATTATTTTCTATCCGAAAGGGGACAACGGACGTAAAGTAGACACCTATCTGCCTGTGAAAGGAGGGCATGTAGGAGTTCCCCCTGGTATCTATTCCGTGGTAGTCTACAATTATGATACGGAAACCGTATTGGTCCGGGGTGATGAGTCATACGAGACGATTGAAACTTATACCGGTCTTTGTAATTTTGGAATTGCCGGTACAGAGAAGATGGTTTGGGGGCCTGAGGACTTTTATACGACTTGTGTGGACGAGTTGATGGTGGAAAAAAGCGATGAATCTTTGATACTGAAACTATCTCCGAAGCTGGTAGTGAAAACTTACCACTTCAGCATTAAAGTAACCGGGATTAAAAATATATCCCAAGTCTTTGGCAGTGTAGTGGGGATGGCCGATCATTATTTGTTAGGCAAAAGTTTTAGTTTGTGTGACGGCTGTCCGATCTATTTTGATGTAGTTAGGGGAAAAGATACAATCGAGGGAAGTTTTACGACTTTTGGAATCTCTCAGATCGTACGTACTCGTGCCGAGAATACGGAAGTATCTTTGAATTTGCTACTGCTGAAGGTGGATGATACAGTGCAGGAAGTGAAGGTTGATGTAACCGAAGTGATACACAAATCGGAGGCTGGTGGAGAAACTGATAAACCGGAAATTGATGTTCCTATCGAAGATGAAATAAAAGTAGATGATGTGGAAACTCCTCCGGATGGTAACGGCGGTATGAATGGGGATGTGGATGATTGGGAGGATGAAACAGATATAGTGATACCGGTGGAATGACACCGGTAGGCAGATAAAAGAGATAATTATTAATTTATAAAACATACTATTATGAAAAAGATTTTATTTGCGGCAGTTGCTGCATTGGCAATCACAGGTTGCTCACAGAATGAGGAGATTGAGAAGGCGGCGAAAACTGCGGAGATCGGGTTCAATGCGATTGTGAAGAATACCACAAGAGCGGCGGTTACCAATATGGGGAATTTAGGTAATTTTAAAGTGCACTCTTATATTACCGGAACTGCTTTTGACGGTACTACCGCTGAATTGGGTACTGCTTATATGAATGGTGTTTTGTTTGAAACAATAGATAATACAACTTGGACAAAAGCCACTTCTGATACTAAAACTTATTATTGGCCTTCGGATGCGAGTAAATCAGTGCAGTTCTTTGCGTATCCTTCTACGCTGATTAGCGATTTTAGCATTCCCGATACCGGTACTGCAGGATATCCTTCGTTTAATTATACAGTTGATAAAGAGGCCGATGAACCGGGAGATTTGGTAGTCGCATACGAAAGTAATAAAACGGCCACTTCGGAAGGTGTAAATGCAGGTAAGCTGACTTTGAATTTTAAACATATATTATCCCGAATTAATTTTGCGTATATCCCGGGAAATACAAATCTGATATATACAGTAACTGCCGTGAAGATTGCCGATATAAAAGGAGGTACAGCTAAATATACTTTTAGCGCATCAAACGGAGCATGGGATGTTACAAGTGGAACCTCTAAAGAATACACTTATACCGTTACACAGTCTCCAAATGTTGTAGAAAATAAAAGTTACTATATGCTGGGTGGCGAAGACGCATCTCTTATGTTGTTTCCTCAGGATGTAGCAAAAAAAGTAATTACTGTGACTTACACAAGTAAAGATGATGATGGAGTTCAGGTATTCAGTGGTGACAAAACAGTGACACTTCCCGACAATTCCAAATGGGAGGTAGGTAAGAATATACTCTATATTTTGACCTTGCCTGCAGGAGGTACCGAGATGACGGTTACTCCGAAGGTTAGTGAATGGAATGCAGCAGAAGACAAAGAGCAAACTGCCCAATAACCATATACCAAGAGATGTAATTGATAGCCCTGCCTTTTCGCAGGGCTATTTTTTTATTCCTTCTTTTATTGTCTTTCTAAATAATTCTCTTACATTTGTCGTAAACATACAAACAAACACACCCGTATATATGCCCAGCTCCGTTTGTGGAGATCCCATGATGTGTCAGAACTGCAAAAAGTCAGTTCCTAATGCCATTTTCCATGTTTACCATAGACGTGGTTTCCATTATCCTGCACAAAAATGTGAGGAGAATTTCATTTTGTTCCTTATCAAGGGAGAAATGCTGGTGAATAGCCGGGAGTATGCCGGAACGATGCTTAAGGCCGGAGAATTTATGCTTCAGCCCATCAGTTCGAAAATAGAAATGCTGGCCATGACCGATGTGGAATGTATCTATTATCAGTTTAATCAACCTGAATTGTTTTGTGATATCCGGTATAATCGTATCATGAAGGAGACTGATCCTCCGTTAATTCCCTCACCCTTACCCATTATTCCCGAACTTCAACATTTTCTTGAGTCTGCACGTACTTATCTGAGCGAAAAGAAGATTTGTCGGGATCTCTTATCATTAAAGCGGAAAGAGCTTGCTTTCATACTCGGTTATTTTTATTCGGATTATGACCTGGCTTCCTTGGTACATCCTCTCTCTAAATATGCTTCTTCGTTTGAGTGCTTTGTATATCAGAACTATAAGAAGGTGAAGACTGTTGAAGAGTTTGCTAAACTTGGAGGATATAGCCAGACTACATTCAGGAGGATTTTCGATAATGTTTTTCATGAGCCGGTGTATGAGTGGATGCTTAGCCGCCGCAAAGAGGAGATCATTTACGAACTTCAGAATACAGAGGCTACCATCTCTGAAATCTGTTATAAATTCGGGTTCGAATCTTTACCGCATTTCTCAAACTTCTGTAAAAAGTCATTTGGTACCTCGCCACGCAGCATTCGATTGAAGCGTTCATCCGAATGAGACAGGCCTCTGGAAGAGAGATTTTTTTTATCATTGTATTTAGGTATCGGAGTTTCGGTGAATACCTAAATATGGTGATTGTCGTCCGGTGTCGATATACGTACCTTTGCGGACTAATTAAACAGAGTGATTAATGAACCACAAAGTGTTGTACAGAGTAGCTTTATTCTGTCTTTTTTCTATGCTGTCAGCCGTTCTTATGCATGCCGGCGAACAGCAACAACAAAGTAAAGGTATAGTGACAGGTCGAATCGTCGACCAACAGAAGCAACCTTACTATCCGGTTGCAGTTGCCATTGAAGGTGTTTATATTGGCGGATATACCAACGAGAATGGAGTTTATCATATCAATGATGTGCCGGCGGGCAGTCAGACGATAGTTGTATCGGGCATAGGAGTGAAAACTAAAAAGGTGCCGATACATGTGACTGCCGGAAAAGTGAACCGGATTCCGGACATAGAGATCGATACCCAGGCGGAAGAGCTGGAAGAAGTACAGGTGATTGGAAAATCTGAAGCTCGCCGGCAGCAGGAGCAGGCGTATGCCATATCGGTACTCGACATCAAGAAAGCGTATAATAGCGCTGCACCTCTCAACAAATTATTGAACAATGTGTCGAGTGTCCGTATCCGTGAGGAAGGTGGTATGGGGTCTAACTATAATTTCAGCTTGAACGGATTTTCGGGCAATCAGGTGAAATTCTTTTTGGACGGAATACCGATGGATAATTTCGGATCGTCTTTTAACCTCGCTAATATCTCGGCTAACATGGCTGAGCGTGTAGAGGTATATAAAGGGGTATTACCTGTAAATCTGGGTGCCGATGCCTTGGGAGGAGCGGTGAATATCGTCAGCCGTAGAGATGCCAATTATCTGGATGCGACCTATTCTTTTGGCTCTTTCAATACTCATAAAGTCTCGGTGAATGGAGCCTATACCCATCTGAAAACAGGTTTCACGGTGCGTGCCAATGCTTTCTATAACTATTCCGACAATGATTATAAAGTGTTTGTGCCCATCATTGATCTGGCTACCAATAAGAAGATAGACGAGCGGTGGGTAAAGCGCTTTAATGATGCCTACCGGTCAGGAGGTATCCGCCTGGAGACGGGAATAACCAATAAGCCTTATGCCGACTATCTGCTTGCAGGCATTATTCTTTCGAAGAATGATAAAGATGTACAGACTGGTGCTACGATGGATGCCGTTTACGGTGGCGTAAAAATGAAGAGTGAATCTGTGATCCCTTCTATTCGTTATAAGAAAGACGATCTGTTTCTTGACGGACTTTCGCTGTCACTTTACGGAACGTATAATTCTGTAAATACTTTCAATGTGGATACCATCGCCCGCCGTTACAACTGGTTGGGAGAATCCGTTCCGTCTACTTCTGCAGGAGAAGGGTATTATACGGATTCCAAGATAAAGAACCGCGAATGGTTAGGAAACGGAAACATCAGTTACGTGATCGACGGTCACCAATCATTGATACTGAACCATGTGGTTTCTGCTATGCGGAGAACCATGAATGATAAAGTACGGCCGGATGATGAAAACAACAATGTACCTCAGCAACTGACTAAGAATATCACAGGCTTGGGATGGCAGATCCGCTATGATCGTTGGAATGCCAATGTATTCGGAAAGATGTATAAGTTGTACAGTTCTACCTATAAGCGGTTGGATGAATATACAGAGAATGCCCGTTGGGAAAAAGTGCGGGATCATAAAACCAATTTCGGATACGGTGCGGCGGCTACTTATTATATCTTACCCTCTTTGCAGGCTAAGTTCTCTTACGAGCATGCCTATCGTTTGCCGGAAAGTATCGAAATGTTTGGAGACGGGTTGATTCAGCAGCGGAATCCGGATTTAAAACCGGAAAGCAGCCGGAATTTGAATCTGGGGTTGAGCTTCATTCAAACTTTCGGAGCCCATCAACTTTCGGCTGATGGAAACTTCATTTATCGTTATACGACAGACTTTATCCTGAAAGGGGTCAGCCTGACCAGTAATCCGACTACCGGTTACGAGAATCTGGGTAAGGTGTTGACAAAGGGTGTTGAGGCTGCTGTCAGATATAACTATAAAGATCTGTTCCATACGGGAGCTGGTTTTACTTATCAGGACATTACCGACCGGCAGCGATATGAGAAGACGAAGGACAGCTTTGTCGGCGAAGGTATCACAGAGAATATTACCTATAAAGAGCGTTTGCCGAACATCCCTTATTTGTTTGCTAATGCCGATGCAGGGGTTCGTTTTCACGATTTGATTTGGAGAAACTCTGTGCTGACGTTTGACTATAATCTTAATTATATTCATTCGTATTATCTTTCGTTCCCGGGCTTGGGTGCAAAAAGCTCTAAAAAAGTAATCCCCGAACAGTTCTCACACGATCTGGCATTGGGGTATTCAATGGACAACGGAAAGTATAGTGTGGTTGTGGAGTGTACCAATCTGACCAATCAAAAGCTGTATGATAACTACCGCTTGCAGAAACCCGGGCGTGCCTTTAATGTGAAACTGAGATATTTCTTTAGTAAATAAAAAAGTCTGATGATTACAATGTATCGAATTTATATGTATCTCCTTGCTGCCTGCCTTTTATTGGGTGTCACGGCATGTGAAGAAGAAGGATTGGGAAATGAGGAAACTCCTTTTGCTCCCTATGTACTCAGCCTGGGTATCAATTCCAATGGGACTACCACTTATTATGTGGTTACTGCACCCGAATTGATGTCCGGAACAATCAATGCGGTGGCCAAAGGTATTGAGCAAAACGGATATCGTGATTATGAACAGGCCGGACAAACGGTGTTCAGTATTGGCGGACTGGGACTGACCAGTGCAACCGGAATTGTACGTGATGCAAACGGCTATCTGACGGAGCGTGGAGACTTTGTCTTTAACAGTTCGCTGAATGCGTTTACACAAATGGACGGGCAGAACATGATCGGCCTTGAACTTCCGGCTAATAAGGAGAGTGGGGACCAAATGACCTTATATACTGTAAATATCAGTGATGTTTCTATCACTTCTCAGGTCAAAGCTCCGGTATTTCCGCTGAATCAACTCGAATGGCCGAGTATCACGGGTATGTGTTATAGTGAAGGTAATGTGTACGTTACTTATTTTCCGATGAACCCTTCCACTTTTGAGACTTTATATACCGATACTACTTTTGTTGCGGTATACTCTTATCCGGATATGCAGTTTAAGACATTGATGAAAGATACGCGTACCGGTCCTGCCGGTTCGTGGAATGCATTTAACGGTATTTTTAAGGTAGAGTCCGGCGATATGTACATCATGTCTAATTCTGCCATTGCCAACGGGTTCTCACAAAGTACCAAGAATGCTGCTTTCCTTCGTATCCCTAAAGGTGAGACGCATTTTGATGACTACTATTTTGACTTTGAGACGGTTTCGGGAGGATTGAAACCTGCCCATATCAAATATATCGGTAATGGTCTGGTATTTGCCGAGGTCAGCACCATCGGTCCGCAGACATCCGCCGACCGTTGGGGAGATAAGAGTTTGAAATGCTGCATTATCGATCTTAATAATAAAACGGTACGTGACATTAAAGAGATTCCGGTGCATAACGGAGATGGCGGACGGCGTTTTGCCGCTCTGGTAGACGGAGGTTATGTTTATCGTCCGGTCACTACTTCAGAGGGTACTTACATTTATCAGGTAGATCCTCAGGCGGCTACTGCGGTCAGGGGAGCTAAAGTTTCAACCACGTTTGTCGGCGGTTTCTTCCGTCTGGATTGATAGGAGATGAATAAGACTTTTCGGAAGGCTTGTGCGAAACTTCATTTATGGCTTGGATTGCTTTCGGGTATTGTGGTATTCATAGTCTGCATCACCGGCTGCATGTATGCATTTAAAGACGAAATTACCGATGCCACACAACCTTGGCGCTTTGTAGCTCCATTGGAGAAAGAGTTTTTGCCGCCTTCCCGCTTACTTGCGATAGCGGATTCTGTCATGGGAGGAGCTTCGGCCACAGCCATCACTTACGGTGAAAGATCGGATGCGGCCTGGGTGGACTACTATCAGCCGGAAGCAGGGATGAGTACTGTTTTTATCAATCCGTATAGCGGACAGGTATTGAAGTCGGTAGTGAATCATAACGGTGATTTCGATTTCTTCCGGTTGGTGCTTAGCGGGCATCGCACTTTATGGCTCCCCAGGGAGATCGGGAGTCCGATTGTTGGTTACAGTGTATTGATTTTCCTCATCACCCTGATAACGGGAGTGATACTTTGGTGGCCCAGAAGCTGGACACGCAAGGCACTTGTGCAACGGTTGACTCTGAAACGCCCCTTTACCTTTTCAAGGCTTAACTTCGACCTGCATAATGTTGCGGGTTTTTATGCTGCATTGGTGCTGGCCGTATTATGTTTTACCGGATTGATATTTAGCCTGAATTGGTTTAGCAGAGGCGTGTACAGCATCACTTCGGGTGGTGAAGAGTTGAAGCCCTACGTTTTACCGGTATCCGATACATTGCAGGTTGTCAATCGTGTGACAAACCCTTTGGACAGACTTTATACTCAGCTACGGCTTGAAGAACCTGCTGCCAAGACCTTTTATTTTGCTTTACCCGGACAAGCCGATGGTGTTTACCGGGTCAGTGTTGTACATAAAAGAGGGTCTTACTACCGTACCGATAATTTGTTTTTTGACCGGTATACACTGGTTTCTTTGAAAGGAGCCGGTCCTTATGCCGGTAAATATACCGAGGCCTCTCCCGCCGATAAGTTCCGTCGTATGAATCTGGAGATTCATGACGGGCGCATCTGGGGGCTTCCTGGTAAAATTATAATGTTCCTTGCGAGCCTGACGGGTGCTTCACTTCCTGTGACCGGCTTTATCATCTGGTATCGTAAGCGCCGTAAGAGATAACACTGCTCTCCATATACAAAAATTCCCCACCGATACCGGTGGGGAATTTTCCTACTTATTAATCAAATGCTAAGTTGTGCTTAGTCTTTCAGTTTTGCGATGATGAAATCGCGGTTCAAACGAGCGATGTTGCTGATTGAAATGTTCTTCGGACACTCTGCTTCACAAGCACGTGTGTTTGTACAGTTACCGAATCCCAGTTCGTCCATCTTAGAAAGCATAGCTTTTGCACGGCGTGCTGCTTCTACTTTTCCTTGTGGAAGGAGGTTCAGCTGGCTGACCTTAGCTGATACGAACAACATGGCAGAACCATTCTTACAAGCAGCTACACAAGCACCGCAACCGATACATGCAGCGGCATCCATAGCCTCGTCGGCGATATCCTTAGAGATAAGGATAGCGTTGGCATCCTGAGGAGCACCTGTGTTTACGCTTACGTAACCACCGGCCTGCATGATCTTGTCATAAGCCGAACGGTCAACCATCAAGTCACGGATTACCGGGAAACCGGCAGAACGCCAAGGTTCAACTGTGATGGTGTCTCCATCTTTGAAGCGACGCATATACATCTGGCAGGTAGTAGCACCTGTCGCAGGTCCGTGCGGGTGTCCGTTGATGTAAAGAGAACACATG
This sequence comes from Bacteroides sp. 3_2_5, assembly GCF_000159855.2. Classification (NCBI taxonomy): domain Bacteria; kingdom Pseudomonadati; phylum Bacteroidota; class Bacteroidia; order Bacteroidales; family Bacteroidaceae; genus Bacteroides; species Bacteroides sp. 3_2_5. The sequence continues at coordinate 38,491 of NZ_JH636044.1, read as the reverse complement.
CCGCAGATACCTTCGCGGCAGTCATGGTCGAATACGATAGGTTCGCCACCGTCATTAATAATCTGTTCGTTCAGGATATCCAGCATTTCGAGGAACGACGTATCGCCCGGGATATCTTTCATTTGATATGTTTCAAAAGCACCTTTTGCTTTCGGGCCTTTCTGGCGCCATACCTTCAGTGTGAATGATATATTTTTATCCATTTTTGTTTTCCTTTAATTGATTAGCCGAATTATGACTTGTAGTTACGAGTCTGAACTTTTACGAACTGGTAGTTCAAATCTTCTTTGATCAACTCCGGTTCTGAATTTTCACCGGTGTATTTCCAGCAAGCTACGTATGAGAAGTTCTTATCGTCACGTAACGCTTCACCTTCCGGGGTCTGGTATTCGGTACGGAAGTGTCCACCGCAAGATTCTTCACGGTTCAAACCGTCGCGAGCCATCAGCATACCTACTTCAATGAAGTCGATCAGACGAAGTGCTTTTTCCAGTTCTACGTTCAGTTCGTTTACATCACCCGGGATGCGAACGTTGGTCCAGAAATCTTTCTTCACCTCTTCAATGCCTGTCAGGGCTTTCTGCAGAGATTCTTTTGTACGGGCCATACCTACGAAGTCCCACATGATGTGACCCAGTTTCTTGTGGATAGAGTCAACAGAGTGTTTTCCGTTTACGGCTTTGATCTTCTGGATCTTATCTTTCACTTCCTTTTCGGCTGCAGCAAATTCCGGCAGGTCAGTAGAGAAGCGCGGAACCTGAATCTGATCGGCCAGGTAGTTCTGGATAGTGTAAGGCAATACGAAGTATCCGTCAGCCAGACCCTGCATCAATGCAGATGCACCCAAGCGGTTAGCACCGTGGTCGGAGAAGTTGGCTTCACCGATAGCGAACAGACCCGGGATAGAAGTCATCAATTCATAATCAACCCAGATACCACCCATGGTGTAGTGGATAGCGGGGAATATCATCATCGGAGTCTTGTACGGGTTCTCGTCAGTGATTTCTTCGTACATGTCGAAGAGGTTACCATAACGGGCACGAACCACGTCCTCACCCAGACGATCGATAGCATATTTGAAATCGAGGAAGACGGCCAAACCGGTATTGTTCACACCGAAACCGGCATCACAACGTTCTTTGGCTGCACGTGAAGCAACGTCACGCGGAACAAGGTTACCGAATGCCGGGTAACGGCGTTCCAGATAGAAGTCACGGTCTTCATCAGGAATTTCGGTCGGCTTTTTAGTGCCTGCCTGCAATGCTTTGGCATCTTCAATCTTCTTCGGAACCCAGATGCGACCGTCGTTACGAAGTGATTCAGACATCAATGTCAGCTTAGACTGTTTGTCACCGTGTACGGGGATACAAGTCGGGTGAATCTGAGCGAAACAAGGATTGGCAAAATAAGCACCTTTCTTATAGCACTGGATGGCAACTGAACCGTTGGAACCCATAGCGTTGGTAGAAAGGAAGAATGCGTTTCCGTAACCACCTGTACCGATAACTACAGCGTGAGCAGCGAAACGTTCGATTTCACCGGTTACGAGGTTACGGGCAATGATACCGCGCGCACGTCCTTCAATTACAACGAGGTCGAGCATTTCGTAACGAGTGTAAAGTTTAACAGTACCTTTTTGTACCTGACGGCTCAATGCTGAATAAGCGCCCAGCAACAGCTGCTGTCCGGTCTGGCCGCGGGCATAGAACGTACGGGATACCTGTGCACCACCGAATGAACGGTTGTCAAGTGTGCCACCGTAATCGCGTGCGAAAGGTACACCCTGTGCTACGCATTGGTCGATGATAGCGTTTGATACCTCAGCCAGACGGTAAACGTTGGCTTCGCGTGCACGGTAGTCACCGCCTTTGATTGTATCGTAGAAAAGACGGTAAACCGAGTCACCATCATTTTGATAGTTTTTAGCTGCGTTGATACCACCCTGTGCTGCAATAGAGTGAGCACGGCGGGGTGAATCCTGAATACAGAAATTGAATACTCTGAAACCCATTTCGCCTAGAGAAGCGGCAGCAGATGCTCCGGCAAGTCCGGTACCTACAACGATAATGTCAAGGCGACGTTTGTTGGCAGGGTTAACAAGTTTTTGATGAGCCTTATAGTTACTCCATTTTTCGGCGAGCTGGCCTTCAGGAATTTTTGAATCTATCTTAGTCATAATGCTATTTACAATTTAATCATTTACAATTTACAATTTAGCAAGCACCGCATGCCAACGATTTAACGAAGAATACGACTACTACCAGAGCAAAGCATACAACAACGATGGTTGAATAGATGTTGGAGATGCATTTCCAGCGGTTGATCCAAATCTTGTTGTTCCAGCCCAAAGATTGCATAGAGCTCCAGAAACCATGAGTCAGGTGGAACCAAAGGGCGCCCAGCCAAACGAGGTACAGCACTACATATACAGGGTTAGAGAAAGTGTTCATGATGTGATAAACACCATCAGCAGCATAAGTTGTGTCTGCTACTCCTCCCATGTTGTGCACCAATTCAGGTAACTGCATTTTAGCCCAGAAGTTAAAGAGGTGAAGGCCCAAACCTAAGATAACGATGATACCCAGCACCAGCATGTTTTGTGATGCCCATTCCACGGTTTTAGGTTTGTCAACTACGGCGTAACGTTCGCTACCACGTGCTGCGCGATTCTGTATTGTCAGCCAGAAAGCGTAGATAATGTGAATCACGAAGAGGGCAGCCAGGCCCAGCGTAGCTACCAACGCATACCAGTTTGCTCCCAGGAACTCACAAACCAAGTTGTAACCCTCAGCCGAGATGATCGCAACAAGGTTCATCGCCATGTGAAACGTTAGAAACAGGACAAGGGCGATACCGGTAACGCTCATCACCACTTTCCTTCCTACAGATGAATTACTTAACCACATAAATGATTGATTTTAAATTATTTAATTGTTAGAACTATAATTTCTGTTTTACGAGCCTTCTTTCTCATTGTGCAAAAGTACACGAAATACATTGATTAACCAAAGAATTAAAGAAATAATTCTTTAATCCTGAATGTCCGGAGAGGATGGGGTAAACGGGACGATCGGTTGGGGGTATAAAGGATTTGTCGTGAATCTGTTAGAATAGTAAAATCTTTGTCTTTAAGAAGTTAGCTTTTGGAGTCATTATCATGCTTATATTTAATTGGTCGTTTTCCGAGGTTTCCTCTAATTCTCTTTTCTGTGCATGAATTAAGAAGAAAACAAGTCAAATGGACATCATTTATAATACTTTGTAAATAAGAGTATTACCGTACCTTCTGATATGTTTATGTGAGCCTTGCTATCTGGGCTCATGGGCACAGATATGCAGGAGGAGATAAAGAAAAGACCATTTTCACTAAAAATAGCAAGAAAAATAAAATACTCTAAGTGATATAAATGGATAGAAATATAGTTATATACATTTGGATATCAGCATGATGTATTGTATTCCAGCTCTTGTTCGGAGGGTGGAAGATTGAAATCCATTTACGTGGGAGAAGTATCCGACTGATCCGAAGAATGAGAAGGGGATTCGGATGAAGCTTTGTCCGTTATCGGGTAAAAAGAGCGGTTTCTATTCTGTTTTTAAAGCAGTAATTTTTTCACCTCTGGCTGCACGTGTACGAAGGGCACGTGGAGAGTCTCCAAAGGAAGCTTTGCAGAAATGTGCAAAATGTGATAAAGAGTCGAATCCGTAACGATTACTGATCTCGGTGATCCGTTGTTTGGTATGCTGGAGGTCTTCCAGGATGCCTTCTCTTTTCTTGCTCAGAATCCATTCGTATACAGGTACGCCATACATGTTCTTGAATAAACGGCGAAAAGTGGTAGTGGTATAGCCTCCCAGGTGTGCAAACTCCTCTACGTTTTTCACCTTTTCGTAATTCTGCATGACGAAATATTGGAAACTTTCCGTATAGCTGCTGATGGGATAGAAAAACTTGCTCAACTGGGGTATCGGGTAATAACAGATGATCAGATACATCAGTTCCTGACATTTCAGATCGATGAATGCGCCGCAAGGCATCTGTTCATCGAGGTAATCACAAATATCTTTCATGAAGTTGGTTATGCGTTGTGTCATAACCAATGGTGTATAAGTTAGCGGAGCTTCTGATTGTTGCAGGATCTCATGATAGCGCTGTTCACAGATCAGGGGTGGTTCGTTGAACCAGTACACTACATAATTTACGTCTGTCAGTGCCAGTAATTCTAATTTGGAGCCGATGGACTGGAGAATAAATTGTCCTTCACGTAGTGTGGTGCCGGGATACTCTTCACTGTTGACCAGTAATTCTCCTTGTAGTATAAACAGGATACAATTTTGTGTGCATTTGTCAGGCGGAAAATGTTGTCCTTTGGGAAACTTCCGGTGAACAAGTATGCCTTCTGTAGCTTTGGGACATTGCGCACAATCTGTCTGTCTATTACATTGAGTTTCTCTGGCCATGAATTAAAGTTAGGTGTCAGGGTAAATAATACTTAGGGAACAAAGATAGGTTTTTTTTGCGAAAACTCTGTCTTTTTAATCTATCTTTGCTGCAAAATAGTAAATTAGTAGAAAAATGAAGAAATTTGTGCTTATTTGTTTTTGTGTGCTTTCTTCGGTAGGGGGATATGCTCAGAACTGGGATATCAATACGTTACATAAAATAAACAGTCTTGATAGTAAGTTTGCGAGGAATTATAGCAAAGCCTTTTCTAAATCGGCACCTTATATTGCGGTAGGTGTACCGGTGGCGATGGCTGTATATGCAGGTATCGATAAAGATAAAGAGCTGCTGAAAGATGCCATTTACATCGGTACGAGTGTGGCCGAGGCAGTCGTGATTACGTATGGTATGAAATATGCTTTTGACCGTGAGCGTCCCTACGACCGTTATCCGGATCGGGTAGATGCACGTAGTCATGAATCGAGCCCTTCGTTTCCTTCCGGTCATACGGCAGCAGCCTTTTCACTGGCTACTTCTTTGAGTATCCGCTATCCTAAATGGTATGTGATAGCTCCATCTGCTTTTTGGGCATGTTCTGTGGGATTCTCAAGAATGAATGAAGGGGTACATTACCCGTCGGATGTAGCAGCAGGAGCTGTGATAGGGGCCGGTTGTGCAGTAGCCAATATTTATGTGAATCGCTGGCTTAACAAGTGGTTGTTCGGTGAGAAGAAGAAGGTTACAATAAGTTATTGACGACATACGGTGAATGACAAACAGACTATGCTTCCTGCAGCCTGTTCGTCATTCATCGTATATCGTTTTCCGTTATAGAAACGTTATTTCAATATCTTTTCGTACTCTTTGTCATTTAAGATTTCCAGTGCCCGCTCCACACTCTTATTGGTGGCATTCATTACTTGGAAATATTCATTCATATCCCATAAGTCACGGGCTATCAAAGCTTTCAGCTGAGCTTTAATCAGTGGCAGGGCTTTGTTGTACTGCTCTTCGTTGAATTCAATCTTTTCTTTGTCGGCAGCTTCTCTCAGGTAGTTCAATAGCTGGTCGTCGATTTCAAATTTTTCATTGAATTTCTCGAATGTCTTATATTTATCCAATAAAGCCTTTCGGTTCTTTTCAATGAAGTTCATTGTGGTTTTAATGACTACCCCTTTGGCTACCAGGTTACGGTGATAGTCGGTATATAGCGTTGTGTCTACCGGAACGAAGTAGTCCGGCATGATACCTCCTCCACCATAAACCGTACGTCCCAGTTTTTTAGTCTGGCATTTCAGTGAGTCCGGGAAGTGGATGCTGTCTGCACTGACCATTTCGCCATGATTATACCGGTCGATCAGATCCTGGTTGTATTTTTCGATGCTGCTTTCACTGCTTTTTCCTTTTCCCGGTTTTTCGTTGATGCTACTGTCATAAGGCTTTTGTATGCAACGTCCTGCAGGTGTATAGTAGCGGGCAATGGTCAGGCGGATCATAGAACCGTCCGGAAGGTCGATCGGGCGTTGAACCAGTCCTTTACCGAAAGAACGGCGTCCTACCACCACTCCTCTGTCCCAATCCTGAATGGCACCTGTCACAATCTCACTTGCCGAAGCCGAATATTCGTCTACCAATACCACCAGACGTCCGTTACGGAAGTTTCCGTTGCCTTTGGCAAAAAACTCACTGCGTTGTGCAGAACGTCCTTCTGTGTAGACAATCAGTTCTTTTTGTCCCAGGAACTCGTTTGCCAGATCGATGGCGGCATTCAGATAACCTCCTCCGTTGCCTTGCAGGTCCAGAATCAGGTCTTTCATCCCTTTTTTCTGCAACTCTTTCAGGGCTTTTAGAAACTCTTCGGCGGTAGTTGCTCCAAAACGGTTGATACGGATGTATCCTATTTTAGGCTGAATCATATAAGCGGCATCCAGGCTGAGGATTGGAATTTTATCTCGTTTTACATTAAATAAAAGCGGTTCTTTCACACCTCTGCGGATAATGGTCAGGTTTACTTTCGAATCTTTGGGGCCCCGCAGGCGTCCCATGATTTCTTCTGTTCCCATTTTTACGCCTGCTATGGCTGTGTCATTCACCGCGATGATACGGTCTCCTGCCAGGATACCTACCTTTTCGGACGGGCCATTACTCACCGGTTGTACGATGAGCAGCGTATCTTCGATCATCTGAAACTGTACACCTATCCCTTCGAAATTGCCTTGGAGCGGTTCATTCATTTTCTTCACCTCTTCGGCATCCGAATAGGTGGAATGAGGGTCGAGCTGTGCCAGCATTTCTATGATGGCCGATTCAACCAGTTTGTTTTCATTGACCGTATCTACATATAAATTAGAGATGGCGAACTCTGCCAGTTGTAATTTTCGCATGGCGGGTGAGCCAAAGTTCTGTGCCTGTAGTCCCAAAACGGAACACAAACCGATAAGCAGGTATATTATTCTTTTCATGATCACATGGGTTTATTACATTTCCATCCCTTTGGGAATGAACATACTGATATCCTTATTATAGCCAAGCAGTTCGCGGACGATGGTAGAGCTGACACAGGTCAATTCCGGTTCGGTAAATAACAGAATGGTTTCAATGCCGGCCAGTTTCCGGTTGATATCGGCAATTGTTTCTTCGTATTCGAAGTCTTTCACGGTACGGATACCGCGAACGATGAATTGGGCATCTACCTGACGGGCAAAGTCGATCGTCAGGCAATCGTAAGATTCGACCTTGATCCGGGGTTCGTCTTTATAGAACTTACGAATCATTTCCACACGTTTCTCGATCGGAAAGTATGTATTCTTGTTTTCGTTGATACCGATACCGATGACCACTTCGTCCATGAATGTCAGGGTGCGTTGAACTACGGAGTAGTGTCCGATGGTAAACGGGTCGAACGTTCCCGGAAAGATAGCTCTTCTCATGTTTATGCGATGTCTTCTTCTATAACCAGATTATCAATAATAAAGTTTTGCCGTTCCATTGTATTCTTACCCATGTAAAATTCGAGTAGTTCTTTTACCGTGTCTGTTTTGCGCAGCGATACTTGTTCGAGACGCATATCTTTGCCGATAAAGTGTCTGAATTCGTCGGGCGAGATTTCCCCCAAACCTTTAAAACGGGTGATTTCCGGATTCGGGCTAAGCTCTTTAATAGCATTTACACGCTCTTCTTCGGTATAACAATAAAGCGTTTTCTTTTTATTGCGTACGCGGAAGAGAGGAGTTTGGAGTATATATACATGTCCTTTCTTTATCAGATCGGGGAAGAACTGAAGGAAGAAAGTAATCAGCAACAAGCGGATGTGCATACCATCCACATCGGCATCGGTAGCCACGATCACTTTGTTGTAGCGTAAGCCTTCGATACCGTCTTCTATATTCAATGCAGCTTGCAGCAGATTGAATTCTTCGTTCTCGTAAACTACTTTTTTGGTCAGGCCGAAAGAGTTGAGAGGCTTACCGCGGAGGCTGAATACGGCTTGTGTGTTCACATCCCGGCTTTTGGTGATAGAGCCGCTTGCCGAGTCACCCTCGGTGATGAAAATGCACGATTCCTCTTCCAGCCCTTTGCCTTTCACATCGTTCAGGTGGACGCGGCAATCACGCAGCTTCCGGTTGTGCAGGTTGGCTTTCTTGGCGCGTTCACGTGCCAGTTTGGTCACTCCGGCAATGGCTTTGCGTTCTTTTTCCGAATCCTGTATCTTTTGCAACATGATTTCGGCTATATCGGCATGTTTGTGGAGGAAATTGTCTACCTCCTGTTTTATGAAGTCACCCACGAACTTATTTACTGTGATGCCTCCCGGCGACATATTGGTAGAGCCGAGTTTGATTTTGGTCTGGCTTTCAAACATAGGTTCTTCCACGTTGACAGCAATGGCGGCTACCAGTCCGTTACGGATGTCAGTATAGTCTTGATTCTTGTTATAGAACTCTTTGATGGTGCGGGCGATGTGTTCTTTGAAAGCACTTTGATGGGTACCTCCCTGAGTGGTATGCTGACCGTTTACAAATGAGTAGTACTCCTCTCCGTACTGTCCGGTATGGGTAAAGGCTATCTCGATATCTTCGCCCTTCAGATGTACGATGGGGTAGAGGCCGGTAGCTGTCATGTTATCATTCAGCAAATCTACCAGGCCATTGCGCGAAAGGATCCGTTGGCCATTATAGATAATTGCCAGCCCGGTGTTCAGGTATGTGTAATTGCGCAGCATCGTCTCGATAAATTCGGGACGGAAACTATAATTCAGGAATAAAGTTTCATCCGGTTCGAAGAAGATGTAAGTACCGTTTTCTTCTTCCGTATCTTCTGTGTGGTCTGTCACCAACTCTCCTTTGGTAAAGGTGGCGCAACGCACTTTACCATCCCGGTAACTACGTACTTCAAAGTTTGAGCTCAAAGCATTGACAGCTTTCACGCCGACACCGTTCAGTCCGACACTTTTCTTGAAAGCCTTGCTGTCATACTTACCACCGGTGTTCAGCACACTGACTGCCTCTATTAGTTTTCCCTGTGGGATACCGCGGCCGTAGTCGCGTACACTGACACGAAGATTCTCTTCCACTCTGATTTCGATCTTCTTGCCGGATTGCATTTTGAACTCGTCGATACTGTTGTCAATAACTTCTTTCAGAAGGACATATATTCCGTCTTCGGGATGCGAACCGTCGCCCAGCTTACCGATGTACATACCCGGACGGGTGCGCACATGTTCCATGTCGCTCAGGTGGCGGATGTTGTCGTCTGTATATTCTACAGGGTTGTTGTCTACAGGTATCAGTTCGTTCTCTTCCATTGTTTTTAGTCTATCTTCTTAGTAAACGCACGACGACGTTTATGTTGTTCGGTTTTAAAGTATTCCCATTGTGCCTGAACCTTTCCGTTCATTTCCAGTTCGGGGTTGCTTTCTGCAAAGATAAAACCTAATTTTTGATAAACCGGAATTAAATCGGAAAATAACAAAGCGTTAACACCTTTGTTTTGGTACTCCGGTTTCACGGCTACAAGCAGCAGGTCAAGCATTTTGGCGCGTCGTTTCATGAACAATGCCTTTAGCAGATAATACCATCCGAGGGGCAAAAGGCGTCCATGCGATTTCTGTAACGCTTCCGAAAGTGAAGGCATTGAAATGCCTACGGCAATTAACTTGTCTTCCGCATCTGTGATCAGGGTTACCATTCGCAAGTCGACAATCGGAAGGTACATTTTAACATATTGGTCAATTTGCCGTTGCGAAAGCGGAGAGTATCCGTACAGCGGACTATAAGCTTCGTTCATCAACTCAAAGATGGCTTGTCCGTAATCGGCTGCAATCTTTCTGGATGAGGTATATTTCTTTATCTTGAGGTTATATTTACGCTGAATAAGATCGGATATGCGCTGGTGCTTCTCAGGGATGGCGTCAGGAATATAAATTTTGTATTCCACCCAGTCGGCATCTTTCTCAAATCCCAGTTTCTCCATGTGTTGCGGATAGTAGGGATGATTGTAGATGGTTGCCATGGTGCTGAGTTGGTCGAATCCTTCGATCAGCATACCTTCTGCGTCGAAGTCGGTAAATCCAAGAGGTCCCTGAATGTTCTCCATCCCTTTGGATTTACCCCATTCTTCTACGGTTTGCAGAAGTCTGGAAGATACTTCAAGGTCGTCGATGAAGTCGATCCAACCGAAACGGACATCTTTTTTGTTCCAGGTGGCGTTGGCACGGTGATTGATAATACCTGCGATGCGCCCTACGATTTTTCCGTCTTTATAAGCCAGAAAGTACTCGGCCTCACAGAACTCGAATGCCGCATTTTTCTTCTTATTGAATGTATTCAGCATGTCGTCGTAGAGGTCAGGTACGGAATAAGGATTCTCTTTGTATAATTCGTAATTAAAACGAATGAATTTTTTAAGTTCTCTTTTTGTCGATACCTTTTTAATTGTAATGGCCATAGCTTGTATTTATGATGAGGGGGCAAAGATACGTGATAATCTTTAAATTACCACGTACGAAAACTAAAAACTATGTGTCTCGATGTTATCAAATCTGATAGATCAGATAGGTGGTGTAGGCTATATAGCATAACACCAGAATACTTCCTTCGATCCGTGTGATGGTGCGTTTGGCAAAAAATAATCCGAAAAACCAGAGCAGAATGCCCGAACCGACCAAGGTGAAAAGGTCGAAGTTATTGATGCCTGTCAGCCGCAAGGGAGTGATGGAAGCACTGCATCCCAATACAAAGAAGATGTTGAACAGATTACTGCCGATCACATTACCGATGGCTATTTCCGGATTCTTTTTCAAGGCAGCCACTATCGATGTAGCAAGTTCCGGTAGGGAGGTACCTCCGGCTACCAGTGTGAGTCCGATAACAGATTCGCTGACGCCAAGGTGCCGTGCGATGTTGCTTGCTCCCTCTACAAACCATTGTCCCCCGAAAATAAGTCCGGCCAATCCGCCCAGAATGAAAAGTACGGATTTCCACATCGGGAGGCTTTTGATTTCCTCTTCCGGTTGAGTATTGTTTGTGGGTGAGGCTATGGCAAATGTGTAGCCCAGGAAGATGGTGAAGAAACAGAGCAGAATCAGTCCGTCCGAGATGCTTAGTATGTTGCTGGAAGCTTTATTCAGAAAAACGTCATTGGCGCATATCAGCAGGACGATGGAGGAAAGAATGCATAGCGGAATCTCTTTCCGCAAAGTATTCCGGGTAATTACGATAGGAGCAAATAGAGCGGTGCACCCGACGATCATCAATGTATTGAAGATATTACTTCCCACTACGTTACCTACGGCGATGTCCGCGCTACCTTTCAGGGCGGACGATACGCTAACGGTCAGTTCCGGGGCGGAAGTTCCGAAAGCTACGATAGTCAGGCCGATTACGATGGAAGGAATACGGAATCGCTTGGCTACGGACGCAGCACCATCTGTCAGGCAGTTGGCACCTATCAAAATGAGGAGTAATCCTCCAATAAGCAGTAATATATCCATGTCTATACCTTTAAATTACGGATTCGGGTGCAAATATAATGATTTCGATCTATGCTATGTCAAAAACAATCTGTATGTTTGGCACGTTTATCCATTCCGGTGACAATTACTTTATGAGTTTTTGATATGAAAAAGAACAGATTATTCGGCCTTTTGTTGTTTCTGTTGGTGACCAACAATATGTGCGCACAGTTGGGAAAGGCGGTTCGTGAGATATTGACGGGTGATAGTGTGGCTACCCGGACCGCAGTTCGGAACGATTCGGATTCCGTACGGATGGCAGATATGAAGAAAGAGCTGGAGGAGGCGCGTCTGAGCGAAGCCAATATGCGTATGGAAATGGAGCAGATGAGGCTGAAAGCTTTTGCTGCCGACTCTGTGAAATTAGCTCAGCAAAGGGCACGTATCGACTCACTTCGCCAGTTTACGCCGGGAGTACCGGTAGTGGTCGAAGGCGATACATTGTTTTATTTGTATACCAAGCGTGGGGGATATACCCCTTTGCAGCGGGCCGAAATGATCGATGCGGCCATCATGCAGTTGGGTAAACGGTTTACCCTGCATCCCGATTCTGTCTATATCGAGAGCAGCGATATCGTAACCGATCTGATGTACGGCAATAAAGTCATTGCTTCGTTTACCGACCAGGACGGACTATGGGAAGGACGTTCGCGCGAGCAGTTGGCAACGGATAAGCGGAAGATTGTAGTACAGAAACTGAAAGAGTTGAAGGAGGAGCATAGTTTGTGGCAACTGGGTAAGCGTATTCTGTATTTTGTCCTGGTATTGGCAGGGCAGTATCTGTTGTTTTGGCTTACAGGCTGGCTGTTCCGTAAACTGAAAGTACGTATCCAAAAGCTGAAGGATACCAGGCTGAAGCCGATCTCTATTCAGAATTACGAGTTATTGGATACGCAGCGGCAGGTCAACCTGTTGATCTTCCTTTCCAATTTGCTGCGCTACGTAATCATGCTTCTCCAATTGTTGATTACCGTTCCCCTTTTGTTCGCTATCTTCCCACAGACCAAGGGGCTGGCCTATCAGATATTTTCGTATATCTGGAACCCGATCAAGAACATACTGGTAGGTATAGTCGATTATATTCCCAATTTGTTTGCCATTCTTATCATCTGTTTTGCCGTTAAGTATCTGGTGCGCTTGGTTCACTACTTGTCCCGTGAGGTAGAGGCGGGGCGGCTCAAGTTCGGTGGCTTCTATCCCGACTGGGCAATGCCTACTTATCATATCATCCGTTTTCTGCTTTATGCTTTTATGATTGCGATGATCTATCCCTATTTGCCGGGGGCTAAGAATGGAGTATTCCAGGGGATATCTGTTTTTGTCGGTCTGATCATTTCTTTAGGATCCAGCACGGTAATCGGTAATGTGATTGCGGGGCTGGTCATTACTTATATGCGTCCTTTTAAACTGGGCGACCGGATCCAGCTGAATGATACTACCGGGAATGTAATCGAGAAAACGCCTTTGGTGACCCGGATCAAGACACCGAAGAATGAGGTGGTAACCATTCCGAACTCGTTTATCATGTCATCCCATACAGTGAACTATAGCGCTTCGGCCCGCGAATACGGTCTGATTATTCACTCGGAAGTGACCATCGGATATGATGTTCCCTGGCGTCAGGTTCATCAGCTATTGATAGAGGCTGCCTTGAATACTCCCGGGGTGATTGACGATCCGCGTCCTTTTGTGCTTGAAACTTCGTTGAGTGACTGGTATCCGGTTTATCAAATCAATGCTTATATCCGTGAGGCGGATAAATTGGCTCAGATATATTCGGACCTGCATCAGAATATTCAGGATCGCTTTAATGAAGCGGGCGTCGAAATCATGTCGCCTCACTATATGGCTATGCGTGACGGCAATGAGTCTACGATTCCCAAAGATGATTTGAGGCCCAAGACTGATAAATAATAAACAGAGCCGGCTCTTTCGTCACGAAGAAGCCGGCTCTTTCAAAATTGTGCATTTTTCAAGAGAGTGATTTATTTTTTCCGGGTTACCGTATAAAGTATATTCCCTTTTTTATCGATCATCCGCAGGTTCAGTTCCTGTTTATCAATGGAGCAGACTGAGAAGCCAGGTTCGGGGCTGCAGAACTGAGTTCCCTCAATCGGTTTCACCTTGCGTGCCAGTGATCCGGCAGAGTTTACGATATAGTCGATGTCGCTTCCCGGTACGCGGATGTGTTGGAAGTTGTGGATATGTCCGCAAATGTACATATCTACTTTATGCTTTCTCAGAATAGGATCGAGGCGGCTCTGTAAGTCGCTGCGTTCGCTCTGGTCTTTCGGGGTTTCGGCATAGATCGGATGATGCCCGGCAACGATCACCCAGTCTTCTTTGGCAACAGTCAGCACCGAGTCCAGCCAGGCCAACTGTCCGTTCATATCCTGATGACATGCATCGGGATAGGTTGCGCTTTCGTTACGGTATTTATCGATCAGAGGAGCAGTATCTATCCAGACGATGCGGACGGTGGCTCCTTTTTCTTCGAATGTCTTGGTGTAGTAACGGGCAGGCATGGTCCAGCGGCGGCTCACTCCGCTGTAGTCCAGTACAGCTTGTGTGTTGCCCCGGTATTCGTGGTTTCCCAGTACGGGATACCAGTCGATCATGAGTTCCGGGTGACTGTAAATCAGTTCAAAGTTGGTCATCCAGAGCGGGTCGTTTACGCTGCGTACTCCTTCGAAATGATGGACATCTCCGGCAGCCAGCACAAATTCCGGTCCTATTTCCTCACCCATAGTTCCCATTAATTCGGCAATCGGCTTTTGATCGTAGTAGCCGTTACGTCCCAGGTCGTTAGCAATGTAGAAGTTAAACTTCTTGTCAAACATAGAGTAATCCTTGAGCTGGGCCGAAGCGGTTGCGACAATGGAGATAAACAGTAGTATCAGTAAGTTTTTTAATTTCATAAATATGAGTTTTTATATTGATTATTAATGAATTGAATACGTTTTTTCGTCAGTGATGCGAGAAGACGGTTTTGATCTCAGACCCACGGTGCACCGTTCCTTTAGAAACGGTGCACCGTTTTCTGATCAACGGTGCAGCGTTTTCTGATCGGCGGTGCACCGTGGGTTCAACCTCCTCTGATAGCCGGTTAAAAGTTGATCTTAAATCCGGCATTAATCTTTACACCGTAGTATTCAGCCTGCATGGTGCGGTCCTGAGTCCCCTGATAATAGCGGAGGGGTTGGTTCAGCAGGTTGTTTGCTTCGGCATAGAGGGTGTAGTGTTTCGCAAAAGTGTAACTGGCGTTTACGTCCAGATAGTTCACGCGGTCGTAATAGCGGTCGTGAAAGGTGTCTTCACCCATTTCATCGATGAAGGCCGATGCAAAGTTGTAGCTCAGGCGGAGGTTCAGTCCATTTTTCTCAAAATAGAGCGATGCATTGGCTGTATGCTTCGGAGAACCCGGCAGGCTCAGATCCTTTTCATTTTCGCGTCCTTCGAAGTTGAAGTCTTCCACACGGGAGTGAGTGAAGGTGTAAGTGCCATAAAAACCGATACATTTCAGGGCAGGAGCGATAAATCCGAAATCACGCTGGTAAGAGAGTTCCATACCTATCAGATTGGCATTACCCGCATTCTTGGGCTGGATAAAGCGGTTGTATAGGTTGCCGTTGTATTCGTAGTTTGTAGACACTTGGTTGACAATGAAATCGTCTATTTTCTTATAGAATACTCCTGCGCTGACCAGACCGATACTTTTGAAATAATAATCCGCACTCAGGTCGAAGTTATAAGAAAGAGTAGGTTTCAGGCCGGGATTACCCACTGTCACTTCGTTATCCGAACGTTTGATGTTGACACTGGGTACCAGAGCAGAATACTTCGGACGTGACAATGTCTGAGTAAACGAACCGCGTACTTTGAAATCCTCGTTTACGTTCCATTTCATGAGGAGTGACGGGAGGAAGTTGATGTAACTGTTCGTTTCTCGGGCAGTCTTCGAGGTTTGGTCTGTTTCGTCGTCATACGTGCGTCCGGTATAGCTGAGGCTGGTGTTTTCGATGCGGAGCCCGGTCATCAGTTCTACGTTGTCCGTGAGCTTCTGGTCGAAACGGATGTAGCCCGAACTTACGGTTTCACGTGCTTCGAAGTTACCGGCTAACTCTTCCTGCACCTGTTCTTTGTCAAAGAGGGAGGGATTGTTCAGGTCCAGTGAACCTACATATTGTTTGTCGGCGTAAATGCCTGCCTGATATTTATGGTCCGGCATGAAGTTTTTGTTGGTTTGATCTACCGTGTTCTGCAGGCTGTTGGCCATGAATGCCTCTTCATCTTTCGGAGTATATTCATAAAAGTCTACCTCTTTATCTTTGGTTTTGCGTACCACCTTGGCACCGAATTTCAGTTTGTTTCCGTTCCGGAAGGGGAGTTTGAAGTTCATGGAGAATTTCAGGTCTTTTTCCTTGATGTCTTCCTGTTGTTCGGTGAGTTCCTTCAGGCCGAAATCTTTGTTCAGTGTCATTGTAGAACCGGACTTTGGTGTAGCCAGCGGTTCGCGTTCGTTGCTCAGATCCATGTCGAATTGCTGTTTCTTCAGTTGGAAATCAATGTAACGTTCGTTCGGACGCTCCTCTGTTGCTTTGGCGTAACTGGCATTCCAATCCATAGACACCGGTCCGAACAGATGCTCGCCTCCCAATGTGAAGTCCATCGTGCGTTGGCGTTCCAGGCGGGCGTTGCGATTGTCCGGCGTACCGGCTTTAGTCTGTACGCGTACAGTTGCTTTTCCCTCTTCATCCATATCTTTCAGAGTAGTGCGGTATCGGTTCTCCCAGTCGTTCCGGTTATTGAAAATTCCTTTAAACATCAATTTGTGGTTTTCGCTGATATCCCAGTCCAAGGCTGCCGAATAGCTTTGGCGTTCACGGGTTACATAGTACCGGCGTATTTGGTAGTCGTTGATATATACGTTTCCTTTGTCGTCTTTCTCCCAAAGAAACTCGGTATCGTAGGAACCCGATGGGGCATTCTGATAGGAAGCCGATAACATGACCCCCAGTTTGTCGTTAAAGAAACGGTCGCCATAAGTCAGTCCCAGATTCAACTGTGCTTTCTCGCTGATCCAGTTGTAGCCCGAACCGGCAGTAGCTGTCAGCGTCCGTTTATAGGGTGAATTCTTGGTGACCAGATTGATAGATCCGCCGATGGCATCGGCATCCATATCCGAAGTTACCACTTTACTGACTTCGATGGTCTGAATCATATCGGCCGGAATCAGGTCAAGTTGTACGTTGCGTGTATCCCCTTCGGCCGAAGGAATGCGGTTGCCGTTGATGGTGACCGAACTGAGGTCCGCCGATGTACCGCGTACCTGTCCGAAACGGGCTTCACCCTGATCATACTGTACGTTGATACCCGAAATACGTTTCAGTGCATCTCCGATGTTTGAATCCGGAAACTTGCCTACCTGGTCGGCAGAAACTACATTTTTGATGCCCAGACTGCTCTTTTGTGAGTTGATGGCACGGCGCTGTCCCTGAAAAGCACCGCCTATTACAATTTCCTGCAATTCGACTCCTTCGTTCAGTATGACATCTCTTTCGAGTGTCTTGCCTTCGGGAATGGTTATTTTCATTTCTACGGGGGCATATCCCACATAAGTTACTTTTACCGTATAAGTCCCCGGGTTGAGGTTGGCGAAGGTATAGAAACCGTTTACGTCACTGATAACTCCTGTCTTCAGGTTCTCGATGTAGATCGAGGCACCCGGTAGTGTTTGTTTGGAAGTGTCGATGATACGTCCCCGGATCGTACCTTGTTTTACTACGTTTGCTTTTTCGTCGGCGTAGAGATGACCGCCCATGACTGATAATAAAAGAATGGATGATACTAGCTTCAGAACTCGTTTCATGTTTTTTAGTATGCGTTAATAATTTGATGCAAAAGTAGAGGAGTAAGATTTCGTGCCCTTTACGATCGTTTGAACGCTGAGTGACAAACTCGTTACATCCATGTTACCGTAAAGTCCCCCCCTTGAAGTAACTTGCGTGATACGTTTTGTACGCTGAGTGATAGCATATCCCTGAAAAAATCCGTAAACTTGCACTCAGGTTTTCCATTATTAACTAACAAAATAAAACTATGCATTTGACTACAAAATTATTTTTTACCGCAACGCTGCTTGCCGGTAACCTGTTTGCTTCATTTGCCGGCGACGTTACGCTGAAGATAACGAAGAAGTATATCAACCTTCCTGTTTCCCACCAAGTGGACCGGAAGAAAATGACATTCGAGGTAAAAGGTACTCCGGAACGTAACTTCGTAATCCGTCTGGCTGACGAGAAACCCGACTACTGGGTATTCTGCGATGTCTCTTCCTGGAAAGGAAAGACACTTCGCATCAGCTATGAAGGGGAGTCTGCCGGATTGGAGAAAATCTATCAGGACGATGTGATTGCGGGGCAAGATAGCTTGTATGCAGAAAAAAACCGTCCGCAATTTCATTTCACCACTCGCCGGGGATGGATCAACGACCCTAACGGACTGGTTTTTTACGAAGGTGAATACCATCTTTTCTATCAGCACAACCCTTATGAACGGGAATGGGAAAATATGCATTGGGGACATGCCGTGAGCCGTGATCTGGTACATTGGGAGGAACTGCCGGATGCTCTGCATCCCGATGAGCTGGGAACTATTTTTTCCGGTTCGGCCGTGATCGATTATGATAATACCGCCGGATTCAATAAGAAAAACGAACCGGCATTGGTAGCTGCCTATACAGTGGATAATCCGGAGAAACAGCGGCAGTGTATCGCTTACAGTCTCGATAAAGGACGTACGTTTACCAAGTATGAAGGTAACCCGGTGATAGACTCGAAAGCGAAATGGAACAGTAAGGATACACGCGACCCGAAGGTCTTCTGGTATGCTCCCGGCAAACATTGGGTGATGGTACTTAATGAACGGGACGGACACTCGATTTATAATTCTGCCGACCTGAAGAATTGGGAATATAAGAGTCATGTAACCGGATTCTGGGAATGCCCGGAATTGTTTGAATTACCGGTAGATGGCGATAAGAATCACACTAAATGGGTGATGTACGGAGCTTCCGGTACCTATATGCTGGGCTCATTCGATGGACAGACGTTTACCCCGGAAGCCGGCAAATACTATTATTATACCGGAAGCATGTATGCTGCCCAGACTTATAGTAACATACCTGCCAGTGACGGACGTCGCATACAAATAGGATGGGGACGAATCTCACATGACGGTATGCCGTTCAATGGAATGATGTTGCTGCCCAACGAACTGACACTCCGCACTACTTCAAAGGGAGTTCGTCTGTTTAGTGTGCCTGTCAGAGAGACCGAGCAACTGTTCCAGCCTGTAGGAAACTGGACTTCACTTAGCTCTGATGCGGCCAATCAACGCTTACAGGCGTTCTCCAGTAAGGATTGTTTGCGGATCAGAACAACTATCAAACTGTCACATGCTACCAGTGCCGGACTGAATCTTTACGGTCAGCCTCTGGTGGACTATGATATGAACTCCAACCTGATCAATGGAGTGTTCTACTCACCTGACGACCGCACCAGTATGGAATTGACAGCCGACATCTACATTGATCGCACTTCCATCGAAGTCTTTATTGATGGGGGAGCCTATTCGTATTCGATGAAGCGCAGTCCGCGTGAGGGCAATCGTGAAGGGCTCCATTTCTGGGGTAACAACATAGAAGTTAAGAACCTGGAAGTGTTCTCGGTAAAGTCTATCTGGTAAAGTCGACGGATAGAAAGGGGAAGATGTAGGCAGAGGCGTGTCATCGTTCACCACAGAGTGGCACAGAGTCCCGATACACCTTGTCGTTCATTTTTTCCGGAAAAGGCGTCCTGTTTCTTTGCTTCAGGACGTCTTATATATGTATTATTAAGGAAAACGCAACATGAAAAACACAAATCTATTCCGACTGGCCTTTCTGCTTTTTGCAGGTTTATCTATATTCTTGTCCTCTTGCCAACCCAAAGAGGAAGGAGACAAAAAGTACGTCATTGGTTTTTCTCAGTGTACCTCCGATTCCTGGCGCGAAGCCGTATTGCTCGAAATGCAGATTGAGGCCTCCAATTACCGCAACGTAGAGTTGGTGGTATATAATGCTATGGACAACAGCAGCAGACAGGTATCTCAGATTCGGAAATTGATTTCCCAGAACGTGGATGTACTCATCATTTCGCCTAACGAGGCTGTTCCCATTACCGATGTGGCTGTAGAAGCTTATCGGAAAGGTATTCCTACCATTATTCACGACCGTAAGATACAATCGGATGAATATACGGTCTCTATCGGTGCCAATAATTACAACATTGGTTCTGCCATTGGTGAATACATTAACGGACAATTGCCCACCAACTCCAAAATACTCGAGATATGGGGACTGGAAGGTTCGTCGCCTGCTATGGAGCGTCATGATGGATTTATCGATCATCTTCGTAGTGATAAGAATTTTCAGGTGACTCAGGTTTTTGGAAAATGGCATTATAACAGTGCTTATGACGCTGTCAACAGGTTAGCTACTTTTGCCGACATCGATCTGGTCTATGCCCACAACGACGTGATGGCGCTTGCTGCCCGGGACGTCATCATGAAGCGTGATTCCGTGTCCGGCAAACGTATCCGGTTTATAGGTATCGACGGGGTATATGGTGACGGTGCCGGATTGCAAGCCGTAGCCGATGAGAAGTTGGAAGCCTCGTTCCAGTACCCTACCGGAGGTGCTATTTCCATTCAGGTGGCCATGCAGATTATTAATGGAGAAAAGGTGAAGAAAAACTATGTATTGAACACTGCCATTATCAATCGGGGGAATGCGAAGACCATTTTGGCACAGTCCGAACAACTCAACCACTACCAGAAAAGAATCAACCGGCAGAAGCAGGAAGAAGATAATTTATTGTCTCGTTTCAAGTTCCTGCGCAACTCTACTATCCTGATTTTGGCATTGATGTTGCTCATTATCCCTTTGCTGGGATATGTAATGTACATGAACCTCCGGGTTAAAAATAAGAATAAAGAACTGCATGATAAAAATCAGCTTGTAGAAGCTCAAAAAGAAGAACTGGCTGTCAAGAATAGCCAGATTGAGAATATCTCCAACCAGAAACTACAATTTTTCACCAATATCTCCCATGAAATCCGTACTCCTCTTACACTGATACTTGGACCGGTCAATAAATTGATAAAGAACTCCAAGCTTGATCCTTCTATTCAAGAAGACGTGGCTTTGATGAAACGGAATGTAGACCGGCTCTACAGGATTGTCAACCAGATACTCGATTTCCGAAGAATCGACAACGATAAGATGAAATTGATTTTGCGTCAGGTAGATTTGATCGGGATGGTAAGGGAAGTTTTCGACTACTTTACCGGTATTGCCGAAGAGAAGCAGATTCATTACCGGTTCTCTACCAATATTGACGAACTGAACATTTACATCGATGTCAATAAGATAGAGCAGGTGTTGGTAAATATCATTTCGAATGCCTTTAAATATTCGGATAGTGGGGGAGATATTTCTGTCCGGATTACCGGTGAAGCAGAAACTGTCCTGCTGGAAGTGGAGGATCACGGGCGGGGAATTTCAAAAGAGAGTATGGAACACCTGTTTGAACGCTTCTATACCGGTAATAAGACTTTCGGTACAGTAGGCTTTGGCATTGGACTCAATCTTTCAAAAGAGTATGTCGACCTGCATGACGGTGAAATCCGTGCAGAGAGTCAACCGGGAGAGTATACTTTATTCAGCGTCCGGCTTTATAAAGATATCGCTCACTATACACACGAGTATATACTGGAAGAGACCGATCGCTTCAATCTCAGTTATCACGATATGGAGGTGGATACGACGGTGGTCAACGAAATGCTTTCTAAAACCTATGATTACCATGTCCTGGTCGTGGAAGACGATCCCGATGTACGATATAGCTTACGGAAAGAGCTGTCCGCCAATTTTCAGGTAGAAGTGGCAGGTAATGGTAATGAAGCATTGGACTTGTTGGGACAGGGTGATGCTTTTCACCTGATTCTGAGCGATGTATTAATGCCCGGTATGAATGGGTTCCAGCTGGTTAACCGGGTGAAGAATGATCTTGCTTTCAGCCATATCCCCATCATACTACTGACAGCCTTGTCCGAAGACAGCCAGCGCATCTACGGCATTGCCGAGGGGGCAGACGAGTATATTCCCAAACCTTTCAACATCGACTTCCTGAAAATACGTATCATCAACATGATTTCGGAACGGCAGAAGATGAAGGAAGCTTATATGAAGAATCTCCGGGCCGGTACGATGGACAATGTGGAGGTATGCAAACTGATGAAGGTAGACGAGTTGTTCAGGGACAAGCTGCTGAGCATTGTCGACACGCAATATGAAAACTCCGATTTCAGCATCGAAGACCTGAGTGAACATTTGGGATTGTCGAGGGTGCACCTTTACCGGAAGATGAAAACACTGTTCGGGGTTTCCCCCACCGATTACCTGAGGAATTACCGGCTCAATAAAGCAATGCTTTTGCTTAAAGCCCGGCAGTACAATATCAGTGAGATAGCTTATATGACCGGTTTTACTTCGCCCGCCTATTTCACTAAATGTTTCCGTACACTTTATGGGGTCACTCCGACAGAGGCAATGGTGGCTAACTGAATATGGGAAATAGATCGTTCTGTCTACGCACTGTATGCAACTCTGTATACGGTGTGTATATAGAGTAGTATACGATCCGTAGATAATGCTGTATACGCATTATACAAAATTGTCCCGCATTGAATTTTCTCAATGCGGGACGATATGAAATGTGCCGGTATGTTTACTATCAGGCCGTTGGATCATCTACAATATCGTCATCACCACTCCCCTGGGATGCGCCGATATTGATAAATCGACTGACAGTTCTCGGCGTTTTTAGCATTGTCTGCGAACTGTGGCAGTATTGTGTAGTCAGTCGCAGCTCATAGGTTCCGTCTTTCAAGTCGGCAGGAAGTAGCACCAATACTTCCGAAGGGTTGTTTACTGCTATCATATCCATCGGTAGCTTCGTTTCCGTGCCTTTTTCATCAATCAAGACGATACCTACGGCAGGATCTGTACCAGTTACTTTAATATTCTTTCCTTGCAGACGATAGTTACGTCCCGCAGTTGCACTACCGTCCGTAGCACGGGTGGCGGCGTCTTCACCACCGATGAAGTAGGCCGGGTCACCTTTGGCTCCCAGAATCTTCACGCCGGTCCGTGCGATAGTTTCACGTAAATCCTTATCCTGATTGAAGGAAACATAGATAGAATTTTTCTCGGAATTCCATACTCCGCCGTCTATTACCCCGCGAAACTGGGGTACGGCACGAAAAAGCCCCGTATTGACAGAGTATCCGTTCAGTACCAATTCCGATACTGTACGCTGAAAGAGGTCGACGGCATGCTTTAAAGTCTCTGCCCGCAAGCCGGTATCTTCTTTCTTCATTTCATCCAGTACATCGGACAGCGTCAGGTTTCCGGCACTTTCCAATACCAGGATTTTGTCTTCTTTGTTGTCGGTGGTCACGGTATTGTCCGCAAGCCAGCCTTTGAGTTCTGTTTTCATGATTTGTTAAGTTTAAAAGTGAATATTATTGTTTGGTACCTTTCACGCAACGAACAGAACATCCAAAGGCACCAGAAGCTGCGTCGGAAACTGTGTGTCCATTTGTTCCAAACAAAAAACGATAATATTTCTCTGTACACCAATAATTACCATCGCGATTACCGTTCACTACTGCATTACCACCAGTACTGGCTCCAGATGCACTAGGTGTATGTCCAGCTAATGGCAGAAAGAGCCCCTTGGAACTATTCATAAACCACATTCCATTATTTACTTTTGCCTTATTTGTACACCGAGATAACTTGGTTAGTTCGTTTCGCGACGGTGTACGCCACCCGGTTCCATAAGTTGAAACGTTAAGTTTCGAACATGGATCGGTATTATTTTGGCTTGTATTTCCTGTGTAAGTACTATACCAAGTATAGTAATAACCTCTATCTGTTGAAGTGGTCCACACATAGTTAGAATTTCCTGTTGATTTCAGATTCCCGTCCGCCCATATTAATTTAGCCAGATCCTTCTTATCCTGAGCCGTACACCCGTTACCTGTAAGGTTTATATCACTCTCCAACACATTGATGCCGGGTCCCTTTTTAAACTGTATTTTTAGTGTATAGCTTTTCCCTTCCTTCAACTGTACGCTTTGGGTGGACGTGATTTCGGTGTTGTTGTTCACAATCCGTCCGCCTACCGTCAGTGTATTGAAATGCACTGTTATCGTTCTGGCCCCTGCAAACGGAACCATGCGTATGGTTGTACTTAGGGTCGTGCTCGGACTGAATGCCGCCGTATTATTCGTGTTGGCGGCCACCACATTGGTCGAAGGGCCGATCTTCCATGATGTGGAGTTTCCCCCTTGCTTTACATATACACCCGTGCAATTGGTGATCGTATTGCTTGGAAATCCGGTAGGACTGATGGTAATTGTCAGTTTGCACAACTTCTGATTGAAACTCACCGGAAGATTGTGGCTGAGGCTATTTACATTCGTTATATCTCCGGAATCGAAGGTCATGAAGTCCTTGCTCATGTTAGGGATAGACACTGTGCTGCTGTTGTAGGCATACGTGGAAGGCATAGTTCCCAAGTCGGCAGCTGTAGTGGTATTAAAGGAGTAACCCACCACACGTATCGTTCCGGAGCGTGTCAGCAGTCTCCCTTGTTTGAGTACAGGAGTGCCCGTACCATTGGAGGTGTAATCGTCAGCCGACTGGAAGACATATTCACTTCCGGACTTCCGGAAAACAATCAGCCGGAAATAGACTCCCGCAGGCACTGTTGCACGGGTACTTACACGGGGTAGGGTATCTTCCGTCAGTTCCATCGAGGCTATCCGTGGACCTTCATAGTCCGGTTGCTCTCCTGTGCGTGTAGGTGAGAAAGCTTTTACTCCCACCCATTCGGCGATCAGGGGAGAGTGGCTACGGGTCGAAGCGTCGTTAAAAGAGGAAGAATGATAGTCGTTGTCACCCGTCAGACTGATATGGATAGGAATTAACTCGTCGGCAGTATCCCCGCTGTCAGCAGACAGGGGAGTCATTCTGTCATCTTCGGCACATCCTGCTATCGAAAGGCAAAAACACAGCCATAAGGCTTTACCGAGACACTCTCGCATAATAAAAGTTCTATTCATATACTAAGATATTAAAGTGAATAATCGTATCAAAGACGCATTGCGGACCTATACATCTTCGTATGAGTCCGGAAAGGCTGTTTGATACCACTTTTATTATGCGTAAGTTTGTGTATTACAATCAGATATAACGGTAATGAATACACAATTGTGTTTCAAAAAACGTACGTCTTTTGAAACATCGTTTGAAAAACTAAATCTATATTTTATAAATCTAATTTCCAATTTATCTCCACTACATTACAGAACTTATCTATAGCACGAAACAAACTGGAACCGGTCAAATATTCATTCAATGTCAGATTCTTTGCTATAGACAAAACGCTTTCTGTCCATAGCAAAGAATCTTGTTTCTTATTTCGTTCAACATGTATGGAAGTGCCAAGTTATCAGCATTTTTATAATCTTGTTATCATACCTTTTATAATTGCATGTGACACAATATTGCACTCATGCTAATGAATCAAGTTTGTTTAATAGGTTAGTTTAAAAGTGAATATTATTGTTTGGTACCTTTTACACAACGGACAGAATAACCATTAATTTGGAGACACCACCAAGAGCCATCATCACTGACATATATCCCTGGTTTTGTAGTAAATTCCATAGCATAGCAATTGTTTCCATTCCTCCCTACTGTTGAAGTTACATAAACACCACCAGTTCCTGATCCCGTTCCCTCTAAGCCCGCTCCACTTTCCAGTCGCATTCCTGCTGCTTTTAAAAATAGCCCTAAACGGTTATTCATAAACCACATTCCTCCATTAGTATGAACTAAATCTGTACATCGTGACAGCTTTTCCAGTTCATTTTTAGATGGTGTTCGCCAATTTGTACCATAATATGCAGTGTTTAGTTTAGAACATGGATCTCCGGTGCTTCCATCATAAAGTTTATTGAAGGAATAAAAATGTCCGCCTTCTGTTTGCGAAGATGCCCACACGTAATTAACATTTCCTGTACTCTTCAAATTTCCTGTAGCCCATCTCAGCTTTGCCAAATCATTCTTATCACTCGCCGTACATCCGTTTTGTGTCAGGTTAATGTCGCTCGCCGCCAATTGTATCCCCAACTCAAACTTCAGCGTAATGGTATAACTCTTTCCCGGTAGCAACTGCACATTCTGGCTTGAGGTGATATTCCGGTTATTCGCATTGAAGTAATTACTAAGTTTCAACGTGCCGATATGCACCGTGATTGCCCGGGAACCCGAAAAAGGGACTAACCGCACAGTGGCAGTAGAGTTATTGGCTATATTGAATGTAGGTGTATTTCCGGTATTGGCACTTACATTATTTGTAGAGGGACCTATCGTCCAGGCAGACGCATTGCCCCCTTGAGAAACATATACCCCCGTACAGTTGGTAAACGTGTTGCTCCCAAACTGTGACAAGGAGAGTTTAACCGTCAGCTTGCAGAGTTTTTGCGTGAAACTAACCGACAGGTTGTGGCTGATTGTGCTCACATTCGCTATGTCCCCCGAGTCATAGACCATAAAGTCACTGTTCATATTCGGGATAGTGACGGAAGTACTGTTATAAGTATAGGATGAAGGGATCGTTCCCATCGCTGCCGTACTATTGAACGAGTATCCGATCACACGGACAGTTCCCGCTCTGGTGAGCAGATTTCCTTGCCTGAGTGT
>NZ_JH636044.1:0-12057 GCF_000159855.2 Bacteroides sp. 3_2_5 | reverse complement strand
CTCCGTCCAGTTCCGGGCTGTCGGGGTTCACAACATTGTCGCCACACGATGTTATCATTAAAAAAGCCGCGCACAGACAGCATGTGTTTAACGCACGAAAGCCTACATACAGAAGTTTTGTCTTCGTATTCATAACTCAAATGTTTAAAAATGAATAAAATAGATCATACTCAGCAAGACCTTCCCATTAAGAATGGACAGGCCGGCTATGGCAGGCTGTGAATACAGCTTTTATTTTGCGGTAAGTTTGTGTAAGTTAGACAGATAGAACGACTGTTGTGTTTCAAAAAACGTTCCTTTTTTGAAACACTGTTTTGGCTCTGTGCACTGAATATAAGAAGAAGAGATAAATAACTGATTATTAGAATAATGTAGAAATATTTGCACATATGAAAAAAGCGTCTTATCTTTGTTGCATCAGACGAACGTCTTTTGAAACATTATCTTCCTTTTGATAAAAGACAATCTACTTCTTACAAGAATCATTTTTTTCCAAATGCTTCATTATTAGTTTTATCCTTTCGTTACATCAGCGGGTAACCGGATTGATAGTCTGCCGGTATTTTTGCCGGATGTTACCATTCTTATATTATTTGTTTCCTGCGTTATATCGCCTCTGTACTATTCTGGCTAACCTTGCATCAACAATCACACATCGTATAACTACTATAAATTTAGAATCAAAATGAACAGAGAGAACAAACCTTTATTCCTATATACCTTTATCACCGTCTTTGGTGGATTGATTGTGGGATTAAATATGGCAGGTATTTCCGGAGCCGTTCCTTTTTTACAGGAACAATTCATGTTGGATGATATGGCTTTGGGATTGGTGGTAAGTATTCTGACCGTAGGTTGCCTTTGCGGTGCTTTGCTGGGAGGAGGTTTTAGCGACCGTTATGGCAGACAGAAAGTCATGTTCTCGTCAGCTGTCTTTTTTATTGTTTCTTCTTTGGGCTGCGCATTATCCGGTAATTTGGTTTCACTGCTGGTTTTTCGCCTGATATGCGGGCTGGGTATCGGAGTGATCTCTGCCGTAGCACCTATTTATATATCTGAAATATCTCCTGCCCGGCTGAGGGGAACACTGGTTTCCTACAATCAGTTGGCTATTGTGATAGGAATTCTAATTGCTTACATTGTAGATTATATATTGCTGGACTATGAGCGGAACTGGCGCCTGATGTTGGGATTCCCGTTCTTCTTTAGTGTGGCCTATCTGTTGTTATTGGGTATATTGCCTGAGAGCCCACGTTGGCTTTCGGCTCGTGGAAAAGCAGGTAGAGCCAGGCAGGTGGCCAGTAAACTGAACCTGGAAGCCGGTGAGATGACCGTGTCCGACACAAACACACAAGAAGGTAGAGATAGGATAAAGGTAACTGAATTGTTTAAGGGTAACTTGGCTAAAGTGGTTTTCATAGGTTCTATACTGGCCGCCTTACAGCAAATCACGGGTATTAACGTCATCATCAATTATGCACCTTCCATCTTCGAGATGACAGGTGTTGCCGGGGATATTGCCCTTGTGCAATCTATCCTGGTGGGAGTGGTGAATCTGCTGTTTACCCTGATTGCTGTGTGGCTGGTCGATAAAGTAGGGCGTAAGATTCTGCTTCTTTGCGGAAGTCTGGGGATGGGCATCTCATTGCTGTACTTGGTTTACACTTTCGTAGTTCCGGCAGCCAATGGTATCGGTGCCTTAATAGCCGTGTTATGCTATATCGGATTCTTTGCCGCTTCACTGGCACCTTTGATGTGGGTGGTGACTTCCGAGATTTACCCTTCTCGTATTCGTGGAACAGCTATGTCACTCTCCACCGGAATCAGCTGGTTATGTACTTTTCTCACCGTTCAGTTTTTCCCCTGGATACTGAATAACCTGGGCGGATCGGTTGCTTTCGGAATCTTTGCCGTTTTCAGCATTGCAGCATTCGCATTCATTTTGTTTTGTGTGCCCGAGACCAAGGGCAAGTCACTGGAGGCAATAGAAAAAGAGCTGGGAGTGGATAAAGAGGCTGAGGAGAATGTGAAAGAAGAACATGCTTTCTCGAAAATATAATAAACACAAAATTGGATATAAGTATGAAACAAAGTAAAAGAAATCTATGGTGGTCCGTCTGTGCAGGACTCTTGTTCTGCTCGTGGGGATGTAGTTCCCGGGTGTCGGATAAGCCGGTAACGCTGGAAACGTTGTTGGACGAAATGGTATCGGTGGAGGAACAGGCGCTGTATCCGGTTCCCTCTTATACCTGTCGTCAGGAAAGTAGCTACGACCGTGCATCAGTATCACCCGATTCTGCCGGTTGGTTTGCCAATAGTGACGGGTTTGGAATCAAACGGGTAGATACGGTGGCAGGCCGCATTGAGAAAGTGATGTTCGACGAAGTCGGACCTGGAGCGATCACTCGTATCTGGATTACTACCATTGACAAGCGGGGTACGTGGCGGTTTTATTTTGATGGTTCTGATCAACCGGGCTGGATCATTCCGGCTTATGACCTGATGCGGATCAATGTACCCGGATTGGGAAAGGGAATGTTACAGGCACACACCAGCTATACGCCCGAAGGTAAAGGAGGAAATACCTTGTTCCTGCCTATTCCTTATGCCCGTGGATGTAAAGTGACATTCGAAGACGAGCCGGGAGTGAATCCGACTCCCAAGTATTATCACATCAACTTCCGTAAATATCCCGAAGGCACACAGGTAGAGACTTTTTCTAAGGAGGTAGTGGAGAGAGCGGCACAGAAGATTGCCGAAGTAGACAACCGTCTTCTTCAGCCGGTAGCCGGCCGTAAAGGTGAGATCCTCCGGGAGGAGAAGAGTATTCTTCCTTCCGATTCATTGGTCATCCCTCTGCCTGCAGGCGAAAATGCGGTATACGAAGTGAAGTTCAATATTCGTACCGATAATCCTGAACAATATGCCCAGTTGATGCGGGAATTGGTGTTCAGTGCCGGGTTTGACGGAAAGCAGACCGTATGGGTACCGTTGAGTGACTTCTCCGGAGGTGGTATGGGTGCCCCCAAGGTAGATAGCTGGTATCTGACATCCGATGGAAAAGGAAATATCTCCAGTCGTTGGTTGATGCCTTACCAAAAAGATGGTGTGCTGAAAGTACTTAACCTCTCTTCCCGGTCGGTTGCTGCTACAATGGAGGTGAATGTAGCTCCATTAAAGTGGAATAAAGATCGTTCGTTGTATTTCTATGCTTCATGGAGACAGGAAAATGGTATCTATATCCACGATAAACCTGAAGAGGCCGACCAATGTATAGAATGGAACTTTGCTACCCTGAAAGGTAGAGGTGTCTACAAAGGCGATTTACTTTCACTTTATAATCATGCCCCGTTGTGGTATGGTGAAGGTGATGAAAAGATTTGGGTGGACGACGATACTTTCCCATCACATTTCGGTACAGGCACAGAAGATTACTACAATAGTTCATGGGCACCGGTAGTGCCTTTCTATACTCCATTTGGAGGAGCCCCGAGAGCCGATTTGGAAAGCTCTCACGGTTATAATGCTTTCTATCGCACCCGCCATCTGGATGGTATTCCTTTCAATAAGAGCTTTAAGTTCGATATTGAAATGCTGGGATGGAAACGAGGTGAGGCCGATTATGCCACTACTATTTATTGGTATGGCGATCCGGAGGCACAGGTATTTGGAACTTCAGGTATTGAAGAAGCCCGCCGGCAGTTGCTGCCTGCTGTTGAGGCTTCGGCAGACTGAAAAACATATGATAGTATTATTTAAATTTTTAATTAAATCTAATTGGTGAATATGAAACATGAAAGACCTTGCCTTGTGGCCTCCGGAAGTGACTGGCTGCAAGAAGTGTTGAGAAGGCTTTTGGTCTGGGTGGTTGTCTTGTCCTCGGGGACATTGATGGCATACGCGGGCAATCTGGATATCAGCCAGACGAAAGTCATTACGGGTACGGTGACCGAAAAGGAAACAGGTGATCCGTTAATTGGAGTAAACGTTTCGGTAAAAGGTACTTCGAAGGGTACAATTACAAATTTGAATGGCCAGTATTCGGTCGATGTGAATTCCGATAAAGATATTCTGGTATTCTCGTTTATCGGAAAGGCTACACAGGAGAAAGCAGTGAAAGGATTGAGTCAGATTGATGTGGTGATGGCCGATGATGCCACGATGTTGGGCGAAGTAGTGATCCAGACCGGTTATATGACACAGCGTAAAGCTGATCTTACCGGTTCGGTTGCTATGGCCAACACTTCGGATTTGGCTCAGAATCCTTCGACTAATGCATTGAAGTCTTTACAGGGAAAATTGCCGGGTGTATTTATTACTACAGATGGTAGCCCTGGGGGAAATGCTTCGATACAGATTCGCGGACTTACGTCACTGAATGCGCAGCCTAACCCGCTGATCGTACTTGACGGATTGGCAGGAGACTATAACCTGCGTGATATCAACCCGGCGAATATTGAATCGATTCAGGTGCTGAAAGATGCGGCTTCGGCCAGTATTTATGGTTCGAGAGCTGCCGGTGGTGTGATTATCATCGAAACAAAGAAGGGTAAAAAGGGTGAATCGAAGATTAGTTACGAAGGTCGTGTACAGTTCTCTAAATGGGTTAATAAACCCGACCTGTTGAATACCGATGAGTATGGACGTGCCATCTGGCAAGCGTATGCAAACGACGATAAACTTGGTGAAATCAAGCAAAGCGTCCGTTTCTTCGATTATGACTGGAGTTATGACAGCAACGGTTATCCGGTACTTAATTCCGTGAAACCGGTGGAATGGCTGAATACAGCTCAGACGATGCGCTCAGCCGATACTAACTGGATCGATGAAATATCTCGTACCGGAGTATCGCAGAACCATCAGATTTCAGTATCGAGTGGTACTGATAAATCACGTACTTTCTTCAACCTGGGTTATGAAAACACAGAAGGTATTCAGATTGAAACTTTCTGGAAAAAATATTCGGCTCGTTTGAACTCGGAGTATGACTTATTGAATGGTCGTTTGAAAGTAGGTGAAAACCTGGAGTTGAACTATATGAATTATCGTGAAGCCAACCATACACAGCTTGCTGCAAATGAACCCCCTATCATTCCTGTATATACCGAAACCGGTGGTTGGGGTGGTGCTTCTCTCGATGTGGGTATGGATGACTATCGTAATCCGGTGAAAGACCTTATCCTGGGGAAAGACAATGTCAATAAGTTCCTGAAGGTAATTGGTAATACGTATGCCGATTTGATGATTATCAAAGGTTTGAACCTGAGAACATCATTCGGTGTAGATTATCGTGGTTCATATTATCGTGCAGTCGATAAAAAATGGAGTGAAGCAGACGGTTCGGGCCGTGATGAAAAGTTCAACTATGTCCGCAACGATCAGACTCATTTCCTGGAATACCAGTGGACTAACCAGATCAACTATAACGGGCAATTCGGAAAACACTCGATAGGAGCTGTAGTCGGAATGGAATTTACGAAAGCTGAAAGTGAAGCATTCTATGCACGTAAAGACGGTTTGACTCTGGAAGACAGAGACTATGCTTTTTTAAGTTCGGCTACCGGTGACAAGATTACAGAGGCTACCGGTTCGGGTGATGCTTATGCTCTGTTGTCATACTTCGGTAAGTTCAACTATTCGTATGCTTCCAAATATCTGGCATCGGCAACATTACGTTATGATGGTTCTTCCAAGTTCGGTGCTGATAACCGTTGGGCAGTCTTCCCGGCATTTTCTTTGGGATGGAGAATAAAGAATGAACCGTTCCTTGAGAATGTAGATTTTCTTTCGGACCTGAAGCTGAGATTCAGTTGGGGACGTAATGGTAACTCGGCCATTCCTAGCGGATACCTGCAAAGTAGTTATGTAGCCGATTATAACGGAACTTCTTATGCTATGAACGGACAGGAGAGCGGTTCTCTACAGTCTGGTTTCCGTAAATATCTCACCGGTAATTCGACATTGAAATGGGAAACTGTAACACAGACCAACTACGGTATCGATTTTGGTTTCTTCAACCAGAGCCTGGTCGGAACAATCGATTACTTTTATAAGAAGACAACCGATATGCTTTATTTGCCCCCTTATATCGGTGCATTCGGTGAAGGTGGAGATACTTATGTGAATGGTCCGAGTATGGAAAACCGTGGAGTTGAAATCTTGCTGACATACCGGAACAGTCTTCCATCGGGATTTAATTATAGCATTACGGGAAACATCGCGACTTTCAAGAATAAGATTACTGAATTGCCGGACAATGTGAGAAGTGTATATGGTGGAAACGGTATGTTGGATGATATCATCGGACGCCCCCGTAACTCTATATACGGATACGTGGCAGACGGAATCTTCAAGACACAGGAAGAGGTGGACAATTCACCGCAGCAGGCAGGAAAAGGTTTGGGACGCATTCGCTATAAAGACCTTGACGGAGACGGACGTATCACTCAGGACTACGACCGTACATGGATTGGTGTCAGTGACCCGGACTTTACTTATGGTTTGAATCTTCAGGCTTCGTATAAGAATGTAGACTTAGCTCTCTTCTTCCAGGGTGTGCATGGCGGAGATGTTTGGGATTCATGGATTGAATACAGTGATTTCTGGAACATTCAGAATGTGAATAATACCAACCACTTGAAAGGTGTATTTAATGCTTGGTCTCCTCAGAATCCGGACTCTAACATTCCGGCTCTGTCTACTCGTAACACCAATGATGAAAAGCGTACGTCTACGTATTTCCTCAAAGACGGTTCGTACTTGAAGTTGAGAACGATAGAGCTGGGATACACTTTCCCGGAAAGTATGGTGAAGAAAGCCATGATCAGCCGCTTGCGTGCCTATGTTTCGGCTAATAATGTATTCACTATCAAGAAATGGTGGGATAGCAATCGTTTCTCAGGTCCCGATCCTGAAATCCGTGACTTTGGCTATGTCATTCCATTTACCGCTACAGTCGGAGTTAATATAACCTTTTAAATAGAAATAGTATGAAAACCTTTTATAGTTTATTTCTGTCATCAGCCCTTTTGCTTTCCTTATTGGTGACGAGCTGTGCCGACCAATTGAATATTAACCCTAAAGGGGTGCTGGCTGATGATTTATTATTAGGAAAGCCCGAACATATTGATGATTTTGTGACTCCGTGCTATTCGCTGATTCCTTATCTGCCCTGGTCGGAAGCTCATGCATGGTGGATGCATGGTTCTATCCGATCGGATGATGCTTACAAAGGCGGATCGGGTGTAAGTGACCAGTCGGCCTGGCACGATATGGAAGTTTTCTCTTCTGTAACTGCCAATGTAGGGAACAATGACGGACCTTGGTTCAAAGGATATGTAGCGATATCCAGATACAACCTGGCACTCTATGCCTTGTCTAAAGTTACTGATGAAAACTATCCGTTGAAAGGTGTACGTACCGGTGAGGTGAAATTCTTGCGCGGAGCTACCTATTTCTTTATGAAGACTCTGTGGAGATACATTCCTTGGGTGGATGAAGAGAACGGAAGAACGGTGGAAGATGTGACTAATATCTCGAACCGCCCCAATGGTACTGATGATACATATTTGTGGGAACACATTGTTGCCGATTTGGAAGAGGCTGTCAGACTGTTGCCTGAAAAACAAGAGGAGATAGGTCGTATCAACAAGAATGCCGCACGTGCAATGGCTGCCAAAGCTTTATTGTTCATGGCGTACAAGCAGGATGCAAGACATCAGGTAGTCGAAGTGGATAAGAAGATTCTGGAACGTGCCTTGGTTTATATCAACGAGATCACTGATCAAGAAGGTGGAAACGTAGGCTTGTGTGAAGACTTTGCCGAAAACTTCTTGCCGGAATATGATAATGCTACCAAAGAAGCAATTTGGGAAATCCAGTATTCTATCAACGACGGAACATCAAGCGGAGGAAATACAAACAATGGTGCAGAATTGAATGCTCCTTCCTGGGAACCTTATTTCCCATGTTGTGACTTCCATAAGATGAGCTTTAATATGGCAAATGCCTTCAGAACCGGTACAGACGGATTGCCTTTGTTCGATACGTTTAACGATGCGGAAATGAAAGGAAGATTCAAAGAGTATTTCGATGAAAATAGCTTTGACCCTCGTTTGAGTCATACGGCGGCTATCCCGGGATATCCTTATAAATATAATCCGGATTTGCTGTACGAGGAAAAGGCTTCCAGAAGCCCCGGTGATTATGGTTATTTGAAATCTGTTAAAGAGTTGGTTCCTGCCGGTTGCGATTGTATCATTGTAAACCGTAATTCGATGAATGTGAAGCAAATTCGTTATGCTGAAGTCTTGTTGTGGAAAGCTGAGATCCTGATTCAGTTGGATCGTCACAAAGAAGCTCGTCCTATCATTAATAAGCTGCGCGAACGTGCTAATAACAGTAGAATTCGCTTGTTGATGGCAGATGGTACTCCTTACATGAATTATAAGGTCAGCTTGTATACCGATGAGGCTGCTTGGACCAAAGACTATGCATGGAAAGCATTGATGTTTGAGAATCGTCTTGAAACAGCATGTGAGGGAAGACGCTTCTTCGATCTGCAAAGATGGGGAATCCTGGAGCCTACGATGAATGCTTACTTCAAAAAAGAGAAAACCCGTTTCTCTTGGATGAATAATGCGGTCTTTGTTGCGGGAAGAGATGAATATAAACCTATTCCTCAGCAACAGATGAACTGGGCGAAAGGAAATTATATACAGAATCCGGGTTACTAATAAAAAACAGACGATTATGAAAAGAATATTATACTTTTTTTCTGTGATGCTTTGTATACTTGCCGTCACAGGTTGCCAGGATCGCGATATCATTGATTTTAAAGATGGAGTTTCCTTACCTCCGGTGACCGATTTGAAATCGTCACTGACACCTGATAATGATGCGGTGTTGGAGTGGAAACTACCTTCAGCGATTCCGGAAGAGATACAACGTCCTTTATCCGTTTATGTTCAGGTTTACAAAGGGGCGGTGCTGGAGCATCAGATTTCTTTGGAAGGTGAACCTACTTCGTGGGAATATACACTGAAAGAACCTGAATCCAAATATAGGATTGTGGTTAAGGTCCAGGGGATGTTGAAAGAAAAGCCCTATGGACAATCAGATGAAATATATTCGTTGGGACAAACAGTTTCTATAAATTGATTGAGAGAAAGAGGCAGCGTCGGGACGACGTTGCCTCTCCTCATTTTATGCTTTCTCACACCGGATGATGATTTTTCTTTCATCGTTCAAAGTAGTAGCAAACAGATAGATATCACCTCCGTCGGTTAGTTTCAGTCGTTTCCGTAATTCGGCTACGGATTGTGGAAAATTGCGGGTGGTGATATTCGCTTTATCTAATCCGTTTAAAATATTTTTTAATTCTTTCTTGTTGAGGCTCGAGTAACCGGTTATCCGGAAGATGCGTCCCGGAAACTTTTCTATTCGTTCGTTTGAGGTGTAGAGATGGCTGTTGGCGTGAAGTTTACTCAGATGAAACGAAGAAGCGATGCTGCGGAAAGCACCGGCTTTGAGAATAGAGGCATTGGGTTCATACAGGTAAGTTCCTATTTCGTGGGTGTATGAACACTCGGTGGCTTGTTCTGATTCGCGGGTGAAAACAAAACGTTGTATTTCCTGGTTTGCAAAATTGATGCAGACGATGGGCTGAGACATTGCAGATGGAATCTCCGGAGAATCATCACCGGGCCGGAGTAGTAACAGAAGCTCCTTGCACTCGTTGTTGACTGAGACGATATGGGCTTCGGATACGTGCTGCATATCTCGTATAGCCAAGGAAAGATCGAGCATGGGTGAAAGTTTAATCATTACCTGCTTACCCTTTTCGAGTAGTAACTTTTCCAATGTGGCTACGTTGGGTTCACAGTCGGATATGGCTACTGTTTTTCCACCATGTTCATTGCGGCGTGCCGGGTCCAGGAAAATACAGTCTACAGCCGGCATCTGTTGTAGATATTCCACTCCGTCGCCATTTTGTACCCGAATGTGTTTCAGCCCCAGTAATGGGAAATTGTGCATGGCAAGTTCACAAAGTTCCTCCTGGCGTTCTATGTAGGTGACTGTTTTGAACTGAGTAGCGAGAAAGGCACAATCAATGCCGAATCCGCCGGTCAGATCGACTAACCCTTCTCCATGTACCAGTGAAGCTTTGTAGAGTGCGGTAACTTCCGATGAACATTGCTCTAATGATAGATGGCGCGGATATAAAAGTCCTTCTGTTGCATGCCAACTTGGTATTTTAGAAACGGTAGCTTGCCATCCGGCTATCTGAACGATAGCCAGAGGCATGTCCACTTGAGGATATCTCTTTGCTTGTAATGCCAGGGAGTGTACATCGTCATTGCGATGCTCCCGGATAAACAAGATGGTTTCCGGAGAAAGATACATATCTTACTTTAGTTTATGAGTTTGTACTTCTGTTTGGCTTCGTCTCGGCTGCATAGGTTAAAGTGCCACCATTCACTGGGAAGTGCACGAAATCCTGCACTTTTCATAACTTGTCTTAGTAGAATTCGGTTTTCTCGTTCTTGTTGCGTTATTTTTCCTTCTCTTACTAATTTTGCTTCATTTGTTATGTGTGATGCTGCATCCATATAGTCCACTTCTGTCCCCATGGGTAACGGATGTCCTAGTGAATCGGCTATGCTGATATCTACTGCCAATCCATAATTATGCAGACCTCCTCCTCGTGAGGGGTTAGATACATACATATACTTGGAGGTCCCTTTTACCATATCCCACATTTTTTTCTGTACGGACATCGGGCGTGCTGCATCATAAATTATCAGGCGGTAGCTGGGATATTGGGCTTTAAGTAACAGATGTGCTTCTAAAAGAGCTTTAGCTGCGTCCGGGTGAAGATATGCTTCTTTCAAATCAGTATAAAGAAGTTGACCGGTAAAATTGTCCGGAGTGGCGTACATGAGCCGGATAATGAATGTAGAATCAAGTTCGGCGATATTCATCAGACCGATGGAATCCAGATAAAAGGCGGTTTGGCTTTTACTTGCAATCGGTTGCGGTTCCACTGGAGTTACGAGGACAATGGAATCTTTAAATGCAGGGTGGGGCTGTGCTTCCTTATATTGACAGGAAGTAGTAAAAGACAGGAGTAGGATGAAAGCGGTTAAAAGTCCGAGTCGCATATAATTTCTTTTCTGAATATGAATGCAAAAGTATAAAAACATAAGCGCATATTTGATAAGTTATGGGAGATTTTCATTTTGAGGCTTCTGTTAAGGAGGTGTCCAAGCTACTTTAGAATGGTGTGTAGCTTGAATATAACTTTGGGTGGAACTGAATATTAGTGGCTTTCAAGAAAGGATCGGGACTCTCCATGCTAGCTACACAAAATGGCGGACAGTGCCAGTGTACACAGTTTGTTTTCCTAAGGTTAGTTTTTAAGCAATGTCCTTTGGTCTTTAACAGTAAACTCCTCCTGCTTTCACTCCCAACCTTGCTTTTTAAAATCTCCTGCCCCCATACTTGCTTTAATCGCAACTATCCCTTTCGGTCCGGCACTTATCCCTTTTCCCAGAAAAGTTCTCCTTTTTTCTCTATTTCCTTCATTCTCAATCCTTTTTCCCCTTTTGTTTTTCCTCTTCCTATAACTTGATTTAACCCTCTGTTAAATCAAGCCTTTTGTCTTTAAATAACAAGTCTTTTCGAGTCAAAAGCTTTGTTCTTTCCGCCCCTGAAATAAATCTCTCCCCAACCGCATTAACAATGTTAACGCGGGCTTCCGTTCAATTTTTGTTTGACTCCTGTCTGATTCCCGTTCAATTCCCGCCAAGGTCCCACCGAGTTTTTTGCTTAAACCCCGTTTAATTTCCGTCAAGTTCCCGCTAAATTCCCTATTTTCTCCTCAATTTCCTCCCGCAAACACTTCTCCTTCTCCCTTTCTCGGCAAATCCCCTTTTCCCTCTCCCCTATAAATTTCCCCTATATAATATAATAATGTGTCCCTTTCCTTCCCCGACCTTTCCCTTTTCCATAATCAATTATCAGAACCTTCCTCTTCCTCAGCCCTTTACGTTTTTA
>NZ_JH636043.1:494706-616139 GCF_000159855.2 Bacteroides sp. 3_2_5 | reverse complement strand
CTGCCTTATTCAGGTGACTATAGCATCAGGGTTCCACCTCTTCCCATTCCGAACAGAGAAGTTAAGCCTGATCACGCCGATGGTACTGCGTAACAGTGGGAGAGTAGGTAGTCGCCGTTTTTTTCAGATGGTTCATCCCCTTCGGTCGAAAGACCGGAGGGGATGACTTGTTTTATACGGGGGGCGGAGGAAAGGGAGCGCCAGGCTGCCCTCCGGATAACACTTTCTTAATGGAGATGGCTATGGGAAATCCGATAGCCTTTTCTTGTCCTATATAACGGTTATTGGAAGAGGTGGGTATCTCCGCATCCTTGGGGGCACGGAGCCTTGCAAAAGAGGAGATTCAAGCGAATGAATGGGTTTTATATAGGAAAAAATGTGTCGTAAGAGTAGAGGGATGTAAGGAAGGTACTTTTGTGAGCTGTTTTACACTCTACTGTCAGCCCCCCACATCATTTTGGTACGCAAGGTATCGAAAAAGATGTGGTTAAAGCGTTTCACCACCTTAATGCTATAGTCTGCTCTACGGATAGTGAGACGAGTAGTCTCTTTACAGGTTTCACTGCTACCGTCTATTGCTACCAGAAAGTTATGACTACGGCTTTCTACATCTAAAGTAATTTCCCAGTCATCACAGATTACTATAGGCCTTACATTTAAACTGTGTGGGGCGACAGGAGTGATTGCAATCGTTTTGGAGTGTGGAACGATAATAGGGCCACCTACGCTTAATGAATAGGCAGTAGAGCCTGTTGGAGTAGCAATAATCAAACCGTCTGCTTGATAAGTAGTGAGATGTGCCCCGTTGATTGCCGTACGGATACTGATCATTGATGAACTGTCTCGTTTCAGAATGGCTATTTCATTGAGAGCATAAGGCGAATTTTGTAAATGTTTATCGTCACAAAGTAACTGGAGTACACTTCGTTCCTCAACAGTATAATGGTTCTGATAAACCTCTTCAATCGTTTCTTCCATTTCTTCCGGAGATACATCTGCCAGAAACCCTAATCGTCCGGTATTGATGCCTAAAATAGGGATTCCTTTATTGCCTACACGGCGTGCTGCCTTCAGAAAAGTGCCGTCACCGCCAATGCTGATCACCATGTCGGCATCAAAATTGTTTTCATCGAACAAATCATCTGCCTTAACGTTCAGTTTTAAATCGGACTTCAGAAAACGATGAAACTCCCTGCATACGCAGATTTCAGCTCCATGTTTCTCGAGTAATTTGAACAGGGTGGCAGCATGTGAGGACTTCTTAGCTTGGTATGTATTTCCGAAAATGGCAAATTTCATGTTGATAAAAGTTTCTAGTATGTCGCAAATTTGGGATTTTTTTTCGGTATTGCTGTTATCTTATCGCTAATATTTGTACTTTTGCGCAAAACATATGGGTAAAAGCTCCGTATTATATTAAGACATAGAACTATGACTAAATTAAGTGTGAACATAAACAAAGTGGCTACCCTTCGGAATGCCCGTGGGGGAAATGTTCCGAACGTGGTTAAGGTGGCGTTGGATTGTGAGAGTTTCGGTGCTGACGGAATAACGGTTCACCCCCGTCCGGATGAACGCCATATCCGTCGTTCGGATGTGTATGATTTGCGTCCGTTGCTTCGGACCGAATTTAATATTGAAGGATATCCTTCTCCTGAGTTTATTGACTTGGTGTTGAAGGTGAAACCTCATCAGGTGACTTTGGTTCCGGATGATCCTTCTCAGATAACTTCTAATTCGGGATGGGATACCAAGGTTAACTTTGATTTCCTGACAGAAGTATTGGATGAATTTAACGGGGCAGGTATCCGTACATCCGTATTTGTGGCACCCGATGCGGAAATGATTGAATATGCTGCGAAAGCAGGTGCCGATCGGGTAGAATTATATACCGAGCCCTATGCTACTGCCTATCCGAAAGATCCGGCTGCGGCTGTTGCTCCTTTTGTTGAAGCGGCAAAAGCGGCACGTAGATTGGGGATCGGTCTGAATGCCGGTCATGACTTGAGTTTATTGAATCTGAATTATTTTTATAAAAACATACCTTGGTTGGACGAAGTCTCTATCGGTCATGCTTTGATAAGCGATGCACTGTATCTGGGACTGGAACGTACCATCCAAGAATATAAAAACTGTCTTCGCTAATGAATGCAATGCTACTATTAGCCCAAGTGGCTACCAATCTGGCTGACTCCGTTGCATCGGCCAATCCTGTATTGACTCCTGTATCTGCACCGGCAGAAATGAATATGCTTGATATGGCTATCAAGGGTGGATGGATTATGATTGTACTGGCCGTACTGTCTGTTGTCTGTTTCTACATTCTGTTCGAACGTAACTATATGATTCGGAAAGCCGGTAAAGAAGATCCGATGTTTATGGAGAAGATTAAAGATTATATCCATAGTGGGGAGATAAAATCGGCCATTAATTACTGTCGTACGATAAATACTCCTTCAGCCCGCATGATTGAGAAAGGTATCAGCCGTTTGGGACGTCCGGTAAATGATGTGCAGGTTGCTATTGAAAATGTGGGAAATATAGAGGTGGCCAAGTTAGAGAAAGGACTGACGGTAATGGCTACCATTTCCGGTGGTGCACCGATGCTTGGCTTCCTGGGTACGGTAACCGGTATGGTACGGGCATTTTACGAAATGGCGAATGCCGGAAGCGGTAACATAGACATAACATTGCTTTCAGGAGGTATTTATGAAGCCATGATTACTACTGTGGGTGGTTTGATTGTGGGTATTATTGCTATGTTTGCTTACAACTACCTGGTGATGTTGGTAGACCGAGTGGTCAATAAGATGGAATCCAGAACTATGGAGTTTATGGATTTGCTTAATGAACCTGCACAGAAATAAAGTGCTGAGATAAAATAAAGTGCGTAGCCAATTAGCACATTGACAGATTGGCATCTTGAAGAATTATTTTATGGCATTAAAGCGTCGAGCAAAAATATCACCCAACTTTAGTATGGCATCTATGACGGATGTCATATTCCTGTTGCTTATCTTTTTTATGATAACCTCAACTGTTGTGTCGCCCAATGCGATTAAAGTGTTGTTGCCACAGGGGAAACAGCAAACTTCGGCCAAGCCGTTGACAAGGGTTATTATTGATAAGGACCTGAACTATTATGCAGCGTTTGGTAATGAAAAAGAGCATGCTTTGGGATTGGAAGAGTTAACTCCATTCCTCCAAAGTTGTGCGGATAAAGAACCTGAGATGTATGTTGCTCTCTATGCAGATGAAACTGTGCCTTATCGCGAAATCGTTAAAGTGCTGAACATCGCTAATGAGAATCATTTTAAAATGGTGTTGGCTACACGCCCGCCGGAAACAAAGAAGAAATGAACATAAAAAGAAAGAGTGAATATATAGGGGCGTTGGGTGCATTGTTGGTGCATGTGGCTATTATTGCTCTTTTGATTCTCGTAAGTTTTGCTATCCCGCATCCGGACGAAGAAGCCGGGGGAGTACCTGTTATGATGGGAGATGTGGATGCTGCTTATGGAAACTATGATCCTTCTACCATGGTGGACGTGGAGGTTTTGCCGGAAGAAGTGCCGGCTCCGCAGCCCGAACCGGAAGTGGAGACTGAACAGGAAATGATTACTCAGACCGAAGAAGAAACGGTTGTGGTAAAGCCTAAGGCCGAACCTAAGAAGGAAAAACCGAAAGTGGCAAAGAAACTTGAGAAAACTCCCGAAGAAAAAGCTGCCGAAGCTAAAAAGCTTGCCGAGGAAAAGGCGGAACGTGAACGTAAGGCTGCAGCGGAAGCTGCCAGTAAACGAGTGGCCGGTGCTTTTGGTAAAGGTTCGCAAATGGGGGGAAGTAAAGGTACGGCTACTTCAGGAGAAGGAGTCGAAGGAAGTAAAGACGGTAATTCTTCGACCGGAGCAAAATCCGGAGTCGGAGGGTATGGAACATTTAATCTTGGAGGACGTTCTATAGGAGAAGGTGGTTTGCCTCGTCCGGTATACAATGTTCAGGAAGAGGGACGTGTCGTTGTTTCTATCACGGTAAACCCTGCCGGTCATGTGATTGCTACGAGCATCAACCGATTGACAAATACGGTAAATTCGACTTTACGTAAGGCAGCTGAAGATGCGGCTAAGAAGGCTCGTTTTAATGCTGTGGACGGAGTAAACAACCAGACGGGAACAATTACTTATTATTTTAATTTGAAATAATTAATGCTTAGGGTGCCGCACCCTTAAAAGGCCGGGCGCTTTAAGTTTGTAACATCTAAATGATATAGATTATGGGAACTGTTTATGCATTTTTCGCAGATGGATTTGAAGAAATTGAAGCGCTTACTACAATTGATACATTGAGACGCGCAGGTTTAGATGTCGAAATAGTATCTGTTACTCCGGACGAGATTGTAGTCGGAGCGCATGACGTATCTGTGCTTTGCGATAAGAATTTTGAAAATTGTGACTTCTTTGATGCTGAGCTGCTGTTTTTACCCGGAGGTATGCCGGGAGCTGCCACTTTGGACAAACATGAAGGGTTGCGTAAATTAATTCTTAGTTTTGCAGAGAAAAACAAGCCTATTGCAGCCATTTGTGCTGCTCCGATGGTACTTGGGAAACTGGGACTCCTGAAAGGACGCAGAGTTACTTGTTACCCCAGTTTCGAACAATATCTGGATGGGGCGGACTGCACTAACGAACCGGTTGTAAGAGATGGTAATATTATTACCGGGATGGGACCGGGAGCTGCCATGGAGTTTGCATTGACTATTGTGGATACATTGTTGGGCAAAGAAAAAGTGAACGAACTGGTAGAGGCTATGTGCGTAAGACGTTAAGCTTATGTGTCGGACTGCTTTGATTGTAGCCGGAGGGAAGGGACTCCGTATGGGGAGCGAACTTCCCAAACAGTTTCTTCCCATCGGTGGTAAACCTGTATTGATGCGTACGCTGGAAGCTTTTCACCGTTTCGATGAAAAAATGCAGATTATTCTTGTATTACCTCGGGAGCAACAGGACTTTTGGCGTGAACTTTGTGAAGAGCATGGCTTTGATATTAAACATCAGATTGCCGATGGAGGTGAAACACGTTTCCATTCGGTCAAGAATGGATTGGCTCTTGTGAACGGTATCGGTGTAGTGGGAATACATGATGGTGTCCGTCCTTTCGTTTCACAGGAAGTGATTGCCCGCTGCTTCCGGGAAGCAGTAGTCCGAAAAGCCGTCATACCCGTCATTGATGTGGTAGAAACTGTGCGTCATCTCACCGAATCGGGCAGTGAAACCGTAAGCCGTAATGACTATAAATTAGTGCAGACTCCCCAGGTGTTCGATGCAGATCTGCTGAAGAGAGCTTATGAACAGGAATTTACTCCCTTTTTTACAGATGATGCTTCGGTGGTGGAAGCCATGGGTGTTCCTGTCTACCTGGTGGAGGGGAATCGTGAAAATATAAAAATAACTACTCCTTTTGATTTGAAAGTAGCTTCAGCCTTGTTGTAATGTTCGATTTAACTACACGAGACATAAAGTACTTATCCGGTGTCGGCCCGCAGAAAGCTGCGGTTTTGAATAAAGAGCTGGAGATTTATTCATTGCATGACCTGCTCTATTATTTCCCTTATAAATATGTAGACCGGAGTCGCATCTATTACATTCATGAAATAGATGGAAATATGCCGTATATACAATTGAAAGGGAAGATATTAGGATTCGAAACATTTGGTGAAGGACGTCAGAGGAGGCTGTTGGCGCATTTTTCGGATGGTACGGGAGTGGTTGACCTGGTGTGGTTTCAAGGTAT
This sequence comes from Bacteroides sp. 3_2_5, assembly GCF_000159855.2. Taxonomy (NCBI): domain Bacteria; kingdom Pseudomonadati; phylum Bacteroidota; class Bacteroidia; order Bacteroidales; family Bacteroidaceae; genus Bacteroides; species Bacteroides sp. 3_2_5. The sequence continues at coordinate 610,352 of NZ_JH636043.1, read as the reverse complement.
AAAGTATGTTACCAATAAATATAAACTTCATGAAGAATACATTGTTTTCGGTAAGCCAACGGTGTTTAACGGAAGAATCAATGTAGCCCATCCCGATATAGATAGTCCCGCCGATCTGAAATTGTCGTCAATGGGGCTTCAGCCCTATTATAATACGACGGAGAAGATGAAGCGCAGCTTTCTTAACTCCCATGCGATTGAAAAAATGATGGCAACCGTTATCGGACAGATTCAGGAGCCTTTGTCCGAAACACTTTCACCTAAACTGATTGCCGATCATCATTTGATGTCTTTGACGGATGCATTGCGGAATATTCATTTTCCTTCTAATCCGGAATTGTTGCGAAAAGCACAATATCGTCTTAAGTTTGAAGAACTCTTCTACGTACAACTCAATATTTTGCGGTATGCCAAAGACCGGCAACGCAAATATCGCGGCTATGTTTTTGAAACGGTAGGAGAGACTTTTAATACGTTCTATTCAAAGAATCTCCCTTTCGAATTGACAGGCGCTCAAAAGAGAGTTTTAAGGGAGATCAGACAAGACGTAGGGTGTGGAAAGCAAATGAACCGGCTATTGCAGGGAGACGTTGGAAGTGGAAAAACATTGGTGGCATTGATGAGCATGTTGATGGCACTGGATAATGGATTTCAGGCTTGCATGATGGCGCCTACCGAAATTTTGGCTAACCAACATTACGATACCATCAGAGAACTGTTGTTTGGAATGGATGTAAGGGTGGAGTTGCTGACAGGCTCGGTAAAAGGCAAGAAACGGGAAGCTATTCTTGCGGGACTCCTGACCGGAGATGTGCACATCTTGATAGGTACCCATGCCGTGATTGAAGATACTGTAAATTTTGCTTCGCTGGGATTGGCTGTCATCGACGAACAACACCGCTTTGGAGTGGCACAACGTGCCCGCCTGTGGAGTAAAAGTGTTCAGCCACCTCATGTGTTGGTTATGACTGCTACTCCGATCCCACGTACATTGGCTATGACACTTTATGGTGATCTGGATGTTTCGGTTATAGACGAATTACCTCCCGGCCGTAAACCGATTGCTACGATTCACCAGTTTGATAACCGTAGAGAAAGTTTGTATCGTTCGGTACGGAAACAGATAGAGGAAGGCCGTCAGGTTTATATTGTTTATCCACTGATTAAAGAGAGTGAAAAGATTGATCTAAAGAATCTTGAAGAAGGATATCTGCATATCTGTGAAGAGTTCCCCGACTGTAAGGTCTGCAAAGTGCATGGCAAGATGAAGCCTGCTGAGAAGGATGCACAGATGCAACTTTTTATTTCGGGTGATGCGCAGATCATGGTAGCCACCACAGTAATTGAAGTCGGTGTGAATGTGCCCAATGCTTCGGTGATGATTATCGAGAATGCCGAACGTTTCGGACTATCCCAGTTACATCAGCTACGTGGGCGAGTGGGGCGTGGAGCTGATCAGTCTTATTGTATTTTAGTTACTACGTATAAACTTACCGAAGAGACCCGGAAGCGGCTTGAAATTATGGTGCGCACCAATGACGGATTTGAAATAGCCGAGGCAGATCTTAAACTACGCGGTCCCGGGGACTTGGAGGGTACGCAACAAAGTGGCATTGCTTTCGACCTGAAGATCGCGGACATAGCCCGTGACGGACAGCTTTTGCAATATGTGCGCACTATTGCTGAAGAAATAACAGATGCCGATCCTGGCGGAGTATTACCGGAGAATGCGATTTTGTGGCAACAGTTGAGAGCATTGCGCAAGACGAATGTTAACTGGGCTGCTATTAGTTGAAAAACGGTTAAACATGTAGCTTTTTTACATAAATATGTTGCATAACATATTTTCTCTTATTCCCTTTATTTACGGTTGTTTGGAGAAATATTTCTTTAATTCCATGCCTTGCTCTTATAAAAAATAGTTAAGAACATGCCTTCTGTTTCGTCTGGAAATGCTATCTTTGGGGGAATTTTTAAATAAATGAGCACTTTAACCTTTTGAAACTGTACGTTATGATGGAAAAAACATTAGTCATTCTGAAACCTTGTACCCTTCAGCGGGGGCTGGTTGGCGAGATCACTCGTCGTTTTGAGCGTAAAGGATTGCGTTTGGCAGGAATGAAGATGGTGCAGTTGACTGATGAAGTGTTAAGTGAGCATTATTCACACCTTAGTTCGAAACCATTCTTTCAGCGAGTGAAAGATTCCATGATGACGGCTCCCGTTATCGTTTGTTGTTTTGAAGGTGTGGATGCTATTCAAGCCGTTCGTGCATTGGCGGGACCAACCAACGGACGTCTGGCAGCGCCGGGGACCATTCGCGGAGATTACAGTATGAGTTTTCAAGAAAACATTGTTCATACCTCTGATTCGCCTGAAACCGCAGCTGTCGAATTAAACAGATTCTTTAAACCGGAAGAAATATTCGATTACAAGCAGGCTACTTTTGATTACCTGTATGCGAATGACGAATATTGATTGAATTGAATTAACAAGACGAATGAATTTCAATTGCATTAAAACAGTAATGATTGCCGCTGCGGCTATGGTCAGCCTGAATTCTTTTTCTCAGGATTTGATTGCCCGTCAGGCACCGATTGACAGAAAATTAAAAAGTGTAGATTCATTAGCATTGCAGAAACAGATCCGTGCAGAACAATCTGAATATCCTGCGTTGAGTCTATATCCTAATTGGAACAACCAGTACGTACATGCTTACGGAAAGGATGCTATTATTCCCGATTCTTATACGATCGATCTGACTGGCTTCCATATGCCTACTCCGAGTACCCGTATTACATCTCCTTTCGGTCCCCGTTGGAGAAGAATGCACAACGGACTTGATATCAAAGTGAATATTGGCGATACCATTGTCGCAGCTTTTGACGGAAAGGTACGTATTGTGAAATACGAGCGTAGAGGATATGGTAAATATGTCGTTATTCGTCATGACAATGGTCTGGAAACTGTATATGGCCACTTATCTAAACAGTTGGTAGAGGAAAATCAGTTAGTGAAAGCCGGGGAGCCGATCGCTTTGGGTGGAAACACCGGTCGTTCGACAGGATCTCACCTCCATTTTGAAACACGTTTCCTGGGTATTGCCATCAATCCGGCATTGATGTTTGACTTCCCGAAACAGGATATTGTTGCAGATACATATACGTTCAGAAAAACAAGAGGTTACGAACGTAACAGAGCCGGTTCTCACGATACTAATATAGCATCGGACGGTGAAATCAGATATTACAAGGTGAAGAAAGGCGACAGTTTGTCCCGAATTGCTAAATTGCGTGGCGTTTCCGTCAGCACACTTTGTAAGTTGAATCGTATTACTACAAAGACCACACTTCGTCCGGGTCAAGTATTGCGCTGTTCATAATAGTTATACTACATAGTCGGAAGAGGGCACTTTAATATAATTTAGAGTGCCCTCTTTTCTTTTTACTTTAATTATTGTTACCTTTGCACACTATTTGTAAGGAAATGAAAGATACCAAGCAACAATTTGAACATGTCATTGCTTTATGCCGTGACCTATTCTCTAAAAAACTGCATGATTACGGTCCTGCATGGCGTATTTTGCGTCCTGCTTCCGTGACCGACCAAATATTTATCAAGGCCAATCGTATTCGCAGCATTGAAGTAAAGGGGGTGACTCTTGTCGATGAGGGAATCCGTTCCGAGTTTATCGCTATTGTCAACTATGGTATTGTTGGGTTGATACAGTTGGAACTGGGATATGCAGAGTCTGCTGATATTACAGTGGAAGAGGCATTGGCTCTTTATGACAAGCATGCGAAGGAAGCATTGGAATTGATGCTTGCCAAGAATCACGATTACGATGAAGCATGGCGGAGTATGCGCATCAGCTCATATACCGATTTGATATTGATGAAGATTTACCGTACCAAGCAGATTGAGAGTCTTGCCGGTCAGACATTGGTTTCGGAAGGCATTGATGCCAATTATATGGATATGATTAACTATTCTGTTTTCGGATTGATTAAGATAGAATTTGAAGGATAGAGAACTACATATTATTCAGAAAGTATGGACTAACCTGTGCCGCTTTGCGCTGGCAGGGGTGTTTATCTTTTCAGGATTTGCGAAGGCGGTCGATCCATTGGGTTCGGAGTATAAAATACAAGACTACCTTGATGCTTTCGGTATGGGGACATGGCTCCCGGCTTTTTTTCCATTGCTGGCGGGTATTGTTTTATCAGCCATTGAATTTTCGGTAGGTATCTTTTTGTTTTTTGGCATCCGGAAAACGACTGCTACATGGTTGGCTTTGTTGCTGATGATTTTTATGACACCGCTGACCCTGTATCTGGCTTTAGCTAATCCGGTGTCTGACTGCGGCTGTTTTGGTGATGCATGGGTCTTGACCAACTGGCAAACGTTCTGGAAGAACATTATTTTGTTGATAGCTGCAATTTCCGTTTTTAGGTGGAAGCATCAGATGATTCGCTTTATCAGTGCCAAAATGGAATGGCTCGTATCTCTATATACTTTTCTATATGTGTTTGCACTTTCGTTTTATTGTTTGGGAAACTTGCCGATATTAGATTTCCGTCCTTATAAAATAGGAAAAAACATTCCGGAAGGTATGGATGTTCCGGAAGGAGCAAAGCCTACGGTGTACGAGAGTGTGTTTGTACTGGAAAAAAATGGCGAGAAGAAAGAATTTTCTTTGGAGAATTATCCGGATAGTACCTGGAAATTCATTGAAGCACGGACCATTGTAAAAGAAAAGGGCTATGAACCTTCTATTCACGATTTCTCGATGACCAATCTTGAAACGGGTGAAGATATTACAGAGGAGGTATTGTCTGATAAAAACTATACGTTCTTATTGGTGGCTCATCGCATTGAAGAGGCCGATGACAGTAATATCGACCTGATCAATGAGATTTACGACTATGCGGTGGAACACGGATATCGCTTTTACTGCCTGACTTCTTCGTTGGATGATCAGATAGAACAATGGAAAGATAAAACAGGTGCGGAATACCCTTTCTGCCTGATGGATGATATTACGTTGAAAACAATGATACGTTCCAACCCCGGATTGATGTTGATTAAAGAAGGTACTATCCTTAATAAATGGAGTGATAGTGAGCTGCCCGACGAATATGCTTTGACTGACAAACTGGAGAATCTGGAATTGGGAAAACAGAAAGAAGAAAGTGATGTGCATACGATTGGGTATGTGCTCCTTTGGTTTGCTATTCCTTTATTGATGGTTCTCGGTGTCGATATATTGGTGGTGAAGCGTTTGGAAAAGAGGCGGAAAAGAGCTGCTGAAAAAGCTGTCGAAAATTCAAAATCCTCTTCTGAGGCGTAGATGAATAATAGAATTGAAAATTTATTAACCCTTTTAATAAAAAACAAAATGAGAAAGAACATTGTTGCAGGAAACTGGAAAATGAACAAAACCCTTCAGGAGGGTATTGCTCTTGCAAAAGAACTGAATGAAGCTTTGGCTAACGAAAAGCCTAACTGTGATGTCATTATCTGTACTCCGTTTATTCACCTTGCTTCTGTTACTCCTTTGGTAGATGCAGCTAAGATCGGTGTAGGTGCTGAGAACTGTGCTGACAAAGAATCCGGAGCTTATACAGGTGAAGTATCGGCTGCTATGGTAGCTTCTACCGGTGCTAAATACGTTATTCTGGGTCACTCGGAACGTCGTGCTTACTACGGTGAAACGGTTGAGATCCTGAAGGACAAAGTGAAACTGGCTTTGGCAAATGGTCTGACTCCGATTTTCTGTATCGGTGAGGTTCTGGAAGAACGCGAGGCTAACAAACAGAACGAGGTTGTTGCTGCTCAGTTGGCATCTGTATTCGATCTTTCGGCAGAAGATTTCTCTAAGATCGTTCTGGCTTACGAACCGGTTTGGGCTATCGGTACCGGTAAAACAGCTTCTCCTGCTCAGGCTCAGGAAATCCATGCGTTCATCCGTTCGGCTGTTGCTGAGAAATACGGAAAAGAAATCGCTGACAACACTTCAATCCTTTATGGTGGTAGCTGCAAACCTTCTAATGCTAAAGAACTGTTTGCTAATCCTGATGTTGACGGTGGTCTGATCGGTGGTGCTGCCCTGAAAGTTGCTGACTTCAAAGGTATCATTGACGCATTCAATTAATTAAAATTGGGGGTTAAAAGCCGGAGAATAGTAATTTGCCGGTTTTTAATACCCCAATTCTCAATCTTATAAATTTATGAAGAAACTGGGTTTACTTTTGTTCTTGTTTGTTTGTGCTGCGGTTGTCCGGGCTCAAAGCAATATCGTGAAAAGTCTGGAACGTAATGTACCGGGGCAAGGGAAAGTAACTATTCATCAGGATTCCCGCATCGAAGCTTTGCTGGGAACTGCCCGCACCGGCACAGGAGAGCAGACTGTTATAAAGTCGTCCGGTTATCGGGTGCAGGCTTATGCCGGTAATAATACCCGCCAGGCCAAGAATGAAGCCCATCAGGTAGGTACCCGTGTCAAGGAGTACTTTCCCGAACTTTCGGTTTATACTTCTTTCAATCCTCCCCGGTGGTTGTGTAGAGTCGGTGATTTTCGCAGCATCGAAGAAGCTGATGCCATGATGCGTAAGCTGAAAGCAACCGGTGTGTTTAAAGAAGTCTCTATTGTTAAAGATCAAATTAATATTCCTCTGTAATCATGTTAGAAAAAGAAGAAATCATTTCTCCGGCTTTGGAAGATTTAAAGAATCACTATCGCAGTATAATTACTTTGTTGGGCGAAGATGCTGAACGGGAAGGATTATTAAAAACTCCCGAACGTGTAGCTAAAGCCATGTTGACCTTGACCAAAGGCTACCACATGGACCCGCATGAAGTTCTTCGTTCTGCCAAGTTTCAGGAAGAGTACAGTCAGATGGTGATTGTGAAGGATATAGATTTCTTCTCACTTTGCGAACACCACATGTTGCCTTTCTATGGCAAAGCTCATGTAGCTTATATACCTAACGGATATATCACCGGATTAAGTAAAATAGCCCGTGTGGTCGATATTTTCTCTCATCGGCTGCAAGTGCAGGAACGGATGACGCTGCAAATTAAAGAGTGTATTCAGGAAACGTTGAATCCGCTGGGCGTAATGGTCGTGGTGGAAGCCAAGCATATGTGTATGCAGATGCGCGGAGTGGAAAAACAGAATTCCGTAACTACTACTTCCGACTTTACAGGAGCTTTTAATCAGGCTAAGACCCGTGAAGAGTTTATGAACCTGATCCGCCAGAGATGATAAACTCGGAGTTTTGATATTATACAGAATAATAACTATTTATTTCAATTACTTATATTTTAGTTTGGTTATATAGTTATAGTTATCTATTTTTGCCGCAGTAAGTAATACTTCGTAGCAAAAATCTATGTCAGCTACTATCAATGATTTAGCTTCATTTAATAAGTTCTTTACCGAGAATCAACATCGGTTTATCCGATTTGCATGGACTTATACCCGTGACGAAGTTGTGGCGGAAGATATTGTTATGGAGTCTCTGATGGCTTATTGGGAGAATCGAGATCATATGACTCCGGAAATCAATCCGGCTGCCTATGTACTTACTGTCGTAAAAAATAAATGTCTCAATTATCTGCGCCATTTACAGTTGGTTAATGACGTTTCTGACCGTGTCGCCTCACATTCTGAGTGGGAGTTGTCCAATCGTATTGCCACACTGGATGCCTGTGAACCCAATGCATTGTTTGCCAGTGAAGTGCAGGATATTATCGATCGTGTTATTTCCCGTTTATCTGCTACTACCGCCCGAATTTTTCTTTTAAGCCGTTACGACAACAAGTCCCATAAAGAAATTGCTGAAATTATGGGAATGACCGTGAAGGGAGTCGAGTTTCATATCTCTAAGGCTACCAAAGAGTTGCGTGTTGCTTTAAAAGATTATCTTGTCCTTTTTCCTTTCTTATGTGACTTTCTGTCCCGAAATTAAAAATAAAAAGAACTTTTTTACTAGGGGGATTAATTGTTGGCGTGTTATTATAATGAATGCAATTAAGACCGACTTATGAAAATAGAAAAAGAAATATTATATCGATATTTTAATGGAGACGCTACTCCGGAAGAAGAGCATAAAATCCGGCAATATCTTGAAGCTTCGGATGAAAACTGGAAAGAGTATTTGCGTGAGCGAAAGTTTTTCGATACCATTATATTGAAAGAACAGGTTGTGTCTGAGGAGAAACAGATGAAGCGCAGGCAGCTGATTCGGAAGATAAGTCTTGAATGCCTGAAGGTGGCCGCCGTTTTGTTGATTGCTTTTGGAACGGCATTTTTCTGGAACAATCAGTCCGAGAAGCCCGCAACTAAAAGTGTGGTAAATACTTTGAAGGGACAAATGGCCAATATAACCTTGCCCGACGGAAGCCGGGTGTGGCTTAACTCGAATACGAGAATTGAGTATTCGCAGCATTTTGATGATAAAAGGGAAGTGCAGATTGACGGAGAGGCTTATTTCGAAGTCGTACGGAATACCGGAAGACCTTTTATTGTTTATACTCCGGATGACGAACAGGTAGAGGTACTGGGTACTAAATTTTATGTAGAAGCATACTCAGGTACAAAGAAGTTTGAGACTGCACTGATAGAAGGCAGTGTTCGTGTCAGGGCAGCTAACTCCCAGTTCATATTGCAACCCTCTTATAAGGCAGTGCTGAAAGGAGGCAAGATGAGTGTAGAGAAGATCACTGATTTTGATATTTATCGTTGGCGTGAGGGACTGATCTGCTTTAAAAACAGACATTTTTCTGAAATACTGGAAGAGCTCAAAAAGTATTATGGAGTCCATATCCGGTTTGACGCAGCTAAAATAAATAACCCGGTGCTGACTGTTAAGTTCCGCTTGTCTGACGGCATTGAATATGCGTTGCGGGTTTTGCAGAAAGATGTGAAATTTAAATATGTGCGGAATGATGAAGAAAACACATTCGTTATAAAATAATTTGTTTAACCCTTAAAAACATACATGCAGCCTATGGAAAACACTTATTAAATCTAACCTGAAATAAAAAAGCCGGCAGGTACTGCAATACCTGCCAGCTAAAAGGAGAAACATTCTTCTTTTCCCTAAAAAGAAAAATATTAATCGAATTTATAAAGCAAAGATATGAAAAATACTCGTTGCACGGATTTTTGTGTACCTAAAAATTCGTCTATCAAACAATTATTAAAAACTATGAGAGTCACTATATTCTTACTTTTCTTTTGTGTGTTCAGCACAATCGCAGGTACTGTCAATTCTCAAAATGCCAGGGTATCGATACATAAAACCAATGTCCCTTTGGAAGAAATACTTAATGAGATCGAACATCAGACAGATTATTTATTTATGTATTCGAATAACATTGATGTGAAAGAACGTACTTCTATCCGCGTTTCGGGGAAACCGGTCTCGGAAGTTTTAAAGAAGTTGCTTGGAAACAAGATTGCTTATGAGATGGAAGGCATGCACATCATTCTATCAGATAAGAGAGAGAATCAAACTGCAATTGCCCAACAGGCGAATAAGATCCAGGTGAAAGGTAATGTTACAGATATGGCCGGTGAACCTGTCATTGGCGCCAGTATATTGGAGAAGGGAACTACCAATGGTATCGTAACCGATTTCAACGGTGATTTCTCCCTGAATGTAAATCCCGGTGCCGTGCTGGTGGTTTCGTATATCGGTTACTCTGCACAAGAAGTAAAAGTCATCCCCGGGAAGGTGTTGAAAATAAAGATAAAAGAAGATGCGGAGTTGTTGGATGAAGTTGTTGTAGTGGGTTATGGAACTCAGAAGAAAGTGAATCTGACAGGTGCTGTGGAGACTGTCGATGCGGATGTCATCGAGAACCGTCCGATACGCAGCGCGACCGATGCCCTGCAAGGCACCGTATCCGGATTGACGGTAACTTCGGGTACAGGCAAGCCCGGAGAGTTTGCCTCTTTTAAGATACGAGGCAACACTTCTGTGAACAGTGCCGGCGCATTGGTGATCATTGATGGAATGCCGGGAGATATCAATACGGTAAACCCACAGGATATTGAAACAATCTCGGTTTTGAAGGATGCCGCTTCTGCCGCTATCTATGGTGCAAGGGCTGCGGAAGGAGTCGTGCTTGTCACTACTAAGAAAGGAACTTCGGAGAAAGTGAAAGTAGAGTATACCGGAAACTTCTCTTTCAATACTCCTACACGTCTGCCCGAAAGCAATACAGGACTGGATCATGCATTATTATCCAATGTCGCGTTTACCAATGCCGGACTGGCCGTTCCTTTTTCTCAAAAGGCAATCGATGCCATTAAAGATCCGAATACGATTGCCATCCCCAACGGTAAGGAGTGGACATACACTTCGGATATGGACTGGATTGACCTGATGATGGACCATAGTTTCCAGCAAACTCATAATTTAACCATTTCGAAAGCTTCTGATCGTTTGAAATACCTTTTCTCTATCGGTTGGCTCGATCAGAACGGAATGTTCTCTGAGTATGGGCCGGACAATTATGACCGGATTAATCTCCGTTCCAATATCAGTGTCGAGTTGATCAAGGACAAACTGTCACTGGACAGTCGCATCAGCTATTCACGTGGAGTGAATCTTTATCATGCTGCCGAGGGTTCCTGGTCGATTCCTTATATCACCTTTATACAAGCGGGTCCCAATATGCCTGTTTATGATCCCAACGGAAATTATTCGCGGCATCGTATGCAATTGAATCCGATACAGGCTCTGAAGGAAGGTGGCGAAGGGCGTACTCGCAATCAACGTATCGAGGGAGTATTTACTTTAGAGTATAAACCGGTGAAAGGTCTTTCTCTCCGGGCCGTAGGAGGCGCCAATATTTTGGATGGACAGAAGAAAGAATGGCGCAGAGCTTACGGAAAATATGGAGTGGATGGTTTGATTTCAACAGCTTTTGGCCAGAAAAGCCCGAACTCGGTTACGCAGAACAACTCCCATCGACAATATCTGACCGGACAGTTGATTGCCGAATACAAAGGGGTATTTGGAAAACATGATATCAATGTCCTCGGCGGATGGTCGGCCGAAGAAAACCTGTATGAAGATCTTCAGGGAAAGCGTACCAATATTGTCGGCAATGAACTGCCTGCACTGAATCTGGGAGATACCGACGGATGGTCGAACGCCGCTGATGAAAATGAATGGGCGTTGCTCTCCGGATTTATGCGTGCAAGCTATGCTTTTGCTGCCAAATATCTGGTAGAAGTGAATTTCCGTGCGGATGCTTCTTCCCGTTTCTCAAAGAAAAACAGGTGGGGAGTGTTCCCTTCGGCATCTGTCGGATGGAGAATCACAGAAGAGAAGTTTATGCAAAATCAGCACATCTTTGATAATCTGAAATTGCGTGCTTCGTGGGGACAATTGGGTAACCAGAATGGATTGGGGCTATACGACCACATTGCCAGCTATAACATCAATGGATATTATCCTTTTAAGTCGGAATTGGGACAATGGGCGGTTATCTCGAAATTGCCTTCAGAGTCCAGAACCTGGGAAACTGTAGAGGTGAAAAATATTGCTGTCGACATGGCATTCCTCAGAAACCGTTTGACTGTAACGGGTGAATATTTTATTAAGAAGAACAAAGATATGTTGGTCAGCATCGAGATACCCAGTATAATAGGTATCGATGTGCCCACAGGAAACTACGGAGAACTTAAAGTAAAAGGTTGGGAAGTTACGGTCGGATGGCAGGATAAGATTAAGGATTTCTCTTACGGGGCCCGTTTTAATTTGTCGGATCAGAAAGATAAGCTGGTGGATTATGGTGTAGAATACAATGGTTTTGTGGCCGGTGTCAATCAGAAAGTGCAGGGGTATTCCCTGGGGTCTATCTTTGGATACCGTACGGACGGGTATTTTACTTCTGAAGAAGAGGTGAAGAATTCGGCTGCCTTCAATAAGGCCATTACAGGTGTGGGAGATATTAAATACATCGATAAAGACGGCGACGGAAAGATTTCGGCTCCCAATGATCTGGAATATCTGGGAACTACGACTCCCCGTTATACATTCGGGTTGAATCTGACTGCCGCATGGAAAGGATTCGATCTGGGAGTGTTATTGCAGGGGGTAGGCAAAAGAAATTTTTATCTGTCGAGCGAAGTGATGAACCCGTACTACGCTACCTGGAATAACTTCTCGTATAAAATGCATAATGACTATTGGACTCCGGAGAATCCCAATGCCGCATTCCCCCGCTATTACGCCGGTGCCAATCATAATTACCAGATATCGGATCATTGGTTGCAGAATGCCGCTTATGTTCGTTTGAAGAATCTGCAATTGGGCTATACGATAAGTCCGAAGCTTACTAAGTCATGGGGGATTCAGCGTTTGAGAGTCTACTTTAGCGGTGATAATCTTTGTGAGTATAGTAAACTGAACGATAATTTCGATCCGGAACTGTCTAATATTAACGGATATGTATATCCTATTATGAGAAACTTTTCTTTTGGAATCAATGTGACACTTTAATTCTTGGAGTAAGATGAAAAATATATATCTTTTTTTGTTAAGCGTAGTAATTCTTTGCAGCTGTAACGATTTCTTGGATCGTGAACCTAAAACAAATTTGTCTCCCGGCAGCTTCTGGAAGTCGGAAGAAGATTTAAGATTGGCAGCGAACGTGTTTTACCAGAATATGAACCGTTCTTATACGCTGGATAATCAGAGTGCCGACGGTTTTGCCAATGTAGGAAACCTGGTAAGTTCCGGAACACACGCTCCAGGCAATACTGATGGGATATGGACCACAGCCTATAAACAGATACGACATGCTAATAATTTTCTGGAGAATTATGAGAAAGCTGAGGTGAGTGAGGCCACAAAGAACCGTTATGCAGGTGAAGTCCGTTTTTTCAGGGCATATTTCTATTTCAATCTGGTGAAGCGATTTGGAGATGTTCCATACGTATTGCGTACACTCGATATGGACTCGGAAGAGCTGATGGGACCGCGTGTACCCAAAGAGCAAGTGATTGCAGGCATCATAGAAGACCTGGAGTTTGCCGAAACACATATTCCACTGAAAAGTAAGTTGCCTACAGATGTAGGACGTTTGACTAAAGGAGCCGCTCAAGCCATGCTTGCCCGTGTGGCGCTTTATATCGGTACCTGGAATAAGTTTCATGGTAGCGGAGAGTATAAGAGCTATCTTCAAATAGCTAAAGAAGCCAGCAAGCGACTGATTGACTCTAAAGAATATTCGCTGTACGCCGATTACCGTAATCTGTTTTTGCTTCCGGGCGAAGATTCGAATGAACATATTCTGTCATTTCGTTATTCTGCCGAAGCCGATACGTACAATCCCCGTATCCGTGCTACAATAGCCGACTTGTCTCATAGTCCGACGAAGGTATTGGCTGATGCTTTTCTTTGCAAAGACGGACTTCCTCTTGAGAAGTCGGCCTACCGGGTGGAATATCTTCCTGCGGGAAAAGAGTTCGAGAATCGTGATCCTCGCATGGCATTGACTATCTGGAAACCCGGCGATCCTTTTTTAGGCAAACCGTTTGTGCCTAATCTCACGAGCCAGACACGTACCGGATATATGTTTAAGAAGTATGGCGACGAGGAGTCTTACTCTAACATGAAGTCGCGGATTGATGAGATTCTGATTCGTTATGCAGAAGTATTGCTGACCTTTGCCGAAGCCAGTTTCGAACTGGACGACCGGATTTCCGATGAAGACTTGAACCTCTCTGTCAATGCACTCCGTAATCGTTTCGAGGGAGATCCTAACCGGCTGCCGGATCTGACCAATGCTTTTGTAGCAGAACACGGGTTAAGCATGCGTGATGAGATTCGCCGTGAGCGCAGAGTGGAGCTTGCCGCCGAATCGTTCCGTTATGACGATATCATTCGTTGGAAAACGGCAGAAACGGAGTTGCCTGCCGCTATCTTGGGTGCCAAGTTCGATCCGGAACTCTATCCGTCCACAGTTCCCGGTAAAGATGTCATTCTGGATAAGAACGGTTTCATATTGGTACAGAATGCCGAAAGCCGTACGTTTGATAGTTCGAAAGATTATCTTTTCCCTTTGCCGCTGCGCGAGGTTTCGCTGAATCCGAATTTGAAGCAGAATCCTAATTGGTAATTAGTTTCTGGTAAAGTGATTGTTTGGAGAGGAGCGTTCGTCAAGCGCTCCTCTTTTGAATGGTCTTATAAAAAAATGGAAACATGAAAAGACTGATTTTACCAATCGCATGTGGCATTTGCACTGTTACCTCTGATGCACAGACCGACAAACAACCGCATCCCAATGTGATCTTCATTTATGCAGACGATTTGGGATATACGGATTTGAGTTGTACCGGAAGCCGTTTCTATGAAACTCCTCATATCGACAAGCTGGCAAGAGAAGGAGTTTGTTTTACTCAATCCTATGCCGCATGTCCGGTTTCGTCGCCGTCCCGGGCTGCTCTGTTGACCGGTAAATACCCTGCCCGGATCAACCTGACCGACTATATTCCCGGAGACCGGGCGTACGGGCCTCATAAGAATCAGCGGTTGGCTTCTTTGCCGTTCAATCTCCATCTGTCGAAAGACGAAATAACGATGGCCGAGGCCTTCAGGCAGAACGGATATTCTACCTTTATGGCAGGCAAGTGGCATCTGGCCGAGTCTGCCGAATACTATCCTGAGCAGAATGGGTTTGATATTAATATCGGAGGAAATAATACGGGGCATCCCTCCAAAGGATATTTTTCGCCTTATGGTAATCCACAACTGAAAGACGGTCCCGAAGGAGAGTATCTGACGGATCGCCTGACTGATGAAGTGATCCGTTATATCTCGGAGCCTAAGGAAAAGCCGTTCTTTGTCTATCTGTCCTATTATACGGTTCATCTGCCCTTACAGGCAAAAGCGGAAAAGATAGCCAAATACCGGAGAAAGCTGAGCCGGGCGGTTCCTGCGGATTCATCTTTTGTGAAAAAAGGAGAGACGTATCATAAACTTGTGCAGGACATTCCGGCTTATGCCGCGATGGTCGAGAGCCTGGACGAAAACATAGGACGCCTGTTAGACACCCTGCATCGGTCGGGACTCGATGAACGCACCATTGTTGTGTTTACGTCCGATAATGGGGGAATGGCCACTAGCAATACTACTCGTAATATCCCGACCTCCAATCTGCCTTTGCGTGCCGGAAAAGGATATTTGTACGAAGGAGGCATCAAAGTGCCTGCCATCATCCGATGGAGTAGACACCTGAAAGGAAGACAGGTTTCGGATACTCCGATCATCGGTACGGATTATTATCCGACTTTGCTCGATCTTTGCGGATTGCCTCTACTGCCCGGACAACACGTGGACGGAGTTTCCATGAAACCCGTCTTACAGGGCGGACGGCTGTCCAGACCTTCCTTATTCTGGCATTATCCTCATTATAGCGGTGGACTGGGTGGTCGGCCTTCTGCGGCTATACGTGAGGGGGATTATAAGCTTATTGAGTTTTTTGAAGACCATCACGTCGAGTTGTACAATGTGATTCAGGACGAATCCGAAGAGAAAGACCTGTCACAAATATACCCTGAGATAGCAGATGGACTAAGGAAGAAACTATATTTGTGGTATAAGGAGGTCGGTGCCCGAATGCCTGTTGATAATCCCCACTATGTTTCTCCTGTGAAGGATTCCGACTCTTTTGAAAATAAATAATCGTTTGTACTTAAAATATAACAGATATGAAATTCGTTACCTTATCATTGTTAGCCACTGCGTTGACTGTTGGCGGAAATGCCGCCGAGCAGGCACGTTCCTCCAAGCAGCCCAATATCTTATTTATTCTGGCTGATGACTTTGGCTGGAGAGATCTGGCATGTACGGGCAGCCGTTATTATGAATCGCCCAATATCGATGGAATCGCCCGTAATGGCGTGAGGTTTACCCAAGGATATGCAGCCTGTCAGGTGTCCAGTCCTTCCCGTGCCAGCATTATGACAGGCAAGTTTACCGCCCGCCACGGAATAACCAATTGGATCGGTGAAGGAAGTGGAGAAGAGTGGCGCAAGATGGGAAGACATTCCAAGCTTCTTCCGGCCCAATACGTATGGCAATTGCCCAAAGAAGATATTACTCTGCCCGAAGCATTGAAAGCCCACGGTTATAAAACGTTTATGGCCGGCAAATGGCATTTGGGAGGTGAGGGTTCTTATCCCGAAGATCATGGTTTCGATATCAATATAGGCGGGCATGAAGCGGGAGGTCCTTATCCCGGCGGCTATTTTGCTCCCTATGGCAATCCGAAAATGAAAGAAGGACCGGATGGTGAGAATTTATCCATGCGTCTGGCACACGAGACAGCGTCGTTTATCGAAACCCATACCCGCCGGAATAAAAAGCAGCCTTTCTTTGCTTTTCTCTCTTTCTATGCCGTGCATGCGCCGATTGAGACCACTGAAGCCAAGTGGAGGCATTTCCGGAATAAAGCGGATTCGATGGGGATCGCTCCGGTGGGGTTCGAAGTAGATCGTACATTGCCTGTACGTTTGCAGCAGGATAATCCCATATATGCCGGACTGATACAGCAGATGGACGATGCCGTGGGAGTGGTGCTTGCCAAATTGCATGAGTTGGGTTTGGATGAAAATACGATTATCGTGTTCACCAGTGATAATGGCGGAGTGTCTTCGGGCGATGCATACGCTACCTCTAACTACCCTCTTCGCGGCGGAAAAGGGCGGCAGTGGGAAGGTGGAATACGCGTACCGTTATTTATCGATTTTCCGGGTAATACTTTAAAGGGAGATTCGTGCGTGGTGCCTGTCACCGGTGCCGATTTGTATCCTACTTTTCTCGATATGGCAGGCATCCCATTAATGCCCGGCCAACATCAGGACGGTGTAAGCCTGCTTCCTCTGTTACAGGGCAAGAGCATCCCCGAGCGTGCTTTATACTGGCATTATCCTCATTATGGCAATCAGGGTGGCGAACCTTCTTCCATCATACGGCAAGGCGACTGGAAGCTGATTCATTATTACGAAGATGGCAGGGATGAACTTTATAATCTGCGGATAGACGAAACCGAGTCGGAACCGCTGAATGTGCAATATCCCGAAAAGGTGGAGTTCTTGAGTAAGAAGCTGTCTGTATGGCTGACTGAGGTAGGGGCCAGATATCCTGAACCCGATCCTCAATACAATCCGGCAGCGGAGGCTCTCTATAAGAAAAAGACTCGCGAAAGAATGATGAAAACCTTGGAAGCTACCCGCAAGAAGCAGTTAGGCAAAGATTTCAAGCCTAATGCAGACTGGTGGGGGAGCGAAACGAAAGATTAAGGACGGGAAATTATGAAAGAGCGGAATCGGATGGTCAGCGCAGCACCACCCGGTCGCCCAGTCGTTTGGCCATCAGATTCTGTATCTCCTTCATCTCCTTGTACCGTTGCATGACAGCGTCGCACTGGGCGTTGTCATTCGCAATCGAAGGATCTTGCAGGGCATACATGATGTGCTTCAGCTCTTCTGCGACAATGGCGTTCTTGAAGTTAATCATCAGCATCGGGACCATCTCGTACAGCCGTTCCTCATCCGTCACCAACTTCTGTGTTTTGGAGTGATACTTGCTCAGTTGATACCGGTCACTCGCCAGTTCGGTGGCTATCGTACTGATTTTCGGATCGGGGTGCGCCACGAAGAAGCGTTCGGAAGCGAACTCCTGATCGTGGATATGTTCGGAGGCCTCCGAGAGGATACGGCGGTGGAGGGGATTATGGAAAGCCAGTTCGTCCTCCTTCAGGTCATTGATGACATACTCGACAACGGTGACCGGGACTTCGTTGCCTTCTTCATCCGTTAAGTTACACATCACCTTCTCTCCATAGCGCACAATCATCTGAATAATCAGGCGCTCGTATTTATAAAACTCTTGTCCCTCTTTACCTTCCTGCGGGATGAACGATTGGTAGGTGTCTGCCTCCATTTCTTCGGGAGGGAAAGGAGGAGGCATTTCGCCCGGTTGCGGCGTCGGGGCATTATTGGAGGCTATGGGTTTATTCCCCTTCTCGGCCTGAAGTTCCCTGCGCTTGGCCACTTCGGATACCAGTAACTTATCTTCTATCCGCAACAACTGCCCGCACTCCTTGATGTACACATCCCGGACGATGGCTTCGGGAATCACCGCAATGCTGCGCACGATGTCATTGATCAGCTCGGCACGTTTCATCGGGTCCTTGCCGGCATCCTCCATCAGCAGTTGTGCCTTGAAGCGTATAAAGTCCGTCTCGTGTTCCTGTATGAAGTTCTGAAACTCCGTAGCGTTGTGCTTCCGTGCAAAAGAGTCCGGGTCGTCTCCGTCGGGTAAGAGGCATACTTTGATATTCATTCCCTCTTCGAGCAGCATGTCGATCCCCCGGATAGAAGCTTTGATGCCCGCCATGTCACCGTCATAAAGCACCGTGATGTTGTTGGTGAAACGGTGGATCAACCGGATCTGCCCCGGTGTAAGAGAAGTACCGGACGAGGCCACCACATTCTCTACTCCCGACTGGTGCATCGATATAACGTCCGTATATCCTTCCACAAGGAAGCAGCGGTCCTGCTTTACGATGGCCTGCTTGGCAAAGTAGATGCCGTATAGTTCGTTGCTTTTATGATAGATTTCCGATTCGGGAGAGTTGACGTACTTGGCAAGTTTCTTGTTCTCCGTGCTGAGCACACGTCCGCCGAAGGCAACCACTTTGCCCGAAAGCGTGTGAACGGGAAACATGACACGTCCCCAAAAGCGGTCGCGCAACTTATGGTCGTCCGTTTCATAACAGAGTCCGGTCTTTACCAGGAACTCTTGTTTGAACCCTTTGCGCAATGCCTCCTGTGCCAGTGCATCGCGCCCCTCGGTGCTGAAACCCAACTGGAACTTATCAATAATATCGTCACGGAAACCCCGTTGGCGGAAATAAGCCAGTCCGATGCTGCGTCCGTCTACATGGTTTTTCAGGATATTCTGAAAGTAGTCGCGGGCGAAGTTGTTGACAATGAACATACTTTCGCGGTTGCTTTGCACCTCTTTCTCTTCATTGGTCAGCTCCCGTTCCTTGATTTCTATGTTATACTTCTTGGCCAGGTAGCGGAGTGCCTCGGGATAGGACATCTGTTCGTGTTCCATGATGAAGTGCACCGCGTTGCCGCCCTTGCCGCAACTGAAACACTTGCAAAGTCCCTTGGAGGGAGACACGCTGAACGAGGGAGTTTTCTCGTTATGGAAAGGGCAAAGTCCCACGTAGTTCACACCGCGTTTGCGCAGCGTGACGAAGTCCGAAACCACTTCTACGATTTGTGCGACATCGAGTATACGGTCTATGGTTGCCTGATCTATCATTGTTTTATCTCCTTGCGGATGCAAATGTACGTGATATTTCTTGGATAATCAAATGACTTTTCAGTGGATTCGACAGGACCTGCCGATATATCTGCCGCTTACTTAATGATCTCTGTACGCGCTGTTTCGCATTAAAAAGTTACTAAATAGGGGGTTAGTCTGACGGGTGCCCGATCTTTTTCTTGCCAACCGGAGGAAGAAAGTGCAAAATGGCAGCCTTTTTGGGTCGGAGAGCCGGGCTTTGGGGTAGAAAGAGCTTGTGTTCAGGGTAAAAAGAGCTTGTGTTTTTGGGAAAAGACGTAAGCATTCTCCTCGAAAGACGTAAGCATTTCCCGAAAATGATTACTTCTTTTTCAAATATCTCTATATGTTTTCCATGATTACATATATTGTTCTGTTTAAGGACGGATTTTTCTCCGTATTTCTTTCCGGTTGCTTGGCTGATACGGAGCTTTCTTTTCTGCCAGAAAGATACTCCCGTTGCTTCCGGGTGGATGATATGATACAGAAAGAACCCTTTACTGCTCAATATGCTTCTTATATCGATAAATGCGATCAATCGGATCGGAGGAAAAATGAATTAGAGCCGTTTTTTCCTTCTTGCCTTTCCCTTGGGGCTAAAGAATGAAAACTGGGCGCTTCTTATTATCATTTTGACATTTTGCTTATCCCGCGAATTAGAAAAGAAAGGAGAGGGGATGTCTGTGATGAATGATGACATCCCCTCATACTTATGATAAAGATTATCATTTAATTTTCTCTCGTATCTTCGTCAGGTACTTTTTCATTCCCTCCGCATCTTTGTTGGTGATGATCTCAAGCAGTTGTTTCAGCTCTGTGCGGATATTCTCCACTTGTGACGGTGTGCGCGGATTGAACAGGATTTCCTGCAATAAGTAGTCATCTTCGCTCAGCAGCCCTTTGGCAATGGCCATGTGCTTTTTGAATGTGGTTCCCGGAGCTTCCTGGTGCTTCATGACAGCTGCAAAAACAAATGTCGAAACAAACGGGATGGACAGGGAGTAAGCCACTGTTTCATCATGCTCGTCGAAAGTATATTCGAAGATGTTCAGGTTCAGGCTATTGTATAAGTCTTTAAAGAATACTTTCCCCAAATGATCACTCTCACTGATGATGATGGCACTTTCGCTGCTCAGATTGCTCAGGCTGGCAAAAGTAGGGCCAAACATCGGGTGAGTGGAGACATAACGGAATCCGCTTTCTTCGTAGAACTTCTTCAATCCGGTTTTTACCGAAGCAATATCACTCAGGATACAGTCTTTGGGCAAAACCGGCAGAATTTTGCGGAAAGCGTCCAGCGTGTATTTCACTGTGGCAGCATTGATCACCAGTTCCGGTTCGAACTCCTTGATCTCCTCCAGAGTGGTGAAGCGGTAGGTGTTGTATACAAACCGAAGCTGATGCGGGTTGACGTCGAACACGGCCGTCTCGTGCTGGAAACTTAGTATGTCAGTAAAGAAGGAGCCCATCTTGCCGGCTCCCAAAATTAGAATTCGCATAATATGAATGATTTGCTATTTATTGATAATCTCCATCTGTTGACGAACCGATTCTTCGTGGATGGCTTCGAAGATCACTTTCACAAACTCTGCACTCATGCCGCACTGTTCGCCCTGAGCACCGCGTTTTTCAAGAATCTCGTTATAACGTCCGGTCTGAAGCACTGTGATATCGTGTTCCTTTTTGTAAGTACCGATTTCGCGTGCTACGCGCATACGTTTTGCCAATTCCTGTATGATGTTGTCATCACATTCGTCAATCTGCTTGCGCAATACGTTCAGATTCTCCGTTGTCTGCGTTTCTTTACGGATGACAAGCAGGTTGAGGATATAGTCCAGTACGTCCGGAGTCACTTGCTGTGAAGCGTCGCTCCATGCACAGTCCGGGTTGCAATGGCTTTCTACAATCAATCCGTCAAAGTTCAGGTCCATAGCCTGCTGGCAGAGAGGAGCTACCAGTTCGCGCTTTCCGCCGATGTGGCTCGGGTCGCAGAAGATAGGCAGTTCGGGTATGCGGCGGCGCAATTCGATAGGAATGTGCCATTGAGGCAAGTTACGGTATAACTTCTTGTCGTAGCTGCTGAATCCGCGGTGGATGGCTCCCAGACGTTTCAGTCCGGCGTTGTTGATGCGTTCCAAAGCACCGATCCATAATTCCAGGTCCGGGTTTACCGGGTTTTTAACCAATACGGGAATGTCTACTCCCTTCAGTGCATCGGCTATTTCCTGTACAGCAAAAGGATTGGCAGTGGTACGTGCTCCTACCCAGAGTATGTCGATACCCGCTTTCAGGCATTCGTACACATGTTTGGCGGTGGCTACCTCGGTAGATACGTACATGCCGGTTTCTTTTTTCACCTCTTTCAGCCAGGCCAGTCCGTCCACACCGATACCTTCGAAACCTCCCGGTTTGGTGCGCGGTTTCCAGATTCCCGCACGGAAGATTTTTACTCCTTTGGCTGCCAGTTGGGTAGCTGTTGACATTACTTGCTCTTCTGTTTCGGCGCTGCAAGGGCCGGCTATTACCATCGGGCGTTTATCTTCCACACCCGGCAATAAGATTGATTCGAGTTCCATATCGATCTAATTCGTTTAGTTGTTATTTCATTATTGATTTGATTCGTTCCAGCGCTTCTGCCAGCTTGGCGTCTTTGCAGCAGAGAGAGATGCGGATGTATCTCGCTCCGTTGCTTCCGAAAATAAATCCCGGAGTGATGAAGACGCGTGCTTCCTGCAGCACTTTCTCTGTCAGTTCTTCTACATCGGCGCAACTTGCGGGGATTTTTCCCCAGAGAAACATGCCCACCTGCTTTTCGTCGTACGTGCATCCCAGCGTTTTCATAATCTCGCCGGCCAGGTGACGACGGTTCCGATAGTTTACATTGTTGCCTTCGTACCAGGTCGAATCCGCTTCAAGTGCTTTGGCAGCTGCCAGTTGCATGGCACGGAACATTCCGCTGTCGATGTTGCTTTTTACTTTCAGAATCCATTGTACAAACTCTGCGTTCGAAGCCAGCATGCCGATACGCCATCCCGGCATATTGTGACTTTTACTCATGGAGTTGAATTCTATACAGCATTCTTTGGCACCCGGCACACTCAGGATACTGATCGGCTTATCGTTCAGGATAAAGCTGTACGGATTGTCGTTCACAATCACGATGTTCTTGCGGCGGGCAAACTCCACCAGGCGTTTGTACAGTTCCGGAGTAGCGTTGGCACCGGTAGGCATGTTCGGATAGTTGGTCCACATCAGTTTCACGCGGCTCAGATCCATCTTTTCCAGTTCATCGAAGTCCGGCATCCATCCGTCTTCCTCTTTCAGGTTATAGTTCACCACCTCGGCACCCAGTATTTTGCTTAACGAAGTGTAGGTGGGATATCCCGGATTGGGCACCAGTACCTGTTCTCCCGGATTGACAAAAGCGAGTGTCACGTGCAAGATGCCTTCTTTTGATCCGATCAGCGGCTGAATTTCTGTTGCCGGATTCAGTTCCACTCCATACCAGCGTTTATACCAGTCGGCAAAACCCTTGCGAAGTTCCGGTATACCCACATACGGTTGATAACCGTGTCCGTTCGGATCGTGGGCATTATTACATAGCGTTTCGATGGTCTGTTCCGAAGGAGGCATGTCCGGGCTTCCGATTCCCAGGCTGATTACATCTTTACCTTCTGCGTTCATCCGTGCCACTTCTTTCAGTTTCTTCGAAAAGTAGTATTCGCTTACATCGGCCAGTCTGTCGGCCGGCGCTACCTTATACGTTTGATTTTCCTTCTGCATATTCGCCTAATATTTTAAGTTCTTTCGTCAATGGAGTGATTGCTGTAATCGATTGTTTATATCTCAGGTAATCGTTGAAAGCTACATCTACGTAAAACTGGTATTCCCATTCCCGTCCGATGATAGGGAGCGATTGTATTTTTGTTAAGTTGATATTATAAAAAGATAGAATAGACAGAACCTGTGAGAGACTTCCTTCGGAGTGGGGGAGAGTGAAAACGATGTTTGCTTTGTTGAGAACGGTGTTTTGCTTTCGTATCTCGTCCACCTGCCACGGATCTGCCACTACCAGAAAACGGGTGAAATTGTGTTTGTTGGTTTCGATGCCTTCCTGCAGTACCTTCATTCCGTAGCGTTCGGCAGCGGCACGGGAACAGATGGCGGCGTGCCCTTTCAGGTTTTCCCGTTTGATGATTTCGGCACTCAAAGCCGTATCTTCGGCTTCTACCACTTTGATACGTGGGTGTTGGTTCAGGAACTCCCGGCATTGCATCAGGGCAATCGGGTGAGAGTTCACCTCGGTAATGTCATTCCAGTCCTCTTCGGGCAGGCAAACGAAGCTGTGCGAAATGCGTAATTTGTATTCGCCGATAATTTGTGTGCCGCTTTGGCGCAACAATTCGTTGTTGTGCAGCAGGCTTCCTGCAATCGTGTTTTCAATGGCCAGCATCCCGATGGTCTGACTATCTTTCCGGATGGCAGCAAACACATCTTCAAAGTTGGCGCAACAGATTAATTCTATCTCTTCTCCTTCGAAGTACTTGTGTGCGGCTATATCGTGATACGAGCCCAGTGTTCCTTGAATTGCTATTCTTTTCATTCCTATTGAGTATATGGTATAAAAAAATCCCGCGTCCATGTCGGAGCGGGATTCATATTATTAGTTTCTCTTAATTTCAGTTCTTAAGCACCCTGTCACTTGATACATACAAACTCCCGCTCTACTTTCTGGCTAAAGTAAAAGTAAAAAAAGAAGTAATATGTAAAAGTGAATACGTTCATCAGATCTATTTTCTTTTTGTTTTAAATCTGAGGCAAAATTAATGCTTTTATCTTAAACGCAAATAAAAAACAAACTTTTTTTTGTGATTTATGTGTTTATATTCCCAATTTGTGCTTTTATGACTATAAATGGCCTTTATAATATAGTATATAGGCTTGTCTTTGTTAATGTTTGCTAAATGGGACGTTTCAGTTCTTAAGATGCTAGTTTTTCTCCTAAAAACTTCTTTTATTTGTCAGACAAATAAGATTAATCTTATTTTAACTAAACTGAATTGTTATACTATGGATACATTAAAACTACATGGTCAGGCGATAACTTTGGTCGATCAGGTCGAAGATAACCTACTTACTTATTTTAGAACCAAAGATCTGCGGGCAGGAGATGCCATTCCCAATGAGATGGAACTGGCCGCTGCTTTGGGTGTGGCACGTAGTGTGCTGAGGGAGGCCCTCAGCCGATTGAAAATGGTAGGGATGATCGAGACACGTACCAGGCGGGGAATGATTCTGACCGAACCTTCTATCCTTGGAGGCATGAAGCGGGTTGTCGATCCTCGCATTCTGAGTGAGCATTCCCTGTTTGATCTTTTAGGTTTCAGGATTGCTTTGGAATTGGGAATTTGCAGTGATCTTTTCCAGAATATAACTCCGGAAGATATTGTTGAACTGAAGGAGATTGTCCGGTTGGGAATCGCTTTTGAGAACAATGAATATGCCCCTATCAGTGAATTTACTTTTCATGCTAAACTTTATGAGATAACCGGTAATGCCACTATCCGTGAATTTCAGGAGATCATCCATCCCGTGATGGTTTTTGTGAAAGACAAATTCAAAGAGTTGCTCGAACCTATTAATATAGAGATAAAAGAGCGGGGAGAATTGGTAACTCACGCTGACCTTCTCGGCTTTTTGGAAAAACATGATGAGGCCGGTTATAGAAAGGCGCTTGAGAAACATTTTGCCGTATACAAGATTTTTATGAAACGTAGAATCGTTAACGAATAATCGGGGGGATTGCAAGAAGTCAAACAGAATTTTAGCATTCCCTTGGGGAATATCTGGAGGATGGCCGTTCTTTTATTGCAGGTAACCGGGTAAATAACCATTTATTGTAGCTGCGCAGCCATTTTATACCTTTGTTATCGACACTGAGAAATGGGTTTCCAATCAGAGATTCCTTATTCTTATTAATATCTAATTAAATAATAAAATGAAACATTATCAACGTTTGGAAGGAATGGTTGCCGCCACTTTTACTCCTATGGATGCGCGGGGAGATATCAATCTTTCTGTTATAGACAAATACGCCGACCTGATGGCTGAATCAGGAATGGCAGGTGTATTTGTTTGTGGAACCACAGGAGAATCTCATTCACTGACTACGGGTGAGCGTAAAGCTATTCTTGCTCAGTGGATAAAGTCTGCCCGGAAACGCTTCAAGGTGATTGCGCATGTGGGTAGTAACTGCCAATTGGAAGCTATGGAGCTGGCTCGGCATGCACAAGAGGTGGAAGCTGATGCTTTTGCCGCTATGGCTCCCTGTTTTTTTAAACCCTCTTCGGTAAAGGATCTGGTGGACTTTTTTACTCCAATTGCTCAAAGTGCTCCCGATCTTCCTTTCTATTATTATAATATGCCGTCTATGACGGGAGTATCTCTTTCGGTTCCCTCTTTTCTTATAGAGGGAAAGAAAACGATGCCTAATCTGGTTGGAACAAAATTCACACACAATAACCTGATGGAGATGGGTGAATGCTTGGAACTCAATAATGGAGAATTCGAGGTGCTGCATGGATACGATGAAATTCTGATTGCCGGATTGGCTTTAGGAGCCGTTGCCGGTGTTGGTAGTACCTACAATTATTTACCTGCTGTATATCAGAATCTTTTTGATGCGTTCAAGAAAGGTGATATCTGTACTGCTCGCCGGATGCAGCAGAAGTCGATTGAAATAGTAAAAATAATAATTAAATACGGAGGAGGTGTACGTGGAGGAAAAGCAATAATGAATTTAATAGGTGTTGATTGCGGCCGGTGTCGTCTGCCCGTCACACCATTTGGCGATGATGAATATTCTTCGCTCAAAAGAGATCTTGAAAAAATAGGTTTCTTGAATTAAAAAATAAAAGTAGGGAAGGGGAAATAGACTTTGGACGGAATATACCCCCTTCGCCCTACGCCTTAAATTTTATATTAAAAGCATACAAAGATGAGAAAAATTACTCGAATTAAGTGTCTCATTGTTGTTTTATTGACATTTATTGGGACATTAGCACCCGTTCATGCTCAACAAAGTGGCAATTTTGAGATTAGTGGTGTTGTTAAGGACACATCCGGAGAACCGGTCATAGGTGCTACAGTTATTGTAAAGAACACACAAATAGGTACAACTACCGATGTCGATGGAAAATTTAAATTGAAGGTTCCACATAAATCTTTGTTACAAATCTCCTTTATTGGAATGAAAACCAAGGATCTGAAAGTAACCAATAATACATTTTATGAAATTACTTTGGAAGATGAATCGGTTCTACTTGACGAGGTCGTAGCCATCGGTTATGGAACTCAATCTAAGGCAACCGTTACTTCAGGAGTTGTATCTGTGAAGAAAGCGGAGTTAATGTCTTCTGTCTCTGCATCTCCTTTGAACAATCTACAGGGAAAGGTTGCTGGA
The DNA here is from genome assembly GCF_000159855.2 of Bacteroides sp. 3_2_5. Lineage (NCBI taxonomy): Bacteria > Pseudomonadati > Bacteroidota > Bacteroidia > Bacteroidales > Bacteroidaceae > Bacteroides > Bacteroides sp. 3_2_5. Next base: position 583,502 of record NZ_JH636043.1, on the reverse strand, counting down.
CTGGATATTCGACAGACTACCGGACAGCCCGGTGCACAGCCGGTAGTGCTGATCCGTGGCGGGTCAACCGATCCGGCTAACGACTCTCCTCTTTTTGTCATTGATGGGGTTGTCCGTAGCAACATGAATGGACTCAATCAGGAAGATATTGAGTCTATGGAAGTACTGAAAGATGCCGCTTCCGCTGCAATTTATGGTGCTAAGGCCGCCAATGGTATCATTCTTATTACTACCAAGCAAGGCTCTTCAAAAGATGGTAAAGCCACTATTTCCGCTTCCTACCGTTTGGGAGTTGAGCAGATTCGGCAGCATTATCCGTTTTCCGGTGCACGCGACTATCTGTATGCTTCCCGTTTAGCCGGTTCCCGTGGAATCAATGACGCCAATGTCAGCGGACGCCTGGAAGGCGGCGCATACCCTTATTCAACAGGTAATATCAATTATAAAAATGGAGCCTTGGAAGGATATGGCTATTCTCGTTTCACTACCGAATATTTAGATGATTTGATTTCCAATATGGGACAGTCTTATGTCGATGATTTGCTGAACAGACAAGGATATGAAACGATGACCGATCCTTATTCGGGAAAACAGTTGATATTTAAAGACAATCACTATCAAAAAGATGTATTGTTTCAGACTGCATTGACACACAACTACGATCTGAGTGCTTCCGGCGGAAATGACAAAGGTAATTATTATGTGAGTTTGGGGTATATTAATTCCGAAGGTATTGTTCTGGGTACGGGATACGATCGTTTCAGCCTTACTGCCAATGGAAATTACAATCTTCGCAGTAATTTAAAATTAACCGTCGGATTGAAACATTCCACAATTTCGAATAAAGCGACTGATCCGGAGAACTCGGGCACAAGCACAATGGACCGTTCTTCTCGCTATCCTACGACCTTCCGTCTGTATTATGACGATGGAACTCCCGGTATTGGTGAAGCCGGAGGCTCACCCCGGAATAGACTGCACGAATTATATTATCAGGATATTTCGGACAAAGCTTATCGAAACACGATTCAGTTAGGATTGGATTGGGAGATTCTGAAGGGATTGCATTTTAAGCCGTCAGCCTCCTATTATATGCAGGAAAATATCTATCGTTTTTTTGAGAAGTATAACGAGTTTAATAAAGGTCGTAAGACACTCGAGAAACACGACCAGTATAAGCAAATCATGGCAGACGCGGTGTTTACCTATGATAAAGTATTCAGTGATAAACACACTCTTAATGCAATGATAGGTATGAATTATACCCAGGACGATACTTATAAATTGAAAGGAACAGGCTCGGAAGCCCCTACGGATTATGTACCTACGTTGGCGCCTACCAAGCCCGATTTACAGCGTACCACTTCCTCTTTGGATAAAGAAGTACTGGTAGGTTTCTTTGCCCGTGTCAATTATGACTATAAGCGCCGCTATTTGCTGACGGTTTCAGCACGCTATGACGGAGCCTCCCAATTTGCCGAAGATCATAAATTCGCATTGTTTCCGGCCGTATCCGGAGGATGGAATATGCATTATGAAGACTGGTTTCCCAAAACCGTTGTCAGCCGGATGAAATTGCGGGCGAGTTGGGGACAGACCGGAAATAATAAGTTGTCGTATTCTAATACCCAAGGCGAATATGCTTCATATATTTATGCCGGAAATCCGGGGGTACTGAATAGTGTACTTGCCAATAACAGTTTGGTATGGGAAACAACCTCTAATGTGGATTATGGTTTTGATGCCGGTTTCTTTGATAATCGTCTTGAACTGTCGGTAACCGGATATAATAAATTGACTTCCGATCGTTTGTATGACAAAGCTCTTCCGGCACAGACAGGTTTTAGTTCTATAAAGGCCAATTTGGGGACTGTACAGAACAAAGGTTTTGAGTTATCGCTGACAGCACATCCTCTTTCAACAACTTCCCCCGTGAATTGGGATGTTACGGGTACTTTCAGTATGAACAGGACGTATATGAAAAAGCTTCCTTATAATGGGAGAGACAAAAATCGGGTACAGGGCGGACTTGTATGGGATGCTAAATCGGGTACTTATGTTGAGACCGGCGGCCTGGCCGAAGGCGAGAGGATAGGCGGACGTTGGGGATATAAGTATCTGGGGGTATACGATAAAGATGAAGAAGCTGCAAAAGCTCCGGTCGACACCAAGGTCTCCGGTTCTAAGATGAATAAGAAAAAGGTTGCCGGAGATGCTATCTGGGCCGACCTTGACAATAATGGAGTTATCGATGATAAGGATATTGCTTTTATTGGCTGGGCCAATCCGGATAAGAAGGGAGCCTTGATTAATAATTTGTCTTACAAGAATTTTTCTCTTCGTTTGGTTGTCGATTTTGCTTTAGGACATTCCATTGCCAATATATGGAGATGCCGTGCCAATGCCAATGCACGCAATGCCATTATAACGACTACTGACGTTACGAATGGAAACATCTGGTGGCAGACGGGTGATGCTGCAACAGCCAAGTATCCGCGTTACGATGTTGCTTCGGACTGGGATAACGGATATCGCAATCACATGCGTACAATAGCTTATGCCGGAATGAATTCAAATGGAAATGCCGACAATACGGCTTATTATTCAAAGGGAGATTATTTGTGCTTCCGTGAGGTTTCGTTAGGTTATGAACTGCCGCGTTCCATATGTTCTAAAATGAAGGTGAAAGGGGTGTCTTTGAATGCCGGTGTGACAAATATCGGATACATTACAGCCTTTGACGGATTAAATCCTGAACAGTACGATGGACAAGAGACCGGTGAATACTTTCTCCCGATTCAATTTAACTTTGGTGTAAGACTAACTTTTTAAAATGATTTTCACTATGAAAGCAACAAAAATATTGATCTGTATTCTCTGCTGCACATGGATTTGCAGTTGTAGCTTGTTGGAGGTTGATCCGGTTTCTACCATCACTTCACAGTCGTTCTGGAAAACTCCGGGAGATGCCAAAGCTTATCTTACGGGCATTTACAATAAGGTGCGTGACCTGAATAATACTTCTTATTACGGTGAAGACCGGGGAGATGCTTTTAAAGCCGGTGAGATCGGCCCTACGAGTGTGGCATGGGCCCATACTTTGCTTGAGAGCAATGCTCCTTCTTATCGTTCGGCTTATAATATCATTCATCACGCCAATCTTCTTTTCAATAAAATTGAAAGTCTGAAGTTTACTAATGAGACTGAGAAGAATCGTATAAAAGCTGAGTGTCACTTTCTAAGAGCATATACTTATTTTCTTATAGTGCGTATTTGGGGAGATGCTCCCATCATTACTGATCCTGTGCTTTCGGACAACGTTGAGCTTAAACCCCGTTCTCCCAAAGAAGACGTCATGAAGTTGATCCTTGAAGATATAGAACAGTCTGTCCTGTTATTTCCGGAGGATGGATATATCAATAAGAATTTAGCTTCAAAGCCGGCTGCCTATGCTTTGAAAGCCGATGTTTTAATGTGGAAAGCAAAGGTCCTGAATGGTGGAAATGCGGATCTGGAAGAAGCGATCAAGGCAATCGATCAGGTAGGCGGGAGTGGAGTGTCTTTGCTACCGGATTATGCAAAGGTATTTGCCAATGATAATAAAAAGAATAATGAGATCATTTTCTCTTTTTATTTTGAACGCTATGAAACTGGAAATCTTTCTATTGCAACCAACACTACATCGAGAACCGATAATTTATCGATGGCTGTCAACTTGGCCGATGCGGCAACTTCACCCAATCAGAGCCGCCATGTCTATGCCCCAAGTGACAAGGCCAGAGAGTTGTATCTTAAGTATCCGGGCGATAGGCGCTATAAAGTTGCCATGATTGATTTGGTGGATAAAGATGGTAACCTGATTTTAACCCAGACAAACAAATTCAGGGGGAAGGCCTATTCCGACGATCGTTATTTTGACGATGACTTGATAGCTTATCGTTGGGGAGATCTTCTTCTGTTGCGTGCTGAGGCCAATGCTGCACTCAATAAGATATCTGAGTCTCTTGTCGATCTGAATGAGGTTCGTGACCGGGCGGGCCTGGAGCCCTATGATGGCCCGAAAGATAAGATTGCTGTAGAGAAAGAAATCTGTGACGAACGTTTAAGAGAGCTTTTTATAGAGCAAAAACGATGGTTTGATTTGGTGCGTTTCCATTGTGGCGGGACCATTGACATTTATAAGGAGGTGCCCAATTTGAATGACAAACCCGGTTATCCGTTGTATTTCCCAATCAATTATAATGATATGGTCTTAAATGACAAACTGGTGCAGACAGATGGGTACGAAAGTAATGTAGAGAGATAGAATATAAAAAGAAGGAACTGTGTGGAGTAGCTGTTATATACTTTTACACAGTTCTTTTGATACGGAAGTATAATAATTTAAAGCATAAGTTTATGAAGAACACAATCTTGAAACTGTTTCTATTGTTTTGTGCTGTTCCTTCAATCGGACAAAATGTCCACCCCAATCTGCCTTGGATCGACATATCGGGGCAGCGTGAACGGCAGGTGACAATAGCTCCGGGCAGGCCGGATTTATATAACGGACATCCTACTACTGTAATGATGGATGATCATAAGACTATTCTTTGTACCTGGTCTTACGGGCATGGAGGTAAAGCGTCTTTCATAGCCGAAAGTAAGGATGCCGGGCTGACTTGGAAAAATGGTAAAACCCCTGCTGACTGGCAGACGATGAGCAATTGTCCCAGTATTTATAAACTGACGGATAAGCAGGGGAAAGAACGTGTCTTTGTGTTTAGTGCCTGGCCGGACATGCCTATGACTTATAGTGAAGACGGAGGGAAGAGCTGGAGTCCGGTCCGTAGTTTGAATAAACCTTGTGTGATGGCGTTTTCAAGCATTGTAAAATTGAAGAATGGCGATTATCTCGGGTTGTATCACCGTGGACTGAATGATCGGGACCGTCCTCCGTTGACTTTGTGGCAATCTGTCTCACATGACGGAGGACTGACCTGGAGCGAGTCGGTGAAAGTAGGCGAGATGGAGGGGCGTTCACCCTGTGAACCCTGTGTCTTCCGCGCTCCCGATGGCAAACGGCTTGTCTGTGTAGCGCGTGAAAATAACCGGGTAGGCAATTCTCTGATGATGTTTTCTGATGATGAGGGAACCACCTGGTCTCCTTTGCAAGAAACTCCCTGGGGCCTGACCGGAGACAGGCATGTAATAAAGTTTACTCCTGACGGTCGTATGATTGCCGTCTTTCGGGATATGGCTCCCAACAGTCCGACGAAAGGGCATTTTGTAGCCTGGGTCGGTAATTATAAAGATTTGCTTGAGGGAACTTCCGGACAATATAAAATAAAGCTTTTACATAGTTATGCCGGTTCGGATTGTGGATATCCCGGTCTCGAAATCCTTCCGGATGGGAGTATTGTCGCCATCACTTATGTTAAAATGCGGCCGGGCCCTGAACAACACTCCATTGTCGGCGTACGCTTCAAACTTGAAGAAACTGATAAAATGCTATATTAACTTTTATCCCCAATTTTACCAATATGCGTTATATTTCGATATTGTTTTTATTGAGTTGTTTTTTACTCAGTACTCCGTTACGTGCCGAGCGGGTGAAAGTTATTGTTCGACAGCCCATAGTACCGGTCTTGACAAAAAAGGAGATTAATCCGGTTTTGCAATTAAAGTTGATAAAGAGCTGTCCGGGACCATGTTTTGTAAAGGAGATCGGATTATCCCTGAAAGGTACTACTTTGTTGACCGATTTAACTCATTTGAGTTTATATAGAGTTGCCGGAAAGAGGGGGCTTTCTGACTGGGAAAAGTGTGTCGACTCAGTTGCTCCCGCTTTAAAAACGGTTTTAGACACTCCGTTGGAATTGAAATCAGATACTACCATACTGTGGGTAACTGTTAAATTGAAAGATAAAGTTGACTTAACCCATCGTGTGACGGTCAGTTGTGATCATGTGACGACGACTTGTGGTAAGGCTTCTGTAACTTCCGTTCGTCCGATTGTCGCACTCCGTACCGGAGTCGCTGTACGGCAAAGAGGGGAAGACGGAGTTCATACTTCGCGTATTCCCGGCATTACTACTTCCCTGAAAGGAACTTTGATGGCCATATTTGATGCCCGTTACGATAGTTCGCGTGACTTGCAAGGTGATATCGATATTGCGATGATGCGAAGCATGGATGGTGGAATGAGCTGGCAGCCGATGCAGATAGTGCTCGACCGCAAAAAGTGGGGTGGATTGCCAGAGAAATATAATGGAATCAGTGATGCTTGTATCCTGACCGATGAAAAGAACGGTACTATTTATGTGGCGGGACTCTGGATGTATGGAGTCTTAGATCCCCGATCGGGTAAATGGGTGGAAGGAATGACGCAGGACAGTACCCGTTGGATACACCAATGGCATGCGAAAGGTTCTCAGCCCGGGCTCGGGGTTAAAGAGACCTGTCAGTTCTTGATTACTAAAAGCGTGGATGACGGAGTGACTTGGAGTGACCCTGTAAATATAACAGCACAAACCAAGAAACCGGAATGGTGGCTGTATGCTCCGGCACCGGGGCATGGCATTACTTTGAAAGACGGTACATTAATATTTCCCACACAAGGCCGTGATAAAGATGGAATACCATTCTCTAATATTACGTATAGCAAGGATGGGGGAAAAACATGGATAGCCTCTAAGCCGGCTTATCACAACACTACGGAGTGCATGGCAGTCGAATTACAGGATGGCAGTGTCATGTTGAATATGCGTGATAACCGTAATCACGGTAATAAAAAGGTCAATGGACGCCGTATTTGTGTCACCTCCGATCTGGGAAGCACATGGACGGAACATTCCACTTCCCGAAAAGCATTGATAGAGCCTACTTGTATGGCAAGTATTCATCGACATACTTATCAGGAAAACGGCAGGCAAAAGACTCTTCTTCTATTCTGCAATCCGGAGTCTTATGACAGTAGAGACCACATGACGCTAAAGTGCAGCCTGGATGATGGAAATACCTGGGATTCCGGCCGGAAAATCATGTTGGATGAGTTGGGAAGTTTTGGCTATTCCTGCATAACTTCGGTCAATGATTCTACGATTGGTGTTTTTTATGAAAGTAGCTAGGCACAGATGGTTTTCCAACAAATACAGTTGAAAGAGCTCATAGGTAAAGGTAAATCATATAAAGAGAGATAGTTGGTATGAAAAATAGAAAAATATATCCTTGGATCGTTGTCGGACTTTTATGGTTTGTGGCATTATTAAATTATATGGATCGTCAGATGCTGTCAACCATGAAAGATGCGATGCAGATAGATATTATAGAATTGCAGTCGGCTACCAATTTTGGGCGGCTAATGGCAGTCTTCCTTTGGATTTACGGTCTTATGAGTCCGATGGCAGGAATTATTGCCGATCGCGTCAGTCGTAAATGGTTGATTGTCGGGAGTCTTTTTGTCTGGTCGGCAGTCACTTATGGCATGGGGTATGCCGATACATTTAATCAAATCTACTGGTTGCGCGCATTGATGGGAGTCAGTGAGGCATTATACATTCCTGCGGGCCTCTCCTTGATAGCCGATTGGCATCAGGAGAAATCACGTTCGCTGGCAGTCGGTATCCATATGACGGGATTGTATGCCGGTCAGGCTATTGGCGGGTTTGGTGCTACGGTAGCTGCGGCCTATTCGTGGCATACTACATTCCATTGGTTCGGTATTGTAGGCATTGTCTATGCATTGGTCTTGATTATATTCCTTCGTGAGAATGAAGAACATGCCAGGGTCATTCGGGCCATGCATACAGATAAATCAAAAAAGATTCCGTTGTTTAAAGGAGTGACTCTTTTATTCGGTAATATTGCTTTTTGGATTATTCTGTTCTATTTTGCAGCTCCCAGTCTTCCCGGATGGGCTACGAAGAATTGGTTGCCTACCCTGTACGCTGAGAATCTCGATATCCCTATGGCTGAGGCAGGGCCTATATCCACTATAACGATTGCTGTCTCTTCTTTTATCGGAGTTATTCTGGGAGGGTTATTGTCAGACCGTTGGGTATGCAAAGACATACGCGGACGTATCTATACAGGCGCAATCGGGTTAGGGTTGACCATACCTGCGCTTCTTTTATTGGGCTTAGGCAATGGTTTCATCAGTATAGTAGGTGCAGGATTTCTGTTTGGGGTCGGTTTCGGTATGTTCGATGCCAATAATATGCCTATTTTGTGCCAGTTTGTTTCGGCCAAATATCGGGCAACGGCCTATGGTATAATGAATATGACCGGAGTTTTTGCCGGAGCAGTTGTAACAAGCTTGTTTGGAAAATGGACGGACGGTGGCAACCTGGGATTGGGATTTGCTATTCTGGGAGGTATTGTATTGTTGGCTTTGGGCATGCAGTTGTGCTTTCTTCGTCCGCACACGGATAATATGGAATGATACAAATCATTTCCCGGACAGGGAGTAAGGTTCCGGTCCGGGAAATGACTGTATCAGAACGGTTAGTTTACAGTCCCAATACGTTTGGGGGTGTTTCTGCTTGCTGATTATTGAACTGTCCGTTCAGGTTCTCTCCCTCTTTCGGGTTCAACTCCAGCGATTTCTTCATATCTTCAATCGAACCGTCTTTGTCCCCGTTTAATAGTTTGGCACGTCCCCGTTCATGATAGGCGGCTCCAAAGTTCGGGTTCAGCTCGATAGCTTCGTCAAACAACTCAATAGCAGCTGTCAATTTCTTCTGTGTGATAAATAGTTGTCCCAGATATAGGTAAGCTTGTTCGTTGAAGGGGTTTATCTCTGTCACATGGAGATAGTCCGTCTCTGCTTCTTCTTCCTTTCCGGTGGCTTCTTTTATTTTGCCACGTAGCAGGAGGGCAGCTTCTTCGTCCGGATTCTGTGCAAGTATGGCTTCAATATCTTCCATAGCCTCTGCAAATTGCTGCATCTTATACAGTGCTTCGGCACGGAGCAGTCGGGCTTCCGTGAAATCATCTTTCAGCACAATGGCTTTTGTCAGGTGGGCGATGGTCATTATTCCGTTATCCAATCCATGATTGGCTTTGCCCAACAGGTAGTGTGCCATTGCGTTTCCTTCTTCCAGTGCGATGGCTTTCTGGGCGGCATCGGCCATCTCCTGATAATCTTCTTGCATGAAGCAGAGATTGGCCAGGGTCAGGTACGTGCTTGTCAATTCTGGTTCCAGCGCGATCATACGTTCCAGCAACTCATGTGCTTTCCCGAATTCACCGGTCTGGATGTAAAGCTGGCTCAGATAATTCAGTGTTTCGAAATCTTCTTCAATGGCCAGCGCTTCGTTAAAGCACTTAATGGCATAGTCCGGACGTCCCATACGTTGGGCACGTAGGCCGTCATATTTAAATATCTCAAAGTTCTTTTTGGCGTTTTTTTGTTTTTCTTCCTCAGGGTTTTCTGTTTTCCCCGCAAAAAAAGATTTAAAGAAGTTCGGCATGATCAAAGTTTTTTTAGTTTGGTTGCAAATGTAGTAATTTCATCACATAACCCTGTTGCTTTTCAGGAAGTTTTTTCAGTAAGCAGTCCGTTCTCAGAGCTCAGTAAGCCCTCGTCCAGCATAAACCGTATCACTTCGCTCAACTGCTCTTTATCTGTATTTATGTGTGAAGCTATCTCCGCCGGAGTCATCGGATGCTCTTTCAGCAGAGCACATATTTGCTCTCTCAGTCCGTCGAAGGTGCTTTGTGATATATCCGGTTCGGCGCGGTGGCTGAGGCAGACGTCACATTGCCCGCAGTTATGTTCGTTCTTCTCTCCGAAGTAGCGGAGCAGCATCCGGCTACGGCAGACATTCTCCGAAGTGACGTATTCCACCATGGCATGGATACGGGTTTCATAGCGTTCTTTCCGTTCTTCATATACTGCTCGGGGTATTTGCAGATAATGGAGGTCTATCCGCTCACGTGTATATATAATGTAAGGTGTTTTTTTGTGCGGGATGTAGTCGACGATACGGCGCTTGCTCAGCATCACCAGTAAGTCGTAAATCTGTTGCCGGGTCAGTCCCGTACGTACCGCCAGAGTCTGCTCGCTGATGTAGGCATAGTCTGTAAAGACACCCGTGTAAGATCGCAGAATCATTTGTATCAGTTTCTCTGCGGCTTCTCCCATCTCACGGAGTTTATATAACTCATCCCGGCGGATCGTGAAGATAATCCGTGAGGCATTGTCCTGCTCATCGGTATATTCCAGGTATCCTGCCTGTGTCAATATCTTCAGTGCGCTGTCTGCAGGTACGGGAAAATATTTGAACTTGCGGCAGAATTCTTCCAGGCTGAAGTCATACATGCATCCCAGCCCGTCGCCCATCGCCATCTGATAATGATATTGCAGATGCTCGTACACATCTTTTATATAGTCTTTATCCGGGAAAGTATCTGCAATGCGTTTGCTGAGCGTTGTTTTATCCGACTTGGCATAGAGTATCACCGCGTATGCCTTTTGTCCGTCTCGTCCCGCCCGTCCCGCTTCCTGAAAGTAGGCTTCCGGTGAGTCGGGCAGGTCCAGGTGGATGACGATACGTACGTCCGGTTTGTCAATGCCCATACCGAATGCGTTGGTAGCTACCATCACCCGGCTTTCTCCGTTTTGCCATCGTTTCTGGCGAAGATCTTTGGTTGCGTTATCCAGTCCCGCATGATAAAAGTCGGCCGTGATTCCTTCGTTTACCAGCAGCTCGGTTGTTTCTTTGGTTTTTCGCCGGCTTCGTACATATACAATCGCGCTGCCTTGTATCCGGTTCAGTATGTGCAGCAACTCCCCGTTTTTATTATCAGTGGGGCGAACGATGTATGCCAGATTCTTTCGTTCGAAGCTCATACGGAACACGTTTTCTTCCCGGAAACGGAGGCGCTCCTGTATGTCCTTCACTACTTCGGGAGTGGCCGTGGCGGTCAGTGCCAAGACCGGAGCATCCGGTACGAGATCCCTGATATCCGCTATTTTCAGATAAGCCGGACGAAAGTCATATCCCCATTGTGAGATGCAATGGCTTTCGTCTACCGTAATCATACTGATTTTCATGGACCGGAGTTTGGCCCGGAAGATTTCGGTATCCAACCGTTCGGGAGAGATGTATAGAAACTTATAGTCGCCGAAGATGCAGTTCTCCAATGCCACCACAATCTCTTGCCGTGTCATTCCTGAATAGATGGCTATCGCTTTGATTCCGCGCTTTTTCAGGTTCTGCACCTGATCCTTCATTAGAGCAATCAGTGGGGTGATGACAATGCACAATCCCTCTTTGGCAAGGGCCGGAACCTGAAACGTAATTGACTTTCCGCCTCCGGTGGGCATCAGTCCCAGTGTGTCTTTTCCATTGCCAATGCTGGTTATGATGTCCTCCTGCAGGTCGCGGAAGGAATCATAACCCCAGTATTGCTTTAAAATCTCTTGGTAAGTCACTCTATCGGTTTGATATCTTCAATCTGCAACTGCACTTCCCCCCGTTTGTGGGTGTTCTCTTCAATGGTATAGCAGATGTCAAATGATCGCTTGGTTTTGATATATCTCACGTGTGAACTTTGTCCGAAGGCGATGCCGTTCATCACATTGTTCGATTTGTTGTCTACCAGTTCCAGTTTGATGTGTTCCTGATCGCGACCGACCACCTTGCTTGTTCCATAATCGTACACGTGATGTGTGCAGAACACCGGTTTCTGGTTGTCGGGACCGAACGGGTTGAATCGTTTCAATTCATTGAAGAACTTCGGCGTGATATCTTTAAAATCTATTTCGGCATCGATATCGATCACTGCGCTGGTCTGTTCCGGCAGTATATGTTCCGACACGAAACTTTCGAATCTCTCGGTGAATGCCTGTACGTTTTCCACTTTCATCGATAGCCCGGCAGCATAGGTATGCCCTCCGAAGTTTTCGAGCAAGTCACGGCAATGTTCGATAGCTTTGTAAACATCGAAACCGGATACGGAACGTGCCGAACCGGTTGCCATATCATCCGTCCGGGTCAGTACGACTGCCGGACGATAGTAAATCTCCGTTAATCGTGAGGCAACGATTCCGATCACTCCTTTGTGCCAGTCTTCATTGTAAAGCACTATCGAACGACGGTCTGCCAAGCCTTCCAGTTCGGCTACGATTTTATTGGCTTCTTCCGTCATGCTCTTATCCAGATCCTTCCGGGTTTCGTTGTATTGGTTGATTTGTCCGGCTTTCTCGAGTGCTGCCGAGAAATCTTTCTCAATCAACAGGTCTACCGCTTCTTTTCCGTTCTGTATACGTCCGGAAGCATTGATGCGGGGACCTATTTTGAATACAATGTCGCTCACCGTAATTTCTTTTTCCGATAATCCGCATACATCGATAATCGCTTTCAGTCCTACACTCGGATTGCCGTTCAGCTGTTTCAACCCATGATAGGCCAGGATACGGTTTTCGCCCATGATCGGTACAATATCCGATGCAATGCTTACGGCAGTCAGGTCGAGCAACGGAATCAGGTGATGAAACTCAATGCCGTTACTGATGGCAAAAGCCTGCATGAATTTGAAGCCTACGCCACATCCCGAAAGATGAGTGTATGGGTATGTATTATCCAGTCGTTTGGCATTCAGGATGGCAACGGCAGGGGGCAATACGTCGTCCGGTACATGATGGTCGCAGATGATGAAGTCAATTCCCTTCTCTTTGGCATACGCAATCTCTTCTACGGCTTTTATGCCGCAGTCCAGTACGATGATAAGCCCTACTCCGGTTTCAGCGGCGTAGTCAACTCCTTTTTTGGAAATTCCGTATCCTTCGTTATAACGGTCAGGGATGTAATAGTCAAGGTTCGAATAGAACTGTTGAATGAACTTGTAGACCAGTGCCACAGCCGTGGTACCGTCCACATCGTAATCTCCATAAATCAGAATGCGCTCTTTCTTTCCCATCGCCATGTTCAGGCGTTCCACTGCGATGTCCATATCCTTCATTAGGAATGGATCATGCAAATCGGGCAATTGCGGACGGAAGAATTTTTTGGCATCCTGTGCCTTCGTAATTCCCCTCTGTACCAAAAGTCGTCCCAGGACGGGGCTAATGCCTAGTTCCTGAGCCAATGCCCGGCTTATCTCTGCCTGTTCTTGTGTGATGGGTCGATAATTCCATTTGTGATTCATTTTATATATTGTTTTTTCTTTTTATCTGTTCTCTGATGCCGGAAGTGCATAACTTTCCAACAAGCTGTAAAAGTACGAAAAAAACCGGAAGTGTGGGGGATATACTGAAAAAAATAATTGCTTGTGTTTTGTTTATCGATATTTGGTGCGACATGGTGAATCTACTATCTTTGTATCGTACTATTAAGTGTTATAATTATGCAAGATATAATAAACGGACGTTGCGGTTGGTGCGGAAGTGACGAACTGTATGTGAAGTACCATGATCAAGAGTGGGGAAAATTGGTGACCGATGACAAGACGCTGTTTGAGTTTCTTGTGTTGGAGAGTGCTCAGGCCGGCTTGAGTTGGATAACCATCCTTAAGAAACGTGAGGGGTATCGCAAAGCCTTTTGCAATTTCGATGCTGAGTCGGTGGCACAAATGACCGATGAAGATGTTGAACGGTTGATGCACTTTGATGGCATTGTGAAAAATCGTCTGAAGATCAAATCGACCATCACAAATGCAAGGTCATTTCTCGCCGTACAAAAGGAGTTCGGTAGTTTTTATGACTATACTCTATCATTCTTTCCCGACAGAAAACCGATTGTCAATACATTTCAATCATTGAGTGAGATTCCGGTATCATCTCCCGAATCTGATGCCATGAGCAAGGATATGAAAAAACGGGGATTTAAATTCTTTGGAACTACGATTTGCTATGCTCACTTGCAGGCCTCCGGATTTATGAATGATCATCTGGTGGATTGCATCTGCCGGAAGAGGTAAATAACAATATAACTGTATACAGTGGAAGAGGATATTTTATGCCTTTTGCCCGTTAACATTGTTAATGCCATTTTCCGATGGCTTTGTTCTTGTCTGCAAATAACAAGTCTTTTGCATTTAAAGAATTTGCTATTTGCAGACGAAAAACGAACTTTAACGTAACGTTAAAATAAAGCTTCTGCAGATTGAAATATTGTGCTCTGAAGTGGCTGTCGATCATTTGTTTAAATGTATGTCCCGTTTTCCATTCCCGACAGAGAACCTTCCGGATGGAAACCGGTATACTTGCTTTTTTATCAACTGCAAACTGTACTTTCCTATCCGGATTATTTTCTTTTTGCCTTATTCAGTGCTGCTATCAGATACCTTCCTTTTACCCCTATGTCACTCCAGCAAGTATTGGCAATCAGTTGCCATACCCGTGTTCCTTTCCTTCCATAATCCGATAGCCTGAGTATGGCATTCACCTCTCCTACTTCGGTAATCCCCAGTCTTTTGAGTGTATCCGTCAGTCCCGGATAATTGTGTGTCATTGTGTTGAAGGCGTATCCGGGTATCGGGAGAGGAGCAGAAACCTCCTCCCATTCTTTTTCCTTCCCCTTGGGGGGAGCTGAGGGGGGTAATTCTTTATTTTCCTCTGCTTTCTTTTCTTTTACTTTACTTTGTCCGGAATTGCATGCATTTTTTGCGTTAACGGTTACATCATGTACTACATTTCCCGGGCTAATGGTTACATTTTCACCTTCCGGCGCTTCTGTTTCCTGCTGAGTCAAGTCGTTCACCAGCAGATAGGGCAATGCTTTCAGATCCCTTTTTCTTCACTTTGTTGCCTCCATCCATATCTTCTGTATGTTTGCCGAAGTCAGTATTCCGTTTGCCAGATAACTGTTTCTGTCCAATATTCCTTTGATGAAGAGGATCTCAATGATCCCCTGTACCTCAGCGGCCTGCACCTCTCTTCCCGCCTTGTTGGCAAAAATCAGACACTGCTCTTCATCCCAACGGATGAAGTATCCCTCTTTGTATATTTTGCACAGCAGTTTCAGTACGATTGCCGAACCCTTTATTCCATATTTAGCTTCTATCACTTCCATTGCGTTCTCTTCCATGAAGTTTACGCCCACCGGGAAATAGTTGATCCCGTCATATGCTATTGCCATTGTTTTTTAGATTAGTCGTTTGTACTTTCAATAATACATTCACCATAAATTACCCCGGATTCCCAAAGATGTCTTCACTTGATTTCTCAAAATAAAAATAATTCATCGGTGAAAATCCGTGTAATCTGTGGTGGCGCCCTATACGATCGGTCTCCACTCCATGAAGTTCTCCATCTGGAATGTCGTCCATCGCTGTTCATCCACATTCCAGTAGACTACTGCGCCTTCTATTTGTGTGGGATCATACTTTTTGTGGAATTCCGTTTCATAGTAGATCAGTGTCGCTTTTACCAACCTGAAGTCTCCGTTCTGCTTCTGATAAGCGATGGCTGCGTGCCCGTATTGCAGGTGGTCGGTTAACGCTTCCAGGCGTTCCGCCATCCATTCCGCACACTGTTCAGTATATCCTTTTTCAAAGACAATCCGTTTTTTCCATCTCAGTTTCATGGCTTCAGTTTGTGATGCCGGTCTTTTCTTCTGTTTCATACGTATATGATTTAAAAGGTTAATAGATAAATTATCGCCCCAAAGATAGGTCAGATCGAATGTATTCCGGTTTGATAAAATTCATTGTACGTATTTTAGCGCTTTCCTTCTTGGTTCTTTTTCTTTCTTTCCATCTTATTCCAGATCTCGTTGACGTAAGTTCTGATTGTGCTGAAAACTAATGGTTTGAATACTCCATTTCTTATTTTTCCAAAAAGTTTTTTTTCCTCTATGTAGCGTGCCAATGAATCTTTGCACGTCTTGATATTTTGTTCTTTTGCGTCCAATATGTAGGATTCTATCAGCGCTTTTATAACTCCTTCATTGTTGGAGATAATTCCCGGTATCTGCGTTCCTGCTTTTCTGCCTCTTGTTTCTTTAATGGCTTCTGTGATAGGAGGTTGTGCTTTAGTGTTATCGTTTTTTTACACTTTTGTTCACTGTCTGTAATAATTCATTTTCTTTGTTCATGATTTTTTTATTTAATCAATAACTAAATGTTGTTAATATGTTGCAAAGGTAGAGAGTAATCTTTCAGTGAGCAAATGAATGTGGAATTAAAGGGGAAATAAAAGGGAAAATGAAACCTTTTCTCTTCTTAATTGTCTGACATTAAATGAAATAATTCTTAAAAAAGTGAGTGTTTCAATAAACGATCGTTTAATTGAACGCAAAGATAGAGGGTATTTTCATAACTGCAAAATGTTTAATAAAAAAAATGTTTTCCTTCATGGCTTGATCTACTTAATTGTTTGATAATCAAATGTCTATAAACTAACAAAAAACGCTTTAATATCTGTCTGCTTTTATATGTATTTTAATTGTCTGGATCTTTAAAAAAGTGTGTTTCAAAAGACGATCGTCTTTTGAAACACTTTCGCTTCATAATAGACTCGTTTACAGATTGTAAGATCAGTAAAGCCCTGTTTTTTCAAAACTTTGTTTTCTGTTCTTCTTTTTCAAACTGTCTCTCCTGTGATAGGGGAGTACCTGATGAAATGATATACGCTGCAAGGCAAACAACAGAATTAGCAAACTTGACCGGAAGGTGTTTCACTACCCCGGTGTCCCCCAATTATATCCTTTTGTGAACAATAGCATTAATAAATCCTGGTACGCCCTTCGTATCACCTATAGCCGTGAGCTTGCCTTTAAGGAATACCTGGACTCCCGCGGAGTGAGGAATTTTCTTCCCATGCGCTATGAATACGTATTCCGTGGTGAGCGTAAGATCCGTAAATTGGTTCCTGTTGTTCACAACTTGGTTTTTGTTTATGCCACTCGCAGTGAGGTTGACGAAATGAAATCCACTGTCGGGGCTTCTCTTCCTATTCGTTATATCATGGACCGTGAGACCCGTCAGCCTATTACCATTCCTGAAGTCCAAATGCGTAGTTTTATCGCCGTTGCCGGTAATTACGATGAACAGGTTGTTTATCTGGATCCTTCAGTCGTTTCCATGAAAAGGGGAGACCGTGTCCGTGTCACCGGTGGCATCTTCGAGGGAGTTGAGGGTGAGTTTGTCCGTATCAAAGGTGACCGCCGTGTGGTGGTTTCCATCCAGGGGGGTATGGCAGTTGCCACGGCCTTCATTCATCCCTCTTTAATCGAATTAATAAAGAATTAAAAACTCTGTGAACTCTGTGCCCTCTGTGGTGCATATTCCAATACGTAAATAAATCACCATGTTGTCTTTGCAATCAGAAATCGATTCTTTGTGCGCCGTTTCGCACGAACTTCTCCATTTAGGTCTGGATGGCGAACCCATCTATTCCGACCGTTTCCGTCAGTTGAATACGGATGTGTATCATCGTTGTGAGCATCTTTTCGGTTCACATGGACGTACCCTCGAAGAGGAAGCTTCTCTTTGTATCGCTTTGTTGACCGGCTATAATGCTACCATTTATAATCACGGTGATAAGGAAGATAAAATCCAGTCGGTCCTCAATCGTAGTTGGGATCTCTTGGATACACTTCCCGTCTCTCTGCTGAAATGTCGTTTGTTGGTAGCTTGTTACGCCGAGGTCTTTGACGAAGAGCTGGCGGCGGAGGCACATGCAATAATAGACGGTTGGAAGGATCGGGAATTGACGAGGGAAGAGTTTGAGATTGTGGAGCATTTAAAGAGTTTGGAGGAAAATCCATATCCGAATAGTGAGATAGAAGACTGATTAGTAAGCGTCCTCAAATAGTGTCTTGATATATTTCTTGCCTTACCCCAGAGGAAAGGATGCGTGATTTAATGCAAACCGTCTTGAATTATCTTCATAAGTTTTGGAGTCAATTCTTTGTTTACCGAAAGGATGGAGATTATACAATAGATAATCTGGCAGCCGAACGGGCGATATAGTCTTTGACCGTTACAAAGAAAAAACAGTCTGTCCTTCTTAGTACAGAGGCTGCTTTGCGTTCGGCGGTTTATAATACCTTTATTGAGACGTGTAAGCAGATGGGAATCAGTTTCTGATCTTTTTTCTACAAGTACATGACGGAGATCCGAAAGGGGTGAACGGATTATGATAACCTGCTTTCTTCCCATGATGATCAGTCTAATAAATTAGTGAAACAACTTAAAATTTACCGTTCAGAACAAGTGACGAGTGCCTACTGGCACTCACCTGATAGGTGTATTCCATGTTTTGGACGCTTACAATAATTACATTATAAATATGAAAGTATTAGTGACAGGTGGAGCTGGTTTTATAGGTTCTAACCTTTGTGAGTATTTACTAAAAGAAGGACATCAGGTAAGATGTCTTGATAATTTTATCACTGGGAAGATTGAAAACTTATTGTCTTTAATAAAAAAATATCCTGACTCTTTCCAATTAATAATAGGCGATATACGTAAATTAGAAGATTGTCAAAAAGCTGTGGAAGGAATGGAATACGTATTACATGAGGCAGCTTTAGGCTCTGTCCCACGTAGTATTAAAGACCCCATTACCACTAATGAAATCAATATTGGTGGCTTTCTCAATATGATTATAGCTGCACGTGATGCTAAAGTAAAACGTTTTGTTTTTGCTGCAAGTTCGTCTACTTATGGTGACAGCCAATCACTTCCTAAAGTAGAAAGTATTATTGGAAACCCTCTTTCTCCTTATGCAATTACTAAATATGTGGACGAACTCTATGCAGATATTTTTGCACGTACCTATAATTTTGAATACATAGGATTGAGATATTTCAATGTTTTTGGCAGACGACAAGATCCGTTTGGAGCGTATGCAGCTGTTATTCCATTGTTTGTAAAAAAGTTTATGAAATATGAAAGTCCCGTTGTGAATGGAGATGGAGAATATAGTCGCGACTTTACATATATTGATAATGTATTACAGATGAATATGTTGGCATTGACAACTACTAATCCGGAAGCAGTTAATCAGATATATAATACGGCATTCGGAGAACGTACTACATTGAATCAATTGGTTAATTATCTGAAAATATATTTGAGTGAATTTGATCCGGAAATAAGCCATGTAAAAATAGTACATGGTCCTAATCGGCAAGGGGATATTCCTCATTCTTTGGCATCTATCGATAAAGCTAAAACTCTTTTAAATTATGATCCGCAATATTGCATGAAAGACGGCTTAAAAGAAGCTGTAAAATGGTATTGGGAGAATATCTGATTTTATAATCATTAAATCATAAAATATTTATGGATACAATAAAAATTGCCGTAATCGGATTGGGTTATGTCGGACTTCCTTTGGCTCGTTTGTTTTCAACAAAATATAAAACTATCGGTTTCGATATGAATCAAGCACGTGTTACTGCTTTAATGGATGGACATGATACGACTTTAGAAGTTACTGATGAACTACTTCAATCTGCAATAAAAAATGGCTTTGTATGTACATTTAATATAGAAGATATAAGAGATTGTAATTTTTATGTAGTTGCGGTACCTACCCCTGTTGACGAAAATAACAATCCAGATCTGATACCTCTGTATAAAGCGAGTGAATCTGTAGGTAAGGTTATTACTGAAGGTGATATTGTAGTTTATGAGTCTACTGTCTATCCGGGAGTTACAGAGGATGAGTGTATTCCGGTTGTTGAAAAAGTTTCCGGGTTAAAATATAATGTTGATTTCTTTGCAGGTTATTCACCGGAACGTATTAATCCGGGAGATAAATTGCACACTGTAGAAAAAATCAAAAAAGTAACATCGGGATCTACTCCTGAGATAGCTCGTATAGTTGATGATGTATATGCATCGGTTATCACAGCCGGAACACATTCAGCACCTACTATAAGGGTTGCAGAAGCTGCAAAAGTAATTGAAAATTCACAACGTGATATTAATATCGCATTTGTAAACGAATTGTCTAAAATATTCACAAGAATGGGAATAGATACACAGGATGTATTGGAGGCGGCTTCTACAAAATGGAACTTTTTACCATTCAAACCGGGGTTGGTGGGTGGACATTGTATTGGAGTAGACCCTTACTATTTAGCCCAATGTGCCCAGCGATATGGGTATAATCCGGAAATAATTCTTGCTGGTCGCCGAGTGAACGATGGAATGGGTGAGTATGTTGCTAATCAAGTAGTGAAGCTCATGTTAAAAAAAGGAATTCAAGTTTTGAATTCTAATATATTGATTCTTGGTTTCACGTTTAAAGAAAATTGTCCGGATGTAAGAAATACGAAAGTAATTGATATTTATCGTACATTAAAGGAGTATGGAGTGAATATATTTGTATATGATCCTTGGGCGAATCCGACGATTGTAGAGAAAGAATATGGCATTAAAATTACCAATGAATTATTGAGTAGTAAATTTGATGCTGTTATTTTAGCTGTAGCACATGAAGATTTTAAAGATCTTGATATAAATCTTTTTTTAAATTCTTCTTGTGTTATATATGATGTGAAAGGAGTACTGGATCCTAAAATAGTAGCAAGTAGATTATGAATAGGGGGGTGAGACCTAAAGTTTGTTTTGTAATTCCTGATCAATTTGGATATGCAGCAGGATATTATCAATATGCCAAATATTTATCAGAGTATGGTTTTGGTGTAACAGTTCTTTCTGTTGATAAAGGGTTACCAAGAATAGAGGAAATACCAGACGTTACAATTAAATATCTGGCAATAAATGAAAAATCTGTGTTTTCGAATACTATTTCATATATAAGAAAGTCAAATAGGTATTTGAATACTTTGGATATCAATACTATTGTTATTTTAAAATATATTCCATTTATTTCAGTACTTCTTCTGAGTCTGAGAAGAAAGAAAAGAGTCTTTTTAGATATCAGAACTGGTGCTGTAAATAAGTCGAGAGTAAAATCTATTTTATTAAATGCTTTACTGACATTTGAAAGCTATTTTTTTAGTCGTATTTATATTTTGTCTTTAGAGTTGGCTCGGATACTTCATTTAAATATGAAAAAAGTTGTCTATTTACCATTAGGCGCAGATGTGTACTCAGTCCAGTCAAAGAGTTACGAGAATGATTTCAATCTACTCTATGTTGGTACTTTTAATTTTAGACGTATTTACGACACAATTTATGGATTAAAAATGTTTTGCGACAAGTACGCTTCACGTCTAAGGATAACTTATACTATAATCGGATATGGGGATGAGGATGAAATCCGCAAGATAAAGAATGCTATTAATACGTGTCATTTGAATGATTATGTTGACTATGTAGGTCGTAAAACATATACGGAATTTTCTCCTTATTTTGATAAAGCCAATATTGGAATCGCATATGTACCTATGGTGAAATATTATAATAACCAGCCTCCGACAAAAGTTTTTGAATATGCATTATCTGGACTTATTTGCCTGGCTACGAATACAGATGCCAATAAACAACTTATATGTTCTAAGAATGGAGTATTGTGTAATGATAGCCCAGATGCCTTTTTTCTTGCGCTGGAGAAATTATATAAAGAAAGAAGTAGGTTTGTATTTACTGATATTACTCAGTCTATGGAACAATATTCGTGGAAGAACATAGTGAGAGAGGTTATAATTCCTTCTTTAAAAGGTTAGTCGATATGATAAAAAATAAAGTATTCAGTAACATCGTATATCTTGTCTCTTCGAGTTTGATAACTAAAATCGTACTTTTTTTATTTTATATCTATGTTGCACGGATATTAGGTCCGAATGGTTATGGGTATATTTCTTCTTCTACAGAATATTTAGGGCTTTTTTTGATTTTTGCTACATTTGGTCTTCAAATGGCAATTGTAAGGGAGGCTTCACGAAATTCGGATAATCAAATAGGGCTTTTTAATAAAATTCTTCCTGCCAGATTTGTTTTTAGTATTATTTCTTTTGTCTTTTGCATTACCATTTGTTATTTTTTATATTGGGATACGGTTAATTTTCATTTGATAATGATTCTTGCAATAATGGTATTATTGCAGCCATTGGAAGATCATTGCTATTCTTTTTTTTGGGTTAAGCAAGAATTAAAGTTTGTTGCACTTGGCGAGTTAGTGAAAATTGTAGTTTACATAGGAAGTTTTATTTTACTAAATGTTCTATTTGGCTTACAACTAACTAATTTGGTCGTATCTACTTTGTTAGGCTTTTTATGTTCTATATTATTTAAAATGAAATGGCTGAAGAGGCGTTATGGATATCGGTATCAATTTATAATCGATATACCGTACATTAGAAAAATATTTTATATATCTTTTTATTTCGGAATTGTGTCTATCATATATATATATTCCTTGAAAATTGATATTCAGATGCTGAATGTAATTTGTGGCTCTACCGAAGTAGGATATTATAGTGTTGCTTGGCAAATGGTTCAGATCGGTATTGTTTTTATTCAATCGTTGTCTACGTCACTATTTCCTAATTCAGTTCAGAAAATACATCTGAGAAGTTTCCGGATGAAGCTATTGAAGTATATTACTTATCTTACCATCTTTGTAATCTTGTGTGCTTTATTGGTAACATTTCTTTCTGATTCTATTATAGAATTGTTATATGGAAGAGCCTATAGTAATTCTGTTTTGTTATTGAATCTTTTGGTGTGGTATCTGCCAATGCGTTTATTTGCCGTATGGGGTTCTCAGATATTAGAAAGTGGAGCGTGGTATAAAAAAAGAGTTCTGATATATCTTACTCCATTGGTCATAAATATTGTTTTAAATTATATTTATCTTCCTCTTTATGGTGCTCAAGCTGCTGCTGTTATTGCATTAATATCTAATTTTATTTTAGTGTCTTTAATAACTATATTTGCTTTTGTCTATTCTAAAAAATATTATTCCAATGGTGATTGTAAAATGGTTGAAGTCTGAGATCAAAAAGTATCCTTGTTTGATGCACTTTATAAATCTGATACTATCGTTTATTAAATACTTGCCTCATATTAGTTTTAAGTATGTGGATAGTAAGTATGAACTGGTAAGATATGAGGATGGGAAAAATGAAACATTTTTTGGATATTATGATAAATCTCCTAAAAATGAAACAGGTGAATATATTCTTTATTACTCAACCTCTCATCCCACAAAAAAGAAACCAGACCCTAATCGACCGATAAATCTAATTGTTTTTGATTGTATTAATAATGTAATAGTGAAGCGTTTTTTGATATATGCATATAATTGGCAACAAGGTTCTAAGGTCCAATGGATAGAAAAGTATAGATTTATATTTAATAATTATGATTTTGTTAAAAAAAGATATTATTCAGAATTGTATGATGTGCAAACGAATATAAGCACTCTTGTAGATTATCCTGTTTATGATGTCTGTAATAATAAGGCTTTATCTTTGAATTTTAATCGTTTGGCTATTTTACGTCCGGATTATGGGTATTTTAATGTCGCAATGAGTAAGGAGGAGTTGGAAGATATAAGTGATGATGGCGTTTATATAATAGATTTAGAGCGTAATTCCTGTACCTTGCTATTGTCTATAGAGAGATTGTTACAAACTTTTCCAATTCGTTATGATATTGAAGAAGTTACTTCACATAAGGTAAATCATATAATGTTTTCTCCAGATGGAGAAAGATTTATTTTTCTTCATCGTTTTTTTATTAACGGTAAAAAAATAGACCGATTTTTTCTTTATGAATTCGAATCACAGAAAATAACTCTTTTAAGTGATAACGATATGGTAAGTCATTATAGTTGGATCGATAATAAACGGATCATTGTCTATATGAGACGTTTTGGTATCGGGGATCTGTATTACGTGATAGACTTATATCCCGTTAAAATTACTCCTGTACAAAACACAGAACTTCAGTCATTCGGTGATGGACATCCTACCGTAAAGAATGGGCTGTTAGTAACAGATTCGTATCCTGATAGTTCATGTACTCAATATTTATTGTTGTATAATTTTTTAACGAATAAGAACTTATGTTTGGGCACTTTTCATCATTCGCTATTGTATAGCCGGGAGATGAGATGTGATTTACATCCTAAGTGGACATTTAATGGGGAAGAGATTTTTTTTGATTCGATTTATAATAGAGGCAGACACTTGTATTCTTTAAAGTTATCCTAAGTGGTTTATCTGTTTTTTTTGTTCTATTCTCAGGCTTACTTTTATTTCTTAGGAAAATATTCTACAAAATTACACGAGTATTATCTCCTCTTGACACCTATTATATTGCTTTGGGTAATAATTATAGGTGGACAATATAATGTAGGTACAGACTATTTCTCTTATATGAAATTATTTGTAGGTAGAGAAGGCTTGTCCAGATATATTGATAATGGCGAATTGTTATTCGTTTTTTTAATTCAGTCTTGTCATAATATTGGAATATACGGACAAGGAATACTTCTAGTGATTGTCTTTATTGAGGCTATACTGTATTTTTATATATCACAATTGATTGTTTCCAATAAGAATATTTGGGTTTTATTTGTTGTATATATTTGTTTTTCAACAATATTTAATAATCAAATGAATGGTATACGACAATATTTTGCTATGTATTTTTTTACATTATCCGTGTTGAAAATGTTAAATCGTAATTATATTGTCATGAGTCTCTTGATGCTTGCTTCAGTACTTATTCATAAGTCTGCTTTATTACTGTCTTTATTTTTATTATTGTTTTTCTTCTTGAAGAATATCCGAACTCCTAAAATTTTATATTTGATTATTATTGTAGGCGTGATTATAAGTGCTGCTCCCCTTTATAATAGTTTTATTGGATTTATTATGGAATATTCGTTTTATGATGGTTATATAGAAAATGGTTATATACAGGAAGTGGGAATTAATGATAAACTTATAAAATACGCTTTTGTTCCCATATTTATGTATTCAATAGGAAAAGTAAAATTTTTAGAAATTCCTTGTTTCCATCGATATTTATTTGTCATTGGCATTATTTCTTTTTCAGTTAGATTAATGGCTTTAAATTTGTCTCTTACTAATCGGTTTGGTATGTATTTTGAATTTTTGATGTGTATACCATTAGTCTATTTGATTATTACGTTGAAACGTCAATCTACTTTTAAATTTTTGTCATTATTACTTTTTATATTTATGGTATATGCATTAAAAGTAACTCTTTTTGCTAAAGGAGAATATTTGTATAATTCTTATTTTTTCAACTGATGCACATAGATCTTTTTTATGAATATTGATATTCTTATCTGTACATTTAATGAAGGCATAAACCGCGTTAAAGAGGTATTACTCGATTATCGAGAAGATATTCATTACGTTGTTTCCCACCAAATTACAAATAGTGATTATAATTACATCCCTTTAGAGTTGAAGCGTGAAGATGTTACTGTTTTTCACATAGAATCCAAGGGACTTTCTTTAAACCGAAATGCTTGTTTTACTCGTGCCAAAGGTGATATTTGTTTTATTGCTGACGATGATGTCAAATATACATATCAATATATCGATACAGTAAAAGATATTTTTCTTAAAGATTCAAGTTTGGATGTTTGCATTGGTAAAATAAAAACAGATACAAATGTAGATTATAAATCATATGGTTCTTATAGTCGGGCAATTAAGAAATGGAATGTTACTAAAATCAGTAGTATTGAAATAGTCGTGAAAAGATCTAGTGTTTTGCGATTCAATATCATTTTTGATATAAGATTTGGGCTTGGGAGTTCTTTGTTTGCTTATGGAGGTGAAGAAGCTGTGTTTATAATGGATTGTTTGAATGTTGGGATGAATGTAAGATACTATCCTGTTTATATATCTCAACATCCGTTCGAATCTTCAGGAAAATTGGTACGACATGACAATGAGTTTATTCAATATCATGCTGCATTAATGAAACGTCTATATGGACGGTTTTCTCTATTATTAATGGGAATAGTTTATTTAAAGAATTACTGGAAATACATATCGCCATTTTTATTTGCAAAGAATTTTTTAATTGGATATAATAAAATTTGATAGTTTGTTTAAAAATAATATATAAATTAATTTGATTATGAAAGCATGTTTCATGGGTCTTGGTTATATAGGTCTTCCTACAGCTATCATTGCGGCTAGACATGGTATTCAGGTTATCGGGGTTGATATTAATCCTGTTGTTGTAGATATGACTAATCAAGGTCAATTACACATAATAGAGCCCGGTATGCAAGAGATTCTTCAAGAAGTAGTTGGTAACGGATTATTAAAAGCATCCACAGCACCAGAGGTTAGTGATGCTTATTTTATAGTAGTCCCTACTCCTTTTAAAGGAAATCATGAGCCGGATGTTTCTTTTGTCGAAGCTGCAACACGTGCTGTAATTCCATTGCTAAAGGAAGGAGATTTGTATGTTATTGAGTCTACTTCTCCTGTTGGTACTACAAACATGATGGCTCATTTAATATTTGCTCTTCGCCCGGAGTTAAAAGATAAAATTTATATTGCTTACTGTCCTGAGCGTGTATTGCCGGGAAATGTTATTTATGAATTGGTTCATAATGATCGTGTAGTTGGAGGAATAGATGAGGTTTCTACTGATAAAGCTATTGGATTTTATAGCAAATTCGTACAGGGGACACTTCATCGGACCCATTGTAAAACTGCAGAGATGTGTAAGTTGACAGAAAATTCTTCACGTGATGTACAGATCGCATTTGCAAATGAGCTTTCTCTAATCTGTGACAAAGCCGGTATTAATGTCTGGGAGTTGATTTCTTTGGCAAACAAACACCCTCGTGTGAATATTCTACAGCCGGGTTGTGGTGTTGGGGGGCATTGTATTGCGGTGGATCCTTATTTTATAACAGCAGATTTTCCGATAGAGTCCCAGTTAATAGCGAAAGCGCGTGAGATAAATAATTATAAGGCATTTTGGTGTGCAGAGAAAGTAGAAAATGCAATGCTGAGATTTGAATTGGAACACCATCGTAGGCCTACTATTGCTATGATGGGACTAGCTTTTAAACCGGATATTGATGATTTACGTGAAGCTCCGGCAAAGTATATTACTACAAAGGTTATGCAAAGTTGTAATAATGCTGATTTATTAATAGTGGAGCCCAATGTTGCCGAACATAAAGTTTTTAAGTTGACTGATTATAAGAAAGCTTACGAGAAAGCAGATATTGTGGTTTTTTTAGTAGCTCATTCGGCGTTTAAGTCTTTACCATATGATAATAAAAAGGTAATTCTGGATTTTTGTGGTATTTATAAAAAGTAGGATTATTTTTACTAAAACTTATATCATTTACATACGTATGAAAAAAGTAATGTTGGTTTTTGGCACTCGTCCGGAAGCTATTAAAATGGCTCCTTTAGTAAAAGAATTTCAAAAAGATTCGATAGCATTTCAAACAATTGTATGTGTTACTGGCCAACATCGAGAGATGCTTGACCAAGTATTACATCTTTTTGATATAACTCCTGATTATAATTTAAATATAATGCGATCAGGGCAAGATTTGTATGATGTGACTTCACGCGTACTTATTGGAATGCGTAAGGTATTGAAAGAAACTCTTCCGGATATTGTGTTGGTACATGGTGATACTACAACTTCCACAGCAGCCGCTCTTGCAGCTTTTTATCAACAAATACCTGTCGGGCATGTGGAAGCCGGGTTGCGTACATTTAATATTTATAGTCCTTGGCCTGAAGAAATGAATCGTCAGATAACAGGGCGTATTGCGACTTTTCATTTTTCTCCTACACAGCTTAGTCGGAAGAATCTGTTGCGAGAGGGGATAGCAGATGAAAAAATAATTGTTACAGGTAATACTGTAATTGATACTCTTCATGTGGTAGTAGATAGGATAAAAAAAGATAAACTCTTGAATGAAGAGCTAAGTGAAGTATTATTATTGGCAGGTTACGATGTAAATCGATTACATAAAGGTAAGCGGCTGGTATTGATAACAGGACATCGTCGTGAAAACTTTGGTAATGGGTTTGTTTCAATTTGTAAGGCAATAAAAACTTTAACTGAAAAATATCCGGATGTGGATTTTATATATCCAATGCATTTAAATCCTAATGTCCGTAAACCTATTTATGAAGTTTTCGGTGAGAATCAGCTTCCTAATATCTTTTTTATAGAACCTCTGGAATATCTATCATTTGTTTACTTGATGGAAAAGTCAACCATTGTGTTGACTGATAGTGGAGGTATTCAAGAGGAGGCTCCCGGATTGGGTAAACCTGTGCTGGTAATGCGTGATACAACAGAACGACCGGAAGCATTAGAAGCCGGAACAGTGAAACTAGTAGGTAAAGATTATAATAAAATAGTTAGTGAGGTTTCTGTTTTGTTAGATAACCAGATCTATTATGATAAAATGAGTAAAGCTGTCAATCCTTATGGAGATGGTCAAGCTTCTGGTCGAATTGTTGATGTACTTAGATGAAAATTGCAATTTTAACTCAATATTATAAGCCGGAAATGGGGGCACCTCAAAATCGGCTTTATGAAATGGCTGTCGGACTTAAAAAATTTGGTGCAGATATTACTGTTATTACTGGTATGCCAAATTATCCTACAGGAAAAATATTTAAAGAATATAGTGGTAAATGGTTCTGTAAAGAGAATTTGGATGGGATTGATATATTTAGGTTTTGGTTGTTTGCATCTAATGTAAAACGTGTTTTACCTCGTGTTTTAAGTATGCTATCTTTTTCTTTCTCGGTTTTGTTTTCCTTGAAATACGTTCGAAAAAAAAGATTTGATTTTATAATAGTTGAAAGTCCTCCTTTGACATTGGGATTGAGTGGATATTTCTTATCGAAGGTTTGTAAGTCCAAAATGATAATGAATATATCTGATTTATGGCCTTTGTCTGCAAGGGAGTTAGGGGTTTTGACTGATGGAGTAATTTACTGTATGCTTGAGAAATTAGAATATTTTTTATATAAGAAATCTGTAGCATGTATGGGGCAATCTCAAGAAATTGTTAGTTATATTTCTCAACATGGTGCATCTCGAACATATCTTTTTAGAAATGGGGTTACACCAGAACGTTTCCAGAATATTCCAAATAAAAAAAGGACGAATGGTAATCTTATTATTGTATATGCCGGACTTTTGGGGGTTGCTCAAGGCATCTTAGAGATTTGTCAAAAAATAGACTTTAAATCATTAGGAACTGAATTTCATATTTATGGTGCCGGGGGTGAGCAACATTTAATAGAAGAGTTCTTGCTAACTAATTCAGAAAGAGGTATTTCCTTTCATGGTAGAGTTTCGCGTGATGAGATACCAAGTTTATTAAAACAGGCTGATGTTACTTTAATACCTTTAGTGAAAAATATATTCGGAGCTGTTCCTTCAAAAATTTATGAATCTATGGCTGCAGGAGTTCCCATCTTATTTGCTGGTGAAGGAGAAGGGCAGCGCATAATTGAGGAAAATTGTTTAGGTTGGGTTTCTCGTTCAAGAGACTATGAGAAATTAATTGAAAATATAAAATTAATTCGCTCAAATGATATTGATATGTTACAAAAAAGAGAAAATTGTAAAAATGCAGCAGAAAATTTATTTAATAGACCTAAACAGATTAAAGCACTATTTCAATACCTCTCTCAATTGAATACTTAATATTTTATTATTTTTCAGCATATTCATTTGCTCAATATTGTATTTTTATTAGTGGAAATTACTTATTATAGAGCATCTGACATTATTTATATTATTCATAATAACTTATTTATGAAAATACCATTTTCACCACCTTATATTGACGAGGCGGTCATCAACGAAGTCGTTGATTCGTTACGTTCCGGTTGGATCACATCCGGTCCGAAAGTGAAGGCTTTGGAGGAAGAAATAAAATCTTTCTCGGGAGCAAAAGAAGTACTTTGTGTCAATTCCTGGACATCAGGAGCTATTATGATGTTGCGTTGGCTGGGAGTGAAGGAGGGCGATGAAGTAATTGTTCCTGCCTATACTTATAGTGCAACGGCATTGGCAGTGCTCCATGCCGGAGCCAAACCGGTAATGGTGGATTCCGGAACTGATTTTAATATTTCGGTGGAGGCTGTTCGTAAAGCTATTACTCCTAAAACAAAGGCGATTATACCCGTAGATATTGCTGGTTTTCCCTGCGATTATGAAAGAATCATGGCACTGGTGCAGGAACCAGAAATGGTAAAACTGTTCCGTTCGGAATCTCCTGTGCAAGAAAAATTGGGACGCATCTTGGTGATGAATGATGCTGCCCACTCTTTGGGAGCACGTTACAGTAGCCGTCAGCGTACCGGTTGTGAAACTGATGTGGCTATCTTTTCACTTCATGCCGTGAAAAATGTGACTACTGCCGAAGGTGGGGCCATTTGCCTGAATCTGCCTAAGCCGTTCGATAATACGGAGTTGTATAAAGAGCTACGGATGACAAGCTTGAACTGCCAGACCAAGGATGCTTTTTCGAAATCTAAAGCCGGAGGATGGCGTTATGATATTGTCGGTTTCGGGATGAAAATCAATATGGCCGATGTAAATGCCGCCATAGGACTGGCACAGATACGAGAATATCCGGAATTGCTGAAAGAACGAAAGCGGGTGTTTAATGCTTATAGCGATGCTTTTTCGGCTTGTGACTGGGCCATCGTTCCGCCTTCTGTGGATGGGGAAAAGGAAAGCTCTTATCACATTTATGCTTTGCGTATTAAGGACTTTACCGAAGAACAACGAGACCGGATGATTGATGAAATCGCTAAAAGTGAAGTGGCTGTCAATGTGCACTTTATACCGATGCCGATGTTGTCGTTCTTCAAATCGATGGGATATGATATAAAGGATTATCCACAGGCTTATCAGAACTTTAAGAGCGAGATATCATTGCCGATATATCCCCAATTGGATAGTGAAAAATTGAATTTCATTATTGAAACTGTAAAGGCGGCCTATGCGACCGTGATTGCAGAAAACCGATAGTATATTTACAAACACTAAATAGATAAGTTTCTTGATCCGTTTTTTTGATATCGTTTTTTCCCTTTTGGGAATTCTTCTGCTTTCTCCCGTTTTTCTTCTTCTTTATATAGCCATTTGTCTCGAGAGTAAAGGAGGTGGTTTCTATAAACAGCTCCGTGTGGGAAGGTACGGAGGGGATTTTTATGTTTATAAATTTCGTTCGATGCGTGTAGGGGCTGATAAAAAGGGGTTGATAACGGTAGGAGGGAGAGATCCGAGAATAACTCGTACCGGATACCTGATCCGGAAGTATAAATTGGATGAATTGCCTCAGTTGTTTAACGTACTGAAAGGAGATATGAGTCTGGTAGGGCCTCGTCCTGAGGTTCGTAAGTATGTGGATTTATATACCGATGAACAAAAGAAAGTATTGAGTGTACGTCCGGGGATTACGGATTATGCTTCTATTGAGTATGTAGATGAAAATATGATTCTTGGAGAGGCTTCGGATCCTGACAGAGCATATATAGAACAGATTATGCCCGATAAGATACGGTATAATATGAAATATATCTGTAATCGTTCGGTGAAGGAATATTTTAAAATTATATTTCTGACATTTTGGAGCATCATTCGTTAGGTATGTTTTTAAAGAAAGTGGGGAAAATCCTTCTTTTTGTTTTTGTACCTTATTACGTGAGAAAGAAGAAGTAGTAGTTCCAGAAAGTACTAATGATCAGAATGGTATAAATCAAATAAATCTAATTACTCATGGAAAACTTAACAGAGAATGATTTTCAGCGTGTGGCAGATTGGCTTGGCGTTGAAGTGGCAGTGGTAAAAGCCGTACAGACAGTTGAAACCGGTGGTCGTGGGGGCTTTGTGGCGCCGGGGAGGCCGATAATTTTATTTGAAGGTCACATCTTTTGGAGAGAACTCAAGAAGCGGGGACTTGATCCGGAGAGGTATGTTGTCGGTAATGAAAATATTCTTTATCCCAGTTGGAGGAGAGAACATTATTATGGAGGGATAAGAGAGTATGAACGTCTGGAAAAGGCCCGAGAAATACATAAAGAAGCTGCTGACGCTTCCACTTCATGGGGAATGTTTCAGGTGATGGGCTTTAACTATGTGATGTGCGGGTACGGCAGTGTAGATGAAATGGTGAAAGATATGTGTTCCGGAGAAGATAAGCAACTGGAGGCATTTGCCAGGTTCATTAAACTTGCTGAGTTACGGCCCAATCTGGAGCGGAAAGACTGGACCGGTTTTGCCAAAAGATATAATGGTCCCGGATATGCTCAGAATCAGTACGATAAAAAACTGGAAGAGGCTTATCGGAGATTTACGAAGTAGAAAAGAGATATGCCCTAATGAGTATAGATTTTTGTTTCGTCCCCGGTTTTATGCCATGTCAGGTATAAAACCGGGGATATTTCGTTAAACGGGTATAATATGAACAATCGGACAATAGCAGAGTATGTGAAGTAGATGTATAAGAAAAAAATAAGTAATAGCACTGATAATGTGATGATTATAACTTATTCTGTATAACTTGATCCGGATGCCTTGTTTTCTTTTGTCATCTTCCTGCAAATGTTCACCTTTGCAATGTTGATCAACGCAATGTGGATAAAATCAGTAGTAATAACATTAAAAAAAGGAGATGTAGGAATATGGCATTATTTTATAAGGCAGTAAAATCGACTATGGCAACTAAGTCCGGTGATAAGAAATGGCACTTGAACTTGGTGAAGGTAGGCAAGGTGGTATCTACTCAGCAATTGGCTGAGATGATTGCGGAAAAATCGTCGTTGACTCCGGGTGATGTGCATAATGTGGTTCGTAACTTGATGACAGCGATGCGTAGTGCATTGCTGGACAGTAAGACGGTACGTCTGGACGGATTGGGTACTTTTACGATGAAAGCGCGTACACGAGGAAGGGGAGTGGACAAAGAGGAAGAGGTGAACCCGAATCAGGTGACAGCCCTTCTTTGTCATTTTACTCCTGAATATACTCGTCCTGCGGCTATCGGTACTACCCGGGCTTTGTTTCAGGGTGTTGAGTTCCAGAAAGCGAGTGGAATCGGTGCTTCGGGCAATAATGGTTCCGGAGGTGGTGATGGAGACATAGTAGATGATCCGACTGCGTAGTTAGCGGTTCTATAGGATTAGAATATGAGGAAAAATAATTGGAACATCTTTTTGAAAGTAATCATTGCTGTGGCAAGTGCTATTGCCGGGATAATAGGAGGTCAGGGATTACTTTGACGGTCAGCCGATCATTTCGGTTGAAATAATAAATGCCGTTGTCTGTTTGAAAGAATGGATAGCGGCATTTTATTATATGGTTTACGGAATCGGTAATTAGGAATAATCTTGTATATTTGTGAGTGAAGCCATTAATAGGAATACGCTATGGCTAAACTTTACCCGATTGGGATACAGAACTTTGAAAGTTTGCGAGATGATAATTACTTTTATATAGATTCGCATTTGAAAACCTCTAAATCTTCAGTTTAGAGGATGAAAAATGCGGGGTAGCATGTGATGGAGTTCAAATTTGACGGGAGTGCGGAAGAGGCTTTGAAACAGATAGAAGAAAAGGGATATGCCGTTCCGTTTGCCAATGATTCCCGCCAACTGATAAAGGCAGGAGTGAACTTTAGCTCGAAAACAAGGAATATTGATAGTTGGATCGTGGACTGACTGTAAGCTTCACATGGCTACATAAATTGATATAAAAAGAATAAAATCTACATTAAGATGATTAGATTTTGTAAGTTTCTGTTTTTTTGTTATTTTTGTATTCAAGTTAGGTTGTTAATTTACTGAATATAGTAACCTTACACAAACAGACAAACATCGTCTTATGAAGAGAAATGTATCATTGCTGAAGTATGCACTGCTGATAGCACTTTGCTGTGTAGCATGTGTAAATGAGAAAGATTTGTATGAACCGTCGGGGGAGGATCCTGGCGAAACGGAAGAGTTGGACCTATCGTTCAAATTCGCTTTGAGATCCGATAAACAGATTCATATATCTGTTACCCGGGCAGATGGAAAAGCTGCTGAGGGGATAGGGGTTGGAGTGTATCTTCAACAGCCTTATGAAGAAGACGGGATTATTTCCGGTAAGCCTCTCTATATGGGCTATACAGATGGGAAT
Source organism: Bacteroides sp. 3_2_5 (assembly GCF_000159855.2). Lineage (NCBI taxonomy): Bacteria > Pseudomonadati > Bacteroidota > Bacteroidia > Bacteroidales > Bacteroidaceae > Bacteroides > Bacteroides sp. 3_2_5. Next base: position 549,461 of record NZ_JH636043.1, on the reverse strand, counting down.
GGGCAGATTGATGCTACTATTTCTGTTCCGGCAAACAGTGATAAGTTGTATGTCGCTTCGTTGACAGCCGGTTATCCCGGAGTGCAGGAGATGGATGTGCAACCTTCGATGACGTGCAACTTGACTGCAACAGTCTTTCAAATCAAGACTGCTACTACCCGTATGGTTGCTACCCGGAGTGAAACAGGATTGGATGTTCCCGTCGACCAGAAACTAAGCAATCTTTATGAATTGTATAGCCCTTATACTGATTCGGAGATTGGAAAAGACGGTATACCACTTTTGAATGCTTCTCCGCTTGTTACGAAAGAGGAATTATCTGCTAAGTTTCTAAATTTAATGAATAGTTGGTATCCGGAACAGAAGAATGTGCAGGATGTGGATTTGAAAAAGAGCTCTGATCTGGTGGTGACTGACGAATTGGGAGCGGAAGTGTGGGCTACGTATGTCGGTGATGGTGGATTTTATGTAAATAATGCGACCGTCTACAATGTGTTGGCTTATTATAGCTACCAGGAAGGGGAGCTTGGCAGACGTGAAGATATACAGGGACATCGTATGACTTTGTTACTTCCGAATACTCATCAGCAAAAGTGTCCTTCGGGTTTAAAAGTACAATTGTTGTATTGGGACGGAAAACAATATAGTAAGGTATTCCCGAAAGGTGCACGTATCGGTTTTGCTGTGGCACGTGACGGATTGAATATAGCTAATGTAAATGCTGCCAATGGAGGAGTGAATTCAAAAAGTTCCTATAAGTTCAAGAATCAGACCTTCCCGAATGGAGATGTTAATGGCTTTTATTACTCTACCCCATCTTTGAATGCAACGAAAAGGACGAATGCGGTGATTCGAAATGTGCCCGATTATAACTGTTGCATTATGGGCTTTGATATTCGCCCTTATGATGATCCAAAAACAGATTATGATTTTAATGATGTGATGATAAAGCTTACCGCATCACCGGTATCTGCCATAAAACCGGAAGAAGACATTCCGGTGATCGATGAATTTACTCCATCGGAGGCTGTTTACGGTACATTGGCCTTTGAAGACCAGTGGCCTAAGATGGGGGACTATGACTTCAACGATTTTGTGATGAATTACAGTTATGAGTTGGAGAAAGGGGATAATAATATGATTACTGCTCTAAAGTTGACTTTCACGCCGATTGCAAAGGGAGCAGCTTCATGGACGCATATCGGTGTAGGCATCGAACTGCCGCTTTCGGCTGACAATATCGACAAAGCAAAGTCGGAAGGTGCTACACTTGAAGAGGGTAATGACCGGGCCACTTTTATTGTCTGGAATGATGTTAATACTGCTTTCGGTACGACTGAAGGATATGTGAATACGGAGGGTGCGGTGGTCGGAGTTTCCGCTATTCCGGTTGAAGTAACCGTACGACTGAAGACTCCTGTCAGCAGCTTGTTAACTCAGAAGTTTAATCCGTTTATTTTTGTCAACAGCCGTCAAAGAGAAATACATCTGGTAGATTATAAGCCGACAAAACATGCCGACACTTCACTCTTCGGGACAGAAAATGACAGATCGGATCCTGGGGCTGAAGTTTATTATCGTATGGATAACCGATATCCATGGGCTCTTGATTTCCCACGGAAGGAAGACTCTTCACCGGCCTGGAATTATCCCAAGGAAAGAGTTATCATTACGAAAGCATATCCTAATTATGAGAAATGGGTGCTTGATCAATCCAATCTTTCCTGGTTTGACGCGAGTGTGTCGGGGAACGTGAATAAGGAATTCTTATATTAAGGAGAAAAACAAAATCCTCCGTAGAAAAAAGGTATCTACGGAGGATTATTTATTTTTTCTTTCTTAAGTCTCTCCCTTCGAACCGACAGATTGCCTTTATCCATTCTTCGGTCAGTGGCTTGGATTCGTGTCTCTCCAGATCGAATGTCACCATGACCGAACGACAGATGCATTTCACTTCCATTGTTTCGGTGTCGATGACCCGTTGCAGCAGATGAAAGCTTTTGGTTCCGATTTCGCAAACTGCGGTTTGTACGGCAATGTGGTCCGATGAAAAAATCTGTGCCAGAAAGTCGGCTTCAATGTGTACGACTACAATGCCGTCTTTTTCCCAGTCGACTCCCGGGCATACAGAAGCGAAATATTCTGTTTTGCCGAGATCGTAAAATGAAAAATAGACGGTGTTGTTGACGTGTCCGAATTTGTCTACGTCGTTGAATCGTAGTTGTATAGGTAAACTGTGATGAAATTCGATTTCTTCCATTTGTTTTCTCTTAACCTTTGTTATTATTGGGCAAAATTAGTATTTTTGCACGTTATTCTCACAAGAAATAGATCAAGAAATGATAGAAGACATTAAAAAAGCTTGTCAAGTGATGAGCGAAGGCGGGGTGATTCTCTATCCCACCGATACGGTTTGGGGAATTGGCTGTGATGCTACCAATGAAGACGCTGTGCGCCGGGTGTATGAGATAAAACGACGTGCTGACAGCAAGGCGATGCTGGTATTGGTAGACTCGCCGGTGAAAGTGGAATTCTATGTGCAGGATGTTCCTTCGGTAGCTTGGGATTTGATTGAGGTTGCCGATAAGTCATTAACTATCATTTATTCCGGTGCCCGCAACCTGGCTTCAAATCTGCTTGCAGAGGATGGAAGCGTAGGCATCCGGGTGACAAACGAGGCGTTTTCCCGTCGTTTGTGCCAGCAGTTTCGCAAAGCGATTGTCTCGACATCTGCCAATGTCAGCGGACAACCGGGAGCAGCCAATTTTAATGAAATCAGCGAAGAAATAAAATCGTCGGTGGATTACATTGTCAATTTTCGACAAGATGATATGAGTCGTCCTAAACCATCGAGTATCATTAAACTGGATAAAGGTGGAGTGATCAAGATTATTCGCGAATGATGGAAAAAGAAAAGATAAGTTTATTACAGCGCTTTATTATCTGGCGCGAGAATAAAATCAAAGAAAAGCAGTTTATTCTCATTTTAAGTTTTCTGGTCGGTATTTTTACTGCCATTGCTGCACTGCTCCTAAAATTCTTTATTCATACGATACAGAATTTCCTGACAGATAACTTTAATACGACGGAGGCCAACTACCTGTATCTGGTTTATCCGGTGGTCGGTATTTTTCTGGCAGGATGGTTTGTGCGCAATATCGTAAAGGATGATATCAGCCATGGAGTTACGAAGATTCTTTATGCAATTTCGAGGAGGCAGGGGCGTATCAAAAGACATAATATCTGGTCGTCGACCATTGCCAGTGCCATTACCATCGGTTTCGGCGGATCGGTAGGAGCCGAGGCACCTATTGTGTTGACCGGATCGGCAATCGGGTCGAATTTGGGAAGTATGTTCAAGATGGAGCACCGTACACTGATGTTGCTGGTAGGCTGTGGAGCGGCGGGTGCCATCGGAGGTATTTTTAAAGCGCCTATTGCCGGACTGGTGTTTACGCTGGAAGTACTGATGATCGACCTTACCATGTCGTCTTTATTACCATTGCTGATTTCGGCTGTCACGGCTGCCACTGTTTCGTATATTACGACCGGACAGGAGGCTATGTTTAAATTTCATCTGGATCAGCCTTTTGAATTGGAGCGTATTCCTTATGTGATTCTTTTGGGAATCTTTTGCGGATTGGTATCGCTTTATTTCACTCGCGCTATGAACTCTGTGGAAGGAGTATTTGGCAAACTCTCCAATCCATATAAGAAGTTGGCATTGGGAGGTGTGATGCTGAGTGTGCTCATCTTCCTCTTTCCACCCTTGTATGGTGAAGGTTACGATACGATCGAACTATTGTTGAACGGCGTGAGCAATGCCGACTGGGATACGGTACTGAATAACTCGTTGTTTTATGGATACGGTAATCTGTTGCTGGTCTATTTGGTGCTGATCATTCTGTTGAAAGTCTTTGCGTCGAGTGCGACTAACGGTGGAGGCGGATGTGGCGGTATTTTTGCACCTTCGCTGTATCTGGGATGTATTGCCGGTTTTGTGTTTTCGCACTTTAGCAATGATTTTGACTTTACCTCGACTTTGCCCGAAAAGAACTTTGCGTTGATGGGAATGGCAGGGGTTATGAGTGGAGTCATGCATGCACCTCTGACTGGAGTATTCCTGATTGCCGAGCTAACGGGCGGATATGACCTCTTCCTGCCTCTGATGATTGTTTCGGTCAGTTCGTATCTGACAATCATCGTGTTTGAACCGCATAGTATCTACTCTATGCGTTTGGCTAAAAAGGGACAGTTGCTGACCCATCACAAGGATAAAGCTGTATTGACACTGATGAAAGTTGAAAATGTGGTTGAAACTGACTTTGTCAGCGTGCGTCCGGAAATGGATCTGGGCGAATTGGTGAAGGCGATTTCAACTTCGCATCGTAATATGTTTCCTGTGACGGATAAAGACGGGGTCTTGCTGGGCGTCGTGCTACTGGACGATATCAGGAACATCATGTTCCGTCAGGAACTTTATCATCGTTTTACCGTTAGTAAACTGATGACCTCGGTCCCTGCCCGTCTGTATGATACAGATAGCATGGAACAGGTGATGCAGACTTTTGACGATACAAAAGCATGGAACTTACCTGTGGTCAATGAAGAGGGCAAATACCTGGGATTTGTATCCAAATCTAAGATATTTAATTCATATCGCCAGGTATTGGTACATTTCTCGGAAGATTGACGGAACGGCGATGGCCGTATGTAACGGATAGTGTGCTTTGCAGGCAATTCGTTACTTTCGTAATCTGCAGTGTGAAACTCATAACTTATAAATTATGAAGAAAGAAGATTTAAGAATTGTATATATGGGGACTCCGGACTTTGCCGTGGAAGCCCTGCAATGTCTGGTTGAAGGCGGTTATAATGTGGTTGGAGTGATTACGATGCCCGATAAACCTGCCGGTCGCGGACATAAAATTCAGTATTCTCCGGTAAAGCAATATGCACTGGATCATCAACTGCCTTTGCTGCAACCGGAAAAACTGAAAGATGAAGAATTCATTCAGGCGTTACGTGAGTGGAAAGCCGATCTACAGATTGTTGTAGCTTTTCGTATGTTGCCGGAAGTGGTATGGAATATGCCACGTCTGGGAACTTTTAATCTCCATGCTTCTCTGCTTCCGCAATACCGTGGAGCAGCGCCTATAAACTGGGCAGTGATCAACGGAGACACCGAAACAGGTATTACTACTTTTTTCCTGAAACATGAAATAGATACGGGGGAAGTAATCCAGCAAGTACGTATTCCCATTGCCGATACGGACAATGTAGAGATTGTGCATGACAAGTTGATGCATTTGGGCGGTCGGTTGGTTATAGAAACTGTAGACGCTATTCTGGAGGGAAAGGTGAAATCAATTCCTCAGGAAGAAATGGCAGTGGCAGGCGAACTTCGTCCGGCTCCGAAGATTTTTAAAGAGACCTGCCGAATTGACTGGAATCAGCCGGTGAAACGGGTTTATGATTTTATTCGTGGGCTTTCGCCTTATCCGGCTGCATGGAGTGAGTTGGTGAATCCGGAAGGGGAAGCGGTTGTCGTGAAAATTTTTGAGAGTGAGAAGTTGCCAAAGGTGCATACGTTGGCTCCCGGAAGCATTGTTACTGATGGAAAAAACTTTTTGAGAGTGGCTGTGCCGGATGGATTTGTAAATGTCCTTTCGTTGCAGTTGCCAGGTAAAAAGAGACTGAAGACAGATGAACTTTTACGTGGATTCTATCTGACTGAAGCATTTAAGATGAAGGCTGTGTAATAACAGATAGTGCATTATCCTTTTGGGATATGAGCCGATCCCGTTGATTATAATTATGAATTTGAAATAGCAGAAAAAGAATTTCTGCCAAATAAATTGTTATTGAGGGGGAGCCCTGATGTTTTTTTGTTAATTTTGTGCTATTATTTTAAGAATGATGAATATGAAACCAATTATATCCCCTTCTATCCTTTCTGCAGATTTCGCATATCTGGCAAAGGACATTGAGATGATCAACCGTAGTGAAGCAGACTGGGTACACATTGATATTATGGACGGAGTATTTGTGCCGAACATATCTTTCGGCTTTCCGGTACTGAAATATGTAGCTAAGTTAACTTCAAAGCCGTTGGATGTACATCTGATGATAGTCAATCCGGAAAAGTTTATTCCTGAAGTGAAGGCATTGGGTGCCCACATCATGAATGTGCATTACGAGGCATGTCCTCACTTACACCGGGTCGTGCAACAGATTCGTGAAGCTGGTATGCAACCAGCGGTCACTATCAATCCGGCCACTCCGATAACCCTGTTGCAGGATATTATCCGGGATGTATATATGGTGCTGGTTATGAGTGTGAACCCCGGATTTGGCGGACAAAAATTTATTGAACACTCGGTAGAGAAAGTGAAAGAGCTTCGTGAACTGATTGAGCGTACCGGATCTAAAGCACTGATCGAAGTTGATGGAGGGGTAAATCTGGAAACAGGCGCCCGTCTGATAGCTGCCGGGGCAGATGCATTGGTGGCAGGAAATGCTATCTTTGCTGCTGAGAATCCGGAAGGAATGATTCACGCCATGAAAGGGCTGTAGAGCCGTCTTGTGAACTTTCAGTATTTACACCGATATCCTTTTATACGCCTGCTATTCCCTCTGATAGCAGGCTTTCTTGTTGGCAATGGGTTGTTTTTTAGGGGAGTCTGTGTTTCGAAGGGCGTGCTGGCAGGAGGGCTGGCAGGATTATTTCTTCTGCTCCTAGTCGTTTATTTTTCTCACCGTTACTCTTTACGTTGGATGTTCGGCTGTATTTTGTACCTGTTCGTGTTTTTTGGCGGAGCAGGTGGAATAAATCAGGCTTTGCAACAGACGCTTTATTCTTTTTCGGAACAAAAATGTGTTTACCGGGCTGTAGTGTTGGAACAACCGGAGCCGAAGGAACATAGCTTCCTTTGTCGGGCATTTTTGGAGGAAAGGCAGGATTCAGTGTGCACCATGCCGGTAAATCGAAAAGTTTTGCTTTATATATCGAAGGATTCATTGTCCGAAGGGTTACGTAGTGGGGATGAGTTAATATTTTTTGCCCATGTATCTCCACCTTCAAATAATGGTAATCCCGATGAATTTGATTATGCGCGTTATCTGCGCTACAAAGGGATTAGCGGGATTGCTTTTGTTGCAAGTGGGAATTGGAAAATTACCGGATATCGGTTTTCCCGATCATGCAGGCAGATTGCATTGGAATACCGGGATCGGATTCTTGACCAATATCGTGCTTTGAAGTTTAATCCGGATGAATTTGCCGTACTTGCCGCACTTACGGTAGGTTATAAGGAGGAGTTGAGCGAAGATATTCGGGAAACTTACTCTGTATCGGGAGCCAGTCATGTACTGGCACTTTCCGGACTTCATATCGGGTTTCTGTATATGATGCTTCTGTTTTTTCTGAAGTGGCTGCCAGGGAATGCTTTTGGTGTGAGACTTTTTCGTGCGGTAGTGATAATTACCGCATTGTGGGGATTCGCTTTTTTTACCGGTCTCTCTCCTTCGGTCGTCCGTTCCGTTATCATGTTTTCACTGTTGGCTTTGTCGATTTTATCCCGGCGTACAGGTATTTCACTCAATACACTTGCATTGACTGCATGTATCATGTTAGTGGTTCATCCTTTTTGGCTGTTCGATGTAGGATTTCAACTTTCATTTTCAGCAGTTGCAGCTATTCTGTTATTATATCCCTGGCTGTTCCGCCAATTGCCGGTCGGTAATAGCTTGTTAAAGAAGGTATGGGCATTAATGAGTGTTTCGCTTGCTGCACAAATAGGTACTGCTCCTTTGGTTTTATTGTATTTCTCCAGATTTCCTACTCATTTTTTGTTGACTAATCTGTTGGTAATTCCACTTGTTTCAGGCATCATGTATGCAACGGTCGCATTGCTGGTACTCACCCCTTTTCCTATGCTTTATACAGGATGTTCAGTGGTAGTGAGATCTCTTGTTGATTGGTTGAATACTATGGTCCGTTGGGTGGAACATTTACCGTTGGCATCTATAGATCGTGTCTGGATCTATCCGACAGAAGCTTTTGCTTTTTATCTGGTCTTGTTGATCGGTATACGTTATAAAGTAGTGCGCAGTTTGAAATGTTTATATGTTTTTGGTATTTGTATCTTGGCTATGGGAAGTTTTCATTGGGTGAGCAGAATGATGGACCGTCCGGTGCAAAGCATTGTTTTCTATAATGTCCGGGGATGTCCGGTGGTGCATTGTATCGAAGCTTGTGGCAAGTCGTGGTTGGCTTATGCGGACAGCATTCCGGATGAAAGACGGCTTTCGCGTGCAGTAGCCGGATATTGGAATAGACTGCATCTGGATGTTCCGGTTGCTATAACAGACAATTTTCATTCGTCCGGTTTTTGGATGCAGGATCATTTGCTTATGTTCGGTAATAAACGTATTTGTATGGTTAGTGACAATCGTTGGCGGAACAAAACCGTTGCTGAATCGTTAAACATAGATTATTTGTATGTATGCAAAGGCTATACAGGGAAGTTGGAGTCATTGGTAGGTTTGTTTCATTGCCGGGAAGTTATTTTGGATTCTTCTCTGTCTGCTTATTATAAAGAGGCTTATAGTGAAGAATGTCGTCGGTTAGGGTTGCATTTTATCTCCCTTTCCGACGAAGGTTCTGTGAGGTTTTTGCTCTAAGTACAAAGATTTATCGTATTTTTGCCAACTCAATATTTATACAAACAAGTTATGCTGACTAAAGTGATTGCTCAGGCTCATATTGATCATTTTACCAAATGGTTTGAACGGGCCGACAAAATAGTAATTGTATCTCATGTGTCACCTGATGGAGATGCCATTGGTTCATCATTGGGATTGTATCATTTTTTGGATTCTCAAGATAAAATTGTTAATGTGATTGTCCCCAATGCTTTTCCCGATTTTTTGAAATGGATGCCGGGTAGTAAGGATATTTTGCTGTATGACCGTTACCAGGAATTTGCCGACAAGCTGATTATGGAGGCGGATGTCATTTGTTGTCTTGACTTTAATGCGCTGAAGCGTATTGATGAAATGAGTGATATAGTGGCCGCTTCACCGGGGCGCAAAATAATGATAGACCACCATCTTTATCCTGAAGATTTTTGCAGAATCACCATTTCACATCCTGAGATTTCCTCTACTTCCGAACTGGTGTTTCGATTGATTTGCCGGATGGGATATTTTAGTGATATCTCCAAAGAAGGAGCCGAATGTATCTATACGGGCATGATGACAGATACAGGAGGGTTCACTTATAACTCTAATAATCGTGAAATATATTTCATCATCAGCGAGTTACTCTCAAAAGGAATCGATAAAGATGATATTTACCGGAAAGTCTACAATACTTATTCCGAAAGCCGTTTGCGTCTGATGGGATATGTGTTATCGAATATGAAGGTGTATAAAGATTACAATTCCGCCCTTATTTCACTGACAAAGGAAGAACAGGGCAAATTTGATTATATCAAAGGGGATAGCGAGGGGTTTGTCAACATACCTCTGTCTATCAAGAATGTCTGTTTTTCTTGTTTTCTACGTGAGGACACTGAAAAGAAAATGATTAAGATTTCTCTCCGTTCAGTAGGTAAGTTTCCTTGTAATCGGTTAGCTGCGGAATTTTTCAATGGCGGCGGGCATCTCAATGCGTCCGGAGGGGAATTTTACGGTACTATGGAAGAGGCTGTAAAAGTGTTTGAACAAGCATTGGAGAAATATAAACCACTTTTGAAAGAATAAAGTGGTAAGTTGACGGTTGGCTCATCGCTCTTCCGTTAAAAGTTGAAAGTCAAAGGTTAAAAGACTTGAACTTTCTGCTTTTAAATCTAAAGATTCGACTAATTTAAAATACATTTGTACGGAATATACTTAAGATACAGAAATGAAAAAACTTCTATTGTTATTTTTTTCCTTGTTAGCCTTTGGATATATGTTCCAGGCTTGCGACAATTCGAAGACTTATGCTGAAATGCTGGATGAAGAGAAAGACGCAGTAAACGCCTTTATTAAAAAACACAATATCCAGACTATTTCCGAGAGTGACTTTGAAGCAAACGGATATAAAACGGATACGACCAAGAACGAATACGTGGCTTTCTCAAACGGAGTCTACATGCAAATTGTGGATAAGGGTATAGTTACCGATAAACCGGAAAATGACTCTATCAAGAATAACAATATTGTAGCCGTACGCTTTGTAGAGCACGACATCAAGGCGAACGATACCACTTGCTTCAATGTGGTGCTTCCCGGTTTTGAAAATTACCCGAATTACTATACTTATCCGGACGTTTTCCGTTATGTGGATAACGGTACTTCAGTAGCCGGTGTATTTACAGAGGGGTCGATGTATGCCAAATATGGTACGACGGATGTTCCTCCCGGATGGCTGCTTGCTTTAAAGTATGTTACCAATTATGCCCATGTGAGAATGATTGTACCTTCGAAGATGGGACATCAGAGTGCAAATCAATATGTAAACCCCTATTTCTACGATATTCGTAAATTTCAGAAAGCATTGAACTAAAACTACTAAATAACCAATTTTCTAAAACAACAACCTATGACTCTAATCAAATCTATCTCTGGTATCCGTGGAACCATTGGCGGAGGCGCAGGCGAAGGACTGAACCCGCTTGACATTGTAAAATTCACGTCGGCTTATGCCACTTTGATTCGCAAAACATGCAAATCAAAAAGTAACAAGATAGTAGTGGGCCGTGATGCCCGCATTTCCGGTGAGATGGTAAAGAATGTCGTAGTCGGTACCTTGATGGGTATGGGCTGGGACGTAGTTGATATCGATCTTGCTTCTACTCCGACAACCGAACTGGCTGTTACAATGGAAGGGGCTTGTGGCGGTATCATTCTGACTGCATCACATAACCCCAAACAATGGAATGCATTGAAATTGCTGAATGAGCATGGAGAATTCCTGAATGCAGCCGAAGGGCAAGAAGTACTTCGTATTGCTGCTGCCGAGGAGTTCGATTATGCGGATGTCGATCATTTGGGATCTTATCGCAAAGACTTGACCTATAATAAAAAACATATCGACAGTGTATTGGCACTCGATTTGGTAGACGTTGAGGCTATCAAAAAAGCTGATTTCACAGTGGCTATCGACTGTGTGAACTCTGTAGGAGGTATCATCCTGCCCGAATTGTTGGAACGTCTGGGGGTGAAACACGTCGAAAAACTCTATTGTGAACCGACCGGAAACTTTGCCCACAATCCGGAACCGTTGGAAAAAAATCTGGGAGATATCATGAACCTGATGAAGGGTGGAAAAGCTGATGTAGCGTTTGTCGTTGACCCGGACGTAGACCGTTTGGCGATGATCTGCGAAAACGGTGTGATGTATGGTGAAGAATATACACTGGTTACGGTGGCAGACTATGTATTGAAACATACTCCGGGCAATACTGTATCCAATCTGAGTTCTACCCGTGCTTTGCGCGACGTAACCCGCAAATATGGTATGGAATACAATGCTTCTGCTGTAGGCGAAGTAAATGTAGTGACCAAGATGAAAGCAACAAATGCCGTGATCGGTGGTGAAGGAAACGGTGGAGTGATTTATCCAGCCAGTCACTACGGACGTGATGCTTTGGTAGGTATCGCATTATTCCTTAGCCATTTGGCACACGAAGGTAAGAAGGTTAGTGAGTTGCGTGCAACTTATCCTCCTTATTTCATTGCCAAGAACCGTGTCGATCTGACTCCGGAAATCGATGTAGATGCCATTCTTGCTAAAGTGAAAGATATCTATAAGAATGAAGAGATCAATGATATTGACGGTGTGAAAATTGACTTTGCCGATAAGTGGGTACACTTGCGTAAGAGTAATACCGAACCGATCATCCGTATATATAGCGAAGCATCGACTATGGAGGCTGCTGAGGAGATCGGGCAGAAGATTATGAACGTAATCAACGAATTGGCTAAGTAAGTCATTTAATAAATATACGAAAGGCTGTATTGGTAACGATGCAGCCTTTTTTTATCATAATATAATCCATCTTTTTTTTAACAAAGTCTATTTTTTCGAAATAATATTTCCCGTTTCTTTGTACCTTCTGTTTTCGGAAATATCATGGGAGAAACCCTTGTCGGATATCGGAAACACTGTCTTTCTTTGAAGAAAGGAGACTTTAGTGAGACGACTCAAAAACTCAAAACAATTTAATAAGAACATGAAAAAACTGATTTTGCTTCTCATTTTGATTTTTTCATTGCCTGTTGCAGCACAAAATTTCACAATCGGGAAGAGCACTTTCCTTTTGAATGGCAAGCCTTTTACGGTTAAGGCTGCCGAGTTGCATTATACCCGTATTCCGGCTCCTTACTGGGAGCATCGTATCGAGATGTGTAAGGCATTGGGGATGAATACGATTTGTCTTTATGTATTTTGGAACATCCATGAACAGACTGAGGGACAGTTTGACTTTACCGGACAAAATGATATAGCCGCTTTTTGCCGCCTGGCTCAGAAGCATGGGATGTATGTGATTGTACGCCCGGGTCCTTATGTTTGTGCCGAATGGGAGATGGGCGGACTTCCTTGGTGGTTACTGAAGAAGAAAGATATTGTACTTCGTACACTCGATCCTTATTTTATGGAGCGCACTGCAATCTTTATGAAAGAAGTCGGAAAACAGCTTGCACCTTTGCAAATTACTCGCGGAGGAAACATTATCATGGTGCAGGTAGAAAATGAATATGGTGCTTATGCAGTTGACAAACCCTATATTTCGGCTATTCGTGATATAGTGAAAAGTGCCGGGTTTACCGAAGTTCCTCTTTTTCAATGTGACTGGAGCAGTACCTTTGATCGGAATGGATTGGACGATTTGCTCTGGACTATCAATTTTGGTACGGGAGCCAACATTGAACAGCAGTTCAAGCGTCTCAAAGAGGCTCGTCCGGAGACTCCATTAATGTGTAGTGAGTTCTGGAGTGGATGGTTTGATCATTGGGGACGCAAGCATGAGACCCGTCCTGCCAAAAGCATGGTGCAGGGTATCAAAGATATGCTTGACCGTAATATTTCATTCAGTCTCTATATGGCCCATGGAGGTACTACTTTCGGGCATTGGGGTGGTGCCAACAATCCGTCTTACTCCGCTATGTGTAGTTCTTACGATTACGATGCGCCTATCAGTGAGCCGGGATGGACTACGGACAAATATTTCCAGCTTCGTGATCTGTTGAAAAATTATCTGCCTGCAGGAGAACAATTGCCTGAGATTCCCGAAGCTTTTCCGGTGATTGAGATACCTGAAGTGGAGTTTACTCAGATTGCTCCCCTCTTTTCCAATTTGCCCGAGGCTAAAGAGAGTATGGATATACAACCGATGGAGGCTTTTGATCAGGGGTGGGGAACGATTTTGTATCGGACTACTTTGCAGGAGCCTGTCGAAAATGGCACTACGATGAAGATCACAGAAGTACATGATTGGGCACAAGTTTTTGCCGATGGTAAATTGTTGGCTCGTCTGGACCGTCGTCGTGGTGAATTTGTCTTGCAACTGCCGGCTTTGAAGAAAGGAACGCGTATCGACATCCTGGTAGAAGCTATGGGACGCGTTAACTTTGATGAGTCGATTCACGATCGCAAAGGTATCACTGAAAAAGTAGAACTTGTCCGTGGAAAGCAATCTGCAGAGTTAAAGAATTGGACGGTTTATAGTTTTCCGGTGGATTATTCGTTTGTGCAAGATAAAAGATATAAAAATGGGACAGCTCAGACTATGCCTGCGTATTATAGGACTACCTTCCGTTTGGATAAAGTTGGCGATACGTTCCTTGATATGAGTACTTGGGGTAAAGGTATGGTATGGGTTAATGGCCTTGCTATCGGACGTTTCTGGGAGATTGGTCCGCAGCAGACACTCTTCATGCCCGGTTGTTGGCTCAAAGAGGGAGAAAATGAAATTATTGTTCTTGATTTGAAAGGCCCTGAGAAAGCATCTATCCGCGGACTGAAGAAGCCCATCTTGGATTGGTTACGCAATGAAGGGGCTTCTACCCATCGCAAAGAGGGTGAACAACTGGACTTGAGTCGGGAAACTCCCGTTGCCGAAGGTACGTTTGTTCCGGGCAACGGATGGCAGGAAGTTTGCTTTGATCGTCAGAGTATCGGTCGTTATTTCTGCCTTGAGGCCCTTTCGGCACAAAAAGGAAAGAAGATAGCAGCCATCGCCGAACTTGATGTACTGGGTGCCGACGGTAAGCCAATTTCACGTGAAAAGTGGAGAATACGCTATGCCGACAGCGAAGAGACACGTAGCGGTAACTGTACGGGAGATAAAGTGTTCGACCTTCAGGAATCCACTTACTGGATGACGGTGGCTAAAGATGCTTATCCTCATCAATTAGTCATCGATCTGGGTGGAGACTATACCGTAACCGGTTTCCGCTATTTGCCCCGTGCCGAAAAGGGATATCCCGGCATGATAAAAGATTACCGGGTGTACGTCAAAGGGGAAGATTTTCAATACTGACAGAGGTATTGTTCTATAGAGAAAGTGAATAGCCGGTTTTATTAGAACCGGAACTATATATTTTAGGTAATATATCCTACTGAAAGTTAGTTGGATAGTGATAGGCTGTGAATGTTATCATTTGACATTCACAGCCTAATTATATTACCCAATTTTCAAGTGACAGAAATGTTTTTTGGTTATTAAAGAGTTGTCACGGGTATTTGATGCCATCATCGAGAGGAAGATTCCGGAGAAATATAAGTAAAAGTAAAAGATTTTTTTAGTTATAATACTTTTGGACAGTAATCTTTTTTTTATTACAAATATAGGAATTTCAGCTTTATATGTTTTGTGGATTCATGGAAAAATATCCGGAAAAAGAAATGATAAATAACAAATGTTCTGTATCTTTGACCAAAATATAACTTTAAAACATGATGAACACAAAGTCTTTTTTCATGGTTGCCATTGGCGTTTTTGTTTTGGCATCTTGTAATTTAAATCAAGTCGACCAAACAGGTCTGTTAACCGCTTCCGTTCGTGATGCACTTAATTCGCCGGCAACTTTGTCTATTGCTGATGAGATAGAGTCAGTTGAATATATCCCTTTGGAAATGACCAATGATGATGCCTCATTGATAGACGGTGTGGTAGACTTTGCCATCACAAGCAAATACATTTATGTATTGGTGGGCAAGGAAGCCCGTATCGTACTGTTCGATCGTCAAGGACACTTTTTACGTACATTCCTTCGCCAAGGCCAAGGTCCCGATGACTTTAATGGTATGATAGGTTTTATACAGGCTGATGAGGCTGATAATCGTTTCTATGTTATCGGCAATAAGGTTGGCATATATACATTGGAAGGCACGTTTGTGGAAGACCTGCCTGTAAATTCTCCCATTATTTATGCTCATCACCTTGGTAACAAGCGCATTGGTGCCATCGCTATGCCTCTTATGCCGTTTCAGAACGGTAGTTTTGGTATTGGGGTATTTCAAGAGGGCGGTGAGGCGATAATTACCAAAAACGATTTCTATTCGCCGTTGGTACCCCGTGAAGATTCAGGCTTTACTTTTGGAGTAATGGGTTCACCTTCGGATGGGAAGCAGGCGTCAGTCTTGTTTAAAACAGCTAGCAATGATACCATTTACCGTTTGTCGGCAGATACCATACAGCCTGTTTTAGTGGCCGGTCTAAGCAATTCGGATGAAGAGGTTATTCGTGGGCTCAATATTCGCGATATTAAAAGATTCCCTGCTAACGGTGATATTTTTGTAAGTGATATTTTTGAGACGCCTCGCCGTTTTTATCTGCGCATGATGCTGAATGAGAAGTATTATGTGGCTTCGGTGGATAAACACAGTGGAGAAACTGTTGTGGAGCAGTGTGATATCCCTGAGACAAGTGCTTATAACTTGGCTGATATCAATATGCAGTTAGGTATGGTAGGTAGTAAGGGGCATAACCGGTTCCCGGTATGGGGACGTGTCTTAGGAAATAATTTGGTACAGGTTGTTACACCTTATGAGATAGAAACATTTAAAGAACAAACTCAAATTACTGTACCACAAGAATTGCAAAAAAGAAATGCCAATGAAAATCCGATTTTCATCATATATAAGATAAAATAATATTATTAACTGTTTTATTATATCAGACTCTTTGAATAAATTTCAAGTTTTTGGTTTCATTAGATGACAGGAGCATAAACGCCTTATGAAATACGATCGTGTCTCATAAGGCGTTTGTTGTCAGTGGAAAGGAATGCCATTGATATATGCGATAACTATTCCATAGTTAGTCATTGGGACACCTTGTGCTTTAGCTTTGACTATCCGATTCAGGACATGTTTGCGATTGAACATGCAGGCTCCGCAATGAATAATCAGGTCGTAGCAATTCAGGTCCTTAGGAAAATCATTTCCGGAAACAATGTCGATATGCAGTTTCTCTCCGATACGTTTGCGCAACATTCGTGGAAGTTTCACTCTGCCGATGTCTTCGGACAGTGGAGCATGAGTACAGGCTTCGGCTATCAGGACCCGGGAATTTTCTGTCAGTTGGTCGATGATATACGCTCCTTCGGTATAGTAGTCAATGTCTCCCTTGTAGCGGGCAAATAATACCGAGAAGGAGGTTAGCCGGCTCTGTGGCGGTTTCTTTTCGTAGACGGTTCTGAAAACCTGCGAATCGGTAATGATTAATGAGGGGGGAGCTGACAAGACTTTGAGGGCATTGTCCAACTGGTCGGTTGTGCAGCTCAAGGTGATGCATTTTTTGTCAAGAAGTTCGCGCAGTGTTTGTACTTGTGGCAGGATAAGTCGCCCTTTAGGGGCCTGTATATCCTGTGGCATCACGAGTAGTACCACATCGCCTTCGTTGGCCAAATCTCCCACAATATCCGGTTGCTCGTTAAGTTCCGGTAACCGATGAAGAATAGACTGACGGATTGAGTCTATGCCCGTTTTTTCTTTGGCACTGACAATTAAAGGGTGTTGTCCTGTCTGTTGTTCCAATTTATCGGCGACTTCATCCGGTTTCTCTAACAGATCGGCTTTATTCAGTACCAACAGGTAGGGGATATTCCTCTCTTTCAGTAACTCTATCCATCGTTGCTCTTCGGAAAGTTCCGTATCGCAACAAACCATCAGTGCGATGTCGGCTTTGTCCGCAGCTTGTAAGGTTCGTTCGATACGTAGGGAGCCCAGTTCACCTTCATCGTCGAATCCGGCTGTATCGATGAATACACACGGACCGATACCATGTATTTCCATCGGTTGATATACAGGGTCGGTAGTGGTACCGGCGATGTCCGATACCAAAGCGGCGTTTTGATTGGTCAATGCATTGATCAATGACGACTTGCCACTGTTTCGTTTACCAAACAAGGCAATGTGCAGGCGATTGGAGCGGGGCGACGTTTTCAAAACCTGAAGTCCCTTTCTCCTGCCGCAATTTGCTTCAGGTTTTCTAAAGCCCGTTCTCGGATTTTAGGGTTGGGGATATGTTGCATTTCTTGCTTTATCATGGCTACTCCGCGAGCTTTCGTCTCTTCCGAGGCATAATCTTCCAGATATTCCTGTAAGGTTATCAGTGCATTAGGGGAACAGCAGTTGGCTATTTGTCCCGATTTGACAAGTGACATAAACCGGTCACCCGTGCGTCCGGCACGATAACAGGCTGTACAGAAGCTGGGAATATAGCCCAGTTTCAGTAACCAGTTGACCACTTCGTCCAGTGTCCGGGTGTCGCTGACATCGAATTGGGCGGAGTTCTCTTCCGGAGTTTCTGCTTCGGCATAACCGCCTACACTGGTCCGTGATCCTCCGCTGATCTGCGAAATACCTAAGTCAAGCACTTTTTCACGGGTCTTTTGCGATTCTCGTGTGGAAATAATCATGCCTGTGTAGGGTACGCTGATGCGAATAACGGCTACTATCTTTTGGAAGATCTCGTCAGAGATGGCATTTTCAAAGTCTTCGGCATTTATGTCATCGGCCGAGCAGATGCGGGGAACGCTTATCGTATGCGGTCCCACGCCATAAACGGCTTCCAAGTGTTCGGCATGCATCAGCAATCCTACAAAATCATAGCGGTATGTATTCAGGCCGAACAGGACTCCCATGCCTACATCATCGATTCCTCCTTGCATGGCACGGTCCATGGCCTCGGTATGATAGGCATAGTTGCTTTTAGGTCCGGTGGGATGCAGCTGTTCGTAATTCTCTTTATGATATGTCTCTTGAAAGAGGATATATGTACCGATACCTGCATCTTTCAGCTTGCGATAATTCTCTACCGTAGTGGCGGCAATGTTCACGTTTACCCGGCGGATAGCTCCGTTTTTATGATGGATACTGTAGATGGTACGGATTGATTCGAGTATATAATCGATTGAGTTACGCACAGGGTCTTCACCGGCTTCGAGTGCCAGGCGTTTGTGTCCCATATCTTGCAGGGCAATAACTTCCCGGCATATCTCTTCCTGAGTTAACTTTTTGCGGATGATGGTTTTATTTTTGAGATGATACGGGCAGTACACACAACCATTGACACAATAGTTGGATAAGTAAAGCGGAGCAAACATGACGATGCGGTTGCCATAGAATTTTTGCTTGATCTCTTTGGCAAGATGAAAAATCTCTTTAGTAAGATCTTCTTCAGCACATTCCAGCAATATGGCGGCTTCCCGGTGGGTGAGCCCCTTACAAAGGCGGGCTTTCTCTATTAAATTTCGGATAAGTTCCCGGTCATTCCGATGGGCGCGGGCATACTCCAGTGTTTCAATAATTTCCTGATGGTTAATAAAGTCGACAGCATCAGGTGAATCTACTTTATACATGTCTTTTGTTGATTAGTTGTTATAATCTCCCCGGCTGTAGTCGATGTGATATCCGACCGCTGTCAGTTGCTTTTCCAATAAGGCCAGTCCTTCGGCCGCTTCGGCACCGAAAGCTACTTTCTGGTCGTACAGGTTATATTTGTTTCTTACAATGATAGGCGACAGATTGGGCATGACCACATTGGCGCCGGCAAGAATACCCCGTATTCTGCCGTCCGGTGCCAGGCTTGCCAACGCAGTTGTCGAAGGGATCAGTGCCTTGGGATGCATCAGCCTGAAGATAGAGAGCAGTAACAAGGTCAGCTCTACACTGCCTGCTTTTTCGTCACAGAATGGGGTTCGCTGATGGGGGATAAAAGGTCCGATACCAATCATTTCCGGTTGGAAGTTTTCAATAAAACGTATATCCTCTATCAGAAATTCCACTCTTTGGTGAGGGGGTCCCACCATGATGCCTGTCCCGGTCTGGAAACCGATTCGTTTGAGTTCCTGAAGGCATTTGATACGTCTTTCGTTGGACATTTCATAGGGGTGCAGACAGTAGTAATGCCCTCTGTTGAATGTTTCGTGGCGTAACAGATATCGATCGGCGCCTTTCATAAAATAGCGTTCGTAAGCTTTCGCCGGTTTTTCACCGATAGACAGCGTGATGGCACATTCGGGATATCGCCGGCGGATTTCCGCAATGATCTCCTCCATATCATTGTCCGACCGTTTCGGATCTTCGCCTCCCTGGAGAACGAATGAGCGGAATCCGAGTTTGTAGCCATGTTCGCAACAATCCCAAATCATCTCCTTACTGAGTCGGTAGCGATCGGCTCGCCAATTGTCTTTCCGGATACCGCAATAGTTGCAGTTATTCCGGCAATAATTACTTATTTCGATCAGTCCGCGTATGTAGACTCCCTGTCCGAAGTGTGCGGTCGCTACTTCCCGTGCCTGCTGATTGATGTATGCCAAGGCTTCATCATCATAGTGCGACAACAGGTGTGCGAACTCTTCGGAGGTGAGGGTGCGCTCCTCCCTTAATTTATCTATGAGTTTCTTCATATGATTCACGGCGTTTTATCAGTTCCTGGTTCAACTGCCGGCGTCCACCGATAGCGTCATTATGGGCACTGGGGCCGCTGATACATCCGCCTTCGCAGGCCATGACTTCAATGAACTGTCCTTGTGCTTTGCCTGTTTTGGCAGCAGCACGCAGCAAGCCTATGTTTTTCTTGTTCAGGTCCGAGACCTGGATAGCGGAGAATTTCTTAGCCTCTTCGCCTAAGTAGGCCTTAATAGCTCCCATTACACCACCTGCCTGAGCAAAACCGTGTGCCTCGCGTACCGAAGTATAGAGTACTGAGAATGGCTGTGTCTGTTCAAGTTGGATGTCCAGTCCCTCAAAGATCGAAGCCATTTCCTCAAAAGTAAGTATGTAGTCCACGCATTCATCGCGGCGGGCTTCTTTACGTTTGGCCACACACGGGCCGATAAACACGATCTTTGCATCCGGGTGGCGTTCCTTGGCGATGCGGGCGGCATAATACATCGGGGATCCCGTAGAAGAAACATAAGGCTTCATTCCCGGTATGTGCTTGTTCACTAATTCGATGTAAGACGGGCAGCAAGAGGTTGTCATAAACGGCTGTCCTTCCTCTAGCTTTTCTTTCAGTTCGGCAGCTTCGTGACTTACGGTGTCCATAGCTCCCTGCGCCACTTCGACTACATCGGCAAATCCCATCTGGCGAAGTGCTCCGTATACTGCTTCGATGGATGTGTTGAATTGTCCGAGTATAGAGGGAGCAGGTATCGCTATCATCTTTTCACCGCTACGGATGCCTTCAAGGACATCAAAAGCCTGGGAAATCTCGAAAATGGCTCCGAAAGGACAAGCATTGAGGCACTTGCCACAGTAGATACATTTGCTCTCATCAATATGTTCGATACCGTTCTCGTCTTTGCTGATAGCTTTCACGGGACAGGCTTCTTCGCAAGGAACCGGAATGAATACGATGGCGTGGTACGGACAGCTTTGATGGCACTTCCCGCAACTGATACAAGCGTCGTGGTCAATCTTTGCCTGTCCGTTTTTTCGGAAACGGATGGCATCCTTGGGGCAGTTCATATAGCAACTGCGGGCTACACAACCACGGCAGAGGTTGGTCACCTCATAGTTAACCTGTACGCAAGATGAACAAGCTTCATCGATGACGCAGAGTATATTTTCTTTCTGTTTGTTTTTACGTTCCAACGCCTGGCGTGCGTATTCCGAAAGTGGAGTGAGCTCGTCCGTTTCGTCTGTCATATCGAAACCCAACAACGGGAAAAGTTTATATTTGTATACAGCACGCTCTTTGTGGATACAGCAGCGTCCGAGCGGGCGTGAACGGCGAGGGCTCAGTTCAATGGGAAGTCTGTCAATTTCATTCGTTAATTTGTTCTCTTTCCAGAGATTTACCAATTTAGCCAGCAACTTGTGGCGCACAATCATTACGTTGTTGGTGAAAGCCATATTTGAGTATTTAGAATTAGGGTTACAAAGATACGGCTTGTAGGAGTATTCTGCAAGCGTGCATTAATATTTGTTTTTTATTCCTTAATTATTTAACGCTGAACCACTCTTTAAATTCAGCTACACGTGCTTTACTAACTAAAATCTTCTCTCCTGATACCGAATGACGAAGATTGATGGAAAGACGACTGTTGAACCAGAGGTCTATATCCTTGATGGCTTCCCGTGAAAGGAGATATTGGCGGTTGACCCGGAAAAAGAGTGTCGGGTCCAGACATTCGGTCAATTCGTCGAGGGTTTGTGGGAATGAATATTCCGTTCCGTCTGTCAGAACAGCTTTCACCTGGCAATCTCTGATGTAGAACAACAGGATCATATCAACCGAAACGGGGAGCAGTTTATCGCCTTTTATCGGAATCAGGAAATGGGTTTTATAGCTTTCCTGCTTTTTTAACATACGCATCAGGTTCACAAGTTCGTTTGTTTCCGGACCGGTAGGTTTGGAGTTGCCGGAACTGAACAGGGTCAGTTTTTCTAATGCCTGTTCTATATCCTGTCTTCCGATAGGTTTCAGTAAATAATCGATACTGTTGACTTTGAAAGCCCGTAAGGCATATTCGTCATAGGCAGTAGTGAAAATGATGGGGCAGGTGATGTGGACGTGTTCAAAGATCTCAAATGCCGACCCATCTGCCAGGTGGATATCCATAAATACCAGATCGGGCATTGAATGATCGGTGAACCACTCGATGGTATCGGCGATACTGTCGAGTTCCGTTACGATTTCTATTTGCGGGCAGACTTCGCCGAGTAGTGAAGTCAGGTTTCGTACCGCTGCTTTTTCGTCTTCAATGATGGTTGCTTTCATAGGTCTTTCCGGATGAGGGGTATACGAACGGTGAAGTTTCTGTCTTCTGTGATTTGTATTTCTTGTCGGAACAAGAGGCGATAGCGTTTGTCGAGATTGACCAGCCCAATGCCGGTACCGGTTGTAGCTGTCAGTTTAGACTGTATGGGATTGCTTACCAGGAGTCCTTCTTCCGAATCGGTCGCGATTGTGATGGTAAGAGGACGGCGGTTGCTGATTTCATTATGCTTTACGGCATTTTCAATCAGCATCTGTATGGACATGGGGGGAAGCAAATACTCTTCGGAATTATGAGTTATATTGATCTCGAATCGCAGATTATCTTCAAAACGCATTTTAAGGAGAAAGATGTAGGCTGACACAAAGTCCATTTCTTCACGTAGAGTGACGCATTGCGACTCGTTGCCTTGCAATGTGTATCGTAATACGCGTGACAGTTCCTGGATGTAATCTTGTGCCCGGTCTTGATTTTCACGAACGAGCGAACGCAGCGTATTGAGCGAATTGAAAAGCATGTGTGGGTTCAGTTGGTTTTTCAGCACTTCGAACTGGTTGCGTATGTTTTCTGCCTTTAATTGTTCGTTTTCAACAATTACTTGTTGTTGGCGACGGATCAGGTAGATGATATAGCAACTGCTGGTCACTAGGCTAGACATAATGAAATCGCGTAATGGATGCAGGTAGTGGTGCACCATGGCATCTATAGCGGGAATATCAAATGTCTTGTGCAAATATACAAAGCATTGTCCCAGGAAATTGCTTAATATCCAGGTTAGTACAAAAGAGAGAATAATTTTTTGCCATGTGATTTTCATTGAGGTCTGATTGAAATGAAACAGTCGGGTGTTGACTGCAAACAGAATCAGCAATGACAAAAAGGTAAAGAGGATCTCGTTGGCTACATCAGCGAATTTCATCCCGGGAAAAAGGGTATGACTCTCAAATCCGTCAAAAAGAGAGACTGATTCGGGAAAATGGATAAGCACCGCCACTGCCAGTGAGATGATGAGGGTGGATAGGAGGTATTTATCGTTGTATATAGCTCGGATTCGTTTCATGGGGACAAAGATAAGACAATACACCGGATTATTTCTGTATTCTCGCCGTTACATACATGCCGGGACGAAACTGTTGGTTGACATCATCGATACGGGCATATACTTCGAGCGAACGACTTACTTCATCCACCTTCTGACCGATGGAGACCAGGGTAGCTTTGAACACTGTTTTGCCCATACCGTTGACCCGAAACTGGACGGGACTACCTACTTTCATATCTGCCAGGTCTTTTTCATAAGTTGTCAGGCAAAGCAGGGGGGCTGATTTGTCGATGACCTCACAAAGTGCTTCACCCGGTTGGATGTATTTACCGATATTCATCGCCACATCGCTGATATAACCACTGATGGGAGCCTTTACCTGTAGCAAGGGCTGAATGCCGCTTTTCAGCAACTCTTCCGGGACGATGCCCAATAGGGTAAGCTGTGCTGCCGTAGCTTCCAGCTTGCTTTTCATTGACAGATAGTCTGCTTTGCTCTGTTGAAACTTCTTTTGCGAAGCGGCTTGTTCGGTCGAGAGAGTTTTTTGCCGTTCATATTCGGCCTGCAGATATTCTGCTTGGGCATGGCTGTCGAGATAGGTTTGTTGCAGTGCGATGAAGTCGGGATTCTCGAGTGTTGCCAGCAGGGCACCTTGCCGTACTTGTTGCCCTGGTAAGAGTGAGGTGTGTTTCACTACTCCTCCCATAGTGAGGGCCACCGTAGCTTGACGTTGGGGAGGCAATACAATGGTGCCGTTGAAAGATACTTGATTGGGCTTTGAAGTAGCCGATGTTATTCCGTCTACTTGGGTCGTAACAGTATCGGTCGGGATGTCGGCAATAGCAGGAGCCGGAACTATGGTTTCGGATGTCTGTTCAGGGTTTTTGCATGCCGCAAGAACCAATAAGAGGACCGGATAAAATATTTTTTTCATTTTTTTTTATGTTTCAATAGGTTATTGATAAAGTTCGTATTCTAAAGAAGCTATGTTGTATTGATATATAGTTTCGATATAGCCTTTGCGTATTTCACGGGCAGCACTGACCGACTGGATAAATTCCGCAATACCGGTTTCGCTGTGTTGTAATTGTAAGTTGGCTGTTTTGACCAGTTCGTCTGCCTCTTTGAGTGCCGACGAAGTATAGAACCGGAGACTTTCTTCGTAACGTCGCAAGGCAGCACTCAACTCTGTTATTTTATTGTTCAATTCTCGGATGTTGGCTTCGGCCTGTATTTGTGCCGCCGAAACTGCTAATTTCGCTTGTTTGATCCGACTTTTTTGTGGCAGGAAGTAGATCGGGAAGGATACACCCACCATCCAGGCATTTAGATTTTTCAGTGGCAAAATATCCTGGCGGCTGTATCCGATACTTAATTCCGGAAAGAAACGGCTGCGTTCTACATTCAAGATTGCCCGTGCTTCGGAAGCTTGGCTATTGAAGAATCCGAGATGGGCTTCGGAGGTACTTCTCTGCTCACAATCGGTGGGGAAGAGTGTCATTATCGTATCTTTCGGTGTAATCGGGTCATCTGCATAACAACTCCATTGAAAGCGGGCCAAAGCTACTTTTTTCTCTTCTAGTGCCTGGAAGAGTCGATTGTGTAAATCGGCTGCCAGTGTAGTCATCATGTTTTTCTCCAATAAGGTGATTTCTCCCTGTTCGTATCTCAACTCACCGATACGCCTTAATTCGGCAGCCATCCGGTCTTGGTCGTGATAGAGTGAAGACATCCCGGAGGCATACTGATAATAGGCCCATGCGCGCTTTACTTCTGCCGTAATCTCCTTTTCGACCATTTGGCGGTAGTAAGTGCTTGTTTGTACCTGTCGGTTGATAAGTACATTTTTGTAAAACGGCGTCAACAATGAACCCAGACTCTGTTCGAAAGCCATTTCCTTGTCTTTCTTATTTTCACCATTCAACTGTCCCCACGAATAGTTGAATGTGGTGGGAGTCGCTTCTACAATTTCTCCCCGTCCGGCTTGTGCCTGCCGGATGGCCGTTGTGGCTATCTTCAGTCTTGGGTGGTTTTGCTTGGCTATCTCTATCGCTTGTTCTAGGCTGACGGTTTGTGGGGCCTGTGCCGTGGCGGTGGCACTCAGCAGAAGTGCCGGTAGCAGGATGAACAGATGCAACCGTCTCTTAGGCTGTTTCCAACCGGCACTTGCCGCATTGACTATTTTATAAAAGACCGGAAGGATAATCAACGTTAATATAGTGGATAGAATCAATCCTCCGATTACAACTGTTGCCAGAGGGCGTTGTACTTCTGCTCCGGCAGATGTGGCGATGGCCATTGGTACGAAGCCCAGTGAGGCTACCAGTCCGGTGAGAAATACCGGACGTAGCAGGTGGGGTGTCCCTCTTTTTATAATCTGATTGGTGGTCATGGCATATTTATTTTGTTTTCTTAAATCGTTGAAGTGATTGATCATCAGGATTCCATTTAGTACCGCTACGCCAAACAAAGCGATGAATCCTACTCCTGCTGAGATACTGAACGGAAGTCCGCGTAACCAGAGTGCCAGAATGCCGCCTATCAGTGATAATGGTACTGTAGAGAATACCATCAGTGTATAGGTCACATTCTTGAAGGCGAAGAACAGAATCAGCAGAATCAGCATCAAGGCTACCGGTATTACAATGGTTAGTGTACGGATGGCATTCTGTAAATTTTCAAATTGTCCTCCGTATTCAAAGTAATATCCGGGTTGTAACTTGATATTCTTATCCAGTATCTGTTGTATTTCTGATACTACCTGCTGAATATCGGCATCACGTACGTTGACTCCGATTACGATGCGGCGTTTGGTGGCGTCGCGGTTAATCTGGAGCGGTCCGTTCACCAAGTCGATGCTTGCCACTTCGCTGACAGGAATCTGTATGCCTTCCGAAGTGCGTATGAAGAGCTTGTCGAGGTTGAGGTCCGCCACTTTTTCCTGATTAAGGCGTACTACTAAATCGAATCTTCTTTCATTTTCGAATACGACGCCACTTACTTCACCTGCATAGGCTGTGCGGATCATTGTATTCAATTCTTCGATATTAATGCCGTATCGGGCTATTTTTCCGCGGTTGTATTTCACTACCAGTTGGGGCAGTCCCATAGTCTGTTCGACAATGACATCGGAAGCCCCGGCAACTTGTTCGACGAAGCGGGCGGCTTCTTTCGCCTTTGCGTAAAGTTCGTGAGTATCCTCACCATATAACTTGACAGCTATATCGGCTTTGGCTCCGGTCATCAGTTCATTGAAACGTAACTGAATGGGTTGTGAGAAGTTGAACTCTGCACGATTTTCCAGGGGCTGGAGGGCTTCTTTCATTTTTTCTACCATTTCCGCCCGGCTCGATGCAGAGGTCCACTCTTTAAAGGGTTTCATCACAATCATTACATCGGCATCTTCTACTGCCATTGGATCGGTGGGTACCTCGGCTGTACCTATCTTGGCGACGACATGTTTGATTTCCGGGAACCGGTCCATCAATAATTTTTCGGCCTGATTGGAAACTTCGATGCTCTCCGAAAGTGAGCTGCCGGCCGGTAATGTCATTTGCATGGCAAAGTCCCCTTCGTCCAAAGTAGGGATAAATTCAGCTCCCAGTCGTCCGAAAAGCAGAAAAGAACCAATTAAAGTAGCGAAGGCCACGGTAACTGTTTGCCATTTGAAGCGGAGGCAGAAATGCAGGCACCGTTGATATATGACATTGAGTTTTTCAAAGAAACGGTCCGCAAATGTAGGTTTTACCATAATGGTGTGTTTTAAAAAAAGAGAAGCCATCATGGGTACATAAGTCAGGGAGAGAAGCAGTGCGCCGATAATGCAGAATACCAATGTCTTTGCCATCGGAGTGAAATATTTTCCTTCGATTCCGCTCAGTGTCAGTATAGGGAAGAATACGATCAGGATGATGAATACGGCGAATGTAGCCGAACGTACTACACCCGAAGCACCTTTCTCCACTTCTTCGTCCATTTCGGTTCCCGATAAAGTGCGTCCTTTCAGTTTATTGCTGTATAGGTGGGCAAGTATGCCTTCTACTATCACGATGGAACCGTCTACTACGATACCGAAATCAATAGCGCCGAGGCTCATCAGGTTGGCTGTCACTCCGAAAATACGCATAAGGATGAATGCGAACAGCATAGCCAGCGGAATGACTGAAGCTACGATAAGTCCGGCACGTATGTTGCCCAAAAAGATGATAAGTACCACAAATACGATAATAGCTCCTTCAATCAGGTTGTGCACTACGGTAGAGATATTCCGGTTTACCAGTTCCGAGCGGTTCAGATACGGCTCTATGCTTACTCCTTCGGGTAATAGTTTCTGTATCTTTTCTACCCGTTTTTCCAGCTCTTGTGTGACTACATTGGCATTGGCCCCTTTCAACATCATGGCGATACCTCCCACACATTCGCCTTTTCCGTCTTTGGTCATTGCTCCAAAACGTTTGGGTGCTCCAAAACGGACAATGCCCACATCGCTGATGTGTACCGGGATGCCGTTGCGGTTGGCAACCACAATCTGCTCGATATCTTTAGTGCGGCTGATCATGCCCTCCGAACGGATGTAATAAGCGTTTTTGGCTTTTTCGATGTAGCTCCCTCCGGTGTTCTGGTTGTTTTTACTCAGCGCCTCGAATACTTCACCGATGGTGATGTTCAATGAAAAAAGGGCATCCGGGTCAACGGCTACTTCATATTGCTTCAGATAGCCGCCAAAACTGTTGATTTCTACAATACCCGGTATACCGGATAACTGACGTTTCACCATCCAGTCTTGAATGGTGCGTAGTTCCATGGCGTCATATTTATCTTCGTAGCCGGGTTCTACTTTCAGGATGTACTGATAGATTTCTCCCAATCCGGTAGTGATGGGCATCATTTCCGGCATGCCCAGCTCCGGTGGAATTTCTCCGGCTACCGATTGAATCTGTTCGTTAATTAACTGTCGGGCATCGAGGGTCGGTACGCTTTCTTTAAATACGACTGTTACCACCGACAATCCGAAGCGACTTACCGAACGAATATCTTCCACGTTCATGATATTGCTCATGGCAATTTCGATGGGCATCGTGATTAATTGTTCTACTTCCTGAGGGGCAAGTGTGGGAGAGACTGTTACGATCTGTACCTGATTGTTGGTGATGTCCGGTACGGCATCGATCGGCAGAGTCAACATTGCATATATGCCTCCGATAAGAAGGAAGAGTGTAGTAAGTCCTACAAATAATTTCTTTTTTATGGAAAAACGTACAATGGCTTTAAACATAGTCTTTAAGTGTTTGAATGTCGGTACAAAGGTAAGTTGCCGGGATATTTATTGTTAACAGAAAACTGTGAGTTGGAAAGATTGACTGGTGAAATGTCAAAATGTGGAGATGAAGTGAATTGGAATAGCTGAAAAAAACTATCTTTGCATATCAACAACACATCACAAAGATAAGATTATGAAGAAAAAAGTACTTTCCTTGTTGGCATTCCTTCCGGCATTTACGACAGTGATGGCCCAGCAGACGGCAGAAGTGCCGGATGTATGTGCATTTGTCAACCCGATCATCGGAACCAATGGTATGGGGCATACATTTCCCGGTGCTTGTGCTCCGTTCGGACTTGTACAGTTAAGTCCGGATACAGATACGATTCCTCACAACATAGATGGAACTTATCAAAAAAATGCGTATGAATATTGTGCCGGATATCAGTATCATGATCCGACAATTGTGGGATTCAGCCATACCCATCTGAGTGGTACGGGACATTCGGATCTGGGTGATATTTTGATTATGCCCGCCACAGGTCAACTGAAGTTGAATCCCGGAAGAGCCGGTACTCCTGACGAGGGATACCGCTCCCGTTTCAGTCATGACACAGAGGTTGCTCGTCCGGGGTATTATGAAGTGGAGCTTGCTGATTATGGCATAAAGGCACAACTGACAGCTACTCAACGGGTAGGAATACATAAATATATTTTTCCCGATAATGCGGACGGGCACATCATCCTTGACCTGATACACGGAATCTACAACTATGATGGAAAAACTCTATGGGCTAATTTACGTGTGGAAAATGACACATTACTGACGGGCTATCGTATAACGAACGGATGGGCACGTACCAATTATACATATTTTGCCATCTCTTTGTCTCAGCCCATCAAGGATTATGGGTATACGGATAAAGGGAAAGCTCTGTATAAAGGTTTTTGGCGACGGTTTAATACCGACCGTAATTTTCCGGAAATGACCGGTCGGAAGCTGGTGGCTTACTTTAATTTCGATACCCGGCAGAATCCGGAGCTAGTGATAAAAGTCGCTCTTTCGGCTGTGAGCACAGAAGGTGCAGTAAAGAATTTACAGGCAGAGGCTGCCGGAAAAACTTTCAATCAATTGGTTGCCGAGGCAAATTCTGCATGGAATCGTGAGTTGGATGTACTCGAAGCCAAAGGAACTCCCGATCAGTTGGCCATGTTTTATACTTCATTGTATCATACCATGATTAATCCGTCCGTTTATATGGATGTAGACGGTCGGTATCGTGGACTCGATCATAATATCCATACTTCCGAAGGATTTACCAATTATACTATCTTCTCATTATGGGATACATATCGTGCGGAGCACCCTTTCTTGAACTTGCTAAAACCCCGGCAGAATACGGACATGGTGCAGTCTATGATCCGTCATCAGCAGCAAAGTGTACATGGCATGTTGCCGGTTTGGAGCCTGATGGGCAATGAAGGCTGGTGTATGAGCGGTTATCATGCAGTGTCTGCTTTGGCTGATGCGGTTGCCAAAGGAGCGGATATATCTGTCGGGGAGGCTTTGATGGCAATGGATCATACAGCTAATGTTCCTTATTACGAAGGAGTTGAAGCTTATAAAAGATTGGGTTATGTACCTTTCGATCAAAGTGGGACGGCTGCTTCCACTACATTGGAATATGCCTATGACGATTGGACTATTTACCGGACGGCTCTGTTGGCGGGAGACGACCAGTTGGCCGATCTTTATAAGAAAAGGGCGAATAATTACCGGAATGTTTTCGACACTTCGGTTGGTTTTGCCCGTCCCCGTTATAGCAACGGAGAGTTCAGGAAGGAATTTGATGCAATGCAGACTTACGGGGAAGGATTTATAGAGGGAAATTCATGGAATTTCTCTTTCCACGTGCCCCATGATGTGGCCGGATTGATTCGTTTGATGGGAGGTGAGAAGAAGTTTGTCAGTCGGTTGGATACACTGTTCTCAATGGCACTTCCCCGCAAATATTACGAAAAGAATGAAGATATTGCTGAAGTAAGTTTGGTGGGAGGGTATGTACATGGCAATGAGCCCAGTCATCACATTCCGTATCTGTATGCTTGGACTTCCCAACCCTGGAAGACGCAATACTGGCTGCGGACGGTCATGAACCGGATGTATAAAAATGATATTGACGGCCTGGGCGGCAATGACGATTGCGGCCAGATGTCTGCCTGGTATCTTTTTACGGCAATGGGATTTTATCCGGTTTGCCCGGGTACTGACCAATATGTATTGGGAGCACCTTATCTGCCGTATATCCGTATGAATCTGCCCAATGGCCACACTTTCGAAATAAAAGCGCCAAAGGTGAGCGATCGTAATTGCTATGTCCGGCAGGTGAAGCTGAACGGAAAGGTTTATGATAAGATGTATATTACTCATGCCGACCTTTTGGCGGGAGGAACACTTGAGTTTGATATGGCTGCTTCTCCGAATAAAAAGAGGGGGCTTGCCAAAGAAGCTAAACCTTATTCCATGTCTGAAGAGTAGGCTGCTTTCAAACATTCTGCCGGGGCTGCTTGT
Organism: Bacteroides sp. 3_2_5; assembly: GCF_000159855.2. Lineage (NCBI taxonomy): Bacteria > Pseudomonadati > Bacteroidota > Bacteroidia > Bacteroidales > Bacteroidaceae > Bacteroides > Bacteroides sp. 3_2_5. Next base: position 518,360 of record NZ_JH636043.1, on the reverse strand, counting down.
TAATTATTTGATAAACCAAATAATAAGATATGAAAGCATTTTTTTCTTTCGTAGCAGCCTTGGTACTTTCACTGTCGATGGCTGCTCAGAATAAATCATTCTATGACTTCACAGTGAAGACCATAGATGGCAAAGAGTATCCACTGTCAGGTCTGAAAGGTAAGAAGGTGCTGGTAGTGAATGTCGCCTCCAAGTGTGGACTGACTCCGCAATATGCAGAGTTGCAGGAGTTGTATGATCAGTATAAAGATCAGAATTTTGTGATTATCGGCTTTCCTGCCAATGACTTCATGGGACAAGAGCCGGGGACAAACGAAGAGATCGCCAAATTTTGTTCGGTGAACTATGATGTTACCTTCCCGATAATGGCCAAGATATCGGTAAAGGGTAAAGATATGGCTCCGCTTTACCACTGGTTGACAGAGAAGAAGCTGAACGGAAAGCAAGATGCGCCGGTACAGTGGAATTTTCAGAAGTTTATGATTGATGAGAATGGAAATTGGGTTGGTTTTGTAGCTCCCAAAGAGAGTCCTTTTTCAGAGACGATAATCAGTTGGATAGAAGAAAAGTAATTTAAGGTGTTAAAACTCACCACAGAAGATACAGAGTAACACAGTGGCAATTTTAAATTGTTGATTATTAACAAAAAAAGACTCTGTGTTACTCTGTGTTCCGTGGTGATAAGTGTCTCTACACAGCCTCTTTTTGGGAAGTAGAAGAGAAAATTTCTACTTTATCTATTTCACTTTCAAAGTTCGGTGTGAAGACACCCTTTCCTAAATTCGTTTTGATTTCTTCATAACTCCAGAAACGTCCGCCATCTAATTCATCGCTGGGATGTATTTCTCCGTCGTACACCGTTTTATGCACAAAGACTAATTCCCGTTCACGGGCAGACTCAAAGACATAGCTTGTCAGGAGTTCCGGTGTGAAGTCTGTGATACCCAGCTCTTCGGCGACCTCTCTCTTTAAAGCTATTTCTACACTCTCTCCCAGATCGATGTGTCCGCCTACGGAAGTATCCCATTTGCCCGGCTGTATATCTTTCCATTCAGGGCGCTTCTGCAAGTAAAGTTCACCTTTTGAGTTGAATACGTGCAGATGGACAACCGGATGCAATAGCTTGCTTCCGCTATGACATTCGCCGCGTGTAGCAGCTCCTGTAATAGTTCCCTGTTCGTCTACGATGGGGAACATTTCCTGATTATTATCGCTTTGCATGTTTTAAGGTATTAATAAAGATGAATCTCCATAACTCAGAAAGCGGAAATCGTGTCCGAGTGCATAATCATAAATGGTATGCCAGTTGCCTTTCACAAATGCCGAAACCAATAATAGCAGAGTGCTCTGTGGCTGATGAAAATTGGTAACCATTGCCTTGACTATCTTATAGTCATATCCTGGAGCAATAATGATCTGTGTGCTGGTATGCAGTGCCTCCATTCCATGTCGGTCGAGATAACCTAATATTTTCTGTAAGGCTACTACGGGGCGAACATCACATTCCGTTTCGTAAGGTTGCCACTGCTTTACGTGCAATTGCTCTTCTGTAGCTTCCGGATTGTTAGCCAGTGTTACGCCGATGTGGTAGAGGCTTTCAAGGGTACGCACAGAAGTTGTTCCTACGGCAATGGCACAAGCGTCGTGGTCTATCAGCTTTTTGATAATACTGCGTGATACGGATATATATTCCGTATGCATTTCGTGCCCCTCTATCTCTTCACTTTTTACCGGTTTAAAAGTACCGGCGCCAACATGGAGAGTCAGTTCCTCGAGGTCGATCCCTTTTTCGGTCAGGGCATCCAGTACACGAGGGGTGAAATGTAAACCTGCTGTAGGAGCGGCCACCGAGCCTTTTATTTTTGAATAGACTGTCTGATAGGTCTCCTTATCACTTTCTTCCGTATCCCGGTTGAGGTAGGGAGGGATAGGTAGCTCACCGAACACTTCGAGAATATCGGCAAATGTTACTTCCGGATTGTCCCACCGGAAATCGATCCAATGACTGGTGCCACGACATTCACCGCGGGTGGCGGTCAAAGTGATCGGGAATCCTTTTACAGTCATTTCACGACATAGCGGACCGTCTTTCCACTTTTTCAGATTGCCTACCATGCAAAGCCAGGCGGCATGTTCCGTTTGCTGAAAGTTGAGTACGTAGTCATTGGGTTGAATGGGCTCCAGGCAAAATACCTCGATGAGTGCTCCTGTCTCTTTGCGGAAATGGAGCCGTGCCTGAATCACTTTGGTGTTGTTGAATATCATCAGGCTTCCGGCTGGCAAATATTCCGGTAGAGAGGTAAATACATCTTCACTGACCTCGCCATGACGATAAATGAGTAACTTAGACTGGTCGCGCACAGGCAACGGGAATTTAGCGATGCGTTCATCCGGCAATGGATAATTGTATTCGCTAATACGGATATGTTTCGGGTTTTCTTTCATCATTTCTTTCTTTGCGACGACAAAAGTAGTTATATTTGCCTTAATTTGTAGATTGTAAATGGTAAATTGTAAACAGAACAATGAAAATAGGTGATAAAGTGCGCTTCCTCAGTGAGGTGGGCGGAGGAATCGTAAAAGGATTCCGGGGAAAAGATATTGTATTGGTGGAAGATGCTGATGGATTTGATATCCCGATGCAGATACGCGAGTGTGTGGTGATCGATACGGATGATTATAATATGACCCGGAAGGTTGCTCCTGCACCAAAGAAACCCGAAGAACCCGTCAAACCGGTAAAGCCTGAGATTCCGGTAGTTCGTTCGGCCGAAGTGCGGGGTGGTGATGTTTTAAATGTTTTTCTGGCTTATGTGCCCGAAGACGTGAAAGCTATTAGCAGTACTTCGTTTGAGGCTTATTTGGTAAATGACAGCAATTATTATTTGTATTATACGTATCAGAGTGCCGAAGGAAAGGCCTGGAAAACCCGTTCGCATGGACTGGTGGAACCCAATACGAAGCTTTTGCTGGAAGAGTTTACTAAGGATATGCTGAATGAAATGGAGCATGTGGCCGTTCAGTTCATTGCTTTTAAAGATGGACGGACAGCGCCTTTGAAACCTGCGGTTTGTGTGGAGTTGCGTATCGATACGGTGAAGTTCTATAAACTGCATACATTCCGTGAGTCGGACTTCTTTGAACAGCCGGCTTTGGTTTATGATATTGTGAAAGACGATGTTCCTACCCGTCAGGTATTTGTTTCGGCTGAGGAACTGCAGTCTGTATTGATCCAGAAGAAGGAAGTGGATAAGCCTAAGTCACAACCGATTGTGAAACGTGGCGGAAAGAATGAAATTCTTGAGATAGACTTGCACATCAACGAATTGCTGGATGACACACGTGGCATGGGGAATGCCGAGATACTGAATTATCAGTTGGATAAATTCCGTGAAGTGATGGAGAAGTACAAAGCCAAACGTGAACAAAAAATAGTTTTCATTCATGGCAAAGGTGACGGAGTGCTTCGTAAAGCATTGATTGATGAATTAAAGCGAAAATATAGTAATTGCCGCTATCAGGATGCTTCATTTCAGGAATATGGCTTCGGAGCAACCATGGTGACCATTAAATGATGCTTCTATGCCTGTTTTTGAAATAGATAATCTTTAAAATTATACATCGATGTATTATACGTTGATGTATAATTTGTGTCTTTGTTCTCATCTCTCCACGTCGTTGGGGAAAGTCTTCACTTGTCAAAGTAGCGATGGACGAATTGATGCATGAAGATGAACAGGTTCGGAAACCATTGAAATGCGTACCCGGCAATTGATAGATACCGATATGCCTATGTGCATGAATGATACTGAAAATCTGACCGCTGTGCAAACAGCCATGTTGCGTGTCGTAGCCAATGGTGAATACCGTTTCAATTCTATTCCTGTAGTGCGGAAATATGAATTGGGAAGCGCGCAAACCATCACCCGCAACAAACGCATGCTGACCGAGCGTGATTTTATTGAGAAGGAGGGGGGAACTGTATGTGTTTTCTGATCCTGTATTCGAACTTTGGTTTAAGAGGGAGTATTGTTGAGCTAAATTATATGGGAAAACCGGCTGTTTAACAATGTTAACGTCAATTTCCGTTCATTTTATTCTTGTGTGCAAATAACAAATCTTTTGCATTTAAAACACTTGTTATTTGCATCCAAAGAACAAGCTTTAACACTGTGTTAAAACAAGTTTTTACTGACAGATGTTTTGAACTTTGAATAGCTTGTATTTTAGCTTGTTAAGTTTGATTTTTATTTTTTAGCTTCACTGAAGGTCTCTCAGGTTAGAGCCGATATACTTGCTTTTTTGTCAACTATACACAGGGAACTTACCCTATCCGTTTATTTCCTTTTTGCCTTGTTCAGTGCCGCTATCAGATACCTTCCTTTTGACACTATGTCACTCCAACAAGTGTTGGTAATCAGCCGCCACACCGTCGTTCCCTTTCCTCCATAGTCCGACAGTCTGAGAATGGCATTTACTTCACTTACCTCGTTAATTCCCAATCTTTGGAGCGTATCCTTCAGTCCCGGATAATTGTGTGTCATCGTATTGAAGGCGTATCCCGGTATCGGTAGAGAAGCAGAATCCTCCATCCTTTCTTCCCCCTTCCCCTCAGGGGGAGCTGAGGGGGTAATTCTTTATTTTCCTTTGCTCTACTTTTCTTTACTTTACTTTGTCTGGAATTGCATGCATTGAGTTAACGGCTACATGACGTACTACATTTCCCAGGCTAACGGCTACATTTCCTGTGCCGACAGCTACTTTTCCTTCTTTAAGCGGCTTGGGTTGTTCTATTTCCTGTTGTGCGGATGTATTGTCCGGTTTGCCGTTTTCCTTTTCCGTTTTCACCATCAGGTAGGGGAGTTTCGACAGCTCTTTCTTTCTCCGCTTTGTTGCCTCCATCCATACCTTCTGTATGTTTTCCGAGGTCAGTATTCCGTTTTCCTGACAACTGCTTCTGTCCAGTATTCCTTTGATAAAGAGAATTACGATAATTCCCTGTACCTCCCCAGTTTGCACTTCCCTTTCTACTTTGTAGGCAAAGATCAGGCACTGCTCCTCATCCCAAAGTATGTAGCATCTCTCCTTGTATATTTTACAAAGCAGCTTCAGTACGATTGCCGGGCCCTTTATTCCGTATTTTGCCTCTATCACTTCCATTGCGTTCTCTTCCATAAAGTTCTCCACCTGGAATGTCGTTCATCGCTGTTCATCTACATTCCAATAGACTACAGGACCTTCTATTTTATGGGATCGTATTTCTTGTGGAATTCCGCTTCATAGTAAATCAGTGTCGCTTTCACCAGCCTGAAGTTTCCGTTCTGCTTCTGATAAGGTCAGAATTTTAAACCTCATAATAAAAAACATTTATTATGTAAGACAATCGCTTTTTATTAACTTGATTCTGTTGTAATAAAACAATAGAATCGATTATGAACAATAAAGCTAATAATGCCTAAATCTATTGCCGCATTTTTTACACTTATAATTAACATTATAATGATTAATAATTGGCATTAAAATAAAACCTAGCGCAACCATCATTAAAGCTATTTTATTTATTAAGGAAGACCTGAGTCCAAAATCTTCAGGCAAAGCAATATAAATACCAGGAGTAAGTATAAGGAACAGGCAAAGGAAAATTAAATAAGTAATATATTTGTGATTACCAGTAATGGGTTTTACATTTTCACTTCCACATTTTGGACAGAATGTACTGATGGTATTAAAATCTTTAAGAATAGGGGAAACTATAGATAAAGCCTTTTCATAATCCTTAGCAAATACATATATAGCAATACCAGTTACGGCGCCATATGCACCAACCCTAGGATCCTGACTCTCGTCATGCTGTCGTAATGCAATATTATGCTTGTTGAGCAAATTCACAATTTTGTAAGCGCGAATACTATTTTCGCACTTTAATAATAATTTTTCATCCATGTTTCTATTGGTAGCATTCTCATGTAAACCAATTTTGTTTAATTGTTTAGATTCTAACTGTGCCATTGTTCATATTATATTTAAAGATTGAAGGAACATTTTTCTAATATAGTCAAAATAAATTTGATTGTAAATATATGTTGATATATTTTACGTAATTTAACACTTTAGTCTATCTTACGAAAAAATCAGATTACAAAAAGAATATTAATTTTTATAGTTCATATTCCAATTATTACTTAGATTTTGTTTTAAAATATATTATTCTGTAAATAAAATTTAAAGTTGTAGACAAGGACTAATACTCGTTCTGATTTTAGCAAAACGATCTTTCTGAATACCGTTTTTTATCTATTGTCTTTTTCATGCTAAGATGAATCTCCTCTACCAACAGGAAAGGCGGATCAATAAGTTTGAGAATAGGCTTTTCTTTCTTTTTATGCTTCTTGTATTTTTTCTTTTGTATTACACCTCTTCGAGTTCCATCTTTACTAGGAAGAAATTTCTTCTGCAGCAAACAGGCATCATTTATTAGATTAAGCTGAAGATTTTTCTCGCTCTTTCTGAGCAAATAAAAGAATTAATCCAATGGTGTAGCCTTACTAGGAAGTACATCACTTACCAATAGTGTAACAGTATCAATGCAACACCGTAGTTATGAGAAAATATTATAAAATTTTACAATTTACTCATAATCAAATTGTTGAAAATCGTTTGATTTTTTGTCTCTTTAGGTATCTCGTGCGACAAGAAGTCGTATAAGTAATTATTCAGCATTGCGTCTGAATCTATCGTTCCGTCAATAGTAGCCTAAATTGCCGGACCTAATCCTTCGGGAAATTTAGGAGCGATGATTCATGGGATTAGAAATGGTAAGTACTTAAGTATTGGCTCGGAAAAGCGTTTTGATGGTTCAGGATATAGCAAATCTTGTTCCTCTATTGATTGAAAAGGGAGGGATATATAATGTTTGTGACAGTTACCAGCTGAGTTTTCGTGAATTAGAGATGGTGATATGTAAGCAATTGAATAAAAAAAGACCAATATCTATTCCTTATTGTTTGCTAAAAGTATGGCTGTTTTTGGTGATTGTCTTGGGGAAAATACCCCAATAAACAGTTTAAAACTTCGTAAGATTACGCACTCTTTGACTTTTAGTAATGAAAAGGCTATGCGTGAACTTGGGTGGAAACCTATGAATGTTTTGGAGAATTTTCAGATAGAATAAGGAGGTATTGTGAGTGGATTTTTGGGGGATTATAGGACTCCTAATAGGGGGTATTTCTTTTGCCTTTTTAGGACTTCAACTTTGGTTTTATTTCATTAAAAAGAACGAATAGTTTATGTGTTATCTGCTAATCTTAGTTCTGCTATTCCTGGCAGAACTTTTTTATTTCCGTATTGCTGATAAATGCAATATTATCGATAAGCCAAACGAGCGGAGTTCACACACTCGGATTACTCTGAGAGGAAGAGGAATCATCTTCTATTTGAGTGCATTGACTTTTTTTCTGACGAATCAGTTTGAATATCCTTGGTTTATATTGGCTTTGACCTTGATCACTTTTATCAGTTTTATAGATGATATCCGTTCTACTTCGCAGGGTTTGCGTTTAGTCTTCCATTTTACGGCAATGGCCCTGATGTTCTATCAATGGGGGTTGTTCAGCTTGCCTTGGTGGACGTTGCTTGTCGCTCTGATCGTCTGTACGGGGATTATCAATGCCTATAACTTTATGGATGGCATTACCGGCATTACCGGCGGGTATTCATTGGTTATCTTGGTTTCTTTGGCATATGTGAATGCAGAAGTGATCTCCTTCACAGAACAGAATTTTATTTATACGATGATTTGTTCTGTGTTGGTGTTTGACTTTTTTAATTTCCGTAAGAGAGCGAAATGCTTCGCCGGTGATGTGGGTTCGGTCAGTATAGCTTTTGTAGTCCTGTTCCTGATCGGGAGTTTGATTCTTCAAACGAAAGATTTCAGCTGGCTTGTGATGCTTACTGTATATGGAGTGGATAGTGTGTTGACAATCATACACAGGTTGTTGCTACATGAAAATATTGGTTTGCCTCACCGGAAACATTTGTATCAGATCATGGTTAATGAATTGAGAATACCGCACGTGGTGGTATCGTTGGTGTATATGATTGTGCAAATTGTGATTATCATCGGGTATTTATATTGCCGGGGTTATGGTGATTGGTATTTATTGGGCTGTATCCTTTTGCTGAGTGGAATATATATTGTTCTTATGCGCAAATATTTTCACTTGCATCTTTTACCTAAAAGATAATTATTATATTTGCAATAATTATAAATATAATAATTTTGTTATGGCTGTTATTAATCCTTTTGTAGTTGGAGGATACGTTTCTCCTCGTTATTTTTGTGATAGAGTTGCTGAAACAGAAAACTTGATCCGTAACTTGATAAATGGGAGAAATGTGGCTCTTGTTTCAACTCGCCGAATGGGAAAAACGGGATTGATAAGGCATTGTTTTTATCAGCCTTTGATTAAAGAAGGCTATTATACTTTCTTTATTGATATATATGCGACTTCAAGTTTGAAAGAGTTTGTTTTTGCTTTGGGTAAAGGGATTTTTGAGAAGTTAAAGCCCCAGGGGAATAAATTCATAGATCGTTTCTTTTCTATAATTACCTCTTTAAGGATTGGATTTAAATTAGATAGTATTACAGGAGAACCGATTTTAGAACTTGGTTTGGGAGATATTCATGCTCCTGAAACTACTTTAGAAGAAATCTTTATCTATCTGGAGCAGGCAGACAAGCCTTGTATTGTAGCAATAGATGAATTTCAGCAAATCAGTTCATATCCGGAGAAAAATCTGGAAGCTATTTTAAGGACTAAAGTTCAGCATTGCAGTAACTCTAATTTTGTTTTTGCAGGAAGTCAGAGGCATATAATGATGAATATATTCAACAGTCCTTCCAGGCCATTTTATCAAAGCGTGAGTATGATGCACTTAGGAGCAATTCCTTTGGAGGTATATAAACCTTTTGTGAAGGGATTGTTTGAGGAGAATGGTAAGAAAGTGACAGATCAATTGGTAGAGAATGTATATACTCTGTTTGATGGGCACACTTGGTATGTGCAGTTAATGTTGAATGAACTTTTTATTTTGACAGATAAAAAGGGTATCTGTGATGTACCTATGATAAATCTGGCACTAAACAATATAATTGCTACACAAGACTTTACTTTTCAAGAAATATTTTCTCGTCTTCCGGAAAAGCAAAAAGAGATAATGATTGCCATTGCCAAGGAGCAGAAAGCAAAAGGAGTTACTTCTGCTGCATTTATTAAAAAATATCGGTTGACTTCTGCCAGTTCGGTGCAGTCGGGGTTGAAGGGTTTACTGGAAAAAGACATGTTGACTCAGGAGTCTGGAGGGTATCAGGTGTATGATAGACTTTTTAATATCTGGCTTAGGAGGAATTACTGATTTAACCGGAAACATTAGTGTTAACCATCTTCGCGGCTGTCAGTGATTGGCATAAAAATAAAAGACCGATGTCAGTTCATTCGACGACACCGGTCTTTTCTCCTTTTATTCATCAATCAAGTTCCTACTTTACTTCGATGCCTTTGTTCTTCAAAGTCATGTTCAATATTGTAGTATACTTAGTGTACTGAGCATCTGTCAACGTCTTTTTCATCAATTTCAGATTGCCGTAAACAGCGTTACGAACCATGGTATCCTTGTTCTTTTTCGCAGTGGTGGCTCTTCCCATCTGTTCGTCAAAGTAGTTGCAAATGTTGGCTACTTCTTCTGCCTGTACAGAAGATAAATTCAGGTATTTACCCAATTTATTCACATTGATGTTACCTTCCCATTTTGCAACTGTAGGTTGATTGCCTGCTGCAAATGTAGTAGCAACAAGGCATAGCGCTGCCACTAATGTTAATCCTAATCTTTTCATAATACCTACTTTTTTAATTGTTATTCCTGAAAACTAATCTTTGTCCTTATCCTTGTCATAAGGACCCTAATACCTATTAAAAACAATTGCTAAGCGCTTAGCTTTTTCTTTTTACCTATGCAAATATACAAATATGTTATTCAACATAAAAGCGCAAAGAAAGAAAAGTGGGCAGAATGATACCATTTCTTGATGTATATCAAAAATATGCTGTAAAAAAGATGGGATATTAGAGAAAACTGAAATCGTTTTGTAATATGATGTCTATATGGAGCAGAATAATGTCACCAGAAACGGTACGCTAAAGTCTACAATGAATCCATGGAAAATGGAGACGATGACAAATTCCTGTCCGGAACAACGGGTGATAATGGGAAGAGTCGTGTCCATGGTGGTGGCTCCTCCGACTGAAATGGGGGCCAGTTTTCCGAAGAACTTTACCAATAGGGGGGCACAAAGCAAAGCGATGATTTCGCGCATGATGTTTGAAAGTAATGCGATGGTACCCAATTCGGCTCCTTTGTACTCGGTGATGAATATACTTGAGAGTGAATAATACCCGAATCCGGAACCTACCGCCATACAATCGGACGGTGAACGATGGGACAAAAAGAGGCTGACTACGGCACATCCAGCCAATGTTCCCAGAATGGTCATGACGGGTAGGAAGAGTAGGCGAGGATTCAGTGACCGGAAACTTTTCAGTGTCTGCGGATCGTTGCCTATGCTAATGCCGACGCAGAACATCAGTCCGCATAAGGCATAAAAACTGAGTTTACTTTGGCTGAAATCGTACGGGATCAGCTGAAAAAGTCCGCACAGAGTGCCGACAATGAAGAAAGAGACGATAATGAGACTGCCTTTCATGGTTTAGCCTCCTTTTTCTGATAGCGTGTATGGAGCAGATACCAAAGTCCCCAGGCAGCCAGTGTGCTTCCGGTTACGGCAGCTGCCGTGATGATGAGAGCTTCCAGCCCGATGGCATGCAATCCTTTCACGATGGCTTCGTTGCCTCCTACATCGATGCCGAGCAGGAAGAGCAACAGCCATATTAATAATGTGATGACTTTATGTATCCACGTGAGCCTTTTGCTACGTAACAGGTAACCCAGTAGCATGCCCGTGAGCATGATTCCGATAATTGTAAACATATAAATGTGCTTTTAGGGCACAAAGATAGTGGTTTCTTTATAAATCCGGTACCATTGGGGGAACTGCGTTGTTTTTAACTGTCAGCATATAGTTTGTTTCTGTACTGAACCCTACCATTCCGGTACCTCCGTTCACATTGCTTGGGAAAGCGATAGGCTCGCTCAGGGTGTTGTCGTAGGCATCGGAGTCGAGCAGATTCAACGCTCTTAAATAATAATATTCTTTTTCGGTAATGCTGAGTATGCGGATGTAGACATCCGTCTTTATCCAGATATACTCCTGTCCCCAGAATCCCCATCCGTAGATATCGTTATAGACGTTCATCGTATAACTTCCGTCGGTGAAACGTGAGTCGTCAAATATGGCATACTTGTTATTGACAGTGCCGAAGAGTCCGTTTTCATCATCTTCTTCCGTACTGGGTTTGCCGTCGGTCAACACCACGTCCTCGTTTGTTTGCAGTTTAAAGCTTTTCTGCATTGCCGAATCCCAACAGGTCTGGTCATTTTGTTCCCAATAGTATTTCCAGTATTTCCGTTGTTCCACAATGATCCGATAAAAATTCTTCTCTCCCGGGCGGTCCTTTATTTTGATTTGGTAACGGAGATGTCGTCTTGGCGGAGTTCCGTAGCCATAGTTACTCGGCTTTCTCATGATGGAGGCCGTATCCACTTTTTCTATCTTCCCGATGGGTTGAGGTACGGTGACTTCGGCCCATGCGTGGTGTTCGCCGTCATCCGTCATAGCATCTATACGGACCACATCGCCCGGATGGAAAGCACTGTTTATATAAAAGCGCCCTTTATCGCTGCTATGCGGATCGGGACGGAGAGTTTCACTGAGAGAACCGTTGATGCGTACTTCTACGGTGGCTCCTTTTATTTGTCCGATCTGGTTTCTGCCGGTGAGGTTCAGAAACAAGGTGTTGTAGGTGCTGTCGGCGTTGATAATGGCATTCATCACTAACTTGGGCGGATTCTCCTTCAAGTCGAAAGGAAGATCGTTATTGCATGCCGCAGTGGATATGATAACCAGCAAGAAAAGGAATATATCAAGAATAGATCGTCTCATAAATACTTAGAATTTATATGTATAACTGAATGAAGGAATGCAAGGCAACAGAGTGAATTTCCGAATGACCGGTATGCGGTTGCCTTGTGCTTGTTCGCCTTGAGTATATTCAGTCTTTTTGTAGGTGCGATATATCAGAGTGGGGTTCATGGCATTGTATACATTATATATGCTGACATTCCAGATGCGCATGCCATGTTTAGTCTTCTTGCTGAAGTTGACCCCTACATTTAACCGGTGGGTGGCGGGGAGGCGATAATTGTTGCGATGCTTGACGTAGTCTCCCTCTTCTATCGACGAGTCGTTGTCGCCCGGACGGATAATACCTGTCAGTTCGGTGGGGATCGTTGTCGTACCTCCGGTGGTAAATATCCAGGAAGCACTTACATCGATCCGTTCGTTGAACCGATGATTGAGTGTCAGGTCGATGTTGTGTCGGCGGTCATATTTATATGGAAAGCGTTCGCCGTTGTTTATTCCTCCTGTGGCAAACTTACGGTCACTCTTAGCCAGGGTATATGCCAGCCATCCCGTTGTCTTTCCTATGGTTTTCTGCGCCATGAACTCTACACCCATAGAGCGGCCGTGTCCCATCTCCACTTTGTCCTCCCATCCGGTAGAAGAACCGAGAAAGCTGACACCGTCTTTGTACTCGAGTACATTTTTCATTCCTTTATAGTATCCTTCTATTGAGAATTCCCATCCGTCGATTCCCGTATAGTAACCGCCTAACGAGACCTGATGGGCCTGCATGGGTTTGATTTTGCTGGTGACAGGTACCCATAAGTCGGTGGGCATGGCAAAAGGCATGGATGAAATCAAGTGTACATATTGGCTCATTTTCGTATACGAAGCTTTCAATACTACATCTTTGCTGAGCTGATAGCGTGCGGAGATGCGGGGCTGCACGGAGAAGTAGTTTTTCTTTTGCACTTGGAAAGTCGAGAAGTGCAGGCCCAGATTCATACGCAGGCGACTGCTCAGATTGAAGTTATCTTCAAGATAGGCAGATGCTTCGTGGGCAAGGATCTCACTGTTGGAGGTAGTATAATACGTTGTGTCCCGCTCGATGGTTTCTCCGGTCTTGTCGAATATCTTCGAGGTGGAGACTTCCGGACGGAAGCTATGGTGCAGATATTGCACTCCGAACTTGACATGATGTGTAGGGATAGGGTTATAGTCAAAATCTATCTGAGCGCTCCAATCCCGGATTCCCGATTTATAATCGGCCTTATAGCGGTTCCAGGTGATTTGGTTGTTTGTATGTATCTCATTCTTGGTGAATGTACTGACGTCAAACTTATAGTTATTGAAAGCGACTGTGGTATTGCTGAACAGCTTGTTGTTAAAGATGTAGTTCCAGCGTCCCGAAACGATGGTATTTCCCCAGTTCATCTTTCCGCCATCCCTGTACTTGTCTTCGTCACCGTAGTAAGTGTCGTCATACTTTGTCATAAAATGGTCTTTGCCATTGTATGCACTGAGGAACAGGCGGCTGCGATCAGAGAACTTATGGTTGATCTTGGCATTGACATCAAAAAAGTAATAGCTGTATTTCTCGTCTTTGGGCATGAAGGGTTTGGCCAGCAGGTCGATGTACGAACGGCGGGCGGAAATGTTGAACGAAGTCCGGTTCTTTATGATCGGTCCCTCGAAATTGATTTTGCTGGTCAGAAGCCCCACGCTGACCACTCCGTGATAGTTCTTCATGTCGCCATCGTTGGTGCGCACATCGATAACGGAAGAGAGGCGTCCGCCAAAGCGGGCGGGGAAGGAGCTTTTGAAAAGTGTCACTTTCTTCACGGCTTCAGGTGTAAAGACGGAGAAGAAGCCCAATAAATGGTCTACGTTGTATACCGGTACTCCGTCCAGAAGGATCAGGTTCTGGTCGGGGCCTCCGCCGCGTACATAGAGTCCGGCAGAGCCTTCCATTCCGGCTTGTACGCCCGGCATCAGCTGGATGGCTTTCATCACATCGGCTTCTCCCAGGATGCTGGGTGTGTTTTTTATCTGGGTCATCGGTATTTCGCTGGCTCCCATCTGGGTGGCCATGACTCCCGATTCGGCTTTGTCCGACACGATGACTACTTCTTGCAGCATATTGTTGTCTTTCATCCGGATGTTCAGTAGAGTATCTGCGGTTAAGTTCAGCACATGTTGCTGGCCGGTATATCCCAAATAGGAGAAACTCAGCCGAGCTTCTCCTTCAGGCAGCGTGATGCTGTAGAAACCGTAAGGATTGGTGGTAGTTCCCTGATGATGACGACTCTCAAGAATATTTGCACCAATCAGCGTTTCGGCAGACGCTCCGTCGGTCACGTATCCACTGACAGTGAACTTCCGGCTTACGGGTTTGGGGGGCGTTTTTTGTAATAAGATATGCTTCCCGGTTATTTTATAGCTTATCGGCTTATTGGCGAATAGCAGGTTCAGGACTTCTCTGAGAGGTTTCTTTTGTACGTTGAGGCTGACTTTATGGTCGAGCTTCACCTCCTCTCCATAGATAAAAGAGAAGCCGGTGTCCTGTTCTATCTGCCGGATGACTTCTGACAAGCTGGTGTTTTGCAGTTTGAGTGTGAGCTTGGGTTCCGGTGTTTGCGCATAGATTGTCGAAAAGGTTAGGGAAACCACACACATCAGAATGTAACTTCTGATGTGGTGGAAATCCGGATTGGATTTTCTCATGTCTAGTTAAGTTTAGTAGTAATCGTTATTTCTTTATTATTGTATGAATAGTTGAAATTGCCAACAGTATGTAGCAGATCGAGAATCTGGTCGAGACCTTCTTCACTGGAGAACCGTGCCGTGATCCGGTAATTCTGCAAAGCAGTGTCTGTTATGGAGATATCTACGCCAAATGTGTTGGACAACTGGCGGGCAATCTCCTGCAAGGGGAGATTGGTAAAAATCAATTCTCCGTTCCGCCAGGCTATCTCTTCGGCAACGCGGTCTGAAACTTCAAGGGTCATGCTTTTTTTCTCCTTATTATATATAGCACTTTCGTTTGGTTTCAAGACGATACGTACAGAATTGCTTTTATTGCTCACGGCTACAGAACCTTCGAGTAGCGTGGTCTTCACTTCCGGATCGTCCGGATAGGACTCTACGTTAAAGTGAGTGCCCAGTACCTCTACATTGACCGACTCTGTCTGTACGATGAAAGAGTGTTTCCTATTTTTCGTCACTTCGAAATACGCTTCTCCTTTCAGGTTCACTTCCCTGTGTTCTCCCTTAAACTTTTCGGGATAGGTGAGTGACGAGAAATGGTTCAGCGTCACTTCCGTTCCGTCGGGCAGTTTGATGGTCCGCGTATCGGCCAGTGTGGAAATTGTCTGTAGGGCGGCAGGTTTCAGATAGCAGTAAGTGTTCCATCCTATGAAGCAGAGCAAAGCGATGGCAGCTACTGCCGACAAGGTGCGTAAAGAGAAGAGGCGAAGTGCCGGACGCGGCAATCGTTTCTCTAATATCTGATAGCTTGCCGCTGCCGAGAATTTTCCTCTGGGCGAGCGGGTGGATGCGATAAGTTTCTCCAGTAATCGGTCAAGTTCCCGGTCTGTATATTTCATTGTTTATTTCGTTATTTTTTCACCAGCCGGATAGACATCTTGGTCGTTTCCGACTTTCCGTTCTGAGGCCGGCAGATAAGCTGAATGTATTCATTCGTTCCCACTTTCCGGGGATAAACCAGGATTGTGGCTTTGGCAGATTTGCTGCCGCCCTTGATGGTGATTTTATTATCTTTAATTTTATAAAACGGTGCCGAAGAGCTTCCGGGCTTCGTCGGCCGTGCGGGCGACTCGATGAAGACAATCCGGTCTTCACTTGTTTTATCAGCCGCAACGATTTTTACTTGCAGTTCCGTTTCCTCTGCATTCTTTTGATAAGAGAAATCCTGCGCTTTCTTTTCGAATCCCAGGTATTCTTTGGGGTAAGAGTTGTTGCCGTTCTCACACGCAGTGAAACACAGTGCCATTGTAAGCAGTGCAAAGGTTGTAGGTCTTAATAACTTCTTCATAAGCTAAGTCTTTGTGTTTTGGTTTAAATGAACTTCATGGATAAAGACAGAGCGTTTGAAGAATCTCCCTATCGGAAGTGTGCAAATAAAAGTTAAACCTCTCTTGCTGTTCGCCGGGCATTATTCACTGTCGATTGTTTATCGATCATTATTCACCATCGATATTGCTTCTTTCAGCCGGATGGTTGCCTTCTGGAGTTGAGCGTCTACGGTCTTGGTGCTGATACCCAGTTCTTCTGCTACCTGTGCATAGCTTTGCTTCTCTTCCCGGATGCGGATGAATACCTCTCTACAACGTTCGGGCAAGCGGTCGAGTGCTTTCACATAAATGGCAAACAACTCTTCACTGATCATCGATTCTTCGGGTGAGTCGCTTTGTGCTTCGGGTTCCGGCAATGTCTCGGTAGATACCGTGGTACGCCTGTTTTCTTTCTCCAGATAGTTGAGTGAAGCGTTTTTAACCAATATGAAGCAATAGTCCTCAATGCTTTTGACTTCGGGAAGCGAGCTGCGCTGTTCCCAGAGTTTCAGGAACACATCGAGTACGATTTCCTGCGACCATTCTTCGCGTTTTACATAGTAGTAGGCGATGCGGTAGAGACGGTCGTACGTCATATCGTAGAAGGCCCGGAACGCTGTTTGCGAATCCAGCTCCTTCATTCGTCTGAGTAGTTTTCGAACCTCTGATTCGGTCATGACTTTATAATTTTAGTTTTCCACCCAGAGCAGGTCGCTCATGATGCTGTCGGAAATAAAAATTCCTTCGCGGGTGAGGCGCAAAGCACCTTCGTATATTTCTAATTTGCCGTTTTCTAAAGAAGGACGTGCCATTTTGAGACAATACTGCTCCAGTTGCGTTCCGTAATCATTACTGAGGCGTTCGAGTGAAATTCCCCATTGAGTGCGGACAGAGGTAATGATAAATTCGTTGTATCGGGTGGCCAGATCCCGCTCTTCCCGTTCGAAGTCCCGTTGTCCGCTTTCAATGCCGGACATGTATTTTTCGATCGAAGAGCAGTTCCATTCCCGGGTTTGTCCGTCGAAAGAGTGTGCCGACGGGCCGCAGCCGAGATAACTTACTCCCTGCCAGTACGAAGTGTTGTGGCGCGAATACATGCCCGGCTTGCAGAAGTTGGATATTTCATAATGCTCGTATCCGGCTTCATGCAACCGGTCTATTAATAAGGTGAAGAACCGGACACTGCTGTCCTCGTCCACCTCTTCGACCTGATGCTTTTGCAACATTTTATAAATGGGAGTACCTTCTTCGTAAATCAAGTGATAAGCCGATATATGTTCCACGTCTAGGGCAATAGCCTGTTGCAAGTCTTTTTCCCAGCGTTCCGTTGTTTCACCGGGGAGCCCGTAGATCAGGTCGATGCTGATGTTGCGGAAACCGTGGGCACGGCACAACTCTACCGCACGAATGGCTTGAGCCGCATTGTGGCGGCGTTTCAGCAACTTGAGCGTAGTGTCGTCAAATGTCTGGATGCCCATGCTGATGCGGTTGAACGGCAATTCGGAGAGCATTTGCAGGAATTCCGGACAGAGGTCATCCGGATTGGCTTCAAGTGTTATTTCATGGCAATTCTCCATCCCATAAACCCGGCGGACGGTGTCGAATACTTTCCGGAAATCCTTTTCGTCGAGCTGCGAAGGAGTACCTCCACCAAAGTAGAGCGTCTCAATAGGCTTTCCTTTCAGGTAAGTATATCTCATTTCCAGCTCTTTGCAGAGTGCTTCGATGTAGCGTCCTTTCCATTCGCTTCGCGTCGTTGAGTAAAAATCGCAATAGATACAGCGTGTCTTACAGAAGGGGACGTGTATGTATATGCCTGCCATGATGGTCTGAGTTATTTTTGCGTTTCAATTTGCAAAAGTAAGGTTTTCGTGTTAGTAAACAACCCTGTAGGGTAGATATTCTCTTTTATTTAACGGGAGGAAAGTTCCTTTTTGACCATTTGACAATCTGATAATCCGATGGCCTCAGAATGCTTTCGTTTCGTGCCGTCCTGAAGGTTGGCCGGAAAAACGCCTGCATTTGCCAACAGACTTTTCTCCTGTGTCACAGATTTATGGTATATGTGTGCAAATGGACGGACTTGGGGCGGAATCCGATGAATTTGCTTTCGTTCTGTCTCTGTCCCGATGCTTTTGCTATATTCTCTCCGTATGCTTCTGCGGGGCAACCGGAGAAAAAAAAGCACCGGTGCGGGGTTCTGCACATAACAATATATGTGAGGAGGCAAAACATATAGACATCTTACCCGAAAGAAGTAAGCATTTTCCGGAAATGCTTACTTCTTTTGCACAGAATGTTTGCTTCTTTTTGGGAAAATGCACCGTGTTCAACCCGAAATACCCCCTTCTTTGGTTGGAAAAACCTCCGTCTTGTACCGAAAAGTCTGCTGCTGCATTCTATTTCATCCTGTCCGGAAGAAGAAGGAGTCAGTAAATGTAAGGCAAACTGCTCTTTTTAATCGGGAATCGGAAAGAATACTTCCATTCTGTCAGATAGCCTGTTTCGCGCTTGTCGAAGGCTGTATGTTACATAACATTGTTTAGTAACACTGTCCGTTTTATTGCTTTTCATTTGATTAATGCCTAATTTGCGCCTCAGTAAAAAAAGGGTATGCGAAAAACACATACTGAATCATTCATTTAAATCTTATATATCATGAAAGTATATCAGACGAACGAAATTAAGAACATTGCCCTTCTTGGCAATGACGGCTCAGGAAAAACCACTCTCACAGAAGCGTTGCTCTATGAGAGTGGTATTATAAAACGTCGCGGCAGAATCACTGCCAAAAACACCGTAAGCGATTACTTTCCGGTAGAACAGGAATATGGATATTCTGTCTTTTCGACCATCTTCCATGTAGAATGGAACGGGAAGAAACTGAACATCATAGACTGCCCGGGCAGCGATGACTTTGTAGGCGCTGCCATGACAGCACTCAATGTAACGGATACAGCAATTTTGCTGTTGAACGGACAATATGGAGCCGAAGTGGGAACTCAAAACCACTTCCGCTATACCGAGAAACTGGGTAAACCGGTGATCTTCCTGGTGAATCAGCTCGATAACGAGAAGTGTGATTATGATATGGTGCTTGAACAACTGAAGTCCATCTACGGTCCCAAAGTAGTTCCGGTTCAGTATCCGCTGGCTACCGGTCCCAACTTCAACTCGCTGATAGACGTGCTGTTGATGAAGAAGTACTCTTGGGCACCCGAAGGCGGTGCACCTATCATCGAAGAAATTCCTGCTGAAGAGAAAGATAAAGCCATGGAGCTGCACAAAGCACTGGTCGAGGCCGCTGCCGAGAACGATGAAGGCTTGATGGAGAAATTCTTCGAACAAGATTCACTGACGGAAGACGAGATGCGCGAAGGTATCCGTAAGGGGCTGGCTGCACGCGGCATGTTCCCCGTATTCTGCGTATGTGCAGGCAAAGATATGGGGGTACGTCGTTTGATGGAATTCCTGGGTAATGTAGTGCCCGGTGTATCGGAAATGCCGAAAGTGCATAATACCCGTGGTGAAGTGGTGGAACCCGATTCCAACGGACCTACCTCTTTGTATTTCTTCAAGACCGGTGTGGAACCACACATTGGTGACGTTCAGTATTTCAAGGTCATGAGCGGAAAAGTGCATGAAGGAGACGACTTTACCAATGCCGATCGCGGTTCGAAAGAACGTGTGGCGCAGATTTATGCTTGCGCCGGTGCCAACCGTATCAAAGTAGAAGAGATGGTGGCAGGTGACATTGGCTGTACGGTGAAGCTGAAAGATGTTCATACCGGAAATACACTGAACGGTAAAGGTGCCGAGAACCGGTTTAATTTTATCAAATATCCGAATTCTAAATATTCACGCGCCATCAAGCCGGTGAACGAGGCCGATACGGAAAAGATGATGGCCATCTTGAACCGTATGCGTGAGGAAGATCCGACTTGGGTCATCGAACAATCGAAGGAACTGAAACAGACCATCGTGCATGGCCAGGGAGAATTCCACCTCCGTACGTTGAAATGGCGTCTGGAGAACAATGAAAAGCTTCAGGTGAAATTTGAAGAACCGAAGATCCCTTATCGTGAAACCATCACAAAAGCTGCCCGTGCCGACTATCGTCACAAAAAGCAATCGGGTGGTGCCGGACAGTTCGGCGAGGTGCATCTGATAGTGGAACCCTATTATGAAGGAATGCCGGTGCCCGATATGTATAAATTCGGCGGACAGGAATTTAAGATTAACGTGAAGGGTACTGAGGAAGTTCCATTGGAATGGGGCGGAAAATTGGTATTTGTTAACAGTATTGTCGGGGGGTCTATCGATGCCCGCTTCCTGCCGGCCATCCTTAAAGGGATCATGTCCCGCATGGAACAGGGACCTCTGACCGGTTCGTATGCCCGCGATGTACGCGTCATTGTATATGATGGAAAGATGCACCCGGTAGACTCTAATGAAATTTCGTTCATGCTGGCCGGACGTAATGCCTTCAGCGAAGCGTTTAAGAACGCCGGACCGAAGATTCTCGAGCCAATTTATGATGTGGAAGTCTTCGTACCGTCCGATAAGATGGGTGACGTGATGGGTGACCTTCAGGGACGCCGTGCCATGATCATGGGTATGAGCAGCGAAAACGGTTATGAGAAACTGGTGGCTAAAGTGCCTTTGAAAGAGATGTCTTCTTATTCAACCGCTCTTAGTTCGCTTACCGGAGGTCGTGCTTCGTTCATTATGAAATTTGCAAGTTATGAACTGGTTCCGAGCGATGTGCAGGATAAGTTAATAAAAGACTTCGAATCCAAACAAACAGAAGAGTAATTATAGTCATAAGCTGCCGGGTTTAGACTATAAGTGGCTGTGCTACTAAATGATAAGGCTACGAGAAGTGTGCAATGAATGTGCAGCTACTCGTAGCTTTACTTTTTTAGGTATTCTTTGGGACGTGCTTGTCCGGTGTGGCGGTTGTGAGAGAGGACGTAACCGGTATCTTATAGCCTTCCCGTCCATTAACAATGATTAAAGAAAGTAGATTTTCTGAAGAGAAATCTTTAATTTTTTATTAAATTTGCAAACCAAAGGTGTATACGTTTTGTTATAGTGGTCAGAATACGACCTAAAAAACGCCTTTCGGTTAATTATAGAGAACGTCCTGTTAAAACAGGTTAAGCTGTTAGGAGTGTTAATTAGGGAGTGTTAATTTTGTTGCTATGAAAAAGTCAACAATCTGGATATTAGGCATTATTATGGGTCTTTCCTTTCTGAGTTTGCTCTATTTACAAGTGAGCTACATCGAAGAAATGGTGAAGATGCGTAAAGAACAATTTAATACATCCGTGCGAAATGCTTTGTTTCAGGTTTCAAAGGATGTAGAGTATGATGAAACGCAACGTTGGCTGTTAGAGGATATCACTGAAGCGGAACGCAGAGCACTGGCTCAGTCTTCTTCTACTACCGAACAGAAAAACGGTTTAATTCAGCAATCGGAGCGTTATAGGTTCAAGTCACCGGACGGAACCCTGTATTCGGAGTTTGAACTGAAGATGATTACCACCGAGCCGTCGAAAGTGCCCAAAGCCATGATTTCCGAAAGGCATGGCCGGAATACCATTCCGCAGACATCACGGAGCTTGACTGACGCTATTAAAAATAGGTATATGTATCAGCGTTTTCTGCTCGACGATGTGGCTTTGCGGATGATTTACAAGGCAAGCGATAAATCGATTGGCGAACGGGTGAACTTTAAGAAGCTGGATAATTATCTGAAATCGAACTTTATTAATAATGGTGTAGAGTTGCTCTACCATTTTTCGGTGATCGATAAAGATGGACGTGAAGTATATCGTTGCTCGGACTACGAAGACGGAGGGAGTGAAGACTCTTATACGCAACCTCTGTTCCAGAATGATCCGCCTGCGAAGATGAGTATTGTGAAGGTGCACTTTCCCGGTAAGAAAGATTATATCTTCGACTCGGTTAGTTTTATGATTCCTTCGATGATATTCACTATCGTACTGCTGATTACATTCATCTTCACCATCTACATCGTCTTCCGTCAGAAGAAGTTGACAGAGATGAAGAATGACTTTATCAACAACATGACGCATGAGTTCAAGACACCGATATCGACCATCTCGCTTGCTGCCCAGATGCTGAAAGACCCCGCAGTCGGGAAGTCGCCGCAGATGTTCCAGCATATATCGGGAGTCATCAATGATGAAACGAAGCGGTTGAGATTCCAGGTGGAGAAGGTGCTTCAGATGTCTATGTTCGACAGGCAGAAAGCAACGCTGAAGATGAAGGAACTCGATGCCAATGAGTTGATTACCGGAGTTATCAATACGTTCGCTTTGAAGGTGGAACGCTATAATGGTAAGATTACATCGAACCTTGAGGCTACCAATCCTGTTATATTTGCGGACGAAATGCATATCACCAATGTGATATTCAACCTGATGGATAACGCGGTGAAATACAAGAAGCCCGAAGAAGACCTGGTGCTCAACGTGAGAACCTGGAACGAGCCCGGTAAACTGATGATTTCGATACAGGACAACGGTATTGGTATTAAAAAAGAAAACCTGAAGAAGGTGTTTGATAAGTTCTATCGCGTGCATACAGGTAATCTGCACGATGTAAAAGGTTTCGGTCTGGGACTGGCTTATGTGAAAAAGATTATTCAGGATCATAAGGGAACCATCCGGGCAGAGAGTGAACTGAATGTAGGAACTAAATTTATTATTGCATTACCTTTATTAAAAAATGATTGATATGGACGAGAAACTGCGTATTTTATTATGCGAGGATGATGAAAATCTTGGCATGCTTTTAAGAGAATATTTACAGGCTAAAGGTTACTCTGCTGAGTTGTATCCTGATGGAGAAGCCGGATTTAAAGCTTTCCTGAAGAATAAATATGACTTATGCGTGTTTGACGTGATGATGCCTAAAAAAGATGGCTTCACACTGGCACAGGAGGTTCGTGCGGCCAACGCTGAAATTCCTATTATCTTCCTGACTGCAAAAACACTCAAAGAAGATATCCTGGAAGGATTTAAGATCGGTGCGGATGATTATATCACCAAACCTTTCAGTATGGAAGAGCTTACTTTCAGAATTGAGGCTATCCTGAGACGTGTTCGCGGAAAGAAGAACAAGGAGAGCAATGTTTATAAGATTGGTAAGTTTACGTTTGATACCCAGAAGCAAATCCTGGCTATCGGCGACAAACAAACGAAACTGACTACCAAAGAATCGGAATTGCTGGGATTGCTTTGTGCGCATGCTAACGAAATCTTGCAGCGCGACTTTGCCTTGAAGACTATCTGGATCGATGACAACTATTTCAATGCGCGTAGCATGGACGTGTATATCACTAAACTGCGTAAGCACCTGAAAGATGATGATTCGATTGAGATTATCAACATCCACGGAAAAGGTTACAAGTTGATCACCCCCGAACCCGAATCATAATGGATAGGGGAGTGTATAGAAATAAAAAAGCCGGAAAA
>NZ_JH636043.1:0-494606 GCF_000159855.2 Bacteroides sp. 3_2_5 | reverse complement strand
CGTAAAACGTAACGTAACTTCTTCGTTCGCTTTTTTATTTCTTGCTGAAACTATTAATCTGCAATTCTTTTGTTTATCGCAATATAAGTAATCAGTCCGAGTACCACCAATACTATCGAGCCTCCCAAGACAGCGTTGTTGTTTACTTCTCCGGTCAGAGAGCAAGCAATCAGAATGATTACTCCGACTAAGATTAATAGCAATCCTAAATTCTTTAATAAGCCTTTCATGTGTGTGTATTTTAATAGATTATTATATTCCAGTCACAAATTAACGCATAATTCTTTAACGGACGAAATATTTTTCGCAAAAAAACCATTAATTAGCCATAAATAGTTGATTTTGTTGCTCTCACTTCTTCCTCCTGTCGATTAATCTTTGGTGTTGAAGAATATTTTTCTTAATACTTCCTGGCTTACGCTTAGCTCTTCGACTGTGATGCCATGCAGCGCCTCTTTAAGGGTCCGGTTAGCTATGATACGGGCCTTTTCTTCCAGCTCTTTTCCTGTTCTGGTCAGATGAATCAGATTGGTACGGCGGTCTTTTTTATCGGAGATGCGTACCACCAGATGTTGGCGTTCCATATTATCAATCAAGCGGGTCATACTCGGTTTGTCTTTAAAAGTTGCATTGCACAACTCTTGTTGTGTCACTCCGTCTTTTTCCCAGAGAAAAATAAGAACCGTCCATTGCTCCGGACTGATTTCCAGACCGTTCTGTCTGAAGTTCCGGTATAGTTTCCGATTAATGGCAGCAGAGACCTTACCATTCAAGATGGCAAAGATCAGCCTGATATCAAAGTTAAATTGTTCGATCATGAAATTATTGTTTAAGCAACTTTGCAAAGATAGATGTCTTCTTTGACAAATCCTATCTCGTAACACAAAAAAAGATTAAATGTTTGCAGTTCAAAATAAAATGCCTACCTTTGCACCGCATTTTTAAAATCAAATAATTTATTTATTTAATTAAAACGAGTATGAATCAATACGAAACCGTTTTCATTTTAACTCCCGTTTTGTCTGATGTTCAGATGAAGGAAGCGGTAGAAAAATTCAAAGGCATTCTTCAGGCTGAAGGTGCTGAGATTATCAATGAAGAAAACTGGGGACTGAAGAAACTGGCTTATCCAATCCAGAAGAAGTCTACAGGATTCTATCAGTTGATTGAGTTCAATGCAGAACCTACTGTAATTGACAAGTTGGAATTAAATTTCCGTCGTGATGAACGTGTAATCCGTTTCTTGACTTTCAGAATGGATAAATACGCTGCAGAATATGCTGCAAAGAGAAGAAGTGTTAAATCAAACAAAAAGGAGGATTAATCATGGCACAACAAGTTCAATCAGAAATCAGATATTTAACTCCGCCTTCAGTAGACGTTAAAAAGAAAAAATACTGCCGTTTCAAAAAAAGCGGTATCAAGTATATCGACTACAAAGATCCTGAATTCTTGAAGAAATTCTTGAATGAACAAGGTAAGATCCTTCCGCGCCGTATCACCGGTACTTCTTTGAAGTTCCAGCGTCGTATTGCGCAGGCTGTAAAGAGAGCACGTCACCTGGCGTTACTTCCATTTGTAACTGACATGATGAAATAAGGAGGAAAAGTATGGAAATTATATTGAAAGAAGACGTAGTAAACTTGGGTTATAAGAATGACATCGTAACTGTTAAGTCTGGTTATGGTCGTAATTACTTGATCCCCACTGGAAAAGCTGTTATTGCTTCTCCTTCTGCAAAGAAAATGTTGGCTGAAGAACTGAAACAACGTGCTCACAAACTTGAGAAAATCAAGAAAGATGCTGAAGCATTGGCTGCTAAGTTGGAAGGCGTATCATTGACTATCGCTACAAAAGTTAGCTCAACCGGTACTATCTTCGGTTCTGTTGGTAACATCCAGATCGCTGAGGAATTGGCTAAATTGGGTCACGAGATCGACAGAAAGATCATCGTTGTAAAAGACGCTGTGAAAGAAGTTGGTGCTTACAAAGCTATCGTTAAACTGCACAAAGAAGTTTCTGTAGAAATTCCTTTCGAAGTAGTAGCTGAATAAGTAGCATACAATACCGAGATATAAGGAAAGGGTATTCTTGAAAGAGAATGCCCTTTTTTTAGTATCCTTATGTGACGTTACGATATTAACTTCTTTGCTGATACGAAGTTAATTTGCTGATGACAGGAAGTTAACTTGCTGTAGTCAGGATGTTAATATCCTGTTGCTGCGATATTAACTTCTTTCGATTATGGTATGGAGACACTGTCTGTTGCCGTCCGGAAGAGTTTGTTTTGAGGAGAGGGGAGAGGTAAGGACACAAAAAAAAGTCTGTACGTGCTTTGGCACGGCAGACTTTCAATTCTCTCTAATGTTGTTCGAGATTATTCAGCTACAACAGTTTCAGTTACTACTGTAGTGTCAGCTGCGATAGTATCAGCTGCCTGAGCTGCTGCTTCAGCTGCAGCTGCTTCTACTGCTGCGATAGAGTCAGCGATACGGATAGAATCTGCAGTTGCTTTTTCAGCGTCAGCTGCTTTGTTACCACAAGATGCGAATGATACTGCTGCGATAGCTACGAACATCAAAACTAATTTTTTCATTTTCTTTGCTTTTTAAATCTGTAATACAATCAATTGCTTATTAAAACGCTGCAAAGGTATGTACTTTTTGTATATGTTGTACTCCTAAGCCCAACTTTTTTTTATTTTTTTTTTAGAAGAATGTTTCATTATGTTTTTTTGTATGTTTTAAAACATATCTAATCTTCTGCTATACTGTTATATAGATAGCGTTTGATACTTCTTTTCGGAGTTTTCTCAAACTCAGTGGGGTAGAGTTGGATCTGGCTTACTTTTTCGTAGGCGGCTACATTATTATTCAGATTCTTCAGATTCTCGTCCATGATCGTTTTTAAGTTGTCTTCGTGGTTGAGTCCTAAAGAGTCCAAAGCTTCATAATCGGCGTAGACCAAGGCAACCAGTTTTTTGTTTCGTTCGATCACGAGACTTTCAAGAATAAATGGAAGATTATTAAGTTTAGCCTCGATTTCTTCGGGGAAGATGTTCTGCCCGCTTGAACTGAGGATCATCGTCTTCAGTCGGCCGCGAATGAAGATATTGCCTTCGTCATCCATGGTGCCTAAGTCACCGGTGCGCAACCATCCGTCTTTAGTGAACACTTCCTGAGTGGCTTCCGGGTTCTTATAATATCCGGTCATTACGTTCTCTCCCCGTACCTGAATCTCTCCGGTCTCGGCTTCGGGATTCTCTTTATAGATGCGGGCTTCCATAATATCGAGTATTTTGCCCGATGAAGAGGGGACGAATTTGTCCCAAGGAGCATAACTGATAAGCGGACCGCATTCCGTCATGCCGTAGCCAATGGTGAAGGGGAACTTGATTTTGTGGAAAAACTCTTCTACTTCCGGGTTCATGGCGGCTCCACCGATAATGATTTCTTTGAAGCGTCCGCCAAGCGCATCGATCAGCTTTTTGCGGATCTGGCCATAAATCTGATTATCCAGTAGAGGAATGCTCAAGGCCCATTTCATTCCTTTTTTGCTGATGATGGGCTGGATCACGTTTTTATAGATTTTCTCGATGACCAGCGGTACCGTAATAATCAGATTCGGTTTTACCTCTTCGAATGCTTTCATGATGATTTTGGGTGAGGGCACTTTACCGAGAAGGGTTACATGCGTACCGACTGCCGTGGCTGTTAGAAAGTCGAAGGCGCATCCATAAGCATGAGCCAGCGGAAGGAAAGAAAGCACTTTATCACCCTTTTTCAGCAGTTCCGTGCGGATACCGAAAGTCACGTTGCCGGCCAGGTTGTTGCCTGTCAGCATCACTCCTTTGCTGAATCCGGTGGTGCCGGAAGTATAGTTCAGCAGCATCACCTTATCGTTGGACAGGGTGGTGTAGAGCACATCTTCTTTCCGGAATCCCTTCGGATAAGT
Organism: Bacteroides sp. 3_2_5; assembly: GCF_000159855.2. Lineage (NCBI taxonomy): Bacteria > Pseudomonadati > Bacteroidota > Bacteroidia > Bacteroidales > Bacteroidaceae > Bacteroides > Bacteroides sp. 3_2_5. Next base: position 490,652 of record NZ_JH636043.1, on the reverse strand, counting down.
ATCTGTCATGTACTGATCGATATGCTTCAGGAATTTCTGTACTGTTTCTCCGTCCCTCTGGTGCAGGCAACGGAAGTCGGTCAGTGAAAAGACAGCACGGATACCCGTCAGGCGTTCTTCTTCCAGATTCTCCCAGATGGTGTCACTGGTGAAAAGGAAAACGGATTCGGAATGATTGACAATATGGTGTACGTCGTTCGGATTGAAGTCCTGCAAGATGGGCACTATGATGGCTCCGTATGTGATGGTAGCCATGTAAGCGATGCACCAGCGGGCATTATTCTTTCCGATAACGGCTATTTTATCTCCCCGTCGCAAACTACAGTGCTTGAACAGTAAATGAAGTTTGGCTATTTCTTCGGCTACTTCACCGTAGGTATAACTTTCCGGTTCGCCATAGTTGGTGTAGCAAGGTAAATCCCAGTTTTCACGGAAACTGTTCTCGTAGAGTTTAATGAAGTTTTCTTTTATCATTGCACGTTTTTTGAAGATTTGTGCAAAAGTAGGTATAAACTTCCGGATTAAGAAACCTTTAGGTGTTAATTAGGCTTATTGTTTATTTATATCTTTACATGAAGAGGAAACGATAACTGTCCGTACTCTTCTCTAATCGGTTGAAATATAGCATTCTATCCTTTACGGAAATACCTTTTAAAGCAACGGGCTCTTGCTTTAAAAGGCAGGTGTCTTTGGCTTAAAGTCAATGCTTCCCTGGTTTTAAACCAAAGAGGGATGCCTTTTGATGCAGGCAGAAGGATTTACAAACGTGGAATGTTTCTTTCCGGTGTCCTTCACGTCCCGTACCTCTTCTTCGGTCCCCTCTAACTCCTTTTAACTCCTTTCACCTCTTTACTCCTAATAATAATGTGTAACTTTGCGCTGAATATGCGTTTTTACAGATTATGATAGATACCACTGTATTTCAAGATAAGACAGCCGTTTATTATACATTAGGCTGCAAACTGAATTTCTCAGAGACTTCGACGATTGGTAAAATCCTGCGTGAGGCAGGTGTACGTACAGCCCGGAAAGGTGAAAAGGCTGACCTTTGTATTGTCAACACGTGTTCGGTGACCGAGATGGCGGACAAGAAATGCCGTCAGGCCATTCATCGGCTGGTGAAACAACATCCCGGCGCTTTTGTGGTGGTGACAGGTTGCTATGCCCAGTTAAAACCCGGCGATGTGGCAAAGATAGAGGGAGTGGACGTTGTACTCGGTGCGGAACAGAAGAAAGATTTGCTTCAGTATCTGGGCGACCTGCATAAGCACGAAGGAGGAGAAGCCTATACGACCGCTACAAAAGATATCCGTTCGTTTGCACCGTCTTGTTCGCGAGGTGACCGTACCCGGTTTTTCCTTAAAGTGCAGGATGGTTGCGATTACTTCTGCTCTTATTGTACTATTCCCTTTGCCCGCGGACGAAGCCGTAACGGTACCATTGCTTCTTTGGTGGAACAGGCCCGGCAGGCTGCTGCCGAAGGCGGAAAGGAAATAGTGCTGACCGGAGTCAACATCGGCGATTTCGGAAAGTCCACCGGAGAGACCTTCTTTGATCTGGTAAAGGCCCTCGATCGGGTGGAAGGTATCGAACGTTATCGTATTTCTTCCATCGAACCCAATTTGCTGACGGATGAAATTATAGAATACGTATCCCGTTCACGCAGTTTCATGCCACATTTCCATATCCCTTTGCAGTCCGGTAGTGACGAAGTTCTCCAACTGATGCGTCGCCGCTATGGGACAGAACTTTTTGCTTCGAAGATTGCGAAGATAAAAGAGGTGATGCCCGATGCGTTTATCGGTGTGGATGTGATTGTAGGTACCCGGGGCGAAACTGCCGGGTACTTTGAGAAAGCTTATGAATTTATTCACGGACTGGACGTCACCCAGCTGCATGTGTTCAGCTATTCGGAACGTCCGGGAACCCAGGCCCTGAAAATAGACCATGTGGTGACTCCTGAAGAGAAACACCAGCGAAGCCAGCGTCTGCTTGCACTGTCGGATGAAAAAACAAAAGCCTTTTATGCCCGTCACATCGGGCAGACCATGCCTGTCCTGATGGAAAAGCCCAAAGCGGGAGCGCCGATGCATGGATTTACGGCAAACTATATTCGTGTGGAAGTGGAGAGTGACGCCGCGTTGGATAATAAAGTAGTGAATGTTCTTTTGGGAGATTTTAATGAAGAGGGTACCGCACTGAAAGGAACTATAACACAATAAACATGAAATCGAAACTCCTCTATTTGTTGACCTATGTAGGAATGTGGCTTTTGGCTGTTCTTCCGTTTCCGGTATTGTATGCACTGTCCGATTTTATCTATTTCTGGCTGTATCATGTGATCGGTTACCGGAGGAAGGTGGTACGTACCAACCTGAAGAACTCTTTTCCGGAAAAGTCGGCAGCAGAATTGAAGGCCATCGAACGCAAGTTTTTTCATTATCTTTGCGACTATATGCTCGAAGATGTGAAAATGCTGCGCATGTCGGAGAAAGAACTTTGCAAACGGATGACCTACGAGAATAAGGAAACCTACCTCCGGATGATAGACGAACGGGGCGGGATTGTCCTGTTGATACCCCATTACGCTAATTTTGAGTGGATTACGGGTATGGGAATGATTATGCGTCCGGGCGATGTGCCCGTGCAGGTATACAAGCCCTTGAAAGATGTCTATCTGGATGGACTCTTTAAATACATCCGTGCCCGTTTCGGAGGATATAATGTTCCGAAACACTCTACCGCCCGCGAAGTGATTAAGCTGAAGCGTGCTGGCAAGAAGATGGCCATCGGATTGATTACCGACCAATCGCCCAATATGCATGAAGCCCATTATTGGACTACTTTCTTGAATCAGGATACGGTATTTATGGATGGTGCCGAACGTATCGCCAAGATGATGGATTTTCCGGTTTTCTATTGCGAGCTGCGGAAGGAGCGGAGAGGATATTGCCGGGTAGACTTCGATCTGGTAACCGACCGTCCGAAGGAGACAGCCGACGGGGAGATTACCGAAATATTTGCCCGCAGGCTGGAACAGACCATCCGGAAAGAACCGGCCTATTGGCTATGGTCGCATAAGCGTTGGAAGCTGAAACGCCCCGAAAAGAAAAATGAATAAGATATCTGTCGTTATATTGAACTGGAACGGTTGCGAGATGCTCCGTTCGTTTCTTCCCTCCGTGCTTCGATATTCGGAGGCTGAAGGTGTGGAAGTCTGTGTGGCTGATAACGGTTCTACGGATCAGTCGGTGGAGATGCTGCGCCGCGAGTTTCCCTCGGTACGCCGGATTCTGCTGGATGGGAATCATGGTTTTGCAGATGGGTACAATCTTGCCCTCCGGCAGGTGGAGGCCGAGTATGTGGTGCTGCTCAATTCCGATGTCGAGGTGACCGGACAGTGGTTGCAACCGATGGCTGCCTATCTGGACGCCCATCCTGAGGTGGCTGCCTGCCAGCCGAAGATACGCAGTTGGCGACAAAAAGAATGGTTCGAATATGCCGGAGCTGCCGGCGGATTCATCGACCGCTACGGATATCCGTTTTGTCGGGGAAGGGTGATGGGAGTAGTCGAAGCGGACCGGGGGCAATATGACACCGTACTGCCGATATTCTGGGCTACCGGTGCAGCCATGTTCATCCGTCTGGCGGACTATCGCGAAGCGGGAGGACTGGACGGACGCTTCTTTGCCCACATGGAAGAGATCGATCTTTGTTGGAGACTCCGTGCCCGCGGACGTGGAATTGTTTGCATCCCCCAAAGTGTGGTCTATCATGTAGGAGGAGCCACGTTGAAGAAGGAGAATCCGCACAAGACCTTCCTCAATTTTCGTAATAACCTTGTCATGCTTTACAAGAATCTTCCGGACAGAGAACTGGCCGGAGTGATGCGTGTACGTTGCTGGCTCGATTACATTGCGGCTGCTACGTTTGCGCTTAAAGGGCAGTTGCCCAATGCGAAAGCGGTGGTTTGTGCCCGTCGCGAATTCAAGTTGTTACGTGACAGTTTCCGGGATGCAAGAGCGGAGAATCTCAGAAAAACTTCCTCACACTTTATTCCCGAACGGATAAAAAGTAGTATCTTAGTGCAATTCTATGTGAAAGGGCGGAAGTTCTTTTCACAATTATCAGATTTAAAAGGATGACGTTATGGAAAAACTAATTCGAAGAATCGGGCTGGTAGCGCACGATGCTATGAAAAAAGACCTGATTGAATGGGTTCTTTGGAACTCGGAGTTATTGATGGGACATAAGTTTTATTGTACAGGTACCACCGGTACCCTGATACAGGAGGCATTGAAAGAGAAACATCCCGATGTGGAGTGGGATTTTACTATCCTGAAATCCGGTCCTCTGGGCGGCGACCAGCAGATGGGATCGCGTATTGTGGATGGAGAGATCGATTATCTTTTCTTCTTTACCGACCCGATGACTCTTCAGCCGCACGATACGGATGTGAAGGCACTGACCCGTCTGGCAAGTGTGGAAAACATCGTCTTTTGTTGCAACCGTTCCACTGCCGATCATATTATTTCAAGTCCGCTCTTCCTTGATCCGGACTATGAACGGACACATCCGGACTACTCGGGCTATACGAAACGTTTCGAGAATAAACCGGTGGTGACCGAGGCGGTAGAATCGGTGAAGAAAAGAAAGAGAAAGAAATAAGAGCCTATTCGGTTACGAAATATATTTCACTACAGAGTATACAGAGAGCACGGAGTTTTAATTATGTAGAATCACTATATAATAACTTTGTGCTCTCTGTGTATTTTGTGGCGCGTTTACTTTGTGATGTATCGGTTCCGGCTGCTGTCTTTCCGCCTATTTTTGTCAATAGCAGATTTATGTATTGTTAACTTTCGGGACTTCATCCTTTCCGTTGTTCATTATCAATAGGAGATAAGAAATTATCTTCTGGTGAAAAACGATTTTCATGCCGGGAAATGGGAGCCGACATACCGGGAAAAGTAGCGGAAGCAACCGTGTAAATGAGGAAAACAACGGCTCTAAAGTAGGTGAACACCGGCTCTGCAAGCTTTGGAAACCGGCTCTGCGGAAACGCACTGTTAGTAGTATAAAAAATAGGGAGAAGCATTGGCTTCTCCCTATTACCGTACTTTAATTGGAATATACTTTATGATTACATAGGCAAAGATACTCTTTTTCTTTGCGGAAGTCAAGCTTTTGCCCGTTTTTCTTTTCTTGATCAGCTTATTCCGAAGTCTGTTTTTACTTGTTATAATAGGTGCTCAACTGTTCGATCACTTTTTCGGGTTCACTCGGTGCTGCGGCATGGCGAATGACTATCTTTCCCGTCTTATCAATAATGACAAAGCAGGGGATACTCAGTATTTGCCGTTCGTTTCCCAATTCGGTGTATAGCGATTTTCCTAACTTTTCGTTTACTAATAAATGATAACCTTTCAGTTGATGGTATGCGATGGTCTTTTCCCATTTCTTCCGCTCCTCCGGACGGTCTATCGAAATGTATAGGTATACAACGTCCATGTTGTGCGCTTTTTCCTTGAGGGCGGGCAGGTATTGGAACTCTTTGAGGCAGGGACCGCACCAGGTAGCCCATACATCGATATAGACAACTTTACCTTTAAAGGGTTTTACCGCATCCTCCAGACTGGTGATGGTGGAGTCGCATGTCAGAATATGATAGTCTTTGTCGGTGATACGGCTATTCTGAAAGCGCAGGTTTTCTTTAACGCCCGGTTCGAGTACGTTCAAAAAAGGACTGTTGGGGAACTCTGCCCTATAAGTTTCGTATAGTTGGGGGATCGAAGGAGTTTTGCTACCCTGAAATTCATCTTCGTAGATAAGCTGGGCCTGCATGTATTGCAGATTGTCTCCTGTGAAGAACTTCCGATACCGGTCGAAGAGGAAGGAGGCGTAATCCTTTATCTCTTTGAGGTCACCGTTTTCGAGGTTGGTGAACTGCATCATAACCAGGTCGTTTACAAAGAATCCGATTCCGCGGTAGGAACGCAGATAATCACCGTTGACAGATGAATTGATGACTTCTGTCAGTTCTCTTTGCCAATCTTCGGGTAGTTTTTCTTTTCTCGACAGCTGCCTTGCAATATGTATAAATATAGACCGGCGGATGTAATCGATGTGTGCACGCTGTTCCGCGAGAAACTCTTCATTGAGTCCGGAAGCATTTACAGCGTCGAGTGCCTGCCGCATTCTGGCGTCTGCCAGCCGGTGATATTGCTCCAGTGAAGTGATTCCTCGCAGTTCGTGCGGCTGCATGTACACCAGTTTATCGCTGTATTTCTGATAATCGTTCACTGTTTTCAGGCATCGGTTATAGGCCGAGTTTGTACCGCTGATGATCAGGGTATCTTTGGTCACGGTAATGGTGTCTTTGCTTCCCGGTGTCAGGTAGAGTGTAAAAGAATCACTCCCTTGGGTCCATACCTGCACCATGCCGGGGCGGTCGGTGCGGAATTGATGGACAAATTCTCCCAGAGGGCCGGCTTGTGCTTTGGTTCCCAGAGCAATGCAGAACAGGTGTTCTTTGCCTGTAGGCCAATAAGCAATTTCGTTGTCCGGGGTAGTCTTGACTACAATCGTTGCTGCTTGTTGTGCGCTGATTTCTCCTGCCAGTACCAGTAGGAGGATTAATAAAAGTTTTTTCATCTTATTAGTGTTTTAATGTCGATTCAGTCTCGCGTGCAATGCATCTCTACTCCGGCAGAGTCGATGTCTGCTCCCATGGGCGGGTTTCTTTTCGCCAGTTTGATTTCTATCTCCCTGATTTTCCGAAAGTCCCGGAAGAGCCTTTTTACGATTCGTCCGCATACATGTTCCAGCAGTTTTGAAGGCAGTTCCATCTCTTCTTTCAGTGTGGCATATATGTCGGCATAACTCACGGTATCTTCCACTTCATCGGTTTCGGTCGCTTTGCCGAAGTCTGTTTTCAGTCTCAGGTTGATGATAAACTCATTGCCGATGGCGGTCTCCTGGGGGGCCACTCCGTGATAACTGTAGAAACGTACGTTTTCCAGGAAGATATAATGCTGGGTAGTCATAAGTTTTATAATTGATGTATCTTCCGGCAAAAATAGGATAATTAATGCAATTATGATCCTTGTTGTGTCGATTGTTTGGTTTTAATAAAGTCTTTTTGTGCCACTGCTTGCGGAATCAGTTTCAGGAATATGGGGGTCGCAATGATGCAGACGGTCAGCGTCAGCAGCAGTAAGGCAATGGCCTGTCCCCATTCGTTGTGGATAAACCGGCTGACAACCGGATATTCAAAATGGAGTAAAGGTGCGTGTATGCCCAGTGTTATGACCGAGTAACGCCCCATATACGAGATGACGGGCAGCTTCTTGAATTTCTTGCAGAAAAGCATGATCATAAATATGCCGGCAAAGGCTGAGGGCCAAAATTGGAAAATGTTGCCGGCATAATTGTTGGTGCGCATGCCCACGAATGTGGCGGTGAAGTACATCACTGCCAGGGCTGCCAGGATGCATAAGGGAATCAGCTTGTCGAAACGATGGGGAAAGAGGAAGAAATTGTAACGGCGAATCCAGAATCCGGCTACGTAGAAAGGCAGGGCGCTCATGGCTACGTCCATATAAAGGGGCAATTCTATCTGATGCTTGCCCATATAGAATCCGGCTGTCCCGATCAGCAAAGTGAGGGCAAACATGAGACCTAACCGCCGGTTGCGCAAACTGTGAACCAGATAGAACAAGATGTTGCAATTGAAGAGTGCCAGCAAGAACCAGATGGGAGGGTTGAACTTGATCAGCGCATGGTCATGAAACACAACTAGGAGTTCCGTCCAGCTGACCGGAAGCTGGAAGACTCCGGGAGCGATTTTCCATACAATGTATTTCAGAAAGAACGCGCTGAGATAGAAAAAGAGGAAAGGGATGATCAGCTTGTTTATCTTTCGGATGAAGAAGCCGAAAAGGCCTTCATAGGATTTGAAGAAAATGCCTGAGATGAAGAAATAAAGAGGCATGCGAAAACTGGCAATCATCGAGTGATAATCAAGTTTTTCGAAGGCTCCACCTATGTGTGCCATTACTACCAGAATGATGCAGACTCCTTTCGTTAAGTCCACAAAATCTATTCGTTTGTTTTTGTCATCTCCCATTCCGGATGTTTGTGTAGTTGGTCTGACAAAGATACTGAATATTACTGAAAACAAAGAGAGAAGAGTGAAAAACACTTGGTTTCACTCTTCTCTCTTTGTTCTTTTTCTTCTTAAAGTGACAGGCGGATGTTACTTTTCCGGATTTCTGCCTGTCTGCTTCACCAATTCCCTGATTTTTTCATTCAGGCTTTCTGCTTTCATCAGTTGTTCCAGTGTCAGGTGCATCCGGTAGCGCCAGTAATGACGCGGATTGGCGGGGATATTGATCCGTTCTTCCTGTACATTCGGGTTGCGCCATTTTCCATCCATCGACAGCCAGTCTTGCAGGGATAGGATGCAGAGGATGGAATTGCTGTAAAGGTGATTGCGTATTACTTCTTCGCACAGCTCCGGTGTTGCTATGGCAGGAGCGGTACCATAATGTCCCAGCATCTGATTGTAGTAGCGTTGGGTCTGCTGATAGTCTTCTTCCCACCAGCCCCGCAGGGTCGACATATCGTGGGTGGAGAAGGTGCAGACCGAACGGTACGGATATTCGTTCAGCCTCCCGAATTCTTCTGCCGGATTCTTGGGCATCCGCTGAATTTCGAGACTCAGGATACGTAAGTCATTCATCACCCATGCCACGCAGTCGGGAATCATGCCTAAGTCTTCGCCACATACCAGCATGCGGGTAGACTGGGTAAGCTGTGGCAATTTCTTCATGGCTTGCTGTTGCCAGAAGTCATTGTGACGATGATAGTAGTACTGGTCGTAAAGGCGGTTGAATGCTGTTTTTTCCCAGTCGTTCAGGGCACGGTAGATAAAGTCGTGCTGCACGCCGATGCGGGGATGGTACAGGTTCGGGTCTTTGCGGTCGGGAACAAATAATACGTCACTGATCAGGGCATATAATCCGTCTCTGACCCATATACTGTCTTCGTCGTTCTTGCCGGCAAAGAAGGCTTCTACCTTGCGTTGGGTATCAAATTCCGGACGCATACGGTATACTTCGTAAGTTTCAGTCGGTTCGATGAACGTCTGCTTTACATAGTCGGTATGTGGTCCGAACACTTGTCCGAGGAAATATTCATGGATATACGGCCGCAGGAACTCTTCACGGAAAGAGAGTCCGTAACTTTCTATCTCTTCACGGCTCATGGGAAGGGCGGGTACAAACTGTCCCAGCAATCCATGCACGGCATTCATCGGGATTTCCCAGATGCGGAAGAATCCCAGAATGTGGTCGATGCGGTAGGCGTCAAAGTATTCAGCCATCTTTTGGAAACGTTTCATCCACCATTTATAACCGTCGTTCTCCATCACATCCCAGTTATAGGTGGGGAAACCCCAGTTCTGCCCGTTGATAGAGAAATCATCGGGTGGAGCACCGGCCTGTCCGTTGAGGTTGAAATAATAAGGTTCTGTCCAGGCTTCTACACTGTTGCGACTGATACCGATGGGGATGTCCCCCTTCAGCACTACTCCATGCTCGCGGGCATAAGTGGTGGCTTCGAGCAATTGCAGGTGAAGATTGAACTGGATATAGAAGTAGATGGCGATATGGGCATAGTCCGCCGTGTCGGGGCGGCACAGTTCTTCAATCTCTTGAGCATTGTACTCCGAGTATTGGGGCCATTCGCGGAAGTTCGGTGTATGGTATAAATCGCGCAGGTAGCTGAATACAGCATACGGTTGCAGCCAATCTTTGTTGGCTTCGAAGAAACTGCGGAAGGCTTTCGAATCCAGCACCTTTTCTCCTTCTTGCTTGAATATCTGATGGAAATATTCCCATTTCACCCGGTTGACAGCTTCGTAGTCGATGGCGGAAAGTGCATTCAGTTCTTTTTGCTTCCGGTTGAAGGCGGCCGCAGTTTCCTTATCCTTCAGGTTGCCCATCTGTTTAAGGTCGGCATACATCGGGTGGAAGGCATAAATGGAAATGCTGTTGTAGGGATAAGAGTCTGTCCATGTATGAGTCATGGTGGTATCGTTGATCGGTAAGATCTGTACTACCTTCTGGCTGGTACTGACCGCCCAGTCCACCATTCTCTTCAGGTCTCCGAAGTCTCCTACACCGAAACTTTTTTCCGACTTTAGTGAGAATACAGGGACAGCTACGCCTGCACCTTTCCAGGAAGGAATATTAAAGTAGGCATATCGGTCGGCAATGACCAACGTTTCGTTTGCTTTGATTTCGGGAGCAGCCAGATAGCGGTTGGGGTTATTCTCCCAAGCTTCGGCACGTTTCTCTTCTTTATTGTACAATACAAATTTGTATTCTAGCGGAAATTCCAGTTTGGAAGCATCCAGTTCGGCTTGCCATTCCGGAAAGTTGGCATCACTCATGGGCCATGCCTTGTCCGGGTCCCAGTTGCCGAGTGTTTTCTGGTTACCACAGATGGCCAGGCAGTACTTGCTGTTGATGCGTGGAGCATAAGCCTTGATCATCAATCCTTTTTTGTAGCTTTTGGGGATTGCGCTTCGTTCGCGGTGCGCCAGCAGTGCTTCGGTAAATGCCGAACTGTAGAAGTATTGCTGCTCCGGAAGATTCTTCCAGCAGTCGTTGATGCGCAGGCTTTTCTTAACGTCGGCCGGCAGATAGATGCGTCGCGGAAAGGAGTTCCATTCGGTACGGATGGCCTTACCGTCACGGTATATGTGATAACTGTATTCGACAACCCCTTCGGCCGGCAATTGAATGGATATTTCATTGCTCCAATGAATGCCGTCTACTGTGGTAAGGGCTACAGCCTGCTCCGGATTATTTTTCCCAAGTTCGGGGACAGAACCTAATATTCTGACTTCTTCTCCCCAGCTTGTGCGATATTCAATATGAAATGTAACTATCATATATATTAGATTTAATTATTGACTAATGATTTTGCAAGTATAGAAATATTCTACATATGTCGTATCTTTACTTTCGTCGAACTACTTTAAAATAGTATGCAAACGTTTGTGCTCTTTGTATGATTAAACATTGAAAGGAGCCTATGGGCTCCTTTCAACACTTTTTGCTTACATATTAATCATTTACTTGGCTAAGTTTATCCACATCTGGATGCACCGCAAGTGGTACAGATGAGGCAACCTTCCTGATAAACTAATGTCTCGTTTCCGCAGTTGGGGCACTTCTTGCCTTTGGCTTCTGTTCCGTCCTGCACATATTTTTTCAGCGCACGCTCTACACCATTCTTCCAGGTGTTGATGTTCTCGCTGTCCAATTGCAGCGAACCTACCAGTTTGATCACCTGTTCGATCGGCATTCTCCAGCGAAGTACACCTGAAATCAGTTTAGCATAGTTCCAGTATTCTTTATTGAACTTCTCAGACAGACCTTCGATGGTCATTTTGTATCCGCGTTTGTTCTCGAACTGGAAGTCATAGCGTTTGTTTCCGTTTTCATCGACGTTCTTGATGATGCGTCCGGTATTTACGCTTTTCGGAATAATGATTCCTTCGTCATCGTCTTGCAGACCGGTGAATATCTCATAAGGTCTGCCGTCGAGCAAGCCGACCAGGGCCACCCATTTCTCTTTGTTGTTTTGGAAGCGTACGACGTCGGCTTCAAGCACTGTCGGGCGTACCTCGACTACCGTTGGTGGTTTGCAAGGAGGGAGTTCCTCTTTCTTATCTTTGTCGGACTTCGCAGAGATCAGCACTCCTGAACGGGAACCGTCACGATAAACCGTACAGCCCTTGCAGCCTGACTTCCAGGCTTCCACATACAGGCGATTTACCAATTCTTCGTCTACATCGTTCGGCAGGTTGATGGTCACACTGATGGAGTGGTCTACCCATTTCTGAATTTTACCTTGCATACGCACCTTCATCAGCCAGTCCACATCGTTGGACGTTGCTTTGTAATAAGGTGATTTTGCTACCAGTTCGTCTATTTCTTCCTGAGTGTATCGTTTAGCCGGATCATAGCCGTTTGCTTCCATCCAAGTCACAAACTTGTGGTGGAATACGATGTATTCTTCAAAGGCATCTCCGGTTTCGTCAACAAAGTCGACTCGTACGTTGGTATCGTTCGGGTTTACTTTTCTTCTGCGTTTGTATACCGGAAGGAATACCGGTTCGATACCCGAGGTAGTTTGGGTCATCAGACTGGTTGTGCCGGTAGGAGCGATGGTCAGGCACGCAATGTTACGGCGACCATATTTTTTCATATCCTCATACAATGCCGGGTCGGCTTCGCGCAAGCGGTTGATAAACGGATTGTTCTTTTCTCTTTCCGAGTCATATACATCGAATGCTCCGCGTTCTTTGGCCATATCCACTGATGAACGATAAGCGCCCAAAGCGACTGCTTTGTGCACTTTCTCTGAAAACTCTGTCGCTTCTTCTGTTCCATAACGCATTCCGAGAGCGGCAAGCATATCGCCTTCGGCTGTAATACCGACACCGGTACGTCGTCCCTGACCACTCTTCTTATAGATCTTTTCCCACAGTCCGCGTTCGGTGTGTTTCACTTCTTCGTTTTCGGGGTCCTGATCGATTTTCTCTATGATACGTTCTATCTTCTCCAATTCCAGATCGATGATATCATCCATGATGCGCTGAGCCAGTGCTACATGTTTATGGAAGAGATCGAAGTCGAAGTAGGCATCTTTGGTGAACGGATTGACTACGTATGAATATAGATTGATGGCCAACAGTCGGCAAGAATCGTAGGGGCATAATGGAATTTCACCACAAGGGTTTGTCGAAACCGTTTTATATCCCAGGTCCGCATAACAGTCGGGCACTGATTCGCGAATAATGGTATCCCAGAACAATACACCCGGTTCTGCTGATTTCCATGCGTTATGCACAATTTTTTTCCATAGGTTGGAAGCTTCGATCTCTTTTACCGTAGTCGGGTGATCGGAGTCAATAGGGTATTGTTGGGTATATTTTCTGCCTTCTACGGCTGCTGACATGAATGCATCGTCCAGCTTAACTGAAACATTGGCTCCTGTTACCTTACCTTCTGTCATTTTGGCGTCGATAAATGCTTCCGAGTCCGGATGCTTGATCGATACACTGAGCATCAGTGCGCCGCGACGTCCGTCTTGAGCAACCTCACGTGTGGAATTGGAATAACGTTCCATGAACGGAACCAGACCGGTAGAAGTCAGAGCGGAGTTTTTCACAGGAGAACCTTTGGGACGGATGTGCGAGAGATCATGACCTACACCACCACGTCTTTTCATCAGTTGCACCTGTTCTTCGTCTATTTTGATGATGGCACCGTATGAATCGGCAGAACCATCAATACCAATCACAAAGCAATTGGAAAGTGAAGCAACCTGATAATCGTTACCTATACCTGTCATCGGACTACCTTGCGGTACGATATACTTAAAATGATCAAACAGCTCAAACAACTGTTCGGAACTTAGTGCGTTGGGGTACTTTGCTTCAATGCGAGCCACCTCGTTGGCAAGTCTCCAATGCATATCCTTCGGTGACTTCTCGTAAATATTTCCGAAAGAGTCTTTTACTGCGTATTTGTTTACCCAAACTCGCGCAGCAAGTTCATCGCCCTGAAAATATCGTAAAGATTCTTCGAAGGCTTCCTCGTAAGAGTAAATTTGCTTTTCCACGATGCAATGTGTCTTAGATTTCTTTATTAATAAGTAAATATGTAGAAGCTTACTTATCATTAACAAACGTGCCTGCAAAGCTATGAATGTTTTTTGGTATATCAAAATAAAAACGAGATAATTTATTAACCGGTACTAAGTTATCCGTTTATAAACGATAAGCAATTGATAAACAAATGAATGATGCTTTTGTTCGACGCTTGAAGTTTTCCAAAAAGAAAATTATTCTATTTTATAAATGAGATAGAATGATTATTCTTTTTATATCTTTGCAGAAAAAAGATATGATGGATACAGTTAAGAACAGAAGGACAATCCGCAAATACCAGCAAAAAGATATTACGCCGGATTTGTTAAATGATTTGCTTGAAACTTCATTTCGCGCTTCTACGATGGGTGGAATGCAGCTTTATAGTGTGGTTGTCACCCGTGATGCCGAGAAAAAAGAAATGCTTTCTCCGGCTCATTTTAATCAGCCGATGGTAAAGGAGGCTCCGGTTGTATTGACATTTTGCGCGGATTTTCGTCGTTTTTGCAAATATTGTCAGGAAAGGAATGCGGTGCCGGGATATGGTAATTTAATGTCCTTTTTGAATGCCGCTATGGATACTTTATTGGTTGCACAGACTTTCTGTACGCTTGCCGAGGAAGCCGGATTGGGTATTTGCTATTTGGGTACTACTACCTATAATCCTCAAATGATCATCGATGCTTTGCACTTGCCCGAGTTGGTGTTTCCCATTACTACAGTGACTGTGGGATATCCGGCGGAATCTCCGAAACAGGTAGACCGTCTGCCGATAGAGGGCATTATACATGAAGAGAGCTATCACGATTATACCGCCGAAGATATAAACCGGTTATATGCTTATAAGGAATCTTTGCCTGAGAACAAGTTATTTATAGAAGAGAATCAGAAAGAGACTCTGGCCCAAGTATTCACGGATGTCCGCTATACAAAGAAGGATAATGAATTTATGTCTGAGAATCTGTTGAAGGTACTTCGCCGGCAGGGCTTTATGGATTAAATAACGATGAACAGTGAGCGATAAATGGGGCGAGCGATGGACGATGAACATCTTACATTATTTTGCAGTATGTCCATCGTTCATCGTCTACCGTTCACCGTTACTCACGTTTCTTTTCTTGAGTAAAGTTTCTATGTTTTCCAGATCCGATCGGAATCCTTTGTCAACCTCACATTGCCCTTTTACTGTTTTGCATGCATGCAAAACGGTGGCATGATCTTTATTGCCTATGAATTTTCCAATTTTGGAAGTAGAGAAGTCTGTATGTGTTTTAGCTAAATACATGGCTACTTGGCGTGCCTGTACGACTTCCCTTTTTCTTGATTTGGTATGGATAGCAGATGACTCCAAATCGAAGTGCTTGCAAACTACGTTGATGATATCATCGATAGTGACAGCTTTTGTCTCACAATGAACGACTTTACGAACAATGCGTTGTGCCAGGTCCAGATCGATTTCTTTATTGTAAATGGTAGAGTGGGCCATGATGGAAATGACAATACCTTCCAGGTCACGCACGCTTTCATTAACATTCTCAGCAATATAGTCGATTACTTCCGAAGGGAATTGTAATCCATCCCGATGAATTTTATTTCTTAATATGTTTTTTCTCAGTTCTACGGTAGGCTTCTCCAATTCGGCTACCATTCCCCATTTAAACCGGGTCAGTAAGCGCTCTTCCATACCCTGCAATAATACAGGAGCACGGTCGGAAGTCAATATCAGTTGTTTGCCATTCTGATGTAGGTGATTAAAGATATGGAAGAAAGTGTTTTGTGTTTTGGTGACACCTGCAAATTCTTGAATATCATCAATAATTAATACATCGATTGTTTGGTAGAAGTTGATGAAGTCATTCGTTGTATTGTTACGTACGGAATCGGTATATTGTACCTGAAATAAATGTGCTGAAACATAAAGCACTCTTTTGTCCGGATACAACTCTTTGATGCGGGTACCGATGGCATTGGCCAAATGGGTCTTTCCTACTCCCGATGCTCCATGGAGGAACAGCGGATTGAAGACTGTTTTTGCCGGATTCTCGGCAACAGCTTCGGCAACACTTCTTGAAAGCTTATTACTGTATCCTTCAATAAAGGTCTCAAAGTTATAGTTCGGATTTAGATGGGGATCAAGATCCTGAACGGCCGGTGCACGCAGCAAGCCCGGAGCTTTCCTTTCATCAACACGGGGAAGTCCGGATTGGGGAATAGCCGTAGAGCGGGTAGTAGACTCCTGGTTCACGGTTGCCCCTGAACTTTTGTCCACCAGCACGTTGTACATCAACTTCGTGCCGTCGCCTATAACCTTATATAACGTCTTACGTAGCAAGTCCACAAATTTATCTTCCAGGAATTCATAGAAAAACTGGCTGGGAACTTGTACGATTAACGTTTTGTCCTCATATTTTAAAGGAACAATGGGAACAAACCATGTTTTGTATGTCGACTCAGGAACATTGTCTCTAATAATTTCAAGACAGCGGTTCCATAGGCCGACATGACTCGATTCACTCATAGCGGCTGTAATACATTTATTAATTAAGCAAAACTTCTACGGTTGCAAAATTGGGAATCTTATTCGAGAAAAACAAATCTCCTTTTTCTTGTATTTCTCACTGAAAGAATAATGTGTTTACTTTCAGTGACTTATCATTTCCCTATAAAATACTCCTCATGGGAAGCTATTGCTTTTTTATAACTACTTGTTAATTAATTGCTTATCACGTGACGGTCCACCTGTTATTCTTTAATCTGATAGTTGGTGCACGTATCCTTTCTGTCTATGAATAGACTTTTAAAGGATTTCATCCTATCCTCGTTTGGTACACGCTTATTTAGATAAATTCTATTTAAGGCGCATTCTCTACTTATCTTTCTTACCAAACAAAGAGAAGTGAACATATCGTTTCGGATGTTCCTTCAGGTCTTCAAGCAGATTTGCTGCATTAATGGTTGTTTGGTTCAGGTTATTGTATAATTGTGGATCGTTTAACAGTAATCCGACAGTGTTGTCTTTGCTGTTAAGTTTTTCTGTAAGCATTTTTACGTTGCTAAGAGTGGCGTCTATTTTTTTGAATGTGGCAGCATAATCAATTTCTTTCAGATTGCCGCTGATTACAACAAAGTTATCACCGATAGTATTGAGCTTTCCTGTTAATTGTGGGATATCATTGTTCATCAATACTTTCAATTGACGGCTGGTAACTTCGAGATTGGCTGTTGTCTTTTCAATAGAATGCAGAGTTGCCGGAATGCTTTGATCTGCCATGATTGTGTTCAGTGAAGTAAGGATAGAGTCTAATTTGGGCAACATCTTTTCGACAGCGGGCATCATTGCTGCAACTTTCTCCATCATGCCGTTGTTTAGCGTTCCCGGAATCGTATCGCCTACTGTATAGCGTTCGCGAGGATTGTTGGCCAATAAAATATTCATTCTTACTCCTCCCATCAGTTCGGGTACCAGTTCGGCTGAGCTTCCTTTCGGTATGCGTAAGTCAGTATCTACTTCTACTTCCACTATTACATTTTCCGGTTGATTGTAATCGTAAGCAATATCACGGACGATACCTACACGGACACCATCGGCGAATACTGGACTCGATTGTGCCAGACCGTTTACATTATGGAATTTTACATAAAAATAGCTGGCAGGCTTAAACATGTTGATGCCCTTCAGATAATTGATCCCGAAGACGAGTAAGCACAAGGCCGCAACACCTGCTATTCCTATCCTGACTTCTTTTGTAATGAGTTTCATGTTTTGTTATTTAGTCTTTTTATTTATTTCTTCTTTTCTTAAAATTGGCTATAGCCTCGTTGATATTCATCTTTTCTCCGTTGCGGAATGCAATGATGAAGGCATCCTTAAATAATGGAGTGACTGTATTACGGCGTGTCCGTAATACCTTATTATAATCGGACGATGCCCCGTAAGTGTATTTGTATAGTCCATTTTCCTTGTAATAATCTACATCTTTCAATCCCTTCAGTCGTTTATCATTTTTAGATAGTGGACGTGAAGAGGTCAGTATTTGTATCTTAAACGTAATTTCAGAGTCGTTTGTTGTGCTTTCTACAACAATTGGGCGTTGAGTTTTTGCTTCTGTTACAAGCTTGTCGGTGCGTGGAGTATTTTGGGGCTTTTTGTTTTCGCTTTCTGTGCTGTCTATCTGTGCAACCTCAGTATCGGTTACTTCATCATCATTGGGAAGTGCAGTGCGGCTGCTGCCTGTCAAACGGATTTCGTGTTCTCTTTTATAAGAGAGAAATGCCCGATATATACCTTTGGCCAAAGTAGAACTTCCTTCTTCTGTATTAAGATAACGTTCTTCTTCAGGCGTAGAGATAAAACCGAGTTCAACCAGAATGCTTGGCATGGCACTAGCCTTCAATACAAGGAATCCGGCCTGATGTACTCCCCGGTCCACCCGTTTACAGTGATGGCGGAATTGTTTTTGAACCAATGAAGCCAGGTGTACACTCTGCTCCATATATTTGTCTTGCATAAATTCGAAGATAATATACGATTCTGCGGAATTGGGGTTAAATCCGGCGTAACGAGTTTTGTAATCATCTTCATATAAAATTACAGAGTTCTCCCGTTTGGCCACTTCCAGGTTGGCGTCTGATTTGGCTAGACCTAATGTCCATGTGGAAGCACCTTTTGCGGTCCGGTTATTGGCCAGAGCGTTGGTGTGGATTGAAATAAACAGGTCGGCTTTTGCATTGTTGGCAATCTCTGCACGGCGGTCAAGTGGTATAAATACATCTTTGCTACGGGTATAGACCACCTTCACATCATTGCAGTTTTGTTTGATCAGATTACCCAATTTCAATGCTACTTTCAGATTGATATTCTTTTCTTTGGATATCTTTCCGATGGCTCCGGGATCGTGACCGCCATGTCCGGCGTCAATAACTACAACGAAATCTTTTGCCCAGACGCTACTGACGTTTGATGGAGAAACGAGTAGCCAAAGGCAAATCAATATATATAATATGTGTGGTCTACGTAGTTCCATATAAAATAATGTGCAAATGTAGCAGAAATTTGTTGAAAACTCACTATTTAGTGTTAAGTTTTGAGTTTTTTACGTTACTTTGCACCTGAAATTTAAACGATATAACAATGCTGAAGTTCTTGAAAAATTGGACGCTTCCGATAGCTATGCTGGTAGGTGCTGTTGGTTATCCGGTATTTATCAGCTTTTCTTTCCTTACTCCGATACTGATTTTCACTATGTTGCTTCTCACTTTTTGTAAGGTATCTCCGCGTGACTTAAAACCGAAGCCGTTACACTTATGGCTTTTATTGATTCAGATATTCGGATCTTTGATTGTTTATCTGCTACTTTATCGTTTTAATAAAATTGTGGCAGAAGGAGCGATGGTTTGTGTTATTTGCCCCACGGCTACTGCGGCTGCCGTTATTACATCGAAGTTGGGGGGAAGTGCCGCCAGTCTGACAACTTATACATTGATAGCCAATATTGGAGCTGCAATTGCTGTTCCGATCCTGTTTCCATTGATAGAGGCCAATCCCGGTATTAGTTTTATAGATGCTTTTCTGGTGATTCTCAGTAAGGTTTTTCCTTTATTGATCTGTCCTTTCTTAGCAGCCTGGTTCTTGCAGAGGTTTATTCCCAAGGTGCATAAAGTGCTGTTGGGTTATCATGAACTGGCCTTTTATTTATGGGGAATTTCTCTTGCTATTGTCACTGCACAAACGCTTTATTCTTTGATTAATGATCCGGCAGACGGACTTACGGAGATTATGATTGCGGTTGTCGCCCTGATAGCATGTTGTCTTCAATTTTTTCTGGGTAAAACATTGGGCAGTATATACAACGATCGTATTAGTGGTGGACAGGCTTTAGGGCAAAAGAATACTATTCTTGCCATCTGGATGGCTCATACTTATCTGAATCCACTTTCTGCTGTAGGGCCGGGAAGCTATGTATTGTGGCAAAACATTATTAATAGCTGGCAACTTTGGAAGAAGAGAAAGAAAGAGAGTGAAAAATGCAGTAATAATGTAAGCGGCTAATAAATAAGATTATAATTATGGATATCATTTCATTACGGAAAAGCCCTCAATATTTAGAGGAGGCAATTGCTTATTTCCAAAGGAAGTGGGCTGACGAAAATAGTAGAATGGTTTATGATAACTGTTTCAGAACTTGTTTGGAGTCGGAATCTCCTCTGCCACAATGGTATCTTCTGATGAATGGAGAAGGAGAAATTATAGGTTGTGCCGGACTTGCCACAAATGATTTTAATTCACGTATGGACTTATACCCGTGGTTGGTTGCTTTATTCATCGAAGAGCAGTATAGAGGGCATAATTACGGAAACTTACTAATCAAAGCAGTAGAAGAGGATACCCGGCGGTTAGGCTTCGGGAATTTATACTTGTGTACAACTCATACAGGCTATTATGAACATTTCAATTTTGTATATATAGGAGATTGCTATCACCCTTGGGGGGAACATACACGTGTCTATCAAAAAGAAATATAAATTCCCGGTTGTCTTCTATGACGGATTTTTGATATTTGAGGTTTGACATAAGTTTGCTGTGATTCGTTTGCTGTGATTCAATATATTTTTAATGAAATAGATCTATATGGGCGCATAGCGGATCGTATCACGATTTCCATTTTGTAAGTATATCCTTAAAATTTCTCTTTTTTAGAAAGATGTGACTACTTAAGGTCTTTATAAAAAATAAGAGGCTATGTCAAAAGTGTCACAGTGTATTATTGCCCTATCACGTACTCTCTGATCTAAAACTCTGTGATGATCAATGAGGGGCTGTGGAAAAAGAGTTCTGACATAGCCTCTATGGTATCTTCTAATATTGGGTCTACTCGAGTTCAAAAGTGACTTTTGACTTTATATCTGTAGCCGAAGCCGCAATTTGTGCTTCAAACTTTCCCGGTTCTGCTACCCATTCATGACGACTATCATTAAAGAAGCTTAACGCTTGTTTATCAATTAAGAAAGTGACCTCTTGAGTCTCTCCCGGTGCAAGTTGTATTTTACTAAATCCTTTCAGTTCTTTAACCGGACGAGGTAATGACGATTTGAGGTCACTGATATACAATTGTACGATTTCTGACCCAATGCGCTTTCCCGTATTGGTTATGGGAACAGTGATAGCGATTTGTTCGTCTATTTTCATCACTTTCTTGTTTACGGTAGCCTTTCCGTAAGCAAAGGTGGTATAACTCAATCCGTGTCCGAACGGAAACAGTGGACGGATTTTTTGTTTATCTGTCCAGCGGTAACCGACAAATATACTTTCATTATATTTTTCGTCGAATATGCCATCTTCTCTCTGCCTGCCCGGATAATCACCTAATTGATGGGCGCCCACGTCTTCTAGCTTTTCCGGGAAAGTAAAGGGTAGTTTACCTGACGGATTTACATCTCCTACTAAAATTGATGCGATGGCATTGCCTGCTTCCGTACCCAGATACCAAGCTTGTATGACGGCAGGGACTTCACTGATCCAAGGCATGGCTACAGCATTTCCCGATATATTGACTACTATCAGGTTCTTATTTACTTTGGCCAGGGCTCCTATCACTTTATCTTGTTTATAAGGCAGTTCAAGACCTTTACGGTCGGTGTCTTCACAATCCTGATGCCCGCTTTTGTTCAATCCTCCGATGAAGATTACATAATCGGCCGATTGTGCTATGCGTACAGCTTCTTCGATCAACTGTCTGGCAGAACGATCATCTTTCAGATTCTGTCCGGAAGAGACGCCATCAAACTGTCCTCCTGTGTCTCCTACATATCCGCGGGCATAGCTGATCTCTATCCCATCGCCTATTCTTCGTTTGATTCCATCCAACGGAGAGCATTCATACTGTACTTTGAGTGAAGAACTGCCACCACCTACGGTCATCATTTTCAATGCATTCTCTCCGATAACAGCTATTTTCTTTGTCCGGTTCAGGTCGATAGGCAATATGTTCTTCTTGTTTTGTAATAAAACGATTCCCTCTTCACCGATTTTGCGGGCTGCGGCAATGTGTTCTTCCGAAAGCATTGCCCCATACGGGCGGTTACGGTTCATAGTTGTCCGGAAGGCCAGCCGAAGAATACGTCTTACTTTGTCATCTAATTCTTTTGTCCCTATTTTACCTTCTTTTATCTGTTTCAGATAGGGATGTGCTAAGTAGTAATTATCATAAGCATTTCCCATGCCTTTGGAAAGTCCGTTGGTCCAACTGCCGAATTCCATATCCATTCCATTATAGATGGCCTCTTCTGTGTTGTGAACACCTCCCCAGTCAGAAACTACGACCCCATCAAATCCCCACTCACCTTTTAGTATATCATTCAGTAAATACCGGTTATGACAGTTATGTTGATTCTTATACAGGTTATAAGATCCCATGATGGCCCATGCTTTCCCTTCTTGAACTGCGGCTTTGAATGCCGGCAAATAAATTTCATACAGTGCCCGGTCATCTACAATAACATTGGTGGTATGCCGGTTGATTTCTTGGTTATTCAGTGCATAATGTTTGACACACGCTGCTACTCCGTTTTGTTGTACACCTTTTACATAGGGTACTACCATTTGTGAAGCCAGATATGGATCTTCTCCCATGTATTCGAAGTTTCGTCCATTCAGTGGTGTCCGATAAATATTCACGCCCGGACCCAGCAATACTGTTTTGTTACGATAGCGTGCTTCTTCTCCGATGCTTTGTCCGTACAGCAGTGCTGCTTTCGGATTCCAGGTTGCCGCCAGGCAGGTCAGTGCCGGAAATGCAACGCAAGAGTCGTTGGTCCATCCGGCTTGGTTCCACTCATCCCATAACACTTCGGGACGGATACCGTGCGGACCGTCCGTCATCCAGAATTCCGGAATCCCAAGGCGTGCTACACCCGGAGAGGAAAACTTAGATTGTGCATGGATCAAAGCTACTTTTTCTTCAACGGTGATTCGTGAAAGTGCATCTTCAATTCTATCTTCAATCGGTTTGCTATCGTCCAGATAGACAGGGAGACTTTGTGCCTGTACAGTACCTCCCAATAAGAGGCTCAACATGCTTGCTGTGATTATTTTTTTCATGATCATTTGGTATGTGTCTGTTAGATTAGAATTTTATTATGATTCAGTTGATTTTCAGTAGCTTCATATCTTTCATATCGAACACTATCTTACCACTGCTTTTACATAAATCCTGTAATGTGATTTTTCGGGTATAAGGAGTTGGATTACCTATCGAATATTTTTGGGTATCGTCATCCGGGTCGCGAAAGCAGAAAGTGTAGTTGATCAAGAGCAGAGGGTATTGCTTGGCATTCGTAAAACTCTGTACTTGCTGCATCAGTACTAACTTTTGGCTTTCTATACTAAATTGAGGAATGAGACGAAGAAGGCTGTTGCCTAATATGATATCATTTCCTTCCGTAAGATTGAATTGTACATTTTTTATCAGTAGGTTGCCCAGCTTCAATTCATTGGCTATAGCCATACGTTTTTTACCTGTTGCAGTTGTATGGTCTTCGAATTCGATGATTTTCATGTTTAACTTTCCGGCATCCGCTTCCGAGATACTTGAGTTTATTTGATCAGGAGCAAAGTAGAGTTTATTCTTGTTTCCGTTTATCTCAGCCGAGGCCAAAAATCCTTTCTCGCTAAAAGTGGTGTTTAGAGTCACTTCCGGTTGTTCCCAACTGAGTTGCTGGGCGCCAAAGGGGGTTAATGCCATGCATTTATTGTAGCCGTTTATCATGTCCGGTACGGCTTGTGCGCACATCTTCATCAGATCGCCTGCTTCTTTATAGAGTCCGAGATAGGCTAGTGAAGCAGCCCGGAGGTTGAGTACATATATGATGCTGCCACCAAGCTCCTGCTGATATTTCCCCAAAAGACTGTCTGTGTATTGAATGCAACTTTCGGGTTTGTTTTTCATCATTTCGAGTGATGCGTTGGTAAGCCATTTGCCCATTTCATCTGTTGTCTTGCTGATTCGTTCGTATTCAATGTCGAGTCCTATCATATCGCCACTGTTCATTAATTCCGAATAGCTTTTCCTGAGTCGGTAACCTTCTCCGGAGAAGTTCATACGATCGAAGTCGAGTGTACAAATTTTAAATCCGGAGAAAAATGGAAATCCTAATAAACCCGATTTTTGGGCGGCAGGGATTGTTGTATATGTATTGAAGAATTGTACCGGATAACCGTTTACGTCTATCACCTTGGTAGAGACGCTATCAGGCGTATTACTGAAACTGCCTTCTCCACCTGTATCTAACAGATAGTTCTGTCCGTTGGCAAATAAAAATGCACAACCAGTTTCCGCAAAACACATATTGGGATCGAGAGGACTTCTTAGTGATTTTTGCTTCAAAGTTAATTTGCCAAACTCAAACTCTAAGGCGGATATTCCACGAAGTTCCTTTAGCCCTAATAAAGCATCGTGTCCGGAAAAGATCGGATCTTTCTCGAGCAGAGAAACATGGACTGTCACATTATGAAACGTAATGCTGCCCAACTGTAATGTCTTGACGAATCCGGTTGTTGCCTGTGAGGTTCCGAACATACTTTTCACTGGTATGGTGTCACCCATGCATTGTACGTTGCATTTCGTTGCTGTTTCCTTGGTCAGAAAAGTATAAGGGGCCCCTGTGTCAAAAATGGTAGCCGGCAGGGTAGTTCCGTTTATCGTCACTGAAAGTACCAACGGGTAAGTATAGCTTGTGGGAACTGTCGATGAACTTTCCGGAAAGTCCATTCGGAAGTCGTCCTTATCCGACAATCCTTGAATGGCCTTTTCCGAACAAGGGAAGTTTTCCTGCTTTTCTATTTCTCTGTAGAGTTTTTTGTCTTTTCGTAAAGACTTCCACCAAGTGTTTAATTTCTTATAGTGCCCTTTTTCCAAAAGCTTTTCGGCTTTTACATAACAATATGCCAGCTTTTGTTCTGTGGTGCATTCTTTGGGGTACAATGTGAGGAGGGAGTCAACACATTGGAGCATTTCATCGGGACGGTTGAAATAATAATATAATGACACTTTGGCATGCAACTGTGTCGCTTTATCCATTACAGAAGCGGAATCGTTATATAACTCCCACAACCGGAGAGCATCCGGATAGTCGTTCAAGGTTAACACTTTCGCCCGCAAGGACGAAGTTGTTTGAGAAAAGGCGGTCATCGATAGGCCGATCGCCCATACAAGAATGCTTAGTTTAAGTTTTATCATGATATCGATTTTTTGTGTTATGGAGCGGAACTGAATTATAATCCGTGTATCGGAGGGTGTACCTAAACTCGTATTCACCACAGAGTACACCGATTTACACAGATAAATATCATTTATCAATAATAGATTAAGTTCGATCTGTAGAATTCGGTGCTACTCTGTGGTGGATCATGACACACCCTTGTGTGTCATGTCAATTTATCCTTTGAGCAATAATGTTAGTTTGCATATAAGTCACTTGTCGGAATTTCGTTTCCTTCAGTGCCGGTTACCGTCATTTTCAGTTGACCACCGTTTTGGTCAAAATAGCGTACTTCTATCGGATGATACCCTTTCGATAATGCTTTCTGGCCGATAACTTCACGCGGCCCGTGCGGTCCGTCGTTATCGATCACCTGTTCACCGTCTATTACCAGCGTACTGCCGTCATCCGACAAAAGGGCAAAGGTATAGATATCGTCTTTCGGCACATTAATAAACCCTTTGATAACCAGTCCTATATTTCCTTTTGCCTTTTCGGGAATCATAACTTTTTCTATCGGGTAAGTTCCGTTCAGCGGTGCTTTAGTGATGTCTGCACACTTGTTGCCTTTAAACTCATACCATTCAGCCTGCAATCCTTTGGCAGAGGGAGTGACAGTCGTAGCCGGAGCATATTCGCTCTTGATGAAGCGTGTCCGGGAGATGTCACCGGCTTTTCCGTTGGGACGGAAGGTGCGGAACGTAAAGTCCGTTGTTTCTTTTACTTGAATAGGCCCTTCGTATTTAGGCGATTGCAGAGTAGGAGTGCTGCCGTCCGTCGTATAATGAATTTCGGCATTGGGATCGAGGCAGGTTACCTTTACGGTTCCTTCACCGATAAAAGCATTGTTGCGATGGAAGCCTTCCAAGTCGGGGATGCGATAATTGATACCCATGATGTTGAGGCGTTCGAATTGGTTTGCCATGCGTTGTGCAAAGTCATTCCAGTTCTTTTGTGAGGGTTGGCTCCAACCCAGTTCGGCGATAGCCAGCAAGCGTGGAACAGCCATATACTGCATGCGTTCGCGTGAAGGAATCCATTCACACCAGATGTTTCCTTGTACGCCTTTGACTAATGCCTGTTGTTCGGAAGTCAATCCTTCGATTGCCGGATTGAAGTTATAAATATTGCGTACAGAGTTTTTGTCTTCCTGATAATCCAGATAGAACTGTCCGTTTGGAGTGAAAATGATGGAGTTCCCCTGTTGAGTTGTCTTTGCGGGAGCATCTTTTGCCCAGCTTCTCCACCACATTACGGTAGCCGTCGGGCTCAGTCCGCCTTCGATGATTTCGTCCCAGCCGATCATCTCTTTCCCCTTTGCATTGAAAAATTTCTCCATATCGTGGATAAACCAGGATTGCAGCTCTTCTTCGGTTTTCAGATGATTATCCCGCATACGTTTCTGGCAATCGGGACATTTCTTCCAGTTTGCTTTTTCAACTTCATCTCCTCCGATGTGTACATATTTGTAGGGAAACAGGTCGATCAGTTCACTATATACATTCTTACAGAATTCCATTGCCGATTCTTTTCCGGGGCAGACGGGTGAGGAGAAAGTGTTTCCCCAGCCTACTTTATCGGTACAGGCTACTCCGGAATAGTTGCTGACAGCAGCCAGCATATGTCCCGGCATGTCAATTTCGGGAACGATATCTATCCCGCGTACTTTGGCATATTCAATCACTTCTTTGATATCCTCCTGCGTATAGTATCCGCCATATAACGTGTCGCCTTCGACGATGCGGAGTTTATTTTCCGGAATCAGAAAATCCGGATTGTCTTCTGATTTAGCGGACTTCATACACGATCTGTCGTGTGAATTAAAGGTACGCCATGCGCCTTTCTCCGTCAGTAACGGATATTTTTTTATTTCGATGCGCCAACCTTGATCGTCTGTCAGATGCCAGTGGAACTTATTCATTTTGTAGAGTGCCATCAGGTCGAGTAATTCTTTTACCTCCTCTTTGGTGTAGAAGTGACGGGATACATCGAGCATAATCCCGCGCCACTCGAATCGGGGGGCGTCTTGAATCTCTGCCGTGGGAATGGCCCATGCCACACTGTCTACGATTTGTTTGGATTCGATTTGCGGTGGGAATAACTGGCGAAGCGATTCGATACCGGCTATCACCCCTCCATAAGAGTTGCCTGTGATGTCTATCCGGTCTGATTTTGCCGAAAGTGTATAGGCACCTTCTTTTCCTTCGATGTTGGCTTTCGCAAGAGTGATTGTCCCCTTGCCTTCTTTAACCTGAAGGTCGTAGCCCGTGGCGGCCGAAAGAATTTCTTTCAGGTATTGGGCGGCTGGCTGTAATTCCGGGTCGGTGGTACCGATTGTAGTGTTCGGGGTTAGTACAAAAGCGTTGCCGGATTGTTGAATTTGGTTAGGCAACGGTACGATTGATGCGTCTCTGGTAACGGGAGCGGGACCGCAGGCTCCCAATAGCAATGTACTCGTGAGAGTACAGGCTGCTATCCACTGTTTGTAAGAAGGTTTTGTCATAGGAATAAATATTGGATTGTTTTTAATATGATATCAGATCCGTTTTCCGGGTTACTATGAAATGCACAAATATACAATCAATTCTTTTGATTATCTTCATTCCGTATTAAAAAACAGTTGTTATCTTTGCCTTTGGCAGGAACCTTCCTCATTCATGACTTGTTTTCTATGTGGAAGAAGTTAATTTGTTTAGCCGGTTTGCCCTCTTGGATAAGCCTGAATGGGAGTATTAACGACTTTTGACTTGTTCATCAGCGGGCTCGGGTATCCGGGCTGATGGGCACACGAGTCCGAGCCCACTAAACAAGGCCGGGAAAGAGGGGTAAAGAAGGAAAGAAATGTGCTTAAGAAACCAATCGAACACACTTGGCTTATGAAGGGTTTCCATTCCGGAAACCAATGGCAAGTGGTTTTTGAATTAATGAATAATAGAATATGAAAGTGCTTGATTTGATAGACAAATATTATCCTCAGGATAATGAACTGAAACATATTTTGAACGTGCATAGCCGGTCGGTGGCTGATAAAGCTCTATGGATCGCCGGAAAACATCCGGAACTGAATCTGGATACTGTCTTTCTGGAAGAAGCCGCCATGTTGCATGATATTGGTATCTTCCTGACACATGCTCCGGGTATTCAATGTTTTGGGACGGAACCTTACATTTGTCATGGATATCTCGGAGCCGGACTTGTCCGTAAGGAAGGTTTCCCCCGACACGCATTAGTCTGTGAACGGCATACCGGGGCGGGACTTTCACTGAAAGATATTATGGATCAAAAACTTCCTGTCCCCCATCGCGAAATGTTGCCGGTAAGTATGGAAGAACAAGTGATTTGCTTTGCCGACAAGTTTTTTTCGAAAACCCATCTCGACCGTGAGAAAACTGTGGAGGGGGCTCGTAAGAGCATCGCCAAGTATGGAGATGAAGGTTTGCAACGTTTTAACAATTGGTGTAAGCTATTTCTTTAGTGCCTAAAAAAGAATTAAAAATGAAGATTCTCAAGTATATTTGGTGAAGATTGTGTACTTTTGCCCCTTCAAGCGTAAACTCTATTAGTTAATGACGCCATTGAAAGCAAATACGATAATATCATCCATACTACTGTTGATCCTCCTGATGCTTCCGTACGAAGCTATGGCTCAGCGTCGCCGTGTCAGGGAGTTGAAAGGGCCGGTGGTCTATTCACCCCCTAAGAACGATTCACTGAGAGTCGACACACTGAAAAACGATACATTGAAAGCCAATGTATTGAAGGCCGATACATTGTCGGCGGAATCGGTGAAGAAAAAGAAACAACCCCTGGACGCTCCCGTTGTATATTCTGCCAATGACTCTATTGTCTTTACACAAGGAGGATTTGCCCATTTGTATGGAGATGGAAAGGTGAACTACGAGAACATCGAGCTGGGAGCCGAAATTATCACCATGAACATGGACAGCAGTACGGTCTATGCCCGTGGAGTGATCGACTCTGTGGGAGTGGAGAAGGGGAAACCGGTGTTTAAGGATGGAGAGACTCCTTATGAAACGAAGGCTATCCGGTATAACTTCAAGAGTAAAAAAGGATTTATCAATAACGTCGTTACCCAGCAGGGGGAAGGCTACGTGGTAGGTAACAATGCGAAGAAAGGCGCAAACGATGAACTGTTCATGGAGAATGGACGATATACGACCTGCGACCACCACGATCATCCGCACTTCTATATGCAGTTGACCAAAGCCAAGGTCCGTCCTAAGAAAAATGTGGTAACGGGGCCTGCTTATCTGGTAGTGGAAGATGTACCGTTGCCTTTGGCCGTACCGTTTTTCTTCTTTCCGTTTTCCAGCAGCTATTCTTCGGGCTTTGTCATGCCGAGTTATATGGATGACTCCAGCCGTGGTTTCGGTTTGACCGGTGGTGGCTACTATTTTGCTGTCAGTGACCTGATGGACCTCAAGCTGACTGCCGATATTTTTACTAAAGGTTCATGGGCCGCCAATATGGAAACCAATTATAACAAGCGTTATAAATATTCCGGTTCGTTACAGGCCGGCTATCAGGTAACCAAACTTGGGGATAAAGGTATGCCGGACTACTCGGTTGCTAAAGATTTCAAGATTGTGTGGAATCACCGGCAAGACCAGAAGGCGAGTCCCAACAGCACTTTCTCGGCAAGTGTAAACTTCGCTACCAGTAGTTACGAACGTACCAATATCAACAACCTCTATAATTCTCAGTTGATGACCCAGAATACAAAAACTTCGAGTGTAAGCTACTCTCGTAGTTTCCCGGATCAGAAGCTGACACTCGCGGGTACTTTCAACATAGCGCAAACCATGCGTGACTCTTCCATTGCTGTCACCCTGCCTGACTTGAATATTACTCTGAGTACTATTTTCCCTTTTAAGCGTAAACGTGCGGTAGGTGAGGAGCGTTGGTACGAAAAGATCTCATTGCGTTATTCGGGACGTCTGACTAACAGCCTGAAGACAAAAGACGACCGTTTGTTTAAAGCCGGTTTCAGGGAATGGGAGAATGCAATGCAGCATAACATTCCGGTACAGGCAACTTTCACTCTTTTCAAGTATTTGCAGGTGGTACCTTCATTTAATTACACTGAACGTTGGTATACCCGTAAGGTGATGAAGAGCTATGACGAAACTACCCGGAAATGGGATACACACCCCGGCGATACGATTCATGGATTCTATCGGGTGTTCAACTATTCGGCCAGCCTGGCTTTAAGTACCAAGATGTATGGTATGTACCAGCCGCTGTTTATGAAGAAGAAAGAGATACAGATTCGCCATGTCTTTACCCCGCAGATTTCATTGAATGGCTCTCCAAGTTTCGGGCAATTCTGGGAATATTATCGTGATGCAGACGGTAATGATCAGTATTACTCGCCTTATTCCAGTCAGCAGTTTGGTACAGCTCCGCGTGAGAAGTCCGGAACGGTTAGTTTTGATGTGTCGAACAACTTGGAGATGAAATACCGTAACAAGAAAGACTCTCTTGTGAAAGTCAGTTTGATTGATGAAATCGGTTTCAATCTTTCTTATAATATGGCTGCAAAGAAGCAACCATGGAGTAACCTGAATATGCGTTTGCGTATGAAGTTCAAGAAGTTTAATAACTATACGCTGAATATGAACGCGGTATTCGCAACCTATGCCTATACATTCGATAAGTCGGGTAATGTAATAGTGGGTGACCGCACCGAATGGTCTTATGGCCGCTTCGGGCGTTTCCAGGGATGGGGATCTTCCATCAACTATACATTCAATAATGATACCTGGAAGAAGTTGTTCGGGAAAGATAAGGATAACGATCAAAAGAAGAAAAAGGACGGTGCCGACGAAGAAAAAGGAAATTCTACCGGTGACGAAGCGGTTACTGAGAAGAGAGTAGAAAAAGCACAGGCGGATCGTGACGGTTATCAGGTATTTAAGATGCCATGGTCGCTGAATGTTAACTATTCGTTCCGTATTTCCGAGGATCGCAGTAAGCCGATCAATCGTAATACGATGCGTTATCCGTTTAAGTATACGCAAAATATCAACATGTCGGGTAACCTGAAGATTTCCAATAATTGGTCGTTTACATTCAATTCCGGATATGATTTCGAGGCAAAGGAGATCACTCAGACTTCTTGCACGATTACACGTGATTTGCATTGTTTCAATATGTCTGCCAGTATTTCGCCTTTCGGCCGCTATCGCTATTATAATTTTACGATTCGGGCTACGGCAAGTATCCTGCGTGACTTGAAGTGGGATAAGAGAAGTCAGACTCAAAGTAATATTCAGTGGTATTAAATATCTGATGGACGAACGATAAACAGCCGGCAATTTATGCTTAAAATTTCTATAGCATAAATTGCCGGCTGTTTATCGTTTATCGACTATCGTTTGATAGTTTGCTCTGTTTACCAGTTTATTTCTGTTTTTCCATGGGCTTTCAGGTATTCGTTTGTTTTACTGAAATGCTTATTCCCAAAGAAGCCATTGTAGGCAGAGAGGGGAGAAGGATGTGCCGAACTGAGTACCAAATGCTTGTTACGGTCAATGAAGGCACCTTTCTTTTGTGCATAACTTCCCCAAAGGATGAATACCAGATTTTCTCTTTCTTCGGCCAGGACACGGATGGCAGCATCTGTAAACTCTTCCCAACCGCGACGTTGGTGTGAACCGGCCTGGTGGGCGCGTACTGTCAGGGTGGCGTTCAGCAACAGGACGCCCTGTTCAGCCCATCTTGTCAGGTTACCGGTGGACGGGGCTGGCGTGCCGATATCTTCTTTTATTTCTTTGAAAATGTTCACCAGAGAAGGCGGAAAGGCTACTCCGTCATTCACCGAGAAACAAAGGCCGTGTGCCTGACCGGGACCATGGTAGGGGTCCTGACCGATAATGACTACTTTTACTTTATCAAACGGACATAAATTGAATGCATTGAATATCAACTTTCCCGGGGGAAAGATCTGATACTGGCTATATTCACTTCTGACAAATTCAGTCAGTGTGCGGAAATAATCCTTCTCAAATTCTGGTTCTAAATGAGTTTTCCAGCTCTCTTCTATTTGTACGTTCATAGGCTATTAAATAAGGTGTATATTAAGGGCTGTACATTCACGACGCATTTCTTCCGGCCAGATACTTGCCTGAATCTCGCCGATATGAGCTTTGCGTAAGTAGAACATGCACAAGCGTGATTGTCCGATACCGCCGCCGATAGAGAGTGGAAGCGTATCATTCAATAATCTTTTATGGAAATAGAGTTCCAGTCTTTGTTCCTGATTCTCTTGCTTCACCTGGCGTAAAAGAGCCTCTTTGTCTACACGGATACCCATTGAGGACAACTCAATGGAGCGTTGCAGCACATCGTCCCAGAGCAACAGGTCACCATTCAGTCCGGGTAGGTCGTTCAACCCTTTGCTGGTATAGTCGTCATAGTCCGGGGCGCGTCCGTCATGTTTCTTGCCATCACTCAGCTTGCAACCGATGCCGATGATAAATACGGCTCCATACTTTTTACAGATGGCATGTTCGCGGCATTTAGGTTCCATATCGGGATACAACTGGCGTAATTCTTCCGAATGGATAAAGTGCAACTTCTGTGGCAGGCAAGGTTTGATTTGCGGGTACATTTCGTACACCATATATTCCGTACGGATCATAGCGGCATAAATGCGGTTTACGATCTCTTTTAAGAAGTCGGCATTACGGTCTTCGGCAGTAATTACCCGTTCCCAGTCCCACTGGTCTACATAAAGTGAATGCAGATTGCCCAGTTCTTCGTCCGAGCGGATGGCATTCATGTCCGTATAAATACCATAACCCGGTTCAATGTGATAATCTGCCAAGGTCAGGCGCTTCCATTTAGCGAGTGAGTGTACTACTTCCGCTTGTGCATCGCCCAGATCCTTGATGGGAAATGAGACAGGACGTTCTATACCGTTCAGGTCATCATTGATACCCATTCCTTTGAGTACGAAGAGTGGGGCTGTGACACGGCGCAGACGCAGCTCCGAAGAAAGATTCAGCTGGAAGAACTCTTTAATTTGTTTGATGCCCAGTTCTGTCTGTTTCAGGTCAAGCAAAGGTTTATAATTCTGAGGTTTTATTAGGTAACTCATAGGTTTATTGATTGTTATTTGTCGGCAAAGATATGAATAATATCTATATATGTATGAATAATAGGCTAAAATGTTATCAAATTGATCGCTTTATATAGCATAAGAGTTGCAAAATAATATTTGATAATATAGCGTTCGGTAGATGAATACTACAAAAAAAGGTGAATCATTAGGAAAATGCGAAGATTTTTTATACTTTTGTCGTCGCATAAAAACAATGCTCCTGTAGTTCAACGAATAGAATGTAGGTTTCCGGTACCTAAGATAAGGGTTTGATTCCCTTCGGGAGTACATTTAAAAACGCTAATTTCTTAAATATAAGATGATTAGCGTTTTGCTTTTATTGAGATTGCACAACTTTTGCACAACATTTTGCATCGTATAGATGTTGATGAGCTAATGGAACATTGCCTAAATCAAGTAGAGGCATAAATAAATCCCGGGCCAATTAGGACCCGGGATATTTTATGGTATTCGAATGAATAGCTATGATGATCCTTATTTCCTTGTTGGGGCAAAGTTAAGTTCAAAATCAGTTGAGATTGTTTTTCCTGATTTTGTCTGCACCCTAAAAGTGATACTTTGTCTACTTTGTAATGGGTGTACCAGAAATTTAATATAACCCATCTGATATAAAAGAATCAGTTCTTCGCCTTTTAAATCTGAAAATGACTTAGAATAAGGATAGTATTCCTTAGAGGGTCTATACGGGGCGGGTGTTGTGTCTTCTGTTTTAGGATATTCTTTATACCCGCTTTTTATAAACTCCAATGGTGAGGAATAATACAGTATTGCAATATCATTTAGTGAACTTCCCTTTTTATGGTTATTGTCAAAATCGGTATTGCATATTAAATCAAGTGAAGTAATAGTATCAACTAGGCACGGATTAGAGAAAGGAACCATATAGCGATTATAGCTGACATCACCATATTTAGTGCAAAGTTCATCATACTGCGGGTTTCCCCTGGCAATATTTTCACCTTGAAACATAAAATACAATTCATCGTTGTTGCTTATGTTTCCGGATACAATTTCTTTAATATCAATAAATCCTTGTAGGAAGCTTTTTGAAAATAAAGCTCCTGTTATTTTTTGCTCTTCGCATGAACAAAGGGTCAAAAGTGACAATAATAATATATATATTTTTTTCATCGGTGTATATTGGTTATCATTCTAGGTTTAAATGCGAAAGTTGGGATTCTCTTTCCGTTAGTATCAGGCATTGTAACAAATGGTTGGTACCATCCATTATATAACCCTCCCCATCCATAGTTGTTGCGTACAAATAGAAAACGTCTCTTTTCAGAGTCACAGTCCATCTCGCCTCTTCTTGGTCTGCATATTCTAATGTTTAACATTTCATATCGATAGCCATCCACTACCCATGCATGGCCATCTGAATGTGTTTGAAAGATGAAATAGTCGCTTTCTTTATCAAATCCACATTGATATACTGGGTGCCCGGCTTTTAAAGACTCGACTAGTCCTTTGTCGCTATAGCTAATTAAATCACTACATGTATAGCCCATTTTTCTTAATAGACCTGGGATTTTTTCACTTTTAGCACCGCTTTCTTTCACTCCATATTTCATACCTACATTTAATCCCACTCTTCTAATAAAATGCGCTAATTGACTCGTTGCATCGGGGTACTTGTATTGGTCTGAACTACTTTTGATTTTATAAATGGTATTCCAATCATAATTATATCCTTCGAATGTGTTTGGATATTTATTATATGCACATATCTGTGCTGTTGCAATGGCTACACATCCGGCTTTGGCATATTCTGTGCCAATGACACATTCTTTATTATAAGGGTTGTTTTGTGACCACTCTATATCCATGAAAGGACCTACTTGTTCTAGTAATTCATTTCTGGTTTCGGGGGTTTCAGCGAATCTCGGATTATTTCCTTGATTATTGATATCATATAAAATAGTGTGTATAGCACTTTTTATGAACATCTTTAAAGCAAGAACCTGGCATGTGTCTTTTAAGTTAAAGTGTCCTTTATCTGAGTATGCATAAATAGGTGCGGTTCTGCTATCTGCCGCTGCTACTCCAAAGCCTCCATCTTTAAAATTGATAATGTATAGCAATGTATCGCTACTTAATGAATTTGCTTTCAATGAACGGGTTATTGCTGGTGTCGTTTTTACAACCTCGATGTTTTCGATTTCCGCCGAATAAGCATTCCGGGTACTTCCTTTTGTAGAGTTAATCACATCGAGGACTGTGAAGACAGCATCCGAGACGGGGATTTTATAAGAAATGTCTTTAAAACTCTCCGCTTTAGTTGAGTGATCAAAAGAAGCAATTACATTATTTTCTCCACAGGAGTAGAATAGTAGTGATGTGAAGATTATCACATACAGTTTGTTCTTCAGATTTTTATTCATAGTTTTTGATTGTTTATGCGGGATTGTAATTGAGCCATATTACATTACCGCGGGTTAAAAATATTTTTTAAGGGCTCTTTTGCATTTTCATTTGTAGTGTATTTAGGTTAATAACTATATTAGTTAATTTGTCCGACAACGCAGCGGTTATATTGTATATTCACTTAAAAACTTTATTAATTATGTCAGACGAAGAATTACGTATTCGGTGTATAGAGTTGTCCGTAGAATGCTTCAGTTGGTTTAAAGGGAACGAGCATGGTATAAAAGGTACTCCTATCGCATTAGCTGATCTTATGTATCAGTTCGTGAAAACAGGAAAGTCTCCAGATGCCAAACCCTATTACCCTCAACCACTGTAGTCCCTTTTATAAAATCTTTCAATTCCATATTCATGTGTTTATAGCCTTAATGTTGTTGCTATTACGGTTATTTACATTTATCCGTGACGGTTAATCTGTGATATACGGTTTATTCCTTTTTGTGACTGCATTCTTGTCTGTTTCGACACACACCTCTCCATACATTCCTGATCCGTGCCACGCTAGATAACCATAAGCGTGAACTCGTTTATCTTCCCCTTCATCAATAATATAGGAATGTTGCTTTTTGTTCCCTCTAGGCAAGAAACCTATATGGATTCCAGCATCGTTGTATACTGCTATTGCATATTGATCATATTCATTGTCAGTTTGCGCAATTGCATAACCGTTAAACTTTCCTACCATGGTAATTGGAAGATCTCTGTAATACGCCCCAGCTATTGGAAATTTACCGTATCCCTTACGTGCTGATAGACCGATGCATTTATCTCCGATATAATATTGCTGAGATTCGGTTAATTCGTTTCGCCGTGATATATGCTCTTGAGATTTCAGAATTTTATCTTTTTCGTTCTGCCAATCACTTTTCAAAATCAATATTACGGCAACAATAAAAACGAGTAATCCCATAATAATCCATTCCATATCTTGAGGTTTTAGCATTGATTAATTAATATCCACCCTCCCACCCATAGGCGTTAGGTTTGGTTCTTTTTTATAATTTTGTTATCAATATTAGGTATGAGTGTTAGCTTGCAAGTCCTTTATTCAGACTTTCTTTTTCTTTATACTTGGCTAATTCAGCCTCTAACCTTTCATTCTTTTCGATGAGAGCGTCTATCGATGCTCTTAATCTCTTGATTTCTTTTTCCATTTCTGTATTTGTTAATTCACCATCGACGTTGATAGGTGATATTTTGGTTTCATTTATTGTAGGCCTGATCATTTCTCCAATTTCACGGAATAGCCATTCAGAGGATAAATCAGTGTATAAAAGAAGAAATTCTTTAGCTCTATCTACGGTTATGCTTTTAGGCTTGGTGAAAGCGCCAACTCCCCAATTTAATTCTCGTTCTGCTGATGTCGGTGAAATCCCTTTATAATCAAGGAATTCTTTGATTTTCTCTTTGACTGTCATAGTGCGTTTTTTAATAAGTGTTAATTAAAGATTATATTCTTTGATAAAGTGAATATAAAAGAATATAATCTTTATATTTGCATCGTGATTAATATCAAACCCTATTAACCACGAATTACAATTTGAAATAATCAACAATTATAATATTAAATTATGGAAACAACAAATTTCGTGACCAAAAAATCATTGACCGGAACATTAGCCAACATGTCCGTAAAAGAAGTTATTGAAATCAACATCAAAGATTTCAAAGAGTACTCTATCCGCAATGCAGCTATTAAGCTGAAAAAGAAAGGATATCTATTTAGCGTGTCCAGCGCCGGCCGGATTGATACAACAGCAGTAATGAGATTAAAATAGGAAAGATTGACAGTGGAAGAAAAACCGAACTGCATCGGCAATTGCCGCCTCTGTCCTGATCTGTGCAAATGCCCGCCCGATCATCTTCATTGCGAAGATTGCGGAATCGAAATAGAACCGGGTGAAGGTATCAGTATCGAAGTTGAGGCTATCATATCCGGACATCCCGGCACTAAAATGATAACAGTATGTCCGGTATGTTTCGCGGATCATTACCAGGGAGATGAAACAATAGAATTTGAGTAATAACTAAATTAAAACAATAAGGAGAAATAACAATGACTACAGGAACAATTATCTTTTTAACATTAATTGCCGCCCTCGTGCTGGTACTTGGAGTGGCTGTCATTTGGCAATGTTGCAATATAAGGAACTTAATCGACGAATCCGCAAAAGAAAGTCGGAATGATATATATGGAACCTATAGTAGTTTAAAGCATCTGTTAGTGAAGTATATCGGTGAATCGAAGAAAGATCTTAGCCCCGATTCAGAGAACGCATCTAAATCCAGCCTCTGTCCTCTGGATTTAGATAGCACACGGAGTCTCCGTGACTGCTTGGAGGATATTTGTAAGTTCTACGGCATTCCAGTACATCTCTTAGCAAGGGGAATGCAAGAAGCGGGAAAAGAGCTTAATCTCAAATCAGAGAGTGTCTCTAAATCCGGCCTCAGCCCCGAAAGCGCCACGCCTAATGGTACTATTACGCCGCCTTCATCTCTTAGTGATATAGAACTTCGTAAATACTGCATAGAGCAGACCAATAAAGATCAGGTGTATCTCCGGATAGAAGATGCTCAGAGGCTTTATGACTACATTTTGAATGGTAATCAGTGAGGAAAGGAGGTAACAAATGAGCATTAAAGAAATACTGAGTAGTGATTCAAATTTAAGTGTAACAATAAAATCTACTGATTTGAAAGAGTTTGCGGATCATATTATAAAACAGACGATCAAAGAGGTTTTGGCCTCTAATATGAAGTCGGATGAAGAGTATTTAACCGTCAACGAAACCGCAAAGATGCTTTGTGTTAATCGTAGTACTTTATGGAGTTGGAACAAAAAGGGATACTTATGTCCTGTTGAGATAGGCGGGAAGCGTCGCTATAAAATAAGTGATATTGATTCAATTCTTAAAAATAAACGAACCGATGAAGAATATGAATAGTCTTTCTAAGCATCTGCTTATGGTCATCATATCCATAGTTACGGTTGCCGGTTGCATCTATGCCGGCAACGTAGAGATGAATGATGATATCCTCTCAGGTATGAGTTTTGAGAAGTACCAGTACATCCATGATCGTATCGGTGATCGTGCCACTTCATCGGATGTGGTAAAGGAGTATTTGCGTAATCGACAGTTCTATGATTCAATCGCCTATTAAATTCAAATCAGTTTAGAAATGAAGCAAAAGATAGAAGAAGTAAAAGGAAAAATTAATCGCTATTATAGCGACTTTATTGAAAAATGCCTTGAAGTACATGGCATTGATTTAACAACAATCATCAGTGATTGTGTAACGGCTGGTTATGAATCCCGTTCGGATGAAATCATAGAGCTTAGGAGAGAATTAGACAGCATAGAAGAAATGAATAGTGATGGTAATAAAATTCTGGATGCTATTAAGAGAATGGCAGCAGATGACAATAAAGGTTTGAGAATGACCACTACGATAGTCGATGTTAAAGATGATCCGCGCGGCTCAATCGTTGGCTTTGGGACTGAAAAAGTTTGCGGAGATGATGCCCTTACCCAAACAATGGGTTTACCAGGTAAGTATATGGCATGTGCCTTTTTTATAGATCGAGAAGAACTAAAGAAATACCTCTAAACGAATAAGATATGAAAAGTTAAATTCTTAATAAGAAAGAACTGAATCAATAAGATGAAGATACAAAACTTTAGTATTCCCCCCGAATGTCGGCATGCCTCTGTTGAGGCTGTAGACAATAGGTTAATAATCACATTTGAACCGGAGAATCTTTCAGATTTCTTCTGTCAGGAAACGGACCATATAGAGCAGACTCCCAGGATCGGTGATTTAGCTTTGTTCTGGGATACCGCCTATAGAGGTTCCGCCATTATTGCCCGACTGATAGATGAAGACCGTATAAACGGTGTACAAGCGTATCAGGCCGCCAATGATGTCTGGTACGAAAACGCCATCCGCTTTCGAAGTGACGAACAATACCGCTTAATAACTCAAAGGCATGATGTGGAAAAAGAAAACGACTGATTTAAAGAAGAAGTCTCCTAATCTGAAGAACAAGTTGGATACTGTGTTCAGCCGCTTTATCCGTTTACGTGACGCCAGGAAAGACGGGACATTTCAGTGCATCTCCTGTGGGAGGATTTTGCCTCTGGATCAGGCGGATTGCGGGCATTACATAAACAGGCAGCACATGTCCACCCGATTCAGTGAAAAAAACTGCAATGCCCAATGCCGATCGTGCAATCGTTTCGATGAAGGCAACATGCAGGGTTATCGCCGTGGTCTGATATTGAAATACGGTGAACCTGCGGTTCTGTTGCTTGAATCCATGAAGACTCAGACAAATAAGATCTCCGATTTTGAGTACAGTGCCATGATCAAGTATTATCAGGGCGAGGTTAAACGTCTGAAAGAAGAGAAGCAGATACGCCAAATATGACATATATGGAACTTTTGAAAATATGAAAGTGATACATGTGTATTTGATCTTCAAAAAGAAGAACTACTACTTCGGTTCTCTCAGTGCCATTTTTGAGCATTTGGATGAAAACGACATAGGAATTAAGAAGCGCACATTGCTGCATCGTTCGGATGAATCCACCATCTTGACAGATAGGGCGATCATCATAAAATCAACCCTGCTTAGATGCAGGAAATCAACAAAGAAAATATGATTATGAAACCAAAGAAACAATTAATTGAAACAGCCGTAAAAGATGGCAGTATAGACAGAATGAATATGCTCCTCTCAGCCGCGCATCTGTTGAATTGCGAGGCAAACAGCCTGATAGAGGAAGCGTCCGATGTTATGTTGGCCAAGGGTCTGTTACTTGGAAACCTGAAGAAGCTGCATAATGATTTTGTGAAATGTGCTGACCGCTATTTCAGAGAGTTCGCCACGCTTGTAACTACGGATAAATCCAAGATGGATATGTTTGGCGATTTGGATGGCTTCGACAAGTCATTCAGGGAGTGGGCCAAGGTGTCGGCCGATTGGGAACCTAAAAAGGAGGTTGAGTAATGAAAGATATCGAATTATTTAATAATCATTTCCAGAATTATAAAGTTTACGGGATTCCCAAAGCACAATTAATCATTGCAGATGTGCCCTACAATCTTGGAAACAACGCTTATGCCTCCAATCCTTCTTGGTATGTCGATGGCGATAACAAGAATGGCGAAAGCGATCTGGCCGGCAAAGAGTTCTTTGATACAGATAAAGACTTTAGACCCGCAGAGTTTATGCACTTCTGTAGCCAAATGTTGATGAAAGAACCGAAGGAGAAGGGTAAGGCTCCCTGTATGATTATCTTCTGTGAATTTGAAGATCAGTTCAGATACATTGAACTCGGGAAACGTTACGGGCTGAATAATTACATAAACCTTGTGTTTAGAAAAGACTTCTCCGCACAAGTCTTAAAGGCAAACATGAAGATTGTCGGTAACTGTGAGTATGGTTTGCTTTTATATAGAGACAAACTCCCTAAGTTCAACAATGACGGACGGATGATATTCAACTGCTTCGATTGGGTGCGGGACGGTGAGACTCCCAAGGTGCACCCAACGCAAAAGCCAGTACCGCTACTCCGTAGATTGATAGAAATATTCACCGACAAGGGTGATGTAGTCATAGATCCGTGTGCCGGTAGTGGTTCTACTTTATTGGCTGCCGCCCAATTGGGACGAAAAGCTTACGGGTTCGAGATTAAGAAGCAGTTCTTTGCTGATGCTAATAAATTGATATTATCACGTATTCAGCAATCGCTATTTGTATAACTCTCTTAATATCAAAAAATGAATATAAAACTCAGGATTTAAACAATACTGGTAACGATAGAGCAATTATGAAAGACAATTCATTTCAAGCCGCCATCAAGTCTTATCTTGATGAGCGTGCCAAGGCGGACGAACTCTTTGCCAAGGCTTATAACAAAGAAAACAAGAGTATTGATGAATGCTGCAGCTATATCTTGGGAGAAGCGAAAAAGAGGGGCAACGCGGTTGCCATCTCTGATGCGGAGGTATTCGGCATGGCGGTTCACTATTACGATGAGGATAATATCAAAGTAGAGAAGATACCCGCAAATACCGGATCCTCAGTCAGCGGTTTGTCTGCCTCTACGGTACTTACCGAGGAGGATAAGGAGAAAGCCCGTGAAGCGGCATTAAGACGCTTGGAAGAGGAACAGTATGCCTTGCTCAAGAAAAAGCCTACACGGGCAAAGAAAGAGATAATAGAAGTTCAACAGATGTCATTATTCTAAATTATGAAACCAAGGACCAAGTTACAAGTTCAGATATTGGAGCAAAGCAGGTGTCTTCCTGATATTGATAGCTATATGCTTGCATGGGCTAAAACGGACTGCTTGGAACATAAAGGCTTTGCGACTAAATCACGGGTTGTTTGCATGGACTGCGGCCAGAGGTTCTCCCCGGATATTGTCAGGCGTAAACTGGCTGTATGCCCTCACTGTGGGGCAAAGTTGAAAGTAGAGCAATCAAGATGCACTACAGACAAACAGAGCAGGTATGTTGCGATCGCTGAGATTCATGGGGAGTTTCAGGTAATTCGGAATTTTGAGATTCGGGCGTACTATAAAGCCGGTGCGGTTCCAAAATACTTTATTAATGAGGTACTCCAACACTGGATACGGCAAGATGGAAAGAATACGGTTGTCGCATTGAATCACACTGTGAATTGGTATTGTGATTCCTGGGGCGGAGATATGGAGATACGTGTTGAACATAGACGTGGTTACTATTCTTCCGGTGTCAGGTATGATATTTATCCTTCCAGGCTGCATCCTGATTCTGAGTTCCGTCCGGATATAGGACGCTACGGTATAGACCACAGATTGCAAGGGCTTACGCCACTGGAAGCTATTAACATGATTCCTGATAACCCGAAAATGGAAACATTGCTAAAGGCAAGGAGGTACGAACTATTAGGGTATGCTTCAAATGAAAAATATAAGATTGAGCGTTATTGGCCGTCCATAAAGATATGCCTAAGAAACAAATACAGGATAAAGGATGTGAAAATATGGTTTGATTATCTTGATTTGCTTCGGTACTTCCACAAAGACCTGCATAATGCACACTATGTTTGCCCGGATAATCTTAAGAAAGAAC
The DNA here is from genome assembly GCF_000159855.2 of Bacteroides sp. 3_2_5. Taxonomy (NCBI): domain Bacteria; kingdom Pseudomonadati; phylum Bacteroidota; class Bacteroidia; order Bacteroidales; family Bacteroidaceae; genus Bacteroides; species Bacteroides sp. 3_2_5. Next base: position 447,975 of record NZ_JH636043.1, on the reverse strand, counting down.
ACGATAAGTTGGTCATTAAGAAACGGCAACTTCAGGAAAAAGAAGAAGCTGAACGTAAACGAAAGAGGGCAATTGAAGACGAAGCTAAATTTAGAGCCCTCAAAGCTAAGTTTTTTGGGTTGCGATTTACTGACGGGTTTATTGAAGTGAGGGTACTTGAAAGTGTTCGGGAAGTCATGGAGGAAGGAGATGCACTTCATCACTGCGTATTTACGAATAATTATTACCTGAAGCCTGAATCCCTTATTCTCTCCGCCCGCATTGGTGACAAGCGTATCGAGACAATTGAGGTTGACTTGAAAACCTTAAATGTCGTACAGTCCCGAGGAGCCTGTAACCAGAACACTGAATACCATGACCGGATCATAGGGCTTGTGAAAAAGAACACAAGGTTGATCAAACAAAAACTTGCATCATGAAAGGAGTCCTGCTTAAATGCAGGAAACATGTTAAACAATAACCAATGCCGGTACTAAAGGATGCCGTCGGGAGTGTGCCCCGGTTAAGTTTTATATTTTGCAAACCACTCCCTGGGGACTTCTCCCCGGGATTTGGATTCCCCCGGAGTGGGAGGCTTAAAACGCTCAGTTTATGAATATCCCCCAAACCATCCCGCGTATTGATTGCAAGGCATTCGCCAAATGCGGAAAGAAGTCTTTATCCCATTGCAGGCGGTATAAACTTACGGACGAAGAGTGTATAAATTGCCGGTTGGTCCATCGACGGGAAAGAAACAATTACCGTACTTCCCCCGACGGTCGTTTAATGAAACGGTGTTCCATCTGTGGCGAGTGGTACTATTTTCACCGGTTCTACCCCAGAACTTTAAATCGGGGAGAGAAGGTCTATTCCACCTTCAGTTCTGAATGCAGAAGGTGTAAGTCTTTGAAAGCGTCAACCTATCAAAAAGCAAGGCGATGAATAAGAATAAGGGAAAAGAAGAGGAAATCAGGCAGAAAGTAAAGTGTGATTGCCGGCAATGCAGACGCGCCGGCCCGGTTGAGAATTTCATGGTGTATTGCCCGATACATGACTGTGGGCGATCAACCGGCCTTAGAATGTGTGAGTATTTTATAGAGAAGAAGAGATGTTCGACAAGATAACCATAAAGGCAACGATTGACACGGCGGATATTGAGACGATCGTTTTACGAAATTATTTGGAGGAGTGTACGGAGGGCGATGAAGTCTATTACAAGTCTACCGCTTACGCCAACTTTGATGGTTGTTTCATTGAGGTTCGCGGTAACAGGTTACGGTGCACATGTTCCATTTGCAAGCTTTACTCCAAGGGAAAGACCGGGAAACTGGATAACAGCCGCCCGATAACCTTTGCAATAGCTGTAAGGACAATCAAAGAGCTGCTGTTGAGGCTATGTGTCCGTATTGAGAATGCCGTGGTAACGTATTACGAGATAGGTATCACAATGAAGATGTCCCTTCCTGCCGATTCTTACATTAAACAGATGTATGAAGTCTCAGGAAAGCTCCTTTGGAACGATGCCAACTATTCGGCGTTCAAGCAACAGACAACGGAGAAAAGCAAGTATTTCCGGAAGATCCTGAAGGTCTATGATAAGAGCTTTGAGGCCGGGGAGAAAGGACGGAATGTCGGGGCTAACATTCTTCGTATCGAAACGATATACAAGCACCAGTCTGTTTCATTGATGGAGCTAACGGACAACCTCTTCTTGTCGAGGATCGGCCGTATATTCTATAAGGACTGGTCAGAAATATGCTTTACCAGAGAACTGTCTGCGGCCAAGGGCGTAAAGGTGTCCCAGCTTGAAAGGGCCAGGGAGATATACCGGATAGGAGTTACCCGGTACAAGGAGCGTTACAAGAAGCTTTATCTTTCGGGTAAGCTGACTAAAAAGCAATGGGAGACTATACGCAATTTTGCCCGTAGCTGGCCGGAAGAGCGTGAGAAGTACGTGGAGGAAATCGGTGACATGGAGCGTGAATTTAAGGACAAACTTTTATCAGGCTACCAGACAGGGATATTTACGCCCATTTGCAGAAAAATATAACATATTGAAAATCAGCATTTTATCTGTAAATACAAAAAGCACCTTATGGTGCGCAATTAAAATGTTGGAAATTAAGTGATTACGTTTTTAAAATCTAAAATTTAACACTTTTCGGCAACTTGTCCTATACAGCCCGCAGGGTTGTCGGGAACCGACTTATAAGGGCTGATAAATTATAATTTAAAAACTGAATATATGAAATGTGAAGCAGAAGGCAAAATTTTGGTGGAGCTGCCATCCACCGGTGGAGTTACCAAGGATGGTAAAGACTGGGAGAAGAGAGAGTACATCATGGAAACCAGCGAACGTTATCACAGTAAGATGCGCTTTTCCGTTTGCAGTTTCGATGGTCCTGTTGAGAACCCTCCAAAGGTAGGAAATAAGATCAGAGTTAACTTTACCGTTGAGGCCCGCGAATATAAAGGGAACTGGTATAATGAAGTAAGAGCGCATCGGACGGAGAATATTGAATGTTAAACTTATAAAGATATACGTTATGTTAGATTTGAACACCCTTCGTAACAGGGCTTATCAAAATGCCTGTGATCATGGATTTCATGATAGAGAATTGAGTGACAATCATTGTTTCATGCTTGTAATAACAGAGTTGTCCGAAGCTGTAGAAGCTGACAGAAAAGGCAGGCGGGCTGACAAAGCGGAATTTGAATCGGTTGTCAGTTCCAATTCCGATCATATGTCTGAGGCTTTTGTGGATGCTTTTGAAAGGCTGGTCAAAGATACGGTTGAGGCTGAATTGGCCGATACGGTTATTCGTATGCTTGATATGGCCGGTCTTCGGGGTATTAATTTGAATGGTATATTCATTGTTGCATACATTGTAAGCAGGAAGAAGTCATTTACCGAGAACTGCTATGCTATCATCAAAGATATTGTGAATTACAAATACACAACGGAGGAATGTCTTAATTATGCTATTCGTCAGGTGTTTGAGCTTGCCGAATTTTACGATATGGATTTGGAGTGGCACATTGAGCAGAAGATGAAGTATAATGAACACTGTGGGAAAATGCACGGGAAGAAATATTAATTCTCGATACAGAAATGGAAACAACGATAGATAGTAATGGTCTGGGTGGATTTCAAACCAGACAGGATCGGATACTGTGTATTCGTAGTCAAATTAATCGCAGCAGTGAAGAGTTAGCCCGGATCAATGAAAAGCTGGGAGCTAAAGATACCCCCTCCTTGGAAGAGTGGCTGCGTCTTTCGGATATTCGTAATAACCTGATGGTTTCTATACACCGGAAGGAGGAAGAGTTGTCACGGCTGACGGATAGCCGCCGGCTTGATCAGCCTAGGCGGGCGAATTATAATTATTGATATGTTTTAGAGGATTAATAAGTCGTATTGGAATGGGAAACAAAAGAAGGTCAGTCCGATTTGATGAACATACTTGGATGCTATTGAAAGAGGTATCTGAGAAAATGGGAGTCAATATGTCAGTTGTAATCAGAAGCATGGTTGCGCGCAGTTTGAGGGAAATAACGGATGATTCCGGTAATCTGATTCTAAATGAGAAACAGGTACAAGCGAAATAGTTATTATCCTAAGGTGGCCGAAGCAATCGGAAAGAATTATCTTAAGCTTCGATCGCTTTGTTGTGTCGAATTCGATACGTTTCATGGCTCACTATCTCGTGAGGACATCTTTCAGGACACGGTGCTTTATGTCATTCAAGATGTTGAGGCCAGCCTGTTAGAATCGGAAGAGGATATTATAAAACACTTTTGCTATCGTTACAAAATGATAGCATTTCAGATAATTCAAGATTCTAAACAATTAAGAGAAATACCATATGCCGACTATTTACAAACCCAAAAAGAGGGAACAGAAGAGCAATAATATGTATGATGATGCCCGTCGTAAGATATATAATTCAGAGCGATGGCGCAGGCTTCGAGCATGGAAGATGGTGAATAACCCTCTATGTGAGGTATGCTGGCAAAAGGGATTGGCTACACCGGCTGAGGATGTTCATCATATCGTATCATTCATGACTACGAATGATCCTTTACAGCGTAAATCATTAGCATACGATTATGACAACTTAATGAGCCTTTGTAAGCAATGCCATCAGAATATACATAACTCAAAATAATAACAAAAAAGTTATTGGAATATTTGCTTAATAACAATAATGTTATTATATTTGTAGTGTCAAAAAACAAAAGCAATATGGGAGAAAAACCGGTAAGTAAAGAACGGATAAAGTTAGAGAAGGATTTGCTGTTCTACCTTCGCTACTACAAAGAGCTACAGGACAGAGGGCATTATAAACAAGAGCTTGATTATCAAATCGAGTTATTAACTAAAAAGTTAAAGGAAATGTAAGTTGTCAACCGCCTCCCTTGAAAGACAGGGAGGCTAAATAAAGAAGTTATGAAGACAGATATAGAAAGACTAAAGGAACGCTTTGCCAATGCTAATACCGAAGCGGAGATTGAGGCAGTAGACAAAGAGATGAAAGCTTTGGCGGATCAAGATATGGATCAGTTTGCGGAAGGTTTGATAGAATGCATCAAGGACACCAACAAAGAAGCGGATGAAATATTACTAAGAGAGAAGTTGGAATCGGTGTTGCCGTTTATCTCTGTTTCAGCATTAGCCAAAACATATTTTAAGAGGTCTCCCCAGTGGTTTTACCAACGTTTAAATGGAAGTATTGTCAACGGGAAGCCCATTCGGTTTAATGATGCTGAGTTAAAAACCTTGGCCGGTGCATTGACCGATATAGGTAAGAAGATAAGTCAAGCTGCTGCTTTTGTTTTTTGACGATAACTAAGCAATAGTTTGTGGCCCCATCTGTAAAGGTGGGGCTTTTTTGTTCCACTTTTCGTGGAACTATATGTTAAAACGCAGTCTGCTATGTTCCACGGCAGTGTTTCCGTGAAACACTGTGTTAAAACTGGATTAACATTGTTCCACGGGTATGGGGTTGAATTTTGAGCAAATCGACTTCCGAAACCTCGCCCAACCCTTCTTCACACGCACGGAATTTTTTCAAATTTTGAATTTGTTAAAGCATTAACGTTTTATTTGTCGGACATTCATGTGGTTATTATAAAAACAGAATATGGTGAAATTTGTAATGCCCGATAATTTATCCGATGAAACACAGAAGTTTATAAAGGATGTGGTAAAAGAGCTAAATGCTAGAAAAGCTATTCAGAATATTGATCTCGGAGCTATTAGAATGCTTGCAACCAGCTACGAGATGTATATGCAGGCAACTGATATCCTGCTTAAAGAAGGCCCCGTTATTGAGATAAAATACGAAAAAGCAGCTAATCCGGCTCAAAATATTGCCACTAAAAACTATGCTCAGGTAATGAAAATCATGACAGAGTATGGTTTGACTATTAAAAGCCGTGGAAATATTAAGGCTATGAAATCAGAAGATAAAAATGATTCTCCTTTAGACCAATTTTTAAAGAAAGGGGCCCGTGAGAGACGATGAAAGGATACTATCAATATGCCGCTGATGTTAGAGATGGCAAGATTGTAGTGGGAGAGTTTATTAAGCAGGCCGTCGAACGGTTTTATGTTCTTTTTGAACGGGATGATATAGATTTTAGAGAGAATCGGGCGGATTATGCTATTGAATTTATTTCTTTGTTGAGGCATTACACCGGTCGTCATGCCGGAAAATCGTTTACGTTACTGCCTTGGCAAGAGTTTGCAGTAGCAAGTATCTACGGATTCTATAAAAAAGATGAGGATGGCTCTTGGTGCAGGTTGGTTTCATCTGTATACATTGAGATGGCCCGTAAAAATGGCAAGTCGGCTTTTGCGGCTGCACTTTGTCTATATCATCTTATCGCCGATGGCGAGTCGGCTGCGGAAGTCTACTTGGCGGCTAACAGTAAAGATCAGGCAAAGGTTAGTTTTACAATGTGCCGTAACTTTGTATCCGGGCTTGATCCTAAGCATCGGTATCTTGTGTCTTTCCGCGATCAAATAAACTTCGATAAAACATTGTCGTTTTTGAAAGTGCTTGCCGCTGATTCCAGCAAATTAGATGGCCCTAATCCGTCTATGTTTTTACTTGATGAATACCATGCGGCTAAAAATTCAGGTTTGAAAGATGTACTCCAATCCGGGCAGGGTATGCGTGATGATCCGATGAGTATCATTATCACTACCGCCGGTTTTGATAAATTGGGTCCATGCTACCAGTTTCGTGAAATGTGTACGGAAGTGTTGAAGGGCTTGAAAGAAGATGATACCCTTTTTGCTTTGATTTATGCTTTAGATGAAGGGGATGATTGGAAAAATGAAAAAGTGTGGGGCAAGAGTAATCCTAATTTAGGGGTCACAGTAAAGCCTAAATATTTGAGGGAACAGGTTCAAAAGGCAATAAATTCTCCTTCAGAAGAAGTTGGAATCAAAACGAAGAATATCAATATGTGGTGTGATGCGGAAACTGTTTGGATACCGGATCACTACATCCTTAACGCTTCTGCCAATCTTGATTTCGAGCAATTCCGGGACATGGATTGCTATGCAGGTATTGACTTATCAAGTACGAGTGATCTCACCTGTATGAGTTTTATGTTTCCGACTCAGGACAAATATTACTTTAAAACCCTGTATTATCTTCCAGAGGCGGCGTTACAAGAAAAACGATTTAAGGATTTGTATGGCGATTGGCGTAGGCAGGGATTGATTACCATTACGCCGGGCAATGTAACGGACTATGATTATATACTCAATGACCTGATGCGTATCCGGGAGATTGTTTTCATTCAAAAAGTGGCTTATGATGCATGGAACGCAACACAGTTTGTTATCAACGCCACAGATCAGGGGTTGCCGATGGAGGAGTTTTCCCAAGCATTGGGAAACTTTAACCGTCCCACAAAGGAGATGGAGCGCTTGTTATTATCCGGACGGGCAGTGATTGACAACAATGTCATTAACCGGCATTGTTTCCGCAATGTGATTATGGCACGGGATCGGAATGGAAATACCAAACCGTCGAAGCAGTTTGAAGAGAAGAAAATAGACGGAGTAATAGCCAAGCTGGAAGCCCTTGGCATTTATCTGATGTCTCCGCGGTACGGGGAATTCTATTAACTGTCGGACAATTTTCTGGTTAGATGGTAAAAGGAAAACAATGAAAATACCAATTCTAAATATTGAGATTAGAAAAGCGTCCAAACAGGAGGTATCTAATATAGCTGCTTGGAGTTCCGGTGGAAGATCGCTGTTGTTGAGCCGTGATAAGCCAATGTTGCTTTCTACTGTTTATCGGTGTGTGGACTTGATTTCTGACAGTGTGGCTGTCTTGCCATTAAAAACCTATCAATTGGATGAAGAAGGTTTTAAGAAGGAGTGTAAATGGCATCCAGCTTACCATGTTCTGAATACAGAGCCTAATGAAGACATGACCAGGTACGTCTTCTTTAAAACATTGATGGCCTCAGTCCTTTTAACAGGTAACGGTTATGCCTATATCGAAAGGGATGGGACGGATTTACAACTAATCTATGTTCCTTCTTTCCAAGTAGGTATAGAATGGATAGTAGATGCGAAAGGCATTCGTAGAAAACGTTACAGGATTACAGGGTTTAAGGATCTGGTACAGCCTAAGGATATGATTCATGTATTGAACTTTTCTTATGACGGAATCATTGGGGTGTCTACGCTGACCCATGCCCGGCAAACGCTGGGTATCGCCTCTGACAGTGAGGCGCATGCCGCAGGATTCTTTAAGGGTGGCGGTAACGTGGCGGGTATCTTGGCATTTGAGGGCCGCTTGGATAAAAAACAAAAAGACCAGATCTATGAAACTTGGGAAAATCGTACTTCTTCTGTAGGGGGGAAACCCAATGGCATTGCTGTGCTTGAAGGGAATATGAAGTACCAGCCGATCACTATCAGTCCCAAGGATTCGCAACTATTGGAGTCCAGGGAGTTTAATGTGGTGGATTTATGCCGTTTTTTCTCCGTCTCTCCTGTTAAGGCTTTTGACCTGTCTAAATCGAGCTACTCCACTGTTGAGGCTACGCAGCTTCAATACCTGACGGATACGGTGCTGGCTGTCATTACCAAGATTGAGCAGGAGATCAATCGGAAAGTTTTTCTTAAATCCGAACGTGGCCGGATATTGGCTGAATTTGATACATCGGCAATTTTGCGTACAGACAAAAAGGCGCAGGCCGCATATGCAAAGGATATGTTTTATGTTGCAGGGATGACACCCAATGAAATTCGCCGGGAGAATAATTTGCCCCGATTAGAAAATGGAGATAAAGCCTTTGTGCAAGTCAATACACAAACATTAGATCGTGCGGTAGCCGACCCTGTCATAGATAAAAATTCCAAGTTGTCCGACAGTTCTGTGGTTAATGAAGAAAAGGATTGATTATGGATGAAAAGAGAGAAATAAGAAATACTGCCTATCAAGTGGTGTCAGACGAAGAAAAGCGAACCGTTGAAGGGTATGCTTTGCTTTTTGGCGTGTCTTCGGACGGTTTAAGTTTTGAAGAGGTGATTGAGCATGGAGCTCTGGATGGTGTTATTGAGAAAAGTGATGTATTTGCGTTGCTAAACCATGACCAAAGTCGGGGGATTCTTGCCCGATGCAATCGGGGGACTGGCTCGTTGACATTATCTATTGATAGCAAGGGATTGAGATACCGTTTTGAGGCTCCAAAGACTGGGCTCGGAGATGAGCTGATGGAAAATATCCGGAGAGGCGAGATCGCCGAGAGTTCTTTTTGCTTTGATGTAGAGGAAGAGACTTGGGAAAAGAAAAGTGATGGAACATGGAAGCGGACAATATTGAAAATAGATCATTTATATGATGTCGCGCCTGTATATAATGCCGCATATAGCAAAACATCGGTTTATATGAGAGGCAAGGAGCAGGCCGAAGAAGATTTTCGTAAACAGGAAGAACAGAGAAAATCCGGAGAGTTGGATGAATATTACGAGAATATAGAAAAATTATTTAATAATTAATTTAACGATTATGCCAAGAGAAAAATCAATTACAGATTTAAAAGACGAAAGAACCCAGCTTTCTATCCGTGCTAAAGCGATAACTGATGGTGCGAGAGCCGAAAAACGCATGTTAAACGAGGGCGAAAATACGGAACTTGGAGAGATCCAGTGCCGGATGACTGACATTAATATGGAGATTGCAACCAAGGAGGCCGAGAACAGAGGTAAAGGGACTCCCCATGTAGAACCCGGTCAGGAACGCTTTTCTCTCCGTCGTTCATTGGCCAACTATATTTCCGGACAGGGACAGCATGATGCGGATGCTTCCGTTATTGAGGCGGCAACGCGCCTGCATAATAGCGCAGGGGTAACGAGGTCATCTCAAAATTCATTGGTAATCCCGATGAGCTTGGAGAAGCGGGCAATGTTTACGGCGGCAACCGAATCGGCTACGGGAGTAGTCATTGATCAGGAGCAGCAGGAATTGTTGCTGCCGCTTCAATCCTCTTTGGTCTTGGCTCAGGCGGGAGCCAGATTTATGACCGGTTTACAGGGGGATATTTATTGGCCGAAGTATAGCGGTTCCAATGTTTTCTGGGAGGGTGAAAACGCTAAAGCCAAAGACGGTGCCGGGCAATTCAGCAAAGGTGACGCCTATAAACCCAAGAGACTGACGGCTTATGTTGATATCTCCGAGCAGTTGCTTGTCCAGGAAAATACTTCGGTTGAGGCAATTATTCGACAAACGTTGGCTGCTGCTATTGCGCAAAAGGTTGAGCAAACCGCATTTGGTACGCACGCTCACAATGATAATACGCCCGACGGGCTGTTTCAGACAGTGCCGGCCATTAACGGTGTCATGGATTGGGCTAAAATTGTGGAGTTGGAAACCAATGCGGATATCAACAATGCGCTCTTTGGTAATTTGGCTTACATTATGCACCCGTCTTTGGTAGGTAAGGCCAAAACTAAAGTGAAAGATGCTTCCGGTGCCGGAGGCTTCATTTTTGGCGATAAGGGTGAAGGTACTCTTAACGGATATAAAGCGCTTCGCACCAATAACCTGCCTAAAGGCTTGCAGACCGCTAAAGATGAATTCGGCATTGTTTTTGGTAACTGGAATGACTACTTTATAGGTCAGTGGGGAGCGCTGGAAATCAAAGTGGATCCGTATTCCCGCATGTTGGAGGGAGTTGTACGTTTGGTGATTAATTCTTATTGGAATATGGGTATGATTCGCCCTGAGTCATTCTCCATTGCCTCAATGAAGTAAGCCATGAAGTACGTATCGTTAGATTTGGCGAAGAAGCACCTTTACATCGAAACAGAATACACCGATGATGATAGTATCATTGGTGTATATGTTGCCGCCGCTGAAGGGGCTGTAGCTAATCACATACGTCGGGATCTAGATACGCTGGAGGATAGCGAAGGGAAGCTGCCCGACCCTATTCTCTCAGCTATCCTTCTTGTTGCCGGAGGTTTGTTTCGGGATCGGGAAGTCAACTTTGTCGCGGAACGGGCGCGGGACAAAGTCGGTTTGCTGGACTATTTATTACAACCATACATTGATTACTCCAAATGAAAGCGGGACTGTTACGTGAGATTCTGGAATTCAGGGAAGAGGTGAAAAGCCAGGACCTGAACGGTTTTGTATCCAATAGATATGAAACGGTGTTGACTTGCAAGGCTTCGCGCCGGAAGATGTCTGCTGTTGCAGACAAGAGCGGAGTGAATGCCATGGAGCAATTTATTGGTAGTATTATAGTATTCCAGGTTCGGAATTATCCGGCGATTAAAGAAAACCAGAGGGTTGTTTATCGGGGAGTGGAATATGCGATAAAGATGATTGATCCACAAAGAGATAACACGCTTGTAATCACACTTGAAAAACTGAATATATGATACAGATAAGGACCATAGACAGGGAAAACATAATTTATTTGGTAGACCAGTTAGAGACCTTTGAGAAGGATAAGGCCATAAAAAGTGGGCTTCGGGCCGCTGTGAATGTTTTTCGTGTGAGAGGGCGTAGCAATTTACGTTCGCGTCTATTGCATCACGGGAAGCAGACCGGGCATTTGATGAACTCTTTTACCACCAGGGTTAAACGGAACAAATTAGGGGCTTTGGCCGGTTTTGATCGTCCGGGAGGAAATCACTCCCATTTGGTTGATGCCGGAACCAGGGCGAGAACTACCACCGGAAAGAAAAGCGTAAGGGCGGGGGCATCTCGCGGACTTATGCCTGCTAACCGATTCTGGGAAGATGCGAAAGTTTCTGAGGAAAAGAAGGCGATGGATGCTCTATATGCGGGGATTGAAAGAGCCGTGCAACGTATTAACGACAGGGGATAATGAACAAGTTTAAAGTAACAACAGAGGTACGGACTATCTTGCAGGATTCTTTGGGTATCAAGACAATGGTAGGTGATAAAATATTTCCGTTGGTTGCCCCGAATGGAACCGAGGGAGATTTTATTATATATCAACGGGATGGATTCAAGCAGGAGTACACCAAGATGGCAGTTGCCCGTCAGGTTCCGACCATATTCGTAACTGCCGTGAGTGATAATTACACCCGCTCCCAGGAATTGGCAAGTCTTATCTATGATGCTTTGGAGGGGGATTTTGTAGATCCGGTAATGAAAATCAGGATGGAAGATTCTACAGAGGATTATGAATCCGGAAAATATTTCCAAGTCTTGCAGTTTTCAATTGATTAATATGAAACGTAAAACTAAAATTTTAAAAACAATGGCAACAAAATTAGATTCCAGCAAAGACATTTATCGGGGGGAGCTTATGCTTTTCATCGGTGATGAACCTATTGCTTTTGCTTCCAGCTGCGGGTTGGATGTTTCAACAGAAGAGATTGATATTTCTAATAAAATGATGGGGGACTGGGCCGGTTCGCTTCCTGGGAAAAAAAGCTTTACCCTGTCAAGTGAATCATTGTTAACCCGAAAAGAAGGTGCAATGAGCTTTGACACTCTTTTGAGTAAGCAGATAGCAGGTGAGGTACTTGACTTCTTTTTGGGGAGCCCTGCGTCTGCCGATAAGGATAATTTCGGTGGAACTTTCACTAAGGATACAAAGCAAAAGAACTATACGGGTAAAGTAATTATCACGTCCTTATCCATTAAATCAGATAATGGACAGATTGTTTCATGCAGTGCTTCTTTTAAGGGAATTGGCGCCCTTGCCCCGGTTGAGCCTGTCGGGGTGGGAGGATAAGAAATACAATAATGATGAATATCGAAGGCGGTCCGTAGATGGCCGCCTTTTTAATTAATAAATTGGATGGAAGCAAGATTGACAATAAAGGCTGTTATCCGCTGGGAACAACTCAGGGGTAAATCATTTTCTTTAATGGACTATTCAGATAAAGAGGATGTAAACGCATTGTTATATACCTCCACAATAGTTGCTAAAGGAGAAGTATATACGTTTGATGTTTTTAAAAAGACACTATCCAACCGGAAATTGGTTCGTGAGATGGTATTGTCTTTGGAAAATAGGATGTCTGTATTGGCCCAGTTTCAAAATAAACGAGCTGGTACAGATAAGATCAATTCCGATACCACTCCGGGGATGATAGGCAATATCGTGTCAACGCTTATCATGTCCGGTCTGGATGCTACATATGCATTGGAGGAAATGGAGTTGTGTGATTTGCCCATGTATATTGAAGCCTATGAACGTAAACGTAAAGAAGAGATGGAAGCCAGCCGGTTATGGACATTCTTTACCATGTTGCCGCATATTGATTCCAAGAAGATGAAAAACGGGGCTATGGACCTGATAACATTCCCATGGGAGGAAGTAGAGGCGGCCAGGGAAGCGGAAAGAGCAATAAATGAAGATATAGACCGCTTCGAACAGTTTATGAAAGAGGGTAAGAAACTAATAAATAAATAGTATGGCAGGTAGATTATCATTTTCGATTGCGATAAACCTCCTGACTGAAAACTTCAAGAGAGGTACGAATTCCGTTAAAAACGGTCTAAGAGTGATGCAGATGCAGGTCTTAACTTTTGCGGCGGCACTGGGTGCCGGTGGATTGGGGTTGAGCAACTTTGTATCCCGTCTGATCGATGTTGCCAGGGAAACCAGCCGGGTTACCACTGCTTTGAAGAATGTATCCGGTAGCATGGTCCGGTTCGCTGATAACCAGCGTTTTTTGTTGGACATGGCGAAGAAATATGGTATTGAGATCAACGCGTTGACCGGGAATTACGCTAAGTTTACGGCTGCCGCTTCCATATCGGGCATGTCTATGATGGATCAGCGGAAAATATTTGAGTCTGTGTCCCGTGCAGTAACCGCATTTGGGATGAGTGCGGAAGATAGCAACGGCGTCTTTCTGGCATTATCTCAAATGATGTCCAAGGGAAAGGTTAGTTCAGAGGAGCTTCGTTTACAAATGGGAGAGCGCCTACCTATCGCTCTGCAAGCCATGGCAAAAGCCGCAGGGGTATCGGTAGGGGGGCTTGACAAGTTGTTAAAGCAGGGCAAATTAATGAGTAAAGATGTTCTTCCTAAGTTTGCTGAGGCTCTTGACAAGATGATTCCCAACGTAGATACGGATAATTTGGAAACTTCCGTGAACCGGCTTAAGAATGCATTCACTGAATTCGTGAATGGAACGGAAGTACAGAGCAAATATAAAGCCTTGATCGATTGGCTAACGAACGCGGTAAAGGTGGCGGCTGACAATATAAGATCGGTAATTACCTATACGGTTGCCGCCATCATGGTTATGGTAACAAGCCGGTTGGTGAATAAAATACTTCTGTCGATATCCCGGGCTGAGTTGGCTGCTAAATCCGCTGCACGCCGGGCGGCTAAAGATGCCGGCCAAAAATTCAATGAAATAGCGTGGAAAGCACAGAGAACTTCTGCCTCCATTAAAATGGCGTTCTCTAAGGCCGCCATGTCGATTAGGGCAACCCTGATATCCATGGCTCCTACGGCTATATTGACGGTCATTGGGGCTGTAGTCGCTAAATTGTATAATGCCTATCGGGAGTCAAAGCGTATAAAAGGGTTATTCGATGAATATCAGAAACGAATGAATGATGTTCCCTCAAAAACTCCTGAAATAATCAAGATTCGCGCTCTGCAAGAGGAATACAATAAGACCAATGTCACATTATCAGATAAGAAAAGAATTTTAGCCCAGATAAATGGGATTTTAGGGACTGAATTGATTGTTAATCAAGATGTTAACAAAGTTATTGAAAAGCGTATATCATTATTAGAAAGTGCAGCAAGAGCCGAACTGGCTGCTAAAGAGGTGGCTGATAGCGAAAATGAATTAGGAAAGATTGGTGGTAAATCATATAATGGCAAAACGATACGAAGTATGGCTCCGGACTGGGCGATGGCTCGCGGGGATTTAGTAAAAGAGGAAAGATTTAAAAAGAAATACGATGTGCATACCCAAGATGCTTTAGGCTGGGAAAACGGGCTTAAAGATGACTTGAATGCATTTATCGAACACGCCAAGATACTAAAAGACGCTAAAGGTCGATTAGGCAAGGAGATTGCTAATTCTGTGGCTACGGCTGATTCTACACCTCCTGAACCTGATTCTAAAAAGACGGAACTTCAAAAGGCCGAAGAGAAATACGCTAAATCCTTAAGGGAATTGGATGCCCGCCGGGAAGTCGAGAAGATGTCGGAGTCGGAATATTATAAAGCTGTCGATGAACTCGGGAGGAAGATGTTGATAGAGGCCAAAGCGTCAGGTGACAAAGAGATACTTAATAGCAAATATCTCAAAATGCTTCAGGATGTTATTGATCATCCTTTATATGATGAGGCGGCCGCAGAGATGGAGAAGGTGCAGAAGGAGTACAATGATAAGGTTAAAGAAAATAAAACCTTGCTTTCAAAAGGACTTATCTCTCAAAAGGCTTTCAATGAACATCTTGCGGGGCTATCGGTTGAGGCCGCTAAGTCTGCCGCAAGCATTAAAGGAATCGGTGAGAGGGCTGATGCTTTTATCAAGGACATGCTGGATCAGGCGATATCACATATCCCATCCGTGAAGATGAAATCACGCGATACCACTTTTGATTATAAAAAATCAAAAGTGGATATTGCCTCTGAGAATCTTGATAAAGCAAAGGAATACGCAAAAGAATTACAGGAACAGGCAAAGAAAGTAGGTAAGGAACTTTCGGATGAACTGTCAAATGCGATAGCCAATGTCCCTACTTTGGAGGAGGCTTTGAAATTAGCTAAAGTAAAAGAAGACGTGAAAAAATTCACTAAGGAGCTGGATGAATCGCTTTACTCAGGGATCAAGGATATCGCTACAAGCTCCGATCGTGTCGTATCGGCCTTTACGAGCCTTCGTGATGTGATGAATGATGTAGATGCAACGGGATGGGAGAAAATCATGGCCATTTGGAATGCAATGATAAATACGATTGATTCTTTTACGTCTATAGTTCGTACTATTGAGAATATATCAGTTTTGGCTAAAAAGTTGGCTGGCGCCAAGGAGGCACAGCAAGGACTTGAGAAAAGTACAGCAGGAACGGTTGCAGGAACAGTTGTTAAAATAGCCGCAGATGAGGTAGCGACAAAAATGGAATTAGAAAATAGTCAGAAGAAAAGTGCGGCGGCTGTTACAGAAATGGCATCGAAGAGTACAGCGGCTTATGCGGGAATACCTTTTGTCGGGGCGGCTCTGGCAGCGGGACAAATAGCGACAATGATGGCTATGATAGAAGCAGCGAGAATTAGCGCTCCCGGATTTAATTCAGGGGGGATCTATTTAGGGGGCACATCTTTTGGAGATAAAGGATTGGCGCGTCTGAATAAAGGGGAAATGATTTTGAATATGACCCAGCAATCTAATTTGTTTGATGCTATCAACTCTGGTAATTTGGGGAGTTCAAATAGGGTCCAAATAGAATTTGGGAAAGCCAAGGTGCTCGGACCGGATATTCTGCTCTCCATAAATAACACATTAAAAAAACAAGGAAAGAAACCATTATGAGCTACGGATTGATTTATACGATTCCTTTTGCAAGTCTCCGTAATAAATCTTGCATTATAGAAATAGAGAAAGAAGGGTATGTGGGGGCTCCTACTGAATTAGTGGGGGCTGGAAATCCATTTACTGTAGATATCGATGATGATGATTTCTTATACGTCCCGTCCAGGTTCAGTACGGCCAATATCCGGATAGTAGGTTCGGATTATTTGCAAAGTTTGTTTTCCACAGCTTATCAGCAATACCGTGTAACATTTAAGCGTGATGGCGTGGTAACGTGGTGTGGCTTTATCAAGCCGGAGTTGTACACACAAGATTATAGCAGTACTATATTCGAATTGGAACTTGAATGTGTCAGCGCCATGTCCGCTTTGGAGTATATCGATTATAAACCCAAAAACGGGACAGAAAGAGGGTTTGTAACTTTATGGGAATTATTAACCCGTTGTGTCTCTGAATCTCGAGGCTGTTATTCAAACGTATATATTCCACATGTTTACGCAAAGGATAAATCGAATTATACGGCTTGGACAAATGTTCTGAAGGACATGATGATAAGTGAACAGAATTTCTTTGATGAAGATGACAAGCCAATGAAACTAAAAGAGGTGCTTGAAGAGATATGCAAATTCCTCAATTGGACTTGTGTGGATTGGAGGGGTGATCTTTACTTCGTAGATGTGGATCATGCAGGCGATTACTATAAGTATGCGTTGGACTTTTCCGCATATGCAACCGTGAGGGGATTTACTATCAACGTCCAAAAAGTTGGCTTTAGCGGCGATAATCATACGCTCGATATTTTGGGCGGTTATAATAAAGTAACAGTAAAAGACAGTAATTATCCGGTTGGGAATTTACTTCCGGAAGAGAGTTACGAAGATGCAAAAGTTCTTTCGTCACGTTTAAATACGAATAAAGATAGAAAATGTTACCGTCAGTTTCTTTATCCGAAAAACTGGAACATGTATCTGTATGATGGCGATACGGTTATCACCAATGACGATTTAGAGTTACGTGCTTATGATGCGCATAAACTTATAGGAGGAATACAGGAAAGGTACTGCAATTATAAAATAGTGGACGGTAAGCCGGATATTTCAGACTATTCGTTTACAAATGTTATACAAGCCAGGTGTTTGGGTGCTGTCGGTGACTTATCAATGATAGGCGGGCTGGAACTCTTAACAAAGATAATGGATTTTAAAGGTGCGTCCTCAGTGTACGAATCAGGGGCCTTTGCTGTATCTGGAAGCTATAAGACGATAGCGGATATGGATTTGATTCCTTGGGACAATAGCCGGGGCACGTACATGCCGTTGGCTGCTTGCCAATTACGGATCGGTAATAAATATTATGGCAGTACTAACGGATTGGCCCCATTCGCATGGTCTGCAAATCCCAATTATTTTTTTAGACTTCCCGCCTCCGAAGAGAATAACAAAGCCCGATTAGATTATGTATCCATTGAGAACCAAAAAACAATATATATGCCATATAAAGGTGTTTCAGGCGTAATAATCCCTATTGATACCCTATTATATGGCGAGCTTGAATTTACTCTTTACGCATCTAAAATACATAATGCTATTTTTATAAATGGATTCTTGTTAAAAGACTTTTCCTTTAAATATGGAAAGAGCACCGAGGCCGAAAAGACTACCGACAATACAGACCGTTATTATGAAAATGTCGTTAACGAAGACTACATTAACGAATTAGACGAAATCGAGTTTAAAATATCCAGTTACAACAATGATGGGGCATGCTATTCGAAAGTGATGATAGGAGAGGACTATCTTCGTGATAATTTGTATTCGGTACTGGTTGACAGGGCTATTCGTCCGGAGGAGCATTTAATCCAGCGTATAATCAATCGATATAGCACTACTCGTATCAAGCTAACACAAGAAATAGAAGAAACGATTGGTTTAACTCCTATTTCCAGACTGTCGGACAAATCTCTGGTTAATAAGATATTCATTAATGCCGGAGGAAGTATCGATTATAAGATGGAGCAGTTCCGGTGTATTATGATAGAGACATGAAAGACGTAAAGATTAAAACTACATCCATTCCTGCGAAACCCCGGTCAAAGAACTATCCGGCTGGGGCTGTTATCACCCGGACGGCTGGCGGCATTACTGTTAACGGCGGAGGCGGTGGAGGTGCTTCGGTTGACATTGTAAAGGCTACCGACACAAAGTCGTTTACCGATAGCAACGTACTGTCATCGCTCCGGACGCTGTTAGAGATCCGTTCGCGTATCATTGCCGAATCGGATACAACCACGGAATTAACCGATGATAATACGCTTTCTTCAAAGCGCACTTTGAAGGAGATAGATGCAGCGATTAAAGAGGCTTTGAAGAAGATAGATGATCTTTATTTAAGCAAGGTAAAAGCGGATATAGCTAAAGAGCCTATCACTTTCCTGAAAGGGCTGTTTGTTGGTGATGGGCTTACATTTATCAACGAAAGTGGCGACACGGAATTGCAATCTTTAGTTGCCCGGATGAAAGTTAAAGCCGCTACATTGGAAGTAACCGGTTCGGCCAATGTTGGCACACTCCATTCGGAAGGGAATATTTCAACAGGCGCGGATATTTGGGCTAAAGGTGACACGCATACTTTAAATTTACTCGTTCAGGCACTTGCAAAAACATACGATCTGAATGTTGAGCACGTCGCAACCCTGTTTCAAACCATAGTCAAGGACTATATCAGTTCAGAAAGATTCATCCCCGGACTGATGGGTGAAGGGATGAAGCTATACAAGGCTATCAATGGGGATTGGAACCTTGAAATAGATAATGCCGTAGTCCGTAAGGCCATGACCATTTTTGAACTTATCATTTCGAAAGTTCGTGCGGTTAACGGCGGTCTGGTGATTTCATCTGCTAACGGGCGTGTTAAGTCCGTTTCGGAAACGTCCGGCGATCCGGCTTACTATGTTTTAGGTATAGAGGGCGACATGATGTTTGTCGCTGATGACTTGGTACGTTGTCAGGTCTACACATCCGGACACGTTAAATACTACTGGGTTCCGGTTGCCTCGGTTAATGATGATTCGATTCTTATACTTAAATCCGTATTTCCCAATGGTACAACTCCGGCCGTTGGTGATGATCTGGTTCAGATGGGTAACCTCACGAATCCGAACAGACAGGGCATTTTGTATCTCACAGCTTCGGAAGATGGCAAGCCGCGCATTTCTGTACTGGACGGGGTAAACTCCACGTCTTTGGCCGGAAAGAACAAAGTGATTTTGGGTTGTCTCGATGGCATGACGGATACAGACTTTCCGGCTGACTTCCAACCCTCCGGATACGGCCTGTATGCGATGAACTGTTTCCTGAAAGGTATTTTCATTCTGAGAAATGGAAAGAGCATTGAACAGGAGTTTAGTAATATTGCTACCGAGTTAGCGGCTATACCGGGAAAGATCGAGCTTGCCATACGCAGTATGAAAGTAGCGGACGTTAATCTGCTTTACGACTCTAACCACAAACTAAATGCTAACCCCTATCAAATGGGATCGTATAAGTATGACGTTCATTTAGAAGCAGGCAAAACCTATACCCTTACAGTGTGCTATAAGTGTGCGGACTCTGATGTTATCAGGGCGTATAACAATCCTTCGTACGGCTGGATAGGCACTTTGCCGAAAAGCGCAGAAGAAACGGTACTTTCGCAGCCTATAACGCCTATTAATCCGGATGGGGCATATTTCTACTTCTATAAGTTTCCCCAACAGGAATCAACGGAGACATACATTAAATGGGCTGTAATCACCGAGGGTAGTGTGGGTGTAGCTAATTGGATACCGTCTGCAACTGAAAGAAAATTGAATATCGGAGGCGAAAACCTGATGTTACAATCCCAACAGGCATTGGATGGATCAGGCGCACAATATGCGTTTCAGTTATCGAAAGCGTGGACGGATTTAAAAGGCAAAACCTTAACAATCTCGTTCGACTATGCGTATAGCAATCTAAAGATGGGATCATCACAAAGGTTCGGGCTTGAAAAAGCTATTTATAAATCGGGCACATCCCAATATTACTATATCGGTGCATTTAAGTATGTAGATTCTACCAGCCCCACGGCTGACAAAGGTAGGTACGTTCACACTATCAAAGTCCCCGAAGATATAGAGGACTCTTTGGATACTGATATTATTGCATATATACAGTTAGGCGCTGGATCAGTTTGCCGGATCAATAACTTTCAAATAGAAATAGGAGACACGGCGACCGGATGGAAGCCTGCCCCTAAAGATTCTTTCACTGAGTCAAAAAAGTACACCGACACACAAATACTTGCCGTTGACGGGAAAATTGAACTATCCGTTAAAACTAAGGTAGAAAATTTGGGTATAGGTGCTAACAACCTGTATAGTTACACAAGTTCACTGCTTAATACTTTATATCCATCTCCTACTATTGAAAGGCAAATGTCTCTGCATGGTTTCTATTTGGTTGGTTCACAAGGTAATGGAGGAGCTATGCGGATACCTAATATTATCCCGCCTATCCCCGGTAAGTATACCGTTTCCGGATGGATTAAAGGTAGTCAAAATACCCCAGTTGGTTTTACTATTGATGTGTGTGATTCTGAAAACGTAATTGTTAAATCAACAGCAGATAACCAATGGAGTTATTTCAAGCATACATTTAACGTAACGAAAAATACAGAGGAACAAAAGGATGTATATAATTTTGTTGATATAGAAAGAATTGATTGGGCTTATATATGGGTAAAAGACTTTAAAGTAGAAGCGGGTGAAATTGCAACCGCATGGAGTCCCAATTTTCAGGATGCAGTTTACAAAGGTGCTGAATATACTAATAGTCAAATTAGTGTAGTCGAAGGTAAGATAACATCCACCGTTGAAAAGATAAATACCGTTGATGGACGTGTTACCGGACTTGCTTCACGCGTCGAACAGACCGAAAAAAGTATCACGTCTGTTGTTGGTGATATTGGTGTTATTAATAGTACCACCAATAGGCATATATCAAAGCGAATAGATTTAAGAGGATGGGACAATAATAAGTTTTTCCCGTTGGTTATAAGTATTCCGGTTTACCACAAAACAAGGGTTGAAATAAGTAGGCCTCTTGATGCGGGATACGGAAAACCTTCATACGGTACTCACGATGGCGGTTTTTCTATGAACTTAACGTTTGAGATGTCCGGTTCGGGTTGGGGTTCGTTGCCAGCAGTAACCAATATCTTTGACTATACTAAAGCATGGACTTCTGCGGGTGCAAAGATAGTTGTTGATTTGGGACAAATAACTGAAACGTCTACGTGTAGAATGGGTATTAGGGGCGGTTCTATGTATGACGTAACCGTAGATGATACTATTGACCCAAACGTAATCAACGTTTATCAAACCGATTATCACGGTTCGTATAATACATCGTTCCCCGTTCGCACCGATGGAACTGAACCCGTCCGCACATACGGATACTATACCGAAATAAAGCAGACGCAGGAAAGCATAGCTTTAACTGCGAACAAAGTGGACGATCAAGGTAGGCGATTAAGTGCGGCTGAGTTAACTCTAAGTTCAGACCACGCAAAATTAAGCGTAGTAGAACAAGCGGCAAATTCCGCCAATTCCTTAGCAGGCACAGCCAATAACAAAGCCGAAGCCGCAGACGGTCGTGTCACCGCCACCCAAAACGGCTTAGTCGAAACCGGAATCAACATCACGTCCCGAAAAATCATTCTGAAAGCCGATAACCTGCTATTCCAAAATAACACAGGTCAACAGACAGCCGCCATCAACGCAAACGGCAAACTGTCTGCCAATGTGATTGAAGCTGCGGAAGTGGTGGCACAGGCATTTTCAGCACAGAGGATCACAACCGGAAACCTTACGGTAACTGATGGTGCAAAGATCGGTGCCTGGAATATATCGGGAGGCTCTCTTGTTTCGGCAAGCAATTCGCAGGCTAAGATCCTGTTAAACATGTCCGGTAATAAATTCCTTCGTATTAACGAAGAGGGGGACAGCCCTACAACTTCACGCACTGCATTGATGTCCATACGAAACGACAATTACAGTGGTCTAAGTATTGAATCATACGGAAGTTCCGGTTTTGCTCTAAGATGTTTGGCTAACGCAGGCACTGCAAATTCGATAGAATCGTATGGAAGTCATATTTTCGCCCAAAGGGGCGGTGAAAAGTGGAACGCTCCCGGAATGCTGTGTACCGGATATGTATATCAAGCGGGTACAGTCACTAATGAATGGGGCAACGGGTGCACCTTAACCAGTGCACAGAAAATAGCTACTGGAAAATACAGGATATACCACAGTTTGAAGCATCTGCAGTACGCTGTTTTAGTACAAGGCTTAGGGGGGTATGGCTGGGTATTCGGTCAGGTAGAGACACAAAACAACTCTTATTTTGAGGTTTTAATGCTTGACGCAAACAAGGGTCCCCGTGATTGTCCATTCCGTGTGTTCGTTGTAGGTCGCAATGTTTGGTAAATGCCCATTGTGAGCGCAGATTACAATAATAAATTCAAAAGAAATAGAATATGAAAATCAATTTTAGAAGAATTAAAGTAAAAACAGCTATTGATGGAGAAATTAAAGAGTTCGACGTAGCTAAAACAGTAGGAAACGCTATTTACTGTAATACACCCGATTTGGGTGAATTGGAGTTTGCCCAACGGATATATAAAGAAGGTGAAGTTGAAGTTGACGAACAAGGTGCAAATATCATTCGAAATTACGTTGATCCGGCTCCGATCCTCGCAGTGGTGAAAACCGCTATTTATAATGAATTAGACAAAGTAATTATGAACTCTCAAAATCAATAAATTATGTTTCAAGAAGAATCAAGAACAGTTCAAGTAAACGGTAAAGCCGTTTCAGGAGATTATCAGTACAATGTAAACTACAGTGTCAATAACGATAATCTCAGTCGTCTTCATTGTGAAATCATTAAAACGGTCACGGAAGAGATTGACACCCCTACAGGTAAGCAACCCGTAACCTCCGGGCGGTATATCGGGTATTTGCTGTTAGAATCAGGCAGTAAACAAATGTCCCTTCCGGAGTCGGAGAATGTTGCAGCGCACTTTGAAGTATTCGATCAGATCACCAAAGAGGTAAAAGCCACTTTAGAGCCCAAACCGGCATCTAAATCCAAGTAACAAGAATCCGCCCTGTCTTCACAGATGGGGCGGAAAGATGCGGTATAAAGGAAATGAATAATAACCGTAGTTTATTCATACCGCATTTGATAATACTTATTTAAGATGTTCTCTCAATAACACGTAAATTCGTATAATTGTTGTACATTCTAATAAAAAAATTATATAGAGTAAAATAGTTCTTATCAACATAGGTTGCATCATAGCTATGATGGTTTGCTACTTTTAGGGAATTAGTTTCTTTAAAAAAATAATAAATATACTATTTAAATTTATATATCCAAGAATATGAAAAATTTGAAGATGATTGCATTGATTGCCTTGCCTCTTTCTCCTTTGCTGGAACTCTTTGAGCGCTATGTCTTTGGTGACTGGGAGTTTGTCAAATGGTTGATTGTCCTTGTATGTGTTGATACGGTGCTCGGCTTTGTCAAGCACTGGTTATCCAAAGACATCAGTAGTAAGGCATATGGTATGATTGGGCGTAAGCTTATCATTTACAGTTGTGTATTGATCCTGTCACATGTGATGGGTAATTTCTCGATCGCCGGTCAGGTGGTCGATAGTTTCGTCTGGTTCCGGTATTTCGCTTGTACGGCATTAATGATACGTGAGGCCTTAAGTATTATTGAGAACGTAGAAGAGATTTGCCCGGGCTTTTTCCCGAAGGCTATCATAAATAAGCTGAAGGGGTTCGATAATGTTTCGGGAAAGAAAGAGTAGTTTAGATAAAATCTCCCGTCGCTACGCTTAGCGACGGGGAATTACACAAACAAAACAAACAAATGTATAACTTTATCTTCCCAGACCAAGTTTACAAAATATAAAATATTGGAATACAAAGGTTGATTTTTATTTTTAATAAAAGTGTTAATAAAACCGCTAAAAGAATAATATATGCAATATTTTTACTCCAAGAATTAAGTCATAGCGATGTGGTTACAGTGCTTGGAACAAGTAATGTTCTGATAGTTAAAGTAATTCATTGTTTAGCGAGGTTGTTTTAGAATATTTTGACCAATTTGGGATAAATATCATCTCTTGAGACACTGTTGCAACATTCGGTGGCTATCATTACGGAATGGCTGATGTTACATTAGCGATGAAGAAAAAAGCAGGAGTTGTTATTGGACTATTTTTTAATTGAGTCGGTTTTTGACTTATTAATAATGGATGCACATAGCATTTATCTTAAATGCATTTATTATTTTGAAAGATATAGTTTTTCATCTGTATGCAATAAGATACGGCGTACTATCTTCACAGACCGCATAACCGTGTTTTTAAAGTTTAAGCATGTTATATAGCATATTTATTCCTATAAAAGTTCATTGTGTATCTATTAAAAATGCTTATAAACCTGTGGGATAATAATATTTTTTATCATGGAGATATTTTCATGGAGGGAATAAATAAGGATAATTATTGAGCTTGTGTAATGAATTTGTATTTAAAAATGTGAAAACAAGAAATAACGCTTCTACCTTCACAGGCAAAAGCGTTACAAACGGCTATTAAGGCAACAAAGTTATTGATTTATGTTATGTTTTATCTCCTTAACAACTTAACTCTTGAAAAGTTTTATAAACTAATAAAAAAATAAACAATATGAAAACAATTGATTCAATCATTATTCACTGTTCGGCCACGCGCTTCGGACAGGATTTGCGTGCAAAAGACATTGACCGGATGCATAAACAGAGAGGCTTTAATCAGATCGGGTATAATTACGTAATAGATATTGATGGGACTGTGGAGAACGGTAGGCCCTTGTCTGTGGACGGGGCACATTGCAATACGAAAGGGGACAGTGGGCGGTCGTATAACAAACATTCGATTGGTATCTGCTATATCGGCGGCCTGGATGTCAATGGGAAAGCTGCTGATACCCGGACAGAAGCGCAACGAATAGCTTTGCGCGATTTGGTAGAGAAGCTCTGTAGAGACTACCCTATTATCGAGGTACTTGGACACCGGGATACATCACCTGACTTAAATGATAATGGGGAGGTAGAACCGTTTGAATATATCAAGGCTTGTCCATGTTTCGATGTACGGAAGGAGTTCTCTAATTTTATGAAACCTGTAATCATACGGCCATGAAATCTTTGCCTTACATTATCATAATCATTCTTGTCCTGTTTATCGTATTCCGCCCGACAAGGGTGGAACGCGTACCGGGTGAAGTGGTCAGAGATACGATCATTACAAATCGTATTGATACGGTCTGGGGTACAGTACCCATTCCGGTTTATGAAAGCGTTGTAGATTCGTTCCCGTTCGTTGTTCCTGTTCCTGTGCCGGGTGATACGGTTCGGGACACGGTGTATTTGCCTATTACACAGAAAATCTACAAAGACAGCCTTTATACGGCTTATGTGTCAGGATACCGAGCCAAGCTGGATAGTATAGAGGTGTACAGCAAAACGCGCACGATGTTCATCAGAGAGCGGGCAAAGCGGAAACGGTTCGGGCTGGGTGTGCAGGCCGGATACGGTTTTTCTGGGAATAAGGCAACCCCTTATGTTGGGATTGGGGTGAGTTATAATTTGTGGGAATGGTAATCCTTATTAATCAAGGAATATTATCGTGGCTCAGAAGTAAGTTGTTAAAATATGGTGTTTTTCATTAATAGAATAGGGGGTTTCCTTTATAATACTGTCTTTATATTAAAATAATAAAACCTATTAAAACAGTTATGAGAAAATTATTTTATGCAACAGTAGCATTTGTTGCGTTTTTGATTGGATTATTTTTATTTATGTTTGCTTCATTTACTTCTTGCACCAGTAACAATGAATTAACACCGCCAGAAATGTATGTGGATGTTAATGAAATAACTTTAAGTACCTTGTGGGTAGATGTGGATTGGCCACCGAGTGTTCATAAGATTAATGTGTACGGTACAAGGGCGGTTTCTTTTAAATCTGAAAATGAGAAAATCGCAAGGGTGTCTCCCGACGGGAAGGTTGTTGGAATGCGTGCTGGTTCTACAAATATTGTTGTTCAAGGAGACCTGAAAAGTATAAAGGTAAAAGTTAATGTTATCCCTCGCCCTTCCAATTTTTTAGAGCCATTATACAACTTTACATTAACTAAAAAAGAACTTATTCAACAAAAAGGAGATGGATATGATATGCAAGTAGATCCAGATATCTTTTATTATAGGTGGGGAGGAGTATCGCCAGTGGGAGAATATTATTTCTTTGATAAACAGACTGGTTCACTTTTTACTTCATATTTAATTGTGAATAAAAGTAAAGTAACAGAGCAGGATTTATATATTTTCTTCGAAGAACGATATTTAGCATTAGGCAAAGGGGGATGGAAAAGTTTGGATGGTCGTTTGATAGTCCAAATATCAGAATATGATGATCAACATTATAAAATAAAGTATTCGGCAAAAAAAGAAGAATGATATATATATTGTTTTAGAGAATGATGGTAGCGGTTTAAGCAGAAGTATTATTATAGTTTATATCAGATTAGATTAATGACCGAATAAATGAATAAGATAACTGAATAAGCCTCCTTCAATACCACAGTTGCTTGTGTATGGTGGGCTATCTGTTTTCTAATAATAGCAGTTACTGGTTTAGAAAGAAATACCATCTTCGCACTGTGTAGAAATATCTTATCATTAAGTTGCTGGCCTCGATTCTTAGGAGTCGGGGCTTTTTCATTCAAAAGAAATCTTTCTGCATCTGGAAGATTAGTTCCACTATTTAAAATATACAATTGCTTTTTATTCCCTTATTTTACATTTTTGCAATGTATCCTTTATACAAATGAGTTCAGATAAATTAAGGGTGGACCCTATTTGTTGCAAGTAAAGTGAAGCTAGTTCGTATCAAGCATGCAGATTAGGTACAGAATAGCTGGGGATGAGTTGAGCCTTATGTTAGTTTTGAAGTGAATTGTAATTTGTGGGAGCGGTAAACTTAAATTCGAAGTCAGAGGTTGAGTACACTGAGATAAAAAAGGTGCAGAAACGATGCATTTTTTAGTAATATCTATATCTAAATATACATGTTTGACAGCATTATTTAGCTAATTATTTAGCTAAATAATGCTCACTTTTGAGAAATTACGCTACTTTTGCAGCATAATTACGCTGTTTTTGTGCTAATACTACATAATACATCAAACTATTTGTGTTCTTAATTTGTATTATTCAGACAAGAGTAGTATTATTTGTATGAAGAAATAAATAAGACCTATGAATAAAATATATGCGTTTGATTATATGCTATTCTTATTTGAAGAATGGTATAACGAAGAGAATAAAGAACAGAATAGAGGATTCGAGAACTGTTCTAAGTTGTCTATGCTTAAGCTTTTATTTTTGGCTGCAGCTCCTAAAGGAGAAGGTACTGGAGATCTCTTGAATATATTTAATAAATTTTTCGCATTACCTTATGGTCCTGTCGAAAGTGATATCTATAATGCCATTCAAGGTAACAACTTACCATCTTACACAATAACAGAAAGATCAATAACTAAAAAAGTAATAGATACATTGCCATATAGGATAGAGGATTATGTTAAAGTAGAGGAGGCTGTAAATGCTTTAAAGGTGAAAAATAAACATCTTATACTATTGAATGCCTTTGATTTGGTGGATATTACACATAAATGGGAAAGCTGGAAGCAGTCTATAGATTTTGCTAAGTTAATGGAGATGTCAAGTTATAAAATGACCGTAGAATCGATTAGGAACGATAGAAATAAATACTTTGAATAAATTAAAATAGGATGAGTTCTATATTAGAGCAATGTTATGATCAATTCATAGAAGAGTTTCCTGAATCTTGGCTTCCAAACGGTAATGAGGAGGAAGTTGTCTTTTTTTCCAAAAATATTCAGATTGAAAGCTTTTTTGAGACATGCTTTATACTATTAAGTAAGTCGATCATTAGTGGGGAGTATATTAATGTTCCTAATTTTCTTGATGTGTTGAACAACTTCCTTGAAAAGACAACAGTAGAATATGCTCCCCCTTCACTTTCTGGGGCAGTTAATGAAAAAGTAGACAAGCTTCTATCAAGATATCGGGATTTAAATTATTCTATTTATAATGCATTAAAACACTATAATTATTTCGTAACAATCTCAAAAAACAAATTTGATACAGAAGAGGATAGGTATGAGTACGGTTTTTATAAGTTGAAAAACATAAAATCAACAGATATAATTTTAAAATTATTTTCTGAGATAACAATGCCTCTGTGCTTATTTGATTATCGGTTCCCTACTAGTGAGGATGAATTCCAAAAACTACTTTTTAGTAGAGACAGACTAATGGAATACATAAGTGAAGGTAGTTCAGAAAGAAGAGCTATTTTATCTGTATTGCTTCATAAATGTCATTTTATTATACGTAAAATTAAAGAAACTCCTTTATATATTAATTCAGAATCCAATATTGTATGCCTAAATCCTAAAGAATTAGATATTGGTTACTATGATGAGTTTGTTATAGAAGAATGTAGTAGTGAATCAAAAGTAAGTGAGCTTTTAGATAATATTAATAGTGCTAATCCTAAATTGAAATCTTTTGTCTTGTTAATGAAATATTACAAACAGAATTTTATAGACAAGTCTGACATAAAGAAGATGGATTTAGTTTTAAAGCAGTTTTCAAATATTTATCAAATAAGACGAAATACACAAGCATTCATTAGCCCTAGTAATTCAATAGAAAAATATGATAGGTTTTCTTTGAATTCGATATTTAATTTCTTGTATAACTGTCGTTTTTCATTTTATGTTCAAAAATGTGAACCTAACTTAAAGCAAATAAAAGAAGAATTACGTCATATAGAAAATATACAAGCAAGGACTGGTGTGAAAAATTTTCACCCCTATGAGAAGGCTATAGAAGCTATAATTCGATGTATTGAGCTTCATATTGGGAAAGAAGATTTTGATGAAAGATTAATAGAGGATAAGTTGGAGGAATTGAGCCGTGTAATTGATTTATATAAAGAGGCTTATGAATGGAGTCGGGCACATCAATTTTTTCCTTTTCAATTACCATTTGAAGAATCTATGTATAGTGCTGGAAATGAGTCTATCAACTTGTTTGTACCTTCCGCTTATGCTAGATATATTGACTATAATACGCTGAAAGAGCGATTAGAGCAATTTAATAGGACTAAAGAGTATTTGAGATTTCGTTGTGATTTATCAATGGAAAGGAAGGAGATAACTCAGATAAAAAATGATATTAAAACTTCAGATAAAAAAGCTTATGATTTAATAGCGATATTTACAGCTGCTATCACTTTTCTTTTTGGTATTGTGAATATCTTTATAAATAATACTACTTTGGATTTATACCAATTAACAGCTAATACGATTGGCTTTGGAATATTATTGTTACTTTTTGCATCTTTATATTTGTTTATTTCACCATTATTAATTCAGAGGATAAATTGGCGTCAATATTTAAAAACAGGTCGTTTTATTGCCGGTATAGTATTTATAGCTATATATGTTATATTGGTTTTTACTTTAGCAGAAACTAGTCGGTCCGTAATAGATAAGATAGGACAGACTGAATCTATAGTAAAAGATTCATTGCATAATAAACAGAAGTTGGAAATGCAACAAATTAAGGTAGCACAATAGCTACCTTTTCTTATGTCCTCAAAACATGTAACTAATAAATACATCTTTTTAATATTTATTCTATCTTTACCTATTAACTTTTTAATTTATATGTCATTGAGGAATATGATAATAGGCAAGAGAGTCAATTGTGAAAGACTTTTGATAGAAAAAAGAGAAACCACATTGTTTTGTAGACCATAGAATACAAGCTGTTTCTCAAGCCCAATTAATTGATTCTACAAAAAGAAAAGAAGAAAAAGAAGTGCCTGAATTTAGTACGTTTTATGGGACTAAGTCAGGTCAGGTTTATTATATTCTCGAATTCCCCCAAGATGAATCTATAGAGTACTTCGATGCAGGTTATGTTGCTCAAGTTTATATTTGGGAAGATAATTCTAAACCTTGATCTTTGCGTTTAGGAAATAGTTCGATCATGGATTTGAAGTAGAAAGTTAAGTTTAATATCAATTGCCTTAACTTTTTGGAGTTGGCAATTTTTTTATATACCTCGCCTTCCTGATTCGAGGTATATCGGAAAGAAATACCATCTTTGTCACGTAGAAGCATCTCCTTGATCTGTTTTATAACTCAGTGATTAATCGGCTGTATCAGATAGAGCGATGACAGAAGAAATGAATAAGGCGACTGAATAAGTCGCCTTTATCTTTGGGAACTTTTTAGGTTGTACAATATACTATTATAATTGCCTGCTATTCAAGCATATCAACAAGTTCTTTCTTAATATCGTCGTCTATCTCTCTATATCGGGTAAATGCCCTGCTGCCTTCTGCATGTCCCGACAATGAACCAACTAAATTGGGGTCTTTCACTTTCTTATAAAGATTGCCAATAAACGTTCTACGGGCCATATGCGAAGAAGCCACTTCATAAATTGGTCGTTTTTCTTCTTTTCCTGTAGTGGGATTAAGTATGGTCACATATCTATCTATTCCACATAACCGAAGTATGTCTTTTATGTCGTCATTATACCTTTGAGCACTAATGAACGGGAATAAACGCTTTTTTGTATCAATGCCTTTATATTTTTCTATTAATTCTTTTGCACGTCCATTAAGAGGTACACGGACAACCGCAGGGCGTTCATCTTTGGTTTTATGTGGTATATATTCTACTGCTTCATTAATGATGTTACCTTGGGTCATTTTTAGTAAATCAGAAACGCGGCATCCGATTAAACACTGAAAGATGAAAATATCTCTTTGTATTGCTAATTGTGGTCGTGCTGAGAGATCAAAGTCCGCTATGATATTACGTTCGTCTAATGTTAGGTAGAAAGGGGTTCCGTACTTCTCTGTTGTATTGCCACTGTACTTTTCAAAAGGGCGATTGTTGGTTATTCCTTGTTTGTTGCACCAATTATAGAAAGCTCTAAATTTGCTGAAGAGTGCGCATATAGTATTATTGCCTCTGGGCTGAGGCTTTGGTGCTTTGCGTATCGTACCGATTACTGCCGGGATTTTTTCGTAAATCTCAGGATATTCATTATAAAGTGTATGTTCATTACGAAGAAAGCTTTCTATATCTTCGATTGTATCGGTGTCTATCTTGTTAATGTCTAGTTTAAAATCTTTTTTATAGCAAGCTGAAATGAATAGTTCATATCGCTTCAATGATCGTAAGAGTACCTGAAAGTTTCTTTCTCTAACTTCTGACAACTTCCTCTTTTGCAGATAGCTTTCCATTAGATCGAAAAAGTTATTGTTGCTTTTATGGTACTTCTCGGGATGTAGATGTTCATCTGCAAGTTGTTCCAGCTTCTCGCTCGTTATGCCTGGGGTTTCATTGTAGATAGAAAGGAGTAGTTTTTTACGATCTGATATCGCTGTATTTAACCGTATTCGGTCTTCTGTTTTGACGATGCATTTAGCTTTATATTGCTCTCTCTTTTCATCCCATAAGGAAGGTAGTATTAGGAGTTCGGATTTGTGGTATAGTTGGACATTTCGTCCATCTGAAATACGAAACCTGATATTAGCTTCTCTGTCTTTTTTGCCAGTTCTAATAAATGCTTTTACGGTTGCCATTCTTTATTGTTTTTGGTTGTGCAAATATAAGGCTTTTGCACAACATATACGCAATATTGCACAACAAAACCAAACATAATTAGGAGTAATTATTTTGTAAATGTGCATTAAATCAATAGAATATGTTTATTTCTGTTTTGCTTTGTTTTAAAAATATTACTCCCTTCGGGAGTACAAAGAAATGGCTGATAATTAAACAATTATCAGCCATTTTAGTTTTATTGACCAATTAATGTAGGAGCCGGACTAATTTCTCCCAGGATTCACATAAGGCTTGCATTGAAGGGAATAATAAATCGGCACCGGCATTCAGTAGTATTTCCCCGTTCAGAGGTCCGGTGTTGACAGCAATGGTGAATATTCCGGCTTTATGTCCGGCTTCTACACCTAAAGGGGCATTTTCGATGACAATAGCTTCATTAGGTTTCAATCCTCCTTTTTCCAATGCCATCAGATAGGGTTCCGGATTCGGCTTTCCGTATTTGACATCGAAGGCAGTCACCATCAATTCCTGACGAAACATTCCCGGAAAGTTATGCTCGAGTCTATCCAGCAGTGAGGCTTGTCCGGAACCGGTAACCACGGTCGGGATGATACCTTCCGCTTTGATTTTTTGTAGTAATTCCCATGCACCCGGCATGCGTTCGGCTTGGGGATGCTTGTTGAATTCGATGCTCTTTTCGAGATAAATGCTCTCTATTTCTTCTTGAGTGGCGTCACGTCCCAATTGACGTTGACATACGATGTTGATAGTTCCGGCCCCCGTACGGCCTTCGTGCATGTAAGCTTCTTCCTGACTTAGATTCAGTCCATGGGCCTTCATGGTCTTGTGCCATGCTTCGGCATGATAAGGCATGGAGTCGAAAAGTACGCCGTCCATATCGAAAAGCACGGATTTCAGTTGGATAGATTCATAATGATTTTGCTTGAGATATTGCGCAATTGCTTCCTGAAACATGATATATACCTATTGATTTGGAGTGCAAAGATACGATTATTTTGGTGAATCGAACAGAATATGTATTTTTGCAAAATCTATTAAGTGATATGATTGCATGAAAAAACTATTTTTCCCTTTACTGTCGTTATGCTTGCTGACTACCGCTTGCAAAGATTCTGTTCCAAGTCCTACGATCGAAATGCAGGGACTGTACGTCAATGACGGAGAGATGGATTATACCCGGCAAATGGAGGCCTTACCTCCTCTCAAAGTAGATGATGAACTCGAAATTTCGTTAAAACTGGACGGCAATGGAGAGGAGTTGAATACGTTTCTGGTAAAAGAGGAAACTCCGGGTAGTAAAGAGACTGCTGTGGAGATTGATTTTAATGATTTGCCGGAAGAGACGCTCAGTGATGATAAAGAGTTTACGGATAAGGATAATGGCAAGTTAGGGTTTAAGGATGGAGTTTCTCAGACTCAAATAGGTATCAGGGCAAAGGTGCAGCAAGTGACCGAAGATGGAGTGAAACTTAAATTCTACCTTTTCTCCAAACCTGTTAATTGTGAAGGGGCCAAGTATGAATTGGAAATCAAAACTTCCGATAAACAAGACGATTGATCTGACGGATCGGTATATAATAGAAAAGAGCGATACTTCCGATAGTACCGCTCTTTTCTATTATATACTTGTTTTATTGGGCTCTTACAGTCTTGCCTGAATAGCTTTTGATTCTTCTTCGTATCCGGGTTTGTTCAGTAAAGCAAACATGTTCTTTTTGTATGCTTCTACACCCGGCTGGTTGAACGGATTTACGCCCAGCAGATAGCCGCTGATACCGCAAGCTTTTTCGAAGAAATAGAGTAATTGTCCGATGCTGAATTCGCTCAGTTCCGGAATCACGATACGCATATTGGGAACTCCTCCGTCTACGTGAGCCAATTGGGTTCCCAATTCGGCCATTTTGTTTACTTCGTCTACGCGCTTGCCGGCCAGGAAGTTTAAGCCATCCAGGTTAGCTTCATCCGAAGGTACTTCTAACTTATGGTTCACTTTGTCTACAGAGATCACTGTTTCGAAGATTGTGCGTTCACCTTCCTGAATCCACTGACCCATCGAGTGCAGGTCTGTAGAGAAATCGACTGCTGCCGGGAAGATACCTTTATTATCTTTTCCTTCAGATTCTCCGTAAAGTTGTTTCCACCATTCGCTTACGTAGTGAAGCTTCGGGCAGAAGTTAACAAGAATCTCTATCTTCTTGCCGTTCTTGTATAACTCGTTACGAGTAGCGGCATAAATCGCTGCAGGGTTTTCTGCGAAAGGAACATCGGCTCCACAAGCTTTCTCCATGTCGGCAGCACCATTTACCAGTTGCTCGATATCGAATCCGGCTACTGCAATGGGCAATAAACCTACCGGAGTCAACACGGAAAAACGTCCTCCTACATTGTCAGGGATAATGAAAGATTTGTATCCTTCTTTATCTGCAGTAACGCGTGCCGCACCTTTCTTGGCATCTGTAACGGCTACGATTACTTTCTTTGCCATCTCTTTGCCGCGTTGATCTTCACACTGTTTCTTCAGCAGGCGGAATGCCAGAGCGGTCTCTGTAGTTGTACCGGATTTAGAGATATTGATTACACCGAATTTTTTATCTTTCAGAAACTCTGTCAGTTCGTACAGATAATCTTCACCAATATTGTGGCCGGCATAAATCATGACCGGTGCTGTTTTCTTTTCCTGTAACCAAGTGAAGCTGTTTGACAATGCCTCGATCACCGCACGGGCACCCAGGTAACTTCCTCCGATACCGGCTACGATCACTACCTCACAATTGTCTCTCAATACTTGTGCGGTAGCTTTCAGGTCGGCCAGGTGCTCTTTACTGATAGAAGAGGGCAGATGCAACCACCCCAGAAAGTCGTTACCTTTACCAGTGCCGTTTTCCAGCGCTTCCTGTGCGGCTTTTACCTGAGCTTCGTAGGCAGAAACCGATTCCTTGGAAATGAATCCAAAAGTTTTTTCAATGTTCAAACTAATCATATCTTTCTTTATTTAGGAGTTAAAGAGTTATTTGTCTGCTTCCTTGTTTATCTAAACGAGTCAGTCAGCAATTTTATTTCAATCATCGGAGATATGCGCTCATATAAGATGTTGTATACAGCATCCAGTATCGGCATATTTACGTGATGATGTTTATTGATTTCCTTAATACACTTTGTTCCATAATATCCTTCCGCTATCATCTCCATTTCGATTTGGGCACTTTTTACAGAGTATCCCTTACCGATCATGGTACCAAACGTACGGTTACGGCTGAAGTTAGAGTAGCCGGTCACCAACAAATCACCCAGATAAACAGATTCATCTACGTTTCTGTTTATCGGATGTACCGTATTTAAGAAGCGATTCATCTCTTGGATAGCGTTTGATATCAGTACGGCCTGGAAGTTGTCTCCATATTTCAAACCGCTACAGATGCCTGCTGCTATGGCATATACATTTTTCAGTACGGAACTGTATTCAATTCCTATCACGTCATCGCTAACAGAAGTCTTGATGAAACTGCTGCCCAGTCGGCGGGCAAAAACGCGTGCTTTATCCTTGTCCGGACAAGCGATGGTGAGATAAGAGAGACGTTCCAGAGCCACTTCTTCGGCATGACATGGACCGGCCAGTACGGCAATATTTTCGGGAGGAACGCCATATTCCTTGTTAAAGTATTCCGAGACAATCAGATTGTCATCGGGGACAATACCTTTGATAGCGGTAATAATGAACTTGTCTCTGATCCGTGTTTTCAGCTTTTTCAGGTGAGCTTTCAGATATGGAGAAGGGGTGACGAAGATTAGCGTATCAGACTCTTTCACCACATCATTGATGTTGGAGCTGAAATTAATGCGCTTCATGTCGAACTTTACGCCTGTCAGATAGGCTGGATTATGCCCGAGCCGTTTGAAATCGGCGATGCGGTCGTCGCGCCGCATATACCAATTGATAGACTCTTCCTGAGCCAGACACATCTTTGCGATGGCTGTAGCCCAGCTTCCTCCGCCCATTATCGCTATCTTACCGGGTAATTTCATTTCTATAAATTAAGAATTAAAAATGAAGAATGAAGAATGGTGCAGGGAAGACCGGAGGTCAAATGCTCCGGCTCCTCATCGCCATTCTTCATTCTTAATTTATTTAATTTTCTGTATCCACTCGGCTACATCGTTAACTGACGGATTGGTCAGTTCCAATTTGTATTTCTTGTTGATGCCACAAATATCCTGGTGGAATTTCTGCGGATTAACCTCTTTCATGTCGGCCACCTGATTGTATCCTGCTTTCTGGATGACAGGTACCCACTCTTCGGCAATGCCCAGTTCCATAAATTTGGAAGCACTGTCTTTCGGTACGACTTTCTCCGGACGCATCTGTGGGAAGAACAATACTTCCTGAATGGTCGACTGACCGGTCATCAGCATAGTCAGACGGTCCATACCGATACCCATACCCGAAGTAGGAGGCATACCATATTCCAATGCACGGACGAAGTCCTTATCGATGATCATCGCTTCATCATCTCCCTTTTCGCTCAGCTTCATCTGGTCTTCGAAACGTTCCAACTGGTCGATCGGATCGTTCAACTCAGAATATGCGTTACACAACTCTTTACCGTTTACCATCAATTCGAAACGTTCTGTCAGTTCAGGGTTGTCACGATGCTTCTTGGTAAGAGGAGACATCTCGATCGGGTAATCCGTGATGAATGTAGGCTGTATATAAGTGCCTTCGCAGAACTCACCGAAGATCTCATCGATCAGTTTACCTTTACCCATCGTATCATCGATTTCCATGTTCAGTTTCTTGCAAACTTCGCGAATCTGCTCTTCATTCATTCCTGTCAGATCGTAACCGGTGTGCTCTTTGATGGCTCCCAGCATAGTGACACGCTTATAGGGCGCTTTGAAATTGATGATGTTGTCGCCTACTTTTACTTCGGTAGTACCGTTTACGTCCAGACAGATCTTTTCGATCATTTTTTCAGTAAATTCCATCATCCAGTTGTAGTCTTTGTAGGCTACATATATCTCCATACAGGTGAATTCTGGATTGTGTGTACGGTCCATACCTTCGTTACGGAAGTTTTTACCGATCTCGTATACACCTTCAAAACCGCCGACAATAAGGCGTTTCAGGTAAAGCTCACTGGCGATTCGCATGTATAAAGGAATATCCAAAGCATTGTGGTGAGTCATGAACGGACGCGCGGCTGCTCCTCCGGCAATGGCCTGCAGGATCGGAGTTTCCACTTCCATGTATCCCTTTGAGTTGAAGTATTCGCGCATGGAACTGTATACTTTGCTGCGTTTGATGAAAATATCTTTAACACCTTCGTTGACAGCCAGGTCGACATAGCGCTGGCGGTAACGCAATTCAGGATCTTCAAAAGAGTCGTAAGTTACGCCGTCTTTGTATTTAACAATAGGCAGTGGTTTGATCGATTTGGCGAGTACCGTCAGCTTTTGTGCATGGATACTGATTTCGCCCATCTGTGTGCGGAATACGAAGCCTTCGATTCCGATGAAGTCGCCTAAGTCGAGCAGGCGTTTGAACACAGTGTTGTACATTTCCTTGTCTTCTCCCGGGCAAATGTCATCACGGGTGATATATACCTGGATGCGGCCTTTAGAGTCCTGCAATTCAATGAAAGAGGCTTTACCCATTATGCGGCGGCTCATCATGCGACCGGCTACGGATACCTGGCGGGGTGTCTCGTCATCTTTGAATTCGGCTTTAATATCAGTTGAGAAAGCATTGGTTACATACTCTGCTGCGGGATAGGGTTCGATGCCCATCGCGCGAAGTTCATTCAGACTGTTACGTCGGATGATTTCCTGTTCACTTAGTTCTAATATGTTCATTTCGTTAGATATTAACTCAATTTTGGAGGCAAAAATACGAAACTTTTCTTAGAAATACGGCATTGTAACTCTTATTCTTTATTCTTCACCTTTAATTCTAAATAGATTTGTATCTTTGCACCCTCAAAATAATAGGTATGACAGGACAAAAGACGCCCACTGCGCTGGGCACCGAAAAGATTGGAAAACTCTTGATGCAGTATGCCATTCCGGCTATTATCGCTATGACCGCATCTTCACTTTACAACATGGTAGACAGCATTTTTATTGGTCACGGGGTTGGTCCGATGGCTATTTCGGGGCTTGCTCTGACATTTCCGCTGATGAATCTTGCGGCGGCTTTCGGTTCGTTGGTCGGAGTGGGGGCTGCCACGCTGGTTTCGGTAAAGCTGGGACAAAAAGATTACGATACGGCGCAACGTGTGCTGGGAAATGTATTGGTGCTGAATATCATCATCGGGCTTGCTTTTACGATACTTACCCTTATTTTTCTCGATCCTATCCTTTATTTTTTCGGAGGCAGCGACGAAACTGTGGGGTATGCCCGCGATTATATGAAAGTGATACTTTATGGTAATGTCATTACCCATCTTTACCTGGGACTGAATGCCGTGCTTCGTTCGGCCGGTCATCCGCAAAAGGCAATGTATGCCACTATTGCTACAGTGGTTATCAATACGATTCTCGATCCCCTGTTTATTTACGGCTTCGG
This sequence comes from Bacteroides sp. 3_2_5, assembly GCF_000159855.2. Lineage (NCBI taxonomy): Bacteria > Pseudomonadati > Bacteroidota > Bacteroidia > Bacteroidales > Bacteroidaceae > Bacteroides > Bacteroides sp. 3_2_5. The sequence goes on along the minus strand of NZ_JH636043.1, from coordinate 409,561 downwards.
CTGGGGCATTCAAGGAGCAGCCATAGCCACTATCCTGGCACAGGTCATTTCTCTGATGTGGCAGTTCAGGCTATTCAGCAATAAGGAAGAGTTGCTCCATTTTCATCGGGGCATTTTCCGGTTGAAACGGAAAATCGTATTCGACTCGCTCGCCATCGGTATGGCTCCTTTCCTGATGAACCTTGCGTCGTGTTTTATCGTAATCCTGATTAACCAGGGGTTGAAAAAATATGGCGGAGATCTTGCTATCGGTGCGTTTGGTATTGTCAATCGTCTTGTTTTCTTGTTTGTGATGATTGTGATGGGGCTGAACCAAGGGATGCAGCCCATAGCCGGATATAATTTCGGCGCCCGGCTCTATCCCCGGGTGACCCGTGTGTTGAAGCTTACCATTTATGGAGCCACCATTGTAACAACTACGGGTTTCCTGATGGGAATGTTGATCCCCGGCTTGGCCGTATCTATCTTTACTTCCCACGAAGAATTGATCCGTCAGTCGGCCGAAGGACTTCGGATTGTGGTGCTGTTCTTTCCGATAGTCGGGTTCCAGATGGTGACGTCGAACTTCTTCCAAAGCATCGGGATGGCGAGTAAAGCTATCTTTCTGTCTATCACCCGTCAGGTGCTGATACTGATTCCCTGTCTGTTGATCCTGCCCCGGTATTTCGGTCAGACAGGCGTATGGGTAAGTATGCCTGTTTCCGACTTGATAGCCAGTCTGATCTCGGCGGGGATGTTGTGGTGGCAGTTCCGCTTGTTCCGTATCCATGACAGACAGGCTGCCTGACTTCGGTGGCAACTGCCGGAGAACGTTGCGGCGTATACCATGCGGACCGTCTTCCTTCATGCACACCTTATTCTATTCTTTCGGTTGAAGCAAAAATAAGGATTGACTACTTTCATGCCGGTGGGCTAAACAAATTGCAGCCGGCATTTGTCTTTTATCTGTAATGATCAGAAACCAATGTAGTAGTCATGAAAAAGCGAATCTGTTTTGTCCTTATCCTGTGTATCAGTCTGTTTGTTTTCTCACCTGTACATGCCCAGCAGCGTAAGAGTGTTGCTGTGGTCTTGAGTGGTGGAGGTGCCAAGGGAGTGGCCCACATCGGCGCTCTGAAAGTGATTGAAGAAGCAGGTATCCCTATCGATTATATTGTCGGAACTAGTATGGGGTCCATCATCGGCGGGCTTTATTCCATCGGTTATACTCCCCATCAGCTCGATAGCATGGTCAATCATCAGAATTGGCCTCTCTTGCTCAGCGACCGTATCAGTTGGGAAGACCAGACCATGACCGAACGTCAGAACTCGGAAACCTACGTCCTCTCTGTTCCTTTAAAGAAGAATCTGAAGGCCAATGTGTTCGGAGGCGTTATCAAAGGCCAGAATCTGGCCAATCTTTTTTCGGAACTGACAGTCGGTTATCACGACTCCATCAACTTCAATAAACTGCCTATCCCGTTTGCCTGTGTTTCGGAGAATATAGTAAACGGAGATGAAGTCGTATTTCATAACGGAGTGTTGGCTACCGCCATGCGCGCCAGTATGGCTATTCCCGGCGTATTCACTCCGGTGCGCCTGGGTGATAAGATTCTTGTGGACGGTGGCATGAAAAATAATTTCCCGACCAACATAGCCCATGCCATGGGAGCTGATGTCATTATCGGTGTCGATGTGCAGAATGATCTCCGCACTGCCGATGAACTGAACAACCTCAGTGAAATCTTCAATCAGATTATCAATCTGACCGGGCAGACCCGATACGAAGAGAATATCAAACTGGCCACTGTCTATATCAAGGTGGATGTGAAAGGGTATTCTGCTGCAAGTTTCAATATTCCCGCGCTTGATACTTTGGTGAACCGGGGCGAAGAGGCTGCCCGTGAACAGTGGACCGCTTTGCAAAAGCTGAAGAAGGAAATAGGACTGCCTGAGAACTATGTTGCCCCGCGTCATGGTCCGTTCAGTTCATTGTGGTCTTCGAAAGACATTTTTGTTAAGGAGATCACTTTTGACGGCATCGAGGATAGTGACAAGAAATGGATCATGCATCGCTGTCACCTGAAGGAAAACAGCAAGATGCGTATGGAACAGCTTTATGAAGCTCTGACCACCTTGCGCGGCAGTCAGGCTTACTCCAATGTCAGCTATAAACTGACCGACACCCCTCAGGGATATCAGTTGCACTTCATCCTGGAAGAGAAGTATGAACGTAATCTTAATCTGGGTATCCGTTTTGATTCGGAAGAGATTGCCTCGCTTCTGTTGAACGTCAGGAGCCGGCTCGATACGCGTGTTCCTTCGTGGGTTTCGGTGACGGGAAGGCTGGGAAAACGTTATCTCGCCCGGGTCGAATATACATTGGCACCGATGCAGATGCGCAATTTCAATTTTGCTTATCAGTTTGAGTACAACGATATCAATATCTACGATCACGGAAGGCGTTCCTATAACACTACTTATAAGTATCATTCGGGTGAGTTTGGATTCTCGGATGTATGGTTTCGCAACCTGCGCTTTGGCGCCGGGCTGAATTTTGAGTTCTTTAAGTATAAAGACTTTCTTTACAACACCGGCGGGCAGCGTCTGGAGGTGAAGCCCCAACACTTCTTCAGCTATTTTGCACAGTTGCATTACAATACGTACAACAAGGGATATTTCCCTTCCAAGGGGACCGATGTGCAGGGACGCTACTCGCTCTATACCGATAATCTGACACATTATAAAGGCCATGCTCCCTTCTCTGCCCTTGCGGCATCATGGGCCGGTGTCTTTTCACTGACCGATCGCTTTGCCCTGATTCCCTCTTTGTATGGGCGGGTGCTTATCGGTAAAAATATACCTTATCCGTATCTGAATGCCATGGGAGGCGAGAATTTCGGGCACTATCTGCCTCAACAACTTCCTTTTGCCGGCATCACGAATCTGGAGATTGTGGACAACTCTGTTCTGGTGACAAGCCTGAAGTTGCGGCAGCGTATCGGTAGCAAGAACTATGTCACCTTTACCGGAAACGTGGCTTTCCGGAATGATAACTTTTTTGATATCTGGGGAGCAAAACCGGTTTGGGGCGGTAGTGTGGGATATGGTTACGATAGTCTGTTCGGTCCGCTCGAGGCTTCTTTGGGATACTCCAGCAGATCTCACAAGGTGGGATTTTATGTAAATCTGGGATATGTCTTTTGATAAACCGGTTCGGGAACGAGACAGAGAGCTTGTCCCGGACCGGTCTCCTTTGCCGCAGACCACCGGATGACGCAGGCCTGAAGTTCAAGTCGGTTCGTCAGTTTACTCATGAATCCGGAGGGCTGCTGTCATCTGTCTGTAATGGGATGTATCAGATTCCTCTTTTGATCGGGCAGAGATGCCGGACAAGCTCCATGTTTTTTATGCGGTATCCGTTTCATTCGTCATCGTCAGGAATGAACTCCGGTTCCTCTTCCCGAGTCTCTTCTTCCCTGATTGTTTCGGGGCGTAACAAGTCCTTTGGGAAATATTTGGATAGTGGGTAGCGAAAGAATTTCATCCGGCTGACACGTTGGGTAAACTTGCGGTCGGCAATGAAATATACTTTGGATACCCGTACCTCGTGAGGCAATACATCTTCCGGATGCTCGAAGCCATTGCTTGTAATGGAGGCATGAAACGATCCCAACCCTCTGATGGATACGGATTCTCCATTTTTCAATATCTCTTCTATCACGTCCGGCAGATCGGTGAGGATGCTCAATACTTCCCCTTTGCTTCGTGAACTGTTTGCCGAAAGGATTTCGGCAAGGTCTTCTTCGTTCTTGCCACCTCTTTTCTGAAGTTTCCGCTGGATGGCAAAATAGAGTTCTCTGATCCCTTCGGCTGTTCTGAACTTTTTCTTTCTGACTAAATAAATGAGTCCCATAGTGCTTTGTATGAAAGGTTAATATGATTCGATGTACCGGTTACACAACTTGTACGTTACCAGTTGTACAACTCGTCGTATACCAGTTGTGCAACTCGTCATGTACCAGTTGTGCAACTCGTATTCGCTTCCTTACAAAGGTAACTAAAAAGAGATAGAAAGGAAAGAGATTGAGGACTAAATGGAGCGAATGATTGGTATAACGAGAGAAATATGGAAAGAGGAGTATGGCAAAGCCTCTGTTGAGGTCTTCACCCGCTCTGTCGCTGTGTCAAGCTCCGAAATTACATTGTCATTTCTCTCCGGATTCTGCTCAGCGACTGTGGTGTAATCCACAAATAAGAGGCTATATGCTTTAAAGGCACATTTTGTAATAGTTCGGGGTGTTCTTTGATAAGAGTCAGATAACGTTCTTTAGCTTTGGGGCTTCCGGCGCTGATCAGCCAGTTTTCGAGGCTGAGCAGTTGCCGTTCCATCAGTTGCCGTCCCAGGTTGGCGAGTCCGAGCGATGAAGCATAAAGATTGTTCAGGGTTGATCCCGGAATACAGTAGGCTATGCTATCGCACATGACTTCAATCGTGATGTGCGATGCAGTATTTTCCACATATCCCCATACCGAAAAGGCAGCTTCGCCTGCACCGGCAAACCAAATGGTAGTGTCCACTCCATCTTTCAGATAATGGGCACGCCAGATGCCCTGCTTTATCAGATACAGATTTCCGTTTTTGGAGCCTTCATGGACGATGACTTCTTTCTTTTTGAAACGGATCTCCTCCATATAGCTGAGCAGGGTTTGCGTGTCGTTTTCTGAAAGATGATAGCTGTTTCTGAACTTTTCAATAAATGTTTCCATAAGACTCTTTGCATCTGTTTGAGTGATGCAAAGATACGTATCATCGGCGAACGGTGAAAGAGTCCTTCAGGTAAATTCCGATAATAAGCAATAAGGTCAGCAGTTCGGCCAAAGGAACGGCCAGCCAAATGCCCCTTACTCCCAGCACCGGAGGCAAGAGCAGGAAACCTGCCAGCATGAACAATGTTCCCCGGAAAAGGGTGATGACAGTGGCGCGCCGGGCACGTTCGATACTTTGATAATAGCCGATGCCCACTATGTTGAGCGCAAAAAACAGATAGCCGACTGCAAAGTAAGGAATACCGTTTACCGCAATATCATAGGCTTGGTAGCTTTTATCGATAAACAGCCCGACTATCTGGTGATTGAATACCAGAGTGGCGGCAAAGAAAAAAATGCCGCAGCCTAAAGCTGTTTTCAATGCCAACCGGATGGTACGTGCGACCCGTACCGGGTTCTGTTGTCCGAAATTATAGCTGATGATGGGTTGTGCCGATTGGGCGATGGCATTGTATACCATAAAAATGATAGGAAAGAAGTAACATACAATGCTGAATGCGGCTACACCGCTTTCTCCCAAATGGCTGATAAACACATAATTCCCCAGGAACATCATGCTGGCAATGGATGCCTCGCTGATAAAGGCGGAAGATCCCAGCCTGATCATGTAGCCGATGTTACGGCAGGTAAGCCGCATGCTTTTCCAGCTCAGCTTGATACGGTAAATACCTACGTTACGGGAAAAACGGAGGAGATAAATGAGTGTCATCAATCCGCCGACCATAGTGCCCAGGCTGGTGGCAAAAGCAGCTCCCATCATTCCCCAGCCCAATTGGAAAATAAAGACATAATCGAGTATGATATTGATAATGGCCGATACGGCGTTGCACATCATGGCATAGTTGGGCGATCCGTCCAGGCGGATGTAAAACATGCCGGCGCTTAGGAGCAGGTAGAATACGAGGAAAGGTACGTACCAATTGATATACTCCACCACCAGAGGCAACAACCGTTCCGAGCTGCCGAGTAATCGGCCGATAGGCTCTGCGAAATAGCAGCAGAGTGCCGATAGCACTAGAATAAGTAAGGCCGAAAAGGCAAGTGCCTGTGTGATGTTGATACTCGCAACTTTTCGTTTACCTTGTGACAGGTGAATGGAAGCTACAACAGATGCGCCCACTCCAAACATCAGTCCGATGCCGGTGGTTATCATAAATAGCGGAGCCGTGATGTTGACCGCTGCCAGGGCATCACTGCCTATACCTTTACCGACAAATATACCGTCGGTGATTACAAACACGGCGGAAAAGACCATTCCAAGTACTGTTGGAATCAATAATTTCCTGAATAGTCTCGGAATTTCCATATTTCCGAAGTCAATGCTGTCCTTCATAAAAACAATGTTTATTTTTTTGCGGCTGCAAAGATACGACTCTGAAAATGGATAAAAGTTACCAATTGATAAGAAATGCGGCACTCTGTATATTGGTACATTATTTATTTTCTTCTTTCGGAAATAATGTGTATGTTTGCTATTGAACCAATATACAAAAGTACTATGAATGGTAATTATGTCATCAATATCGGCCGTCAGTTGGGCAGTGGCGGAAAAGAGATCGGAGAAAAATTGGCAGCCAGGTTAGGCATCGATTTCTATGATAAAGAGCTGATTAATCTGGCTTCGGAGGAAAGCGGACTCTGTCGGGAGTTTTTCGAGAAAGCCGACGAGAAAGCCTCTCAGGGTATTATCGGCGGGTTGTTTGGGATGCGTTTTCCTTTTATTAGTGATGGTGCCATGCCTTGCACCAATTGCCTGAGCAATGATGCTCTTTTTAAAATCCAGAGTGATGTCATCCGGCATCTTGCGGCAAATAAATCCTGTGTGTTTGTGGGGCGGTGTGCCGATTACATCTTGCGTGAACATCCCCGTTGTGCCAATATTTTCATTTCTGCTTCGCAAGAGGATCGTATAGCCCGTCTGTGTCGCATCCACGGAATTTCTGAAGAAGCAGCCGCAGAAAAAATGAATAAGGCGGATAAGAAGCGTTCAGAATATTATAATTACTATAGCTATAAAACCTGGGGAGCAGCTGCGACCTATCATCTTTGCATCGATTCTTCGGTATTGGGAATTGATGAAACGGTAAGGTTTATAGAAGAATTTGTGGTGAAGAAACTGGCTTTGTAATAGAAGCTGTTACCATATAGAAATGGCCAATTACTATGTAAATAAAAACATGGTAACTGGCCATTGCTGTATCAGGGTGTATCGTTATCACATCATTAGCAACAATATCATTTGTCCCGCAAGGATACGGAGAAACATCGATAGCGGATATACGGTAGAATAACCTACTGCCGGTGCGTCGCTACCGGTTGCCTGATTGGAATAGGCCAATGCGGGAGGGTCGGTATTGCTACCCGCAATCAATCCCATCAGCATGAAGTAATTGATTTTATAATACGAACGTGCTATGACCCCGATTATCAGCAAAGGAATAATCGTGATCAGGAAACCGCAACCTACATAAAGCAGACCATCTCCATGGATTACCGTATCCACGAAATTTGCTCCGGCTTCGATACCTACACTGGCAAGGAAGAGAACGATACCGATTTCACGTATCATCAGGTTGGCGCTTTGAGTTGTATAAGTTACCAGATGTAGTTTGTGTCCGAAACGTCCTATCAGAATGGCTACCACCAGCGGTCCGCCGGCAAGGCCGAGCTTGACAGGAGTCGGCATACCCGGAAATGCAATGGGAAGACTACCGCACAGGATACCCAGGAAGATGCCCACAAACAATGTGATAATGTTCGGTTCGTTGAGGCGTTTCAAAGAGTTACCAAGTACACTGGCTACCCGTTCTACAGCGTCTTCGGAGCCTACTACCATGACACGGTCACCCACTTGCAGTATCAGGTTGGGGTTAGCAAACAGGTCGACACCCGAACGGTTGACACGGGTAATGTTGACATTATACATGCTGCGGAAGTTCAGCATACCGAGCTTCTTTCCGTTTATTTCCGGTTTGGTTACCAAGATACGACGTGATACCATCGGCATATCCTGTTTCTCCCAGTCTACTTGCACTTCGCGTCCGATAAAGGCTACAATGGCATCTGAATCTTCTTCTGAACATACCACAAATAACTGGTCATTCTGTTCCAGGATAGTGCCGTGGTTTGGAATGCTGACGTGCCCGTTTTTACGGATGCGCGAACAAACAAACGGACGTCCGAGGAAGCTGCTGATTGTGCCCAGGGTTTTTCCGTAGATGGCTTCGTTGTGTACTTCCAGACTCATAAGGTGTGGCTTGTGGTGAGTGCCGTCAGTCTCTTGATTCCAGTTCTCTTCTTCTTTGGCGAAGTTGATGCGGAAGATGTAACGCACTGCGATGATAGAGCCTATGATACCTACTACTCCCAACGGATAAGCACAGGCATAACCTAATGCAATCTGCGGACCGGAATAACTCAATTGATTCAGTGCTTCTTGTGCGGCACCGAGTCCCGGGGTGTTTGTGACTGCGCCGTACAGGATACCTACCATCATGGGGAGCTCGATTCTGCCTCCCAGAATGAAATAGAGCGCCATTGCTACGGCAATGTTCAATACCACAATTCCTACGGCCAGCATGTTTAGGGTCATTCCGCCTTTCTTAAATGAAGAGAAGAAAGAAGGCCCCACCTGAAGACCGATACAGAATACGAACAATATCAATCCGAATTCGCGGATGAAATGTAGGATATGGGTATCGCCTGTGAAGCCAAAATGTCCCATTAGGATGCCGGCAAACAAAACAAAGGTAACCCCTAAAGAGACTCCGAAGATCTTGATCTTTCCCAAATAGACACCTGCCGCCACTACGAAAGCGTAGAGGAAGACGATGTGGGCTACGGAGTTGGGGTTCCATAATAAATCTTGTAACCAATCCATAATATAGTAGTTTATAATTTTATGTAAACGGGTGCAAAATTAGCTATAACCTCGGAGGTAATCAAATATTTGCCTGCCTTTTATTTGGGGAAGTCACAGGGGTAGCAGGTAGTGCGAATTTTCCCTAAAAAAAGCGTGAGGTTTAGAGTATTTCAGTATATTTGCAAGTCGCAATCTTACATTTTGATTAAAGAATTAGAGACATAAATTGAGATAACAATCTTATTTTAATTTAAAATAAATAAACTATGGCAGACAGTAAAGAAAAACTCTTCTCAGATTTTTCTCCTGTTTCCACCGAGAAGTGGATGGAGAAGGTCACAGCTGACCTGAAAGGAGCTGATTTTGAGAAGAAACTCGTTTGGAAGACAAACGAAGGATTCAAGGTAAAACCTTTCTACCGGATGGAAGACCTGGAAGGACTTAAAACAACCGATGCGCTTCCCGGAGAATTCCCTTATTTAAGAGGCACGAAGAAGAATAGTAATGAGTGGTTGGTTCGTCAGGAGATTAAGGTGGAATCTCCGAAAGAAGCCAATGCGAAAGCTCTGGATATTCTGAACAAAGGCATCGATTCTCTTTCTTTCCATGTAAAAGCAAAAGAACTCAATGCGGAATACATTGAGACATTGTTGAACGACATTTGTGCAGAATGTGTTGAACTGAATTTTTCTACCTGTCAGGGACATGTAGTGGAGCTTGCCGATTTGTTGGTAGCTTATTTCCAGAAAAAGGATTATGATTTGACGAAGTTGCAAGGCTCTATCAATTATGACTTCTTCAATAAGATGCTGGCCAAAGGCAAAGAAAAGGGAAACATGGTGCAAACAGCCAAAGCCCTGATCGAGGCTACTGCACAATTACCCAAATATCGTGTGCTGAATGTGAATGCACTGACCCTGAATAATGCGGGTGCTTATATTTCTCAGGAACTGGGATATGCATTGGCATGGGGTAATGAATATATGAATCAGTTGACTGAAGCCGAGATTCCCGCTGCCATCGTGGCTAAGAAAATTAAGTTTAATTTTGGTATCAGTTCTAATTATTTCCTTGAAATTGCAAAATTCCGTGCTGCCCGTATGTTGTGGGCAAACATTGTGGCTTCTTACAATCCCGAATGTCTGCGTGATTGCGAAAACAAGGGACCTAACGGTGAGTGCCGTTGTGCTGCCAAGATGAAGGTACATGCCGAAACATCTACTTTCAATCTGACATTGTTTGATGCTCACGTGAATCTGCTTCGTACACAAACAGAAGCAATGTCTGCTGCATTGGGAGGCGTAGATTCAATGACGGTAGTTCCTTTCGATAAAACCTATGAAACTCCCGATGAATTCTCCGAACGTCTGGCCCGCAACCAGCAGTTGCTGTTGAAAGAAGAATCACACTTCGATAAAGTGATTGACCCGGCAGCCGGTTCTTACTATATTGAAAACCTTACGGTATCTATCGCTAAGCAGGCATGGGAAATCTTCCTTGCCGTTGAAGAAGAAGGCGGCTTCTATGCTGCTTTGAAAGCCGGTACTGTTCAGGCGGCTGTAAACGAAAGTAACAAAGCGCGCCATAAAGCGGTGGCTCAGCGTCGTGAAGTCCTGTTGGGTACTAACCAGTTCCCTAATTTCAATGAAAAAGCCGGTGATAAGAAACCGGTAGAAGCGACCTGTTGTTGTGGCGGGCACGATACTTGCGAAAAAGATGTTGCTACATTGAACTTCGATCGTGCTGCAAGTCAATTTGAGGCATTACGCCTGGAAACGGAAGCCAGCGGCAAACGTCCGAAGGCCTTTATGCTGACAATCGGTAATCTGGCTATGCGTCAGGCACGTGCACAATACTCCTGTAACTTCCTGGCTTGTGCCGGATATGAGGTGATTGATAATCTTGGTTTTGAAACGGTTGAAGCAGGCGTGGAAGCAGCGATGGCTGCCAAAGCTGATATTGTGGTGCTTTGCTCAAGCGATGACGAATATGCAGAGTACGCTATTCCGGCCTTCCGGGCCTTGAACGGTCGTGCCATGTTCATCATTGCCGGAAATCCGGAATGTGCCGAAGAGCTGAAAGCTGCCGGTATCGAGAACTTCATCCATGTACGTGTCAATGTACTGGAAACACTTAAAGAGTTCAACGCTAAATTATTGAAGTAAGATGAGAAAAGATTTTAAAAACTTAGATATCTACGCAGCATTCCAGCCCGCTAACGGTGCGGAATGGCAAAAGGCTAACGGAATCGAAGCCAACTGGAAGACTCCGGAACACATCTGCGTAAAGCCTGTTTATACCAAAGAAGACCTTGAAGGAATGGAACACCTGGACTATGCTGCCGGTCTTCCTCCCTATTTGCGTGGTCCGTATTCAGTGATGTATACTCTTCGTCCCTGGACTATCCGCCAGTATGCCGGATTCTCTACAGCTGAAGAGTCAAATGCTTTCTATCGCCGTAACTTGGCTTCCGGACAGAAAGGTCTGTCGGTTGCGTTCGACTTGGCTACACACCGCGGCTATGACCCCGACCACGAACGTGTGGTAGGTGATGTGGGTAAGGCCGGTGTATCCATCTGTTCACTCGAGAATATGAAAGTCTTGTTTGATGGTATCCCTTTGAACAAGATGTCCGTATCTATGACTATGAACGGTGCTGTACTCCCGATCATGGCATTCTATATCAATGCCGGACTGGAACAAGGAGCTAAACTCGAGGAGATGGCCGGTACGATCCAGAATGATATTTTGAAAGAATTTATGGTGCGTAATACTTATATTTATCCACCTGCATTCTCAATGAAAATCATCTCTGATATTTTTGAATATACCTCACAGAAGATGCCGAAGTTCAACTCTATCTCTATCTCCGGTTATCATATGCAGGAGGCTGGTGCGACAGCCGATATCGAATTGGCTTACACATTGGCTGACGGTTTGGAATATCTCCGTGCAGGTGTTGCCGCAGGTATCGATATTGATGCTTTTGCTCCGCGTCTCTCTTTCTTCTGGGCCATTGGAACGAATCACTTTATGGAAATTGCCAAAATGCGTGCAGCACGTATGTTATGGGCGAAGATTGTGAAGCAATTCAATCCGAAGAACCCGAAATCTCTAGCACTGCGTACGCACTCTCAGACTTCCGGTTGGTCATTGACAGAACAAGATCCGTTCAACAATGTGGGACGTACTTGTATCGAAGCCATGGCTGCTGCACTGGGACATACCCAGTCGTTGCATACCAATGCTCTCGATGAAGCTATTGCTTTGCCGACAGACTTTTCTGCACGTATTGCCCGTAATACTCAGATCTATATTCAGGAAGAGACTTATATCTGCAAGAACGTTGACCCGTGGGGTGGATCTTATTATGTGGAATCTCTGACCAATGAATTGGCTCACAGTGCTTGGGAGCATATTCAGGAAATCGAGAAGTTGGGAGGTATGGCAAAGGCTATCGAGACCGGTATTCCGAAAATGCGTATCGAAGAAGCGGCTGCCCGTGCACAAGCACGTATCGACAGCGGATCGCAGACCATTGTCGGTGTAAATAAGTATCGTCTTGAAAAAGAAGATCCGATTGATATTCTTGAAGTAGACAATACTGCTGTTCGTAAAGAGCAGATCGAGAACCTGAAACGTTTGAAAGAAGGTCGTAATCAGGCCGAAGTGGACAAGGCACTGGCCGCTATCACTGAATGTGTGAAAACCGGTAAGGGCAATTTGCTCGAGTTGGCGGTAGAAGCTGCCCGTGTTCGTGCTACATTGGGTGAAATCTCGTATGCTTGCGAACAAATAGTAGGACGTTATAAAGCAATAATCAGAACTATATCAGGCGTGTATTCATCAGAAAGCAAAGGCGACGCTGACTTTAAGCGCGCTTGCGAACTCACTGAGAAGTTTGCAAAGAAAGAGGGACGTCAACCCCGTATTATGGTTGCAAAGATGGGCCAGGACGGTCACGATCGTGGTGCCAAAGTAGTAGCTACCGGATATGCCGATTGTGGCTTCGACGTGGATATGGGACCGTTGTTCCAGACTCCTGCCGAAGCAGCTCGTGAGGCGGTAGAGAATGATGTTCACGTAGTGGGAGTTTCTTCGTTAGCTGCCGGACACAAGACCTTGGTTCCGCAGATTATTGAAGAACTGAAAAAACTGGGACGTGAAGATATCGTAGTAATTGCCGGTGGTGTAATACCTGCTCAGGATTACGATTTCTTGTATAAAGCTGGTGTGGCTGCTATTTTTGGTCCGGGTACTCCGGTGGCCAAGGCTGCTTGTCAGATTCTGGAAATCCTGATGGATGAGGATTAAAGACCATCTTTAAAGAATGACAATAAAGAGGCGAAGTATGAAAAATACTTCGCCTCTTTTGGGTTCTATCCGTTGGCTTATTATCGGATGTTTGTCCTTTGCGCTTTATTGAATAGCTTGTCTGGCAAAAGAGAATGCGAGTGCATTAACTTCTGTCTTTAGGTTTTGAGGCAGGTAGACACGTACTCGGTTATTCTTTATTTCCCATTTTACTTTTTTCCCGTTCTGTAAACAATAGATGGCACTTCTTTTTGCAGGGATATTGTTTTCCCATTCTATATAGTCGGGAAACTTTTCAGTTTCCGGATTACTATATAATGCATACATCGTTTTTCCATCTTTATTCATGGTAAACCAGATACCTTCACTATAATATTGGGGTGTTGTAACAGTGTTGTAGATAGCCGTACCATTCTTCTTCATCCATCCTCCTATGGTTTGCAGACGGCTGACAATCTCATCCTGTAATATCCCTTCGGGGGTAGGACCTACACCAAGTAATAAACTTCCTCCTTTTGCTACGATTTCCATTAGTTTTGCTATTACTGTAACTGGTGATTTGAATACTGCATGCGGAGTATATCCCCAGTCTACTCCCAGTGTCATACAAGTTTCCCACGGGTAGGGGAGTTGTTTGTCCGGAATTTGCTGTTCCGGGGTCTGATAGTTTTCATATTTGCCATGGATGGTACGGTCTACGAATAAAATACCCGGTTGTGCCTGTCGTGCCATTTGTGAAATACGGTCCATGTCTAAAACTGACTTCGTTCCGGGATTGTTTACCCATCCGCCGTCTAACCATAAAATGTCGATCGGACCGTAGTTATGCATTAACTCTCCGATTTGATTGTAAGTGAACTCTTTGAACTGATTCCAACGCCAGGGATTCTTGTCAATGTTGTAATTTTGTGTACGTCGGGGAGTGGCGTAGCGCGGCCACCAATAATATTCCGAATGCCAGTCCGGTTTAGAAAAATAGGCTCCTACCATTAAATCATTGTTACGGAAAGCCTCAAACACGTATTTGGCAACGTCTGCCCGGGGATCTGTTTGGAAGGAGCCTTTGGCTATTGAAAAATCGGAGAAAGCCGTATTGAACATATTGAATCCGTCGTGGTGCTTAGTTGTAAATATTGCATAGCGCATACCTGCTGACTTCGCCGCTTGTGCCCATTGCTCCGGATCGAAACGGGTAGGATTGAATGAATCTTTCAGCCCCCAATACCATTTTTTGTAGTCTTCATAGGCCATAGTGCTGTCGCGTGGAATCCAATCTGCCTCTTCCGAACAGATAGACCATGATTCTACGATTCCTGCAACGGAATATAAACCCCAGTGAATCAGCATTCCAAATTTCTGGTCCTGCCAGTGATGTAGTTTTTGTATTACCAGACTATCTTCAGGAGGCGTATATTGGTCGGAACGTTCGTGAACGTATTGTGCTTTCATATTGAAAGCAAATGCAAGGAATAAGGTAAATGCCAATAATAATTTGTAGCTTTTCATGTTTTTTCGGATTTTAAAGATTATACGAAGCAAAGCTACAAAATAAATGGAGACGGATTACTACTTCTCCCTTCCTATTTTTTTGTACCTTTGTCTGCTCAATTCTCATTATAATAAGAAAAACAAATGATAGTTTGCATAGCCGAAAAGCCCTCTGTGGCACGTGATATTGCTGATATTTTAGGAGCCCGCGAAAGGAAAGAAGGGTATATTGAAGGAAACGGATACCAGGTTACCTGGACATTCGGTCATCTTTGTACCCTGAAAGAACCTCACGAATATACTCCCGGCTGGAAGTCATGGAGCCTGGGCAGCCTGCCTATGATTCCTCCACGTTTTGGCATCAAACTGATAGAGAATCCTACTTACGAGAAACAATTCCATATTATTGAGGGATTGATGCAAAAGGCTGATGAGATAATAAACTGCGGTGATGCCGGTCAAGAGGGAGAACTGATTCAGCGGTGGGTGATGCAGAAAGCCGGAGCGCGGTGTCCGGTAAAACGTTTGTGGATCTCTTCACTGACAGAAGAAGCTATTAAAGAAGGATTTGCGAAACTAAAAGATCAGAAGGATTTTCAACCACTTTATGAGGCGGGGATGTCCCGGGCTATTGGTGACTGGTTGCTGGGGATGAATGCCACGAGGCTCTATACTGTAAAATATGGGCAGAATCGGCAAGTGCTTTCGATCGGACGAGTACAGACCCCTACACTCGCACTGATCGTCAACAGGCAACTGGATATTGAAAATTTTCAGCCTAAACAATATTGGGAACTGAAAACCATATATCGTGATACAACTTTCTCGGCCCTTATTCGTAAAAGTGATGAAGAGCTGGCGGCTGAAGAAGAAAAGTCCGGTGGTAAGGCTAAGAAAACAGAGAACCGGGGCATTGATCCGATAGCTAATCGTGAAGAGGGGATGGCATTGGTGGAACGCATTAAAGATCTGCCTTTTGTCGTGACTTCTGTGGCTAAAAAAGACGGAAAGGAGTATGCTCCCCGTCTGTTCGACTTGACTTCTCTTCAAGTGGAATGCAATAAGAAGTTTGCCTATTCTGCCGATGAAACTCTGAAACTTATCCAATCTCTTTATGAAAAGAAAGTGACTACCTATCCACGTGTAGATACTACTTTCCTGAGTGACGATATTTATCCTAAGTGTCCGAATATCCTGAAAGGACTGAAAGATTATGAAGTACTTACTACGCCGTTGGCAGGAGCTTCATTGCCTAAGTCGAAAAAGGTTTTTGATAGTTCGAAAGTAACCGATCACCATGCCATTATTCCTACAGGAGTTCATCCGCAAAACCTGACGGATATGGAGCGTAGGGTATTTGATTTGATAGCTCGCCGGTTTATAGCGGTTTTTTATCCTGATTGCAAAGTTTCTACTACAACAGTGATGGGAGAGGTTGATAGTATCGAGTTCAAGGTAACCGGTAAGCAGATTCTGGAACCGGGATGGCGGGTAGTATTTGCCAAAGACGTAAAAGATCCGAATGAAGAAAAAGAAGGTGAAGATGAAAACGTGCTTCCTGCTTTCGTGAAAGGGGAAAGTGGTCCGCATATACCGGATTTGAATGAAAAATGGACTCAGCCGCCTAAACCCTATACGGAAGCTACCCTGCTTCGTGCGATGGAAACAGCCGGTAAGCTGGTGGATAATGATGAACTTCGGGATGCATTGAAAGAAAATGGTATCGGCCGTCCTTCTACTCGTGCAGCTATTATCGAAACTCTCTTTAAACGTAACTATATCCGTAAGGAAAAGAAGAATCTGATAGCTACCCCTACCGGAGTGGAATTGATTCAGTTGATTCATGAAGAGTTGCTGAAGTCGGCTGAACTGACGGGTATCTGGGAAAAGAAATTGCGTGAGATAGAAAAGAAAACTTACGATGCTCGTCAATTCCTGGAAGAATTGAAGCAAATGGTGTCTGAGATAGTAAATAGTGTGCTATCTGATAATACGAACCGTCGTATCACCATTCAGGAGGCTACAGCGGTAGAAGAAGAAAAGAAAAAGAAAGAACCGAAAAGACGGGAACGGAAATCTGCTACTCCGAAGGAAAAGAAAGGTAAATCGGAGCCTGCAACAGTCGATGTGTCTTCTACCGGTCAATCTGTTCGGGCGGATGCCTTAAAAGAAACAGATTCTTTGGTAGGGAAACTTTGTCCGGTTTGCGGAAAGGGAATGATAATCAAGGGTAAAACTGCTTATGGCTGTTCCGAATGGAAAAATGGATGCACTTATCGGAAAGCGTTCGAATAGGGCTTCTGTTTTGTTAATACATAATTTTAACTGAACTATTTTATAAAAAGCTCGTTATTAATACCACTTATCAATTAATAACGAGCCTTATGAATACAATGTTTTTCAACGCGGTATCTTGTTTTTTTGTATGCGCCGGTCTTATCATAGCCCTTATTCTGGCAATTAATGTAATATTTCACAGGCAATCCATGAAAATAATGAATATAGTGTGGGTACTTACCGGATTGTGGGGCCATTATTTCGCTTTGTTTGCTTATTATACTTTTGGTGTCCGAAAAGATAATATGGTGGCAACAGTACCTATGGAGAATATGAAAATGGATATGAAGATATCGATGGAGATGGATATGTCTGAAGTACGTCCACAATGGCAGTCTATCACTTTGTCGGCACTTCATTGTGGAGCCGGTTGCACTTTGGCGGATATTATCGGAGAATGGTTTACATACTGGGTACCTTTGCAGATAGGAGGAAGTTTAATAGCAGGTAGCTGGGCACTCGATTTTGTATTGGCATTGATTCTCGGTGTTTTCTTTCAATTTATTGCAATTCGCGAAATGGAAGCTATCTCTTTTCGTGAAGCTGTTTCTCGTGCCTTTAAGGCCGATTTTTTTTCATTATTAGCTTGGCAGGTAGGGATGTATAGCTGGATGGCTGTTGCTACTTTTATACTTTTTAAAGATGAATCTCTGGAAAAAACATCCTGGACATTCTGGTTTATGATGCAGATTGCCATGCTTTTGGGATTCATGGTGTCCTATCCGGTGAATGTATGGTTGATTAAATCGGGTATCAAAAAAGGAATGTAATTTCCGACTTCTGGAAAAACATCAAAAAGATGATTGATTATTGGTGAAATATCTATGCATTTGCAGATACACATCTCCTTAAATATGTTATTATGAACCGACATCTTCTTTTTGATCGGTTTTCACAGCAGGCATTGCAGACTTTGCATAGCTATCGTGCCGTTATGTTCAGCCCTACGATGTTTTTGTGATTGTAAGGTGAAACATATTATCTTGACTGGTGGAACGGATACGGCCCGTAGCATAGCAAAAGCTATTCCGGCTACTCCGCTTTCGGCAGAGACCGGAGGGAAGAATGTCATTATTCTGACTGCCTCGGGGGATCGTGATCATACTATTATGAATATTGTCATATCAGTTTTTGGTAATGCGGGACAGAAGTGTTCTGCCTGTTCGTTGTTGGTTGAGCGTTCGGTATATGAAGATAAGAACTTCCAAAAGAAACTGATTGATGTGGCTTCCAGCATGAAAGCGGGGAGTGTTTGGAATCCGGGTAATGTAGTGGGGCCAATGATAACGAATAAAAAATGAAAAATTACTGCGGGCATTGACATTGGAACCGGGAGAATCATGGTTAGTACCGTACTTGTTCCCTTGAGATACCGATGAAAATATATAAGGCGGCTGCACAGGCTGACAAACATATTGCAGCGGCGCCTCCGGTGAAAAACGGAAGGGTAGAGCTGATAATTATATTAAGGAGCAAAGTATTGCCTTTGAATATCATAGATACGGAAGTATTTCGGAAGTACCCGCCTTTGAATAAAACTAATACTCTATGGTTTTGTTATCTAAATGCAGATAACAAAACCATTTTAATATAAAGAGTATGAGAAGAAAAATAATGATGGCAACATTGATTGTCATAGCTGTAAATTTTATCTGGAGTGGACAACCGGTAAAAGCATGTACGCGTGCAGTATATATTGGTCCGGACAATATGGTAATCACCGGGCGTACAATGGATTGGAAAGAGGATATTCAGTCTAACCTGTATCTTTTCCCTCGCGGTATCAAACGGGCCGGATATAATAAAGGAAATACGGTAGAGTGGATTTCGAAGTACGGTAGCATTGTAGCAACCGGATATGATATCGGTACTTGTGACGGCATGAACGAAAAAGGACTGGTTGCCAGCTTGTTATTCTTGCCGGAATCTATTTATGTCCGTCCTAATGATACTCGTCCTGTTATGGGTATCAGCATTTGGACACAGTATGTGCTGGATAATTTTGCTACGGTAAGTGAGGCTGTAGAAGAGTTGAAGAAACAGACTTTCCGTATTGATGCTCCGGATATGCCTAATGGTTCGGCATCTACATTGCACATGGCTATCACTGATGAAACGGGTAATTCCGCTGTTTTGGAATATATCGATGGAAATCTGATTATTCATGAAGGTAAGGAGTATCAGGTGATGACTAATTCACCCCGTTATGATCTACAGTTGGCTGTGAATGATTATTGGAAGGAAGTAGGTGGTTTAAATATGCTGCCGGGCACTAATCGTTCAAGTGATCGTTTTGTACGCGCTTCTTTCTATATTCATGCTATTCCGCAGACTTCGGATGCAAAAATTGCCGTACCGAGTGTGTTGAGCGTCATGCGTAATGTTTCTGTTCCTTTTGGAATTACGACTCCGGATAAGCCTTACATTTCTTCCACTCGTTGGCGTTCGGTTTCCGATCAAAAAAATCGGGTATACTATTTTGAGTCTACTTTAACTCCTAACCTTTTCTGGATAGATTTACATAAAGTCGATTTTAGTCCGAATGCAAGTATTAAGAAATTGTCTTTGACTCACGGAGAGGTTTATGCAGGAGATGTAGTGAAAGATTTCAAAGACAGTAGATCGTTTACATTTATGTTTGAATTACCCCAATAAAAATGTCTACCGAGGCAGATACAGATTAATACAGAATTCAACTAAAAAATTCTGTATTAATCTGTGTTATCCGCAGTGGATATATTATTTCTTTCCATATATCAGATGGAATTCTACTACAGCTTCAATTCCTTTTCTGAATATATCCAAAGAGAAGTTTTCGTTAGGAGAATGGATCGCATCCGATTCTAGGCCAAATCCCATTAATACAGTTTTTATACCTAACACCTGTTCGAAAGTTGATATAATAGGTATACTTCCTCCTCGGCGTACTGCCAATGGCTTTTTCCCGAAAGCAATTTCAAATCCTTTTTCCGCTGCCTGATAAGCAGGCAGTGATATGGGACATACATATCCCTGGCCTCCATGCATGGCAGTCACTTTTACTTCTACCGTAGCAGGAGCGATCTGCCGGATGTAGTCAGCAAAAAGTTTTGAGATCACATGATGATCTTGATGGGGAACCAGGCGGCATGATACTTTGGCATAGGCTTTGGAAGGGAGTACTGTTTTAGAACCTTCCCCGGTGTAACCTCCCCAAATACCACAAATGTCGAATGAAGGCCTGCAACTGTTTCTTTCGAGAGTGCTGTATCCTTTCTCACCGAAAAGTTTTTTTACTCCGATGGCTTCCTTATATTTTTCTTCATTAAAAGGGATGTGGGCAATCATTTCTCGTTCTGCTTGTGGAACTTCTTCTACAGCATCATAGAATCCGGGTATTGTGATACGTCCGTCGGTATCAATTACCTTACTTAACATACCACAAAGTACGTTGATCGGATTGGCTACCGCTCCACCAAAGTGTCCCGAATGGAGGTCACGGTTAGGACCTGTTATTTCGATTTCCCAGTAAGCCAGACCACGCAGTCCGGTGGTTAGTGAAGGAAGGTCGGCCCCCAACATACTGGTATCTGATACCAAGATAACATCGGCTTTTAGTAATTCTTTATGCTCTTCACAGAAAGCTTCCAGGCTTGGTGAACCAATCTCTTCTTCTCCCTCAAAGATAAACTTTACGTTATTCTCCAGCAGGTTGTATTTTACGAGATATTCAAATGCTTTCACCTGGATAAATGCTTGTCCCTTATCATCGTCGGCTCCGCGCGCCCAAATATGTCCGTCACGTATTTCCGGTTCGAACGGTTGGCTCTTCCACAGATCGAGAGGCTCGGCAGGCATCACGTCATAATGAGCGTATATCAACACTGTTTTAGCATTCGGATCCACTATCTTTTGCCCAAATACAATCGGATTACCTTTCGAAGGCATAACGATGGCTTCGTCTGCTCCGGCCTTGAGTAGCAATTGTGTCCAGCGTTGTGCGCATGCCAGCATATCATCATGGTGTTCCGGCAATGCACTGATACTGGGAATACGGATGAGGCTGAACAAGTCTTCCATCATCGTCGATTCATTCTCTGCAATGTATTTCTGAATTTCGTTCACGTTCAATAGTTGTTAAAGTTGTGTCATTCTATCTAATAAATAATAGTCGAGTATGGTCATTGCTGCCATAGCTTCCACAATAGGCACTGCACGTGGCAATACACACGGGTCATGGCGTCCCCGGGCCTTTAGTGTTGTATCAATACCGTCTATGTTTACAGTTTCCTGCTCCATCAAAACAGTAGCCACCGGTTTAAACGCTACCCTGAAAAAGATGTCCTGTCCGTTGCTGATTCCTCCCTGTATACCTCCGGAGTGGTTGGTACGTGTTTCAATCCGGCCATTATTGTTGTAGAATACGTCATTTTGTTCCGATCCCTTTTGTTTGAGCCCCTTGAATCCGTCTCCATATTCAAAAGCCTTTGCGGCATTGATGCTTAGCATAGCATTGCCCAATGCAGCATGGAGCTTGCCGTATACGGGTTGCCCAAGTCCGATAGGACAACCTTTGATGACACAAGTCAGTACACCGCCAATGGTATCTCCTTCTCCTTTGATTTTGTAAATCAGGTCTTGCATTTCTTTTGCTTTCTCCGGATCGGGACAGCGCACCGGGTTGGTTTCGATCAAGTCCAGATCGTAATCCGTGTAATTGCCTTCCAGTTTTATAGGACCTACCTGTGAAGTATATGCCGTGATGTGAATACCCAATTGGCGTAATGCTAATTTGGCCAATGCACCGCCTACTACCCTTGAAATGGTTTCACGTGCCGAAGAACGACCACCGCCACGGTGATCGCGGATTCCATACTTTACGGTGTATGTGTAGTCGGCGTGTGACGGGCGGTATACTTTCTCCAGGTTATTGTAGTCATTAGAATGTTGGTTTTCGTTCCATACGATAAACCCGATAGGGCATCCGGTAGACTTTCCTTCGAAAATGCCTGAAAGGAATTCTACTTTATCAGCTTCTTTTCGGGAGGTAGTAATTACCGATTGTCCCGGACGACGGCGGTTTAGTTCCTGCTGAACAAACTCCTCATCGATGACGATACCTGCTGGAAATCCATCGATCACTCCTCCGATTCCTTT
Organism: Bacteroides sp. 3_2_5; assembly: GCF_000159855.2. Taxonomy (NCBI): domain Bacteria; kingdom Pseudomonadati; phylum Bacteroidota; class Bacteroidia; order Bacteroidales; family Bacteroidaceae; genus Bacteroides; species Bacteroides sp. 3_2_5. The sequence goes on along the minus strand of NZ_JH636043.1, from coordinate 387,615 downwards.
ACCATGGGATTCGCCAAAGCTGGTTAGTCTGAAAATATTGCCAAATGAATTGAACATATTGAATAAGGCTTTAAAATTTAGTATATGCAAATATAACAATAAAATTCAGGAAAGAGTTGTTCTCTCGAGTTTTCCTTTATCCGTGGAAGATGAATCTTATTGTAATTGGCATCAAACATAGTCCGCTCTCTAATTATTCCGATAGAGGAAATTAGCAACTATAAAGGAACTTTATAATTAAAAAGAGAGCTGCATTAACTACATTTGATGATTTTTTATTTATTTTGCGCAACTGATATTGTTAGAAGCCGTGCAATATGTATAATGATGAACTTATTGAAAGTAGTAAGATAAAATGGCAGTCGTTTCTGAAAGGAGATGATGATGCCTATGCATGGCTATATTCCCGGTATGTTCAGCAACTCTATCAGTACGGATGCCGTTTTACGACGGATACAGAGATGGTGAAAGATTGTGTTCAAGATGTTTTTGTGAATGTTTATAGGCAGAAGGATAGGTACTCTTCTCCTCCGGATAATGTTAAAATCTACTTAATGTCTTCATTAAGAAATTCTATTTTTAATGTTTTCAATAAAGGGAATTTGCATGACACTTATATCTCCAATATCAATTATGAATTCGATTTGTCGGTTGAAGAAAAACTGATTGAGACAGAAGATGAAACCTCTCAGAAGCATACTGTTGCTCATTTGCTAAATACACTCTCTCCCAGACAGCGAGAGATTATTTACTATCGTTTTTTTGAAGGATTAGATTACAGTGCCATTTGTGAATTGATGGGGCTTAATTATCAGTCAGCCTATAATTTACTTCAGCGTTCTCTCTCCAGATTACGTGAAATGTATGGTATATTACCATTCTTTTTTCTATTTTAATATTCTGTTTATCAGTAGATAATAAAAAAGTAATAAAAAAAATCCATTTACACTGAGTAGATTTCGAAACTCTGTTTGTCTTTTTATGAAAAGAAGAAAATGGAGAAAAATCACTATATACATTATACTGCTGCCGATTTGTTGAATGACGGGACTTTCCTGGATTCGATGCAACACCCTACGGAGCAAAGTGAAAAGTTCTGGTCACAACTGGAAAAGGAAAATGAAACTTTTGCCGGAGAATTACGTATGGCCCGAAGCTTTTTAATGGCTGTGGCGGAAAGCCCTCAAAAACGGATGACAGACGATGAAGTGGGGACACTTTGGGAGCGAATTAGCCGGCAGGTAGCGATGGAAAAAAGAGTGAAAAGAAAAAAACAGTTGCTTTTCTTACGTGTGGCCGGGATTGCTGCTTGCATATCAGTGTTGGCATTGAGCAGTTACTTTGTTTTTTCACTTATTTCATTTTATGAAGAAAGTTTTTGTTACAGTTTGGCCGGTATTTCCGAGCCGGATAGCAGTAATGACATACAGCTGATTTTATCGGAAGGACGTAAGTTGGTTATGGATGGGAAAGAAAGCAGGTTGCACTACAAGGAAGGTGGTAAGATAGCTATTAGTTCCGGAAAGACCCAATTGGACGAAGAAAATGAAACCGGTTACAATCAATTAATTGTTCCTTCGGGGAAACGTTCTTTCATAACTTTCTCCGATGGTACCCGAGTAGCCGTAAATGCCAATACCCGTATAGTATACCCGTCAGAGTTTTCGGGACATAAGCGGGAAATTTATGTGAATGGAGAAGTCTATCTTCAAGTATCTCCTGATAAAAAGCATCCTTTCGTTGTGAAAACCAATCGCATGGAAGTAGAAGTGTTGGGTACGGAATTTAATGTAAGTGCTTACGATTTTACAAAAAATCAATCGGTGGTTCTAGTATCAGGTAAAGTAGAAGTGGATACATATAAATATCCTAAAAAAGTTCTGAAGCCCAATGATATGTTGACTTATGACGGACAAGACGACGGGCTACGGGTAAATACAGTAGATGTGTCTGAATATATAAGTTGGGTGGATGGTTATTATTGTTTCAACCATGAGAAGATTGAAATCATAACCGAAAAGCTATCTCGATATTATGGAAAGCGTGTCATACCTGATTCCGGATTGATAGGATTGACTTGTAGTGGTAAGCTCGATTTACGAGACGATTTACGGGATGTTCTGGAAGTATTAAGTAAAACTATACCTGCACAAATAGAGACCAGAGATAATTATTTTTTATTAACCAAGTGATTTTTAATACTATGAAACAAGGACCTTAAATTTTAAAAGAAAGGGTTGGATAATACCCTCATATCATCCAACCCCTGATTAGATTAAACTACGTAAAAACAAATTTGTTAATCAAATCGTACAAATGTATGAATAATCATGGAATTTTTAGTCCCGATAGGACTAAAGTAAGAACTTTATTATCAATAAAAAGTATTTTTTTGTTTTTGTTATTCACTTTTGCATTCGAAATGGCTTATGCTTCAAGTGTTTACTCTCAAACCAAAGTCTTTACTATGCAATCTGCCGAGAAAACCGTATTACAGGTTTTTAAAGAAATAGAGAAGAATAGTGAGTTTATAATCTTTTATAGAGACGGTGTTATTGACTTAAACCGGAAGGTTAGTGTAAATGTGGTTAACCAGTCTGTTGATAAAATACTGGAGCAGTTACTGGCACATACCGATAATGGTTTCACCATTAAAGACCGTCAAATAATCATTTATAAAAAAGAGACTTCTGCGACACCTTCGGTTTCACAGCAAAAAAACAAAATTAAAGTAACCGGGGTTGTTACTGATGCAAAAGGTGAGTCTATCATCGGTGCTAACGTTGTCGTAAAAGGGAATCCTACCATAGGTGCCATTACCAATATGGAAGGACGTTATGAAGTGATGCTTCCCTCGGACGATGTCATTTTATTGGTTTCATATTTGGGATATAATACCGAAGAAATCAAAGTAAAGGGACGTCGTAATATCAACGTTGTTTTGCATGAGGACTCAAAAGCACTCGATGAAGTAGTGATAGTTGGTTACGGTAAGCAGAAGAAGGAAAGTGTGGTGGTCTCCATGAGTTCTATCAAGCCCAAAGATATTGTTGTTCCTTCCCGCAGCCTTAATAATAGTCTTGCCGGTCAGGTAGCAGGTCTGATCGCCGTACAACGTTCTGGAGAACCCGGTTATGACAATGCTGAATTCTGGATTCGTGGAGTCAGTACTTTTGCCGGGGGAACTTCTCCGCTCGTACTTGTCGACGGAGTGCCGAGAAATATGAGCGATATTGAACCGGATGAAATAGAAACATTTTCTGTTCTGAAAGATGCAGCTGCTACTGCTATTTACGGCGCAGAAGGAGCTAACGGTGTAGTATTGGTGACTACTAAACGTGGCCGTGTTGAAAAAGCTAAAATATCTTTTAAGACCGAACACACCATTTCATCACCTACCCGCCTTCCTGAGTTTGTAGGTTCTGCCGATTATCTTAGTTTATATAATGAGGCATTGCGTAATGATGGTGAAGGACCGCAGTTTTCAGATGAACTGATAGCCCATTACCGTAACAACGACGATCCGGATTTGTATCCCAATACCAATTGGATTGACGAACTTCTCCGGAAGAACACCTTTAGTCATCGCTATACACTCAATGTACGCGGCGGTACTGAGAAAGCCAAGTATTTTGTGTCGGGAGCCTATTATAACGAAAGCGGATTATTCAAGAACAGGCCGAATGGGATTTATGATACCAATATTGGTATAGACCGTTTTAACTTGCGTTCGAATATCGATATGGCTGTATCTTCCACCACTACTGTAGGGGTAGATCTCGCTATGCAATACCTTATTAATAATTATCCGGGAACGGGTACTTCCACCATTTTCCGTTCTATGTTAATCACGCCTCCTTATGCTTTCCCCGCAGTGTACAGTGATGGTACCGTAGCCACGTATGCCCAGGAAAGAGATGCGAACATGCGTAACCCTTATAACTTATTAATGAATTCCGGGTATGCCAAAGAATATAGGACAGGTATACAATCGAAAGTAAATGTCAACCAGAAACTTGATTTTATTACTAAAGGTTTGTCTGCAAACTTAAATGTAAGTTATGACTACGATAGTGAGATGATTATTCGTCGCGAGTATAATCCGACACGATATCATGCCACAGGCCGTGATGAATTAGGGCAGCTGATTTTTTCCACAGTAGTATCGGGTAATCCGGATATTCAAGATCCAAAAAACAGTGCGACATCTGCTACCAAGAAAATTTATATCGATGCATCTATCAACTATAAGCGTACATTTGGAAAGCATGATGTGGGAGCAATGTTACTATATATGCAAAAAGAAACGCAACAGCATAATGTTCCCCTTCCATTCCGTAAGCAAGGATTCGTAGGACGTGCTACATATGGCTATGATGGGCGTTACTTTATTGAAGGTAATTTTGGTTATACCGGTTCTGAGGCATTTGCTGAAGGCAATCGTTTTGGCTTTTTTCCGGCAATAGGTGCTGCTTATTACCTTTCCAATGAATCATTTTATCCGGAAGCAATAAAAAAAGTGGTAAATAAACTAAAGCTAAGAGCGTCTGTCGGGCGGACTGGTAACGATAAAACCGGACAGGAACGTTTTTTGTATCGTCCCACTTTTACTACCAATGCCGGCGGATTTACGCAGGGTATCGGTGATACGGGCGGAACTAACGGAATTGGTAACGGAATTGTTGAAGGACGTTTCGCCGCTCCTTATCTGGCTTGGGAAATTGAGGACAAGCAGAATTATGGTTTCGATCTGGGACTGTTTGATAACCGCATCGATATTATCTTCGATTATTTCCGTTCTGAGCGTAGGGATATTTTGTTACAGCGTCGTACTGTTCCACAATTGGGCGGGCTTCGTCAAGACCCGTGGCAGAATTTTGGTAAAGTACGTAATCAGGGTATAGATATGTCGATGAATCTCAATCAACAGATAGGTAAACTGAAACTTAGTGCTCGGGGAACCTTTACTTTTACCCGGAATAAAATTCTTGAATATGATGAACTACCTCAGAAGTATGGATATCAAGCTGTTACCGGTACAAGAGTTAGTGAGAATACTCTTTATATAGCCGACCGCCTTTATACAGAAGACGATTTTATAGTCAGTACCAATGCTAACGGATTGAAAACCTATAAACTCCGTTCGGAACTTCCACGTCCTACTTTAGGAGGACTGATTGGCCCGGGTGATATCAAATATGTCGATGTAAATGGTGATGGCGTGATTGACTCTTATGATCAGGTAAGAGGAGTGGGTAATCCGAGTACTCCTGAAATTATTTATGGATTTGGTCTTAACGCTGAGTACAAAGGCTTCTATGCGAGTATCTTTTTTCAAGGAGCAGGCAATACATCTGTTCTTCTGGGAGGAGCCACTTCCGAAGGGTGGTATCCGTTCTCTTGGGGCGTCGACCAGTCCAATTATCGCACGTTTGCTTTAGACCGCTGGACTGAAAACAATCCCAGTCAGGATGTTATTATTCCGCGTTTGCATAAGAACAATGCCAATAATGCCAATAATCGGGTGGCAAGCACTTGGTGGTTGCGTAATGGTTCCTTCTTACGACTGAAAAATATAGAGTTCGGTTATCAGCTTCCTAAGAAATTTATGGATAAGATTGGTTTTGAGGCTGCCCGTATTTATATTATGGGATATAACCTTGCTGTGTGGGATGACATTAAATATTTCGATCCGGAAGCCGGTAATGCCAATGCGGGTTTGAATTATCCTTTGCCCCGTACTTTCACTCTCGGTTTAGACTTTACATTCTAAAAAGACAAAATTGATTAATAAATAGAAAGATGAAAAAGCAAAATTCTATATACACTTTGTTGATAGCGCTATTGTGCTTTGTTAGTTCTTGCGACTATTTGGGAGTTTCCGATCAACTTGCAGGAGGTTTGCAGAATACCGAACAGGTGTTTGATAATGTATCGTATACAAAGAGATGGTATGCCAATGTTTTTGCCGGTATCCCCGATTATTCAGGGATTAACAGCGTGAATGTGGGAGCTTTCAAAAATCCCTGGACGGGTATGTGTGATGAGCTGGTCGTTGGGTATGGAAACTCTTCCAAATACAATAATTCGGATAGAAATGCTGCCAACATGGGTTTTCATCGTTATGGTGACTGTTACAAATACATTCGTCAGGCTAATATTTTTTTGCAGAAAGCACATCCGATAATGACTACGGGAACCCAAGGAGACCAGTTGTTGGAAGACGAGCTGACACAGATGAAAGCCAATGTGCGTTTTATGCGGGCATTTTATCACTATTTGTTGTTTGAACAATACGGTCCGATCATCTTGGTAAAGGACAAAATATACAATGCGACTGAGGATCAGGATGTACCCCGGAATACAGTAGATGAAGTAATAGAGTATATTGATTCCGAGCTCACAGCTGTTGCTTCTGAATTGACTCAGGAGCCTATTTTTGAAGATAAGGACTATCGTGCCTGGCCGACTAAAGGAGTTGCTTTGGCTGTTCGGGCAAAATTGTGGTTGTATGCTGCAAGTCCTCTTTTAAACGGTGGATACCGCGAAGCTCTGTCGGTGACAAATCCGGATGGTACCCGTCTGTTTCCTGATTATGACGCCGGTAAGTGGGAGAAAGCTCTTGCTGCTTGTAAAGACTTTATTGACTATGCTGAGGCCGGAAGATATGAATTATACAAAGAGTATAAAGACGATAACGGTGCTGTCATTGATCCGGATAAGTCTGTGTATAATCTGTTTCAGAAATATACACATGAGATTATCTGGGCTACGGCAAATAATGATTGGGGGGGAATGAATGGTGATGCTTTCGACCGTCGTATTGCTCCCCGTTGCGAAAAAAATGGCTTAGGTTCCACTGGAGTTACTCAGGAACTGGTCGATGCTTTTTATATGAAAGACGGTTTCCCTGTTTCGGCTACAGCCTATTTGCCGCAGTCTACACTTTATCAGGAAGAAGGGTATGGGACTTACAAAGATCAGAATGATAACTTTTCTAAGAAGTATACCAATGTGACTGTCAGCAATCGCTATCTCAATCGTGAACCTCGTTTTTATAATACAGTCTTTTTCAATGGACGTCAATGGCCAGTGAGCTGTAATCAGGTATTATTTTACAATGGTGGTAACTCCGGCGTACAGGAAGGACAGGCTACCCTGACCGGTTATATGCTTTTCAAACGTTTCAATCGTTCGGTCAGTTTAACTAATCCGGGAGTAGCCTCCCAGTTCCGTCCCTCTATTATTTTCCGTTTGGCAGATTTCTATTTGATGTATGCTGAGGCAGCCAATGAAGTCAATCCTAATGACGCGAGAGTTTTGAAATACCTCAATCTGGTGCGTGAGCGTGCAGGATTACCCGATATAGAGACTTTGAATCCGGCTATTCGTGGTAATCAGGAATTGCAACGGGCTGCCATTCAACGTGAACGCCAGATTGAACTGGCCACAGAGGGGCAGCGCTATTTTGATGTGAGAAGATGGATGATTGCTGATAAAAACGGGGAAGGTCGTCAGAATGGCTATGTGCACGGAATGAATGTACGCGGTGAGTCGAATGATAAAGAAGATTTCAATCGCATAGTGGAAGCAAGCCAGATTGTATTTAACCGGAAAATGTATCTGTATCCCATGCCTGATTCCGAAATGAGAAAGACCAAGAATCTGGTACAGAATCCGGGATGGTGATTTTTGAATAAATAAAAAAGATGTACTTATGAATAGATTTAATTACATAGGAATGTTAGCTTACGTCGCACTGTCTATGAGCAGTTGTGATGATAGTTTTGATGTAAGTTCCAAAGCCGATGGGGTTTTGGCTGTTTCTCAGGAAGGGTTTAATACATTGCAATCTTATAATGTAGGCGAAAAGTATACAGCAGATTTATGGATACAACAGGGGGGCTTGAAGTCAACTGCCAGTGTAGTAAGTTTTTCTGTGGACAAAGCCTTGCTCGATTCAATGAATATTGCCGATGGAACCTCATATGAACTTCTTCCTGCTGACTGTTATCAATTAACAAAAAGTTCTGTCGATATTCCCGTAAACGAATGGCTGTTGAAAGGTGAGCTCACTTACGACCCGGCTAAGATACAAGAGCTCTCCGGATATGATCATTTGAAATATGTGTTGCCTTTACGTGCTACATCCAGTGGAATGCCTTTTGTTTCAGGACGTTCTGTTGTGTTGTTGGGTTTTAAAGTTTCAGAGCCGATTGTAACTATTATGAATGCCGGAGTAGAAGAGATCAACCTGGCAGAAGTAAAGGAGTTACCTGTACAGATCGGGGTCCCATTCACCAATAAATGGGAAATCAGCTGTCGCTTGGAAAGCCGCCAGTCGGTGATTGATGCCTATAATACGGCTCACGGTACTTATTTCAGCATGCTTCCGTCCGATGCCTATGTGGCTCCCGAAACTCCGATTCTTCATAGTGGAGTAAATCAGGTTACAGCAACTTATAAACTGAAAGACGATGTCCTGCCGGGAAATTATATGTTACCCGTGCAAATAGCAGAGGTAACTTCTGATGCTACTATACGGGCTGATAAGGATGTTTATGCAGCTTATAGCATTATTAAAGAAGGGGATAAACTTTCTAAAACAGATTGGAAAATTGTATCGTTCACTACCGAGGAGGCTTCGGGTGAAGGCAGCAATAATGGACATGCCAAACATTTAATTGACGGAAATGTCGAGACTTTCTGGCATTCGCGGGCAGGGAGGATCTGATCCTTTACCTTATGAAATAATTATCGATATGAATCATCGGGTCAAAATAGCTCAGATAGAGTTATTGCCACGTGGGCGAGGAAGTAATAATCCGATAAAGGTGGTACGTTTTGAAGCCAGTGAAGACGGGACGAATTGGGAATCGATCGGTCAGTTTGGTTTTACGAATCAGGATGCCGCACTAAAATATTATGTAAAATCATCCACGGCACGCTATATCAAATTGGTCATTCCGGATGGGGTGGGTAATGGTACAGTAGCTGCGATTCGTGAATTGGATGTAAGGGGTACAGTCGTCAACTGATATAAATAAATTAATAATGCGAGTTAATAGTTGTAAATTCAATTATTAACTCGCATTTATATTTTAGTGTAATGTCATCAGATTGTTTTCATGCTACCAAAGATATACCGTATACAACTTTTGACTTAGTAATTATTTTACAATGATCTTCTATAAAAATGTTATTAATATGCACTTCTGTTGGGAAATAAATAAATTCAAAAGTACTTGAGAAAAGTTCCTGTAGAACTTGGAAAGTTTTGTGCATTATACATACAGATGCTACCTTTTAGATTGTGAAGTTAACAGTTTTAAAAGTTCGTAATAAATGGTTCTTTTTCGTGGCAAATATACTAATAACTTTAATAAAACAATTATTTAAGCATATCTTTTTTTAAAATATCGTAATTATGACTCTAAAAGTTCCTTTCTATAAGATGGCTTTCTATACTATTTACTATCAATGATTTGACCATCTAGCTTTTGATTATATACTTTTTCATAGAAAATATCCAGGGGTGGAAAATAGGTATATTTCTTTAGGATTCTGAACTACACTTTACAATTTCTCCTTTTCGTTTATATCGTTTACCTGTTTATTTCATAGGTTTTTTCTTTTCTTAAGTTCTACAGGAACTCTGATAAAATCAGCCGTTTTGTGCAAATTAATATCAGCATGGTTCAGTATAGATGAAGTATAAACCATATTTATTACGCCTATGAAAACATAAGAAAGACCCGATCCCAGACAGAACTATGCATCGATAGATGGATAGTATCTCTTTTCTTGAAAATTAATTTTAAAACCTACACAACAAAAAAGATTTAAGCTTATGAGAAAACCTTTTATGCTAATATCAGTTTTACCGATAACTGTTCATATTAGTCATGATACCGATACTGGCAGTAATCGTATCGATGGGATACCAGAAAAATATGTGTTTAAGAATAAAGTATTAAGATCAATTTGCTTTGTTCTGTTTTTATTATCTATCGGACTCAATTCAGCCTTTGCCCAAGTCCGTAATGCCGCCGGACTTGTGGTGGATGAGAATGGCCAGCCCTTGATTGGAGTACAAATTAAATTGGAAGGAACTACTACAGGAGTTATTACCGATGTAGATGGCAATTTCTCGATAAATGCCAAAAAAGGGGACATACTTCTTTTTTCGTATGTGGGCTACGAACCACAGCGGATAACCTATAAAGGTGAAAAGATTTTGGCTATAAAAATGCTTCCAAACACCGAATTGTTGGATGAAGTAGTGGTAATTGGTTACGGCAAACAGAAAAAAAATAGTGTAGTAAGTTCTATTAATGCCATCGGGCCTAAAGAACTGGCAGTATCATCTAACAGAAATTTGACCAATTCCTTGGCCGGACAGGTGCCGGGCCTGATTGCCGTTCAACGTTCGGGTGAGCCGGGATATGATAACTCTGAGTTTTGGATTAGAGGTGTAAGTTCTTTTAAGGGAGGTACGAATCCGTTGGTTTTAGTTGATGGTGTGCCTCGTAATATGCAAGATATCGAACCCGACGAGATTGAATCGTTTACTTTGCTGAAAGATGCTGCTGCGACGGCTGTATATGGGGCAGAGGGTGCCAACGGAGTTATTTTGATCACTTCTAAGCGTGGAAATTCACAGAAACCCAAAATATCTCTTCGTGCCGAGTCCACTTTGCTTACTCCGACTCGTCTACCTAAATTCATGAATTCGGTGGAGACACTCGATCTGTATAATGAAGCTTTAAATAATGAAGGAACAGCCAGTATACGCACAGCGGAAGAAATTGCCATGTATGGTCCGGGAGCCGATCGTGATCTTTATCCCGATACCGACTGGTTGAAGGAGATGTTGAGAGAGCATACTTACAATATGCGTTATACTCTTAATGTAAGGGGAGGTTCCGAACGTGCGCGTTATTTTGTTTCCGGAGCGTTTTATCAGGAGAACGGTATCTTTAAAGAAGGTAAGAAAAACGAGTATGACAATAATATCGGGCTAAAACGTTATAATTTACGTAGTAATATCGATTTTGATGCAACGAAAACGACTTTAGTAAAAGTAGATATAAGTGGGCAATATTTGCAGACAAACTATCCGGGGACAAGTACAAATACTATTTTTAATTCGATGTGCCGCACCCCGTCTTACCTGATGCCTGCTGAATACTCAGACGGGACAATTGCCGGACATCCGCGTCCTTCGGGTAATCGGGTGAATCCGTATAACTTACTTATGAATTCCGGATATGCCAAAGAATGGAGAACATCTATCCAGTCGAAACTGGAAGTAGACCAAAAATTAGACTTTATCACCAAAGGACTGAACTGGAAAGGTCTGATCAGTTTCGATGCAGACATGAAATATATAGCAAAACGTACAAAGACACCTACTCAATATCTGGCGACCGGACGTGATGAAAACGGTGGATTGCAATTTAAGAAAGTAGTGGAAGGCAGCGACGTATTGACCGAGAAACTGGAAAACTCTTCGAATAAAAAGATTTATTTTGAGACTTCGTTCAACTATAACCGGACTTTTGCGCAGAAACACGATGTGACTGCCATGGTTCTTTACATGCAAAAAGAGACTCAATATCATAATAATGCTCTACCTTACAGAAAGCAGGGACTTGTGGGACGTGCTACATATGGCTATGACGGGCGTTATTTTATAGAAGGAAACTTCGGTTATACAGGTTCCGAAACCTTTGCCAAAGGATATCGTTTCGGCTTTTTCCCGGCAATGGGATTGGCATGGTATGTCAGTAACGAACCCTTTTATCCGGAGGTATTGAAGAAGGTGGTCAATAAGTTGAAATTTAGATTTTCTATCGGCCGTACGGGAAATGATGATACCGGTGGCGACCGTTTCTTGTATCGTGGTACGATGAAACAGGATAATGGAGGATATGATCTCGGTTTCAGCGATACGGGAGGTATGGGAGGTATTGGTAATGGAATAACCGAAGCCCGGTTTGAAGCTCCTTACCTTTCATGGGAAATTGAGGAAAAGAAGAATTACGGTATTGATCTCGGGTTATTCGACAACCGTATTGATTTGCAAGTTGACTATTTCAATAATAAGCGTAAAAGCATTTTGTTGCAGCGTAATACAGTGTCCAATGTAACCGGCTTCCAGCAGATGCCTTGGCAGAATTTCGGTATTGTGAAGAATCATGGAGTGGATGCCAGTCTGACCCTTAACCAGAAAATAGGGCAGGTCAATCTGAGTGCACGTGGAAACTTTACGTTTGCCCGTAATGAAATTATCGAATACGATCAAGTGCCACAGGTATATCCTTGGTTGGAGAAAAGAGGCACCCGACTCAACTCAAATAAACTATATATTGCCGAGGGGCTTTATACATATGATGACTTTATCATCAATGGTGAGGGGCTCAACCGTACTTATGAATTAAAACCCGGAGTCGTTTCCGGCCTTTCAAGCGGTGTGCGTCCGGGTGATATCAAATACAAAGACCTGAACGGTGATGGTAAGATTGACAGTAATGACCAGAAGGAAGATGTAGGAAATCCTACTGTTCCCGAAGTGGTCTATGGTTTTGGATTTAATGCTGAATGGAAAGGTTTTTATGCAGGTATCTTTTTTCAGGGAGCCGGTAACACTTCGACAGTATTGGGAACCGGAGCTGACGCAACTTTTTTCCCTTTCCAGTGGGGAGTTGAAGAATCTGCTGTGCGTTCGGTGGTAGCCGATCGCTGGACAGAACAGAATCCGAGTCAGAATGTAATGTTTCCCCGTATGCATAGTAACAACTTCCAGAATAATACGGTAGCCAGTACGTGGTGGTTGCGTGACGCAAGTTTCCTGAGACTGAAGAATATCGAATTAGGTTATAATTTTGATAAAAAGTTGCTGAAAAAGTTGAATATAGAGGCATTACGTTTCTATGTGCAAGGAAACAATCTGTGTGTATGGGATCATATTAAAATGTGGGATCCCGAACAAGGAAACAGCAATGGAGGATTCCCTTATCCTTTGAACCGTACATTTACTTTTGGTCTTGACTTTACATTCTAACTAAATTAATAATAGTATTTATATGAAAGTATTTAAGAATTTATCCACCTATATACTGGCACTTGGATTTAGTGCGACTCTCTTTTCCGGTTGTGAAGATTATCTGAATGTTTCTGATGATCTGGCTGCGGAGATGACTATGGAAGAAGTTTTTAATAACACAAGTTATGCACGTCGGTTTCATCGCTACATCTATACGGGTATTCCCGATGTGTCAAATATCATTATAACGAGTGCTTATGCCGATCTGACCGGTTTGGACAATCCCTGGCCGGCTGTTTCTGATGAATTGAAGTCTGCACAGAACAATGTGAAGACGATTCCGACAATCGGTTATCATGCCGGATCGGCAACTTTGTCACGCTGGAGTCTTTATAAGCAGATACGACAGGCGAATGAGTTCATTGCCTATGCCCACGTTATTCCGCAGAATGGCGATGTGGCTGACTTTATTGATGAAAAAGAACTGGCTCTTTTGAAAAATGAAGCACGTTTCTTACGTGCCTATTATCATTACCTGTTGTTTGAGTTATATGGCCCAATTCCTATTATGACCGAAATTGCTGATCCCTCGGCCGCTGATTTGGACTATTACAGAAATTCGGTAGATGAAGTAGTCGCTTTTATCGATAAAGAACTTAATGAATGCTATGACCTACTTCCGGAGAAAGAACTGAATCCGGATGGCACCATCAATAATGAGCGTGCGGCAGCGCCAACCAAAGGGGCGGCATTGGCTATCTTGGCTAAATTGCATGTATATGCGGCAAGTCCGTTGTTCAATGGTGGTTATCCCGAAGCTATTGCTTTGAAGGATAATCAAGGCAAGCAACTTTTCCCGGCAAAAGATGACACGAAATGGAAGACTGCATTGGATGCTTTACAACGTTTTATCGATTATTCAAAGGGACGCTACTCTTTATACCAAGTAATGAAAAATGGTGAAATCGATCCGGCTGAGTCACTTTATCAGTTGTTTCAGGTAAGCGTTAACAATTCCGAAGCTGTTTGGCAAAGTAGTAAGAACTCCTGGGGAGGCGTAAATGGTGAGGGTCGTGAGCGTAGATGTACACCGCGTGCAATTTTTAGCGGATTCAGTTGTGTCGGAGTCCTCCAGGAAGCCATCGATGACTTTTTGATGAGTGATGGCAAGAGCATTGAAGAATCGGGTTTGTATAAAGAAGAGGGCATTGGTGAAGACGGTATACCGAATATGTATAAGAACCGTGAACCTCGTTTTTACCAGGATATAACTTATTCCGGCAAAGTATGGCAAAAAACAGATAAGAAAATTTATTTTTATAAAGGAATGCCTGACGATAATTCTAAAGCAGATATGAGTTATTCGGGATACTTGCTTTATAAAGGCATGAACCGTGACTTGTTGAATCAGGGAAACAATCCGAAATCCAAATATCGAGCAGGTATGTTGTTCCGTTTGGCCGATTTCTATTTGTTATATGCAGAAGCTTTGAATCATGTAAATCCGGGTGATGCACGCATCATTCAGTATGTGGACAGTGTTCGTTATAGAGCCGGTATTCCTTTACTGAAAGATATTAAGCCGGAAATTATCGGTAACCGGGAGTTGCAGGAAAAAGCGATCCGTCACGAGCGTCGTATCGAATTGTTTGCCGAAGGACAACGCTATTTTGATGTGCGCCGTTGGATGTGTGCTGAAGAGGAGGGTTATAAACAAGGTGGTCCGGTTCATGGTATGGATATGAATGCTACCGATCTTGAAGGTTTCATGAAACGTACTGCTTTTGAAACTCGTATTTTTGAAAAACGTATGTATCTGTATCCCATTCCGTTGGCAGAGATACAAAAGTCAAAAAAACTGGTACAGAATCCCGGATGGTAAGAGAAAACGCACACAATGGGTATCACAACTTGTTTTTTCATGATCACTTACAATCCTGTCATTTTGTATTTTGAAAATGTGTAGAAACTCTTTTTTACGGTCCGAAGGAGATGGGCTGAATAAAAATGTGTGGATTTTGCGATAGTGTAATTCACGCGTCTTGTGATTGGATGATATCTTGATTATAAAGAAGAGCTTTTGGTTTTGTATGGTAATAAAATGAAAGGCAGAAATATTAGAAAGATTTCAAAATGCTATTTGTGTGATACTCGTTTGTGATTGGATTCTAGAAGAAAATACTCTTTTTCGAGGGCCATTTATTCTGTTTTCTACGACGTGGCCTTGCTTTTCTTTCTGGAAGACAGATATCGTGAAAGCAGGAAGTTAACTTCCTGCTTTCACGATGTTAACTTTCTCTTGGTAAGAAGTTTGTTTTTTATCTTTACGATGTTAACTTCCTGTTTCCTGCTTCCGGATTTCAGGGTATAAACAGACCCGATATTCACATTTTGTTTGCCGATTCGCTCCTGTTTCGCCGTTTTTGGTAAAATGAATAGTTAGTATAAAATGGCTTTTTGCAATTTTTTAATACGGATTTCGGAATATTGCTTTTATAATGTCAATCGGTAAGTATGAGTACGGACAGTGCTTTCAATGGCTATGGCTATCTAAGCCCTTATGCAGATACCTGCTTTTATAGAGATGAGAAAAACGGTTTGTTTGAAAACTGTCACAACTTATTTATTGCAATTACTAAAACCGTTTCTTAAAATTTTGAGATTATTATTATTATTTGTTACTTTGTCAATGCCTTTTTATTAACTAATACTTTAAAATGAAGGAAAACACAATGTATTCGAATCTTGAATCGGTAGAACAATTATTTCGGCAATATTATAAGGTGTTGCGGGTATATGCGTTCCGTTTTGTGAATGATTGGGATATTGCAGAAGACGTAGTGCAGGATGTTTTTGTTGCTTTATGGAATAAACGTACAGATATTGAATTTGATGGCGCGGTAAAAGCCTATCTTTTTAAGGCTGTCTATAATAAATCGCTTAATATCCTTTCCAGTAAGAAATATACCGAAGAAGAATCCGTAGAACAATTTTCCGATCAAATCGAAGCACTGCAAATTCTGGAGAATAATCAGGAAAACTCGTTGTTCATGAAAGAACTCCAGGGTGAAATTGAAACTTTTATCGAAACACTTCCTACGCAGGTAAAAAAGGTATTTATATTAAGTAGAAGCTATGGTCTGAAAATAAAGGAAATCTCCGTTCAGCTCGATCTTTCTCCAAAAACCGTAGAAAAGTATTTGACCCGTGCTTTGTTGGAACTACGTACTCATCTTAAAAACAAGGATTTAATGAGTCTTTTATTCTTGCTTTATCTTTGCTCTAAATAATATTTAAAAAAAAGTATGTTTTTAGAGGAGGGTTTTTTAAATTTCACTTGTATTACTAATAGAGGAGCTAAAAATGAAGAATGAAATTAAAGACATAAATGAAGTTATCATACGTTTTCTGGATGGTACGGCTACCGGTGAAGAGAAAGTTTTTCTGTTCAACTGGCTGAAACAATCAGAAAAGAACCGGAATGAATTTTCCGAAGTCCGTGATTTATGGCTTTTAGGCAACACGATAGCTACCGACGATCTGGAAACAGAGATAGCGCTAGAGCGATTTAAAAATCGGATACAGTCAACAGAATCCGGTTTACGTAAAAACAGATTCGTTTTCAGGAAACACTTCGTTCCGTTCTTGCGTGTGGCAGCTGTCTTTTTGATGTTATTTACTGTAGGGTCTGTCTTTTATTATTGGGGTAGCAGTTCGGTCCCGAAACAGCCGGATGTCATGAATCGTTTGTTGACTGCCAATGGAAGTAAGGGACGATTTGTTTTGCCGGATAGTACGGTTGTATGGCTTAATTCCAATAGTTTATTGGAATATCCTGAAACGTTTAGTTCATCAGCCCGTGAAGTCAGTTTGTCCGGTGAAGCCTATTTTGAGGTACGGAGGAATGAGAAGCTTCCTTTCCGTGTGCAAGCCGGAGAGATGAAAGTAGAGGTATTGGGGACTCGTTTTATTGTTGACAACTATCGACGGAAATCCGGGGTTGAAGCAGTATTGGTAGAAGGTAGTGTGAAGATTGCCGGTTGTAAGATGAATCATTCGGTAGTATTGACTCCCGGGCAGTTGATTAATTATGATAAGAAAAGTGAACGTACGAAAGTACAAATGGTGAATACGGATGATTATATCAGTTGGATTCAAAATGAACTGACTTTTGATAATGATAAGTTGGCTGATATTATTATTAATTTAAATAAGTGGTATGGGGTGGATATTGAATGTCCGTCAGAGTTTGCTGAAAAAGTATTTATGTCGTTCTCTGTCAGGAATGGAGAGAATCTGGATGAAATTCTGAAAGCGATGACTTTGGTTGCTCCAATAAGATATTACTGGGAGAATGGTATCTTACATATTCTTCCCAGAAAGTGATAGGCAACACAAGTATTAATCTTAAAATGAATTGAAAATATGTAGAAACACACATCCAAGCAAAAAAATAGGTAAATGTTGCAGCACTTACCTATCTCTGAGTTTTTTTAATCACGTCTCTTGCAGGAGGCGCAATTATTTACTTTAAATCTTTTACAAAGATATGAATAAATTTAAATGGAGAAGCTTTTTAAGCTTTTTCTTAACAGAAAGAAACATTCGTTTAGTTAGACTAATGTCTTTTATTTTGTTTCTATTTGTTTTTCAGGGAGTTTATGCTCAGCAAACCCGCATCAATCTTCATGTGAAACAAGTTCCCCTAAAGCAAGTGCTTAAATCGATCGAATCGAAGAGTGAATACACTTTCTTCTACAATGATGCCGAAATTGACATGAACCGTAAAGTTACGGTACAAGCCAATAACGAACGTATTGATGTGATTTTATCCAAAATTCTTCCGGACTGCAAATGTGTAGTGGAGAATAGAAAGATTATTTTGGTTCCTGGTGCGGAGAAACAAAATACCCCAAATGATAATACTGCGAAAACGAAAGAGATAACTGGTACGGTTACAGACACACGAGGCGAAATGTTGATAGGTGTAAATGTAACGGTATTGGGAACTACTACCGGTGTTATCACTAATATCGATGGGAAATATTCGTTGAAGGTTCCGGCAGGTAAGTCACTTAAGTTTTCATACGTCGGCTATATCGCCCAGACTGTAAAGGTAGGTGATAAGTCAGTGATAGACATTGTATTGGAGGAAAACAGTAAAGCGCTGGATGAAGTCGTGGTAGTTGGCTATGCTGTTCAGAAGAAAGTTAATCTTTCGGGTTCGGTAGCAACTGTTTCTACCAAAGCGATCGAGGACCGTCCGGTATTGAATATGGGACAAGCGCTGCAAGGTGCTGTTGCCAACCTCAATGTATCGGTCGGTGATGGTGAAGCAGATGATTCTCCTTCTTATAATATTCGTGGTACCACCTCATTGAATGGAGGTTCTCCGTTGGTTGTCATCGACGGTGTGGTCTCTACCAGTGATCAACTGAATCGTATGAATCCTGTTGATATAGCAAATATTTCTGTATTGAAGGATGCTGCGTCATCTGCTATATATGGTTCACGTGCTGCGTTTGGTGTCATCCTGGTGACAACTAAGGATGGTAGCAATGAAAAACTTACCGTCAATTATAACAACAATTTTGTATTACGTACCAATACCCGCATGCCGGAAATTATAACAGATCCTTATCTGGTGGCAACCACTCGAAATACGATGGCATATCCATGGTATAATCTTTATAACGAGGAGCAACTGGCCTATGCGAAGAAATGTTCTGAGGATCCTTCTACTTCTCCTTATTTCTTGAATCCGGATGGATCTTATACTTACTTTGGTCGGACAAACTGGGTTGACGAGGCTTACAACGATGTAGGTTTTTCAACTATCCACAACATTGATATTTCCGGAAAAACAGATCGTATTTCCTATTACTTTTCGGGAGGATACAATCGGCAAAACGGTATGTTTAAGTATGGTAATGACATTTATAACCGATATAACCTGCGTACCAAATTACAGTTTAAACTGACAGACTGGTGGAGCTTGAACAGTAATGTCAGCCTGACGACTTCCGATTATGATTATGCGAATGCCATGACCAACACTTATAAACAGATGTATCGTAAGAATCCGATGGATATGGTTAAGAATCCTGATGGAACTTGGACAGATGCCAGTGTCGGTACATTGGGAGCATTGGCCGAAGGTGGTCGTGCTACCGACTGGAAAACAAATACAAATATCAACTTGTCGACTAAGATAGATGTGATCAAAGATGTCTTTTTTGTACAAGGAACATTTGCCTTTTCAAATACAAAAACCAGAAGTAATTGGTATAATTTGCCTGTGACTTACCGTAACGGACCGGAATTACCTGTTTTGACATTTAATCCGATTTCGACCGTATCCGATGCTTCAAGCAGTAACTCCGATACGAAACATATTCTATTTGATGTATATGGTACCTTCCAAAAAACATTTGCGAAGAAGCATGCTGTCACTGCTGTTGTGGGTTTCAATCAGGAAGAGTATAAATATGATTACGTAAAAGCAAATCGTAAAGAACTGATTTCAAGTTCACTGCCTACTATTAATCTGGCTACAGGTGATATGAATATGTCCCAGAGTATAACGACCTGGGCTCTGAGAGGTGCTTTTGCGCGTTTGGGATATATTTATAACGACAAATATATTTTTGAATTCAACGGACGCTATGACGGTACTTCACGTTTCCCTAAGAATGACCGTTTTGTATTTAATCCTTCTGTTTCTTTAGGATGGGTCATCTCACGTGAAAAGTTCTTTGAGCCTTTGACCGGAGTGGTCAGTTTCCTGAAGTTGAGAGGTTCCTATGGTAGTTTAGGAAACCAGGATGTGGATGCTTATGCATATCTTGCCACGATGGGATCAGGAAAAATCAGTCAGATACTGGATAAGCAGCAACCGGTATATGTGGGAGCTCCCGGATTGGTTGCCGGTAACTTAACCTGGGAAAAGGTAACTACTACCAATCTTGCCTTGGATGCCAATTTCTTTGATAACCGTTTAAGCATAACAGGTGAGGTATATGTACGTCGTACAAAAGATATGTTAACCCCCGGAGTTACGCTTCCAAGTGTTTTGGGAACCGACGTGCCCAAACAGAATGCAGCCGATTTAAAGACGGAAGGATGGGAATTGACTGTGGGTTGGAAAGATCAGTTCAAGTTGGCCGGAAAACCGTTCTATTATGATGTAAACTTCAATCTGGCGGATAGCCGTGCTTATATTACAAAGTACGAAAATCCCAAGGGATTGCTGGGCGATTATTATGTAGGAAAAGAGATTGGTGAGATATGGGGTGTAGAAACTTTAGGGTTCTTTACTTCCGAAGAAGACATTAAGAATCATGCCGATCAGTCATGGTGTACTTCTTATCCGGGTACCCGTCCTTTGGCACCGGGTGACCTGAAGTTTAAAGATGAAAACAAGGATGGTAAAATTACTGACGGAGCATGGACTTTGGAAGACCATGGCGATTATAAAATTATAGGTAATAGCCGTGCTCGTTATACATTTGGTTTATCGGCCAATGCACAGTGGAATGGATTCGATCTCAGCTTGTTTGCCCAGGGAGTAGGTAAGAAGGATTATTATCCGGGTACGGGTGACCTCTATTTCTGGGGTATCTATGCACAGCCTTGGACCAATATCACCAAAGGTAATATGTATGACCATTGGACGGAGGAAAATCCGGATGCGTACTTCCCCCGTATGAAAGCTTATGTGGCGGAAAATACGGATAGAGAATGTGGAGTGGTACAGACCAGATATTTACAGAATGCAGCTTATATGCGTCTGAAAAACCTCACAGTAGGTTATACACTTCCTAAGGTATTGTTGAATAAGATAGGAATTGAGCGCTTGCGCATTTTCTTCTCCGGTGATAATTTGTGTGAATTTTCGGGTTTATACAAGCATTACAAAGTAGATCCGGAGAGCTTAGGTGACATTGTCTATCCTCTTCAGCGTTCTTATTCATTCGGTTTAAATGTTACATTCTAATTTAGATAAATTATGTGTTCAAAAATAAAACATATATTACTGACTGCGTGCTGTTTCACAGGCGCAGGACTGATGACAAGTTGTAATGACGGGTTTATGGATCGCTTTCCGGAAACGAGTATTACAGAGAAAGTCTTTTTTTCTTCTCCTGCTGATTTGGAGACTTATACCAATGGCATGTACGGCTATATCGGTGCAAGCTATTCGGATACTCCTTCCGACAATATGCTTTACCCAGAAGATACCGATATTTATAAAATGATGCGCGGCGAATATCGGGCGGATAATATAGGTAAATGGAGCTGGAGCAACATTCGTACAGTCAATTTTATGTTGGCTCGGACAGGTCGTGTAGAAGGAGATCGCGGTGAGATTGATCATTATATTGGGTTGGCACGTATGTTTCGTGCACTGGTCTATTATTCAAAGGTGAAAGATTATTCGGATGTACCTTGGTATAGCCATGACCTGCAAACGACGGACATTGATTTATTGTATAAGCCGCAGGACCCTCGAGCATTGGTGGTAGACTCTATTATGGCAGATCTTGACTTTGCCGTAACTCATATGAAAACGACTAAAAGCACGACTCGTATTTATCGTGATGCGGCTTTGGCTGTACAGGCACGGATTGCTTTGCATGAAGGAACGTTCCGTAAATATCATCCGGAACTGAAGCTGAATGACGGCGACCGATTCTTGAAAATAGCGGTAGAGGCATGCCAGAAGATTATGGACACAAAAAGTTATAGTTTGTCTACAACCAAAGAGAGTGGTTTACCGGCCTATCAGTCACTTTTTTGCAGTACGGATCTTACACAAAATCCGGAAATGATTCTGGTAGCTGACTACGACAAGGCGTTAGGACGTCTGCACAATGCTCAGGCTCAGTTTGACTACAACACCGGTCTTTCCCGTAGCCTGATGGAAGATTATTTAGTTGTTAAGGATGGACATACCGAGTATTTTCATCAAGTGGAAGGCTATAAAACGAAGACAGTACTTGAAGTCTTTGAAAACAGAGATCCCCGCCTGGAACAAACATTTATGAAACCGGGTGTTTTGAATGTGGGAACCACTGAACCTCATCGTACGAAATTGAACTTGGGAGGATATCCTCAGATTAAGTTCCGTCCGCTGACATTCGATCAGATTGACTGGGGAAAATCGTATACAGATTTGCCTATTATCCGTTATGCCGAGGTTTTGTTGATGTATGCAGAGGCAAAAGCCGAGCTGGGTATACTCACGCAAGATGATGTCAACCAGACAATTAACCTGATCAGGCAGCGTGCAGGCATGCCGGATGCTTCGTTGGATGATTGGCTGGCTAATATCGATCCGGTACAGGATGAACGTTACTCCAATGTACAGTCAGCACAGAAAGGTGCTGTTTTGGAAGTGCGCCGTGAACGGAGAATCGAGTTGGCATGCGAAGGGTTCAGATATGGCGATTTGATGCGTTGGGGATGTGGAAAGTTGTTTGAAGCAGCTCCCGAAGGAGCTTATATTCCGGGGATGGGATACTATGATGTGACAGGTGACGGTCAACCGGATGTCGCTATAGTAGAAAAGAAAGCAGATATAGATAAAATTCCCGAAGAAGACAAGCAAAAGTATAAACTGACAGTTTATGCTTTGGAAGGTAATACCATCGGACTTACCGAAGGAACAAAAGGCTATATCTATTTGGTTGCCCAACATAATAAGTATACTTTTGTATCTCCAAAATATTATTACTATCCGGTAGCTACCAAAGATATAACTGTTAACGAGAACCTCTATCAGAATCCATTCTGGGAATAGGTTTATCTTAATCAGAAAACAGGAAGGGCTGCTTCGGCAGTAATGAAGGGGCCCTCTTGTTTTCGTTAAGTGACAAGGGCAATTAATATGATAAATTAATAAATATGTTGAAATTATTTATAAGCATGGCTGCTTTATTCTTGGGAGTCGGTAGCTCTGTGTTCGCACAAATAGAAGGAAAAGTTTATATCGATGCGAACGGCAATGGCATTTGTGATGCGGGAGAGAGGGGGCTAAAAGGAGTCTGCGTACAAGATGGTCTCAATGTGGTGAAAACCACAGATGATGGTCATTTCATACTTCCGGGACATAAAGATACACGTTTTGTAACTTTGACTGTTCCCGATGGGTATCAGGCATCAACCTCCCATTACCTATCTTTTGACGGAACCGGAAAAAAGTATGAATTGGGTATCTGCAAGACCTCGGTAGATACCGGGAATGGATATTCGTTTGTACAAATTACAGATACGGAAACTTCTCTATACGGTGATTGGATCGATAACTTGAAAGAGTACGTGAAAACCAATCCGACTGCTTTTATTATCCATACCGGTGATATTTGTTATGAAGCTCATCAGGATTTTCATGGACGTTATCTTCGTTCCGTAGATTTGGGAATTCCGACCTACTATTGTGTGGGGAATCATGATCTGCGTGCCGGAAAATACGGTGAAGAGTTGTGGCAAAGTCATTTTGGTCCTTCATGGTATTCGTTTGATGTCGGTAATGTACATTATGTAGTAACTCCGATGCTGGGTGGTGATCATGCACCTTCGTACAGGCGTTCCGACATCATCCGTTGGCTGAAGAATGATCTTGCACAAACGGATAAAGGGAAAAGAATTGTTTTATTTAATCACGACTTATGGTTTTGGGGAGACGATTTGCTCTTCAAAGATAAAAATGGCGAACAGATAGACTTTGCTGATTACAATCTGGATGCCATGATTTACGGACACTGGCACAATCATTATTATAAGCAGTTGAAGTCAGGACTTCATACTTACTGCTCATCCACTCCGGACAAAGGAGGAATAGACCATGGAACTTCTTGTTTCAGAATTTACAATGCTGATACCAAAGGTAAATTAAGTTCAGCAACTCGTTATACTTATATAGACGGAATATTGACTTCTGCCTATCCGGCGGAAGGTGAAACCGTTTCAGTTCCTGACGGAAAAATGACGGTCCGGATCAATGCTTACCGTACTATATCGGATGCGAAGAAGGTGACAGCTTCTGTTGAACGAAACGGAAGGCTTGTATCGACTGTGACGCTTATGCCTGAAACAGACTGGGGATGGAGCGGGGCGGTCCGGGTATCCGGCGGTAAGCAACGCCTGTTGGTGACTGCCGAGTTTGAAGATGGAACTCGTTTGACGAAGAGAGTAGACTATACTGTAACTAAGCAGCCGTTATCGGTCATTGCGACATCTGATGTCTGGGCAGGGCTTCGTGGAAATGCCGCACACAACCAACTGGTGAATGACAGTGTATCTTTACCCTTGCAAACCAACTGGATTCAGAATGTCGGCAGCAACATTTACATGTGCTCGCCGATTGTTGCGCAGAACAAAGTCTTTATCGGAACCATTGATGATGACAAAGCGAAGAAATGCTATGTAAAAGCCTATGATGCGACCACAGGACATCTTTGCTGGACCTTTGTCACTTCCAATTCGATAAAGAATACCATTGCCTATGAAGATGGCCGTATATTCGCTTCGGATGCTTCGGGAATGCTTTATGCCATAGATGCTGAAAAAGGAACAGCTTGCTGGCAAACGCAATTGCCGGTTTCTTTGCTGCCGCTTCTCGACGAAGGATTGGCCGTAGCCGATGGTGTGGTATATGCCGGACATGCAAAAGGTACTTGTGCTGTGCAGGCTGTCGACGGAAAAATTTTATGGCAGAATAAAGCCTGGGACGGAGGCGAGGGAACCACTTCCACCTTTACCGTGGGTGCGGGAGTGTTAGTTGCATCGGCCCATTGGAACGGGCTTTTCGGACATGACATCAGTAATGGTGCTTTGTTGTGGAAGAAGCGTGATAGTAAGATTCGTTTTCGAGACGGATCAGCTACTTTCTATGATGGTAATTTCTATTTAGCTTCATGTGAGAATCTGTATGTAATCAATCCCCGTTCCGGAGATATTCTGAAAATGGCAGAAACTTCTTATGAATTTAATTCGGCTTGCGCTCCGCTTGTGACGGATAAATATCTGATTGTTTCTACTTCCAATAAAGGTGTGGTCGCTTTTGACCGCCTCACTTTTAAGGAAGTCTGGAATTATCGTACCGGGACAAGTCTTTTCTATACCGTTCCGTATTCACATAATCAGGAATGTACGGTCGAGGTTTCGCCTGTCCTTGTAGGTTCGGCTGTTCTCTTTGGCGCCAGCGATGGATATTTGCATGCCGTTGACCTGAATACGGGGGCTTATCGCGGTAAGCGGGCTTTGGGAGCACCTGTATTCTCAAGCGTGGCAGTTAGTGGTAACTGTCTGTTTGTTGCCGATTTTGGCGGTAATATTTATAATTTTAAGTTACACAATTAAATGTATATACAAAATGAAAAAGATATCTATACTATTTATATTTTCCTTGATTCTTGGTTTATTTGTCAGTGAAGTAAGCGCGGCCGGCCCACGTTTGAAGAAACGTCCCAAGCATGTGGTATTGGTTGCTTTTGACGGACTGAGTGCTGTTGCTATCCGTAATCATCCCATGCCCAATTTCAATCGGTTGATGAAAGAAGGAGCTTCTACATTGAATAACCGTTCTATCCTCCCTTCATCGAGTGCTCCTAACTGGGCCTCCATGTTTACCGGAGTAGGACCGGAACTTCACGGTTACACTACTTGGGGAAGCAAAACACCGGAAATTCCTCCTTTTATCACCAACCAATATGGCCGTTTTCCGGGACTGTACGGATTGCTGCGCGACACACATCCTAAAGCGGAACTCGGTTATATTTACGAATGGGATGGCATGAAGTATTTAGTCGATTCGCTTGCCATCAATCATTTCGTACATGCTCCACAGACAAAAGATCATCCCAAGGGAGCGACACAATTTGCCGTCAATTATCTGAAAGAGAAAAAGCCGATGTATTGTGCTGTTATATTTGAATATCCTGATCATACCGGACATACCTATAAATGGGAATCTAAAGAGTATTATGAAAAGTTAGATGAATTGGATGGGTATTTAGGTGAAATAGTAGCAGCTATTGAAGAAGCCGGTATGATGGACGAAACAGTGATTATTTTGACCGCAGACCATGGTGGCATCGGTACCAATCATGGAGGAAAAACGCTCAATGAAATGGAGACCCCACTTGTCTTTTATGGAAAGGGGGTGAAAAAGAATTATAAGATTACTGAAAGCACGATGGTTATTGACGTACCTGCCACAGAAGCCTGGTTGTTGGGTGTAGAGCCTCACGAAGCTTGGTTGGGCAATCCGGTAACAACTGCATTTTTTACTAAATAATTAATTCTTTTTGTGGAGGTGTGACAGGAGGTAACTTCTGTCATATCTCCATGTATTATTTTCAATAATAGAATAGGTATGAATAAGTTTATATATATTTTTGTTGCAATTGTTGCAATAAGCTTTGCTTCCTGTACGCAAGAACGTGCAAAAGAGAAAGAATTAAAAGTTTTGTCATGGAATGTATGGCATGCGGGACATGCTAAAAATTATCCTGAAAAAGGATGTGAAGGTACTATCGGGATTCTGAGAAAGAGTCAGGCCGATGTTATTTTGATGATTGAGACTTATGGTGCGGCTCCAATGGTTGCAGACTCTTTGGGATATGATTATGTATTGTTATCGGACAATCTGTGTATTTATAGCCGCTATCCGATTAAAAAAACATATCTTTTCCCTGACTCCATTTCTACATTCAATTTTGGAGGAGTCGAAATAGACATGGATGGCACACCGGTCCGTTTATTCGATACCTGGTTGCATTATTTACCTGATATGCGCTTGGTACCTACCGAACAATCGGAAACAGATATTCTCGCATGGGATGATGCCGGTACCCGGGATAATGAAATACGCCGTATACTCTCTGTCTTGCAGCCGATGATTCGTCAGACTGACAGTATTCCCATGATTATGGGTGGAGATTTCAATGTGCATTCCCATCTTGATTGGACTGATGCAACGAAAGACATGTATCATCATGGTGGTGCAGTTGTGGAGTGGACTGTATCTAAAGAGATGCAAAATGCAGGTTTCAAAGACAGCTTCCGCGAAATACATCCCGAACCGGAAAAAAATATAGGGACTACATGGATCTATGATAATGAAGATAAACCACTCCGATCCGACCGTATTGATTTTATCTATTACCAAGGCAAGACCATTCGTGCAATTACCTCCGAATCTTATAATCAGGAGTTGATCAAGCCTTTGAAATTTATGGGAGAGGAGTTCTTTTATCCTTCCGATCACGGCTTTGTGATGACTACTTTTAAGATATCACCATTAGAAAAATAGTGCCGGACTGTTTCATATTGAGTTTGTATGAATATTAGATATGTATGTTCTGCATTACTTGTGCAACGGCAGACCTTCATGAGCTGGCCGGTGTAAATTCATTCACAGTCCTAAGTATCCTGAGATTGTCAAAAAGATTGGTGAGATTATGAGACAAGAGCATACGGTCCCGGTATACCTCGCATTTCGGGTGAAAGTATTGGACGAAATATACTGATTCTTAAAAAATAGGATAATCGGTAGCAGTAATTAAAAACGCATATATACAATTATATTATTATGTGTGAAAGCAGATGAAGGGTAAGAGATCTTTTTTGATAGATAGGATCTCCTACCCTTGTTTTCGTATAATCAGTGTAATATAAGTAATTAGCAGGAGAAAACAATTCTATCATTATCTTATTAAAGATGATGATGGAGATATAT
Organism: Bacteroides sp. 3_2_5; assembly: GCF_000159855.2. NCBI lineage: Bacteria > Pseudomonadati > Bacteroidota > Bacteroidia > Bacteroidales > Bacteroidaceae > Bacteroides > Bacteroides sp. 3_2_5. Next base: position 359,824 of record NZ_JH636043.1, on the reverse strand, counting down.
TATATTTGCTCGATTCGAATCATAGATTAATTTTTTTTTAATACGATTTCGCTCGATAACCAACTTAATCTTAAATTTAGAACATAAAATACGTAAGATAGACCTTGTTTGGATGGAAATAAAGTTGTTACTTTGCTCCGTTTTAGAATGAAAATTAAAAATTACTAACTAAACGTGATTAATTTATGAAGAAAAATTTATTGTATCTCTTCGCGCTGATTTGCTCAGTGAGCTTGTTCACTGCTTGTAGTGACGATGATGATAACAGCTGGCAGGAACTTCCTAAAGGTGAAATTAAAGCAGAAAATGTAGACTTTCAGTTGAATGGGACGAATACAACCGGAACAGTGAACTTTGAAGCCACAAGTCTTCAATCTGCAACAGTCGGTTTTAAAAATGTGGTTGATGGCTATAGTGATATAACTGTTGATGTTACAATGGAAAAACAGGCGGATGGTTCTTTCAAATTCAATGGAACGAAAGATATCATGACAAAACCTGTGACAAGAGAAACATCTCAACCGGCTCCATTATTGAAAGTTACAGTTGATGGTATGATTACTCCTGAAGGTAAAGTAACTTTGAATGTTAGTGCAACAGGTGCCGGTCTTTATATCGGAACTTATAAAGGTGAAACTTTAGTCTTGACTTATGGAGAAACTACACTAACAGGCAAAGAGGTGGTGTTTGATGCCACAGATGGTGCTAATGTAAGTATTCTGTTGAAGGATATTATTCCAGGAGAAACAGAAACTACATTGACTGGTGTTCAAGTGGCAAATGAAGGATTCAGTGGAAGTACTAAGACAAATACTTCTACTATAGAATATACAGGTTCTCGCAAGGATAAAGTATTGACCTTGAATTTGAAAGTGACAATGAATGATCCGAAAGGATGGGCTAAGACATATACTTTGGGAGAATACACTATTGGTACTTTAGATGTAGATGGTACACCTATGCCTAACTCTGTATTAACAAGCTCTTTATATTCTAATTGGGAAGTTAAAGATGCATATTATTCTACTTTCTTTCCTGCAGTACTTAGAACTATTGGCGGGCTGATTTTGCCTCAAGTTTTGCAGTCTGTCACTCTTGAAGCTGATGGAAATATTTCTGCAAAATATTCTTCAGGTTCTGTAACTTTTGATCCGAATTGGGCAATGGGATTAATTTTTGGTGGTGGAGCACCAGGAGTTGATGTTTTAAATAAATTAATCCCTACTGATGGCTGGCAACAATCTCCTAAAAATCTAGCTTATTGGTTCCCTAAAGATGATAAACTGTATTTGAAGTTAAATGTTTCTACTATTATTTCTCAGGCAATGGGTAGTAATGCAGAATCACTTGCTCCGATAATTTCTGAAATCTTAAATGGTGATGCTGCTACTGTTAAGAAACTAATAGGTACAATGTTGAAGGTTGATATGAGTTCTATTAGTGATGAGACATTTGAAATGTTACTGGGTTGGGTAAATAATGGTATACCTTTGAATGTGAAGACTACAGATAAAGGACATACCTATATTTATCTTGATAAAACAGCTTTTGATCCAATTATGGTCGATAAAGAAATGTCTGCTGATTCTTCTGATTTTGGTACTGGATCAGATTTATTTAAATTATGGAAGATTATGATGGATGCGAAAATAATTCCGGAAGATGCAGCTGCTGCTATAATCCTTTTAATTGGATTGCCACAGAATTGGCCATCTACAACTGGTTTTGATCTAGGATTGGATTTATTGGCTAAATAAATAGTTTGTAGTATATAATGTTAAAACAATAAATAATGAAAAAGATATTTACCTTATTAATGTTACTTTGTACGATAAGTGTGTTTGCAGCAAATGCTGCTGGCACTTACACTGGTAGATTGACGATTTCTGTTGATGGTAATGCTCCAACTGTAAAAGACGGCCAGAATGTAATTGTGACAGAAAGTGATATTGTGACATTAACAATTCCCGATTTTTCTTATTCAGGTTATCCAAAAGCAGATGTTGTTATTACAGCTTCAAAAGATGCTGCGGGAAATTTAACTTTGAAAACAATCAAATACGGTTTCTTGAGATTATCTGCGAAATTCAATGATGGTTCAAAGGTTAGTGATAATAACTGTAATATCTCTCTGTCTATTTCAGCCGTACTTCAGAAGGTAGAGGTAACTTTTGTTGGAACTAAATAGATCTGTAAATACACATAATAGAAGGAGGATGTTTTTAGAGCATCCTCCTTTTTTATTATGTAGTATTAATGTCTCGGATTATATTAATAGTCTAGGTTATATAAATTGAATGGAGACCATTTATTGTATCTCTTTTTAGAGCGATATTATCTGTATTACGCTATTGCTTATATTCGAAGAAGAGTGGTTAGATATTGTATAAAAACTCGTATAAAGTCTAAATATTAGAATTTATACGAGTTTATAATGAAATGAAGTATGTCTTTTTTAATTAAAACGCATATCCAAAGCCTACATTTAAATAAATAGGATACATGTTGAATGTAATTGTTTTAAATTCCTTTTTGAAGATATCATTCAAGCCCCATACTAGATCTGCATATACATTTAAATGTTTGAATGCTTTCCACTCTGCACCGGCCTGAACTCCCCATTGGAAATTGTTCAGGTCCTTAGAAAAATCATAAGGAGCTATTTTATCTCCCTCAAATTCAGCTTTTTCTCCTGTGGGAGTATCTTTACGCAGATAACCATCATTGACGTGACCGTTAAAGTCACCACTAGTCATAAATGAAACATAAGGACCTGCATTGATTTTTACACGTTGGCTTATTTTATAAGCAGCTGTTATAGGAACCGAGAAATAAGAGCCTCGGTATTTGGTTCTTACTTTTCCGGTCCAGTAACCTGCTAGGCGTTCGCCACCATCCCCTATGATCTCCATACTATAGTTTTTTACGCGTGCTCTGGCTTCCATACCTTTAGTTTCAAGACGTAGTCCTAAAGTCATTCCCCATTTAGAATCTTTACCAAACCATTTGGTGGTATTACCTTCTATGGCAAAGCATATCGTTGGACTATATCCTGTGAGTGCGCGTATTTCGGCTGGTAATGGAAGTGGAGAGGCTCCTCCCACATTGAATCCCGCTTTTATTTCATATTCAAGCCCGTGTAATGCAGACCAAATAATACCATGGTTCCTTTCTTCCTGAGCTTGTACAGAAGTGATTGTACTGATGATAGCGAGTAGGCCTATAAGTATATACTTTTTCATTTTCTTGTTTTTACTTGTTAGTGAAATTTAATAGAACCTCATCAATGTAAAGTGTACTTCCTGGAGCACCTTCAAAATGATCTCCGCGTATACTTGAAGAAAATACGATCGCTAGATTATATTTTCCCGCTTTGAGTTTCTCCATATCTACTGATTTACCGGTACGATATTCAAATGGTAAGTCAAACTTAATCCATTCATCAGTTTCTTTTGCATCTTTAATACGGGCTACTGACACTATATGAGTATTATCCTCTGCCAATATGTTGGTTCCATCAAGTGTGGACAATTTTTCATCTGTCTCATAGAATACAGCATAAATATCACAGATATCTTTTTTATTATCTACGGGTTTACCATCTATTTGGAATGACTTTCCTGCTTTATATTTATAATATCCGGTAATTGAAGTTGGAATATTGGAAAATGGAGTTCCGAATTTGGTTGAACGGAGGATATCGGTAGGTCTTACTTCAAAGCTGCCCAAAAATAAGTTACCTGCTGCGATCGGCATTCCAAGCAATGAACCCCAATAACCGGTTTCACAAGTTGTTAATTTTAAGCATTTTCCTTCTACACCGTTCGTTGATTGACTTGTTGGATATTCTTCAGCTGTTGCTTTTACGCCGGTGAAAGCGAATCCGGCATTACCACTTGCCCAAGTCATTGTTTCTTTTCCTTGTGCGTCTGTTTCATAGAAAATATGGTATTTCCCTTCTGAATCGAATTTTATATTCTCAAAATGGTACGTTGTGTTAGTAATACCAGAGAAAGCTACTCCTACTTCATATTTTTTCTTCCATTTTTTGTCTTCAGAAGTCACTTCATAATATTGAGGTGTAGTGAAATCCAATGTAGTTCCGCTATTAGGGATAATCGAGGCTCCAGGAGTTAAGGTAAACTTGGGAGCTAATGCTGTTATATCTGTTCCTGCTTTTACGATTAATGTAACCTTATTGTTTTCAATTATCGGATCTCGGTTGAGTACGTCACCCGGTACAGAGCATGCAATGATGTCTGCTTCTGCATTAGGTGCTTCGTCTTGTATGCAAGAAACCATTATAAAGCCCAGAAAGAAACAGGCTATCAGATTCTTTAATTTCATTCGATTCTGTTTTTGATTAATAATCCTTTTAGTTTAGTTGATTTTTTGTAAACTTGGCTGCAAAGTTAAGTTTCTTTTTTGAAAAGATACATTTGAATGCCTACAATACAACATTTTATAACGGTCATAATGTTCAGAATGGTATGTTTTTAGTCTAAAGTCCATGAATCTTTCCATTCGATAATCGGTTTGGGGCCTTCAAAATGAATGGGAAGCCAGATGTAGCGCCCGTCAATAGCGTTTTGTGGAGTCCAGCGGTCACCCATGTATATAAACTGATTTTTCTTACCTTGTACCGGTAGGATATAAGTGCTTTGAGAATGAAAAGTAAGGTCTGCATCCTGACCTATACAAGGATTTCCTAACTCTTTCCATTCTCCCCAAATGGAAGAAGCTATGGCAGAGCGTGCGGCATTGGGATTCCATCCGCTACAGCCGGACATAATAAGGTAATAGTTACCATCTTTCTTGAACATGGCCGGAGCTTCCATGAACCGGTTAATAAAGACCCGGATATATTTGCCTGTATAGCCTGTATAGGTCGGATCCAGTTCGGCAATGTGCAACGTACTATTCTCTTCGGAGGAGTAGATATGGTAAGCTTTACCGTCATCATCGACAAACAGATTCATATCACGTGCCATTTGCCCCTGCTCCATGTCGCGGCCCAATATGTTGAGGCTGTCCGGATGGGCAGGAAGACTACCTCCGGTGCATTGACGTTCTTCTTCTGCAGAAGGTCTGCGGGTGGTTTTATGAATGGGTAGTACGTTGATGGGCCATGAACCGGCATTGGGACGGACAGCTTTTAGAAAGGTGTAAGGGCCTGTAACCCGGTCGCTAAGGGCAATTCCGCTTAGTGCTCCCGAATATCCTGCACCTTTGGGTTCAAGATGAAACCACATGACATATTTCTTAGTGAGAGGGTTGTATATAACTTTAGGACGTTCGAGAATACACCCTTTAGAAATGGGATGCCCGGGATCATTTTCTATCACTGATAGTGCAATGCCACAGTCTTTCCAATGATATAAGTCATCGGACGAGTAGCAATGCACCCCTACATTGGCTAAATTTCCGGCTTCACCTTCTGTTTTGTGTTCGCCAAACCAATAATAGGTTCCGTTTTCATATAAAATGCCTCCGCCATGCGCATTGATATGTACCTGGTGATTATCGGGCCATATCTCTCCGGGAGTGAAAGATTGTCCTTGGGCTGTTTGTGAGAAAAGAAAGCATAACAGAAACTGGGCTTTTAGTATAAATCCTTTATTCATTACTCTTTTTTATTAAGTATTTGTAATTGAGAGGCAAAGATACATGATAATTATTAAATAACCAGAGGATAGAGTGTAAAACCATTCACTCATCCGGATAGGATATTCTTTGGTTAAATGGATGGTTTATAAGAGTATATTTCCTACTTTTGTGCAAAATATAAACCTTGGACAGATGACTGAATCAGAAAGAAAACAGATAATCGCTTTAATACAGCGGGAGGTGATTCCTGCTATCGGATGTACAGAGCCGATTGCAGTTGCATTGTGTGTAGCAAAAGCTACAGAGACTTTGGGGGCCAAACCGGAGAAAATAAAGGTATTGTTGAGTGCTAATATCTTGAAAAATGCAATGGGAGTAGGAATCCCCGGTACGGGAATGATCGGGCTGCCCATCGCTGTGGCTTTGGGTGCGTTGATCGGGAAGTCCGATTATCAGCTCGAGGTGCTGAAAGACAGTACTCCGGAAGCTGTAGAAGAGGGAAAGAAACTGATTGATGAAAAGCGTATCTGTATTTCGTTGAAGGAAGACATTACGGAGAAACTTTATATAGAAGTGACGTGCGAAGCCGGTGGTGAACAGGCGACGGCTATCATTTCCGGTGGGCATACCACCTTTGTTTACGTGGCAAAGGGAGATGAAGTACTGTTGAATAAACAGCAGACTTCCGGGGAGGAAGAGGAAGAAGAGACTCTGGAACTTACTTTACGGAAGGTGTATGATTTTGCGTTGACTGCTCCGTTGGATGAAATCCGCTTTATTCTTGAGACGGCACGGCTTAATAAAAAAGCGGCAGAACAGTCTTTTCAGGGTGATTACGGACATGCGTTGGGTAAGATGCTTCGGGGCACTTATGAACATAAAATTATGGGGGATAGCGTTTTCTCACATATTCTTTCGTATACGTCGGCAGCATGTGATGCCCGTATGGCGGGAGCCATGATTCCTGTTATGAGTAATTCGGGCAGTGGTAACCAGGGGATTTCTGCGACTTTGCCCGTAGTGGTATATGCCGAAGAAAACGGAAAGTCGGAAGAAGAATTAATTCGTGCTTTGATGATGAGTCATTTGACTGTGATTTATATTAAGCAGAGTCTGGGACGCCTATCCGCCCTCTGTGGCTGTGTAGTGGCGGCAACCGGGTCGAGTTGTGGCATTACTTGGTTGATGGGAGGCTCTTATAAGCAGGTGGCTTTTGCCGTTCAAAACATGATAGCCAATCTGACCGGAATGATTTGTGACGGAGCTAAACCCAGTTGTGCTCTGAAGGTGACGACAGGAGTGTCGACAGCTGTGTTGTCGGCGGTAATGGCAATGGAGAATCGTTGTGTTACTTCGGTCGAGGGAATTATTGACGAGGATGTCGATCAAAGCATCCGAAATCTGACGCGGATTGGATCACAGGGTATGAATGAAACAGACAGGGTGGTGCTCGACATCATGACACATAAAGGGTGCTAATGTTAAACTATATGTTAAAAAATAGAAGACAAGCAGTAAAAGACTAATTCTTTCATTTTCTTGATATAAAGAATCTTGTTGGAGTGACGAACTATTAATGCTGTATATATGAAAAAACATTTTGTATGGTTGCTTTTATTATTTCCGCTTCTGCTGACCGGATGTTATGGAGAAGAAGATAAAGAGAAGGACCAGGGAGATTATATTTGGGATTTCATAAACTATAATATTTATTTTTCTGTGAAGGATGCCGCCGGCAATAACTTGCTGGACCCACAGGTTGCGTCGAATATATTGGGTAATGAGATTACTGTGGAATATGGGGATAAATCCTTTCCATTGGAAAATTCTGTGGATACCCGCTTTAATATGCCCCGCCCGTTGGGATTGAGAAAAGAAGTGCTGGGTGAAGCGAAAGAGCGTGTGCTTTCTTTTGGTGAGTTTTCTCCGGAACATCAATATAAGGGAGAGACCTTTACGATTCATTGGGGAGATGGAACGAAAGATGTGGTAAAATTCGACTTATATATCACCTGGAAGAAACAGAACCCTACAATACATAAAAGGCTTTACTTGAATGACAAAGAATACAGTAAGGATTCTTTCCTGATAAAGATCGTGAAATAGATTGTCTGTCCTTAGGTATAATAAAACGGTGAACATACGATGCAGTTGCAGTATGTTCACCGTTTTTCGTTTTATAAATTACCGCTCGGGATTAATGGCAATGTCCACAACCGCAGCTGTCTCCACAACTGTCTCCGCAGTCGTCACCGCAACCGTCGCCACAGCTTCCGCAACTGCATCCGCCTTCGCCGGTCATCATTTTAATCATTTCCTGAATTTCTTCGTTTGTAGCCGGACGGCTCTCGGTAACCTCGCCCACGAAAGTCAAATCTTCACCGGCCAACGGATGGTTCATATCCATCACTACTGTATCGGCTTTTACTTCAACTACACTACCATTCAGGCGCTGGCCTTCTGAGTTCATCAAAGGAATGATGTTTCCCGGATAGATATGTTCGTTATCGAATTTTCCGTCAATCTCAAAGATATTTTTGGGAAGATCGATTACATGTTCTTCGTCATATTCACCATAAGCTTCGGCAAAAGGAATAGTAAATTCAAATTTGTCTCCTTTATGAAGGTTTACTATCTGTGATTCAAAAGCTTCGAGCGTAGTGCCCAAACCTGAAATGAATTGGAAAGGATGTTCGGCTGCTGTTTCTTCTACTAAGTCTCTTTTACCATCTTCTGTTGTATACAGTTTGTAAGCTACAGTGATGTACTTGTTTTCTGCTGTTTCCATCTGTTCTTTATAATGTTATTAATAAAATTCGGATTTTCCGTGGGGACAAATATACGAATTAATCGTCAGAGATTTATGGACTGGTGGGGAGTTTATTCTTTCGTAGTAGAAATTAATACCTGTTGGCTGATAGGCGATGAATAACGAAAATGAAAGAAGTAGTATATCTATATGTCGTTAAACTGAAAAAAAAGTTTTTCCATTTGTTATTATATATAACAAATTAAATAAAATGTATAAACGAACTGACCTGTTAAAAGCCTTCCTTTGTACTTCTAAATGTAAGATATTGGTACATTTTTGTTTTTTTATAATATACATCAACCTATGAAAACCTTAATTGAAAATTTGACTTCTGATTTGCTACCCAATCAGATTTTTCAAACCGGATTTAGCTTTTTAATCATCTTAAAAGGGAACTCCTTATTGAAGTTGGATAGCAATGTTTTGATTTTTATTATGAGTGGTACTATGAAAGTTTCCTCTGCTCAGCAAGAGTTGGCTACCGTCAGAGAGCGGCATATCTTTTTCTGGGATAAAGAAGATGACTATACCTGCGAGATGCTTTCGGACTCACAAGTCATCTTATTTGCATTTGGTGATTTAATAGTACATGATTTATTGACATTCCGTCCTTTCGGAGCTATTTCGGATAGCTCTGTTTCAAAAGATGTGGGACTTAAATTTGCCGAGCCTTTGAATTCTTTTTTACAGCTTCTTGCACAGTACATGGAGATGAATTTATATGATCTTTCTTTGTATATAGCGAAGCAGCGGGAACTGTTCTATATCCTGAATTCTGTTTATAATGAGCAGGAACTCGCCATTTTGTTCAGTTCCTTGACGGAACAGTCGTCCAGGTTTAAAGAACAGATACTGGAGAACTATCTCAGTGCAAAAAATGTGGGTGAGTTGGCCAGCCTGTTAGGCTATGGCGTCACTAATTTTCGGGCAAAGTTTAAAGAACAGTTCGGAGTGTCGGTCTACCGTTGGCTTCTCAATCGGAAATCACAACATATCATTTACCGTATTACCGTATATGGTGATGAGTTTAGCCAGATTATCGATGACTTCGGATTTTCATCTCCTTCACACTTTAATAAATTTTGCAGGTCACAATATGGACTGACACCTTGCGAACTTCGCAAGAAATTGAAAACAAACAATAATTCTTAAATTGAAGCTTATGTTAAAAAATCATTGTTGTATGGAGACAGGATGCAGAAGAGCCATCCTTTTCCTTCTTTTTTCTCCGCTGTTTGGTACCGGGTTTGCCCAAACGGAAACGCCGGTTAAGGTTGATAAACCTCTTAAATCGTATTCACATTGGTATTTTGGAGCAGAATATGGTGTCCCTTTCCTGTTTGGCGATTTTACTTCATTCTCGGCGGATAAAACCTATGTCGGATCTCAGTTTGGAGGGTTTGCCGGTTATCAGGTCAATTCGTGGATAGGCATAGAGGCATCTGCGCGAACCGGATATACCAGAATGGGGGCGAAATCTTACGCGGGTGATTACCTTATGAATGCCGACGGGATGACTTATTATACGAATCAGGATTTTAATACCTGGAAGTATAAGGATGTGTTTTCGAAAGTACACTTTACGAATATTGGTTTGCAGATGAATCTGAATGTGAATAATTTCTTTGGCCCTAACCGGGGAAATCGTCGCTGGACGGTATTACTGGGTCCTGCCGTCTATGCACAACATTTCTCTACAGAGTTAATAAATAAGGCAGATAAAAGCCCATTATCGGGAAAAAAGACGGATAAGTGGAACATCGGGATAGGGGGAGATGTGTCTTTGCGTTATAAGATTTCCCGGGCTTTTGATGTACAGTTGCGTACGGGAATTATATGGGTCAATAACAATAAGATGGATGGTATATCTACGCTGATTAAGTCGAAAGACCACTTTATGACCAGTGCCGGACTCTCTTTGATATGGAAGGTGGGTAAAAAGAAAGAAGACAATGTTCTCTATGCCTCAAGGCGAGCGGCGGATGTGGAGATCAGATATATAGAGGAGCGTGCGGTCAGCTTGCCTACCCCTGCTTGTTGCGTTGAAGATTCGATAGAGAAGGAGCGGATGAAACGGGAGATTGCTTCTTTAAATATGCAGTTGCAACAGGCGCACACGGTAGTGAAGGAGAAGACCGGTTCTGATCCGATACTGGGATTCAACGAATTGCCTCCGGTCTATTTTAAGAGAGGATCGGCTTATCTGAATGTAGCCTTGTACAAAAATGAATTATGCCGCATCGTGCAAACCCTGAAAAAGTATCCTGAGCTGAAAGTTATTCTTTCAGGGCATGCCGACCATACCGGGAATCCGGATATTAATCAAAAAATCTCTTTACAGCGTGCCGAAGCACTGGCAGCCTATCTTGAAAAGAAGGGGATAGATGGCAAACGTATCGCCGTGAAAGGAGAGTGCATAGATATGCTTACTTCCGATCCGAATAATTACAGCGTACTTGCCAGGCGAGTTATTGTTGAAATCCAAAAATGAAAACTATGATTAGAAAGAAAATATATCTGTTGTTGTTATTGATACCTTTGCTGCATGGCTGTAAAGAGTCCGATTTCAACGATTTACTTGACAGACAGGGTGATCAGAGGAAAGAATTGCAGGAATTGACGGATCTATGTAAAAAACTGAATGAGGATATTTATAATCTTCAGGTGATTGTCAATACCGACAGGATAGGAGATAACATTACTCATATCGAGGAACTGGCGGATGGTGCGGGGTATACTATCTCCTTCTCCAAAAGTGCTCCGATTACTATCCGTAACGGGAAGAAAGGAGATACCGGTCCGGATGGAGATGCCGGGAAAGACGGCATAGACGGTACAGACGGTAAGGATGGCGTAGATGGTACGGATGGTAAAGACGGTGTGGACGGTACCGACGGTACGGACGGAAAAGATGGTGAGAACGGTACCGATGGTAAAGATGGTGCAGATGGTACGAATGGTACGGACGGTAAGGATGGCGTGGATGGTACCGATGGCAAAGATGGTGTCGACGGTACCAACGGGAATAAGGGGGAGCAAGGTGACCCCGGACAGAATCCGGTGGTTGGCATTATGCAGGATCCCGCTGATTCGGAATATTACTGGACTATAAAAATAGGTTCCGGTGAACCTTATTATCTGGCCGACAATGATGGAAACAGAATAAAGGCAACCTCTACGGTACACGATGGACAAACCCCTCAACTGGGAGTGAAGCAATGGGAAACGTCCGACGGGGGCGACGATAACTATTACTGGACGCAAAAGATTGGAACCGGTCCCGAGACATGGATTGAAGCGGATGGAAAGAAAATAGTTGCCAATGCAAAAAATGCTGTGTCCGTGTTTGAGAAGGTGGACTTGAAGGAGCCGGATTATGTGGAATTTACTTTAAGCGGTGGGGCAACCCGGTTCAGATTACCTATAGGAAGACCGGTTATTGAGGTTCCGGAGGGACGTAAACTGTTTTTTTTCAACCGGGGCGGGTCTCAGGAGATTGCTTTCAGTTGTAAGGGTATCTCAAAAGAGCAATTGTCGGTAGATGTTCCGAAGGGGTGGAAAGCGACAGTCGATTTTGAAGCGGGAGCTTTGACTCTTGAGGCCCCTTCGGCGGGAACAGCGGACGTAGCATTATCAGGAGATGTGGTACTGCGAAGTACGAATACCGCAGAAGAAACGGCGCGGACTTCTTTCACCGTGAGTATGCTTTATAAGATAATGCTTCCGGATTTTAGAGGTTCTTATGTGTACAACATCCGTCTTTGGGGTAAAAAGGTAGGAGAACTTTGTCGTGAATACCAGCGGGAACTGGGATTGTCTGCAACGGTTGTCTATCCTTATTTGACAGGAGGAGTTTATGGATCGGGACTTATCACGAATACCGGTGCTTCGGTGAAGCACGACGGTACGGGTTATCATGCTTCAGTTTCTGACAGGCCGGCAGTTATGTATATCTATACTGAAAATGGATCGGAATTCTATACCGACAGTTCGTTGAAAGGACGGGAACCGGATTTCGGAGACGGCCTGCAGGCGGAAAGGCTGACTGATGCGGATGGCAATGCCTACCGCATTGTGAAAATAGGTAAACAGTACTGGACAGCGGAGAATTTACGGACACTTACTTATCCTGACGGAACTCCTGTTGCCACCGGCTTGTCGGGGCGTGCCTGGAGAGAGAGTGGATTTGATGATAGCGGTTCGGGTGCCTGTGCCGTGTACGATTATGAGAATGCTGCAGCAGCAGGGGCATTTGCCAATAAGGTATCTTATGGAGTTTTGTACAATAGAGTTGCTGCCAGAAAAGTGGTGCCTGCCGGATGGAAGCTTCCAACGGAATCGGATATCGTATCCACATTACGGGCTTTTCTGGGTTCTAATGCCGGTACATTATTGAAAGAGTCCGGAACAGAGCATTGGCTGACAGGGGGTGGAACCGATCTCACAGGTTTTTCCGGTGTCGGAGGAGGATACAGAGGTGCTGACGGTCTTTCGTTCAACGATTTTCAGCAAGTCGGTATCTGGTGGAGCAGTGCCAGTCTGGAGAGTGTCGGTGCTGTGTTCAGATTGTCCGCAAACTCATCCGTACTCGAGTTTAACAGCGGAGACAATAATTCGACAGGCTACAGTGTACGGCTTTTGAAAGAAGATTAATCTTTAAAACAGGAAATCATGAAGAGATATAAAAAATATATGTTTATCATTTTGTCGGTTCTGTTGGCGGGAGGCTGTGTTCAGGAGGACATTAACGAGGCCCTGCGCCGGGAAGCCGAACTGAATGTACGGATGGGAAAACTCCGGGAATGGATATCCGATACCAATAATGAAGTGAGGCTGCTTGCCACGATAGTGAATACGATACCGACTCATGATTACATTGAGAGTGTGACCGAATTGCCTGATGGAAGTGGTACACTGATTGTTTTTCATAAAGGAGGAGATATTCTTATAAAGAATGGCCTGACGGGGAATAAAGGAGAAAATGGCAATGACGGTGCCAATGGTGAGAATGGCAGTGATGGAGCAAACGGCGCGGATGGTACGGACGGTAAAGACGGCGTTGACGGTCAGAACGGAGCCGACGGTCAAAACGGGTCGAACGGAACTGATGGTACCGATGGGCATAATGGCAGTGACGGACAGGACGGTGCCAATGGTGAGGATGGCAAAGACGGAGTTGACGGTAACGACGGTAACGACGGCGTGAAAGGTCCTGCAGGAGATACTCCGTTGCTGGGTGCCAAACGGGATACGGATGGCAATTATTACTGGACTGTACAAATAGGTGACGGAGCGGTAGAGTGGCTGACGGATGGAGAAGGTAACAAGGTGATCATGACTCCTGTGAATGGTGTCACTCCATCTGTCGGCATAGCTAAAGATACCGATGGTGAATACTATTGGCAGGTTACTGTCGGAGGTGTAACGAAATGGATCACAGGAGGAAGCGGAGAGAAGATAGTGGCTACGGTGACAGATGGCAGCCCGTCCATCTTTGCTTCTGTGAATACCGGAGATCCTGAATATGTCGTGTTTACCATGACTGACGGGAGTATCTATAAAGTGGCCAAAACCGGAGACAGTAAATTGATATTCAATGAAACGGGGCCACTTTTCTTCCGTCGTGGAGTAACGCAGGACGTTACGTTTGATTGTAGCAGTTTCCGACAGATAGTAAAAGTGGCAGGAACATGGGATGCTACGATTAATTATCAGCCGAAAGCTTTGCAAGGGAGGCTGACTGTGAAAGCACCTGCTGCCGGTTCGGCTCTGCCGGCTTCGGAAAGAATAACGATAGAAGGCACAGATGCTTTGGGAAATACTGTCCGGGCAGACATCCTGGTAACGTTGTATTATCGTATTGAACTTCCGAAGTTCAATAGTTCTCAGGTTTATGATGTATTGATGGAGGGAGTTAAAGTAGGAGAAATATGCCGGGAGTATGTGCCGGCGTATTCCACGACGGACCGGGCTACAGTAGTCTATTCTTATAATGCTGCTTCGCGTACTTTTGGTTCCGGACTGATCTTGGAAAACGGAGCATCGATACAGCATGACGGAACAGGATATATGCCGGTGGCCGGCAATCCGTCGTCCACTGCCATACTTACGGAAGACGGTAGCCGATATGTGATGGCGGCAGATGGGGCAGACGGACTGGTGAGCGGGACTGTTTGCGGGCTGAAAGCTTCCTTGGCTGTCGATGTGCAGGGGTATGCTTACCGGGTTGTAAAAATAGGTAGTCTCTACTGGATGGGAGAAAATCTGAAGACAACCCAATTTAATGATGGTACTCCTATTCCTACCGGTTTTGCCACATCTCTGGATTGGGAAATTCAGTGCGGGGCAGATCTTCCGGCCTGTCAGGTCGACCGGGCGGTTAATGCCAATGCTCCGGGAGCTATGCAATATCGCAACCTGTACGGTGTACTTTACAATCAGTTTGCAATGAAAGGAAATATAGCTCCCCAAGGATGGCATGTTCCTTCTAAAGTAGAATTGCAAGCATTGGTAGACTTTGTGGGGGCAGATGCACGTAAACTGAAGTCGACAGCTGTTGGGAAAGGAATTGGAAATTGGTTGGAGGATACGGGAATAGAGGCGAACAATCTGACCGGTTTTACGGCTTTGCCTGCTAATACGGTTAATGGCGGTAATGGCAGTACCGGAGCCCAGGAAACAACAGGGCAATGGTGGTCGACGGAAACGAGTTATCGCATCCGGATGTCCTACAAATCTAATTCTGTAGAACTGTTGACTTCTGGCAATGCGTTGGCGGGTGAAGGTAACAGCATTCGTTGTGTCCGGGATGCAAATTATTAATTTAACTCTAATGAATATGAATCATATAATCAAACTATTGTTTCTCTGTCTGTTCTTCGCAACCGCCTGTAGCCAGGAGGAGATGAACGAGGTGTTGAAGAATCACGCGGAAATGGAGGGGCAGGCAAACTCTATCGAGGAGTTGTGCAAAAATATGAATAGGGATATCGTTGCTTTGAAGCTGATCATTAATTCTTCTGAATCAGGTGATTATATTACCGGTTTCAAGGAACTTGCAGATGGAAGCGGCTATACCATCAGTTTTTTCAAAAGTGGTACGATTGTCATCAAGAATGGCGAAAAAGGAGACGACGGTAAAAAAGGAGAAGATGGTCAGGATGGTCAGAATGGTCAGAATGGCACCGATGGCAAAGACGGTCAGGATGGTACCGACGGTAAAGACGGTCAAGACGGTATCGATGGGCAAGACGGACAGGATGGTACTGACGGTAAAGACGGTCAGGACGGTACCG
Organism: Bacteroides sp. 3_2_5; assembly: GCF_000159855.2. NCBI lineage: Bacteria > Pseudomonadati > Bacteroidota > Bacteroidia > Bacteroidales > Bacteroidaceae > Bacteroides > Bacteroides sp. 3_2_5. Next base: position 344,110 of record NZ_JH636043.1, on the reverse strand, counting down.
ATGGCAAAGATGGCCAGGACGGTACCGACGGTAAAGATGGCCAGGATGGAACAGACGGTACGGACGGTCCGGAAGGAGACAAAGGACAGAATGGGACAGCTCCTGTCGTCACTATGAAAATGGATACGGACGGACATCTGTATTGGGCTATCAAGAATGCCGATGGAACATCTTCTTTTCTTTTGGACAACAACGGGCAAAAGGTCAGAGCTTCGGGAACCGATGGTATTGTTCCGGTCATTGGGGTCAATGCGGCAGGATACTGGACGCTTGATTATGGGAGCGGTCCTGTCGAATTGAAAGATGCTGCGGGCAATCCGATGAAAGCGAAAGGTGTGTCCGGTGATCCTATGTTCCGGAAGGTGGTCAGTGAAGACGGTTATATTGTATTTTATCTGACTGATGGAACCATATTTAAAGTGCCGGAGTGGGGAGGGGCACAGGTAGAATTGGCGGCTTCGGGAGTGACGTATTTTCATCGGAGTGAGTCTCTGACCTTTACGTTTACTTGCAGTGGCGTAAATAAAAGTATTGCTCCGGTATGTACGGCTCCGGTCGGTTGGACAGTTACGGCCCAATATACGTCGGACACCACCGGGGAGATGACGGTGATTGCTCCTGATAAAAGCTCGGCCGATGGAGCCTTGTCCGGTACTGCTATTCTTGAATTGACAGCCAAGGACGGCAAGAAGTTGTCGGCAACGCTCGGAGTCACTTTATTGCTTGAATTTAAAGTGCCCGATTCTTCCCGTTCGTTTGTTTATGAACTTTATGTTGAGGGAGTGAAAGTAGGAGAACTATGTCATGAGTTTATTCCCGATTATTCATTTGGATCGGGTAAAAGTGCCTCGGTCTTTTATCCTTATAATGTTTATAACAAAACGTTTGGCGAAGGAATGGTATTGGATAACGGAGGGAAAGTAGACTATCTGACTACCGTTTATACGCCGGGTACCAATACGCAACCATTCACCTCCCTGTTTACAGAAGACGGAGTGAGTTTTATAACCGGCGATTATATCGGCTACTCGGATAGTCAGGCAAACGGACTCCGTCCTTATCTGACTACTGATAATGAAGGCAACTCATATCGGGTGATGAAAATCGGTACCCAATATTGGATGGCGGACAATCTGCGGACGATAACAAACAGTGCAGGAGTCATTTCTTCGGAATGGAGAAAAGATGCTAACCCGAGATATGCTGTATATGGTTTTCCCGCCGGCATTACGGAAGATAGCCGGACCATTCGCAATCAATATGGACTGTTGTACAATGCAGGTGTGTTTTCCGGTTCTACGTCTTTAGTTACTGAAGGCTGGAAAATACCGAATCATTTGGGCGATTGGGATAAATTGCGGAATTTCCTGGGTGGGGATTCTAAAGTGGCCGAGGCATTGAGTATTGCCGGGTTTGTGGGAAAACCCGGTGGACGGCGTGATGCTGATGAACCTTTTGCTTTCCAGGAAAAAGATGAAGTCGGGTATTGGTGGTTTAGCAGTGTCGATGGGTATAATTGCTGGGCGCTCTCCATCAATCCTTCGAATGTATCCGTACCACAATCTACGAATACATATAGTCGTGGTTACGGATTTAGCATACGTTTTATTCGTCAGTAATATGCCATTGTTTACTTTGAAACTTTAGACTCTTTGCGTAAAAACATCCGGATGTTGTTGTATAAAACATCCGGATGTTTTGTATTATAACATGGGGATGTTTTACTGCACAACATCCCCATGTTTTATTGGTTCGGTCTTAATCTGCTCTTTCCGCTCTTTTCTTCTTTCTCTGTTTATGATTGATGTTTCTCTGCTTTCTTCCTGAGAGAACTATCGCAAAATAATTGTTTAGGATGCATTGTGTCTTGCTCTTGGAGATATTAATTAATGGTCTCAGGGCATTTTTTATCTGTTGATTTTATTTTCAGTTAAATAATTGTTTAATTTAGGGGAAAATAATAATGGCTTTGGTATAGGTGATTACATGATTAATAATAGTAAACATGAAAAATATAATTGGGATTCTGGGAGTTTTTATTTTGGCAATATCCTGTTCCGGCGGTAAGAAGGAGTCTGCGGATGCCGGTCTGGAACTGACAGAAGATTCTGTTGTTTATTTATTGGCCGATAATGTGACGTTAGGAATAAAGGCTCTATTCCCTTTTATTGATAAAGATGGGCATGAATACCTAACTTTTCAGAATCAATTGGAACCAGAGATTTGTGTTTATGATTTGCAGTCGGGAGAGTTTGTGAAAAGCATCTTCTTTGATAGAGAGGGGGCTAATGGTGTTGGTATGTTCGGAGGATATCATATTATTGATTTTGATGAAATATATTTGCCCAGTTTGCAACAAAGTAAAGTGTTTGTGATGGAAGAGTCGGGCAAGAAAAAACGTGAGATTATAACAGAGAAAACGGATGATGGGATACCTCTATTGCCTTTCGGAGCCATAACCTTTGCATATCGCCCTATTTACTTTAATAACGGGAAAATGTATATACCCCAAACCATCAATATGCGTTTAGGGAACAAAGTGATGGAAAAATCTCCTGTCTACGTCGTGGTTGATACGGTTAAAAATGTGCTCAGTCCTTTTCCAATTAAGTTTCCTCCTATTATGTCTTCGGATGATGTTACTAAACCATCCTTAGGTAATGAACTCTCATATAGTTGCTGTTTAAATGACAAGGATCAATTTGTATTCTCTTTCTTTTTTGATGAAGATATTTACGTAGTTTCTCTACAAGATGGAGAAATGAAAAAAATCAAAGTAAAGAGTCGATATATCGATAAGCCTGCAATCAAGGAGAATCCTCCACAGGATTTTGATGGGGCGATGAAAGCAAGCTCAGAAATTCCTTGTTACGGAAATCTGATTTATGATAAATATCGGAAAGTCTATTACCGTTTTGTATACTTGAAAGCGGATTTGGACGGGGAGAAAAATTATCTGAATATATGGCAATATGGGCGTAAATCTTTCTCTATAATGATTCTGAATGAAGATTTTGATGTTATCGGGGAGACTCGTTTTTCGGATTTTACGTATATATCTACCTTGCACTATATAGGTAAAGACGGCTTGTATTTAAGTGACAGCCATTACAAGAATCCGTCTTTTGATGAAAACAAACTGAGATTCCGGCGTTTTAAATTAGTACATTATAATAAGAAATAGTTGGGAATATAGGTTTTTGAATGATAAATACATATTTAAAGATGGGCTTTGCTTACAATTATTTTGTTTTAGGTGATTTTTTTCTTCAATTTGTTTGGAGTTTATAAAAAAGCACTTACCTTTGCAGCAATCAAAGAATAGAAAATAGAAGTTATGAATAATCATACATCAATTAACCTGGCAGTCCTGCATATTATTCGCGTCGTGGTGATTCCATCAAGAGCGTGAGAAAGGTTATGTATGTATTTGTACAGATAGAAGATATGATTTAGAGCCTTTCTCACTACAGTGGGGAAGGCTCTTTACTTAAAAGGAATATTGAAATGAAAAAGCAGTTACGCAGTTCGTTCAGCACACAGGGTCGCCGCATGGCAGGCGCCCGGGCACTTTGGGCAGCCAATGGTATGAAAAAAGAGCAATTAGGCAAACCTATCATTGCCATCGTCAATTCGTTTACTCAGTTTGTGCCGGGACATGTACATCTACATGAAATAGGTCAGCTGGTGAAAAAAGAAATTGAGAAGCTGGGATGCTTTGCTGCGGAATTCAATACGATTGCCATTGATGATGGTATTGCCATGGGACATGACGGAATGCTTTATTCGCTTCCTTCCCGGGATATCATTGCCGATAGTGTGGAATATATGGTGAATGCCCATAAAGCGGATGCCATGGTATGCATCAGCAATTGTGACAAAATCACTCCGGGGATGTTGATGGCGGCTATGAGACTGAATATTCCTACTGTATTTGTATCCGGAGGTCCGATGGAAGCCGGTGAACTGGATGGACAGCATTTGGACCTGATTGATGCGATGATTAAGTCGGCCGACGAAAGTGTGAGTGATGAAGAAGTCTCCAAGATCGAGAATCGGGCCTGTCCCACTTGCGGATGTTGTTCGGGAATGTTTACCGCCAATTCGATGAACTGCCTGAACGAAGCGATCGGTCTGGCTCTCCCCGGAAACGGAACGATTGTGGCGACTCATGCCAACCGTACCCAATTGTTCAAAGATGCTGCGAAACTGATTGTAGAAAATACCTATAAATATTATCGGGACGGTGATGAAAGCGTACTTCCCCGGAGCATTGCCACCCGTGAGGCATTCCTGAATGCCATGACGCTGGACATCGCGATGGGAGGATCTACCAATACGGTACTTCACCTGCTGGCGATAGCCCATGAAGCGGAGGCGGACTTTAAAATGGACGATATTGATATGCTTTCACGCAAGAGCCCATGCTTGTGTAAGGTGGCGCCGAATACACAGAAGTATCATATTCAGGATGTAAACCGTGCCGGAGGTATCATGGGGATTATGGGACAACTTGCCAAAGCCGGATTGATCGATACGTCTGTAGTGCGTATCGACGGGATGACATTGGGTGAGGCGATAGATAAATATGATATAACTAGCCCGAACGTATGTGAAGAGGCTATTAAAAAGTATAAGAGTGCGGCTGCCGGAAAGTTCAATCTGGTGCTCGGCTCTCAGGACGTCTATTATAAAGAGCTGGATACGGACCGTGCCGAAGGGTGTATTCGCGACATAGAGCACGCATATAGCAAAGACGGAGGACTGGCCGTACTGAAAGGAAATATTGCCCAGGATGGTTGTGTGGTGAAGACGGCCGGAGTGGACGAGAGCATCTGGAAGTTTACCGGTCCGGCAAAGGTGTTCGATTCACAGGAAGCAGCCTGCAATGGGATACTCGGAGGAAAAGTTGTCAGCGGAGATGTAGTCGTCATCACGCACGAGGGTCCGAAGGGAGGTCCCGGTATGCAGGAAATGCTTTATCCTACCTCTTATATCAAATCGCGCCACTTGGGCAAGGAGTGTGCGCTGATAACCGACGGCCGTTTCAGCGGAGGTACATCGGGACTCAGCATCGGGCATATCTCTCCCGAAGCAGCAGCCGGAGGTAATATCGGAAAGATTAAGGATGGTGATATCATCGAAATCAATATCCCCGAACGGACTATCAACGTGCGACTGACCGATGAAGAACTGGCTGCACGTCCGATGACTCCGGTCACTCGTGAACGCTATGTGCCTAAAAGTCTTAAAGCGTATGCCAGCATGGTAAGCTCTGCCGATAAAGGAGCGGTGAGACTGATTGATTAACCACAGAGTTGTTTCAATCGTAAATTGTAAATCGTAAAATCGTAAATTTTAGTACATGAGTAAAGATATAATTTCAGGCGGTGAAGCATTAATGCGTTCTTTGGAATATCATGGTGTAAAGACGATCTTTGGTTATCCCGGAGGATCTATCATGCCCGTATTCGATGCCTTATACGATCATAGAGAGACTTTGAATCATATTTTGGTTCGCCACGAACAAGGGGCGGCACATGCGGCTCAGGGATTTGCCCGTGCTTCGGGTGAGGTCGGAGTTTGCCTGGTGACGAGCGGCCCCGGTGCTACCAATACCATAACCGGTATTGCGGATGCAATGATCGACAGTACACCGATTGTAGTCATTGCCGGACAGGTGGGAACAGCTTTTTTGGGGACAGATGCTTTTCAGGAGGTCGACTTGGTAGGCATCACGCAGCCAATTACAAAATGGAGTTATCAGATCCGTCGTGCCGAAGATGTGCCATGGGCGGTGGCCCGCGCCTTTTATATAGCGAAAAGCGGACGCCCGGGACCGGTAGTGCTCGACTTTGCAAAAAATGCCCAGGTGGAGAAAGCCGAATATATGCCTGCGAAACTCGATTTCATACGCAGTTACGTGCCTGTACCCGAGACTGACCCGGAGGCCGTGAAAGCGGCTGCCGAATTAATTAACGGTGCAGAGCGCCCGTTGGTATTGGTGGGGCAAGGTGTGGAACTGGGCAACGCACAACAGGAATTGCGTGCTTTCATCGAAAAGGCAGATATGCCCGCCGGATGTACGTTGTTGGGACTGTCGGCTTTGCCGACCGAGCATCCTTTGAACAAAGGTATGCTGGGAATGCACGGTAATCTCGGACCGAATATGAACACTAATAAATGTGATGTCCTGATTGCTGTCGGGATGCGTTTTGACGACCGTGTGACCGGAAACCTGGCTACGTACGCCAAGCAGGCGAAAGTGATTCATTTTGATATCGATCCGGCTGAAATTAATAAGAATGTACATGCGGATGTAGCGGTTCTGGGTAACTGTAAAGAGACGCTCTCTGCTGTTACGGCATTGCTGCAGCCCAACGAGCATAAAGAATGGCTGGATAGTTTCCTGCCTTATGAACAGGTGGAAGAAGAAAAGGTAATCCGTCCGGAATTGCATCCGATGGGAGATACGCTTTCGATGGGGGAAGTGGTGCGTGCGGTAAGCGATGCGACCAATCATGAAGCGATATTGGTGACCGATGTCGGTCAAAACCAGATGATGTCTGCCCGGTACTTTAAATATTCAAAAGACCGGAGTATGATTACTTCCGGAGGACTTGGTACCATGGGATTCGGGTTGCCGGCTGCTATCGGTGCAACCTTTGGCCGACCGGACCGTACGGTTTGTGTATTTATGGGTGACGGTGGTCTGCAAATGAACATTCAGGAGTTGGGAACCATTATGGAACAGAAGGCACCGGTTAAAATTATCGTATTAAACAATAATTTCCTGGGCAATGTACGCCAATGGCAGGCAATGTTCTTCAACCGTAAATACTCGTTCACACCCATGCTGAATCCCGATTATATTAAGATTGCTTCTGCTTATGATATACCGGCCAAAAGAGTCTTTACCCGTGAAGAACTGGCTGATGCGATTGACGAGATGATTGCGACAGACGGTCCGTTCCTGTTGGAAGCTTGTGTGATTGAAGAGGGAAATGTGTTGCCGATGACCCCTCCGGGAGGTTCAGTTAACCAGATGTTGTTGGAATGCTAATAAGTTAGGAATTATGGATAAGACATTATATACATTAATTGTTCATTCAGAGAACTTTGCCGGATTGTTGAATCAGGTTACGGCAGTATTTACCCGTCGGCAGATTAATATAGAAAGCCTGAATGTTTCGGCTTCATCTATCAAGGGGGTGCATAAATATACTATTACGGCTTGGACCGATAAAGATACGATAGAGAAGGTTGTCAAACAGATTGAGAAGAAGATCGATGTGCTTCAGGCACATTATTTCACTGAAGATGAAATCTATTTTCATGAAATAGCTCTTTATAAGGTGTCTATGCCCGAATTTCAGTCACAGCCGGAAGCTTCGAAGGTGATTCGTCGCTATAATGCACGGATTGTGGAAGTGAATCCGGTATTTGCCATCGTCGAGAAAAATGGAATCAGTGAAGAAATTACTTCTCTCTACGAAGAGTTGAGTGCATTGAATTGTGTGTTGCAATTTGTGCGTTCGGGACGTGTGGCAATCACTACCAGTTGCTTTGAACGTGTGAACGAGTTTCTGGCAGATCGTGAGACCAAATATAACTTAAGCAAGAAAGAGGAAAAGTGAATGAGTGACGATAAGAAGATAGGGAGTTATAAGTTTATTGCGGAGCCTTTTCATGTAGATTTCAACGGACGTTTGACAATGGGGGTGCTTGGCAACCATCTGTTGAACTGTGCCGGCTTTCATGCCAGTGAACGCGGCTTTGGAATCGCTACATTGAATGAGGACAATTATACATGGGTATTGTCTCGTCTGGCCATCGATCTGGAAGAGATGCCTTATCAATATGAGGAGTTTACTGTACAGACATGGGTGGAGAATGTATATCGTCTTTTTACTGATCGTAATTTTGCCATTATAGACAAGGACGGCAAGAAGATCGGATATGCCCGTTCGGTATGGGCCATGATTAATTTAAATACCCGCAAGCCGGCTGATTTGCTGACGTTGCATGGCGGTAGTATTGTGGACTATGTATGTGACGAACCTTGTCCGATCGAAAAGCCTTCGCGTATCAAAGTGGCTACTGACCAACCTTGTGCTAAGTTGACAGCTAAATACAGCGATATCGACATCAATGGTCATGTGAACAGCATTCGTTATATAGAACATATCCTCGATTTGTTTCCGATCGATTTGTATAAATCGAAACGGAATCAGCGATTTGAAATGGCCTATGTGGCAGAAAGTTATTATGGCGACGAGCTTTCTTTTTTTGAAGAGGAAGTAAGTGAGAATGAATATCACGTCGAGATTAAGAAAAACGGCAGTGAAGTTGTATGCCGGGCAAAAGTGAAGTTTGTGTAGTTTAAAATGTGATTAAAATGAAGAAGATTGTTTTTCTTTTGCTGCTCTGTGTTGCTTGCTGCATGAATGCACAGGAGTTTCATCTGATTCCGAAGGTCGGTTTGAATCTGGCAAATACTACCGGAGAGGTGGATTCTAAAGTGCGTTCCGGACTCAATATCGGTCTGGGAGGTGATGTCATGCTGACCGAACGCTTTGGAATAGAAACAGGAGTGTATTACTCCATGCAGGGAAGCAAATATAAAGGGGGCGGAGTCTCTTATACGGATAAACTGGATTATATCAATGTTCCGGTATATGCGAAAGAATTTATATATAAGGGGCTGTATGTGTTTGGAGGGCCGCAGTTCAGTTTCAATGTGAACTCAGAGAACAAATCATCCTCCGACTATGGTAGCACAGTCATAGGCATGAATGTGATTCGCAAGTTTGATTGTGGAGTGGGGCTTGGAGCCGGTTATCAGTTTGAACGTGGTCTGCTGATCTCTCTAAACTATAACATCGGACTGATTAACGTAAACAAATCTTGGGCAAGCGACTCTAATCCTAAAGCAAACAATAGTGTGGTCCAGCTAAATGTCGGTTGGCGTTTTGCACTGTAAGATAAAGAATATAAGTTTAATTATTAATAATCGGTTTTGTTTTCGTCCGAACGGAACAAGACTTTTAAAACAAAAAGAAAAATGGCACAATTGAATTTTGGCGGTGTTACGGAAAATGTAGTAACCCGTGAAGAATTTCCTTTGGAAAAAGCTCGTGAGGTATTGAAGAATGAAACAATCGCTGTTATCGGTTACGGTGTGCAGGGACCGGGTCAATCACTGAACCTGCGCGATAATGGCTTCAATGTAATCGTTGGTCAGCGTCCGGGAAAAACATATGAAAAAGCAGTGGCAGACGGCTGGGTTCCGGGTGAAACACTGTTCGGCATCGAAGAGGCATGCGAGAAAGGCACTATTATTATGTGTCTGTTGTCAGATGCAGCCGTAATGTCTGTATGGCCTACTATCAAACCTTACCTGACTGCCGGGAAAGCACTCTATTTCTCTCACGGTTTCGCAATTACATGGAGCGATCGCACCGGTGTTGTTCCACAGAAAGATATCGATGTCATTATGGTCGCTCCGAAGGGTTCGGGTACTTCACTCCGTACGATGTTCCTTGAAGGTCGCGGACTGAACTCTTCGTATGCCATCTATCAGGATGCTACCGGCAGAGCTATGGAGAGAACCATCGCATTGGGTATCGGTGTAGGTTCCGGATATCTGTTTGAAACGACTTTTGTCCGTGAAGCTACTTCCGACCTGACAGGTGAACGTGGTTCGCTGATGGGAGCTATACAAGGTTTGCTGTTGGCTCAGTATGAGGTTTTGCGTGAGAACGGTCATACTCCATCTGAGGCATTTAACGAAACGGTTGAGGAGTTAACTCAGTCATTGATGCCGCTGTTTGCTAAGAATGGTATGGACTGGATGTATGCCAACTGCTCGACTACGGCTCAGCGTGGTGCTCTTGACTGGATGGGCCCGTTCCACGATGCTATTAAACCCGTTGTTCAGAAATTATATAATAGTGTAAAGACCGGTAACGAGGCACAGATCTCTATCGACTCTAATTCAAAACCGGATTATCGCGAGAAACTGGAGGCCGAACTGAAGGCATTGCGTGAAAGCGAAATGTGGCAGACAGCTGTTACTGTTCGTAAACTTCGTCCGGAGAATAATTGATCTGAATAGATTATACAACTTATGATAAAAGGAGGAAACTGCTGTTTCCTCCTTTTATTTTGCTTGTAATTAGTGTTTTGTGTCTGAGTTGTTAGAATGGTATGTTGTAGAATATGAAAAATAGATAGATTGTTTGGATAGATAAATCAAGTTTAATATATATCTTTGTGCCCTGATCAAACAACAAACAATATTATATCATATGAAAAATCGTATTTATACAATGAAAGGGATGCTGGCTACATTACTGAGTGCTTTTTTACTAGGGTATGCAGTAACAGGTTGTATTGATGAAAAAGATCATTATAAACCGGACGATAAAACATCAGGAGTGCCTAACTCTTTTGATTTTGCGACTACTCAGGATGTCCAATTGGATCTAAAGTATGATGTTCCTGTGAAAGATTATCAGGTTTTGTTTGAACTCTATTTTGAAAATCCGTTGACGACAGATGCCGAAGGGCAGGTGGTGAAACGTACTGATATCACTCCCAAGGTTACGAGAATGACTGATGGAACCGGAAAATATCGTGCCAAGGAGACGGTACCGGCCTATGGGGAGGAGGTTTATATCTATACTTCTTATATCGGAGTGCCGATGTTGTATAAGACTAAAATAGTAGGGAATACGATTACAGCCGATATAAATTGGGATACGGCGGCAGAGGAGTCTGTTCAGACACGTGCCGAAGGCGAGTATCAGACAGTGCCTCAGGGATTTTATACTTTAGGAAGTTGGAACGTGAAGGGACGCCCTAATTATCTGGATAGTGAAGGGGTAATAGAATTGACTTCTTCATTTTATCAGACGATTAATCAAACAATTCCGGAAGGTGGAAATTGTCCTCGGAAATATCGGCAATCGGCTGACATTGTTATCAACGATGAATTGGGAGCTGAAGTGAAGGTGCGTTTTGTTGGAGGTACAAGTGCTGCGTACAGTGCTTTCGGATATTATTGTTATCCGGAAGGAGCGGCTAAAAAACAGATAGAGAATGCTAGGAAATATGTGGTGTTTCCCAATACGAAAACCGGAGTCGGCATAAAAGGCGGAGAGTGTGTGAAGCTGCATTATATCGATGAAAATGGTGAAGACCAAGGGACTACTTTTCCAAAAGGAACAAAGATAGGTTGGTTTATCAGTAATGATGCATTTACGAAAAAGGGTGAAAAGACCGGCAGTGTTGGTAAAGGACTCGGAATGTTTTATTCGACCACTGCCTTGAATTCGGATGGTCGTACCCATACGGCTGCATTCAAGATCAATGATTTTATAGTTTTATCATTTGAAGATTGGACTGATCAGGATTACAATGATGTGATGTTTAACATCTGGTCTAATCCGATTGAAGCTATTGCTCCGGATGTACCTTCGGTAGATCCGATAGATCCGGATGATGCGTCGGTTGCTTATCGCATGACTTATAAAGGTATTTTGGCTTTTGAAGACAATTGGCCTTCTAAGGGTGATTACGATTTGAACGATGTAATTGTGAAATATAGCTCTATATTAGAGTTCAATACCAAGAATCAGGTGCTTTCCGCTGAAGATACGTTTACGGCGATGTGGTCCGGAGCTCTCTTTAAGAATGGCTTTGCCTATCAGTTGAATACCGATAGAAGCAATGTGGAATGCAGCATATTGGAAGGAAAGTCGGGATGGGACAAACAAGGATTAGACAAAGACTTGGAGCAGGCCACCATTTCGGTGTTTGCCAATGCGATTGAAGAGACGGGAGAGAACACTAAGACTTCTACTTTTAAGGTTCAGAACAAATTTAAACAGCCAGTCGATCATGAAACTTTCGGAGTGGCACCCTACAATCCTTTTATCTTCTTGCATCAGAATACGGACAAGAACCGTACAGAGGTGCATTTGGTAAATCACGGACCAACCTCTAAAGAAAATATGGATCTGTTCAATACCCATCAGGATTTGTCGGATAAAGATAAAGGCATCTATTATGTGTCCGATCAGAATTATCCGTTTGCCATTCATCTGTCGGATGTCGAGTCATTCAGTACAACGGAGAAGGAAGCTATTGATAAGTCGTATCCTCGTTTTGCTTCATGGGCACAATCCGGCGGAACGACAGATAAGGATTGGTATTTGAAGAAATAAGTTGATGTCGTTTTTATGCTATAGAACAAGGGGCTGTCCGAAAATCCGACAGCCCCTTGTTTTATGGTTTTAAATGGAAACAGAAGTTACGACTGAAATAAGGAGATCGGCATCAGAGTCCTTGGCTGATGTGCCGGATATATCCGATCAATTTCTTATAGAAAGCATGCTTGCTCATTGTGACCGCATCTCCTAATATAACCAGTTTCATTCGGGCGCGGGTGATGGCTACGTTCATTCGGCGCAAGTCGTTGAGAAAACCGATTTGTCCATCTTCGTTAGCGCGGACGAGGCTGATGAAAATGACATCACGCTCCTGTCCCTGAAAACCATCTACTGTATGGATGGTGATCTGGCTACGGAAGGGGCGGAAGAATGAACAGCCTTTGAGTTTTCCTCTCAGATACTGTACCTGCGCTTTGTAAGGGGAGATAAGGCCGAAGTCTATACGCTCTTCCAATACACGCTTCTCGCCGATTTTGCGGATGTATGCTTCAAGTTCTTGCAACAATAAGTTTGCTTCCGGTTTATTGATGCGGCCGAAGCTTTCTCCTATAAATTCTTCGTGGAACTCCATTTCGGAGGTGTCAATCCAACTCATGGGCAGGTCCAGATCGAGTATCCCCCGGTTGGTCACTTCGGGGGCGGCTTGTAGTTCGCCTTGGTAGAACCATTCGGAGGAGAATTGCATAATAGACTGATGCATGCGGTACTGAACTTTCAGGAGTGAGACCGTTTCCTGCTTGTTGGCTGCTACTTTTTCCATTAATGTTTGTTCCAACCCGTTCCGGGCCGCTTCTATGCATTTTATTGTGGGAGGCAACTGACAATGGTCTCCGGCAAAGATGACGCGGTCTGCTTTTCGGATGGCTATCCAACAGGCAGCCTCAAGGGCTTGTGCTGCCTCGTCGATAAAGAGTGTGGTAAATCGCCGGCCGGTCAGGATACGGTGGTTACTGCTGACCAATGTGGAAGCGATGACCCGTGCCCCCGAAAACAGATCTTCATTGATTTGTATTTCCAGCTCCGTGGCACGCTCCCTCAGATGATTGATGCGGCTGCGTGCAGCTTCCCGTTCCGAGTAACTGCTTTTGCGCATCCGGTTTCCCATTTCCCGGATCGATTTACGTATTCCCCAGAGTTCGGTATAGGCCGGATGCCCCTCGAAACGGCGTTCGTAAGTAAATGAAAGCATCTTGTCATTTACCCGGCTCGGATTGCCGATACGCAATACAGGTACTCCGCGGTCCACCAGCTTCTCGGCAATCCAGTCGACGGCCGTGTTGCTTTGTGCACAGACCAGGACTTGATTTTCGCGGTGCAAGGTCTCGTAGATGGCTTCTACAAGAGTGGTGGTCTTTCCGGTTCCCGGAGGACCGTGAACGATGGCTACGTCTTTGGCGCAAAGTACTTTGTTGACTGCTGCTTCCTGAGTGCTGTTCAACCAAGGGAAACGGACCGGATAGGTTGCCCTCCAGCAGGAGGGTTGCTTGCTTAGCAATATATCACGTAGTTCGGCAAGGCGGTTGCCTTTGGCGCGAATCACATCTTCCAGCGCTTCGAACATGGTACGATAGGAGGTTTCATCAAAATAGAGTTGTACTCCCAGACGTTCTGCTCCTTGTATTTCAAGTAGAGATCCGGCACCGGGTACGGCTACTACCATACGCTCCTCGTCGGCATAACTGACTGTACAGATGGAATTGAAATAATGTATTTTTCCGTCATATCCCTGTTCGAAAAAGCAAACCGGACGTCCGAATTCGAATACATGTTCGATGTCTTTATCTTCTTTCCTTTCTATTTCGATGACCAATTGGTTCAGTGAATTGTAGAAACTCCGTCCCGTCCCGACCGGATACCAGCAGAGCCCTCGTTTTACTTTCCGTGCAATGCCCATCGTCTCTGTCTGCCGGCGGAATTCTTCTTTCTCGTATTCATATTCCATGCGTAGCAAAAGTTGCTGATGCTGAAGATCACTGAGTGGAGAAGAAGACTTTATTTTATTATCATTCATCTTGATTGGCTGTAAGTTATATGCTAAGAACTATAGTTATGGAATGACTACAAATTACGAAATTTATGCAGAACCTGTCACAGTCATTTGTAGCTTGTAGCATCTGATTTGTAGCAGCTATACTTATAGCTTCTCACAAAATTTCCCGCAAAGATAACAATTCTGTTTCCGGGTTGGAATAAACATTTCAATTTGTTAAACCTTTCTTTCATATTATTGGTTATAATAAATAGAAGAACAGATAAAACCGAAATTGTTATGGTATATGATTTGAATATGTTGAAGAGCTTCTATGCTTCCTATAAAGGGAAGATGGAGCATGTTCGTGCAGCCTTGAAACGTCCTTTGACGTTGGCTGAAAAGATTTTGTATACACATTTGTATAATGTGGCGGATTTAAAAAATTATGAAAGGGGTGAAGACTATGTCAACTTTCGACCGGACCGCGTTGCTATGCAGGATGCTACTGCTCAGATGGCTCTGTTGCAATTTATGAATGCGGGTAAAGAAGCGGTGGCAGTACCTTCCACGGTTCATTGCGACCACCTGATACAAGCTTATCGGGGGGCTGAACGCGATATTGAAACTGCTACACAAACCAATCGGGAGGTGTACGATTTTCTGCGTGATGTCTCTTCCCGTTATGGCATCGGTTTCTGGAAACCGGGAGCGGGTATCATTCACCAGGTAGTACTTGAAAATTATGCTTTTCCGGGTGGGATGATGGTCGGTACAGACTCACATACTCCCAATGCAGGAGGTCTCGGAATGGTAGCTATCGGTGTAGGCGGAGCCGATGCTGTGGATGTAATGACAGGTATGGAGTGGGAACTTAAGATGCCAAAACTGATTGGAGTCCGTTTGACAGGCGAGTTGAACGGATGGACAGCTCCGAAAGACGTGATACTGAAACTGGCGGGCATCTTGACCGTGAAGGGTGGGACGAATGCCATTATCGAATATTTTGGCCCGGGTACAGCTTCGCTATCGGCTACAGGAAAGGCCACCATCTGCAATATGGGTGCCGAAGTGGGGGCAACCACTTCACTATTCCCGTATGATGAACGGATGGCTGTTTATCTGAAAGCAACCGGACGTGAAGAAGTAGCTGCGATGGCTGACAGTGTAGCTGCCGACTTGCGTGCAGATGACGAAGTGATGGCACGACCGGACCATTTTTATGACCGGGTTATTGAGATAAACCTTTCCGAACTGGAACCTTATATTAATGGTCCGTTTACTCCGGACGCTGCTACTCCTATTTCAGAGTTTGCAGAGAAAGTGGTAACAAACGGTTATCCCCGGAAGATGGAAGTGGGGTTGATAGGATCTTGTACCAACTCTTCTTATCAGGATATCAGCCGTGCCGCTTCTGTTGCCCGGCAGGTGAATGAAAAGAATTTGGGAGTGGCGGCACCGCTGATTGTGAATCCGGGATCCGAACAGATTCGTGCTACAGCCGAGCGTGACGGCATGATGGATGTGTTCGAAAAGATGGGAGCTACGATTATGGCTAATGCCTGTGGTCCCTGTATCGGACAGTGGAAACGCCATACGGACGATCCGACCCGTAAAAACTCGATAGTGACTTCCTTTAACCGTAATTTTGCCAAACGTGCCGACGGTAATCCGAATACTTTTGCTTTTGTGGCTTCTCCTGAAATTGTTTTGGCATTGACTATTGCCGGAGACCTTTGTTTCAATCCGCTGAAAGACCGTTTGGTGAATCATGACGGTGAAAAGGTGAAACTCAGTGAACCTCAAGGTGACGAACTTCCATCAGCCGGATTTGTAGCCGGTAATCAGGGATATCAGGCTCCCGGCGGTGAGAAAAACGAGATCAGAGTGGCTCCCGATTCTCAACGGTTGCAGTTGTTGACTCCTTTCCCCGCGTGGGATGGCAATGATTTTCTCAATATGCCACTGCTTATCAAAGCACAGGGTAAGTGTACGACAGACCATATTTCGATGGCGGGTCCCTGGCTTCGGTTCCGGGGGCATCTGGAGAATATATCTGATAATATGCTGATGGGAGCGGTGAATGCTTTCAATGGCGAAACGAATAAGGTATGGAATCGTTTGACCAATACCTATGAAACTGTTTCGGGTACGGCTAAACAGTATAAGGCGGACGGTATCTCTTCCATCGTTGTGGCCGAAGAAAATTACGGTGAAGGTTCCAGTCGTGAGCATGCCGCTATGGAACCGCGTTTCCTTCATGTAAAGGTGATCCTGGCTAAGAGTTTTGCTCGTATCCATGAGACTAATCTGAAAAAGCAAGGTATGCTGGCTGTTACATTTGCAGACAAGGCCGATTATGACCGGATTCGTGAGCACGATTTGATCTCGGTAGTCGGATTGAAAGAGTTTTCACCCGGACGCAATCTGGAGGTGATATTGCACCACGAAGATGGTACGGAAGAACGGTTTGCTGTACAACATACTTACAATGAACAACAGATCGGCTGGTTCCGTGCCGGTTCTGCTTTGAATGCAAAATAGCCTTCAGGAGGCTTTCAGGGGCCCGCTTTTAGGTTTGAAAATCAATAGGACTTAGGTTTAAAACCAACGGGTCTTTAGTTTAAAAGGTAAGGAGTGTTGGTTCTAAACCAACGAACCTTTACTTCGGAACACGATTGGAGGAGTATATAAAAAGATAAATAGATGAGTAAAATTACCAAACAGCAAAATGGAGTATTGTCAGTGCCGGATGTACCGACAATACCTTTTATAACGGGTGATGGAGTAGGAGCGGAAATAACTCCGGCCATGCAGGCGATAGTAGATACGGCGGTAGACATGTCGTATGGTGGTGTCCGGCGCATCGAATGGAAAGAAGTACTGGCCGGTGAACGTGCTTTCCGGGCTACCGGTTCGTGGTTGCCGGACGAAACGATGGAGGTTTTCAAGGAGTATCTGATAGGCATCAAAGGACCGTTGACTACTCCGGTAGGAGGAGGAATACGTTCGTTAAACGTGGCTTTGCGCCAGACACTCGATTTATATGTCTGCCTGCGTCCGGTACGTTGGTTCCGCGGAGTGGTGTCTCCGGTCAAAGAGCCCGAAAAGGTGAATATGTACATCTTTCGTGAGAATACGGAAGATATCTATGCCGGTATCGAATGGGAAGCAGGCACTCCGGAAGCTAAGAAGTTCTACCGGTTCTTGCACGAAGAGATGGGAGTCAGTAAAGTACGTTTCCCCGAAACCTCTTCTTTTGGTGTGAAACCGGTTTCGCGTGAGGGGACGGAGCGTCTGGTACGCGCTGCCTGCCGTTATGCGTTGCAGCATGAATTGCCCTCGGTCACCTTGGTGCACAAAGGTAATATCATGAAATTCACAGAAGGAGGTTTTAAGAAGTGGGGGTACGAATTGGCTGAGCGGGAGTTTGCAGATGCTCTTGCCTCAGGTAAACTGGTGATCAAAGACTGTATAGCCGATGCCTTTTTGCAGAACACTCTTTTGATTCCTGAAGAATATTCGGTCATTGCCACTCTGAATCTGAACGGAGACTATATTTCCGACCAACTGGCTGCGATGGTAGGTGGCATTGGTATTGCACCGGGAGCCAATATCAATTATGATTCCGGACACGCCATCTTTGAGGCCACTCATGGGACAGCCCCCAATATTGCCGGAAAGAATGTGGTGAATCCCTGTTCACTGATACTTTCGGCCGTTATGATGCTTGAATATATAGGCTGGCAAGAACCCGCCGATCTTATCGTCGAGGCGCTTGAAGCCAGTTTTGCCGAGGGGAAAGCCACTAATGACCTGGCACGTTTCATGCACAAAGGCCAGCCGCTCTCTACTTCGGAATTTACCCGGGAAATCATTAACCGAATTAAAAATTAATACCTTCAGGACATGAAAAAAGAATATTTGATTTATAAACTCTCCGAGGCAATGAAGGATTGTACCCGGATTGATAACGAATTGTTTCCAAAATTTGACGTTAAACGGGGGCTTCGCAATGAAGACGGTACAGGTGTATTGGTCGGATTGACTAAGATTGGTAATGTCGTAGGATACGAACGAATCCCCGGAGGTGGTCTGAAGCCGATCCCGGGAAAGTTATTTTACCGTGGATATGACCTGGAAGATTTAGCCCACGCCATTTTAAAAGAAAAACGTTTCGGATTTGAAGAGGTGGCCTACCTGCTGTTATCCGGCAGTTTGCCCGATAAGGAAGAACTGGCTTCGTTTCGCGAGCTGATCAATGATAATATGCCTTTGGAGCAGAAGACCAAGATGAATATCATTGAACTTGAAGGAAACAATATTATGAATATTCTGGCGCGCAGCGTACTCGAGATGTATCGTTTCGACCCTAATCCGGATGATACTTCACGTGACAACCTAATGCGTCAGAGCATCGATCTGATCTCGAAATTCCCGACCATTATTGCTTATGCTTTTAACATGTTGCGTCATGCCACCTTCGGGCGTTCGTTACACATTCGTCATCCGCAGGAGAATCTGTCGATTGCCGAAAACTTTCTCTATATGCTGAAACGCGATTATACCGAGCTGGATGCGCGTACACTCGACCTTTTGTTGGTGCTTCAGGCAGAGCACGGAGGAGGTAACAACTCTACGTTTACTGTCCGGGTAACTTCGTCTACCGGTACAGATACATACTCGGCCATTGCCGCAGGCATCGGGTCGCTGAAAGGCCCGCTTCACGGAGGAGCCAATATTCAGGTAGCCGATATGTTCCATCATTTACAGGAAAATATTCAGGACTGGACCAATGTAGATGAAATCGATACTTACTTTACCCGTATGTTGAATAAGGAGGTTTACAATAAGACCGGATTGATATATGGCATCGGGCATGCCGTATATACCATTTCCGATCCGCGAGCTGTGTTGCTGAAGGAACTCGCACGTGACTTGGCACACGAGAAAGGTCGTGAACGGGAGTTTGCTTTTCTTGAACTTTTGGAAGAACGTGCTATCGCTACTTTCGGTAAGATTAAGAATAATGGGAAAACAGTATCCAGCAACGTTGATTTTTATTCCGGTTTTGTTTATGAGATGATTGGCCTGCCGCAGGAAATCTATACCCCCTTGTTTGCCATGGCGCGTATCGTGGGTTGGTGTGCCCATCGCAACGAAGAGTTGAATTTTGAAGGTAAACGTATCATTCGTCCGGCTTATAAAAATGTGTTGGAAGAAGAACAATATGTACCGTTAAAGAAACGGTAAAAGAGAAGCTTGAAGTCAGAAGTTCACCGCAGATTTACAGATTGCACAGACCGGTACCGGCATTGATTAGCTGTCAGTTCTATGTTTGTACCGTCTGCCAATCTGTGGTAGAACAGACTTTTGTGATACGCTTGCTTTATTTTCGTAAACTATTTGTCCCTTTAAAGTTTTTCTTTTAACTTTGTCCTTGTATAAAATCTTGGATATGAGTATAGAAAGCTTTAATCTGCTTCTTTTAGTAATGGGCCTGGTGGCTTTGGTCGTATTCATAGCCCTTTATTTTGTCAGGGCGGGATATGGCATGTTTCGCAGCCGTTCCTGGGGAATCTCGGTGAATAATAAGATAGCCTGGATTCTGATGGAAGCTCCTGTCTTTCTGGTTATGGGATGGTTGTGGTGGCATTCCGACCGACGTTTTTTACCTGTCGAACTCACTTTCTTTCTTTTTTTCCAACTACATTACTTCCAAAGGGCTTTTGTTTTTCCTTTCCTGATGAAAGGAAAGAGCAAGATGCCGGTACTCATTCTTTTGATGGGAGTGATCTTTAATATTCTCAACGGACTGATGCAGGGAGAATGGATATTCTATCTTGCTCCCTCGGACTATTATACACCCGGATGGTTGCTGACTCCTTGCTTTTGGATAGGAACCCTTTTATTTTTTGCCGGAATGGGGATCAACTGGCATTCGGATTCAGTCATCCGTCATCTGCGTGCTCCCGGAGATACCCGTCATTACCTTCCTCAAAGAGGCATGTATCGGTATGTGACCTCTGCCAATTATTTGGGTGAAATTGTAGAGTGGGTAGGTTGGGCTATTCTCACTTGGTCTTTGTCCGGATGTATTTTCGCCTGGTGGACTGTTGCCAATCTTGTTCCGAGAGCAGATGCTATCTGGCATCGCTATCGGGAAGAGTTTGGGACGCAGGTCGGATTGAAGAAACGAATTTTTCCTTTCTTATATTAAAACACACAGTACTTATGAACACACATTCTGCTTCTAAGCTTTTCACGCCGGTTACCATCGGACCGCTCACTTTGCGTAACCGTACCATCCGTTCGGCGGCTTTTGAAGGCATGTGCCCGGGAAATGCTCCTTCCCCCATGTTACTCGATTACCATCGTTCTGTGGCCGCCGGAGGCGTGGGAATGACTACCATTGCCTATGCTTCGGTAACACGCAGCGGGCTGTCGTTTCCACGGCAATTGTGGCTCCGTCCGGAAATTATTCCCGGTTTGCGTGAAGTGACTGCCGCTATTCATGCCGAAGGTGCCGCCGCCAGCATACAGATAGGGCATTGCGGCAATATGTCTCATAAGAGTATTTGCGGAGTTACCCCAATTTCTGCTTCGTCAGGTTTCAATATTTATTCGCCTACTTGGGTGCGGGGGATGAAACGCGAAGAGTTGCCGGAGATGGCAAAAGCTTACGGGCGTGCTGTCTGCCTGGCTCGCGAAGCCGGTTTTGATGCCGTCGAGGTACATGCGGGACACGGCTATCTGATCAGTCAGTTTCTGTCGCCTTATACCAATCACCGGAAAGATGAATACGGAGGATCGTTGGAGAATAGGATGCGTTTCATGACGATGGTGATGAACGAGGTGATGAAGGCGGCCGGTAAGGATCTGGCAGTATTTGTGAAGATGAATATGCGTGATGGCTTTCGGGGCGGAATGGAAATAGAAGAGACGCTCGAGGTAGCCAGGCGACTCGAATCTTTGGGGGCTCATGCGTTGGTTTTGAGCGGAGGATTTGTCAGTAAAGCCCCTATGTACGTCATGCGTGGGGCCATGCCTATCAAGACCCTGACACATTATATGGATTGTTGGTGGTTGAAGTTCGGCGTCAAATTGGCGGGGAGGATGATGATACCGACTGTTCCTTTCAAAGAAGCCTATTTTCTGGAAGATGCTCTGAAGTTTCGTTCGGAAATTAAAATTCCTTTGATCTATGTCGGCGGACTTGTTTCCCGTGAGAAAATAGATGAAGTGCTGAACGAAGGGTTCGAAGCCGTGCAGATGGCACGTGCTTTACTCAACGAACCGGGGTTTGTCAATCGGATGCGTCGGGAAGAGAAAGCACGCTGTAATTGCGGTCATAGTAATTATTGCATTGGGAGGATGTACACGATCGAAATGGCTTGCCATCAGCATCTGACAGAAGAACTTCCTCTTTGCCTGAAAAAAGAAATAGAACAGTTGGAGAATAAATGATGGAACATAAACTTGCTGTTATTACCGGTGCCGACGGCGGGATGGGAACGGAGATTACCCGTGCCGTGGCTTGTGCGGGGTATGATGTAATTATGGCCTGCTATTCATCGTCAAAAGCTGAAACCAAATGCCGGGAGTTGGTGAAAGAAACGGGAAATGAAAAGATAGAGGTATGGCAGATCGACCTTGCTTCACTGGCTTCGGTGAGGGCTTTTGCCGACCGGATGTTACGGCAAAAGACTCCTGTCGCTTTGTTGATGAATAACGCCGGGACCATGGAAACCGGATTGCACATTACGGAAGATGGTTTAGAGCGGACGGTCAGTGTAAATTATGTAGGTCCTTATCTTTTGACGCGGCTTTTGCTTCCCTTGATGGGAGAGGGAACCCGCATTGTCAATATGGTGTCTTGTACCTATGCAATCGGTAAACTGGATTTCCCGGATTTTTTTCTTTGGGGGAGAAAGGGAAGTTTCTGGCGTATTCCTATCTATAGCAATACCAAGCTTGCTTTGTTGCTTTTTACCATTGAACTGGCTGAACGTCTTCGGGCACGCGGGATTACTGTCAATGCGGCCGATCCGGGCATTGTGTCTACCAATATCATACGGATGGACCAGTGGTTCGATCCGCTGACAGACATTTTTTTCCGTCCTTTTATACGTACTCCCCTCCAGGGAGCAGCTACTGCAATCGGATTATTGCTCGATGCGGAAGTGGAGGGACGGACGGCAACGTTTAATTTGAATAATCATTGTCGTCTTCTACCGGAAAAATATACCCGTCCTGACCGAAGGGCACAGCTATGGGAAGAGACGGAACGGATCTTGTCGGAAAAGGGCTTCTTGCCGATAAATGATAAACGGTGAACCATAAACATGTATGTTTACCGTCCACCGTTTATCTTATTACTGTTGTACTGCTATCAAATAGACAGTTCTCTCAATACATTGACGAGATCTCTCTTGACAGGTTTATCATTCTTGATGGCTTTACTGAACGGAACGTATACAATCTCGTCGTGTTCAATGCCAATCATGACATTTCGTTGATCTTCCATAATAGCGTCGATAGCGGCTGCGCCTAGACGGCTGGCCAAAATACGGTCGTGTGCCGTCGGACTACCCCCGCGCTGCAAGTGCCCTAAAATGGTGACACGGACGTCGTATTGAGGGTATTCGTTTTTCACGCGTTCGGCATAATGCATAGCTCCTCCGGTGAGTTCGCTTTCGGCTACCAGTACGATACTGCTGTTCTTTGATTTACGGAAACCGCTCTTTATAAATTCTTCCAATTGGTCGACTTCTGTACTGAATTCGGGGATGATGGCAGCTTCTGCTCCGGAAGCAATCGCACCGTTCAATGCCAGGAAACCGGCATCACGTCCCATCACTTCAACGAAGAACAGACGTTCGTGAGAAGTGGCCGTGTCACGGATTTTGTCGACAGCATCCAAAATAGTGTTCAGCGCCGTATCGTATCCGATGGTCGTGTCGGTGCCGTAAAGGTCATTGTCGATGGTTCCCGGAAGTCCGATGCATGGAATGTCATACTCTTGTGCAAAGATGCGTGCTCCGGTCAGCGAACCGTCGCCACCGATCACTACAAGGGCATCGATTCCTTCTTTCACCATATTGTCGTATGCCATTTTACGTCCTTCGGGAGTTGTAAACTCTTTGCAACGTGCTGTCTTCAGGATCGTTCCTCCCAGTTGAATGATGTTACTTACATTCTGACTCTTAAACTCCTTGATCTCTCCTGTCACCAAGCCTCTGTATCCTCTATATATACCTTTTACTTGCAGTCCGTTGTAGATTGCTGCACGCGTTACTGCACGAATAGCAGCGTTCATTCCCGGTGCATCACCACCGGAAGTTAAAATACCAACACACTTAACTGTTCCCATAACAATCATGTTTTTTAATTGACGTTGCAAAGATAACAAAAAGGAGTGCCCTGTATGATTAAATAACGTTAATTCATTGTCTTTTAATCTGTGCCTTTATAGCTTCAGAGATTTCTTCCATCAGCCATTTAGGAGTCGATGTAGCCCCGCATACACCGATAGAATTGACACCGGGTAGTAAAGAGTCGTCAATTTCGTCGGCACTGTCTATCAAATGTGAATTCGGGTTGACTTTTTTGCATTCTTCGAATAACATTTTGCCATTTGAACTTTTTTTACCACTGACGAAGAAGATCAAATCGTGTGATGCGGCAAACTTTCGCAGGTTGGGCATACGGTTGGCCACTTGGCGGCAAATGGTATCGTAGTACTCAAAAGTTACGTCGGGAGAGATGTGCTCCTTGATATATTCCACGATTTCCCAGAATTCATCCAGTGATTTGGTTGTCTGCGAGTACAGGCGTATGCTTTTGCTGAAATCCAGCCGGCGAGCCTCGTCGAGCTTTTCTATCACAATAGCTTTGCCGGTTGTCTGCCCTACCAAACCTAAGACTTCCGCATGTCCGTTCTTTCCGTAAATTACGATTTGTTTTTCGTCGAGGTCCTCCTGCATATACTCTTGTTTGATTCGTTTTTGCAGGCGGAGTACCACCGGACACGTGGCATCGATGATTTCGATATTATTTTCTTTGGCAATGATATAGGTTTCGGGTGGTTCGCCATGGGCACGCAAAAGCACTTTGGCGTTATGGAGTTGTTTGAACTCTTCATGATTGATGGTAATCAGCCCCATCTCTTTCAGGCGTTCCACTTCACGGCTGTTGTGTACAATGTCTCCCAGGCAATAGAGTGTTACCCCTTTTGCGAGTTCCTCTTCGGCTTTATGGATAGCTGTGACCACTCCAAAGCAAAAACCGGAACCTTCATCTATTTCTACTTTTACCATAATGATTACAAATGTATGATTAAAAAAGGGTGTAGCCATACTGACCGGATGGCTACACCCTTTCTTTAGGATGGCTACACCCTAACAGGCGGATGGTTACACCCTTTTGTTTTTATGCTTTTATCGCTTTCTGATATTCTGCCATCAGCCACTCTTTTTGCTCGGCGATGGTGAGATGGCTGTTGTCTAATAGCAAAGCATCGTCGGCTTTCTTCAATGGGCTGACTTCACGTGTCTGATCGATGTGGTCACGTTGCTTCACATTTTCCAGTATCTCTTCGAAACCGGTTTCCTGCCCCTTGGCTTTCAATTCGTCATAGCGGCGTTGGGCACGGATTTCGGCGGAGGCGGTTACGAATATTTTTAATTCCGCATCCGGAAATACGGTCGTCCCGATGTCACGACCATCCATAACAATACCCTTGGCTTTTCCCATTTCCTGTTGCTGAGCCACCATCGCTTCCCGGACAAAACCGAGTGCACTGATCGGGCTTACTTTAGAAGAAACCTCCATTGTGCGGATTTTGTTCTCTACATTCACTCCATTTAAGTAAGTGTTGGGGCGTCCTGTCTCCGGATCGATCCGGAAAGAGATGTGGATGTCGCCGATACGTCGTTTTAATTCATCCGTATCGATTGTATCACCGTGAAAGATGCCATTTTCTATACTATATAATGTAACGGCACGATACATCGCTCCACTGTCGATGTAGATGTATCCTATTTCTTTGGCTAAATCTTTAGCCATGGTGCTTTTCCCGCACGAGGAAAAGCCATCAATTGCAATTGTTATCTTTTTCATTATGTTATGCAGCAGGTTTACTCCCTTTTTTAACGTATTATCTAAATTTTTTCGCCAAATATACTGTATTTTTAAAATATCTGCATTATATTTGTGCCACAAAAGCAATAACAGCTTAAAAACCAGAAGAACACCAATTTTTATATACTAATTTTATGGAAGTAAAAAAATCGCCCAAAGCAGACCTCGAAGGTAAGAAAACCCAGTGGCTGCTGATCGGTTACGTGGTGGTGCTCGCCTTTATATTCGTTGCGTTCGAATGGACGGAGCGTGATATAAAGATCGATACAAGCCAGGCGGTAGCCCAGATTGAGTTTGAAGAGGAAATGATTCCTATTACACAACAGGAAGAAAAACCGGCCCCACCTCCTGTCGAGGTTCCCAAACAGGCTGAAATCCTGAAGATTGTTGATGACGAGGCTGATGTACAAGAAACAGCCATTGCTTCAACAGAGGATACCGGACAGAAAGTGGAAGTAAAATATGTACCGGTTGAGGTAAAAGAAGAAGAACCCTCGGAACAAGAGATTTTTGAAGTAGTAGAAAATGCACCTGAATTCCCGGGTGGTATGCCTGCTTGTCTCCAGTTCCTGTACAAGAATATCAAATATCCGCCGATCGCTCAGGAAAACGGTACTCAGGGACAGGTTGTCCTCCAGTTCGTTGTTGAACGTGACGGTAGCATAGGTGATATTAAAGTTGTAAAGAGCGTTGACCCCTACCTTGATAAAGAAGCTCTTCGTGTGGTTAAGACCATGCCTAAGTGGAAGCCGGGTATGCAGAGAGGTAAACCGGTTCGTTGTCGGTTTACATTACCTGTACGATTCAGACTGCAATAATCATTGTATAGTATAAGAAGAGAGGCTGCCGTCCAAGCAGCCTCTTTTCATTCAATCTCTCTTTTTATAATTTATTTATTATGTATACAGCATTTCAGCTTCTCGATAAGATCAATTCTCACATTTCAGATATCCAGTTTACACGTACTCCGGCAGGTTTGTATGACCCTATTAAATATGTTCTTTCCATGGGAGGGAAACGTATTCGGCCGGTTCTTATGCTAATGGCATACAACCTCTACAAGGAGGATGTGTCCTCTATTTATGACCCTGCTACGGCTATTGAAGTTTATCATAACTATACTCTTTTGCATGACGATTTGATGGATCGGGCTGATATGCGCCGCGGCAAGACAACTGTCCATAAAGTATGGAATGACAATACTGCGATTTTGTCAGGAGACGCTATGCTGGTGCTGGCCTATCAGTATATGGCTGCCAGTTCATCGGAACACCTCAAAGAAGTGATGGATTTGTTCAGCCTGACAGCACTTGAAATTTGTGAGGGGCAGCAAATGGATATGAATTTTGAGTCCCGTGAGGATGTAAAGGAAGAGGAGTATCTGGAAATGATCCGTTTGAAAACGGCGGTTTTGTTGGCTGCCAGTTTGAAAATCGGAGCTATTTTAGGTGGAGCTTCTCCTGAGGATGCCGAAAATCTGTATGATTTTGGCATGCAGATCGGAGTAGCCTTTCAATTGCAGGATGATTTGCTGGATGTATATGGTGATCCTGCTGTGTTTGGTAAAAATATCGGTGGAGACATTCTATGCAATAAAAAGACGTATATGCTGATTAAAGCACTGGAACGTGCCGACCGGGATCAGTTGGAGGGATTAAATCATTGGTTAAGTGCAACTTCATTCTGTCCCGAAGAAAAAATCAGTGCTGTGACCGAATTGTACACTCAGATTGGCATCAAGGCTGTTTGCGAAAACAAGATGCGTGAGTATTACACTCGTGCGATGACAAGCCTGGGCGCCGTGTCTGTCATTGAGGATAAGAAGAGTGAGCTGAAAAAGTTGATGAAGCATTTAATGTACCGCGAGATGTAATATCGAGATGCCCTATAGACGTTTGCCAAATACAGATCAAGCCAGGATACGGGCGCTGAAAACAGCGGTCGTGAAGGGCGATATGTGTGATGTCTATGATTTGCCTGTTTCACTCAAGACATTGGGAGAAGCCCGTATATTTCTGTCTAAATTTGAAACGGCGCATTCTTATTATGTACACTGTTACGGAGAGCAAAGCAGGAACAGTAAGAAACACCAGGCGAATGTAAAAACGGCCCGGCTTTATATTTCTCACTTCATACAAGTCTTGAATTTGGCTGTGATTCGTATGGAAATCAAAGAATCTCATAAGGCTTTGTATGGCTTGCCCGTAGATAATTTCAGTGTACCCGATTTAAGTAGTGAAGCGTCTCTGGCCGAGTGGGGACAAAAAATTATAGAAGGGGAGCGGAAACGCACCTCTCAAGGCGGTATTCCGATTTATAACCCTACGATTGCTAAAGTGAAAGTGCATTATGATATATTCATGGAAGGATATGAAAAACAGAAAAGCCTTCAGTCTCTCACCAATCGTAGTTTAGAGCAACTTGCATCCATGCGTGTGCAAGCCGACCGGCTGATTCTGGATATCTGGAATCAGGTGGAAGCCAAATTCCAGGATGTATCGCCCAATGAGAAACGCTTGGAAAAATGTCGTGATTATGGTCTGATTTATTATTATCGGACCGGAGAAAAACAGAATAAGGAGATTCTTTAAAATATGCTTGTCGATTCACATTCCCATCTTTTTCTGGAAGAGTTTGCCGAAGATTTACCTTTCGTTATGGAACGTGCCCGTGCTGCCGGTGTGACGCATATCTTTATGCCTAACATAGATAGTACGACGATTGAACCCATGCTGTCGGTTTGTGATACCTATCGGGACTTTTGCTTTCCGATGATCGGATTGCACCCTACCTCCGTGAACGAGTCCTATGAAAAAGAGCTTGAAATCGTTGCCGCAAATCTGGAAACTTCCGGCCGGTTCGTTGCTGTGGGCGAGATTGGAATCGATCTTTACTGGGATAAAACCTGGCTGAAAGAACAGTTGATTGCTTTTGAAAAACAAGTGCAATGGGCCCTTCATTATCAATTGCCCATAGTGATTCATTGCCGCGAAGCTTTCGATTATATATATAAGGTATTGCAACCTTATAAAAATAGTGGACTGACCGGAATCTTTCATAGTTTTACGGGAACTCCCGGTGAAGCTGCCCGGATGATGGAGTTTCCGGGATTTAAGATCGGTATAAACGGTGTGGTGACTTTCAAAAAGTCAACGTTGCCGGAGACATTGAAGTCTGTTCCGTTGGAACGTATCGTATTGGAAACCGATTCGCCTTACCTCACTCCGGTTCCTAATCGTGGAAAGAGAAATGAGAGTGCGAATGTGAAAGATACATTAATAAAAGTTGCCGAAATATATAACGAAGATCCGGAAAAAGTTGCGGAATTGACCGCTGTTAGCGCATTAAAAGTGTTTGGAATGCTCAAATAAGCTCCACAAGATTTTAAATTTTATTAATTTAGTTGATTTATTAAAGATAAAAGAAGGATAATGCTGCAGAAGAAGAAAAAAAAGAATACATTTGTAGCTGAAAACGCTTGTGGTTCGCATTTTTTTTGTAATTTGCACCCGATTTGAAGAAAGCGCCAATTGGAGAGATGCTCGAGTGGTTGAAGAGGCACGCCTGGAAAGCGTGTATACGCCAAAAGTGTATCGCGGGTTCGAATCCCGCTCTCTCCGCAGGAAGTATAAACAAGAGACGATAAGTAAATACAATAATAATAATTTAATTAATTAATCTTAAAAATTAGACACACAATGAAAAAGTTATTTGCAATTGTTGCTGTGATGGGAGTCTTAACATTTGGCTCAACTCAACTCGTTCAGGCTCAGGATGCTGCTGCTACCGAACAAGCTGCTCCTGCAGCAGACAAACCGGTTGCTGATGCTGTAGCTGAGGCTGCTGAAGCTTCTGCTCCTCTTGCAGGCGCTGAAGAAGGTGGTATCCACAAAGAAATTAAAGTAAAATTCATCGAAGGTACTGCATCTTTCATGAGTTTGGTTGCTATCGCATTGGTTATTGGTTTGGCTTTCTGTATTGAACGTATCATTTACTTGAGCTTGGCTGAAATCAACACTAAGAAATTTATGTCTTCTATCGAAGCAGCTCTGGAAAAAGGTGATGTTGAAGCTGCAAAAGACATCGCTCGTAACACAAGAGGTCCTGTTGCTTCTATCTACTATCAGGGTTTGATGAGAATCGACCAGGGTATCGATGTTGTTGAAAAATCAGTAGTATCTTATGGTGGTGTTCAGGCCGGTTACCTTGAAAAAGGATGTTCTTGGATCACACTGTTTATCGCAATGGCTCCGTCATTAGGATTCTTGGGTACTGTAGTAGGTATGGTTATGGCGTTCGATAAGATTCAGCAGCAGGGTGATATCTCTCCGACAGTTGTTGCCGGTGGTATGAAGGTTGCCTTGATTACTACTATCTTCGGTTTGGTTGTAGCTTTGATCCTTCAGGTATTCTATAACTACATCCTTGCTAAAATCGAAGCTCTTACAAGCGAAATGGAAGATTCTTCTATCTCTTTGCTTGACATGGTAATCAAATATAACTTGAAATACAAAAAATAATCTGAGATGAGTAAGTTAACATATAAAGTATCGTATTACGTACTGTACGCGATGTTTGCTCTTATCGTGATCGTATTGGGCTTGTTCTACTTCGGTGGACAAATGGAAACTCCAATTGTATACGACATGGATAATCCCGCAAACACAGATGCCTTACTGTACTTGATGTATGGTCTGTTTGGCATTGCTGTAGTTGCAACTGTGGTTGCTGCTATCTTCCAGTTCGGTTCTGCTTTGAAAGATAACCCTAAAGGTGCTATCAGATCATTGCTCGGACTTATTCTTCTGGTTCTTGTATTGGTCGTAGCATGGTCTATGGGTAGTGGTGAAACACTGACCATTCAAGGATATGAGGGAACGGATAATGTTCCTTTCTGGTTAAAACTGACTGATATGTTCCTTTATAGTATCTATTTCTTAATGTTGGTAACAGTTCTTGCTATCATCGGAAGTAGTATCAAAAAGAAATTATCATAACTAATTGAGGAAACTCAATAAAATACAGTAACTACAATGGCAAAAGGAAATAGAAAAGTTCCTGAGATTAATTCAAGTTCAACAGCGGATATTGCTTTCTTATTGCTTATCTTCTTCTTGATTACGACATCTATGGATACTGACCGTGGTTTGGCAAGACAGTTGCCCCCACCTCCTGAAAAGGATCAGGTTGATAATGACGTAGTTGTTAAGGACCGTAACGTTTTGCAGATTTTTCTGAACTTTCAGAATCAGCTGATGTGCGGTGGCGAAATTGTTGATGTGAAGCAATTGAGAGAAAAAGCCAAAGAGTTCATTGCCAATCCATATAACGATGAAAAATTACCGGAAAAACACGCTAAAGATGTGCCTTTCTTTGGTAATGTCATGGTTACGGAGAATCATGTAATCTCTTTGCAGAGTGACCGTGGATCTTCTTATCAGGCCTATTTTGATGTTCAGAATGAGCTGGTTGCTGCTTATAACGAGTTAAGAGATGAATTGGCTCAGGAAAAGTGGCAGAAGAATTATGCTGATTTAAATGAAGATCAGCAGAAGGCTATTCGTGATATTTTTCCTCAGAAGATATCTGAGGCTGAACCTAAAGGAGTAAAAAAGAATAATTAATGGGAAAATTTAATAAAACAGGTAAGCGCGGGATGCCTACGCTGAATACTTCTTCACTGCCTGACTTGATCTTTACATTGTTGTTCTTCTTTATGATTGTAACAACAATGCGTGAAGTTTCATTGAAGGTTGAGTTTAAGATTCCGCAAGGTACTGAGTTGGAAAAGCTTGAAAAGAAATCTTTGGTTACGTTTATCTACGTAGGTAAACCGACAGCAGAATTTCGTAAAAAACTGGGGTCTGAAAGCCGTATCCAGTTGAATGATGCTTATGCTGAAGTTGACGAGATTCAGGCTTACGTGACTAACGAGCGCTCAAGTATGAAAGAGGAAGACCAACCCTTTATGACTGTGTCTTTGAAAATTGACCAGGATACTAAGATGGGTATCGTTACCGATATTAAACAGGCTCTTCGTCAAGCTTATGCACTGAAAATTAACTATTCTGCGAGAGCTCGCGAATAAGTTGACTCTACACATAGAAAAAGCCGTCTGAGGATAATCAGACGGCTTTTTTTTATGGGTTTGTTTGGGGGCTGCAGAGGTTCTCGTAGTGCTGTGTTATTCGTAGGGACTATACCATTCGTAGAGCTATGTATTTATAGAAACTATATTATTCGTAGAGCCATGTATTTGTAGAATCATCTCATTCGTAGGCTTTATTCAGAGTTGTGTATACAATATCTGTATGGATTCAGAGGAAGAGCGGTTTACTGTTCTTGGTGCGATTGGATTACGCAGGGGAGGATTATTGCCAGGTGGTGGATTGAAATGATGGATAGCCGGAATAAGGAAAGTGGAGGCATTGTAGAGGCGAATGAACAGTAAATAATATAGGAGTAGTGATCAGGCTTACGGTCTTAGGGGCTAAAGTTCAATACACCTGTTGAACGGTTGGAAGTTGGTTCTCTAATTCTGTTTGGCTAGCGTGCAAGACGATAGTTCCATCACTACTCCTATATTAAGTTCAGGTTATTTACCTGTGTAAAACTCTATGATCCGTTGGATAGCTCTTTGGCAAACCGGACAGAAGGTAGGATATTCGTTGGTACGCATGCGGCAGTCGAATGCCGGGCGATAAATACCTTTGGCTGAGTAGCCTCCTCCTTCGTATACGCCTATGGGATATTTGTCCTTATCTGCTACCGGAGTCGGAACAGGAGTAGCTTTGGTGAGCATATCTTCCCATTTAGAGGCAAAGTTGATGCGGGTGGTAATGTTCTGCTCCCATGGTTCAATGTTGAGAGGATAGAGTCCGTTCATGACGTTTTCATCATAAAAATATTCGTCGGCCAAGCCACCAAAACTATGACCGAACTCATGTACCACTACCGGACGGAAATTGGGATGGTGTGCGGTGGTCAGTGTGAAAGCATTGTAGATGCCGCCCCCACCGTATTGTTCCGTATTGGCTAAGATAATGATATGTTCATAAGGGATGCCTGCCAATGCGTCGTTTATTGCTTTTACCCGGCTGGTAGTCAGATAGCGGTCGGAATAGAATGTATCGAAGTGGGAGCCGAAGGCCGTGTGCTTCCATGCTCCCTGTTTGGGAGCGCTGACCCCACTGTCTGCCGAAGGACTGGCCACAGCCACGATGTTGAAGCGATTCTTCATCGACTGAAACGGTTCGTGTGAGAACAGGGCTTCGCATGCGATGGCGGCATCTTTATAGAAAGTTTCCATTTCACTTGTGGTATACCCTTCTGCCAGGATGGCTACATCGATACATTGTTCTTCATTTCCACTTTTCAGCAGATACTTGTGCGGAGTGATGTGTGTGAGCCCTTTTTTGTGTATCAGAATGTCGTCGGGCTTAACGACGTGTTTCAGGTTGGCACTGACTTCGCGTTTGTTATTGCGTAATGTGATTTCTACCTCGGCCGGCTTTATGGGATAGGGGAGGAGATAAGTATTCTCAAATCCTTTAGTGACCTCTTTGGCTTCATCTGTCTCGAGCCATTCCTGGAAGAGCGAAGAAAACGAAGTCGTATAAATTACTTTTCCACTTGCCACATCGCGCATCACAATCTGTCCGTTTCCTTCCAAAGGCAATTCCGACAGATGATGGCGTCTGCCTGCCCATACGGGCAGTTCCGAAAGTTCGTCAAGACAGATCGACTGCTTGTCCGCATTCCCCGTAAATAGATAATCGATGCGTAGGGTTTTGTTCGTGAAGTAGTCCGAGAAATTTTGTGCGTATGCACATCCTGTCACGAAAAGACAGGTGAATAGGGTTAATATCAGCTTCATATCGTGTGAATTTATTGTTTTTACAAAGGTACTAACTATTGCCGATTTATTCTATTTCTACAAATAAAAGTAATAAACTATAGTATTTATTGCCGGGGAAATAGCTAACTTTGCATAAGACATTGATATATTAAAACAAATTGATTTAAAATGGGACATCATCAATTAGATACTTTAGACGAGCAGATTCTGAAGTTGATTGCCGACAACGCCCGCATTCCGTTTCTGGAAGTGGCAAGAGCGTGCAATGTTTCGGGTGCGGCTATTCATCAACGCATACAGAAGTTGACTAATCTGGGTATATTGAAAGGTTCGGAGTATGTCATCGACCCGGAGAAGATCGGGTACGAGACATGTGCTTATATTGGGATTTATCTGAAAGATCCTGAGTCGTTTGATTCTGTAACCAAGGCTTTGGAAGCAATACCGGAAGTGGTGGAATGTCATTTCACTACCGGGAAATATGATATGTTTATCAAGATATACGCAAGGAACAATCACCATCTTTTGAGTGTGATTCATGATAAACTCCAGCCGTTGGGATTGGCTCGCACCGAGACGCTGATTTCATTCCATGAAGCCATCAAGCGGCAGATGCCGATTATGGTAGATACGGACGAGGATTAATCGATTCCCCGTACGTAATCTACAAAAGCATACGAGCAGAGATGTTTTTCATCGGCAGGATGAACTTCTCTGCTTTTTTCGTGCCATATAGTTGTGTCTACAGCCGGGAAGAAGGCATCGGCTTCCGGCGCTGTATCATTTACTTCGGTCAGGCACAGCTCGTCGGCCAGGGATATGGTCTGGCGATAGACGCTTGCCCCTCCGATGATGTATACTTTTTCTTCGGCTTGGCAGCTTTCCAAAGCGGCTTCCAGCGAAGTGAATACTTCTGCTCCCGGACATTCGGCTGCCGGATTGGAAGAAAGGACCACATTCCGGCGATTGGGTAATGCCCCTTTCGGGAGTGATTCGAACGTTTTGCGTCCCATGATGATTGTGTTTCCTGTGGTCAACGCCTTGAAACGTTTCAGGTCATTGGGCAGCCTGAATAAAAGTTTATTTTGAAAGCCGATAGCCATCCGGCTGTCTACGGCGGCGATAATGCTGATTCTACTCATAGTCCGATGGGGGATTATACCGCAACTTTTCCAGCGATGTGCGGGTGCGGATCATAATTTACTAATTCAAAGTCCTCGAATTGGAAGTCGAAGATGTTTTTCACGTCCGGATTGATCTTCATTTGTGGTAGTGGGCGCGGTTCCCGGCTGAGCTGGAGTTTCACCTGTTCCAGGTGGTTCAGGTAGATATGTGCGTCGCCCAGTGTGTGGATAAAGTCTCCTGCCTGCAGACCGGTGACTTGCGCCATCATCTGCAGCAGCAATGCATAAGATGCTATATTGAAAGGTACCCCCAGGAAGATATCGGCGCTGCGTTGATAGAGTTGCAGGCTCAGCCGTCCGTTTGCTACGTAAAACTGGAAGAATGCGTGGCAAGGAGGGAGGTTCATGTGATCCAGGTCTCCTACATTCCATGCACTGACAATGATGCGGCGTGAATCGGGATTGTGCTTGATGGCATCTACAGCTTCGCTGATCTGGTCGATAAATCCTCCGTTGTAGGTTGGCCACGAACGCCACTGGTATCCATATATATGTCCCAGATCTCCTGTTTCGTCCGCCCATTCGTTCCAGATGCGTACGCCGTGGTCCTGCAAATATTTCACATTCGTGTCTCCTTTGAGGAACCACAGTAGTTCGTAAATGATTGATTTCAGATGAAGTTTCTTGGTAGTCAGGCAAGGGAATCCCTCGTCCAGGTTGAAACGCATCTGGTGTCCGAAGACACTGATGGTTCCCGTTCCGGTGCGGTCACCTTTTTCTATTCCCTCCGTCAACACTCGGTCGAGCAGGTCTAAATATTGTTTCATACGAATGGTATACTTCTTGGGTTACTAAAAATTCCTGCCAAAGTTACAAAAACAGCCTGAATAACTTACAGGAATGGTGTGAATAAGTTCGCAAACCAGCACTTAAACTTCTTCCAGGCTGATTTTTGTTTCCACATTTCCGGGGTCAGGCGGGTGCAGTGCAGCATGTCGGCTTCGAAAACGTCATTCAGTTGCTGCGTAATGTCCTTGTCGAAGATGAACGCATTCGTTTCGTAATCATATCGCAGGCTGCGGCTGTTCAGGTTGGCTGTACCCACGGTACAGAACAGGTCGTCCACCATCATGATTTTCGAGTGATGAAATCCGCCGTTGTACAAATAGATCATTGCCCCTTTTTTCATCAGTTTCTGTACGGCATAGAGCGAAGCATCCGGTGTGAAAGGGATGTCGGATTTGGAAGAAATCATAATTTCCACTTTCGTCCCCCGGTTCAAAGCCCTTTTGAGTGCCTTGCGGATGGATGAAGTCGGTACGAAATACGGGTTCACGATGCGTACATCATGTTGCGCTGCATAGATGGACATGGCATACGTATGGCTCAACATGCGGGAATTCCGTTTCGGAGTGCGGTCTACAATCGAAATGACCGTATTGCAGCTGTCGGCCCGCTCCGGGTGGTTCGGAAAATATTCTTCGCCCACGATGTTTTGCTTGGTGGTTTTATTCCAGATGTCGAGGAAGATTTCTTGAAGGATGTTTACCGCATCGCCTTCAATGCGGATATGCATATCGCGCCAGGTGCCTATCTTGGGGAGTCCGTTGATATAATAGTCGGCAATATTCATTCCGCCGGTATATCCTATTTTGCCGTCGATGACTGCAATCTTCCGATGGTCGCGGTGAGCCGCATGATTGATATACGGGAATTTGAACGGATCGAATTTTACGATTTCGATTCCTTTCTCCCGGATTGCTTTCAGATGTCTTTTCTTGAGTGGTTTGTTGTTCGACCAGTTACCGAATGCATCGAACATCGCCCTTACTTTGACACCTTCCTTCACTTTTTCGCCCAGCAGGTCGAACAGTGCATTGGCTATGGAGTCATTGCGAAAATTAAAATATTCCAGATGAATGTGGTGTTTTGCCCCACGGATGGCTTCGAACAAGTCCTCAAATTTTTCCCGTCCGCTTTTGATAAGTTTCACCTTATTATTATCGGTTATGGGGATATTCGAGTATTCCAGAAATTGTAACACGAGGGAGTCGCTTCGGATGAATTGTGTGGTGTCCTCCCGCTGCATCAACAGGCTGTCAATATTCTGTGTTCGGGCAGTGCCTATAGAGAGAATGATCGCTATTATTAAAACGTATAATTTCAAAACCTCAGTCTTTATTTAGTTTACAAGGAAACAAAGATACAACATCTCTGTTCTTGCCTTCTTTTTGTCAAGAGCAGATTTAGTATAGATTAACAATTTGGCACTTCTTTGGAAAAGAATAGGAGTAACTTCCGATACCATCAGGAGATAATCATTTATCTCCTGATGGTATCGGGTCGAAGAACCGGGCTTCGGAGGTGAATGATTACTGCTTTTAGCGAAAACTCAACGTCTTCCGCCCCCCAAGATACCGTCTATTCTCTCCGGACACACCGTCTGCCGGAAGACTTGCCGATGATACCATAAAAAAAAGGGAGAAGCTGAAACTTCTCCCTTTTACCTCATATTAAATTGAATATATTGTATGTATCTTGTTTACAAAGATAGTACATCCCGAGTCCGAAAGCAAGTTTTTCGTCTGTTTTTCGGGCAGTTATATTGAATATCCTGCATTGCTTTCGTATGATCTCTGCGTGTTATGCCATCGACCATGCCTTGCGCGCCCCGAAGAAGGCAAGTACCAGGGCGGCGATATACAGGGATTTCGGGTCGAATCCTGTTGTGGCACTTTGCTGGACCATCGAGACAAATACTTCGCGCAGTGTACTGATGGTGGCTTGCAGACCTCCCAAAGTGAAGAACAAAATGACGCATACTACTGCGCAGGCTGCTCCCCATGCCTGAACCAGCCGGTGGTTCCGTCCCGGGAGGTTACGCATGACGCGGCGGCTGAATCCGTTGTCTTCTATTTCCTGTTTTTGCTCGCCGAAGAATTGCTTCAGGAGTTTATCATCTGTTTCCGTCATAACCGTTTTGTTTTAAGTAAATAGCTAATTTATCTTTAGCCCTTGAAAGGTGCGATTTGACCGTTCCTACCGGGCACCCCGTTATTCCCGCAATCTTGTCTATACTTACGTCTTCCATATAGAACAGAGTGATGCAGGTGCGTTCTATTTCTTTCAGCGTTCTGAGTGATT
Source organism: Bacteroides sp. 3_2_5 (assembly GCF_000159855.2). Lineage (NCBI taxonomy): Bacteria > Pseudomonadati > Bacteroidota > Bacteroidia > Bacteroidales > Bacteroidaceae > Bacteroides > Bacteroides sp. 3_2_5. The sequence continues at coordinate 306,637 of NZ_JH636043.1, read as the reverse complement.
GGTAAACATCCATCTGTTCACCCACGTTTACTTGTTCGGTACTATTGGCAGCGTCTACCTCGCGGGCATCCAGGTCTGTTGTTTCCTTTCGGCTGCGAATATAATCATAAAATACGTTATAAGCAATTCTGTAAAGCCATGTTGAGAAACTTGAGAGATTTTTAAAGTTTGCAATGTTTGTGTAGGCTTTTATAAACGTATCTTGTGCCAAGTCGTCGCTCAGTTCGCTGTCGCCGCAGGTCAGGTTCAGAAAGAAGCGCCGTACAGGCGACTGATATTTCTGTACCAATTGGTCGAAGGCCCTGGTGTTTCTGAACACCACGACCTGTGCGACTAACGATATATCATTGAGCTGGCTCATTATTTTTGTTCATTCAAAGTTTCGTCTTTGTGTGTAGGGCGTGTGAAAGGGTCTTCCGGCCGTTCATGCTGTTGATTGCGTGAGATGATCCACTGTCCGATTCCGGTGAACATCACCAGCAATCCGATGCATCCTATGCTGAATTCGTCTGTGATGGCCCAGAGGAAGATGAACAGTCCGATTCCGGTACAGATGTTCTTGATACCTTTCGTCCGGTAGTCCTGCGGCAGAGTGTCTTTGAAGATACCTTCCGGCAGAGGTTGTCCGGTTGCCAGTGCCTGTTCCATCAGTCTGTACTTTGCTTTCCGGTTTTTATACCGGAAGTAGAAGGCGATGAATACGATAAAGAAGGGGAATCCGAATATCAGTATGATAACTACCAATCCTGTCAGTATGCCTCCGTTAATGGCCCCTTTGTCTATGTTGAACGGAAATTCATTGCCGAAGTCGAAACTGCTGCTTTGGTAGTCGGTGTCAACCGTACTGCTGTCCACTATGTCAGTGTATTCGGTCACGATGGTGGAGTCGGAAGAGTTCTTGTTGTCTTGGGTGATGGTTGGGTTCTGTGCCATTGCCAGCGAACAGAAAGTTACGGCTACCATCAAAGCGATAATGATACGTTTCATATTACTGTTGTTTTTTAATTGTTTTTGTTTATTTGTCTGTTAGACGTAGTTCATGCCACAGAAAGTTGCAAAGAGACGAAATATTTTTGATATTTGCAGGTATTAATACACAAAAGTGATGGAACTGCAGATCATACAGAGCAAGATTTACGGGATACGGGGACAGAAAGTGATGTTGGACTTTGATTTGGCCGGATTATATCAGGTGGAAACCCATGTCCTGAATCAGGCTGTAAAGAGGAACAGCAAACGATTTCCTACGGATTTTATGTTCCGGCTGAATACGGAAGAATGGGAAATCTTGAAGTCACAAATTGTGATATCAAGTTGGGGAGGTACCCGTAAACTTCCCTTTGCCTTTACCGAGCAAGGACTGGCCATGCTCTCCGGAGTGTTAAACAGTGATCGCCATCGAAGTGAATATTTCCATTATGCGAGCTTTTGTAGCTGTCCGCCAATTGGTCTCGGCTCTTCCGGTGAATGACATCACCAGGCTGCAAGATGAAATAAAAGAGTTAAAAGAATATGTAGAAGCGGCATTTGCCGATTACAATGATATTAATGAAGATACGAGGATGCAACTTGAATTAATTAATCAGGCAATTGCTGAATTGCAGGCCAAAGACAAACAGGCAGGCGGAAAAACTCGTAATCCGATCGGTTTTATATCTTATAATAAGGAAAAATGAAATTACCTATATCATTTATCGAATCGACCCGTGCGTTGATGGGAGATGAAGAGTATCAAGAATTGTCTGTTGCCTTGGAGCAAGAACCTCCTGCCAGTGTCCGGCTGAACAGTAAGTTTCCCGGTTTAGCTGCCTGTTCATCCATCTCAGGACGTATCCCCTGGGCGGCAGAAGGCTATTATCTGAACCAACGCCTGACGTTTACGTTCGATCCCCTTTTTCATGCCGGATGTTATTACGTGCAGGAAGCCTCGTCGATGTTTGTGGAACAGGTGCTCCGCCGTTACGTTACAACCCCTGTCAAGATGCTCGATCTCTGTGCCGCTCCCGGTGGAAAGTCGACCCATGCCCGCAGTGTATTGCCCGAAGGTAGTCTGCTGGTAGCCAATGAGGTGATTCGCAACCGTTCGCAGATACTGGCGGAAAATCTGACGAAATGGGGATATGCCGATGTTGTGGTTACCAATAACGATCCTTCTGATTTTTCCCGGATCGGTTCTTTTTTCGATGTCATACTGACGGATGTGCCTTGTTCGGGCGAGGGAATGTTCCGTAAAGATCCCGGTGCCATAGAAGAGTGGAGTCCCGAGAATGTAGAGATTTGCTGGCAGCGCCAACGCAGGATTATCACTGACATCTGGCCTTGCCTGAAGCCGGGAGGAATCCTGATATACAGTACTTGTACCTATAATACGCGCGAAGACGAAGAGAATATTACCTGGATCAGGCAGGAGTTCGGTGCTGAGCCGTTACCGCTTGCCGTTCCCGCGGAGTGGAACATTACCGGTAGCTTGCTTGTCGGGGTCGATGCACCTGTCTATCGTTTCTTGCCTCATAAGACTCAGGGAGAAGGTTTCTTTCTCGCCGCTCTTCGTAAGCCGGAAGAAGACAGGGAGGCGGATACAGATCTTTTTTCTCCGAAGAAAAAGAAATCGAAGGGGGACACTGCTGCTTCACCTGTATCTAAAGAAAATCTGGCTATTGCCAAAAGTTGGTTGGCGTCTTCCGACGAATATAATCTATTGGTGAACGGCACTGCGATTACTGCTTTTCCGGTGTACTACCAAAATGATCTGGCACTGCTTCGTCAGTCTCTCCGCATCGTCCAGGCCGGTACGGAAGTGGCTGAAGTAAAAGGCAAAGATCTGATTCCCGCACATGGACTTGCTATGAGTCGTCTGTTGAAAACGTCGGTTTTTTCAACCGAAGCATTGACTTACGAACAAGCCATCGCCTATCTGCGGAAAGAGGCTATCGTCCTTCCGCCTTCTGTTCCCAAAGGTTATGTACTGGTCACTTATAAAGAGATTCCTTTGGGATTTGTGAAGAACATCGGCAATCGCGCCAACAATCTTTATCCGCAGGAGTGGCGTATCCGAAGCGGATATCTGCCTGATGACATACGAACTCTGTGACAGTTAATTTATTATTCACACAAACAAACTTACTTATGAAAACAAACTTCTGTCGTTTTTTAATTGGGTTGGTTGCCTTTGTTGTCGGCATCCCGGTTATGGCCCAGACGGGACCGGATAAGGTGAAGCCTTTCAGCCATTTATCCGTTTCGCTGAATGCCGGAACACTGGGGGGAGGACTCCAGGTTGCTGCTCCGTTGAATGACTATCTGGGACTTCGTGCCGGATTCTCTTTACTGAAGTTCAAGTGTAATTACGATTATGACGGAATTCGTGATGATCAGTTGATTCAGGATGCCGGTACTCGTACCGGTTACAATCCGGATAAATACTATACCGTTCCTCTGAAAGCAAAAGCAAATATGACAAACGGCATGCTTTTGCTCGACTATTTTCCATTCAAGAGATCCGTCTTTCATGTGACCGCCGGACTGCTGTTCGGTACTTCATCCATCCTGAAAGTATCGGGACAGACAGACGAACGGATAGAGGTGGGAGATATCATTATCGAGCCGGGAGCGGACGGACGTGTGGAAGCAGCTTTGAAGACCAATGCCGTGAAACCTTATGTAGGTATTGGATTCGGACGTTCGGTAGCTCATTCACGCGTAGGGTTCAAGTTCGAATTGGGAGCTATGTTCCATGGTAATCCGAAGATTGAAGCCACTACCGGAAAGATTGTGGAAGAGGCGATCGATCAGGACCTGAGCCGTTTCAATAAGTTCCTGAAAAACTTTAAAGCTTATCCTGTGCTTAACTTCCAGTTATCATACCGGATATTTTAAATTCGTGCCCGCTCCGTGACGGAGCGGCTGACAGACACAAACTTAATTCTCAAAATAAAACACAAATGATTAGAACAATGATTGCGTCATGCCTGTTGGCATGCAGCGGGTTCGTATCCGCACAAATGACGGGTGGAAATCCCGAAGAGGTGAAACAAACTGCTCCGGCTCCTCTTTACAGAGATCCTGTTTATGACGGAGTAGCCGATCCGGTCGTAGTCTGGAATAAAGAAGACCGCAGTTGGTGGATGCTGTATACACAGCGCCGGGCCAATGTGAATGCCGGGAACGTAGCTTATTGCTATGGAAATGATATCGGTATCGCTTCCAGCCGTGACCATGGCAGGACGTGGGTTTATCGTGGAGTACTCGACCTCAATATGGAGAGAGGAAAGAACACTTTCTGGGCTCCGGAGGTGGTAAACTTCAATGGGGTATATCATTTGTTCGTATCTTATATCGAGGGGGTACGAACCGATTGGGGCGGACATGCGCGCATGGCTCACTATACAAGTAAGAACATGTGGGACTGGAAATTTGAAGGCTTTGTGAAGCTGTCATCCGATAAAACGATCGATGCGACTTTCTTCCGGATGCCCGATGGAAAATGGCGTGCCTGGTATAAAGATGAAACCCGTAATGCGGCTATCATGACGGCAGAAAGTGATGATCTGTTCCACTGGACGCTGAATGATACACCGGTGATTGACCAGAGTCGCCAGGAAGGGCCTAAGGTATTCCGTTTCGGAGGTTATTACTGGATGCTTACCGACGAATGGCACGGCATGCGTGTGTATCGTTCAAAAGATGCCACCACATGGGAGAAGCAGGGAGTGATTCTAGATAAACCCGGTACCCGTCCCGAAGATACGCCGAGCGGTGCGCATGGTGATGTGGTTGTGGTAGGAGATAAGGCTTATGTTATCTATTTTACCCATCCCGGGCGTAAGGCACATTCCGAAGAGACCAAAGATGAAGACGGTAACATCCCTTATCATTTGCGCCGTTCGTCGGCACAGGTGGCAGAATTGTTGATAAAGGACGGGCAGTTGGTGGCAGACCGTTCGCCTGAGTTTAATTTCTATTTGCCCGATATGGAGGAATAACTAACAATGAACGGGCAAGAGCTATAACCGGGTGTGCCATAATTCACCACAGATTACCCAGATTAACACAGAATGAAATTAATCAACAGATAATCAGAGATATTTATCTGTGTTAATCCGTGTAATCTGTGGTGAATACAATTTTTGGCACATTCCTCCTTCTCTACAGTTTATTCTTATATATCTTTGCCATTGCCTTCTGGTACTGATTCTCCAGTTGCAGATAGTTCTGTTTGCTCTGATAGACTACCGATACTTCTACAAAGTATTCTATCATACTGATTTGTCCGCCCGTCAATGCTTGTTTCAGCAGGGATAAGTCCTGTTGCGCCTGAAAAGTCTTCTCGTATTCTTCCATTGAAGTACGCAAGGTATGGGCTTCACGATAGAGCTGGGTCAGTTCCGATTCTACCTGTACCGAAGTATTAGCCCTTTGCAGGTCGACATTGAGCGACTGGGCTTTAGCTATCTTTACTTTATTGCGATTCTCGAATAGTGGGAACGAGAACCCTACTACAACTCCGTTGAACGGCTCGCCCGATTCAGTGTTACGACGGTAACCCAGTTCCAGCTTGGGTAGCCATTGCGACTTGTTGACCGCAATCTGTTTGCGGGCAGCGGCACTTTCGCTGTTGAGTGCCTGGAGGGTATAGTCCGATGCCAGGACTTCAGTTTTCAGTTCTTCGTAGTTGGAAGGGAAGATGACAGCCGGATAGTCAGCATCTTCAAACACGACCGGTATGTTTCCGTTCAGTGCAGTCAGTTCCTGAATCTTATTGCGTAAAGCAGTTTCGTTTAGTGACGCTTCTGTCTTCACGTTCAGCAATTCCAGATTGATCTTATTGGTTTCGATTACATTGGCGTCTCCTGTTTGCAAACGCTTGGCGTACATGGCTGAGAGCTCTTCGGCGTTTCGCAGCCGTTCGGTCAGTATCTGCTGTTGCTTTCGTAGCATGATGATATCCAGGCACACATCTTTTGCCTGTAGCAGGATGCCCTGACGGAATACACTCTTCTGCCCGTCAAAAGCACCGGCTTTCAGCCGGTTCAGTTGATTGCGGGTAGCATACAGGCTCGGAAAATCAAAGCTCTGGGAGACTACAAGTTCTCCGATCGTATTATTCTTGTCTTTATTATTCCACAAATGGGCATACGAAAGAGTCGGATCAGGCAGATTGTTGTCTGTCCGGGTTTCCAGTTTTTGAGAGGCAATCAATTGCGCATTGGCTTGCAACTCTTTATTATTGGTTTCAATGTTGCGCAGCACCCCGTCTATACCGGTTTGCGCTTGCAGTCCGGATAGCGCGAAGAGGGTAGCGGCAAGTATGGTTATTCGTTTCATATAATTATTGAAGTTCTTATTATTTTCTTTTTCCGTTCATCATCAGGTAAACAATCGGGATAATGAATCCGTTCAGGAAAGTCGATGTGAGCAGACCGCCCAGAATCACTTTTGCCATCGGACTCTGAATCTCGTTACCGGGCAGGCTTCCGCTCAATGCCAGCGGTATCAGTGCCAAGGCAGACGAAAGGGCTGTCATAACAATCGGGTTCAGACGGTCGAGTGATCCGCGGATTACGCTTTCGTATACTCCCAAACCTTCTACCTGTTGCAGGTGGTTGTAATGGCTGATAAGCAACATACCGTTACGGGTAGCGATACCAAACAACGAAATGAAACCGATGATGGCCGGAATACTGATTTCGCCGGTTGTGATCAGCAGGGCAAACACACCGCCGATCAGTGCCAGCGGCAGGTTTATCAGGATAACTGCCGATTCCTTCACGCTGCGGAATTCATGATACAGCAGCAGGAAGATCACTACGATGGACATGAAGGAGGTCAGTGCCAATGTACGGCTGGCTGCCTGTTCGCTTTCAAACTGACCACCATATTCGATATGATAACCTTCGGGGAGCTTGATTTGTTCGTCCACTTGCTTTTGGATGTCATTGACCACACTCCGCAAGTCGCGGTCGGCTACATTGGCGGAAATCACGATCTTACGTTTTACGTTTTCGCGATTGATGGTATTCGGCCCCATGGACGAGGCTACGTCGGCAATATAACTCAGGGGCACTTTTTTACCGTCTTGGGTGTCGACCATCAGGTTGCGTATCTTTTCGGCTTCGTCACGGAAGTTATTCTTTACTTTCACAATCAGGTCGAAACTCTTACCCTGTTCGTAAACCTGCGAAATCACCTCTCCGGCCAGTGCCACATTGATGTATTCCGAAAATTCCGGCAGGGTAATGCCGTATTTAGCCAACATTTCACGTTTGGGAGTGATTTTGAGCTGCGGGCGTTCAATCTGTTGTTCCACATTCAGGTCGGCAATGCCGGGGATATTGCCGATGGCTTCTTTTATCTGATTGCCCAGTGAGAACATTTTATTCAGGTCGTCACCAAACAGTTTGATGGCGATATTGGCTTTGGTACCGCTGAGCATAGCATCGATACGGTGGCTGATCGGTTGTCCGATCTCGATGTTTGCTCCGGTGATAGTACCCAGTTTTTCGCGTACGTCTGCCATCAGTTCGTTGCGCGAACGATCTTTCAGTTCAAACGGTGCCTCTATTTCCGAGACGTTGACTCCCAAAGCATGCTCGTCCAGTTCGGCACGTCCGGTTTTGCGGGCCACTGTCTGTATCTCGGGGATAGAGAGCAGAAGTTCCTCGGCACGGTGTCCCATCTTATCGCTCTCTTCGAGTGAGATGCCCGGCAGCGAACTGATGTTGATGGTGAATGAACCTTCATTGAATGGAGGGAGGAACGAGCGTCCCAACGTGAAGAAGAATCCCAGGGTAATGATGAACAGTCCGATGGTGCTTCCCAAGGTCAGGCGTTTATGAATTAACACCCAAGTCAGTGCTTTTTCGTATACCCCTTTCATCCAGCGGGCTACGAATGCTTCTTTCGGAAGCTTATCACCTTTTTCTTTGCCCAGCAGGTAGGAGCAAAGTACCGGGGTCAGGGTCAATGCCACTATCGTCGAGGCAAATAATGCTACGATGAAGGCAATGCCCAGCGGAACCAGCATGCGTCCTTCCATACCGGAAAGGAAAAAGAGAGGTACGAAACTGACCACAATGATCAGTGTAGAGTTCAGGATAGGCATACGGACCTCTTTGGAGGCGTTGAATACCACCTGGATGACCGAAAGACGTTCATTCTCCGGGAGGAGACGGTTTTCACGCAGGCGCTTGTATACGTTTTCTACATCGACAATGGCATCGTCTACCAGCGAACCGATGGCGATGGCCATACCTCCCAGACTCATGGTATTGATAGTCAGTCCCATGAAATGTAGAGTCAGGATGGATACCAGCAGTGAGAGCGGCAGGGTCACCAGCGAAATAATCGTGGTTCGCACGTTGGCAAGGAACAGGAATAAGACGATGACTACAAAGATACCGCCTTCAAAAAGGGACTTCTTTACATTGCTGATGGAACTGTCGATGAAACGGCTTTGACGGAAGATATCGGTAGATACCTTTACATCCGGTGGAAGATTCTTCCGGAGGTCTTGCAACGAAGCTTCCAGTTTGTCGGTCAGCTCCAGAGTACTGGTGGCGGGCTGTTTGGTGACGGTCATCAGTACGGCAGGTTTCCCTCTTTCCGAAGCCGTTCCCAGTTTGGGGGCTTTCGGTCCGATCCGGACATCAGCGATATCCTCCAGCAGTACAGGTACGCTGTCGATACTCTTTACTACCGCTTTACCCAGTTGTTCTATGTTTGCGGTGGAGAGTACACCACGCACAATGTATTCGTTACCATATTCATAAAGTACACCTCCGTTGGCATTCAGGTTCATGCCGCGGGTGACGGTCATCACCTCATTCATAGATACGCCATAATGACGCATACGTTCCGGATCGAGTTGAATCTGATATTCTTTTAACTCTCCTCCCAATACAGCTACCTGTGCTACACCTCCGGTAGAGAGCAGGCGCGGACGTATGGTCCAGTCGGCAATGGTACGCAGGTCGAGCATGGAGGTCGAGTCGGCGGTTAATCCGATAATCAGGACTTCGCCCAGAATGGAGGATTGGGGACCCAGTGTCGGTTTGCCTACATTTGAAGGCAGTTCTTCACCTACGATGGCCAGCTTTTCGCTTACAATCTGGCGGGCGAGGTATATATCGGTTCCCCAGTCGAATTCTACCCATACGACAGAGAATCCGTTCGTGGAAGATGAACGTACCCGGCGCACACCGGTGGCACCGTTTACGGCTGTTTCAACGGGGAAAGTCACGAGTTGTTCCACCTCTTCGGCTGCCATTCCGTTGGCTTCGGTCATGATGACCACCGTCGGTGCATTCAGGTCGGGGAACACGTCTACTTCGGTATGCATGGCGGTATAAGTTCCGCCAATCAGTAACAGTACCGAGGCTACAAGTACCAAGATACGGTTCTGAAGTGAGAAATGTATGATTTTATTTAGCATATTCTTTTTTCGTTAGTTGTTATGCACCACATCGAAACCAGGCTGTGGCGCCTTGTCGTTAGTGTTCGTGGCTGTGTGCAGGTATTGCGTTACTTGCCGAAGCCAGTTTCACCTGGTAGGCCCCTTGGGTCACTACCCGGTCACCGGCCTTGATACCCGAAAGTACCTGTACGCTCTTGCCGTTGTCGGCTCCGAGGGTGACTTCCTGCTTTTTATACCCTTCTTCATCCAGTTGCAGGTATGCGAAGAAAAGCCCCTGTTCTTCGGTCAGCGCCGTGCGGGGAAGCGACAGTACGTTCTCCATGGGAGACGACAACAAATATACTTCAACGAACGAGCCCGGGATGATGTCTCCTTTATTATCAAATTCGAAAGTGACCGGTACATAGAACGAATTTTCTCCTGCCGATTTACCGAATGACAAAAGACGGCCGTTCAGTTCTTTCAGTTCGTATACCTTATTGTCATAAGGAGTTTTGAAATTGGCCGAACCGATGGTGCGCAGAGACGGATAGTATTTTTCCGAAACTTCGGCACGCAAGAAGAGGCGACGGTTTTGAGTGATGCTGACCAATGGCTGGCCGATGGTTACGTAATCACCTTCTTTCACCAGGATGTTTTTTACAAATCCTGAGATGGGAGAGGTTACGGCCTGTCCTCCTGCCGAATGATTCTTGGCAAGGGCCTCATAGCTGATCCGGGCATTTTCGTAATTCTGTTCGGCTTGTGCGAATTCCTTGTCGGATACGATTTTGTTCTTTACCAGCGCTTGCATACGTTCATATTCCTTTCTGGATATATCGTAAGCGATACGGGCGCGTTGTACGGGATCACCATCGGCAATGTTACTGGATGAAATGGTCACCAGTGCAGTACCTTTGCCTACACTCATGCCTTCGGTCACTTTACCGCGAAAGCTGACTACTCCTGCTACGGTGGCTACTGCTACGGATTCGTCACCTTGTGCGGCCAGTACTTGTCCGCTTGTTTTTATCACTTGTTCAAATACTTCCGGTTCTATAATACTTGTTTTCACTCCGGCTGCTTCTGCTTTGGCTTTCGGCAGAATGATTTCGTCACTGTGACCGGTAGCCGGTTCACTGCTCCGGCTGTGTTCGTCACCTTCGTGATCATGTCCTTCATGGTCTTCGCCTTCGTGTTCATGGTCGTGTGCTTCTGTTCCATGGTCGTGGCCTTCGTGGTTGCCACCCGATTTACTGTTGCAGGAACCCAAGATAAACAATCCGAGGATTCCCATAAAGATAAGTTTCTTCATGATGATATAAATTCTTTACTTTTAATGATTCGGAAAAGTGAGCTTCTGTAGGTTTCAAACCCAAAGACCTTTGGCTTAAACCCAAGGCGTCGTTGGTTTTAAAGGAACTTCCCGTTGGTTTTAAACCAACCGTCCGGATATTCCTAACCTTACGAAATGTGGCTTAGAAGCCTATACAACAGGGTATGGAGGGGCACGAAGGCCAAATGCACGGTTGACAGCCGTACCGTGGAGAGACTCCCGGTATGCGTAATAATTCTTAATACGTCGCTCCTGGGGCCTGAATAAATTCTCTATGATAAAGTCCGTAAATAAGATGGCAGTAAATAGGTAATGAGGATTATTGTCTGCCTGTACGGAAGGGGTTGGTGAGTTGAGGCGTGTCATACATCCGTCATTGCAGCACGAATCGTTGCCTGGATGATGATAATGTTTAGGACACTGGGGTTCCGGTGTCAAGTCGTTCTTCATGCAAATCACGCCATCGGCATGATGATGATGGGGGATAACAGGTACGACCAGCATGATCATGCTGATGAAAAGGAGAAAAGAGACTATGTACCGTTTATTCCTCATTCTTAATTTAGATTATTGCGAGGCAAAGATAGTCTATCATTGGATAAAAAACAAACAGTGTTACTTAAAAAACAAAAAGACAGATGCGTCGTACTTTTTACCACGGAGTATCACAGAGCCTTTTTTTGTTAATGATCAACGACCGAAAATCGACTCCATGTTACTCTGTGTCCTCTGTGGTGAGTTTCGACATACCTGTCTTAAATGAAATGTCGGAAACGTTTGTTATTTTTTGCCTCCTTTGTCTTTGGTACATTTGCTGTCTTTGCATCCGGCTTTAGCCTTGCAATCAGCTTTGTGTTTACATCCGTCAGTTGTTTTCTTATCTGCTTCTTTCTTGCAACATGCTTTTTCTTCCTTTTTACAGCATGCTTTGCTGTCTTTTTTGTCACATTGCTCTTTCTTGACTTCTTTCTTTTTTACGTCCTGAGCTTGGGCAGTAGTAGTGCCTGCCATGCACATTGCTGCGATAAAAGCAGCACAGAAAACTAATTTCTTCATACGGTTTCTTTTTTAATTGATTAAATGGGTTTTGTACTTCTCTGTTTTACTTAACAGGTAAAAGTTGCCGTATGTTAGTTATCGAATATTAAATTTACGGGAATAAGATCCGGAGATATCATTTCTCCAATTCACGTAACGAATCCATTTTCTTTTTATCAAGGAATTCATAGATACCGCATAAATGTTCGGTCACCTTTTGGTTTCCGAATTCGTATACCTTGGTCACCAGTCCGTCCAGGAAGTCACGGTCGTGTGATACTACGATCAGTGTACCGTCGAAATCTTTCAATGCCTGTTTCAGGATATCTTTGGTTTTCAGGTCAAGGTGATTGGTCGGTTCGTCAAGAATCAGCAGATTCACAGGTTCCAGCAACAGTTTGATCATGGCCAGGCGGGTACGTTCACCTCCCGAGAGTACTTTTACTTTTTTCATCGACTCTTCCGGTCCGCCAAACATGAACGCTCCCAGCAGGTCGCGTATTTTATTACGTATTTCGCCTTTGGCTACATCATCGATTGTCTGGAATACAGTCAGGTTTTCATCCAGAAGCGATGCCTGATTCTGGGCAAAGTATCCTATCTGTACGTTGTGCCCTAAAGTCAGTGTTCCGTCATGCTCTATTTCGTTCATGATGCATTTCACCAGTGTCGATTTACCTTCACCGTTTTTGCCGACAAATGCCACCTTATCACCGCGTTCTACTGTCAGAGTGGCGTTGCGGAAGACAATTTTATCACCATAGCTCTTGCCTACACCATCCATAATGACGGGATAGTTGCCCGAACGGGGTGAAGGCGGGAACTTCAGACGCAATGCCGATGTGTCTTCTTCGTCCACTTCCAGTATTTCCAGTTTTTCGAGCATCTTTACCCGGCTTTGCACTTGGAGTGTTTTTGAATAGGTACCTTTGAAACGTTCGATGAAATCTTTGGTTTCAGCAATGAATTTCTGCTGTTCTTCGTAGGCTTTCTGTTGCTGTTCACGACGTTCTTTGCGTAATTCCAGATATTTGGAGTAGTTCACTTTGTAATCGTAAATGCGTCCCATAGTCACCTCGATGGTACGGGTAGTGATGTTATCTACGAATTTGCGGTCGTGACTGATGACGATTACTGCCTTTCCGTTATTGATCAGGAAGTCTTCCAACCATTGAATAGACTCGATGTCCAGGTGGTTGGTCGGTTCATCCAATAAAAGCACATCCGGCTTTTGCAATAAAAGTTTAGCCAGCTCGATACGCATCCGCCATCCACCGCTGAAGTCACTGGTCTGGCGGTGGAAATCTTCGCGCATGAAGCCTAATCCGAGAAGTGCCTTTTCTACGTCCTCTTCGTAGTTGGTGGCGTCGATGGCATAAAACTTTTCGCTGAGAGTCGACACGTTCTCTATCAGTTCCATGTAGCTGTCGCTCTCATAGTCTGTGCGTGTCTCCAGCTCTTTGTTCATGCGTTCTATCTCAGCTTCCATTTCGTGCAGATGGGCAAAGGCCTGGGCAGTCTCCTCAAAAACCGTTCGCCCGTCTTCTGTCATCAAATGTTGGGGCAGATAGGCTATGACGCACTCTTTGGGAGCAGATATCCTGCCACGGGTAGGCTGACGTACGCCTGCCAGAATCTTGAGTAGGGTACTCTTACCTGCACCGTTCTTTCCCATAAGCGCGATGCGGTCTTTTTCGTTAATAACAAATGAAATATCGCTAAATAATGTGGTTCCGCCGAATTCCACGGCCAGTCCGTCTACTGAAATCATATCGCTTCTTTAAATTTTAGCCGCAAAGATAATCAAATCTATGATTTTTTTTATACCTTGCGGGCTGAATCGAATAAGATGAAATAAAAAGCAAACCTATTATATAAAATGGATATTGAAGAAATTAAAGATTTTCGTCCCCTTATTCTTGTGGCCGAAGATGATGATAGCAATTTCAAATTGATTAAAGCTATTATCGGTAAGAAATGTGACATTCTGTGGGCGAAGAACGGTGAAGAAATGTTGAACTTATACCGTGAACACACTCAAGATGCACATGCTATCCTTATGGATATTAAAATGCCGATTATGAACGGATTGGAAGCAACCCGGATTATTCGTGAAGAAGGAGCTTCCCTCCCTATTATTATGCAGACTGCTTATGCTTTCAGCTCAGACCGGGAGAATGCCATGCAAGCCGGTGCATCCGAAGTATTGGTGAAGCCCATTACGGTAAGTGCACTTCGAGGTTGTTTAAGCAGCTATTTTCCGGAGATCAAGTGGTGAGGTGACGTTGATTAAAATAGATGTCAAAACTCATATTCACCACAGATTACAGGGATTTACACAAAAACGATTTTTAATCTGCTGGTAACCCATAATATTTATCTGTGTAAATCCCTGTAATCTGTGGTGAGTTATGAAATACCTTCCTATTTTAAAGGGGATTATTAAATATCTGTTTCTATCTGGAATTTACGGCTTACTTTCATCAGGTTGATCGTATAAGTTACTACGTTTTGTGCTTCCTGGATCATGGTCAGATAAACCATACTTACTTTAATACTTCCGGTCTGGCTCTGGATACGCTGTAGTTCCTGGCGTTTCAGGTGTGATAGCTGTGAGTTCAGATCATTGGCCCGGTGCAGATCTTCTTCAAGATTGCTGTAATTGTTGCCTTCCAGTTTTTGGCGGCATTGCTGGATCAGATAGGTGATATCTTCGGCTACATCTCCAAATTCACCTTTTTGGATAGCATCCAGCGGATTGAAATTGTTGTCAATGTGTTCCAGACAGGGTTCGCACAGGCGGCTGATACTGTATACCAGTTCACTTGCAAAGTCATTTCCCTGATAATAATAAAGTCCTTTTTCAAGTACGGTGTGATTATCCAATTTGCACATTGCTACGGTTCCGGTGCGCTTCATCTGCTTGATCAGTTGTTTTTCAAACTTGGTAGATCCCATTGCCCGGCGCAATCCGCGGAGGTTTTCGTGCAAGAATGAAGTCACGGTGAGCTCAAAGTTCTGTTCTGCATATTCCAGTACTTTACTCAACTCTTCGCGTGTATGCTTACGCATTAGCTCTAAAGCTTTGTGGCTGCTTGTGGCTTGCATCAATTGCTTCAAAGTTTCGTTTCCTTTCTCTTTCTCTTTTTTCTTTTTGTACATCAACTGGCTGCGGATCAGAGTGAATGCTGCCAGACCGATCAGGGCTATGATAGCTATGCTTCCTCCGAAGTGGATGACCATGGCAACAAAGAAACAGATGGTGAAGGCAGCTCCGGCAGTGATGAACCATCCGCCGATGACACTTAGTACACCGGTGATACGGTAAACGGCTGAATCACGTCCCCAGGCACGGTCGGCAAGTGAGGTACCCATGGCCACCATGAAAGTGACGTAGGTTGTAGAAAGAGGAAGTTTTAACGAAGTACCCACGGCGATCAACAGACCTGCCAATACCAGATTGACAGAAGCGCGAACCAAGTCGAATGCCGCACCGTCGGCAATGATGGCTTCGTCTTTACGGAAGCGGGTATCTATCCAGCGTTTGGCACTCGGCGGAGTAATGCGGGAAATACCGTTGGCCAGTGTGAGGCTGAAACGCACCAGTGTTCGGGCTATCGGTGTGCTTCCGAAGTTTTCTTCACCTTCATCCTGACGGGAGAGGTCTACCGAGGTCTTGATTACGGCATGTGCCTTTTTGGAAGTACACAAGGCGTATACCATGACGGCTCCGGCACCTATCAGGAAATACCACGGTGTTTTGGCTGACCCCATCAGAGAGGTCATCAGGAAACCGTCCGGTCCGACAGAAGTTCCGTTGGCGGTATAGTCTATGAACGAAGAATAACCGGCTAAAGGTACACCGATAAAGTTGACGAGGTCATTACCGGCAAATGCCAGTGCCAATGCAAATGTACCCAGCAGAACGACTACCTTGAATACATTTACTTTCAGCCAGTGTAATATCTGCATCAGGATGGTAGAGATGACAAAAAAACAACTTACCAGCATCATCGTGTTTTCTTGTACCCACTGCTTGTTCTCAGGAGTCATGAAAGAGCTGTCTTTCAATCCTTTTATCACCATGAAATAAACGATGGCAGTAGAAGCGATGCCACCGAATAGTGCAATGCTGTATTTTATATTGCTCTTGTAGTTAAATGTAAACACCATGCGTGCCAGCCATTGTACAAGCATACCGAAAAAGAAGGCAATGGCAACGGAGACAAAGATGGCCATGATGACAGACAAGGCTTTGTCGGTGTTGATAAGATCACCCAATCCCAGTGTATCACTGTTGTGCACTTTGATAAGTGCCAGGGCAAAAGTACCTCCCAAAAGTTCGAATACCATTGAAACAGTGGTCGAGGTAGGCATTCCCATAGAGTTGAATACATCGAGCAGAACGACGTCTGTCAGCATTACGGCAAGCAGGATGCACATGATTTCGGCGAAATAGAAATGTTCCGGTTGGTAGATGCCGTGTCTTGCGATGTCCATCATACCGTTTGATAAGGACGCTCCGATGAAGATACCGGCACCTGCAATGAACAATATTGTTTTAAAAGATGCCGCCTTTGCTCCGACAGCCGAATTGAGGAAATTTACCGCATCGTTACTTACACCGACCATCAAGTCGAATACGGCAAGTACGAATAGGAAGATAATAATACATAGATAAATTGTCTCCATAAATGTGTATGTTATTTCTGGCTGCAAAGGACGGATTTTCGTATTGCAGAGAAATGTCATACATGTTACAGAAATGTTTCATTCTTCTCTTTTAGGTAATTATAGAAGGTATACTGCGCTCTGACGGGCGCGGCATTTGTTTTGAATTTAAATATATTATTCAGTTTATCATCGACGAAGCAAGCCTTTTGATTGTCCGATAACTGGATATGAAGCATATCGACGATTTCTTCCCGTAATTCATTATCGAGAATGGGTACCACCGCTTCGATTCGTCGATATAAGTTACGACGCATCCAGTCCGGTGAACCCATATATACTTTGGGATGTCCGGCATTACCGAAATACCAGATGCGGGCATGTTCCAGAAAACTGTCCACAATACGGGTGACACGTATGTTACAACTATATTCTTGTCCGGGTATCAGGCAACAAATGCCTCGTACGATCAGATCTATTTTTACACCTTTTTGTGAGGCCTCGTAGAGCCGGTCTATCATTATCGGGTCTTGCAGGGCGTTCATCTTCAAGATGATTCTTCCGCCTCTTCCTTTTTCGGCCAGTTCTATTTCTTTGTCGATCAGCCTGTTCAGTTCGGGAATCAGGTTGAAACGTGCCACAAGCAACCGGGTGAATCGAGGATTCTCTTTGCCTCTGAGGGTACGGAACAGGTTTGTGAGGTCATGTACGATGACCGGATTGCTGGTAAACAGTCCGCAGTCTGCATACAGTGTAGCCGTCTTCTCGTTGAAGTTGCCGGTACTGATATAAGCGTAACTGTGAATCTTTTCACCGGTGAAGCTGCGACGGCGTATCAGAGCTACTTTGGCATGTACCTTCAGCCCCGGTATACTATAGATAATGTTGATACCGGCCGCTTTCATCATTTCGGCAGTGGCGAGGTTGTTCTCTTCATCGAAACGGGCTTTGAGTTCCACGAATACCGTGACTTTTTTACCGTTTTGTGCAGCAGCAATCAAGGTGTTGATGACAGCCGAGTTTTCTGCTACCCGATATTGGGTTACCATGATTTCACGGGTTTCGGGATTGTGCACTGCTTCGTAAAGGAAGTGGATAAAGTGGTCGAAAGAATGGTAAGGATAGTATAACAATAAATCTTTCTTTTCAACATAACTGAAAATGGATTCCTTGTCGTTCAGTCGATTCAGTTTCATTGGGATCGGTCTCTCAATCCGGGGAATGGAATGATTGGGGTTCGGCAAGTGACGCAGATCTTCCAGGTTAAGGTGTTTGTCTCCCGGTACCAACTCTTCGTGCCGGATTCGGAAAGCGTCTACCAGGAAGTTCAGAAAATCATCGGGCATGGCGCGGTCATAGACGAAACGGCATACGGCACCTATCTTGCGCTTTTTGATTTTTTTCTTTACTTGTTCCACCAGGTCGACACTGTTGATCGTGTCGTCTATCATAATATCGGCATCTCTCGATATTTTGATACAATAACTGCAATCTACTTCGTATCCGGGGAAAATGACGTCTATGTTCGCTTTGATAATATCTTCGATAAACATCAGATAATAATCTCTGCCATGCTTGGGTAATTCGATAAAGCGGGGCACTTTACTGTAGGGTAGTTTCATCACAAAATATTGCAGATGATCAGCATCTTCTTTGTTTGTACCTTTCAGGAACAGGCGAACTGCCAGGTAGAGCCGGTTGTCGCGCAGAAAAGAGATTACTTTGTCTTTGGATACCGGTACCGGTTGCAGGTAAGGGAATATCTCTTCCCGGAAAAAGTCTTTTACGAATTGTTGGTGGAAAGGCTCTACATTGCGGCTTTGATAGAAAATAACGTGATTTTTGCGTAATGCAGGTATGATCTTTTTTTCATAGATGTGGATACGATCCTCCAATTGTCGGTTCACTTCCCGGTTGATTTCTTCCAGCAGGTCCTTGGCCGATTGCAGGGATTCTTCCGTTCCATCTGTTACGCCAGAGGCTACAGCTTTGTGGTCGGCTACTCTGATTTTGTAGAACTCTTCCAGGTTGGAGGAATAAATAGAGATAAAATTGATACGTTCGTAGAGTGGGAGCCGGTCGTCGTCAGCTTCCAGAAGTACTCGGTAGTTGAATGATAGCCAACTAATATCTCTTTTGAAGTATTGGTATTTGTTTTCCATTTGCACGTAAGGTTTGCCCAAATATAGTTACCTTTGCAGAGATAAACAAAGAAAGTATGACAAAAGTTGGCTTATTGTCCGACACACACAGTTGGTGGGACGAAAAATATTTGCAATATTTCGAAACTTGTGATGAAATCTGGCATGCCGGAGATATTGGTTCAGTGGAGGTGGCACAGAAGTTGGCAGCTTTCCGTCCTTTCCGTGCTGTGTACGGTAATATTGATGGTCAGGAAATTCGCCGGATGTTTCCTCAAGTGAATCGTTTTACGGTGGACGGTGCCGAAGTTCTGATGAAGCACATCGGGGGGTATCCGGGAAATTATGATCCGTCCATCAAGGGAAGTCTATTGGTGCATCCACCCAAGTTGTTTATCAGCGGACACTCGCATATATTAAAGGTAAAGTATGATAAGACGCTGGATATGCTTCACATTAATCCCGGTGCTGCAGGGATGTCCGGATTTCATAAAGTACGTACCATGGTTCGTTTTGCCATAGATAATGGTGTGTTTAAGGATTTGGAAGTGATTGAACTGGCCGGCTAATAAATTTGTATTTTTATTTTGTCACGTCAGAATTCTTTCCGTTCTTTGTCACAGGTTTAGGGATACAAGCTATAAGCAACCCGTTATGAACAAGCGGATTTTGCATTGAGTTTATATATAATTTACTGTAGCTTGTGATTTGTAATCTGTAGCTCGTAACTTGTAACATTCAAAATATGAAAGGAATTATTCTTGCCGGCGGTAGTGCCACCCGACTCTATCCGTTGTCAAAGGCCATATCGAAGCAAATGATGCCGGTGTATGACAAGCCGATGATATACTATCCGCTTTCTACATTGATGCTTGCCGGAATACGGGAAGTGTTGGTTATTTCTACTCCTCGTGATCTGCCGTTGTTCCGTGAACTTCTGGGGAGCGGTGAAGAGTTTGGAATGTCCTTTTCATATCTGGTGCAGGAGCAGCCTAACGGACTTGCCCAGGCTTTTGTGCTGGGAGCCGATTTTCTGAATGGTGAACCGGGCTGTTTGATATTAGGAGATAATTTGTTTTACGGACAAGGTTTCTCAGCTATGCTTCGCCGGGCGGCTACCATTGAAAAGGGAGCTTGCATCTTTGGATATTATGTGAAGGACCCTCGCGCCTATGGCGTCGTGGAATTTGATGGAAGTGGAAAGGTTGTTTCGTTGGAAGAGAAGCCTGCTGTTCCCAAGAGCAATTATGCCGTCCCCGGACTTTATTTCTATGATGCTACGGTGACTGAAAAAGCGCTTGCTTTGGAGCCTTCTGCCCGGGGTGAATATGAAATAACTGATTTGAACAAGCTATATCTCGACGAAGGAACACTGAAAGTAGAACTCTTTGGCCGTGGCTTTGCCTGGTTGGATACGGGGAATTGCAACAGTTTGCTCGAAGCCTCTAATTTTGTGGCTACTATCCAGAATCGTCAGGGATTTTATGTCAGTTGTATTGAAGAGATAGCCTGGCGTAACGGATGGATTTCTTCTGCTCAGTTAAAAGCTTTGGGCGAGAAATTGGAAAAGACCGAATATGGTAAATATCTGATAGACTTAGCAAATTAATAAATCAATCATAAAGAATATGAAAACTTATCTTGTAACCGGTGCTGCCGGATTTATCGGTGCCAATTATCTGAAGTATATTCTGGCTAAACACAGTGATATCAAGGTGGTAGTGCTCGATGCACTGACTTATGCCGGAAATCTTGGAACGATTGCCAACGACATTGATAACGAACGTTGCTTTTTTGTGAAAGGTGACATTTGCGATCGTGAACTGGCCGACCGCCTTTTTGGTGAGTACAAGTTTGACTATGTAGTGAATTTTGCTGCTGAAAGCCATGTAGACCGTAGCATTGAGAATCCGCAACTTTTCTTGATGACCAATATTCTGGGAACACAAAACCTGTTGGATGCCGCACGTCGCGCATGGGTAACCGGTAAAGATGAATACGGATATCCTACCTGGCGTAAAGGGGTACGTTATCATCAGGTATCTACCGATGAGGTTTACGGTTCGCTTGGTGCCGAAGGCTATTTCCATGAAACGACTCCACTCTGTCCGCATAGCCCGTACAGTGCATCGAAAACCAGTGCCGATATGGTGGTAATGGCTTATCACGATACCTATAAGATGCCGGTGACTATCACTCGCTGTTCAAACAACTACGGTCCGTATCATTTTCCGGAGAAACTGATTCCGCTGATTATCAAGAATATTCTTGAAGGTAAGAAACTTCCTGTGTATGGAGACGGTAGCAATGTGCGCGACTGGCTGTACGTGGAAGATCATTGCAAGGCTATCGACCTGGTAGTTCGTGAAGGTGTGGAAGGAGAAGTATACAATGTGGGCGGACATAACGAGAAGACTAATCTTGAGATTGTAAAATTAACAATCGCAACGATTCATCGCCTGATGGCAGAACATCCCGAATATCGTGAGGTGTTGAAGAAAAAAGAGAAAAATGCCGATGGTGAAATTTCAATCGACTGGATAAACGAAGATTTAATTACGTTTGTCAAGGATCGTCTGGGGCATGACCAGCGCTACGCCATCGATCCGACAAAGATCACTAATGCCTTGGGTTGGTATCCCGAAACGAAATTTGAAGTCGGCATTGTGAAAACAATCGAATGGTATCTGAATAATCAGGAATGGGTGGAAGAAGTAACCAGTGGTGATTATCAGAAATATTACGAACGGATGTATAGTAAACGTTGACTTGCTAACCGTTTATAACAAGTCCTATTGACAATAGGATTCCCATTAACAGCATATTGCGTGAAGTTTCGCCCAATATGCTGTTTAATTTTTTGCCACTATGTATCTGTACCATTTTTTTCCAGGTCCGAATGTGGAAGAACAGGTAAAGTTGGGGTAAGAGAGTTGCGTATAGGTGCCCGTTGAATAGAAACCAGAAACAAAGCCAGGCAGCTGTAATGCCGAGCAGTAAATAAAAGTATCTGCCGAAGGATTCACCGAAACGGACTACAACGGTCTTTTTTCCGCTTTTTCGGTCGGCATCCCGATCCCGGTAATTGTTAACTACCAGTAATGTATCTACAATCAGTCCGCATACCAGTGATGCAACCGTGACGTTTGGTGTCCAATTGAGAGCCTGTACGTAATAAGTACCCCCTACCGGAACGAAGCCGAAGAATACAATGACCAATACGTCTCCCCATCCTTTATAGGATAATGGATAAGGTCCTGTGGTGTACAAGAAGGCGAACAATACACACAACGCACCTATAAGAATCAACTCCCATCCTGCATAAAACAGGAGAGTACACCCGATCAGGCAGGCCAGGCCTACCGTGATGAAGATACCTTGTTTCATCGCGGCTGCCGAAATCCAGCCTTGTGCACAGGCACGTTCCGGTCCGAGACGATCTTCGCGGTCGGTCCCTTTTAGAAAGTCAAATAAATCGTTGATGAAATTGGCGGCAACCTGCATCAGTCCGGCGAACAAACAGCAGATCAATGCCGGTATCCAATTGAATTTTCCGTCGGCAAAAGCCAATGCACAACCTATCATTACCGGAGTAATGGCACCTGCCAGTGTTTTGGGGCGGGCCGCAAGTATCCATGCCTGCAACGAGTTACGTTTCACTTCTTCCATTTTCTTTTTCTATCATCCGTTTTTGAGAGAACAAAGATAGGGCAAAAAACGTATATTTTTGCTTTTTTGTCTATCTTTGCGCTCCTGATATTAGAGAATATGAAGAAGATAATATACCTGTTGGCGGCACTTTTGTTGCTGCTTTCCTCTTGTAAATCGAAGAAGAATCTGGTTTCTCCGATTCCTCGTCCGGTATTGAATGTTGATTCTGTCCGTCCGGATAGCTCCGATGTAGTGGCCCGGCTGTTCTCGCCGGATACCTCCGAACTCAAAAAAATCTCAGTCAAGCGGAAGAGAGAAAAAACGCATGTTGCCTCTCCTGTTATAACGCGCTCTGCTCCTTCCATTGTAGGCCGGGGGACTCGTATTACCAGTTCTGCGGTGAGCGTATCTTCCGTTTATCCGGGTATCGACCGGGTGAAAAAGTACGAGTTCACCCATCGTGATGTGCCTGATGCTTTTGACGGTTTCCGTATTGCTTTTATTTCGGATTTACATTATAAGAGTCTTTTCAAGGAGAAAGGGCTGGAGAGTCTGGTGCGTTTGCTGAATGCCCAGCATGCCGATGTACTGTTGATGGGAGGTGACTACCAGGAGGGATGTCAGTACGTGCCCGAGCTCTTTGCGGCGTTGGCTAAAGTCAAAACTCCAATGGGGACTTATGGAGTGATGGGAAATAACGATTATGAACGTTGCCATGATGAAATTATCCGTGAGATGCAACGTTACGGCATGCGACCTCTTGAACATCAGATCGATACGTTGAGACGTGATGGAGCACAAATTATCTTGGCCGGTGTACGCAATCCGTTTGACCTTGCCAATAACGGAGTTTCGCCTACTTTGTCCCTTTCTCCGTCTGATTTCGTAATACTATTGGTACACACACCCGATTATGCCGAGGATGTGTCAGTCGCTAATTCTGATTTGGTCCTGGCAGGGCATACACATGGCGGGCAAGTCCGGATTTTGGGATATGCTCCCATTATTCCTTCACACTATGGCAGCCGTTTTCTGACAGGATTGAAGTATAACTCGGCTAAGATTCCGATGATTGTGACCAATGGAATCGGTACCTCAAATAAGAATATCCGTATCGGTGCACCTGCCGAGATTGTGATAATTACACTGCATCGTCTCCGGAATGAATAATTCTCAGGTATGGCAGGAGTGGGAAGAATCAATGCTTCCGGTCTGTTGTATAATTCTTTTATATACAGCCGGATGAAGGAAATAACGTATATCTTTTCCGGTAGCCAGGGCTTCTCTGATGAAGGTAGAACTGATTTCGAATATGGGAGAATCTGCTACGTGTACGTTCGGGGGTAACTGTGACTTATCTACAGAGAATCCCGGACGGGGATAAACGAGTATCTTATTTTCTGAGACGATACGTTCCGATTCGAACCATCGGTCAAATACCATCCAATTGTCAGATCCTATTATCAACTGGAATTCTCTTTCGGGATATTCTTGTTTCAGGCGATTGAGCGTATGGATCGTATAAGAAGGACGGGGCAGATGAAATTCGAAATCGGATACCCGGAATCGCGGATATCCCTCAATAGCAAGCTGTACCAGTTGCAGACGCAGTTCGTCCGGCCATAAATCAGCCTGATTCTTGAAAGGATTGTGCGGGGTGACCATAAACCAGACTTCATCCAGCCCTTCAAACTCGCACAGATAGTTGGCCAGTGCCAGATGTCCGATGTGGATCGGGTTGAAAGAGCCGCTGAAGATTCCGGTTTTAGTCTTTGCCATATGCTATAATCACGAATAAGAGAGTAGGAGATTATTCAGTATCGATGCCCAGAAACTCTTTAATCACTTTCAATGCGTGTGCCTTGGCTGTTTCCAGGTCGTCATTAATGATAACCTTATCAAATTTCGGAGCAAAGCTTAATTCATATTCGGCTTTGGCTATCCGACTCTCGATCACTTCGGGAGTATCTGTTCCGCGTCCGATCAGACGGCGGCGCAGTTCGTCAATGCAGGGAGGCTGGATAAAAAGCGAAAGCGCCCGTTCACCATAATATTTCTTGATGTTACAGCCACCTACGACATCTACATCGAATACAACATTTTGTCCGGCAGCAAGCTGTTTTTCTACCTGTGCTTTCAGAGTGCCGTAGAACCGGTCGGTATATACTTCCTCGTATTCCAGGAATTCATTGTTTGCAATGCGTTGACGGAATTCATCGGGAGAGAGGAAAAAATATTCTACTCCATGCTTTTCGTTTCCCCGGGGGGGACGACTGGTGGCTGAGATCGAGAATGCAAGATTCAACTTTTGAGCCAACAAATAATTTATGATTGTTGACTTACCCGATCCGGAAGGAGCAGAAAAGATGATTACTTTGGCTTCACCCGTTTGGTGTGGGGTGGTTATTCTTTCAGTTGGGTTCATAATCTATCGTTATTACATCACATTCAGCACCTGTTCTTTGATCTGCTCCAGTTCGTCTTTCATCTGTACCACGATTTTTTGCATTTCAGCGTGGTTCGATTTACTGCCGAGTGTATTGATCTCCCGTCCCATTTCCTGAGCGATGAATCCCAGCTTTTTACCTTGTCCGCTGCCACTTTCAAGCGTACTGATGAAGTATTTCAGATGATTGCCCAAACGTTGTTTCTCCTCGTTGATATCGAGTTTCTCGATGTAGTAGATCAGTTCCTGTTCGAGACGGTTCTTATCATAGTCCACATTGAGTGTTTTCTCCAGTGCATCGGTGATACGTTCTTTAACCTTATCTACCCGTTCTTTTTCATAAGGGGTTACCGATTCGAGCAGACGATGGATATTCGCGATTTTTTCCCGGAACTTTTTTTCCAGAGCAGCACCCTCTTGTTTCCGGAAATCGACTAAATGTGAAACAGCCTCTTTGACTGCTGCGTACACTATTCCCCATTCTTCCTCACTCAACTCCTGTGTTTCGGTGCGGGTCATTACATCCGGCATACGGAGTAAAGTCTGAAACCAGTCAGTAGGTACTGCAATGTGGAGGTTTTCGGAGATAGCTTTGATTTGGTTGTAATATCCTTCTACCAATACTTGGTTGATGGGAGTGGCAGCGTCTGCACACTCTTTCTTTTCCACCCAAAGGCTGAAGTCAACTTTTCCACGTTCCAGCACACGTGCAATTTCATTGCGGATTTCCATCTCTTTTTCACGGTATGCCGGTGCGATACGTGCCGACAAATCCATCGCTTTGCTATTAAGCGATTTTATCTCTACGTTAATCTTCTTATCGGGAAGTTCGGCAGTTGCTTTGCCATATCCCGTCATGGATTGTATCATATTACCAAAAGTTTTGTGCAAAAATACGGGATAATTTTAAGATAATCGCTGTAAATGGATAAAAAAGACATCTTGGTTAGAAGAAACTGTTTTGAATTTTCTGCCATAATAATCTTAGAATCCGGTATTTCGATAACGAAGGTGCGGCAACCGAACACATACGAAAAAGGTTCTTCTTCAAATTGGGTGGCAAGTTTTCTTTTACTCATGGAATCTAATTCAGTTTTCGGAAGTGTAAGCCCTCGTTTATAGTTGACAAAAAAGCAAGTATCCCGGCTTTCGCCCGAAGAGTCCATCCGTGAGATAAAGAAGCGAACCTCAGACTAAACCATCTAAAAATCAACACTTTTAAAAAGTAAGATCTCTGTCCTCAAAAGCTTTGTTTTAACACAGTGTTAAAACTTGTTCTTTGGATGTGAATAAAAAGTTCTTTAAATGCAAAAGACTTGTTATTTGCGCACAAGAACCTGACAACCTGCAAAAGGCGTTAACAATGTTAATTGAAGAAAGGTATAAGGATGAAGATACCGGTTCAAACGGCGTAAATTCACTTCCTAAACTTGAGTTATAAGTTGGGGTATCCAGTTCTACGTTCCTAAAATCGCAGTATCGAACGCCCTTGTTGTTAATGTAATACTCTGAAATTTAATGCTTTAGTAAGTAAGATAGTCTTTTGGAAATTTGCATATTCCATTAGTTGATAGTAACTATTTCGAACATTCTGCCTTTTGAACGGGAGAAAGCGATGTGATCCTTATCCGTTGGGTCTGTTTGTTAATGTGATCGAGAGGCCCGTCAGACTTGCGAATAATAGAAATAGTATATAGTAGTGTATCTGTTTCATTGCAGGTTTTAAAACTTGTTATATTTGTCTTTTGCTTGTATAAAACAGTCTGATAAAGTATGTAAAAACTTAATTTAATGCAATGATTTTGAAGGGAAATGCGCTTTATTTATATCTCGGTGCGGTAATCTGAAAATAATCATGTAAATTTGCGTCAATTTAATAATCTGATTCTTATGTCGTGTATCCTACATATTGAGACTTCTACCGCCGTTTGTTCGGTAGCAGTAAGTGAAGACGGGCAGAATATTTTTGTGAAAGAAGACCTTAAGGGGCCTTCACATGCCGTTTCGTTGGGAGTATTTGTGGATGAAGCGTTGTCTTTCATCGATAGTCATGCCATTCCTTTGGATGCGGTAGCCGTCAGTTGTGGTCCCGGATCGTATACCGGGCTTCGCATTGGCGTTTCGATGGCAAAGGGTATTTGTTACGGACGTAATGTCCCGTTGATCGGTATCCCGACATTGGAAGTGTTGAGTGTACCTGTGCTGCTTTATCATGAATTGCCGGAAGATGCATTGCTATGCCCGATGATTGATGCACGGCGGATGGAGGTATATGCGGCTATCTATGACCGTGCGTTGAATGTGAAGCGTGAGATTTCCGCCGATATCGTGGACGAGAATTCTTATCTTGAATATCTGGAACAGCATCCTGTCTATTTCTTTGGAAATGGAGCCGCAAAGTGCCGTGAAAAGATTACGCACCCCAATGCGCATTTTATAGATGATCTTCATCCGTTGGCAAAGATGATGTTCCCGCTTGCAGAAAAGGCCGTTGCAATCAACGACTATAAAGATGTGGCCTATTTTGAGCCTTTCTATCTGAAAGAGTTTGTGGCTTCGCAACCCAAGAAGTTACTTTAATGCTTTTCACTCCTTATTTGATTTACTATTTTTAAAATATAATTTAACTACATGCAGTATAATACTCAACAGAAAAGAATGCCGCTGCCGGAATATGGTCGCAGTATCCAGAATATGGTTGACTTTGCGTTGACTATCCAGGATCGTTCCGAACGTCAGCGTTGTGCCAATACCATTATCAATATCATGGGTAATATGTTTCCCCATTTGAGAGATGTACCCGATTTCAAGCATAAATTATGGGATCATCTGGCTATTATGGCCGACTTTAAGCTTGATATCGATTATCCTTACGAGATTATCCGTAAAGACAATCTGGTAACGAAACCGGATCCGATTCCTTATCCAAGTACTAAGATCCGCTACCGCCACTATGGTCGTACATTGGAAATATTAATCAAAAAAGCGTGTGAATTTCAGGAAGGGGATGAAAAGAAGAATCTGGTAGCCCTTATCTGCAATCACATGAAGAAAGACTATATGGCATGGAATAAAGATACGGTAGACGACCGGAAAATCGCCGAAGACCTGGCCGAATTCTCGGGAGGCAAATTGCAGATGGATGACGAGATTCTGCGTCTGATGTCTGAACGTATTGCTCAGAACTACCGTCCACGTACGAATAACAACAATAACCAGAGAAATAATAATCAGAGAAGAAAATTCTGATCAAAGTGATTATTAGCATTATCATTAACCACTAATCACCTCGAAACATGGCTTCATTTGTAATCGAAGGAGGGCACAGACTTAGTGGGGAAATTCATCCCCAAGGTGCCAAAAACGAAGTGTTGCAGATTATCTGCGCTACATTGCTTACTGCCGAAGAAGTAACAGTGAATAACATTCCGGACATCCTGGACGTCAATAACCTGATTCAGTTAATGCGGGATATGGGCGTGACGGTTGCAAAAACAGGTGTCGATTCGTATAGTTTTAAGGCCGCGAATGTCGATCTGGCCTATTTGGAAAGTGACAACTTCCTGAAGAAGTGTTCCAGCCTGCGGGGATCTGTGATGCTGATCGGTCCTATGGTCGCCCGTTTCGGTAAAGCCATGATTTCAAAGCCGGGAGGAGACAAGATCGGGCGTCGGCGTCTGGATACGCATTTTATAGGAATCCAGAATCTGGGAGCCGATTTTACTTATAATGAAGAGCGGGAAATATACGAAATTTCGGCCGAAGAATTGAAAGGTACATCTATGTTGCTCGATGAAGCTTCTGTGACCGGAACTGCCAATATCGTGATGGCCGCTGTACTAGCCAAAGGTAAAACGACGATTTATAATGCGGCCTGTGAGCCCTATCTGCAGCAGCTTTGTAAGATGCTGAACCGGATGGGAGCGAAGATCAGTGGAATTGCTTCGAACTTATTGACTATCGAAGGAGTGGAGGAACTTCACGGTACCGATCACACTGTGTTGCCGGATATGATCGAGGTGGGTAGCTTCATTGGTATGGCTGCCATGACCCGTAGCGAAATCACAATCAAAAATGTGTCATACGAAAATCTGGGTATTATTCCCGAAAGTTTCCGCCGTCTGGGTATTAAACTCGAACAGAGAGGAGATGATATTTTTGTTCCGGCACAGGATTGCTATCAGATCGAGTCGTTTATCGACGGTTCCATCATGACCATTGCCGATGCTCCCTGGCCGGGACTGACTCCGGACTTGTTGAGCGTCATGCTGGTAGTGGCTACCCAGGCAAAAGGTAGTGTACTGATTCATCAGAAGATGTTCGAGAGCCGTCTTTTCTTTGTCGATAAACTGATCGACATGGGCGCACAGATTATTCTTTGCGATCCGCACCGTGCGGTTGTTATCGGACATAATCATGGATTTACTTTGCGGGGAGGCAATATGACCTCTCCGGATATCCGTGCCGGTATCGCTTTGCTTATTGCAGCTATGAGCGCCGAAGGTATCAGCCGGATTCATAACATCGAGCAGATAGACCGCGGATATCAAAATATCGAAGGTCGACTCAACGCTATCGGTGCAAGAATTACACGAATATGATAAAAAGAGAAGATGTATACAAGATAGGCTTGTTCAATAAGCCACACGGCATACACGGTGAATTGTCGTTCACCTTTACCGACGATATTTTCGATCGGGCGGATTGTGATTATCTGATTTGCCGGTTAGATGATATTTTTGTT
This sequence comes from Bacteroides sp. 3_2_5, assembly GCF_000159855.2. NCBI lineage: Bacteria > Pseudomonadati > Bacteroidota > Bacteroidia > Bacteroidales > Bacteroidaceae > Bacteroides > Bacteroides sp. 3_2_5. The sequence goes on along the minus strand of NZ_JH636043.1, from coordinate 277,219 downwards.
CCTTTCTTTATAGAAGAGTATCGTTTCCGGTCCGATTCCACAGCTTTGGTGAAACTCGAAGGTGTAGACACTGCCGAACGTGCCCGTATGTTCACCAACGTGGAAGTTTATTTTCCGGTGAAACATGCCGAAGAAGCCGGTCCCGGGGAGTTGTCCTGGGATTTCTTTGTCGGATTCCGGGTGGAAGATGTCCGTCACGGTGCTTTGGGAAAGGTGACGGATGTGGATACGTCTACCGTTAATACACTGTTTGTAGTGGACCGTGATGGCGATGAATTGCTGATTCCTGCACAAGAGGAATTAATTGCCGGTATCGATCAGAAGCACAAAATCATTACAGTCGATTTGCCCGAAGGCCTGCTGTCTTTGGACGAGTGCGATGATGAAGAAAGTTAAATAGCATAAAGAAACAGACGGCAAGTAAAGCGAAATGCTTACATTTGTCGTGATATTCTATAATAATGCCGAAAAAGAAACGTAGTAAAGCCTTTTGGAACAATATCAAGTTCAAGTATAAACTCACTATCATCAACGAGAATACACTCGAAGAGGTGGTGGGACTTCATGTATCCAAGCTGAATGGTCTTTCCGTGTTACTTTCGGTTCTGACCGTGCTTTTCCTGTTTGCCGCTGCCATTATCACTTTTACTCCTTTACGCAACTATTTGCCGGGATATATGAATAGTGATATTCGTGCTCAGGTTGTGGAAAATGCCTTGCGGGTAGATTCTTTGCAACAGTTGGTAGACCGTCAGAATATGTATATCATGAATATACAGGATATCTTCAGCGGCACCGTGCGGGTGGATACTGTACAGTCAATGGATTCATTGACCACCATGCGTGAAGATTCGCTGATTGCCCGTTCCGAACGTGAAGAAGCTTTCCGTCGTCAATATGAAGAGACCGAAAAATATAATCTGACCTCTATTACCGCACAGCCCGATGTCAACGGACTGATTTTTTATCGTCCGACCCGTGGCATGATTTCCGATCATTTTGATGCCGAAAAGAAACATTTTGGAACCGATATTGCCGCCAATCCCAACGAAAGTGTATTGGCCACTTTGGACGGTACAGTCATATTGAGTACCTATACGGCCGAAACCGGTTACCTGATCGAGGTACAGCATAACCAGGATTTTGTATCAGTCTATAAACATTGCGGTTCGTTGCTGAAGCGTGAAGGCGATACTGTGAAGGGAGGTGAAGCTATTGCCTTGGTTGGGAATAGCGGAACGCTCACTACCGGTCCGCATCTTCATTTTGAACTTTGGCACAGAGGACGGCCGGTTAATCCTGAAAAATACATTGTATTCTAATAATGAACGAGATAAAGAAGAAACAAATAGCTATCTTAGGTTCTACGGGTTCTATTGGTACCCAGGCCTTGCAGGTTATCGAAGAGCATCCCGAACTGTACGAGGTGTATGCACTGACTGCCAATAATAAGGTAGATCTCCTGATAGCCCAGGCACGTAAGTTTATGCCTGAGGCTGTAGTTATAGCCAATGAAGAGAAATATGCCCAACTGAAAGAGGCTCTCAGCGACCTGCCTGTTAAGGTGTATGCAGGTGCTGCCGCGTTATGCCAGATTGTAGAGTCCGGCCCTATCGATGTAGTCCTGACCGCTATGGTGGGGTATGCGGGATTGAAGCCGACCATGAATGCCATTCGTGCCGGAAAAGCCATTGCCCTTGCCAATAAAGAGACACTGGTAGTTGCCGGAGAGTTGATTAATCAGTTAGCCCGGCAATACCGTACACCGATTCTTCCTGTCGATTCCGAACATTCGGCAGTATTTCAGTGTTTGGCCGGAGAGGTAGGCAATCCGATAGAGAAAGTTATCCTGACTGCTTCCGGAGGTCCTTTCCGTACATGTACTATGGAACAGTTGAAGACTGTGACAAAAGTACAGGCTCTCAAACATCCGAATTGGGAAATGGGAGCTAAGATTACTATTGATTCTGCCTCGATGATGAACAAGGGGTTCGAAGTGATCGAAGCCAAATGGTTGTTTGGCGTACAGCCCGGCCAGATTGAGGTGGTGGTACATCCGCAGTCGGTTATTCATTCGATGGTGCAGTTTGAGGATGGAGCAATAAAGGCCCAGTTGGGAATGCCCGATATGCGTCTGCCCATTCAGTATGCTTTCTCTTATCCCGATCGCATCAATTCGTCTTTCGACCGGCTTGATTTTTCGAAATGTACGAACCTTACTTTTGAGCAACCCGATACCAAGCGGTTCCGTAATCTGGCATTGGCCTATGAATCGATGTATAGGGGAGGGAATATGCCTTGCATCGTAAATGCGGCCAACGAGGTGGTTGTGGCGGCTTTTCTTCGTGATGAAATCAGCTTTCTCGGCATGAGTGATGTGATAGAACATACCATGGGGCAGGTGTCTTTCGTACAGACTCCTACTTACGACGACTATGTGGCAACCGATGCGGAAGCACGCCGGATTGCCCGTGAATTAATATGTAAATAAATAAATTGTAAATAATCTGATGGAAACATTTTTAATCCGTGCCCTGCAATTGATTATGAGCTTATCTTTGCTCGTCATCATTCACGAAGGAGGGCACTTTCTCTTTGCCCGCCTGTTCAAAGTACGGGTAGAAAAGTTTTGTTTATTCTTTGATCCTTGGTTCACACTATTTAAATTTAAGCCAAAGAAAAGTGAGACAGAATATGCTGTCGGTTGGTTACCTTTAGGGGGATATGTCAAAATAGCCGGAATGATTGACGAATCGATGGATACCGAGCAAATGAAGCAACCGGAACAGCCGTGGGAATTTCGTTCTAAACCTGCGTGGCAGCGCCTGTTGATTATGGTGGGAGGTGTGTTGTTCAACTTCCTTTTGGCTCTGTTCATCTATTCAATGATTCTGTTTAAGTGGGGTGATCAATACATTCCCGTACAGAAGGCCCCATTGGGTATGGACTTTAATGAAACAGCCAAAGCGGTGGGATTTCAGGACGGAGATATTTTGTTGTCTGCCGACGGAGTCGATTTTGTACGCTACGATCCCGATATGCTCAGCCAGATAGCTGATGCCCGGGAGGTAACGGTGTTGCGTGAGGGTAAGAAGGCATCTGTATATATCCCTGAAGATATGATGCAGCGTCTGTTGGGTGACAGTGTTCGCTTTGCCGAATTCCGTTTCCCCTATGTAGTCGATAGTGTGATGGTCAATTCACCTGCAGCCATGGCCGGTATCCAGCCGGGCGACAGTATCATTGCTCTCGACGGAAAGCCGGTTTCTTATACAGACTTCCTGGCAGCTATGGCTGAAAGAAGACAAAATGCGAAAGCGTTACAAAATGACAGTATCAATCCGCACCAGATCTCATTGACTTATGTGCGTGACGGAAAGACCGATGTATTGACTTTGACTACGGATTCAGCTTTCAAAATAGGAGTAGCGGTCAATCCATATACGGATCAACTTCTTCCTGTAATCAGGAAAGAGTATGGTTTCTTTGAATCCTTCCCGGCCGGTGTAGCATTAGGAGTGAAGACTTTGAAAGGCTATGTAGGCAACATGAAATATCTTTTCTCAAAAGAGGGAGCTAAACAATTGGGCGGTTTCGGAACCATCGGAAGCATCTTCCCTGCAACCTGGAATTGGCATCAGTTCTGGTATATGACGGCATTCTTGTCTATCATCCTTGCTTTTATGAATATTCTGCCTATTCCTGCGTTGGACGGCGGACACGTCTTGTTCCTGTTCTATGAAATCATTGCCCGTCGCAAACCGAGTGATAAATTTATGGAATACGCACAAATGGCGGGTATGATTTTGTTGTTCGGCCTTTTGATTTGGGCTAACTTCAATGATATATTGAGATTCTTCTTCTGATAGGAGAGTTCTCGGAAAAGTATTTTTTACCATAGGCTACTCAGGTTTTCAGGGGGGGATCTATTCGGATAACTCCTGTTCAATAACTAAATCTGAGTAGCCTGTGGTGTTTTTAGGGTATGTCGCTTTATATTTTCAGCATCTTTTTTTCTCTTTCCAGATCCGATTCATCCAGTTTGGGTGAGGGTACCGTACAAGTCTTGATATAGTCTCCTTCCTGGCATGTATAATTATAATAGATCTCTTCTTCAGGGGTCAGTTCCGATCTGGAGATTAACTTTCCTTCCATTTTCAGGAACTCGTCTATGTCTGTGCTGTCCGATTGCTTCACCAGGACAATTCTCCGGGCTATCGGGTTATGGTTATAGTCCAGACAGAGATATAATCCTTTCAGCATATGCGGAAACTCATAATGGGGTAATTGCAGATAGATGGTTACCAGGGCAAACTGCGGAAGTTCCCGTTCATTGAACATCAGGTATGAATTTTGATGATTACTGATAATGCCACTTCCCCAGTGCACGGATTTATAGGCATTGATCATGCCTACTTTCACATAATCATTGTTTTCTGATGCACAGATCAGATAGGGTTCTGCCTTGAGACTGTCTGTCGATGAAGAAAGGCTGTAGCTCAGGTACGTGCCACTGTAATTGTAGACTTCCCCCACAGATTCCTGCATTTCCTTTTCCAGTAATTTCAGAAAAGCATTTCCTGTTATGTTGGCTTCCTGATTGGGTTCCAGATCGAAGAGCCGTTCTTTCATTTCTCCCAGATTGCCGAGCAGCCGTTTCTTCGACACATTGTTTACCAGTGCCAGTGCCTCGTCCAGAGCCTCTTCCCGGGGCTTGGTCTTTTGCAGGTTCAGATAGGTGGGCAGCACACTGGAGTAGAGTGCGGACAGCACACTGGGAGCCATGTGTATCCAGTCGGCTATTTCTTTCATTTTCACTCCGTTGTTACGGAGATATTCGATTCGTTTGTATATATCTTCCAGTTCGTTCATAAGTACATCGACGCATTGTTTACATTGCAAATATATGACTTTTGGATTATATAATCATGATATGAATGTTACATTAATATTTCGGAAGAAATGTGCGGAATATGAATGAAATGAATCATGCGGAATTCATTTTTGCTCTGTACGGGATGCCCTACTTTTGCATCAGATTCAAAAACAAGGAAATTATAGACATAAAATGAAAAAGATTGAATGTATCATTATGGACTGGGCAGGAACGGCAGTCGATTACGGATGTTTCGCTCCGGTGGCTGCTTTCATCAAGGCTTTTGCCGGGAAGGGACTCACGATCGATGTCGAGCAGACTCGTAAGCCTATGGGGTTACCGAAAATTCAGCACATCCGTGAATTGCTGACTATGCCCGAAGTAAACGAACAATTCATAAACCGTTATCGACGTGCCTGGACAGAGGAGGATGTCGTAGAACTGAACCACCTGTTCGAGAAATATCTTTTTGCTTCACTGAAAGAGTATACCGATCCTATTCCGGGTGTGATCCCTACGTTGGAGAAGTTGCGTGCCGAAGGACTGAAAATAGGTTCTACTACAGGCTATACCCGCGAGATGATGGATGTGGTACTGCCCGAGGCACAGGCCAAAGGATACCGGGTGGATTACTGTGCCACTCCGAATCTGCTGCCCGCCGGTCGTCCTGCTCCCTATATGATTTTTGAGAATCTCACGAAACTGGCGGTTCCCGATCCGGATACAGTGGTGAAGGTAGGCGACACCATTGCCGATATTCAGGAAGGTGTACATGCCAAAGTATGGAGTGTGGGAGTGGTTCTCGGAAGTAACGAGATGGCACTCACCGAAGAAGAGACGCACGCCTTGCCGGCTGCCGAACTCGAGAACCGTATTGCTGAAGTGAAACAACGTATGCTGGCTGCGGGAGCCTCGTATGTCATTCGAAGCATTGAAGAACTTCCCGCACTGATTCAACTGATTAACTCAAAACTAAATCATTAATCGATATGAAACCTTATTTGTTATTGACCCCCGGACCACTTACTACCTCAGAGACTGTAAAGGAAACCATGATGACCGACTGGTGTACATGGGATGAAGACTATAATTTGCACATTGTCGAAGCATTGCGTAAAGAGCTGGTCGGCATTGCTACCCGCAATACGGAAGAGTATACATCTGTTCTTTTGCAAGGAAGCGGAACCTATTGTGTAGAAGCCGTGATTGGTGCTGCCATCGGTAAGAATGATAAACTTCTGATTTGCAGTAACGGTGCTTATGGTGACCGGATGGGGAATATTGCCGAATATTATCATATCGACTACGAGCTCCTTGCTTTTGATGAAACGGAACAGGTATCGGTAGACTATGTGGACGACTATCTGAGCAATAATTCAGATGTTACTCATGTGGCCTTCGTTCACTGCGAAACGACTACCGGTATCCTGAATCCGTTGAAGGAGCTGGCACATGTAGTGAAGATGCATGGCAAGAAACTGATTGTAGATGCTATGAGTAGCTTTGGAGGTATCCCGATGGATGTTAGTGAGTTGGGAATCGATTTCCTGATCAGCAGTGCCAATAAATGTATCCAGGGAGTTCCGGGATTCGGATTTATCATAGCCCGCCGTTCGGAACTGGTGCGTTGTAAGGGAGTAGCCCGTTCTCTTTCTCTGGATATTTACGACCAGTGGGAAACGATGGAAAAAGGGCATGGTAAATGGCGTTTTACTTCACCGACCCATGTGGTGCGTGCTTTCAAGCAGGCCCTTACCGAACTGATTGAAGAAGGTGGAGTGGAGGCCCGTCACCGGAGATATTGTGAGAATCACCGGGTACTGGTAGAGGGTATGCGTTCACTCGGTTTTGTAACTTTGCTCGATGACGCGATCCAGTCACCTATTATCACTTCATTCTTGTATCCGAAAACCGGATTCGACTTTAAGGCCTTCTATACCGCCCTTAAATCCAAGGGGTTTGTAATCTATCCCGGAAAAATTTCAAAAGCGGATACTTTCCGTATCGGTAATATCGGAGATGTACATCCGGAGGACTTTGCCCGTCTAGTGGAGGTGGTTAGAGAGACTGAGTACTAAATTTTTCATTCATTGATTGACATGGAGGTGGCTTCAAGAAACTTATATTCACCACAAAATAACACGGATTTGCACAGATCAATATTATGAATAGCTTAAGCTCTTTCTGTGTCACTTTGTGTTACTCTGGCTTCCGGTGGGACGATATACGTGGATTGAGATGGTTATCGGGGCTTCGTCTTTAATGTGGAGGGTTGTGAAAGCCGCATGCTGCTTACCACTGCTGCGACAAACGCAAATCCGCTGCCGGCTATCAGACAGACCGCCGTACTCTTCTCGTGTACTACAAAACTGAAGAGCAAAGCAACCAGTGTCGTACCGAATGTCTGTCCCAAGAGCCGTGCCATACCCAACATTCCGCTGGCTCCTCCCGAACGTCGGGTAGGGGCGGAAGAGATGATTGTACTGTTGTTCGGTGTCTGGAAAAGACCGAAACCTGCACCACAAAGCATCAATCGCAGGATGATGCCGGTGACCGATGAATCCGCCGTTAATGTAGACAGAGAGTAAAGTCCGATACAGAACAATGCCATCCCGATGCTGCCCAGTATGCCGGGATGAATGCGTTCCACCAGATATCCGGCTGCCGGTGCTGTCACCAGTGTGGCTATAGGCCAGGGAGTTAACAATAGCCCGGTCATGACCTCGCTGTATCCCAAAAAGTTTTGCAGGAAGAAGGGTAAAGAGACCATTGCCAGCATTTGAGCGGTGAACGAACAGATACTGGTAAGAATGGAAAGCCTGAAAATGGGAATTCCCAACAGGTCGAGGGGAAGGAGAGGAGACGGTTGGTTCAACTGTCTGCGCACATAATAAGTCCCGACAACTGCCAATACAGCAAGTTGTATCACTATATAATCATTGTTTTCGTGGTGGGCAAATCCATCCAAAGTATAAATCAGGAGCCCGAAGGTGATTGCATTGGCTATGGCACTCAGCTTGTCGAATTTTCTGTTTGAACGTTCCTCTTTTCGGGGCAGGTACTTTAATCCCAAAGTCAGGGCAACTAATCCGAGAGGGACGTTGATAGCGAATAGCCAGTGCCAGGAAGCGACAGATAGAATTCCGCTGGCTACCGAGGGGCCGGCTGCTGCCGATATGGCCACTACCATGGCATTGATCCCCATTCCCCGGCCGATTTGTTTTCGGGGGTAAATCGTACGTAACTGAGCCGTGTTGACGCTGGTAATGGCCGAAGCACTGAATCCCTGGAAAATGCGGGCAATGGTCAATGTCCAAAATGAATGGGACAAAGCGCAGATCAGGGAAGTGACGATGAACATAGCTATTCCCGAAAGAAATATTTTGCGGTATCCATAAATTTCTCCCAGTGACGAGAATGAAAGCAAAGAGATGACAATGGCAAGCTGGTAGCCGTTGATAATCCAGGTCGTGACTGCCGGAGAAGTTCCGAAGTCGTGAGAAAGTGTCGGGAGTACCACGTTGATAATGTTGATATCGAGTACCGACATGCATAAGGCAAAAGAAATACCGACAACTGCCCATATACGGTGCGGGAGAGGAAGGCCGTCTGTTTCGTCAACTACCGGAGTTTGTGTATGTAGAATCATAAAGAACTTTTTTATGGAAGTGCTACAAAAATAAACAAAATCGGACTTTTTCGGTTGGGGGAGGTAGTGATATATAAGTTTTTTTACACATTGAAACTTGATGGGGAGGGAGTGGAAGGTCGTCTTCACCACAGATTTCACAGATCGACTTCCAATGTTATTGTTGATAGTCCGTCCGATAAACCATTGATATTTGTGCAATCTGTGGTGCTTTCGACGCTTGTTTATTTATATCTATTTCAGTTTGATAATCCGCTGATTACTGCTTCCTCTGAATTCCAGATGCGGTGAATAAAGTTCCTGTTTGAAGCGCCCGTCCACCAGTACATCTATGTAGGGCAATATGGCTGCCAGTTTCGGATCCGATTCTATTTCCTCGTAAGTATATCCTGTGTAGCACCAGATATTCTGTCCCGTTTCTGTTTTTACTCTCCGGATGACAGGCAAAAATGCTTCCGGATCATAAAAAGGATCGCCCCCGGAGAAAGTCACTCCGTCGAGCAACGGGTTCGAGTTTATTTCGCGGATGATGGAAGCCAGCCGTCCTTCGGACAGTTCCTCACCGGCTTGCGGGTTCCAGCTTTCCGGGTTATGACAACCCGGACAGCCGTGCCTGCATCCTGCCAGATAGATCGAATAGCGGATACCTTCTCCGTCAACGATTGTTTCGGGATACGTGTACAAGATGTTCATGATTCCTTATCCGTGCTTTACACGGTCTTTTTCTTCTGCACGTTTGGCCGAATTCCATGAACTCAAGTCTCCGGTCAGGTAGCCTGTGATGCGGCGCATGCGCAAAATATTCTCACTTTGGCATACCGGACATTTATCGTAGATCACGCCCTTGTATCCGCAATTGTGGCAGGTATCCACCGGATGATTGATTGAGCCGTAGCCGATTCCTTCGTCAAACATAACTTTTACGATCTTGGCAATGGCGCGTACGTTTTTCTGGGCTTCTCCGTCCAGTTCCACATAGGTGATGTGTCCTCCGCGGGTGATGGCGTGGAACGGAGCCTCTCTTTTTATTTTCTCTACAATGCTGATCGGTTCTTTTACATCCACATGGAAAGAATTGACATAGTAATCGTTGTCTGTCACTCCTTTGATTTTTCCGTATTTACGGCGGTCCATACGGGTGAAACGTCCCGAAAGTCCTTCGGCCGGTGTAGCCAGTACCGAATAGTTCAGGTTGTATTTGGCTTTGTATTCATCAGCCACCTTGTTGATTTCCAGCACGGCTTCATAAAGGGTGTCCCATGCCTTCTGGCTGTGTCCGTGTCCCTCTCCATAGAGAGCCACCATGGCATTGTGTCCGCCCAGGAAGCCGATACCCAGCGTACCACTGCGCAGCACGTCGCCTACTTGTTCGTTCGGGTTCAGGGCAGCTCCTCCTTTCCATACATCATTTCCCATCATGAAGGGGAATTGGCGTGCCAGGGCTGTACGCTGATATTGATATCGCTCGTAGAGTTGTTCGGCTATCAAGGTAGCCGTTTCATGTATCGATTCGATGAAAATTTCTTTAGCCTTTCTCTCGACGGCATCTTTATTGTGTCCGTCCTCCGTCATGTTTTCTGCTTTGATACGGGCTTCGATGGCCAGGCGAGGCATGTTCAGCGTGGTGAACGAAAGGTTTCCGCGTCCCAAAGACGATTTCTCGCCGGCTACATTCTCAAACACACGCGTGCGGCATCCCATGGTGGCCAGTTCGTAACGGTAACGTTGCGGGTCGTTGGCGTCCCATTTTTCGTTTTGGTTGAACGGGGCATCCAGGAACATAAAGTTAGGGAAGAGTGCTTTTGCCGTAGTGTGGCAAGCTTTCAGGAACAAGTCGAAGTTGGGTGCTTCAAATTTTAATTTACCTTCCATGGCAGCATCGAAATTAGCCATAGCCTTTTCATAATCGGCTTCTGTGTACGATACTCCGTTTTTTATCTTGAATATCTGAATGGGGAACACCGGCACTTCTCCCCTTGTGCCCAGTCCCTCTACGGTTGCTTTCAGCAATTCTTCAATCACCATGCGTCCTTCGGCCGAAGTGTCTGTTCCATAATTGATCGAACTGAACACTACCTGGTTTCCGCCGCGTGAGTGCATTGTGTTCAGGTTATGGATAAAGCCTTCCATGGCCTGGTGCGTATCTTTCTGAGTCTGCACAAATGCTTTCTCTATAATTTGGTTCAGATGTTCTTTGTCGATATTGATCTGTAGGGCAGTCAGAGCCATGCGCAGCGTTTCGCGTTCCAGTTCCGATGCTTTGATGGACGACAGATGTTCGGCAATCACTGTACGGATAGCCTTTTCTTCTATCTCTTCACCCTTGTTCATCTGTACATAGAAGCTGATGAATGATGCCAGGTGTTTACGGAATGATTTGCTCACACCTTTTGCCATAAAGAAGTCGAATGCCGGTATGGCCTGACCTCCGTGCTGTTCATTCTGGTTAGTCTGGAAAATAATGGTAGCCAGGGTAGCATAGCTTTGAATGCTTTGCGGGGTACGTATACTGCCGTTTTTGGTGCGGAATCCACGTTCGAAGAGGTCATCCATGTCATATTGGATGCAAGTCGTCGTTTTGGTAGGATAGTAATCCAGGTCGTGGATGTGGATGTCTCCCAGTTGGTGGGCTTCGGCAAAACGTTTCGGCAACAGATATTTATATGTATAGTCTTTGGTTACTTCCGAGGCGAATGTCATCATCTGTCCGGCGGGAGTATGACTGCTCATATTGGCGTTGCTCAGGTTGACATCGTTTTTGTCAATGGCTACGATACCGTCCATCACATGCTTCATCTGGGTCTTTTTGTCTCGTTCGGTATTTCTCCATTCCCGATAGATGATGTACTTTTTGGCTACTTCCGGACGAACCTTCATCAGCTCTTTTTCTACCAGGTCCTGAATTTCTTCTACCGTAATGGTAGGAGATGCAAATTGTCCGATTACATTCATCGTGATGTCAGCAATCAATTGCTGTTCATCATTGATTCCTGTGGCACTAAACGCTTTTGATACAGCGTTCTTGATTTTACTGATGGAGAAGTCCTCCCTTTTACCATCTCGTTTGATGATACAAATTTCCGCGTAGTTCATAACTTTAACTCCCGAAAGCTTTAGATTTTTTTTTAATATGTTTACTTTTTCAGCAGGTCTTCTGACTTATCTCTCCCTCGCAACGCCTTCCCACGCTGGGCGCAGTGGCATAGTGTGCGGATTCTCAGAGAATTACAGCAGCGGGTACTGTCGCCGATTTGCACAGCGTTCCCTTATGACTAAACCTCTTTTTAGTACTGAAATCTGCTACAAAGGTAACAGTTAAAGCAATAAGTTGTTCTTGTTTTAACAAGAATTTTTGGAGAACTTTTCTTTCTTCCTGATACAGAAAGTTTTCCAAAACGGGAAACTTTTGGAGAGAAAAAGCGGATCGGGTTTGCTAAAGAATCAACCAGATGGCTATGATATGGCCTATGCTTCCGCCTAGACAAAACAGGTGGAAAACGGCGTGCATATAAGGTTTTCGCAACGAGTAAAACACGGCTCCCATGATATACGAAGCTCCTCCTCCGAGAAGCCACCAGAAGGCGGGAGAGGCCCCGATGGCGGACAGGCAGTCCATTAGTGGTTTGAGGGCCACCAGGATGGCAGAGCCCATCCCTACAAAACAGATCGTCTCGAGATTGCTGTGTTCTTTCAGTTTTTTGAAGGCTAATATGAATCCTACAATAGCCGACAGCCATACAAAAGTGAAGATTCCCCAGCCCCATCCGCCGGCATGGCGTAGCACTAACAGGGTGAACGGAGTGTAAGTCCCTGCTATGTGCAGGTAAATAGCGCCGTGGTCAAATTTGCGCAGAAGTTCTTTCCGCTTGCCGGGCCTGGAGCCGTGATACCAGGTCGAACTGATGTACGATGCCAGCATCCCCACCAGATAAGCCAGTACACAGCCTGTTGCCCAATAGGGGTGAGGGTTGGCGAGCGCCTTTTCCAAAAGAAAATATCCTGTGGTGATGCCCAGCAGGGTGCCTGCGCCATGGCTTAAAGTATTGGACAGCTCTTCGCCGCGTGAGTACCGTTTGTTCTTCATTGTGTGTAAGCCGGAGTGTTTATCTAATAAAAGATGACCGCAGATTTTTATCTTTTCGATTATCGGTGATAATTAAAAAGAGAATCTACGGTCGTCCTTTCCTTGTCTTTGGAAATAGTTTGTATCAGACACTTGGCTTTTTTATACCAGGTGGCCGATCCATTCTTCACGGTCGCCCGGAAGCAGATCGATAACCGGAACTTCCACCATGGTGTAACATCCCGGCTGCTGCTTCATCGAAGCACGTGCTACGCATACCAATACCTGTGCGGTCAGTGCGGGGTTGTTGATGCGCATATTGAATTCGAACAGTTGGTTCTGGGTTTTTCCGGATACACCTTTGCGGGTCAGGTTTACACCGTGCCCCATGTCCAGCAGTGCGTCTACGCTCGGCACTTGTTTTACGTGTGTCTCGTCGTTAACGAAATAAGCGTCCGATTTAATGGCTGCTGCCACTTCCTCGAATTTATATCCGTCTTTCAGTTCGATGTATACCATACGGCGATGAATACCTGTTCCGGTAGGGATAGTCATCGATAAAGCCGCTTTCACTCCATCGATAGCTTTGACGGCTACCGTATGGCCCATACTCATACCCGGACCGAAGTTGGTGTAAGTGATTCCTTTGGGGGCGATTGCTTCGAGCATGGTGCGTACGATCGAGTCGCTTCCCGGATCCCATCCGGCCGAGATGATCGATACAGCTCCGTGTTCTTTGGCGCAAGCACCCAGTTCACGACGCAAGTCAACGATGCCTGTATGAATATCAAAGCTGTCTACTGTGTTGATGCCCATTGCGAGAATCTCTTTTGCGTATTTCTCAACGCTGCGGGTCGGAGTACAAAGAATAGCCACGTCTACTCCCTGAAGTTCCTTTATATCTTTAACTACTGCGTAATCATTCAGTTCAGCCGGTTTGTTCTCGGCACCTGCACGACGAACCACACCTGCTATCTCAAAATCGGGAGCCGCTTGGAGGGCTTCCAGCACATAACGACCAATATTGCCATAACCTACGATGGCTGCTCTTACTTTTTTCATCTTTTTATTGGTTTTGTTTAACACATTTCTTTATTTCGGTTGCAAAATTAGTCATTTTCTTTGTTTTCAGGTCTCTTAAGGGTGTTAAAGTTAGTTTTTGTTATTCAAGGTTCGTGAAGCACAATATTTATTATCTTTGCGTTCTGATTATAACCATTATGATAGAATACATCAAAGGCGAAATTGCCGAACTGAGTCCGGCAACCGCAGTTATCGATTGTAACGGATTAGGATATGCCGTTAATATATCACTCAACACTTATTCTGCCATTCAGGGTAAGAGCAGTTGTAAACTCTATATCTACGAAGCCATCCGCGAAGATGCTTACGTTTTATATGGCTTTGCCGACAAGCAGGAACGGGAACTTTTCCTGCTGCTGATTTCCGTTTCGGGTATTGGAGGAAACACGGCCCGTATGATTCTTTCTGCTCTTTCACCGGCCGAATTGGTGAATGTGATCAGTACCGAAAATGCCAATATGCTGAAGACGGTGAAAGGTATCGGACTGAAGACCGCACAGCGTGTCATTGTCGATTTGAAAGATAAAATTAAAACCGGTGCCATGGCTGCAACTGCCGTGGGAGGTGCTGCCGGTGCTTTGTTGCCGGCAATGAATGCGGAAGTACAGGAAGAGGCCATCGCTGCATTGACCATGCTCGGATTTGCCGCTACACCTTCACAGAAGGCGGTGCTTGCCATATTGAAAGAAGAACCCGATGCTCCGGTGGAGAAAGTCATTAAGCTGGCTTTAAAAAGACTTTGAGAACGGACGGAGGGGGGCATTGCTGTCGCAGATTGCATAATAGAGTTACAGCGCAGAGGAAAGGAATGTGATTGTTTATGTAATCTGCGATAGGGCTTTGTCGTTGTGTTGGCCTTGTTTTCTTGAAATGTGTGAGTTTAAATTTGTACGGTACATGTATATTGGGTTATATCGATGATTGGAAGTTTGCTTCCCGCATTATTTACTTCCTGCATGAATTCCTTACACTCCTGCTCTGTCATTTTCTTTCTGCAGTAAGCATAATATAAAAAATCAAGTGTAGTCAGATAGGTAATATTATTCTTGGAGCAATATTCTTTTATGTCTTTCAGGTTACTGCTTCCCAATACGTCTCGGTTGTCCCTGCAATAGATCATGCATGCACTTTCTCCTTTTCCCAGAGTGCGTTGCAATAAAAAGAACTCTTTCATTGATTCCCTCTTTGGGGAAAAAACTTCTTTTTTCAATTTAGGGAAGAAATGGAGATATTTATCTATAAAATCTTTTGTACCGGAATTTTGGGAAATTTCATTATATACCACATCCAATATCAAGTATTCGTACTCAGGAAATATATCGGGTAATATTGAGAAATAATTAGCCTCCATGAAATGGATAATTACATCAGCATCGAGTACTATCTTCGTTTTCTTGTGTTCCATTGATGTTTATTTTATGGAGTAACTCTATATAGTGACCTTCTGAAATTTTCTCCTGTTCGAATAGCTTGCGGGCTTTTTCACCAAAATCACCGATAACCAGTCCTTCGTTGGCCGGTTCGTATAAAGCTGTGTCATATCCAAAACATTTGGCAGAGTATTTTACTTTTATTTCTGCCAATTGGGAACGTGTACTTTCTGTTATAAGTCCGATATTTTGTAATCTATACAATAAAGCGGAACGGGAAACGGAAAAATAGTGTTCAAGTTTTAGGACTGTTGCCATCGAAATGTTTTTGGTTTTTAATTCCATTTCGGGTATTAACTGGCATATACCGCCCTCCGGCATTAATAGAGAGGAAGCAAACATGTCGGCACATTGTTCTATCGGATCTTTGCTGGCACATCCCGGATTACATTTGTGAGGAGTCGGTTTTTTCTCTATATAAAGGTGGTATAATTCGTGAGCTATCGTAAAGTGTTGCCTTCCTCGTGGTTGATTAGAATTGATAAGCATGAAACGGTGCTCTGAATTATCTTTCAAACACATTCCTGAGAAGTTGTCGGATAAAGGTCTGAAAACAGTGAGTATGTTTAGTTTCAAAAGTAAGCTTTTCAAAGTGATAGGCTCCGTAGCGCTAAGTCCATTGTCCATACGAAACTCTGAGACTTGCTTCTCTATGATAAACTTATTCGGCTTCATTTTGGGCAATGCGTTCCATTTTGAGATAAGACTTTACGATATCTTTGAAAGCTGCTATTTCTTTCAAATCATTTTCTCCTAAATTTGAAATTCTGAAAGCTGTAGCCATAATTTCATTATTCGTCTGAATATTGTCCTCAAACAATATAAAAGGTTCACAACCGAATAAATTTGAGATATCTTCCAAAATGGTATAAGGAATCTCTCTGGTTCCTCCTTCATAATTACTGTAAGTAGAGCGTTCTATCTTAATAGATTGGGCTACTTGTTCTTGCGTAAAACCGGATAACTCTCTAATTTTTTTTAGATTCTCTCCAATAATTTGATTAACCGTTTTCATTACTGCTCTTCTTCTGATTTCTGTGGCAAAAGTACCGATAATTTCTTGTATATACAAATATTGCCACACAATGTTTGCTCATTTATAGTTCTTTATCTAATCGTGCTTTCAGATTTGAAGAGAACTTCTTGTGTGGATGTGTTTCTATCATCGGCTTTCAGGGAGTGAGATGTGAATTGTCTGAAATAATTTTCTGATACATCCTCAAATCCAGTTTTTTGCCGAACTTCTCCGCTACCTGCCGGATGTTTGCGCAACATTCGAAACCGCATTTTTCGAACAGGCGGATGCTGGCTTCGTTCTCTCCCGAAATCAGTGCCATTATGTTGCTGAAGCCTTCTTGGCGGATGATCTCTTCCAGTCGGAGTATGGCTTGTTTTCCATATCCTCTTCCTGTAAACTCCGGTTTCAGGTAGAGGGTCAGCTCTACCGAGATGCGGAAGGCTTCTCGGGGCTTGAAGCGTGCGAAATAGCAGAATCCGCAGGGTGCTCCTTCGGGAGTTTCAATGATGAACGACCGGTAGACGGGATCGCCTACGGGTATGTAGTTTTTTAGTTCGTCGATGCTGGCGCAGTGTACAAAGTACACCACTGTCGTGTGGAGGGTATAATAGTCGTAGATGTCTTTTACAAAAGGCAAGTCGTTTTCCGTGAGCGTTCTGAGCGTAATATCCATTGCCGTAAAGTTCATAAATTGGTGCAAATGTAGCCAATCTTATCAGAAAAGAAGTACATTTGTTTCCGTAAATCAACACTCCAATTCATGAAACTGCAAAAAATATATCGTCAACTGTGGATGGAAGTCCATCCGCGTCCGCAATCGGCAGATACCGATCAATGGTATGTCGATTTTGCCAACAGGCTGCTGCCCCTATTTGAGAAGTCGGAGCTTACCGGACAGATGATTCATAAAAACCGGGCCGTTCTTTATTTCACCTGGTATCTGGAAGATTGTGTGAATAATTCCGGTGGATGGAATAAGTTCATCCGGTTGCACAAGCGGTTGTACGGGCGTTTTCTGCCCTTTTATACCCTGACAGGGGCGTATGCCGATGATGAAATAAATTTTGAGGATGTGTCGTTCCTGTTATGGTCGCTTCTTTCTCCTGTCACAGACGATTCTCCGGTTCCTTGGAATCCGACGGATAAATCTCTGCTTCGACTTGCGACTGATATTTATGCGCTACTTGAAGCCCATTTTGAACAAGCCCCTCTTACCGATGACGAGTCGATGGACTGGCTTCCGGAGATTCGTGCCCTGTTGCCTCCTCCGGGACCTGTTTTGGATATTTTCCCAGAAATGGAGCTTCCCCATGATGTGACCAAGTTCCTGAATGCCACCCAAGGGAAGCAGCTTGTCTATTTTGAGGATTATGCGGGCTTGCGCCGTTTCTGTGTCGATGCGTTGGAGTGGGCCGACGAAGACGATTCGTTAATGCCCGAATTGGCCGATGAAGAAAATTTTGTATTTTTTGCCAATCCGAAAGGCATCTTGCTTGCTCCCAATATCGGTGCTTGCTTCCGGGATGAACGAAACTCGACATATAATCCCGGGATTGCCGAACAAGAAGGGGCCGAGTTGCTTTATGTTCCCGGACTTTGTCCCATCGACTTGTTGCACTATGCCATGCAGCATGATTTATTGTCCGAGGTCACTTTTCCTTTTGAGGATGGCAGGAGGGTGTTGCACGAGAACTGGGATTTTATAGCCCGCAGATATTTAGGCAAATATTATAATGAAGATTTTTATGAAGAAGAGCGGAAATAGTAGTGCCCGTCCGGGTAGCGGACGGCCCAAAGCCTCGGGAGGTAAGAAACCTTCCGGTAAACGGATCGGAAAATCAAAGCCCTCAAAAGCCAATAACCAACTGAACCGTAGGGTGAAATAAGTTGTTACCTGTTATAAACAAGTGTTAGTATGAAATGGGAAAGTAGCTTGGTGGAGCATCTCCAATGGTCGGACACGATCACCAACCGGGAGAGTAAGGAGCAGTTAGCCCGTATGATTGCCATGCGTGTGCAAGAAGGGGAGATTATTGGGGCAGGTTCCGGATCGACCGTATATCTGGCATTGCTCGCTATTGCCGAAAGGATACGTACGGAGAATCTGCATGTCACCGTGATCCCTGCCTCGATGGAGATATCGATGGAGTGTGTCCGTTTGGGCATTCCGCAGACTACTTTATGGATGTGTCGCCCCGATTGGACGTTCGACGGCGCCGATGAAGTAGATCCCGATCATAACCTGATCAAAGGTAGAGGCGGAGCGTTATTCAAGGAGAAACTTTTGATATGCAGCAGCAATCGTACTTTCATTTTGGTGGACGAAAGCAAGCAGGTTTCTTTTCTGGGAAGCCGTTTTCCTGTTCCTATCGAAGTGTTTCCGATGGCTCTGCCTTATGTGGAGCGGGAAGTGCTTACTATGGGAGCTTTGCGTACGGAGTTGAGGCTTGCTAAAGGTAAAGACGGTCCTGTAATTACCGAAAATGGAAATCTGATTCTCGATGCCTGGTTCGGCAATATTCATTCGTCTCTCGAGAAAGAGATAAAATCAATCACAGGAGTTGTCGAGAATGGATTGTTTATGGGATATGATGTCGAGGTGATGGTAGCAAAATAAGATCGGAAGCGGTTGATAGTATGAAAACTAAATGGGAAAGGTGATACCACGCGGATATCACCTCTCCCATTTAGTTTTCGTTGCCTACAAGTTCATTGCATTACCTCCAAGGACTCCCAGTATGGCAGATGCCACTGCGATCATTACCTTTAGAACCGTACTCCAGCCTGACTTTTTCATTTCTTCAACACCTCCTTTCTATGTAATCCTGATTTATGCCGTCGGGTCATCCACAATGTCTCCGTCTCCACCTTTTTCAGATTCTTTACCTTCCAGTGCGGCTTTGATATCGATGAATTCGATTTTATCACCGGCTCGGGTCGATGTCAGGTTCGGACGTACACTCGATGACGGACGAAAGTTTATTTTCACTGCCATTATGTTTTTGGCCGTACATTCTTTTTCCGTATCCACCCCTTTGGTGCGTGCCGAAAGGCTGAATACTCCAAAATCCCGGATATTGACTGATTGTCCGTTATAGAGGGAGGTGCGCATTGCTTCTACAAAATTGGTGAGTACGCTTTTAATATCTCCCGATGATAACGAACTTTTCTCCTTCATTTCGTACGCAATGCTTTCCAGGCTTGCGCTTTGGCCTAAAGTGACCAGTTGCGGATAAAATTTCTCTATAGCATCCGTTTTTCGCGGATCTTTTCTCGCGATTTTTTTGTATGGAACTGCCATTGTCTGATAGTTTTTTATGGTTAATAATTAAGAATGCATCCGGAAGGTCGGACGAGCTCTTTTCCTTTCTTCCGGTATGTCAAAGATACCGCTTTGTAACCTCTGCTTTGTGCTTGTTGACGTGGGTTGAGGCGGTATGGATAAAAGATTGAAAATCAATGAATGTTTTGTGAAATAGTATGGCTTCTGCTATGATATGTCGTTTGTTTTTGTTATCTTTATGCTATTGTAAAGTTCCGATTATTTATTAATTTAAAATTGAAAAACATGAAAGATTTAGAAGATGACGAGAGAGAGTTTCCTATCCGTGTATATACAAAAGTCGAGTTGGCTCTGCTTTATGCACCCCATTTGTCTGAAAATGCCGCCCTCAATAATCTCAGCCGTTGGATGCGGCACAACAAACTCCTGATGGCTGCGCTCGAGGAGGTGGGATACTATAAATACCGCCATTCATTTACGCCCAAGGAAGTTCGTCTGATCTTTCGATATATGGGAGAACCGGGAGCATAAAATTAGAGAGAAACCAATACCGGTATTGGTTCGGAGGATTTGATAAGAAGTTGAACTTGTGCAATTTATGCACAAGTTCAAAAATAAGATGATACAAATACCTTTATCATCTGTATGTATTCAGCAATCAAACAGATAAAAGTAGCCGGAATAAATTTTGTTCGTACTTTTCTCTTTTGTGGTAACGAAGCTTTTTTATTTTAATCTTGATAAACAGCCAGTTGTGTAGGTAAAGCGACACTCCAGACATTGAATATCAAACTTCTTCTCATATCAGAATTATTCGGCTTTACTTTCACATCAATGTATTTACAATTTGCTCCAGAATTAAACATAAACTCAATCCAATCATTGCTTATATGAACAATATTATCAATGGTATCCATTTTCATTGTTTCCTCCTTACCTGAATGGGTGGTACAGTTGGTGTAATCCCATTGCGGACCGCGACTCCCTTTGACCTTGATGGTATATTCTCCCCCTTCTTTTGAAAATCGGATAGGATTCGGCTTGAAATTAACCACAGCGGCTACTCCACCGTCTCTACAAGAATAGGCAATAATAATTATACTGAATAATAGTACAAAGATTTTATATCCTTTTTTTAATATTTCCATTTGGTTCTGTCTTTTTAATTCTTTCATTACTTTATTTCGGAGTTATAATAGTATAAGCAAGATTGTGGTTGAAATTATTATTAAACCCTTCATTACCTTCATATTTTAATCCACCATCGGTTCTCTCATTAAAATAATAATAATAACCATTATGTTTATTTCCCCAGCCATAGTTTACATGACAAATTGTCACTGAATAAGGTTCATGATAGATAATGCGATTAGGATTAGTCTCTATTACTAACAATCCTTGTTCTTTCATTATATTGGTTTGTGTTGGTGTAAAGCTCTCAACAATTTCCTTCGGCGTAACAATTACCCCTCTATGTTTCATTAGAATTTCACACATTCTGTCGACAACGTAACTGTGGTAGTCGGAAGGCATTGTCTTTTGGGATCCGGTGAATATTGCAAAACATTCTTTATTTGTTGTATAAAACTTTTCTGCGATTTTTTTTCCTTCATTATTTCCTGTAAAGCCATTTAAATCACCAGCCCATATAACGCAATTATCATATTGAATATCTAAATAATCTCCTAGAATTTTTTTAATAAAATTTTTTGCATCTACATTGTGGACCATTACTCCGGGTTTAGTTAATGAAGTTCCTAAAAAAGTAATATCAACAACTTTTGGAGAACAGTTCATTGTGATCCAGCCTAGAAAACGTTCAACCTCTGGATTCATACCTTTTTCCATTCTGTCCCATAAGACTGGTTGTCCATTAGAATAGCATAAATCTTTGACACCTTTATGACTTCTTAGTCCATACAAAACTTGACCAAAAGCAACTGGAGTACAACCAAATAATCTTGTACTTTGAATACTACCATCACCTGTATTTATTGTAGCGCTTCTCGTGGTATTACCATATACATCATAATAGGTTGCTCCACTTTTTTGCAAATAAATATTGGGTCTCGTAACATTTTGAGTCCATCTCGTTTTTAGAAGATAATTAGAAGATCTTCCAAACCCACGGAATAGTCCTTTCTTTAATTCTTTGATTTGAAAAAAGGTTTTATCATCTAAGCTACTACGCGTTAAGGGAAATAATGATTTGTTTAAATATAGAGAATCTGATCTTTCAATATCTATCTTATTTCTTCTTATAAATCCTTGATAGATAGATGTTGAAACAGAATCAATGCTATTAAAGTTAAACCGTCCATGATCTAAAATAGCATAAAATGGGAATGCACGTTCGTCTTTAGAAATTATAGCATATCCCTTGTCATTTTTCATATTTACAATATAAAATCTCTTATTGAACTCTTGTAACCATTCCGGAAGGAGATTTGCCCTTGTTTTAGGAAAGGTAACAATGCCTTCAACTTCTCTGGTATCTAAAGAAGCTACTCGAGTGGCTGGGCTGTTTTCCATACTATTTATAAAATACGAAACAAGATCTAGAGCATCTGCTTCGTTCATAATAAAGGTGTAATTGGAATCAAGATCTTTTTGGATTATATCATGATCAAAATTAAGAGATTCATCGTAACACGAACAAAAAATAAATAAAAAAATAAGTGAATAAAACAGCAGATAATACTTCATAGTTTTTTTATTAATGATGAATAAATAGTTTGCTAAGGTTTAATGAAACCAATAATAATATGAATGTATAAATATTAATGAATCCTAAATAGTTTCTGAATACAAAAATACGAACTTTCATCTGGGTCGCAAATACCTAAATTTAGGTATTTGCGACCCAGATGAAAGTTGTTTTTGAAAAATACAATTATTGGATTATTCTACATTGTTCTTAAATATGTTGTTTTTAATAGAATAATACTATCTGAATATATTTAACTGAATCATTAGAATCCATTACAAGGTTTGAATTGGGAGTTGTTGTGTTGTTCATATGTCAAGCCTATAAGGATAAAATTGTTGATATGTATGTCGTTTGTAGTAGGTGTGGAGTCTAATTAAAATAGCTAATATCTTTTTGTCAATAAAACGCCAATATATGTCCTGCCCCGTAAGAATATATGTTATTTCGATTACATATATTCTTACGGGGCATTTCTCTTCTATTTCCTTCCCTCCGGTACTTTTAAAACGGGAGTTCATCCATTTCCTTTCCCTTCTCCCTTTTCCTGAAGTTTTCGCTCACCTCCTGTTGTGTGAGTTCCACTACGGCATACTCCGTGATGCCATGGATGTTTACACGCTTGCCGAAGGCATCCCTTTCCAGAATCTGTACCAACACTTGTTGCGTTTGCGCGTTGGCCTGTGTCCGTCCGTATACAGATAGAGTAGCCAGTATTGCGGCGGCGGGTTTCCATTTCACCTCAAAGTCCTTTTCTCCTGCCGGACGGAAGTAAACATACAGGTTCTCTTCCAGTGGGTCTTTCATGCGGTGGCGTTCGTTTCGGGTGTTGATGTCGTCTATCTCGTTTCCTTCAAACCAATAGCGGAAACCGTCCTCTATCAGTTGCACCGCCTGCGCGTACACCCCTTTGTGGTCTACCGGGGTGCGGTAGTCGATGGTCTTTACAGGAATGACCAGGAAGCGTCGGTTTCCTCCGTAATCCTTGAGGAACTGCATGTTGTTGGTGCTTCCGATGAACGATGCCCTGCGTGGATACAGTTGTGCCTGGGTGTCATACACTTTCCGGATGGTGACGTTTTCTTGCCCGATGATTCGTTTTAGTTCGGCGATGTCCCCCGTTTTCACACCCTCAAACTCTTCCATGTTGATCAGCAGGCGGGTGGACAGCAGTAAGAGGTCGTCCTTGTTTGCCGGATCTATCATTCCGTTTCGGTAATATTCTGCCAGTTCCGGAGGCAGCAGATGCCTTATCCAGGTACTTTTTCCTTTTCCCTGTGCTCCGTGCAACACCAGTGCTTCTTGGTTTGCTTTGCCCGGTCGGAGGGCCGAGGCCACCATGGCCACGATCCACCGCCGGAATCCCTCCCTCCAGAACTCCTGATCTTCCGCCTGTATGGTGTCCGCCAGTTTTCTGATGTGGTCAGTCTTCCTGTCCCACCGGGCATTTCCTTCGAAGTAGTGCGTGAAGGGGTTGAACTCCGGTGAATAGTCCGAGTCGATGACCGATTTCAGGCTGTTGAGCGGATAAGCTATGCCCTGTCTGCTGATGTTCAGGAAGATGGAGTTGAAATCCTTGTTCCGCATGGCATAGAAAGATTTCTCTTCCGTTTGGGATAAGTCGCACATCTCGAGGCGGTCGAGCACCGTGTTTCGCCTGAAAGCATAATTCTTGTTCAGATAATCTATCACCTGTTCCACGAGTGGTATCTTTTTCTTCTCCTCTGCCCGTTCCGTCCTGTCGGTATATGTGTAGGCGTTTCCGATGGGTGTGTCCGTGTCCATCCCTCCTCCGTCTCCCAGCCTTTCCGCCGCCAGGCGCTTCACTTCCGACTCTTCGAGCCCTTTTCGGAAACATTTGTTTCCCAGGGTGAAGAGGAACGAATTGCGGCTTCCTTCCGTATATTTCATCAGCCTTTGCGTGGAGCAGAGGCATTTGTTGAATTCCATACACGTATAGGCGCTGATATCTCCCGTCTGTCCCGTTTCGGGTTCTTTCTTTTTCTTCCTTCCCCTTTGTGCAGGTTCGGGAGCTTCGATGGTGAGTGTCCGTTCGGGGATGCGTGCCACCCTTTCGGCAGAGTAAAACGCCTTCGGGTCATACGAGGCGAAGACACCTCTCGACAAGTCTTTTCCGCTGGTGTCCACCTCTGTTTGCAGCAGTTTCTCGTAGTGTTTCCGGGTCAGTTCGTAGATGCCTGCGTGATACTGTTCCAGTCTGTCGTAGGTGATGGTTGCTGTCTTGAAGAACGAGTTTCTCCACGCCTCCGCCTCAAGGTCTGTCAGGTAAGCCAGAATTTTGAAACCGTGCTGCTTGGCGGTGAGGAAACAGGCGAGCGTCGCTTCGTCGGCTTCTATCAGGGCCCGTATGCGTTCCAGTTCCTCTTCCCGCAGCTTGTCGATGTCGATGGTGCTGGTGTCGTTGTATGCGGCTATGCTGTGCGCCAGCCTGCATTCATGATAGTTTGCCGTGACGGTGAAGTAGTCCAGTTGCCGCTTCACATTCTCCGCCTCCTTGGTTTTTCCTTCACTGACCAGCCTTCCTATTTTCTCTATCAGGTTGGCGTATTGTCTGCTCCGTACCCATCCGATCAATTCCTGCAGTGAACATTTCCCTTTCACTTTGCTGAAACCCCTGTAAGTGGTAATACTAATGCTTTTCATCTTTCATTTTTTAAGTTTAACATAAATCTTTGATTGCAAAAGTACGGGGCTTTTTTGTACCCCTGTTAGACGTTTTCATCCAGAAACAGGCTGATATCGTCTAATAGATTTATAATCAAGTCTTTATCTTCCGCTTTTTTCATGCTTTTTAATATCCTTAGTATCTTAAATATCTCAGTTTCAATGGAATCCGGCTTCATCTCCTCGTTGCTGTTGTGTTTTTGTCCGAAGAACAGTGACCGGTGCATGATCTTTGCCAGTTCCCGTATGTTTTTTCTCTTTTTGGGATCTTTCTGCTGATGGTTCAGCCATACGAAAAAGAAGATGACAAGCTCCCTATGCGAGCCTATATCCATCTTTTCTATGTTTTCTTCCAGTGCTTCCAACACTTTCTGTCCTTCGTCACTTTTTTCATTGACGATTACTACGTAAGGGGTATTTCCCATGTTTAATACCACTCCTTCATTCGGTTTTTTTGCTCATTTCGTCTAATAAGTTTTTTTATTACGAATGCAAAATTAGTGGTTCTTATATGGATATTTCTATATATACGCGTATATTGTTTATTTTATATTGATGTTTCGCTCCGTCAAACAAATAGGTAAGGTATACCTGACCTATTTACTTAACGGGGTGAAATAGATTAAAAAAGAAAAGATTATGCGCATGGGCGTACGCGCGATTATATATAATATATTAAGCTTCAGGAAAATCGAATTGTAAAGAAAAGAAGGCGTGTTTCAAAAAACGTTCGTCTTTTGAAACATCATTTTTGATGAAATTCAGAACCGGACAAAAAGAAAAATTCAAAAAGAAAATCTATTTTTTTTAGATTCCAATAATTCATTGATTTACAGTATCATGAAGAAGATAAAAATAGAATAAATGAATTTATTTATAAAAATATTTTGCTATAGTAAAAATACTGTTTACCTTTGTTCCATTGAACGAACGTTTTTTGAAACATAAACCGTATCTAATATCTTCGTTCATAGCTAATTAGTCTTTAAAATCAGCGTTTTTACGAAATCGGCTGTTTTTTGAGGCGGTCACATAACATTTCAGCATCCTTCTACTGTGATAGGGGAGGGTTTTGAGATCACATGAATGCAAGCAAGACTGATATTCGCATTACATCACCTGACCGGGAGGTACTTTCGTACTCCGGTGCCCCCAAAGAACATCCTTTTGTGAAGGAATCCCCAGAGCTGTTTTGGTATGCCGTTCGTGTCACTTACAGCCGTGAGCTTGCTTTAAAAGAGTATCTCGATGGCGAATGTATCGAGAATTTTATCCCCATGCACTACGAATACATCGTCAAGAACGAGCGCCGCGTGCGTAAATTAGTTCCTGCGGTCCACAACCTGGTGTTTATCCGTTCGAGCCGTGAACGTATCGATCGTATCAAAGACGAGATGGGCATGACCCTTCCGATCCGTTATATCATGGATCGTGAAAGCCGCCAGCCCATTGTTGTTCCCACTTCCCAGATGCGCAGCTTCATGGCGGTTGCCGGCAGTTACGACCAGCAACTGGTCTATCTCGAACCCTCAGCCGTAGCTTTCCGTAAAGGGCAGCGTGTGCGTGTGACAGGAGGCATCTTTGCCGGCGTCGAGGGTGAGTTTATCCGTGTGAAAAACGATCGGCGTGTGATGGTTTCCATCCAGGGTGTCATGGCCGTTGCCACCACCTACATCCATCCCTCTCTAATCGAGCCGCTCGATCTTTAAACAGTAAAATAGCAGACAATAAATCGTAAATTGTAAATATTTCCATGAACTCTTTAGATTCTCAAATTACCGCTTTGTACACCTTGGCGCACGAACTTCTTTATCTCGGTTCCGATGGCAGCCCCATCTACAGCGACCACTTCAGCCGGTTGAACGGTGATGTACTCAGTCGTGCCAATACTTTATATCCCCATCATGGCTCCACCGACGAGGAAGAAGCCCGTTTGTGCCTTTCGCTTCTGATGGGTTATAACGCGACGATCTACAATAACGGTGACAAGGAAGTCCGCATCCAGCAGATCCTGAACCGTTGTTGGGAAGTGCTCGACCGCTTGCCCGCTTCCTTGCTGAAGGTGCGCCTTCTGACTTATTGCTATGGTGAAGTCTTTGACGACGACCTCTCCCGTGAGGCGCATAGCATCATCGACAGCTGGGGAGAGCGTGCCCTTTCCGGCGATGAATGTGAGATTGCCGAACAACTCCGCAGTCTTGAAGAGAATCCTTATCCCAACTGGGAAGTAGAGGAGTAAACTCTTTTCTTTTTCGACACAACACTGTATATAACCTAAATCCCCTTTGCCTTGAATATCCTTTTCATCATATTGGCTTTTGTCATCTCTGCTTCGGTTGCCCGGCTTATCATTCCCCGCATCCTGCTTATCTCTTTGCGGAAGAAGCTTTTCGATATGCCGAGTGAGCGCAAGGTTCATAAACGTGCCATTCCCCGTTTGGGCGGTGTCTCTTTCTTTCCCACCATCCTGCTTTCCTCCTGTGGCGTGTTCGCCCTTCGCATCCTGATGGGTTATGATGTTCCCGCCCTCCGTGCGGTGTACTTGTTGCCCGAGTGCTTGTTTCTGGTCTGCGGGATGACTTTGCTCTACCTGACGGGTATTGCCGATGACCTTGTCGGAGTGCGCTACCGTCAGAAATTTGTGATCCAGATCATCTGTGCTTCGTTTTTTCCCCTGGCCGGCCTTTGGATCAATAACTTCTACGGTCTTTTCGGCCTGTATGCCCTTCCTGCCTGGATAGGTATGCCTTTTACGGTTCTTCTGGTTGTCTTTGTCACCAATGCCATCAATCTGATTGACGGTATCGACGGTCTTGCCTCCGGTCTGAGCAGCGTTGCCCTGCTTGTCTTCGGCTTCCTGTTCATGCAGAAAGAACTTTGGACGTACAGCATGCTCGCCTTTGCCACGTTCGGTGTGCTGGTCCCTTTCTTTTACTATAACGTCTTCGGCAGTGCGGAACGTGCCCGTAAGATTTTTATGGGTGATACGGGCAGCCTGACTTTGGGCTATGTGCTCTCTTTCCTTGCCATCAAATACAGCCAGTACAATCCGGATGTCACCCCGTATACCGAAGGTGCTTTCGTGATTGCTTTCAGTACGCTGATTGTCCCTGCGTTCGATGTGATCCGTGTGGTGATGGTTCGTGTTCGCAGTGGCAAGAGCCCTTTCGAACCGGACAAGAACCATATTCATCATAAGTTCCTGGCAATGGGTTTCACACCAAGAAAGGCGATGATAACGATCTTGCTGATTTCTTGTGCGTTTAGTGCGGTGAATATTCTGTTGGTTCCGGTGATTGACAACACGGTGATGCTTTTGGCGGATATTGCTGTGTGGGTGGGACTGAATTTATGGTTCGACAGGGTAAGAGATAAAAAACAGAAATAAGAAAAATAATTATACGATATGTCCCAAAAAGATCTATTGAAGCAACAAATTCTCGATTTAACCCGGGAATACTACAAAGAGGTTCACGGGTCCTCCCGCTCCTTCGAACCCGGTAAGAGTTTTGTCAACTACGGCGGCCGTTATTTTGATGACCGCGAACTGGTGAACCTGGTTGACTCATCCCTTGATTTCTGGCTGACTGCCGGTCCGTGGGCCCGGAAGTTTGAAATCCGTTTTTCCGAATGGTTGGGTGTTAAATATTGCTCCCTGACCAATTCGGGCTCTTCGGCTAACCTTCTTGCCTTTATGGCCCTGACCTCGCCGCAGTTGGGTGAGCGCAGAATCAGGCGGGGTGATGAAGTGATCACGGTAGCCTGCGGCTTTCCCACAACCGTGACCCCCTGCATCCAGTATGGTGCGGTCCCTGTTTTTGTGGATGTCACCATCCCCGAGTACAATATCGACGTGACTCAACTGGAAGCCGCATTATCTCCCAAAACTAAAGCGGTAATGATTGCCCACTCTTTGGGTAACCCGTTTGATTTGCAGGCTGTCAAAGATTTCTGTGATAAACATAACCTCTGGTTGGTAGAGGATAATTGTGATGCCCTTGGCTCTACTTATACAATCGACGGTGTAGAAAAGAAAACAGGTACGATCGGCCATATCGGCACAAGTAGCTTTTATCCTCCACACCACATGACGATGGGAGAGGGCGGTGCTGTCTATACCGATGATCCTCTGCTGCACAAACTGGTCAACTCTTTCCGTGACTGGGGCCGTGACTGCTGGTGCATCGGGGGTGTTGACAACACGTGCAAATACCGTTTCAGCAAACAGTTCGGCGACCTCCCGGTAGGTTACGACCATAAATATGTCTATTCCCATTTCGGGTATAACCTGAAAGTGACCGATATGCAGGCCGCCATCGGCTGTGCCCAGCTTGAGAAGCTGGACTCCATTGTCGAAGCCCGGCGGTCGAACTTCGCCTACCTGAAAGAAGGCCTTGCGGGTACATCTGGCCTTATCCTTCCCGAAGCGCAGAAGAACTCCGACCCGAGCTGGTTCGGCTTCCTTATTTCGGTGAAGGAAGATGCGGGCTTCACCCGTAACGACCTTTCCCAACACCTGGAGAGCAGGAAGATCCAGACACGCAACCTGTTTGCGGGCAACCTACTGAAGCATCCCGCCTTTGATGAAATGCGTTCCACGGGTGAGGGATACCGCGTAATCGGCAATCTGGAAGGTACTGATTACGTTATGAATCATACCCTCTGGATCGGTGTCTATCCGGGCATGACCCGTGCCATGCTCGACCACATGATCGGTACGATCCGTGACTTTGTCTCTTCCCATAAGTAATTTCCGGTTATTAACCTTCAGTAATCTGTCAAGCATAATGAAAGCCGTCATTTTAGCCGGTGGTTTCGGCACCCGCCTGAGCGAAGCCACTAACCTGATCCCCAAACCTATGGTGGAGATCGGTGGTAAACCCATCCTCTGGCATATCATGAAAACCTACAGCCATTACGGCATCAACGATTTCGTGATCTGCTGCGGTTATAAACAATATATCATCAAGGAGTATTTCGCCAACTATTTCCGTCATAACAGCGATATGACCGTGGACCTTTCCAACAATACGACCACCATTCTGGACAACCATTCCGAGAACTGGAAAGTCACGATGGTTGATACCGGGCTGAACACCCAAACGGGCGGGCGTATCCGGCGTGTACAGAAATATCTCGGGAACGAACGTTTCCTGCTGACCTATGGTGACGGTGTCACCGACCTGAACATCGGTGATACCCTGAAGGCTCACGAGTCTTCGGGCTGCCTCCTTTCCCTTACGGCCTACAAACCCGGTGGTAAGTTCGGCGCCCTGCAGCTCGATCTCGATACGGACAAGGTCCTCTCTTTCCAGGAGAAGCCCGACGGGGACCGTAACTGGATCAATGCGGGCTATTTTGTGTGTGAACCCGAAGTGTTCGATTATATCCCTGAGGGTGACTCCACCATCTTTGAGCGGCAACCCCTCGAGTCTATAGCCAAGGCGGGCCGGATGCACGCTTTCCGCCATACGGGTTTCTGGAAACCGATGGATACTCTGAGAGACAATACAGAATTGAATGAAATGTGGGATCAGGGAGTCGCTCCCTGGAAAGTGTGGTAAGCCGTATGGGAATTGATATATTTGATAATTTTTATCGGGGCAAACGTGTCCTTGTCACCGGTCATACGGGTTTTAAAGGTAGCTGGCTCTCCATCTGGTTGCATGAATTGGGGGCCGAGGTGATTGGTGTGGCTCAAGACCCTTTTACGGCTCGAGACAATTTCGTACTTTCCGGTATCGGCGAGAAAATTAAGGCCGACCTTCGTGCCGATATCCGCGATGGTGAGCGTATAAAGGCTATCTTTCAGGAATATCAACCTGAGATTGTTTTTCATCTTGCTGCCCAACCTCTGGTTCGCTTGAGTTATGACATCCCTGTTGAAACCTACGAAACCAATGTAATGGGAACAATCCATGTTCTTGAGGCAGTCCGTTCTACGGATAGCGTGAAGGTAGGTGTGATGATTACCACAGATAAATGTTACGAGAATAAAGAGCAAATCTGGGGCTATCGTGAAAACGAGCCTATGGGTGGTTATGACCCTTATTCCAGTAGCAAGGGAGCCGCTGAGATTGCTATTGCTTCATGGCGTCGTTCTTTCTTCAACCCCGAGCAATACGATAAACACGGAAAATCCATCGCCAGTGTAAGAGCTGGTAACGTTATCGGTGGTGGAGACTGGGCCTTGGACCGTATCATTCCGGACTGCATCAAGGCTTTGGAATCGGGACGGACAATCGATATCCGCAGCCCGAAGGCTGTCCGTCCCTGGCAGCATGTGCTTGAACCGTTGAGCGGTTATATGCTGCTCGCACAAAAGATGTGGGACGCCCCTACGGACTATTGTGAGGGCTGGAACTTCGGTCCCCGTTCCGAGTCCATCTCGACAGTTTGGGATGTGGCCACCCGGGTTGTGTCCGAGTATGGGCGGGGTGAACTGCGTGACCTTTCTACTCCGGATGCATTGCATGAAGCCCGGCTTTTGATGTTGGATATCTCCAAGGCTCGGTTCTGTCTGGGCTGGGAGCCTAGGATGAATATCGGGCAGACGGTCGGATTGACGGTGGACTGGTATAAGAGATACCGGGAAGAAGAGGTATATGATGTTTGTGTTGACCAGATAAAAGATTATTTATTGAAATGAAGATATTATTGACGGGGGCGACTGGTTTTTTAGGATCGCATATTGCAGAAGCCTTGCTGGCAAACGATGTTAACCTGATGATAACTAAACGGTCAATGTCTTCGTTGAACAATTGTACCTCTTTCATTGATCATGTACAAGTCATAAACTCGGATAACCCTATCTGGATATCCCAAGCTTGCTCTTTTAGCCCTGATATTATTATTCATTCAGCCTGGACGGGGGTCCTGTCTGGCAATAGATACGATTGGCCGGTCCAACTGTCTAATATTGACTTTATGAATTCTTTGCTTTATATAGCAGAGAAAAGTAACGTTTCTAAATTTATAGCTTTGGGTAGTCAGGCCGAATATGGGGATTTTGATGGGATAGTCTCTGAAAATGCCGGCTTGTTTCCTGTCAATAGCTATGGATACGTGAAGTCCATGGTTTCCCGGATGGTTGGTTCTTTCTGTGATTTACGTGGGATTGATTGGTACTGGTTAAGAGTTTTTTCCGTATACGGAGAGCGGGAGTCAAACCAATGGCTGATCCCCGGTCTTTTGACTAATATGCTTGACAATATGGCTGGTATGGATCTGACTTTAGGGCTACAACGCTACGCTTATTTATATGTGAAGGACTTTGCCAATGCCGTAATGAAAGTATGTTCAGGGAAAGCTCCCTGCGGTGTCTATAATTTATCATCTTCTACTGCGATCGAATTAAGAGTACTTCTTGAACATTTGAGAGATAGATTAAATCCGGCTTTTGAGTTGCGTTTTGGTGCGTTGCCCTATCGTGCCGGTCAACCAATGTTGGTGCAAGGTGATGTATCGAAATTTGTAAAGTCGTTTGGGCACTTTGAGAATACACCGTTAAATGCCGGTTTGGAGTATACTATCACTTATTATAAAAAACAACATGAAAGTATCTGACTATATAATATCGTATATCGAGTCCCGGGGAGTACATGTCATATTCGGATATATAGGTGGAATGATCACCCATCTGGTCGATTCTGTTTCTCAGAATCCGAATATGCAATTTATTCAAACTTACCACGAACAGACCGCTGCTATCGCTGCAGAAGGCTTTGCGAAAGAATCCGGACTTTTTGGAGTTGCTATTTCGACCAGTGGTCCTGGAGCTACTAATATGATGACGGGTATTGCTGACGCATATTTTGACTCTATTCCGGTTCTTTATATAACGGGTCAGGTGAATACATATGAATACAAATATGATAAGCCTGTCCGTCAGCAAGGTTTTCAGGAGACGGATATTGTAAGTATGGTTAAGTCCGTCACTAAATATGCCAAATTGATAGATAAGGCTGAAGATATTAAATATGAACTGGATAAAGCCTTATATATTGCTTTGTCGGGTAGAAAAGGGCCTGTACTGCTGGATCTGCCAATGGATATCCAACGGGAGGAAATTAATCCGGAAACATTGATCGGATATTCCGGTGAGAGTATTTTAAATAATCCTTTGATAGCCTGGGAGGAAATCAGGTTATTAATGGAGTCGTCCCATCGTCCCATGTTGCTTTTAGGGGCAGGATGTTGCAATTCGGATATGGTTTTGCTGAATGATTTCATAAGACGGCACCATTTCCCGGTTATTACTTCTTTAATGGGTAGAGGGGCTATTGATGAAACATACGATAATTACATTGGGATGATAGGCAGTTATGGTAACCGTTGTGCTAACATGGGAGTTGCCAATGCCGATTTGTTGATTGCATTAGGAACCAGATTGGATACTCGACAGACCGGTGCCCGGTTGGATCAATTTTTATCAAATGGGCACATCATTCATGTTGATATTGATGACAACGAACTGGAATATCATCGTTTATTGAATCGTAAAAAAGTGAATTGTACCATTGATTGCTTTCTACAGAAGGAAAAAGAAATGCCGATTTCTTTAGGGGACATTTCAGAGTGGAATTTTTTCCTGCATGGGCTCAAGCAACGATATGGTCAGGATGCAGAAATAGAGCGTTTTGTTGAAAACAAATCTCCATATCGCTTCATGCAGTATTTTGATTCTTTGACTCAAACCGACGATGTTATATGTGCGGATATAGGTCAGAATCAAATGTGGGCGGCTCAAACCTTACGGTTAAAATCCGGGCAAAAATTTGTAACAAGTGGAGGACTTGCCCCAATGGGCTTTTCATTACCGGTAGCCATCGGGTGTTCGTTTGCCAATCCAAATAAAAAAGTTTTTTCCATAAATGGTGATGGAGGTTTTCATATGGCTATCCAGTCTTTGATGCTTATTTCTCAATATAATCTTCCTATTAAGGTAATAATATTGAATAATGCTTCTTTAGGTATGATTACTCAATTTCAACATTTGTATTTTGATGATCGAATGTGTGGAACTACTTTGAATGGAGGCTACAGAGTGCCGGATATTAAATCTCTTTCTACGGCTTATGGCTTACCTTATTTTAGATTGACTGTTGATCGGTTGGATGATCCTGATTTGCGGGAAGAGATGCAGGCAGCCCACAACTGTATTATTGAATGTGTGGTAGAAGGCTTGACTAGTGTTTCTCCGAAATTGGAATATGATAAGCCTATTTCCAAGCCTTTACCTTTATTGCCAGAAGAAGAATATAAGGAGAATATGCTATCAGAGGTTTGATTGTATATATTGCTTGAAGGAAGATTGTTGTATTTAATATAATTAATAGGTTGGATTCTTCATTTATAAGAACTATACAAAGGTATTTAGGAATTGACAGAGCTATTTTTTATACTTCTGTAGCACGTATATTGCAGGCGTTTGGTGGAGTTATTTCAGTTTTTTTTGTAGCCAAATATTTAACAGGTATAGAGCAGGGATTCTATTATACTTTTGGCAGTATTGTTGCGATTCAGGTCTTTTTTGAATTAGGACTTAATAGTATTATAACTCAATATGTTGCTCATGAAGTTTCTTATCTTAGTTGGAAAACTCCTGTAGAGTTATCTGGTGAAGAAAAGTATAAATCTCGTTTGGCTTCGCTCTTACACTTCTGTGTGAAGTGGTATTTGGGTTTTGCTGGAATATTATTAATTACCTTGATTATAGTTGGTTATTCTTTCTTTAATAGATATGGTAATCATAATGATATTGATTGGCACTTACCTTGGTTACTTTTAGCTTTTGGAACAGCTTTGAATTTATTGCTTGCCCCTGTTTCGGCTTTTTTAGAGGGGTTGGGCAAAGTGCAAGAGGTTGCTAAAATGTGTTTATGGCAGCAAATGATTGGGCTTCTTGTTGTTTGGGGAGGACTGATTATTGGAGCAAAACTATATGTCTTGGGAGTAAATTGGTTGGTTGGTATTACTTTAATAGTAATTTTTATTGTAAAAACTGATTTTGGAAATATTATACAAAATATATGGCAGATAACTATTAAAGAAAAGGTGAATTATCGGAAAGAAATATTTCCTTACCAATGGAAAATTGCTTTAAGTTGGATTAGTGGCTATTTCATTTTTCAGCTTTTTAATCCGGTATTGTTCGCAACTGAAGGAGCTGTTGTAGCAGGGCAAATGGGAATGACTTTAGCAGCATTAAATGGTATACAATCTCTGTCTTTAAGTTGGATGACTACGAAGATTCCACTTTACTCTGGACTAATAGCGCAGAAGGAATATCAACGGTTAGATATTGTTTTTAATAGAACATTGAAGCAGTCTGTTTTTATAAATGGATCTGCATTAATTATTATGTTTATATTTATATATTTTGTAGAGCACTATCATATTGTTGTAGGAGATATAAATTTAGGAGATCGTTTTTTGAAGTGCTGGCCTATGACTCTAATGATGATATCCTTATTTGCTAATCAATTTGTTAATTCATGGGCTATATATTTGAGGTGTCATAAAAGAGAACCCTTTTTAATAAATTCAATAGTGGGGGGGATTTTATGTTGCTTATCTACAATTTTTATGGGGATATATTATGGAATATTAGGTATTACTGGAGGATACTGTTGTATTACATTGATATTAACTTTTTGGGGATATTGGATTTTTAAATGTAAAAAAAATGAATGGCATAAAAAAAGATAAATATACATTGTTATCTATATGTATTCCTACCTATAACAGATATGAAATATTAAGAGAAGGGCTTAATATATTGCTTCCGCAGATAAAAGGTTTAGATATAAAGGTTTATGTAATAGATAATAATTCAACAGATGATACAGTATTAATTGCTAATGAATATAGTGATATTATTTATATAAGAAATGAAAAAAATATTGGAGGGGATATGAATATTTTGAAAGCTTATCAAATAGCGTCTCAAACCTCCGAATATATTTGTGTTTTAGGTGATTCGTATCGTTTTAAGAATAGACTTGATTCAATAATGGATTTATTGTTGCCTTGTGATTTGAATTTGTTAGTTCTAAATCGAGAGTGCGAATTTAGTGGAATTCATTCACGTTATTATTATAGTGCCGATGAGATATTGTCTGATTTAGGAGGTGGAATGGATTTGATAGGTTCTATTGTTGTAAATAAAAAAGCTGTTTTGGAGGAAAATTATGTACCATATTTGTGGAGTAATTTTATACATGTTGGTATGGTGTTTAATTATTTATCTTCTTTAGATTCTCTAAAATGTTATTTTTTAAGAGAACAGGTTTTGTACCATACTAATTTAGATAAAACAAAAGTGTCATGGTATAAAGATATGTTTGAAATATTTGCGAAAACTTGGATGCTGACCATATTATCTTTGCCAGCGACACTATCAATTGATAGTAAACTCCAGTGCACTAAAAAACATGATATATATACAGGCGTTTTTAGACTGAAACGTTTATTGTATTTGAGAGGCTTTGGCTATGTTAAATATAAAGATATAAAAAAATATAGTATATATATCCCTTTTGTGACGGATGTTCCTATATTGTATATGTATTTGATCTCAATGATACCTCAATTCATAGTACAATCTCTAATCTTTCTTAATAAAATGAAATCTGTTATGTTTTTATGGTATATCCTTATATGAAAAAAGTAACATTTCTTTTACCTCGTACAGGTGAAGTACCTATCGGTGGTTTTAAAATCGTATATGAGTATGGAAATAGGCTAGCCCAAAGAAATGTTCAGGTGACTTTTGTCTATGGAATTGTTTCGAGAAAAGATTTATCTTTTCTTCTTTCTTTCTTTTATAGGGTATTTCGATTCTTTCGTTTCATTAAATATAAGTATTTTGTAGATTACAAACCTACTGTATGGTTTAAAACCAACCCTGAAATTTCCCATAAATTGGTATATAGTTTGTCTGAAAGGAATATACCTAAAAGTGATATAATTATTGCAACGTCATGGGCTACAGCTTTTTGGTTAAATGATTATTGTTGTATAGAACCTAGTGGTAAATATTATTTTATTCAGCATTTTGAGGATTGGCATGCTGGTAAAGATAAGGTGATCACTACATGGAAAATGAACTTAAACAAGATTGTAATAGCTCCATGGCTACAAGATATTGCTTGTAATATGGGGGAGAAGAGCGTTTTGGTTGAAAATGCTTTTAATCAGGATGAATTTTATTTATCAAATCCAATTGCTGATAGAAATAAATATACGGCTATTATGCTTTGGCATGATAATCCGTTTAAAGGTTGTTCAATTGGATTGAAAGCTTTAGAAATTGTACTTAAGCGTTTTCCTGATTTCTCAGTAAAATTATTCGGAGTGCCAGAGAAACCTGTGCATTTGCCTCCTTGGGTTACTTATTATAGAATGCCTCAAAAGGACTTACATAGAAAATTATATAACCAGTCTGCTATTTTTATTGGTACAAGCTATTCTGAAGGTTGGGGGTTAACTCTTGGCGAAGGAATGTTGTGCGGTTGTGCTATCGCTTGTACCAATAATCCAGGGTACACAATTTTGGCAGAGAATAATGTGACGGCTTTATTATCAGAAGTTGGTGACGCAGAAGGATTGGCAAATAATATAATAAAATTAGTAGAGGATGATTTACTGAGATTGAAGATAGCAGAAGCTGGATGGAACAGGGCACGTTCCTATACTTGGGAAAGATCATTTGAAAAATTCGTTGCTGCTATAAAGGTTTTCGTGTAGAGCTTGGTTTATGTTTATATTTATATTGATTAATGTAATTTCATTTTTTGTTTGTGTTAAAATATACACTTCTTCTTTAAATTATAAATATTCCACTGTTTCCTATTTATTTTTTTGCTGTATTCTGGTGCTTGTTGTAGGATTTCGTGCAGAAAATGTAGACCATGATTATCAGAATTATTTTAATGCAATATATGATAATACTACTATAAGTGAACCTACTTTTCTTTTTTTTAGTTTGGTGATAAGAAACTTTAGTTTGCCTCCTGCTTTTTTATTTTTACTATATGCGACATTAGGAATTGGGCTTAAATTTTGGGCTATTAGAAAATATAGTAGTTTTCAGCTCGTCGCTTTGTTGATTTATTTTTCTAATTTTTTATTATTACACGAGATAACCCAGATCAGGGCAGGCGTAGCATCTGGATTATTACTATTATCTTTTCCTGTATTGGCAAACAAGTGTTATAAACAATTTTTGCTTTTCGTTTTTGTGGCAGCTTTATTTCATTTTTCAAGTTTATTTGCACTACTATTATTACCTGTGACAAATACTGGTCTAACACAAAAAAGGATTGTTTTGTGGGGATTGTTTCCTATGTTAGGTTTGTTTCTACATGTATTTAATATCAATGTTATTTCTATGATTCCTATTGATGTTATCAGAGAAAAGATGCAAATGTATAAGGCGTTGGAAGAGATGGGAGAAGATGGGTTTTCTCAAGTTAATTTATTTAATCCTTATTACTTGTTTAAGTTAGGGATATATTATTTCTTTTTGACAAAATATACTTTTTTTGAAAGAAAAGATAAATATTTTACTATTTATTTGAAGATTTTTGGCTTATCTTTGTTCTTATTTCCCGCATTATCTTCAATAACTCCTTTATTGGGGTACCGAATTTCAGAACTGTTTGGCATTATTGAGATTTTCTTATTTCCGATAGCGTGTTTTCTTTTTAGAACTCACAAACAATCTTTATTAGTAATCTTCCTATATTATTCTTTGCTGATGTCTGTAAATGTATATCACAAAGAGCTTATATTTTTATGATTCGCCCTTTAATTTCTGTTTGTATTGCTACTTACAATGGTGAAAAGTTTATTGTAGAGCAACTTAAAACTATATTATCTCAACTGACTGATTTTGATGAGATAATAATTTCAGATGATCATTCCTCTGACTGTACACTGAGTTTGATACGTTCTTTTCGAGATCCAAGGATAAAAATTTATTTAAATGAAAATGATAAGGGATATACATCGAACTTTGAGAATGCTTTGAAGAAAGCGACTGGAGAAATAATATTTATAGCAGATCAGGATGATATTTGGAAAAAAGATAAAGTTGATATAAGCTTAAATTATTTAAAGAAATATGATTTTATTGTTTCAGATGCTTGTATCATAGATAATTCAGGAAATTTTATGTTTGAATCTTATATAAAACAGCGAAATTCTTATGTTTCATTTTGGGCTAATGTATATAAATTTAGTTTTTTAGGATGTTGTTATGCTTTTAAAAGAAAAATATTAGATATTGCTATCCCTTTTCCTCCTAATCATAAATTGTGTACACATGATAATTGGATTTTTTTAATAGCTGCTTCAAGCTTTTCTTATAAGATTATTCCAGAAAAGTTAATATGTTACAGGCGACATTTGGGGAATACCTCTACTGGTGGATTGAAAAATAATACATCGTTGTACTTTAAAATGAAATATCGCATATATTTAATATGGCACTTACTCAAGAGAAAATTAGAGTTTCGATTATAACAGCGACATATAATAGTGGAAATACTCTGACTGATACCGTACTTTCTGTCTTATCTCAGTCTTATTCCAATGTAGAATATATAATTGTAGATGGTGGATCTCAAGATAATACGATTGAGATAATAAAGATGTTCGAATGTCGGTTTAATGGAAATTTAAAGTGGATAAGTGAAACAGATAGGGGGTTATATGATGCAATGAATAAAGGTATTCAGTTGGCAACAGGGGATATAATTGGAGTTCTTAATTCTGATGATTTTTATACGTCACAAACTGTTTTAAGTCGTGTGGTTGCTGAATTTGAGAATAAATCTTTGGATGCGGTGTACGGTGATGTACATTTTGTCAAAGCAGATAACTTAAATAAGTTTGTACGCTATTATTCATCTAGAATATTTAAACCTGTTTTAATGAAATATGGATTTATGCCAGCTCATCCAAGTTTCTATTGCCGAAAATATTGTTTCTTTAAATATGGACTATATAAAATAGATTATAAAATCTGTGCTGACTTCGACTTATTGTTAAGATATATATATGTTGATAAAATTTCTATTAAATATATTCCTTTGGATATGGTAACAATGCGTTTAGGTGGAGTTAGTACAAATGGCATTGGTAGTCATATACGAATAATGAAAGAACATTTACGCTCTTTTAGAGAAAATGGTGTGAAAAGTAATGTTTTTATGTTGTCAATCAGATATTTATATAAAATAACCGAATTCTTTATAAAATAATAGTAGTGCACTTATGAAAGGCATTGTTTTAGCCGGTGGTTCCGGTACTCGTCTGTACCCCATCACCAAAGGAGTTAGTAAGCAGCTTCTTCCCATTTTTGATAAACCGATGATTTATTATCCGATTTCGGTGTTGATGCTTGCCGGTATCCGTGAAATCTTGATTATATCTACTCCGGATGATCTTCCTGCTTTCCGACGTTTACTGGGAGATGGTTCTGATTACGGAATACGTTTAGAGTATGCGGAACAACCTTCTCCGGATGGTTTGGCTCAGGCATTCATTATTGGTGAGGAATTCATTGGGAGTGATTCGGTCTGTTTGGTGCTTGGAGATAATATCTTCTATGGGCAGAGTTTTACCCGTATGCTGAATGAAGCTGTACGTATGGCAGAGGTGGAGCAAAAGGCAACGGTGTTCGGTTATTGGGTAAGTGATCCGGAACGTTATGGAGTGGCTGAATTTGACAAAGAAGGAAATGTCTTGAGTCTGGAAGAGAAGCCTGAGGAACCGAAGTCTAATTATGCAGTGGTAGGGCTTTATTTCTATCCGAATAAGGTGGTGGAAATAGCAAAAAAAATAGAGCCCTCTGCACGCGGAGAATTGGAGATAACGACAGTGAATCAGGAATTTCTCAAAGATCAGGAACTGAAAGTCCAGTTGCTAGGTCGTGGTTTTGCCTGGTTGGATACCGGTACGCATGATTCTTTAAGTGAAGCATCTACTTTTATTGAAGTGATAGAAAAACGTCAGGGATTGAAAGTAGCTTGTTTGGAAGGAATTGCTTTGAGACAAGGTTGGATCAGTGCCGATAAGATGCGTGAATTGGCAAAGCCCATGCTGAAGAACCAGTACGGACAGTATTTGTTGAAAGTGATACAGGAACTTGGTTTGAAATGAATGTAATAAAGACTGCTATCGATGGGGTTGTTATCCTCGAACCCCGTATTTTTAAAGATGACCGGGGATATTTCTTTGAATCTTTTAATCAGAGGGAGTTTGAGGAAAAAGTATGCAAGACTACATTTGTCCAAGATAATGAAAGTAAATCGAGTTATGGTGTACTTCGTGGTTTACATTTTCAACAGGCCCCTTTTGCTCAGAGTAAATTGGTGCGTGTAGTGAAAGGAGCGGTATTGGATGTAGCTGTTGATATCCGTAAAGGATCTCCT
This sequence comes from Bacteroides sp. 3_2_5, assembly GCF_000159855.2. Classification (NCBI taxonomy): domain Bacteria; kingdom Pseudomonadati; phylum Bacteroidota; class Bacteroidia; order Bacteroidales; family Bacteroidaceae; genus Bacteroides; species Bacteroides sp. 3_2_5. The sequence continues at coordinate 235,983 of NZ_JH636043.1, read as the reverse complement.
ACATTTGGACAACATGTGGCAGTAGAGTTGACGGAGGATAATCATCGTCAATTTTTCATTCCCCGTGGGTTGGCACATGGATTCAGTGTATTGAGCGAGGAAGTCGTTTTTCAGTATAAGTGTGATAATTTTTATGCTCCGCATAGTGAGGGTGCCATTACCTGGGATGATCCGGATTTGGGTATTGACTGGCGTATTCCGGCAGATCGTGTGATTCTCTCGGAGAAGGACAGCAGGCATCCCCGGTTGAAAGATTTAAATTTATGATTCTCTCTTCTTTGGTACATACCGATTTTCAGCCTTATTTACTTCCTAATACGGATGCATGGGCTTTGCCTGGGGATAAGGCGTTGGAATTGTTGGTTTATCTTGAACAGCAAGGTGTCAGGCAGATCTACTGTGTACCTCCGGTAAAGGTGGAAAATGAAGGGAATGTTTTTTCTTTTCTGAAAGATGCCTTTCAATATTTACAGCAGCAATACTCCGGTAATATCTCTCTGCGTTTGTCGGCAAGATATCGTTTGGATGAAGGATTTCCGGCTTTGTTGGAGAAGGGAGATTTGTTGACGATAGGAGGGTGGAAGGAGTTGCTGGTAGATGTGTCTCCTTTACAACAGCCGGAAGGACTCAGTGAGATGATTCATGCCATCTGCCAGTCGGGTTATATTCCTGTCCTGATGCAACCGGAACGTTCGCTTTATTGGGGAACGGAAGACTATCTGCACTTGCGGGAATCGGGATGCAGGCTGATGCTGAATCTATATTCCTTGTTCGGTTACAATGGTGACGGAGCGTTGAATTACAGCCGTATGTTGTTGAGAAAGGAGTGGTATACATATCTCTGTTCGGGTAGGGAGGATACGAAAGTGATGCGTTATGGTGAATCGTTTTCGATAGAGGATGATGATGATTTGGCGATGAAATTGCAGGAGATAGAAAGAAACAGCAGGCTGTTGTGGTCTGCTACGGAAAACGGGTAACGGCGGTTATTCGTGTTTTAGGCGGCAGCCGGGATTACCGTAACAGGTGATTCCGGCTGTTTTTATATAATATCTTTGAGCCTCTTGAGGAATCAATATCTACTGATATGCTCAGGTATAAATTAACGCAACTATATACTTTATTGTACCAACGATTGTGTATAATGACTGGTTGAACTTCATAAAAAAAATAAAGGATAGTTCAATATTCCAGAGTTATTTCATTTAGAACTTGACACATCCTTTTATCACTTCAATCAATATCCCGTTTTAATATTGTATGTTAAAAATCAAGATGATTCATTATATCATTGATAGTTTCATCGATTTTCAAATATGCTCTTCTTGCACATTCATGGAGTTGCATTATCGAATCATAATCTTCATCTCCTTTAAATGCGGATATACTATCAATGGCTTCTCCTTCATCATTCCAAATAACAAAATCCACATATGTCATATCAGTTGTATCATCCTTCCAATTATCTGTTGTAATTGTACCAGAACCAACTGATGTTTGGAATTCAGTCTGTCTACTTGTCTTCTTCCATGATATTTTCTTCATATTTGTGCCCAGTATCAATTTATCTATCAGGGCTTGATAATTTTGTGGGATCATAATTTTTGATATTTTAGTTTACTTTCTAATTCGGCTAAATACGTTGTCGCATTTTCTAAATTCTGATGAATCACTTTAAAATCAAGTTGATGTTGATTCATTATATATTCATTAATATTCGCAATATCAATACCTAAATTAGTGATATGGTTTTTTAATATTTTTTGTTTCTCTATTTCTTTGATTAATCTTCCATTTTGACTTATTTGTATTAATGCCAATTTTAAGTCTCTCATTCTTATCAACGCAGGTTCTAACTTGGAAATAAGAATATAATTTTCTATTTCGCAAATTATTTTAATGGTTTTAGAAATATCAGAATAGGATAAATACTGATTCACCTCTGAGATGTTTTGTTCAATAGATTGTTGCGTAATCTCGGCTATTTCTTTGACAGATCTTATCTGCAAATAAGAAATCCATATACCAAATAGAGAAGCATAACTACCAACTATTGAAATATATGTGATAATATTGAGTTTATCTCTATAGCAGTAAGTTATCATGCATAATGTAAAAACCATGATAATACCAATTGCTATTTTAATCTTATTATTCATCTTCATTATTTGATGGTAGCAAATATATGAATAATTTTATTAAAAATAGAATATTGAGTTTATATTTTCATAATTCTCTTCCGTAAATTGCTTAATTAACTGTTACAGTTTTCTTTCAAGACAATACGAAGGGCATGCCAGTTTTCCAGCATACCCTACTAATACTTTGATATGTTATTCGAGAACTATGGCATATCGCAAAGATTCTATTGATAAATGCAGACTCCGTTTAAGCGTACACTTTCTTTTTTATTTATTGTTCAGTTTACAGCATTAGCAGAACTAGCAATATAACCATTATACCCTACAGCAATATATTTCCCATTACTATAAGCGACGCTTTCCCACAATTCACTATTACTTGAAAATATTTTTGTTGCCCAATTTATGCCATCTGTAGAATATACAATATAGCCATTATTACCAACCATTACATATTTGTCATTACCATAAACAGTACTCTGCCACGAACTTGATCCCACGGTCTTAGATGTCCGATTAATTCCATCAGTAGAATAAGCAATATATCTTCCATCACCCACTACTATATATTTACCATTGCCATATGTAGCACCATATAAATAACGACAAGAAACTTGTTTTGTCGTCCAGTTTACACCGTCTGTGGAATAACAAATATAACTAATACTACTACTGCCACCTACTGCTATATATTTTTCGTTGCCATATGTCATTCCATATAAATACATACCTATTACTTGTTTGGCTGTCCAGTTTACACCATCGGACGAATACCCAATAGAATTATCGCCACTAACTGCTACATATTTCCCATTGACATAAGTAATATCATTTCACGCACAGTTACTACTTACTTGCTTAGATGTCCAGTTCATTTCATCTATGAAGTATGCAATATATCCACTACGTCCCACAGCTACATATCTTCCATTACCATAAGTAATATTTTGCCAATTAATTGTTCCTATTATTATATTTATATCTCCTGTTTTAATTTTAATAATGTCATTGGCAGATGGTGAAGCAATAGTTTCATCTGGTTTTTCAATGGGAGGTGTTACTGGTTCATCTATTTCTTCCTTGTCGCATCCAATTAACGATAAATTGGTGCAAATCACCATCACATAAAAGTTTTTTGTTTTCATATTTTGATGAATTATCCCGCAACTACTGGGATGAGATTATATGAAGAAAACGAGTTGTACCTTTGGCATTTTCTCCTTCTATTTTAGATTTCTACTTTTTCTATGTAACCAGCATTTCTCGCTATTATTACATAATTGGGACTAATGAAACTTTCTTCCATCACTAACTGCCTTGTGGCATATGTACTAACAACCTTTAGTCCCGCATTCTCAATTTCACTTCTTGTCGGACATCGGGTTAGTTCCGAACGAAATGCACCGGCTTTGAGTGTATTACAAAACGCTCGTGTTGAGATTTTACCCATAGGTTTCTCCTTTCTTTAATAATTAATATTTGATATATGTATTATGGACTTTTTGAGAAGAGTTTTTGAAATTTTGCCTTTAGGGGAGCATCAAATGAGTAGATACAAGAAAAGGGTACAAATATGCTCTTTCTCTTTGATTGGTAGGGCTCTGGCAAGCCCGAAGTTCAAATAAGAAAAAGCAGTCTGCATCCTCAGTTAAGGATACAAACTATGCTTAGACTCATTATTTTGAATTTCATTTTAAAATTTTTCAGATTTTACCAAATCAAATAATTGTCTGCAAGTTATGCAATATGTCTTTTGGAAATTATATCTGTTCTTATACTTCCTTTTTTAATTAGTGTAAAAAGTAAATGAAAAAGGAGGAAACAGACAAACATCTCAAAGACAATATCACAGACTACTTATATAATTGTTTTCCATTTTATTCCCACGTCTATTCTGGTTTCATCAGCAACTCTCCATAGTACAAGCGTTCCGTTGGTTGCTGTAAGAATAGCTTAAGCGTTCTCCGTCGGAAATTTTGTAGGTACTGTATCTAAATGCTGATTCTTTACAATACTTCGGTAGATGTTTGGGGCTCATTACATAATAAACCCCTGTAATCATCCTTTTAAGATGGCCCCGGAATCCTCCGATTGAGTTAGTATGGAAACCTTTCTTGTTTACATAGATACCTAAGCTATGTTGTACAACCTCATGTGTATAACTATCCTTTACACTGTGGTAACCGCTCCAGCTATCAGAAATAACAGTAGAACCTTTTTTGACCAATCGGTCTATAATACCCCTTAAGTCTTTAGCATTTGCATCTTCAATAACTTATGCATAAACTTTTCCTTTGGACAATAAACCCATAACAATGGTTTTCTGTGCCAAAGAATGTCCCATACTCTTTTTACCGCTTTTATGATTCTTGCGCCTTTGGTCTTTCTCGCTGGTTCTGCCACCGGCATAGTTTTCACCAACTTGCGTATGTTCTTCAAAAGTCGCATCATCGTCCTTTATGTTATGAAGGATGCGATGTAACATAAACCATGATGTCTTTTGAGTTACATGTTAATTGAGCACTACTAATTCATCTTTTGTAGGTCAAAAACACACTAATAGCATAGAACCATTTCTTCAACGGAAGATTGGAATCCTCAAACATAGCTCTTCGGCATCAAGAGTTTCTATAATATCAAGTAATGAATGGAATGTTTCCATGTGTACAATTATTGATTAATAGAGAAATTATACATGCAATGGGAGGATAATTTCAGTTTTAGAGAAGAATCTTAAGAATTTTCACAAGAAAACTTTATAACTCCAGATTATCATGTGATTAGATGTACTGAAATATCAGTTTTTATTTGTTTTATGAGAGTAAATACATATTCTATCAAATCAAAATTGTATTGAAATGGAAACATTTACAGAAATCCTGAATGAAATGTTAGAAAATGCGTTGCAGATAGAAATTGCTAAATTGGCAGACAACTAATCAGAAGAGAAACAAGAAGAAACAACAAATGAAGAAAACGATTAAGTTTTCTCGAAAATTGGTTGAAATCAGATGTTGTAGAATGGCATAATTTAATAACAATAAATCTTATTTTTTTCAGAGTAACACAACCTATTTCATCTTGATACGTTACATTTGTACCATTATGAAAAAAAACCACCGTCATAGTGCCAAAATGACAGTGGCTTTGATAGACCTCAAAATCGTGCTAATACACGATAAGGATGAAAACATTTACACTTTACTCCACGGATGTCAGACAAAGGCATCCGTTTTTATTTGGAGTTTAATCCCCCTTTTTATGAATATGGGGTTTCAAAGATGGTGTATTTCCTGGGGTCTGCTTGTTGTCTCTTTGACGACGGTCAGGTTTTCCTGTGGAAATAGCAATTCTTTTTGGACCTGTTTTGATACCCATAATAACATTTTTCCTTAGTTAAACATGTGAATTTTCCTTTTCAACGGAAGGAACTCCGCCATCTTGATTTCAGAAAGATAGGTGTAAACTGCCGTTATATCCCAAAAATGAATTTTAAGCAAAACGGAATGCCGATGACACTGATAAAACTTTCAAAAACAGTGCCAATTAATATGAATAATCTTTAATGCCACAATGTCTGTCAGTTTGGCAGATATTGTGGCGTGTTTTGTGTTTCTTCTGCTAAATCAAGAGAATAAGTACGGCGAGTAAAAGTAAACCTTTGGATGAACTCTTTATTATTGGTACAACTAATCATTATACACAATCGTTGGTATAATAAAGTATATAGTTGCGATAAGTAATTATCATGGGAAATATCCGTTACTTTGCTGAGAAGTTCTGTACTCACCCTGCCATAATAGTAGGAAGGTTGTAACATTTAAAGGTAATACCTTATTGGCAGGATCAGGAACTGATAGAGAAGGTCGATCTGGATAGTGCCGTTAAGTGATTGCGCTATCTGGCAATTCCGGTTCCATCACGATTGGGACCGGAGAATTAGGAATAACCGAATAATATGTGTATATTTGCCGTTACTAACATTGGGTTTATACTGAAATCTTCTTTGTGCGTGATTGTTTTCCGCTTCATTCTGCGGCTTATGGCATTCCCCAATCGACATCATTATTTGCTGCTTTGTTCAGGATAAAAGCATCGCGCCTATGTGCTGCTGGCATTCGGCGTAGCGTATGATCTGGATATAATGATGAAATCGTTTGTTTATTGGTGTGTGTGACATAAAACTGCCTATCCGGCAATCAACATGTAAAAGAACAGGCGGTATTGATTCAGACATAAAATTATTGAATGGTAAAAAAAATAACAACAAGTAAACGTGACCGGGAGAAGCTAAAGGAGCAGAAACGTAAGGAGAAGCAACAACGTAAAGAGGAACGCCAAAGTAACGGTCCGAGTTCTTTTGAGGATATGATTGCATATGTCGACCAGTTCGGTGTTTTGCATTCAGTGCCGCAGGAAAGGCTTGAGGAAGAAGTGGATGCCTCTCATATCGAGGTTTCTGTACCCAAACAAGAGGATGTGGAAGTGGCTCCCCTTATGGGACGTATCGAGTATTTTAATGCCGCGAAAGGCTATGGCTTTGTGAAGGATGCGGATAATGGCGAAAAGTATTTCTTCCATATCTCTTCTGCCCCTACGACAATTGCGGAAGGTGATAGAGTGACATTTGAAATAGAGCGCGGTATGCGTGGAATGAACGCTGTACGAATATCAATAGTGACTGAATAGCAAGAACTTTCCGTAGCTTTATTTCCAGACCAAAATCGCACCTTGATGTTGAATTTTGCTTGAAATGAACGCTTTATAAGAATTTTGTTTGAACTTAGGTTATACAAAAAATGAAATACCAAAGCGATGATCCTCTTCTCCGGTATCGATATAGTGATTTAAAAAACGATATTGATGCCGAAGAAGAGGCAGATATTTTATCCAGGGGGGGACGAAGGCTTCGGTAGTTAGTAACTGTTTACCATGTCTTCGGGTACGCAGATGTAAAAGTCTGCCAAGCCTTTATGGTCGTCATCCAGTTTCCGGATGGACTCTTGACGTACCGAGGTTACCGTCACTATACTCGTATTGGGGCGGTAACGGAGCAGATAAGGGATGATGCCTCCCTGTCGGTTGGAATGATAACTGCCGTTGATATGCAGGAATTTATTTTTGATATTACGGGCTATGAACCATCCCATTGTAGCATCTTTTATGGCTTGTGCCTGTGCCAACTTCCGATTGTCGCCGGCCCGGCGTCCTCCCATCATATTCATCATACTGAAAGCTGCTGCGCTTTGGGCTTCATCATATTCGAAATCGATCGGTAAAGGAGCTATATATCGTTTGGCTTCCTCGGATAACGAGTCGAGTGCTTCGAACCCTTTATTTTTTACAATGTTGGCGTAGCGTCTCGGGATATTGGTTGCAATGAACGGAATGTGATGTTCTTTGGCAAAGAAAACAACCGGATAATAGTCAGTCCGGTAATTATCCCATAGACGGGCTTCGGCCTCAAAGCGGTCGTAAGAGATCTTTTGCTGCATGTATTCGTCAAAAATCAGTTGATTGTCACTTTCGAACATTTCGGCTCCCAGCATCAGTTGATCTTTATGAATGTTATAGATGGAACGGGTTATTTCGAATTCCAGCCAATGGGTGATGGGGCAGTTATGCAGTTCCCCGAGGAAGATAACATCATAGCCGGAGAGTCGTTTGATTAATTCTCCGTAGCTGATTTGTTTTCCTGTGTTGTCGAACAGGGTATAGGCCGGTTTGTCCTTATCATCCTGAGAGAAGGCTGACTGCTGAAGGAAACAGCACAGGCAGAGCAGGCATGAAATCTGTTTAATGGTTTGAAGTATCATTTTTCAGTTTGTTTTTGCTTAAATATAAAAGGATATAATTCTCGGTATCCAGATAGCGACGGAATGCTTCGCGGAGCATGGCGGGAGTGATGCTGTCGAGACATTGTTCGTAGTGATCGAAGTCGCTGATGGTTTCACCGTTTTTTAGTAAACCGACCAGGGCGGTTCGCCAGGCAGAAGGTGATTCTTCGTTTAACGCTTCGCGTTTGGCTATCAGAAATGAACGTTTAAGGGTATTCAGTTCTTCATTATCCACTTCTTGCTGTTTTAATTGGTGGAGAATCTCTTTCAGCAACTGTTCTATTTGAGGCATGTTATCGTTATCGGCGGATGCATTGATGTCAAAGTAGAAAATTCCTTGTGGGATGCCTTCATACATTAATGAAATGTAAGGAGAGTAGACAAGGGATTTTTGTTCTCTGAGGACGGAGATCAAACGGTTGCGAATAAGGTCACGCATCAATTTTAAAGTGAGTGTGTTTTTTAATCCCGGTTGATAGTGGCCGGGGAGAAGATAGTCGAACAGTGTCTGAGTGTCATTATCATTGGGAAAGCCTTCTATATGCTTTCTGACTGGAAAATTGAAATGCGGATAAGAAAATCGGGACAAATGTGACGAAACAGGAATACGTCCGAAAACGGAGACAAACTGCTGCATGAGAGTGTCCGCATTGAAATTGCCGCAAATGACATAGGTGGTTCCTTGGGGATTCGTATAGAGCTTTTTATAAAAAGCTGCGATGGAATCCAGATTCAGATTTTTGATTTGTTCGGACGAAAGCTTTTGGGAAGAGCGGGCGAAACCGGTTCCGGTCAACTCGTTTATGCGGGCAGATAATAACCGGTCAGGACTTCGTTGAAGCATTTTCTCCAATATCGTTTCTTTGTCTTGATTTTCTAAAAGGTCCTGGCGTATTTCCTCAAATTCGTCATATTTTAATTCGGGATCGAATATCTTTTCATAAATCAGATTGAATAGCTCGGGAGCATTTGCAGTGGGAGACATGCCTATGAAGCCATGCCAGTGATTTTCGACTGCCATGGAAAGTGAGATTTCTTTCCGGAAGAGGTAATCGGACAAAACTTGTCCATCTACTTTTGCGATATCTCCCATATCTATGTATCCGGCAAATCCCTCTAATAAAGGATATTCTTCATCGGATAGGGAAGAAGTGCCGAAAGGGGCAAAAGAAGTGATCAGCAGGGTGGAATCTGCTTCGAGGGTAGGTTTGAGGACTAACCGTATGCCGTTCTTCAGTTCTACTTCACGAATCCTGTTTTGCGGATATTCTGTTTGTCGTAATACGGATGCAGGATCGAAAGGAAAACGGGCTGCCAGACATGGAGGAGTCTCAATGTCGATCTCTTCTTGTTTTTCAGGACGGAAATAAAGAAAGGGAGTGCATTCGACTTGCTCGCCTTGGGCCCATGCCGACGCTATTTCGGTTTCCGATAACGGGGCTCCCAGTCCCGGATGGGTTGAACAGGCTACTAATAGAGTTTCTTCACGGTAAGACATCCACTCCTTGAGCAATGTTTGCAAAGATTGGCCGGAGACACGGGACATGGCTTCTTTGAGTTGCTGCTGTTGGGATGGATCGGTCAGATAGCGGTCTCCCGATATAACGTAATCGGCAAAATCGTCACACCACATGGAGGAAGGACGTGACGGGGCATCGGTGGACAATTTCATCCGGCGGCAAAAATTGTTTTTAATATCTTGTAATTCGTCCTCTTGCCATCCGTTGCGTATCAGATCATTCAACAGAGATACGGTTGTAGAAATAGATGTAAGTATTTCTTTTCTGTTTTCTCCTTCCACTGTCAGAACAAAATGGTTCTTGTCACTTAAATACCATTGGTCTGTAACATCGGTCTTTAGTTTTCGTGCACGGAATCGTGAAGAAATGGCACTGACGAGCAGGCGCCCTTTCTCCTTTGCTATGGCGTCTTCCATGGTACGCTCTACTGTGCAAGGGTGTGGAATCATTAGTTCGACCTTTGTACGGGGTTGCAGAGAGTCTCGTATGGAGGCCAAATGAATTCCCCGGGTGTACTCTAACGGGTAGTTCCGGAAGTCATTGACCGGACGTCCGGGCAAGGATTTGAAACGTTCTTTGATTTTAGATTCGATCTCCAGGGGAGATATGTCGCCTACAATGACCAATGTTGCCAAAGAGGGCACATACCATTTATGATAATAATTTTTGAGCACCTGCGGGGTGACCTTGCGGATATCGTCTGTTGTGCCCAAAGGCATACGGTGACTGAATATGCCTTGTCCGATTTTGAGCGGATAGAAATCGTCTTCCGGGTCGAATCCGCGTAGTTCTTCAAGAATGATTCCTTTTTCATTCTCTACTTTTTCCGGATCTATAGTGACACCGTCCAACCAATCGTGCAGGATTAGTAATGAACGATCGAGAGCTTCGTCTTTGGCAAAATCGGTGGGAACTGCGAACATATAGATTGTACGGTCGAAACCGGTGAAAGCGTTGATATCTTGTCCGTACTTCATTCCTAAGGACTCGAGGTACTCTACTAAAGAGCGTTTAGGAAAATGACGGGTACCGCCGAAAGTGATGTGTTCGAGGAAGTGGGCACAACCTTTCTCTTGCTCTGTTTCTTGTACGGAACCTACCCGCATGATCAGCCTGAACTCTACTCTGGATGCCGGAGAAGCATTGTGCAGGATAAGATAGTGCAGTCCGTTGGGAAGGCGTCCCTCTACCGTTCCGGGTGGAAGAAGGATTGGAGTGGATTGCGGGCAGGCTGTATATGGGAGCATAGCAGCTATGAATATAGCTGCTATGTATAAATATCTGTTTTTATTATTTCTTTTCATAAACTACGGTTATGCGTGTATATCCTCCGGCGTTAGCATGGCTCAGGAGAAATTGATAAGTCATTTTATCTGTGGCAAAGTCTATGTTTCCGGTGGATTTGATAAAGTTTTCGGGGGTATCATAGTAGTCGGAATTGACAAGATCGTAGCAGTTGAGGTAGTAAGCCGGATCTGCGGAAGCTCCCTGGTCATTGATCTCTTTAATTTCTGCGTTTCCACTTTCCAGGAGCTTGTTTTGACGGTCTAAAGCACTGAATTGGTAGGTAAATGGAACGATGGTAATAGGAGCTCCATAATAGTTTTTTCCCGGACCCAGATATTCCAGCCGGGTTGAAGTGGAAGTGATGTCTTTGAGTCTGATTGCATCCAATGATACGGCAAATGTCTCTTTACTTTCTTTATTCCAGTTGAGTAGTTTCATCAGTTTTTGCGGTTCCGGCTGTTGAGTCCAGAATTCCGGATCTGCTACGGTCTCGGAACGGAGTACAAAGTATAAATATTCGGTCAGTCCGAATGGATTGTCTGTCATTTTTAATACCGGCATGTCTTCTGTGGCCTGCTCACTGAGAGTGATGACGGTCTTGCCATCATATTCTTTCGTAAATGCTGCTGCAAAGGGTTGGAGATACCCATCTGCAGGGCTTTGCACAGTGGTATGGCAAGAGAGGACTCCGAGCCATTTATTCAGGTCAATGCCGTATTTGGTCTTATAACCTTTGATTAACGCTTTTTGCTGAGGGGACAATTCCGGAATTTTAGGGTTAGGCTTGACACGTACCTGCAATGTTTCGTTTAACATTAAATTATCGGTGGGGAATTGAGAAATTCCGACCTGAAAGTATGTATCCTCGGTTAATAAATTCTTTTGGTTGGAAACTACTTCGAATGTTGCAGAACGTTTTCCGGCTTTAATCGTGACGGGATTGTTCTCTAATTTTAGAACTCCGTTTTTATCATCGGGCAATTCAAAGTTGAGTACGAGGTCCTGTTCACAGGTCAATGTTAAATCTACATTTACTGTTAATGGAATGTTTTCGGACTCGGTAATAACCGGGGGGTCGGCAGACAGGTAGATTTTGTTGATTCCTGTATATTTATTTTCTTCTCTATCGTCTTTGCATGACGTGAAAGCAGGCAGTAGGCAGATGCCTACTGTGTAGATAAACAGTTTTTTCATTCTAGTTTTCATTTAGTTTAGTATTTTGTTTATTTTTCGATTTTGGTCCATCCTGCATTTTGCGATATATTTTCATTATATAGATATTCGCCTTTCGGAATGGGGAAAAGCCAGCGGTAATCATCTGGTTTGATTGGTTTATTTTTCATTGTGGCAGAGAGATTCCAATCGGAAAGCAGGCTTTTCCGATAGCGCTTTAAATCAAAGTAACGTTCACCTTCACCGGCAAATTCTTTCCACTTTTCCTGAAGGATAGCTTTCAATAGGGGAGCGCCGGAAAGTGATGTGTCAAGCAAGGGAGCTTCACGTTGGGCCAGGTAGTTGTTTATTACTTCCAGGGCCAATGCATCGTGACCTTTCTGGTCTTGACAATAGGCTTCGGCAAGAATAAAACAGATGCCGGATACACGAAGTTTGTTGATATATTGTATAGGCTTATAATTCCAGTTCTGTTTGTTGTATTTTCCCAGATATAGTACCGGTAAGGTCTCGCCGATGCTTTCACCAGGCATTTCTTGGGGATAGACCGTTGCTTCGTAACGGATGTCATTGGCAGTATATAATTGGGTGAGTGTGGAGTTGATCGTGAAGTAGTCTCCTTTCTTCCTTTCGTAATTCATATCGGTATAATATGAATTGGTGGTATGCAGAGAAAAAATACATTCCTCGCATGGTTCTTGTTCCCATAGTTTTTTATAATGTACGGGGGCCAGGACATCGTATGCATTGGTTGAAGACAGGATTTTTAAGGCATATTCTTCGGCTTTATCGTAATTTTCGGCATAGAGTTCTAAGGCTGCCAATAGATAATAAGCACTTTGCCGGGAAAACCAGTAGACCTGTGAAGGACGGTTGTCTACGGTAACTGCTTCGGTCAGCAATTGGCGGATAGCATTCACACATTCACTGATGCTCGAGCGTTTTAGAAAAGCAAGTTCGAACCGCTCTTTTAAGATGATTCCGTCTTTTTCGGGACCTTCCGGATAGGTGGGGGCAAAAAGTCTGAGCAGATTGAAGTAACAATACGCTTTTAGGGTTTTCGCTTCGCTAACGATACATTGCAACTCTTGCTTGTCACTGTCTGAAATAGGGGATACATAATGGATGCGCTCCAGTACCGTATTGGCTATGGCTATGGCTGAGTAATATTTTTCCCACAGAGAGTTCGATAAGTCCTCCATCGGTTTAGGATGCCATTTATACAGGTTATTCAGGTCGGCATTCAAGTTTATTAAAAAAGTAGGCTGGAAGTCGTCGCTCAATACGGATAAACTGAATTCCGGTTTGGGAATTGCATCATAGGCTGATGCCAATAGTTCGCGTGCGGCAGTTACTGTGGTAATGGCATCCGGATCTGAATACTGATTCTCGTAGGGGATATTGAGCGAACAGGCTGCACAACTGAATATCAATATGCAACAGATTTGTACTTTGCGTATTGGGCGTTGGAAATTATTTATTATTGGGTTCAGGTTCATATATTACTTGTATTTAGAAGGTCAAACTAAGATTGATGGTTAATACGGGCTGCATAGCTCCGGCCAATGAACCTGTTTCGGGATCGGACTCTTTATAAGGAGTAATCATAAAAAGGTTGGATGCCTGAAAGGCGATATTGGCATATTTTATGAAATGACAATTTTTCTCCAGAAAGGTGTGTGGAACCCGGTAGCGTAGCGACAACATGGCCAATTTCAGATAATCGCTTTTCCCGACGGTTTCTGTATTGGGTTGTTGGAGTGAAGCATTGGCAGGAGATATGTAAAATGGAGAATGGTATATTTTTCCTTCATCTCCTCGGTGGAACCACATGTTTTCTAATTGCTTTTGAATGGCATTCTTATTGGCACTGTCGGCTGAACGGACATAAGAATAATTGTAGGGTTTAATGCCGCCGAACACATAGTAAAAGTCCATATCCAAATCGAAATTCCGATAGGAGAAATTCAGGTTGAATGTACCGCTATAGGGAGGAGTGCTATGTCCTAAAACGATGAAGTTTTCTCTGGCCGGATTTTGTGTCGGGGGAATTTCACTTCCATCGGCTCCTTGAAATACCGGAAGACCGGTGATAGGGTTTATGCCTAATGACTTCAGCCCATAAAGCATGTTATAAGCTTTTCCGACTTCATAGTCGGGAGTCAGGGCGGTTTCGCTGGTGTATAAACGGTCGGTATAGTACAGGCTGATTACCTTATTACGGTTGTAGGCCAGTGAACCGCGTAAAGATACACGCCAGTCCGGTGTATCGAGCACTTTTATTGCGGCGTTCAGTTCATAGCCTTCATTGCGTAATACACCGATGTTACGTTTCATGGTATTGAAACCGTTGGAAAGGGGGATGGGGACGTCCAGCAGTGCATCACTCGTTTCGCGGCGGTAGAGATTGAGACCTAATGTCAGCCGTTTGAAGAATTCGATGGATAGACTGAAGTCTGTTGTGGAAGTCTGTTCCGGTTTCAGATCGGTATTATAAAATCCGAGTAACTGTAGCAGACGGGCATTTCCGTAATAATTGGTGGAGTAGCTGAAGGTGCCGATTGTGGCGGAGGCAGATACTCCGGATAGGTTTGCCATACGTCCATGGGAACCTTTCAGGTTCAGGAGAGTGATGACCTTATTATTTTTCAGGAAAGGGTATCGGCTGAGGGTCCACCCCAAGCCTACGGCCCATGCTGCATTCCAGCGCTTGTCTGGAGGGAGAACGGAAGAAGCGTCGGCTTTGTAAGTAGCAAAAAGGTCATAGGTGGAATCGAAACTGTAGCCCATGACTACCCCGAATCCTAACTGAGCCGTTTTGTCCAGAAGCGAACTGGCTGTCGGCTTCCGGGCTCCGGTGATGGAGTGGTTGATTGCGTTTAGTGACATTTGTGTCCCCACTCCGTATCCGGTGGCAGATATGTTATCTGTCTGGGTCAGGTAGTAGTCCATGTTCCCACCGATTGTCAGGTCGTGTCTTCCGGCGAATGTCTTGTTGTAAGTGATACGTATATTGGAGGAAATATTGGTCGTTGTATTTTTTTCTTTTGTTAATTTTCCACGTTCGGCTATCGCGATTCCCATTTCCCGCTCTGCTATAGACGTGGAAGGAACAAGCGTAAGGGCTTCGTTCAGAAGGAAATCGATACCGGTCACTGCATCTATCTCCAAACCTTTGAATGGTCTTAAGTTGAAACTTCCGCTTACTCCGCCACGTTTATCGGTAGATTTACTATGGTATTGGCTCATCAAATCATTTAATGTGTATTCGGATGATTTTTCGGAGTAGGAGATTAATTTACCGGTTTTGGTTTCATAAGGGTTAAGTTGATAAATCAGATCTGTAGGGGAATGGGTACTGCCGTTGGGAGTATCGGTTGCCGAATAACCTGCATCGGTGCTTAAGGAAAAATATCCCCAGTTTCCCAGTTTCTGATCGAGGCTCATACGGGCGGTGAAACGTTGAGTGTCATTACCCGGTACTCGTCCTCCCTGCTTGGCATAATTGGTGGATATATAATAAGATGTCTTATCTGTTCCTCCTTTTATGCTAAGGTTATGACGCTGGTAGATGCTACGATGTATCAGTTCATCAAACCAGTCGGTATGGATATTCTTTAATGAGTCGAGTACTTGTTGTCCTTCTGCGATCAGCTCGTCGAGGTTGGGGGCGGTAGCATAATATTTCCGATAGTAATCTTCACTGTATCGATATCCCGGAGTCGATATATTCTGTAAACGTCTTTCTAATTCTAACTTTTCTTCGCTATCCATCATCTTGACTCCTCTGCGTCCACGGGTGGTGATACCTATATTGAAACTGTAACTGGTGGTTAGTCTTCCGTCGGGATTGCCACGCTGGGAGGTGATTTCTATTACACCATTGGCTGCTTTTATTCCGTATAAGGCACAAGCCACAGCATCTTTCAGAACCTTTATTTCCTGAATATCGGCGGGATTAAGAGTCATGAAGGCATCAGATGATATTACTTTGCCGTCCATGACGTAGAGGGGTTCGTTAGCCATATCTCCTTTACGGAAAGATGAATTGCCTCGAATACGAATTTCCGGTTTGGAGCCCAGGTCGCCGGTATTGGTAATAATCAGGCCGGGTACGGCTCCTTGTAGGGCGAGGGACATATCGATCATGGGCTTACTGTTGAGACGTTCTACGTCGACTCGTTGTACAACGCCGGATTTGGCACGAATATCCAATTCGTTGATATTCTGCCGGGCAACGATGACCACTTCATCCAGTGCTTTGGGATCTTCTTGCATGGCTGCATCTTGTACCTTCTGACCGGTGTATTTCACACGTATCTCTTTCATTCCTATGAAAGAGAAAAGAATTAGATCGTTTTCTTTCCATTTGCCACGTAACAGATAATGCCCGTCGGTATCTGTTACTGTGCCGAATTGGGTACCCTTAATGCGGATAGTGGCACCGGGAAGCGGTCCGTTTTGATGATCCGTAACTGTTCCTGTCAATACAATATCTCTTTGCTGAGCATGACTAGTAAGGGTGGAAAGGGTGATAAAAAAAGAAATGATTACTGCTTTCATATTAGCGTTCTATCATATGTACTCAAATGTTTCGGGGGACAAAGATAGATACTATGAATAGTCTGTGTAATCGCTACACATAATGAACTTGTTTCTGAAAATACCTAAAAATTGCTATCTTTATTTTAATTTGAACTCCGTATTATTGGGGAAATTCATGAGATGAAGAGTGAGAGCATGGAGAGGCGGTCGATCATTGATAGCGACAGGATAGTGGGGAATAATCGGGACGGCCTTTTCGGAGGGGATAAAAATAGATAGGACGGAAAGAGTTCACCACAGATTGACGGATGGGACAAATAAATACGATAGCTTGTGAGCTGTATTTTGTGTGATCCGTTAATCCGTGGTGAAACAGACAGTTGGGGTGCTTTATTATCTTTGTTTTTCCGCAGCCTCTTCTTGGGCTTTCTGTTCCATTTTTCTTTTCACAAATTCGATTTTCAGGTTGGCTTCTTCTTTCTCTTGCTGAATCTGACGTATGGATGAAAGTAATTTGGCCAACTCGTAAGTACCGACGAGTGCTTCACGGTCGGAAGGAGTCATGGTAGTGGAGAATTTCCGTTCGCCGAGATACTCGACACGGATATTTTTCTTATCGCGGTTCATGTAGAGGAAACTGAGGACGTTGCCGTCTTCTCCCATTTTGTAGTCGGCTTTTTCGATTTTTTCTCCCAGATCGGTAGTCTCGTAGCTGTCGTTGGAGGCTGGGGTTTCGGCAAAACTTCCGTCCGGTGCTATCACTTTGACGGCTACGTGGTGGATGTTGCTTGGTCCGCAGTAGATAGACGTCAGTGTCATTACTCCCTGTTCGTTCACCTGAAAACGGAGGAAAGAGCGGTGCAGGTTCTTCTCTACGGTCTGGGTAGGCCAGAAGTAGTTACCGATTTTTTGGTATTCTTCGTTTTTCTCGAAAGTATATTTGTTCTTGATCGCTTCGAATTCTTCCTGTTTGACCTGAAGCATGCTGTCGAGATAAACCAGGCTTTCCTGTTGCTCTTTCAGTTCGACTTGTTGCATCAACTTGATGCCCTCTTTACGGGTGTCGAAAGCTTTAGGATAGAGAATTTTAATACTGTCGATCTGCAACTTGGCTTCGTTGTAGTCGTTATGCTCAAAGGCTGCACGGGCAGCGGCAAGCTTTTCACCCGCTTTCTTTTCGATGCTGTCACCACAAGCTGTCAGTAGTGACAATGTACATGTCAGGACAATCAGTTTCTTCATTTTGTTGTTCTTTGTTATAGAGGGCAAAAATACAAATTTAGAGTGAAGAGTGGAAAGTGAAGAGCGAAAAGTTGTACCTTTGCAGACTGATTAGCTATAAAGAGGGTATGCCAAAAGCGTCAGAGGGCTTAGGCAGGCCTTTTTCAATAACTGTAAAAAAGATAAATAAAAGATGATAGAGTTGACTCAGGAGGAATTGAAGCAGCATTTCAGTGAGCCCATTTTCGGTCAGATCTCAGAGACGGCTGATGCGTTGGGATTGGAGTGTTATGTGGTAGGCGGTTATGTCCGTGACATTTTTCTGCAACGTCCTTCTAAAGATATAGATGTAGTAGTGGTGGGGAGTGGCATTGCGATGGCCGAAGCGTTGGGAAAACGTTTGGGACGCGGTGCGCATGTCTCTGTTTTTAAGAATTTCGGTACGGCCCAGGTGAAGTGTCACGGTACGGAGGTGGAGTTTGTAGGTGCCCGGAAGGAGTCGTATCAACGGGATTCCCGTAAACCGATTGTGGAGGACGGGACGTTGGAAGACGATCAGAATCGCCGGGACTTTACGATCAATGCACTGGCTGTCTGCCTGAACAAAGGGCGGTTTGGAGAACTGGTCGATCCGTTCGGCGGCATGAATGATTTGAAGGAGAAGATCATTCGTACTCCTCTCGATCCGGACATAACGTTCAGTGACGACCCCTTGCGCATGATGCGCTGTATCCGTTTTGCTACCCAGCTGAATTTTTACATCGATGATGATACATTTGAATCTCTTTGCCGTAACAGAGAACGGATTGAGATCATTTCACGTGAACGCATTGCCGACGAATTGAATAAGATCATGCTTTCACCTATACCTTCGAAGGGTTTTATCGATCTGGACAGGAGCGGGCTGTTGGAATTGATTTTTCCTGAATTAGTGGCTTTACAGGGAGTAGAGACCCGGAACGGGCGTGCCCATAAGGATAATTTCTATCATACGCTGGAAGTACTCGACAATATCAGCAGAGTGACGGATAACCTTTGGCTCCGTTGGAGTGCTCTGTTGCATGACATTGCTAAACCGGTGACTAAACGTTGGGAGCCGAAAGCGGGATGGACCTTCCATAATCATAATTTCATCGGTGAAAAGATGATTCCGAATATCTTCCGGAAGATGAAGCTGCCGATGAACGAGAAGATGAAGTATGTACAGAAGATGGTGAGCCTGCACATGCGTCCCATTGTGATAGCGGATGATGTGGTGACGGATTCGGCTGTACGGCGTCTGCTTTTTGAAGCCGGAGATGATATAGACGATCTGATGACGCTTTGTGAAGCGGATATAACTTCGAAAAATATGGAACGTAAACAGCGCTTCCTGAATAATTTTCAATTGGTGAGGCAGAAATTGAAAGATCTGGAGGAAAAAGACCGTGTCCGTAACTTCCAGCCACCTGTGAGTGGGGAAGAGATTATGGAGGTGTTCAATCTGGGACCTTGCAGGCAAGTGGGCTCGTTAAAAAGTGCTATAAAAGACGCTATTTTGGACGGAGTGATTCCCAATGAATACGAAGCCGCCTATGCATTTATGCTTCAAAAAGCCGAAAAAATGGGATTGAAACCCGTACAAAACAAAGAGGTTTAGATGCAATAAGTTTTTGTTTTTAGTGATCTCCGGGGATTCATGCCGGAAAGGATTATATATGCCATAGAGCAGTTTTGTAACGGTTTTCCGTTACAAAACTGCTTTTTTTATCTACTCTTTCTGTCTATTCTTTTTTCATTTCTGTGTATAAACAACCAAACTTTCGAGAAAATAAAAAAAAAGGAAGTTTCTGTTAGTGATAGATTGCGGAATAAGTGCTTATTTTGCAAAACACTATTAAACATAAACTAAATCATTTTAAGGTATGAATAGGATGAAATGTGGATTTTACACTTACAGAGGTATTGCTTTTTGTTTTGTAGCCGCGATGTTCTGCGGACAAACAATGGCACAGGTTGTAGAAAAAAGGGGATTCGACTCTCAGAAAAAGATTAATGCATTTGATAACACGACTTTTTGTACTGCTTATTTGTCTGACGGAGCCCTGTATACCATGCGCGATATCGCTATTAATGATGTGCGAAAAATTGAGCGTATTGTGTTTAACCCGACGGGAAGCTCCATCGCTCTGTTGAGGGCGAAGAATCCGATAAGTATTTACTCTTTTCGCGACAGGAATAAGAAGCTTTTCGAACTGAAGGAGAAACGTAAGAAATTGAAGGCTAAACCGATGCCGGTGTCGATGTGCTATTCTGCTGACGCCCGTAGTTTTATTGTGGGTAACTCGTTGGGAGAAATTGTGATTTATGATACGAAAGAATATATGCCGTTAGCTTATATTCAGGGGGAGGCTCCGGCCACTGCCCTGGCCATGAGCTCGAACAATTATTTTATCGCCGCCGCGGCAGGACAGAATATTAATATCTGGAATTTCCAGACAAAGGAGTTGAGAAAAGCGATTCCTATGCCGGCAGTCGTTAAAGAGGTGACTTTCTCTCCGGATGCTGCATTGCTGGCTGTAACTACAGATGACAATCACTTGACCATTATCGATACGAAAAACTGGGATAAGGTAGATATATTTGATAAGCTGGGAGGAACACTCAGTTCTCCGTCATTCCATCCGGAAGGAAAATATATCAGTGTGGTGAAAGATGGAAAGAATATAGAGATCATCAACCTGAAGAATGGTGTTGTGGAACAAGATATCGTTGATCCTACAGGCGGTGTTACCGGTGGGCGTTTCTTTAAGAACAACCAGAACAGCGAGGTATTTCTGCTGACCAATCGTACGAAACAAATGGTCTTCTGGGATGCAAACGGACTGAACCCGTTCTATGGTAAGATTATGGGTAGGGAAGTGGATGCCAAGATGAACGAATGGGTGAAGATGATGCAGGGAGAATCGATGGAAGATTATGCGATTCGTGTAAACGATGAAACCCGTATCAAACAGCAACAGCTGTTTGCTCAGGAAGTTGCTACGGCATTGGCGGGTGACCGTATTTCTATGGATAATCCTTTTATAGATGGTTATGATGCTTCGAATAATATGTTGAATATCGGTTTTAAGGGACTGCCGTCTATCGGACTGGAAGTTCCCTCCAATGAAGCGGGCGACTTTAAAGATGGTAAGATGAAATTCTCGAATGCCGTATATGTGCTGAATGATAAAGATGAATTTGAGTTGGCCTATGTTGAAGTTACCAACGAAACGACGAACAAGGTTTATATTTATGATAATATCGGACGTACAAAACTGACTGCTCTGGAAGCAGATGAAAACTTTGTTCCTCTGGAAATTATGCAGCAGGCTACCCGTGAGGAAGCACAATTGGCCGAGATCAAAGAACAGGTCATCGAGGAGAAAAAACAAGATAAACTGATCACTGATAATACGCAGATCAATGTGAAGACAGAGGTAATCCCGGGAGTGGATGCGAATGGTAAAAAGATTCTGAACTACAAGGTGGGTTACCAATATGAAGTGATCAATAAAGAGTTTTCGGCTAAGGAAGACTTCCCGTCGGGAGGTTATAATATCGAACGTTCGAATGCAGCCATGTCATTGATGAAGATTATCAAGAATGCGTTTGAAGGTGACTTTGCCAAATATCTTTCTGAAGGTAAGCAGGTGAAGGTGATTATTACGGGATCGGCAGACGCAGCCCCGATTCGCGGACGTCTGGCTTATGACGGACGTTATGGAGAATTTGTGGACGAACCTTATTATAAGGATGGCAACCTCGATAATATCACAGTCACCAAGGCCGGAGGAATCACTCAGAATGAACAGTTGGCCCTGATGCGTGCAGCAGGCGTAAAGACTTATATTGAGAAGAACGTGACAACATTGGGTAATACAAAGAACGAATACGAATATCATGTGGAAGTAGCCAAAGAGCGTGGTGGAGAATTCCGCAAGATCAACGTAGAGTTTGTAATTATGGATGCATTTCAACAATAAACAATGAAGAGATTTTTTTTACTGACAATCATTCTTACTGTTGTTGTAACAGGTAAAGTGGGGGCACAAGAAGTTGCCTCCGCTTCAAAACGTGCCAACCAACAGTATGTGCTTTTTGAAAGTGAGCGGGATAAGGGAACGAACGTAACGGCCATGTATGATTATTTGATGGATAGTTACGAAAATTTCATGAAGGTTGTAGAGGCACCGGATAACAGTCAGTATATTGGAGGCGCCAAGAATCGACTGAGAGCGTTGTATCCTTATCTGCTGAACGGGGCAGTGTACTATTCGGAACAGAAACAACCGTCCAAAGCATTGGATTTTGCTGCTGCTTATATCGATATGCCGCAGCTGAAACTGTTCCGTAGTGAATTGTTGCCGAAAGATAACCGATATGCTTCGGTGGTGTATTACGCAGCTGTAGCGGCCTTCAATCTGGAGAAGAACGAAAAAGCTTTGAGATATTTTCAGGAATATCTCAATACCGGTACGGAGGCCCAGCAGAAAGACTGCTATGTTTATATGAATATGATTTATCAGAAGCAGAAGAAGTATGCGGACCAGGAACGTGTGCTGGAACAGGCTATTGCCAAGTATCCCGTTTCGCTTGATTTCCTATACAATCTGGTGAATGTGCATATTGCTACCAATAATATGGAGAAGCTGATTGGAGCAATAGACCGTATTCTGGCTGTCGACCCGAATAATGATAAAGTGTTGCCTATCAAGGCACGCATCCTGGAGCGTCAGGGAAAGAATGTGGAGGCATTGGATATTTATAAACGTCTCTATGCACTGCACCCTGAGAGTTTTGAATTGATGACGGGAGTGGCACGTGCCAACTTTAACTGTGCTACGGAGATTGTGAACAATGGTGCCACTATTGCCAACGATACGGAATATGCTTTGGTACGTCAACGTGCATCGGGTTATCTGATGGATGCCAAAGACCTCTTCCTGAAAATTTTGCAGAAAGATCCTTCTTCCAAAATGTATATGCAGGGACTGGCTGGAGTGTATCAGTATATGGATATGAAACCGGAATATGAGGTGCTGAACAAAATCGTTCAGGATGGGGCTTCTTATACCGCCTTTCCGTCTCGTCTTGCGGCCTATAAAGAGGCATTGAAAAAAACGGAGAATGTGGCTCAAGAGCAACAAGCGGTTCCCGTGCCTATTGAACCGGCTATGCTGGTTATCAAAGTAGACCAGTTTACGGATGCTAATAACAATAAGGTGATCGATGCCGGCGAAAGTTTTGCTATACGGTTCACCATAGAGAATCAGGGTAAGGGAGATGCCTACAATGTACGGCTTCGCCTGGCTGAACAGCAGGGCTATGATCAGTATTTTGACGGCCCTCGTGAACTGGACGGTGGTAATATTGCTGCCGGGAAGTCTAAGGAATACACTTTCCGTTATATAGCCAAGAAGGAGTTGCCGACAAGTCTGGCCAAGATTAATATTTATGCGTTCGAGGCGAATGGATTTGATGCGGATCCTTCCGAGCTGATTGTGAACACTCAGGAATATGCAATGCCTCGTCTGCGTGTTGCCGATCACCAATTCTTCGCTTCCGAGGGTTCTTCCATCACTTTGGGTAAGAACGGTAAGCTGACTGTTGCCTTACAGAATTTCGGTACGCAGACTGCACGCAAGGTGAAAGTGAACTTTACTTTGCCGAAGAATGTATATACGACTGATACGCCGGAAATTATTGTCGATAGCATTGCCCCGGGAGATGTAGCTATACTCGACTATGGTTTTTTGGTGAATAAACGTTTTGATGGAGATTCGATTGCAGTTATGCTGGCTGTCACGGAATCTACTCGTTCGGCTTCTCTGAATGAAGCTTATAAGGTGAAAGTCGGAGAGTACCTGAGTGCTTCCGCTTCGATGAACCTGAGTGGAAATGTAGCTGCACGTAAAGTGAATGTGAAAGACTTCTCACTCGGCTTTAAGAGTGAACTGATGGAGGATGTGCCTGTGGGAGCTGTCAATCGCCATCGGTATGCATTGATTATCGGTAATGAGGATTATAGCATGACAGGGGCTAATGCGGAAATAAACGTACCTTATGCGGTCAATGACGCTGTGTTGTTCCGTGAGTATTGTGTGCGTACTTTCGGGGTGCCCGACGGACAAATCAAGGTAGTGCCGAATGCCACAGCCGGTATGATGCACGAGCAACTCGACTGGCTGGTGAATATGGCAAGTACGGATCCGCAGGCGGAATTGATATTCTACTATTCAGGACATGGAAATAACGACGAGGCTACCAAAGAACCTTATCTGTTGCCGGTAGATATTACCGGTAAGAATATTCGTTTGGGTATCTCGTTGAGTGACTTGTATAAAAAACTGGCTACATATCCGGTGAAAGGGGCTTATGTATTCCTCGATGCTTGCTTTAGCGGTGGTTATAAGAGTGCTGCTCCGTTATTGGCACAGAAAGGGGTGCGTGTGGTACCAAAGGTGGGTTTACCACAAGGAAACACATTGAGCTTCTCGTCCAGTAGCGGTGACCAGACTTCAAGCGTTTATCATGAAAAGAAACAGGGATATTATACTTACTTCCTGATTAAGACCATTCGGGACGCAAAAGGGAATATCTCCATGAAAGAACTGTTTGACAGAACCAGTGCTGCCGTGAAACGTGCAACCGCATTGATCGATAAGATTCAGGAACCTCAATGTATGGCTTCTCCTACGTGGATAGGCTGGGAAGATATAAAACTGGAAACTCCGGTTGTGACGCCTTAGTAGCATAACAGCCGGTAGTGGTATAAAAAAGAATCGGGAGAGCACTTTCAAAAAAGTGCTCTCCCGATTCTTTTTATTGTTGCGGCTTTAATTTACACTTCAGGTTCATCAATAGTGTAAACCATCCCTCGGTTATCAGTATCCGTAGAGAGAGAGCTGTCTTATTGCAACTCAATAATCTCTTCGTTGCAGATAGTCAGTTTCTCAACACCTTCGGGAGTTACTGCCCAAGAGTTTTCGATACCTACGGGACCTACACCCGGAATGACGATTTTCGGTTCGAGAGCGAAAACCATTCCCGGTTCCAATTCTTGTTTCATACGGGGAGCAAGTACAGGGGCCTCGTTGATTTCCAGGCCGATACCGTGGCCAATGAATTTGGCTTGTTGACTGATACCCATAAATTTGTCGGCAAAACCGGCTTTGGTTACTATGTTGATCGCTGCATTATATAAGTCTTCGCATACAACGCCGGGTTGAGCCATCGATGAAACGGCTTCCTGAATGTCAAGACAGACCTGATGAGCTGTATAAGCCTCGTCACTTAGCTTTCCGACAGAGAATACACGACTCATATCTCCCATATATCCATTGAAATTTCCGCCTAAATCTACCATAACACTTTGTCCTTCTTTTAAAGGAGTCTTATTCAGTCCGCCTGGCAAAGCCGGATCCAACCCTTCGCCTCCCAAAGCGAAATCGTAAGGTGAAGGATAAGCTGCATTGTCACCCGTCAGTACGCTACCCATAAAAATCTCCATACTTTGACCGAATACGCGGAAGATACCTAAGTTACCTTGCAGACGCATCAGCCTCTCTATTTCAATGGAGAATTCCAGATCAGTCATCCCCGGGCGATATACCGAAGGAATCTGGTCGTAGGCTTTGGCATGAGCTACACCCGAACGACGGAATAATTCTATCTCTACAGGAGTCTTAACGCTGCGCGCTTCACGGATCAGAGGAGTACCGTTTACAATTTCCGATTCAGGGAAAATAGCAGCAAGGCGATTGTATTCTGTAAACGAAAGTTCGTCGCCTTCCAACATCAACTTTTGTGGCATCGGCAGATTGTTTTCTTTGATCAAGTCTGGAATCTGTTCCGGTTTACGGATGGGAAATACATGTTCGCCGGTGATATTGTTGGGGCGTTTGATGAATAATAAAGCCGGTGAGTGGAGAGGTAAGTAGAGGTATCCGCTGACGATACGGCCGTAAGTATAGAGCAAATTTACATTACAAGTGATAAGTGCGGCTTCAATATTTTGCTGAGCCATAAGCACACGAATTTTATCGCGGCGCATCTTTAATTCGGGTTGTAACATTTTGTATTATTATTTGGTTTCGAGATGCAAAGTTAGGCGATTTTAGTTGAAAATGAAACCTTTTTATAAAAAAGTAGCGTTACCCATGTCCTGTCTCAGGAGATGGATAACGCAAACCATAAATACAAATACAACTAAACAAAGTTTTTATGTTAGTGGACAAGTAATAATCAGATGATTCCTTGTCCCATCATTGCATGGGCTACTTTCATGAAACCTGCAATATTGGCACCTTTTACATAATTGATATATCCGTCGGGCTCTGTACCATACTTCACACATTGTGCATGAATGCCGTGCATGATAGAATGCAGTTTCTCGTCTACCTCGGCTGCACTCCAGCTCAAGTGCATTGCATTTTGTGACATTTCGAGTCCGGATGTTGCCACACCGCCTGCATTGACAGCTTTGCCGGGAGCGTACATTGTTTTGTGTTCGATAAAGAGATCGATAGCTTCGGGTGTACAACCCATATTGGAGATCTCTCCGACACAAAGAACGTTGTTGTCGATCAGGTTCTTGGCATCTTCGCCATTCAATTCGTTTTGAGTGGCGCAAGGAAGCGCTATGTCTGCTTTTACTTCCCATGGGCGTTTACCGGCTACGAATGTAGAACCCGGAAATTCATCTGCATACGGAGCCACAATATCGTTGCCCGAAGCACGCAACTCAAGCATATAATCGATCTTCTCTCCACTGATTCCATTCGGATCATAGATATATCCGTCCGGTCCGGAGATGGTAACTACTTTGGCTCCCAGTTCGGTAGCTTTGGTAGCAGCTCCCCAGGCAACGTTTCCGAATCCGGAGATAGCCACAGTTTTACCTTTTATGTCGATACCCTTGGTCTGCAACATTTGGTTGACGAAATACAATCCGCCGAATCCAGTGGCTTCCGGGCGAATCAGTGAACCGCCAAATTCAAGTCCTTTACCCGTGAAAGTTCCTGTAAACTCACGGGTCAGTTTCTTGTACATACCGAACATATAGCCGACTTCACGTCCTCCTACACCGATATCACCGGCAGGCACATCCATATCCGGTCCTAGATGACGCCACAATTCAAGCATGAATGCCTGACAGAAACGCATGATTTCCGCATCACTTTTTCCTCGTGGAGAGAAGTCGGAACCTCCTTTGCCACCGCCCATAGGTAAAGTTGTCAGTGCATTTTTGAAAGTCTGTTCGAATCCCAGGAATTTCAGGATCGAGAGGTTGACAGAAGCGTGGAAACGGATACCGCCTTTGTATGGGCCGATAGCGTTGTTGAACTGAACACGATATCCCAGGTTGGTCTGAACTTCACCTTTATCATCCACCCATGTTACACGGAATGTGAAAATACGGTCGGGCTCTACCAGTCTTTCGATGATTTTGGCCTTTTCAAATTCTGGGTGTTGGTTGTAGATATCTTCGATAGAGAGTAATACTTCTTTTACGGCCTGAAGATATTCAGATTCACCGGGATGTTTTGCCTCAAGAGAGGACATGATTTTTTCGATGTTCATAATAGTATGTTTTAAAAAGGTTGATTCTGATAAAATGTAACTTGTTTCATATGCAAATATAAGAAAAGTTTTCTGATGTCATTCGGAATGGCGTATTATTTTGATTAAATAATGATAAAATGACAAAAATACCTATTCGGATATTTATGTCAGTATTTCATTTTCATCCCCAGGTTATACATGATAAATGCATAGATGTCTGCTTGCTCCTTTACTAACTTTGTTGTGGCTTTGTTGGAACCATGTCCGGCCTTGTGGTCGATACGTATGAGAGTAGGAGAGATTTTAAGCTGAAAACGAGAAAGCAATCTGTGCATATATGGATAGTCAGCAATAAAGTGAATTGTTTTTTCTTGTTTTTCCCAATAAAAACAGCGACTTTTGTCTGTTGAATTTTAAAACTACGGGAAGCCCATGCTCAGCAAATTTAAATTAAACCAGCTCTATTTTAAAGATACCCAGTTTGCTAACCTGATGACAAGGCGAATTTTTAACGTCTTACTGATAGCTAATCCTTATGATGCTTTTATGCTGGAGGATGACGGGCGTATCGATGAAAAGATTTTCAATGAATATACCTCACTTTCTCTCCGTTATCCCCCCCGTTTTTCACAAGTTTCCACCGAAGAAGAGGCGTTGAGGCAGCTTGAAAGTGTATCGTTCGATCTGGTGATTTGCATGCCGGGTACGGGAGATAACGATAGTTTTGATATCGGGCGTCATATTAAGGAGAAGTACGAACAGATACCGATTGTCATCCTGACACCGTTCAGTCATGGTATTACCAAACGGATTGCAAACGAAGATCTGAGTGCATTCGACTATGTGTTCTGTTGGTTGGGAAATACCGATTTGCTGGTGTCTATCATTAAGCTGATCGAAGACAAGATGAATCTGGAGCATGACGTAAAAGAGGTAGGCGTGCAGTTGATTCTGTTGGTGGAAGACAGTATCCGCTTCTATTCTTCCGTACTTCCCAATCTTTATAAATTTGTATTGAAGCAGAGTCAGGAGTTTTCTACCGAGGCCTTGAATGCCCATCAACGTACACTCCGTATGCGTGGTCGTCCCAAAATTGTATTGGCTCGTACTTACGAGGAAGCGATGGATATATATAATAAGTATACTAACAATATATTGGGAGTTATTACCGATGTCCGTTTTCCTCGTGTGGATAAGGGAGAGAAGGACGGTATGGCAGGTATCAAGTTGTGTGCCGAGGTAAGAAAGAAAGACCCGTTTGTTCCTTTAATCATCCAGTCGTCCGAGACGGAGAATGCGGCCTATGCGGCAAAATACGGGGCCACGTTTATCGATAAGAATTCCAAGAAGATGGATGTCGATCTTCGCCGGATTGTTTCCGATAATTTCGGTTTTGGTGACTTTGTGTTCCGTAATCCCGAAACGGGAGTCGAGATAGCCCGCGTACGGAATCTGAAAGAGTTGCAAAATATCCTTTTTGCCGTTCCTGCCGAATCTTTCCTTTATCATATCAGCCGTAACCATGTCTCACGTTGGTTGTATTCACGCGCCATGTTTCCGGTAGCCGAATTTCTTCGTCCCATCACCTGGCATAGTCTGCAGGATGTCGATGCACACCGCAAAATCATCTTTGAGGCCATCGTGAAATATCGAAAGATGAAAAACCAGGGAGTGGTAGCCGTATTCAAGCGCGACCGTTTCGACCGTTATTCAAACTTTGCCCGTATCGGAGACGGTTCGTTGGGAGGAAAAGGGCGCGGACTGGCGTTTATTGACAATATGGTGAAGCGCCATCCGGAATTTGAAGAATTTGAGAATGCCCGTGTAGCTATCCCGAAAACAGTAGTGCTCTGTACCGATGTATTCGACGAGTTTATGGATATGAATAATCTGTATCAGGTTGCCCTTTCCGATGCTGATGACGATACGATTCTGAGATATTTCCTGAAAGCAAAGTTACCCGACCGCTTGGTTGAGGACTTTTTTACTTTCTTCGATGTAGTGAAGTCCCCTATTGCCATCCGTTCTTCTTCTCTGCTTGAAGATTCCCATTATCAGCCTTTTGCAGGCATCTATAACACTTATATGATTCCTTATCTGGACGATAAATATGAGATGCTTCGCATGTTGTCCGATGCTATTAAGGGAGTATATGCATCAGTCTATTTTCGTGACAGTAAGGCATATATGCAAGCCACTTCGAATGTGATCGATCAGGAAAAGATGGCCGTTATCCTGCAACAGGTAGTCGGCAATCAGTATGGTGACCGTTATTATCCTTCCATGTCCGGTGTAGCCCGCTCTCTCAATTATTATCCCATTGGTGACGAAAAGGCTGAAGAAGGTACGGTAAATCTGGCTCTCGGTTTGGGCAAGTATATCGTAGATGGAGGCATGACTTTGCGTTTCTCGCCTGCCCATCCTTCGAAAGTGCTACAGACCAGTGAATTGGATATTGCCTTGAAAGAGACGCAGACCCGTTTTTATGCCCTCGACCTGAAGAATGCCGGTGATAACTTCTCGATTGACGATGGCTTCAATCTTTTGAAGTTACATGTGAAGGAAGCCGAAAAAGACGGTTCGTTGCGTTATATTGCCTCTACTTACGATCCTTACGATCAGGTGATTCGGGACGGTTTGTATCCCGGAGGGCGCAAAGTGATCACGTTTGCCAACATCCTGCAGCACGATGTATTTCCGTTGGCACGCATCCTGCGCTGGGTGCTTCGTTATGGTCAGCAGGAGATGCGCCGTCCGGTAGAGATCGAATTTGCCGTGACGCTCAATCACGACCGTGATAAGACCGGTACATTCTATCTGCTTCAGGTGCGTCCTATTGTGGACAGTAAAGATATGTTGGACGAGGATCTTACGACTATTCCTGACGAAGACGTGTTGCTTCGTTCCAACAACTCTTTGGGGCATGGCATTATGAACGAGATACACGATATTGTGTATGTCAAAACCGATCATTACAGTGCATCGAACAATCAGAATATAGCTTGGGAAATAGAGAAAATCAACCAGCAATTTCTGAATGAAGGCAAGAACTATGTGCTTGTCGGCCCCGGACGATGGGGAAGCAGTGATACTTGGTTGGGTATTCCGGTGAAGTGGCCACATATTTCTGCCGCGCGTGTCATTGTGGAGGCCGGACTTACTAACTATCGGGTAGATCCCAGTCAGGGAACACATTTCTTCCAGAACCTGACTTCTTTTGGTGTGGGATATTTCACGATTAACGCGTTTATGAATGATGGAGTATACAATCAGGAATTCCTGAATGCGCAACCTGCCGTATTTGAAACCGAATATCTCCGTCATGTACGCTTTGAAAGGCCGATTGTTGTGAAAATGGATGGCAAAAAGAAACTTGGAGTAGTCCTTATGCCCGATAAATAATTGAATAACGTTGTATAAAAAAAGTCCTGTTTTTCATAAGAAATGCAGGACTTTCTTGTTTTACCTCCTTTTTGTGGTCTGTTTTTATGATTAAACAACTTTTTGTGGCTCTTTTTTCAGATTTTGTAAGGAATCGCATGTTGTGCATTTATTATAATAAAGGAAAACTATAACTTTGCGTTCGGTTTTTACAACTTATGAGTAATAATTAGTAGTTATCATTATGAAAAGACTCTCTTTTATGGTTAGTATGGCGATGCTAATTTCATGTGTTGCCTCGTGTGATTCCGGCAGTGATGCTGTTTCATGCGGTGTAGGAACATTGAGCCTCGGGCTCTCTGCCAATCCTTCTTTTTCCACGAAAACCCGTTCCGTCAACGAAGCGGAATATAAAAAAGCCGATAATTATCAAGTGACGGTCAAGGATGCCGACGGTGCCTCTTTATACAATGGTTTGTACAAAGACATGCCCTTGTCCATTGATCTGACTGCCGGTAAGGGGTATACCGTAAAAGCTTTCTATGGCGAGAATGTGAACGCAGGCTTCGACAAGCTATATGTGGAAGGTAGTCAGGAGTTCACGGTCAGTGAAGGCGAACAAAAGAATGTTATTTTGTACTGCAAACCGGCTAATGTCAAAGTATCGGTTGTCTATACCGAAGATTTTCTGAAATATTATTCGGATTGTACCGTATCGCTCTCTACTTCACACCTGACTGCTCCTTTTGAAGTGAATATGAAAAAAGATTCCGGCAAGGATGCTTATCTGAAAGCAAATGCCGATGGCGAGAAGGTATCGATTACGGTAGGAGGCTTCAGAGATAAAGAAGGCAATCCGGTAGTAATGGAAGCTTTGGTTGCCGAGAAAAAAGTGGCTCCCAAAACACACCTTACTATTACAGTCGATCCGGAAGTTATTACTATTTCCACGGGTACGGCGTCGTTGGACGTAACAGTGGATACCGGTACAGAAGATAAGGATGTGAATATCGAGATTCCGGAAGAGTATTGGCCGGGTAATGCAAGTAAGTAAATATAAAAAGATTGGTATATATGAATGCGATAAAAAACATATATGCGGTGCTGGCATTGATAGCACTTTGTTTGAGTTCCTGCGAGATGAAGAATGAATTGGAAGGCAAATATAATTTGAAGAATGACGAGGGGCTTCTGACATTGGATCTGGTGAACAAGACTCAGGCTACGCCTACTACAAAGGCTGAAAGTACATCACTTACTGATGAACTGGATGTGAATACCTATAAGGTGGAGATTGTTGATAATGCCACTGAAGCCGTGGTCCGTTCATTTGCCAGCTATGCAAAGTTGAAAGAAGCTTTGCCGTTGGTCGTTCCGGTAGGAAACTATAAGATTGTGGCTAAAAGCGGTGTTTTGCAAGATGCTTCGCGTACTCCCTATTTTGAAGGAAGTTCTTCTATCGAAGTGAAGCAAGGAATGGAGTCTAAGGCAGAAGTTCTTTGTAAATCGGCAACTGTGAAGGTTAGTTTGAATATATCAGAAGAGTTTCTCAATATGTTTGCCGATGATTACGTGTTCACCGTTTCAAACGGAATCGGCGGAGTCATTTATGTAAAGAAGGAAGATTTAAGTTCGATTTATCTCAGCATTCCTGACGGCTCTACTTCGATTAAAATTGTAGCGAAAGTAACGGAGAAGGACAGTGGTAGAGACATTGAGACTGTTTATACAGTGACGAAGCCCGATGCAGAAGGTCTGCAAGGCGGTGATTCTTTTAATGTCACGGTGAAACCGGTAGAAGAAGGTGAAGATCCGAACAATCCCGACGTAACTCCTTCTGATCCGAAGTTGGGGATACAGTTGGATATTGACTTGACCATGGATGAAACTGGCATTACAGTGAAAGTACCGACTGAACTGATTGAAGAATCGAAACCGGACGAACCGGATCAACCAACAGATCCCGATCAGCCGACAGTAGACGGACCGGAGATTATCGGGGCGGATGAAGTGGTAGAAGTGGATACCAATAATCCTCCAACAGTTCAGGTTACAATGAAAGCTCCGGCTGGAATTCAGAATTTACTTGTGACGATAACTTCAGATTCCAACGAGTTTATAGGTTTAATTTCTCAAATGGGGTTGGGCGAAACGTTCGACTTAGCTAATCCTGGTGATTTGGAGGATAAACTTGGAGGTAGTTTAGAAGACGGATCCGGTATAGGCCTGATTGACCCGAATGATCCGATTAAAGATAAAAAAGAGTTTATCTTTGATGTATCCGGTTTTATGCCTATGTTATCGCCGTTTGGGCTTCAGCAACACTATTTTACTATTAAACTGATTGATAATAATGGTAAGGAGTTAGCCAAGAAATTGACAGTAAAAGTGGTGAAAAACTAATTTGAATTTTCAATGAAAAGATATATATATTTGTTCGTCTCTGTCTTTACTCTTGTGATGGCATCATGCCAACAAGAGGAGACTTCCAATGGTAAGACCGGATTTCTCCAGTTTTCCGTGGAGAAGAATACAAGTACGATTTTAGTTCCGGCAACAAGAGCAGAAGAGTTGCCGATTGCCTTGCAGGTAGTTGACAGAGCCGGGACCGTTGTAAAGGAGACTGATGATTGGCATAACTGGACATCTACTCCTCTTGAATTGCCATTAGGTTCCTATACCATTAATGCTTTCTCAAAAGGGGTTGATGTAGGGACAGCCGGATTTGACGAGCCTTATTACTGGGGGCAAAGTGAAGTAACGGTTGTTCCGAAAGTAAATCAGAGTGTTAACATAGAGTGCCGTTTGGCCAATGTGAAAGTGACAGTCAATTACAGTGCTGATGTGAAGAAGTATTTTTCGAAACTGAACTGTTCTGTGGGTAATTCTTCCGGTAAGCTGGTTTTTGGTAAGGACGAGACACGCTCCGGGTATTTTGCGGTGGATAAGTTGAATATTTCGTTGGCATTGACAAATACGGATGGGCGTTCTTTTGTTTTTGAATCCGAACCGATTACAGATGTAAAAGAACGTCAGCACTATCGTATTAACTATACTATGAAGGCCAATGGTGCTATTGGTGGGGTATCAGTCACCTTAGATCCTTCTACCAAAGAGTATAATGTGAATATAGCCATTCCTAAAGAAAGTAATCCGAGTGTAAATGTCTGGTCTGATTTTGCAGACGTAACTCTTCCTCTTCCTGACGGCGTCGTTACCAAAGAGTGTAAGTATCGCATTTCCGGAACGGAAGATTGGAATACGGTGTCCAATGTTGAACAGGCCGATGGAAAGCTTGTTGCAACCATAACCGGTCTGATTCCCGGTACGGAGTATGATTTCTGTTTTGCAATAAATGGAGTAAACGGAAAAATAACGACTGCGACCACCGAACTCCAGAAACAACTGGAAAATGGAAGTTTTGATGAATGGAATCAGAATGGAAAAACTTGGTTCCCGGGAACTGCGGCTGAGGCTTCTGCAAAGAATTCGTATTGGGATACCGGTAATGTGGGAGCAGCTACCATGAGTAAAAATCCAAGTATCGGAGAAAGTAACGATGTACATACCGTAGGTGGTAAATCGGCCAAATTGTCTTCGCAATTTGTGGGAATGTTTGGTATCGGAAAATTTGCTGCCGGTAACATCTATATCGGGCGTTATATGGAAACGTATACAAGCCCGATGGGAGCACGTATACGTTTCGGCCGTGAGTTTACGTCACGTCCTACGCAGCTGAAGGGATGGTACAAATACACTCGTGGAACCAGTATAGATCGTGGAGATCATAATGTGGAGGAATTGAAAAACTCGGGTGGTGATAAATGTGCTATCTATATTGCCTTGACTGACAATGAAGGTTTGGTTGATGATAATGGAGTGAAGACAGCTTATGAAGTCAACAATAACAAAGAAGGCAGTCCTACGCGTTATACGGTTGATCTTTCTGAAGCCAATAAAGATGTTATAGCTTACGGTTCCATTACCGATGAAGAGTCTAAAGGTTCTTTCGATGAAAGCGGAAATGTAGTCTGGAAGCAGTTTACGATTGATTTGAAATACCGTGATTTGACCCGTAAACCCAAATATATTATCGTCGTTGCTTCTGCAAGTAAATATGGTGACTTCTTTACCGGCAGTGAAAGCAGTGTCATGTTGATTGATGATTTTGAATTGGTGTACGGTACACCTGTTACCGCCAACTAATCCATAGCGAATGAAAAAAATAATCATATTTCTACTTCTTCTTTGTCCGGTACTGGTCCAGGCAAAGAAGAAGTTTGACCGTGGAATCGTGAAGAGTGTGTTTGTCCCGAAAGGGCAATGGTTTATGGGTTCTACAGTTTCGTATTCGGAGCAGAGTGCTGATCAATATCAGTTTTTGGTATTGGCAAACATCGATGCCAAAGGTTATACATTCCGTTTGAGCCCTTTCGGAGGATACTTTTTTGCTGATAATATGGCAGCGGGAGGCAGGTTCACCTACTCCCGTACCTACTTCAATATAGGAAACGTAGACATTAATCTGGGCGATGATCTTTCGTTCCACATCAAAGACGATATGTATCTGGAGCATAACTACTCCGCATCCGGATTTCTGCGTACCTATATGGGGCTGGGCAGCAGTAAAGTGTTCGGCTTCTTCAATGAAGTGCGTCTGACTTATGCTTATGGGCAGGGGAAACATTCCAATGGTACGGGTAACGACTTGACGGGATACTATCAGCGTTCTCACACGTTTGAGATCGGTGCGGCTCCCGGATTGGCGGCATTCGTATCCGATTTTGCTTCGGTAGAAGTTTCGGTAGGAGTGATGGGATTCAGTTATAAATGGGTCGATCAGATACACAATCAGGTAAACAAGGCGTCCCGTCATAGTGCAAGTGGTAATTTTAAGATAGACTTATTCTCGATTAATCTCGGAATGACGATGTATTTCTAATTTAAGCAGTGTTTTGAGAAATGAAGAGTTTACAAATTTATCTATTCCTGTTTCTGTCGGTCTTTGCTCTGGGTGCTTGCATACAGAATGACATTCCTTACCCTTATATCAAAGGCGAAATTACAGCTTTCGAAGTAGAAGGGCAGACCGGTGATGCCGAGATAAACAAGAACAGCCGCACCATCGTAGTGGAAGTGGGTGATGAAGTCGATATAGAAGAATTACGTATTACCAGGTTCGTTGTGAACGAAGAGGCCACTTACAGCGTAGACGAACAATACTGCGTCAGCCCCAATAAATTTCCTTCGGCCGGCTTTTCTGCTTTAGCCGACTTGCCGGCAGGAGCAGATACACGGGTCGATTTCAGTAAGACCGTTCCTGTTCTGTTGCGTACTTATCAGGATTATCAGTGGATGATAACCGTTAAGCAGACAATCGAGAGAATAGTCGAAGTCGAGAACCAGGCCTTGCCTGCCATCATCGATGATAAGAATCACACGGTATTGGTGTATGTCTCGCAGAAACAGGATTTGTCTGCTGTCAAGATAACAAAGATGATTCTGGGAGGCAGTAAGGCTACCATCACTCCCGATCCGTCCACTGTAACCAATTTCAGGAGACCGCAAGAGTTTGTTGTCAACCGTTTCGATAAAGAAGAGTTATGGACGGTCGATGTGGTACGTACCACATCGACAGGTACCACGGGAAGTGCCGATGTGTGGGCTACAAGAGCCACATTGAACGGGGGTATGAAGCAAGGAACCACTCCCCGTGTGGAATACAGGAAGAAGTCGGAAGATACCTGGACCGTTGTACCCGAAACAGATGTGAAACTGGAAAGTGGTACAACTTTCAGTACGACACTGACCGGATTGCAAGATGGTACCGATTACGTTTGGCGGGTAGTGGTCGAGGAAGTTCCTAGTACGGAATCCGGATTTACTACCGAAAAGATACAG
Source organism: Bacteroides sp. 3_2_5 (assembly GCF_000159855.2). Taxonomy (NCBI): domain Bacteria; kingdom Pseudomonadati; phylum Bacteroidota; class Bacteroidia; order Bacteroidales; family Bacteroidaceae; genus Bacteroides; species Bacteroides sp. 3_2_5. The sequence continues at coordinate 199,389 of NZ_JH636043.1, read as the reverse complement.
GAAATACCTAACTTAAACTTCGATACCTGGTCGCAGAATCCCACAGGAACCTTTAAGAAGAGTTGGTATCCTAATGCCGATGGCTCAAATTCTTTCTGGGCAACCGGAAATGATGGAGTGACCTCTTCACTGGCGGGCAGCCGTGATTCGAGTACCCGCCCGGAAGAAAAGAGCGTTGTGAACGGAAAGGCGGCTTATATGGTCACTTTAGGTAGTGTGCCGCTGGTAGGGGTGGCTGCCGGCAATCTGTTTATCGGTGATTATAAAACGAATGCCCAAAGTCCCAAGGATAGCCCCAAGTTTGGACGTTCGTTTACGGGGGCACGTCCCACCGGATTGAAGGGGTGGTATAAATATACTTCTAAACCGGTGGATTATGTCGGTAATCCGGATAATCTGAAAAATGATGAATGCCATATCTATCTCCGTCTGTGGGACGATAAAGACAACGAGATCGGTTACGGAGAGTTCATCGGAAAAGAGACGGTGACCCAATATACTCAGTTCCGGTTCGATGTGACTTATACCAATAAAACGGCGAAGCCTGCCAAGATAACGATTGTTGCCACTTCGAGCCATTATGGCGGTGACTTTACCGGGATGAAGGTGACCGGTTCGGTGGGTGTAGGCAGTGAACTGTGGGTTGATGAATTTGAATTATTGTATGAATAAGAAAGAGAGCTATGCATAAATCTGTTTTATCTTTAGTGTGTTGTTTGTTCTTTTTCCTGTCGTGTCAGGAAGAAATAGAAACGATGCCTAACGGCAGTTTGAATATCGTATTGACGGATGAAGCGGCGGTTACCCGGACTTTGCCGGAGGCTTTGTCAGATGAATTGCGGCAACAGTTCACGATTGAGTTGCTGCGTGACAGAGAAGGGACAATCGTGCCCGAATACAAAGGTGCATTGAGAGATTTCGGAGATCAAAGGGTATTCAAGGTAGGCAGTTATCAACTGAAGGCTTATCTTGGAGAGAATCCGTCACTGGCATTGGATGCACCCTATTATTATGGAGAAGTTCAAGACATTGCCATCGAGAAGGGTAAAGCAACGACGGTTACTGTCGGCTGTAAGGTAGCCAATGCGCTGGCTACTTTTGAGATTGTGAATCAAGAGGTCTTTGATAAACGTCTGAAAGATTATTATGTGGAAGTTAGCGCAGGGGGGGAGTCGGTTACTTGGAAACCGGGAGACGCCACACATCCCTACTTTAAAGCCGGAGGCCGGGTGACAATGGCATTGATCGGTACTTCTGTAGAGACAGGGCAGGAGGGAAGTTATGCTTTGAATCCGATCGAGACAGTGAAAGCGGGTGTTAAGTATAATTATAAGCTCTCCATGAAGGCTTCCAATGTAAGTCTAGAGGTCACTACGGAAACTCAACAGGAACCTATTACTATCAACGAAACCGTACCCGACAGCTGGTTGCCGAAGGCTAAGGTATTTAGTGAGGATTTCGATGAAAATCATGTGTTGACTTATACCGAGACGGCAGATGCTTTGTCGAGAGCCGGCATTGCGTATACAGCTTTGCGTCCGGTTCAGGATGTGGAGTTTGCCTTTAACTTTGCGGATAAGCATTTGGAACATCTGAATAAGACGTATCTGCTGTCGGAACTTTCCGAAGAAGATCGGCGGGCTTTGGCTGCTGTGAATATTGTCTTGCCCGATCTGACTGCAGGAAGTACTGAGGGAGTTATCGACTTTGCCGGAGTAACTTCCGGCATGCTGACTCACGATGGAGGACAGGATACGGATAATATAATAGCCGTTCGGGTAAAAGCAAATGACCGTTGGAGTGATGCCGGTATGTATACCATCCGGACTGTGAAACCTGTCTTTAAAGTGGGTTATTATCCAGGCAATGTTTGGACGAAAGAGTTTACTTTGAACACACTCACTGCCGATAGCGTGAAAACCGGCAATTTAGATAAGTTTACCGATATTGCTTACGAATTTAGTGCCGATGGTAATAGTTGGGAGGCGATGCCCGGAGATTTGCGAAAGGCAGGGCTGAGTCCGGGAACCTCTTATTATGTGAGAGCGAAGTATAGGGGAGAAGTGCCGGGAGAGAAAGTGGAGGTGAAAACGTATGAGGCGCTATCCATACCCAATTCTGATTTTAATGCTGGATATGATGTTACATATCCCAAGAGTGAGAATCCATTATACACATTTAAAGGCGATTGGATTGGTACGCGAAATCCTTTGACCTGTCATACTGATGGAGCTAACGCATTCTATGTATCTAAATCAAGTACGCTTCCGGTAGTTGATGGTGAGCGTAATGTTGCTCATATGATGACATTAGGGTGGGGAGCAGGAAACACTTGTTCTTTCGGTAATAAAGATTATTGGCTTGGAAATAGTGTTATTAATCATATCAGTGCGGGTATCGTTTGCGTAGGAGATTATGAGGCTGCTGGAGATGTAGTTAATGGTAAAGCGGCTTATATTCGTCCAACGTCTATGAGTTTTGTGTACAAAGCTGCTCCATATAAAGATGATGAGTATTTGATTGAAGCCTATTTGGAAAATATTACAGGAGAAGTAGAAACCATAATTGGCAAAGCTTATTTGAAATCCGGTACTGCATATTCATCCTATCAAACTCAAACCTTGAATTTTGAGTATAATAATGAACATAGAAACTTACCGATCTCTCATGTGAAGATTATATTTAAGGCCGGTACTAAAGAAGATCGTGATCACTTGGAAGATAAGTTTAGGGATGCAAAAGTTCCATATGGTGATGCTTATATCATAGGTTCACAGTTCTGGCTCGATTCATTCACTTTACATTACGACAAATAAATATGAAAACCTATATATACCTCTTTCTCCTCTTGCTTGCTACGGCTTCCTGTAGCGAGCAAACTGCTCCCGATCATTCCGTCGGTTATCTCCGTGTAGAAAATATCATCCTCAGTTGTGATACCGAAACGCTGCCCATTACTCGTGCCGTCGATGCCGGACTTAAGCTTGAGATCTGGCAAGGTTCTGAGTGTGTACGTAGTTATGATCCGGGAGCAGCGGAACTTTCCAAAAGGATCGTTCTTCCGGTTGGTGAATATACCCTGAAGGCCTTTACTCCCGATCAGACCGAGGCGCCGGACAATGAATCGGGTACACCCATCTACAGCGTCGACTATCCTTTCGCTATTGTATCGGAGGATGTTACTCTGATTTCGGTGAAAGCGCCCCAAATTAATATCGGGGTTGGCGTTGAGTATTCGGATGAATTTATGGCAAACTTTACAGACTTCTCCATTACCGTAAGTAGTCCTACAGGACGTCAGGCAAGCCTGGCAGGTAATGTGACAGACCTTTTATATTTTAATGTCCCGACCGGTGGAACCCATTTAAGTTATACGCTTACCGCCACCAATGCCGATGGAGAAACAATGACTTCCGAAGCGCGTCCCATCCTTCAGGAATCGGGAGCGGAACTTACTTCCGGAAATTATAAAGTCCGGATCGGCCTGGTTCAGTAAGGAAGGTCGATGAAAAGCAGTCCGGCTACTCCTAAACTTCCTTAAACCTCCAAACTTTCTTCTTCCGGATTTGTCATATTGCCAATCTTTAAAACGTAGAAAGTATGAATAGAGACAGGCAATTGAAGAAGGACATGGAGAGCCGGGAAGTGCAGATCCATGAAGAATATGAAAAGAACAGGCATCTGATGTCTGAGGACAAAGTAAAGGAACATCAAAAAAAGAATAGGGGCATTAAGACCACTACCCAAAAATGACTCTTTGCGTGCAAACGGTTAATGGTTTAGCGATAAACAGTTAATAGTTTGCACGCAAAGTTTTATTATAGGGTAGGAGCTTTCTGGAGTATGTTATATCTGCTATTGATTCATATTTACCTTCGTTGCCGGTCTTCGATCAAACGACGATTGTGCGGCTGCCCGATCTTATTTTATTAACTTTTGTGAGAAAACGGGTTAATAATGTATTTTTGTAGTATATTTGAATGTAAATATCAATAGGGGTTTATTTATGAATGAAACAGTTAATCTTACTGTATATCAGTTTGGACCTATATCCGAGGCGGATGTCGTGTTCGACAAATATACGGTTTTGATAGGAAAACAGGGATCGGGAAAAAGTACCATTGCCAAATTATACTCCATGTTTACGTGGTTGGAGAAGGGGCTGGCACGCCGTATCACCAGTGAAAAATACATTACCCAATATTCACGATTCCAGAAAATATATTGTGCCTATCACCGTTTGGAATCATACTTTAAGAGAGAAACGGTTATCCATTTTTATGGATTACATTATAACTTCTTCTATGAAAATGAAAAGTTTCATGTCGAAGCCAAAGGACTTCCGGAGTCTTATAAGGTAGCGAAGGTAATGTATGTTCCAGCTGAACGAAATTTTTTGAGTACAGCCGATGATACGGATGGATTGAAAAGTCTGCCGGAATCTTTAGAAACCCTGCTTGAAGAGTTTGATAAGGCTAAGGAGGCATTCAAAACCGGATATCGGCTTCCATTCAATGACACTGATTTTGAATATGACGCACTCAATAAGATATCGTGGATTAAAGGCAGCGATTACAAGATTCGTTTGTCGGCAGCTTCCAGTGGTTATCAGTCTGTTTTACCTCTTTCTTTAATTACCAGATTCCTATCCGACCTAGTGCTGGACAATGCCAATAAAGAGGACTTGAGCATTAAAGAGAAGAAGCAGATTGAAAAGGAAGTGAATAAAGTTATGAATGATAAATCACTTACGGATGGGGTAAAGTTCGCTATGTTGCGCAATATCTCATCCCGGTTCAAATATTCCTGCTTTGTGAACATTGTTGAAGAGATGGAACTGAATCTCTATCCGGAGTCACAGCGAAGTGTACTTTTCGATTTATTAAGTTATGCCAATAAGATAGAGTTGAACCGCCTTGTGCTTACTACGCATAGTCCTTATGTCATCAATTATCTCACTTTAGCCGCAAAAGCTTTTTTGCTGACTCAAAAAATATCTGCAAATGAAACTTTGCAAGAGAGAATAAAAGAGGTAGTTCCTGCGGACAGTGCGATAGATCCGGCGCGACTCCGGATTTACGAACTGAAAGACGGAGGAGTATTTAGGTTAAGTACTTACGAGGGCTTGCCTTCTGACGAGAACTTTTTGAATATCCAATTGGGAGTGACTAATGAATTGTTCGATCAGTTACTTGAAATAGAACAAGAGTTTGATTATAAAAACTAAGTGACTATGTCCATTGATTTTTTTATAGCAAAGTGTCAGACAGAGAACATCGTTGATAAGGAATTTGGCATTTGCGATGATGAAGACGAAGAAAAAAAGACCCCTGCTTATGTAGATAGGAATCAACCGGATAAATGGGTTGCTGTGGTAAAGAACCAAACGAATCAATCTATCAACTTTACAGCAGTCGATAATTGCGTAGAGATGAATCGAAGTGACGGAACAATGGACTTTCGTTGTGATGCCATGTTAACCAATGGTGACAATATTGTTTTCGTTGAACTGAAAGTACAAGCAGCCGATTGGATTTTTCATGCGGTGGACGAACAATTACAAACTACCATTGATCATTTCAAGGCTAACCACGATTTATCGAGATATAAATATAAGCGTGCATTTGTATGTAATAAAAGGCATCCTAACTTTAGGGTCAGCTATAAGGACAAAATGACATCATTTTATCAGAAAAACGGTATTCGTTTGAATCTGGTTAGAGAAATTATTTTTAAGTAAGAGACGTATACACTATTACTGAAAAGATATAAATCTGATGATGTAGAAGGGGAATATCAAAATTATATCGTTTCTGCTGTAATACAGATAAAAAGCAATAAAATTCTCCTTTTTACAGACTCGTACTTTTCTTTCTCCGGATCAACCAGGACGGTAGAAGTGAGAAATGGCTGGTTTCTTTGGCGAAGAACCGCTCTTTTGAGTCGGTAGAGCCTTGCTTTTCCGGAAAACAAGTAAGCATTTACCTCAAAACAAGTAAGCATTTGCCTTGAAAGACGGTTACATTTTCCTAATTTGCTTACTTCTTTTTTAAATATCTCCTAATGTTTTGGCAGATTACATATATTGTTATGCAAATCGGGCGATAAGAGTACGGATTTTCTTCCCGTTGCTCGCAGGAAAGTATCCTGTCCGAAGTGTGTAAAGGAATGGTGTTTTACTCTAACAAAGAGATTACGGCGGATAATACTCCTTTATTGTTTCTATTTGATAAGGAAGCAGCTGAATGACCTGTTGAAATGATAATCGGGGAATCGTCTGTGAGCCGTTTTTCCGAACTTCATCAGAGACGTGCCCGAAAGAACGGGATATAGAGCCATTGGATTATCATTTTGACATTTTGGCACTTTGACATTTGCTCTCAAACACTTTCTATGACAACCCTATGTCAGTAAGTCTAATATATCCAGATAACCATGTTCCGGTATTGTAGTCGTCCTTGCAGATTAGAGGAAGTTATACTTTTATTGCTGGTTAGAAATTTCATGTTTTTAATAAAGCGCAGAAACATATTACTACTTCATATTAAAGGTCTGGGGTATCTTCTTTCCTTATTAAAAGATGGTTTTGACAGGTTCAAACTGAATCTGTCAAAACCATTCTGGGTTTAAATATTATAATCATTCTCTTCCAATGACCTGACGAGATTCGCCATATGTCACTGTTGTTGTTTTATCCGGTCTAACCTGTATTCCGATGTCCGAATACATATCAGAAGAATCATCAGAGGGTTTTATATAATAATTCCCTATATTCAACGATACTTTCAATACTCCATTAACATTCGGGGATTCTACTAAAATGGGGTACTTAGTATTCTCCATCGAACAAATAGCAACTTTGAGTCCCTTTGTCGGTTTGGCGAATGTTATAACGAGCTTACCTTGTAACTCCTCTGCATCGTTAGAACATGATGATACACCTAGTAGTATTCCAGCCAATATCAGGCACAACCACGTAATTCTTAATTTTTTCATTATTCTTATCGGTTTAAATTAAATATATTCTTAATGACGGATATAAACATTCTCCGTTATACTATAAATGGGATTTAACAAAAATGCTTTCGTTACGAAGGGCTTAGATATGCTCATTTGTTAATACACGGCATTCAACGATTCTATTGTCCTTCTTTGGGGATGAGACAACAAGTACGAGCGACAAACAAAGGGAATAAAATTTTTTCATAATTAAAATTAGTTCAGCTTATGCAAATTTACAAGTTTTTTCTTGTCAGAAAAATACCTATTAATTGGTATTTTATTAGTGGAATAATAGAATTGAGTGAAATTTGATTGAGAGTTTGCAAATAGCGACCAAAACCCTTCTCTTATTGGTGAAAAAGAGGAATAATTCGCTCTTTTCTGGATTTGGATGGGGAAGGGACAGAGCTGCCCGCCAGATATAGTTATAAACTGATTAAAACTCTTTTTTTCTTTCCAGACCACATGCCGGCAGAAGTTTCTGATTGGATACGCCAAGCATATTCCATTGCTTTTTTTATGTATTTAATGATGTGTTAGCGGAAACAGATACATGTATACAATGTCATGTGGAATATACCCGGATCGAAGATTTGTCCGGAGAAACGGGTGAGGGATGCCCGCCCCGATGGAACTTGCACATAATAAGTAGGGTGTAGCCATCCGGGACCGATAGCTACACCCTAACCCCGGTATGGCTACACCCTAAGCATCGGATGGCTATACCCATTTATATGGAGAGATATGTTTGCGGAATTACTTTCCGTTGTTATTTTGCTGTTCCAGACCTTGAATCCGTTTTTCAAGCGCAGCATATTTTTCATCTTTCTCTTTGAGAAGACGCTCGTAGAGTTCGGTGATTTTATCAATCGGATTAAAAGTGTTAGTTATACTATCGTTGTTATATCCTGTAGATCCCATTGAGCTGTCTTTATTGTCATGCACATTATTTGTGATATTCTCAAATACCACAGAAGGTGCATCCTCTTCCAGCGTTTTCAGATATTCTACCGGCACATTCAGTGCCCTTGCGAATCTATTTAGCATTTCATCCTCAATCACCCGCATCTTCTCGTATTTGGATACATTCGGTTGTGTCATGTTTACGAGTGCTGCCAATGCGTCCTGCTTGATGTTTTTCTCGATCCGGGTGCGCCTTATGTTATGTCCGTGATGGACATTTACATTCTGTATTTCTTCTTCTGTTTCCATGTTCTTTTTGCTTTTTGAACAACGATTTCCGTTAAAATGTTCCGTTCGAAGCAAATATACGAAAAAATGGAATAAGATGAATAAAATGAATATTACTTTGCTTAAAAATAGAATATAAGGAATACGTATATGCTTGCAGAATCAACTGTTTTACGCTTATTTTACAGCTATTGAAATAACAACAATACTATTACACACTATGATCGGACTACTGACAACTAAAGAACTTGATTTCCTCACCAAACTGGCTGAACTTTTAAAAGAATACAGTGCCATAATATCTTACGGTCATTGTAGCGAACTGCGTATTCTTGTTTGTGCTGGTGACAGCGAAGATGTGGAAAAATATCCCATTATATTTGAGGACAGCTTTGATGAAAATGAGATTTATGATCTGTTGCGCAAAAACAGAAAACGGATCGAGGAGATTATCGAACGTGAGGTAGCTGAGGCTGTTCCCGAAGGAGAACTATCTCAGCCGGACGATCAGGCCGGATCAATGGCAGACCATTTTCACTAAAGATAGTAAGAAATATGAAATGTGTTCAGAGGCATAACATGGAGAAGGGTACTGCTTCACCTGTTTGTATATTAATGTGCTGTCACATGGTTTTAAGGAAGGGGCGGGACTTATGAAATAACAGTCCCGCCCCTTCACGGCGTGAATAAAAAGTAATGAAATCTTGCTTTACCGGAAAGCTGTGACTTCATTTACATCAACGGAAAATCTGCCATTGAAGGCCATCATATTCTCGAAACGCACTTTAGTACATTCCACCGGTTTTTTAAAGCTTATATAAGCAATTCCATCCATACTCTTGCGGTCGAATACTCCATGGTTCACCCAATTCCCATCCGGTGTTTCAACCATCACTCTACAGGATTTGAGCATATACGAGCCGCTTGGAGAGGTGTTGGTGTCCAGCCTGAACCCTTTGAGCGATTGTTTTTCCGGTAGAATTATCGTCAGATAATTGTTCGCGTTGGAGGTATACCAGTTGTTGGCTGTGAAGTTGCCATCGTTTAACGAACCTAATTTATCCGGGCGTATGTCCGATTTAAAACTGATTTCTTTGTTGAATCCTTTTCCTTCGATCTTTTTATTGCTTGAATCGATATTGTCCAGGCGTATAGAAAGATTTAATTTCACAAAGTATGCCGAGCGGGTTCGGGCGATGGCCAAATGCTCATGCGATCCTTCCATCGTCAGCTTTATGGCCATCACATAACCCGATAGGTTGTTTAACTTCTCAACATCCTTAATCGTTAGTTTCACCGTTGTTTCCAGTTCGCCGGCTTTCAGCACACCGCCTTCAAAGGTGCAGTTTTCGCTCGGAAAAAGAGGTATTCCCTCCGCCATCTCTGGAAAATCGGTTACCAGTTTGTCTTCTTTCATAAGATTGACTTTGATATCTTCTTTGTAAGGCTTCGTCACTTTTACTTTGAACGAAAGTTCGTTCTTTCCCACCAGTGTGGTATTTACCAGGTCGTTGATTGCCTCCAACTGTGTATAAGGATTGCCGTAATATCCCAGGTACACCAGATCTGTGAACGGATCGATGCCGAGTTGCTCACGGATATCTTCTTCGATATACTTATTGTCCATTTGCCAACTTGTATCCTGATCTACGATCTGTATTTCGTCTTTACTGCACGATGCTGACAAAATGAGTAATAGAACCCATAAAATGCTTTGGGCGGATTTTATTCTTCTTTTCATTTTGAATTCCTTTTTATTCTTGATTTACAATTACTAATTCATCTGCCGGGAATTTAACGTTTTCCACATATTCAATGCGGGCTTTCGTGGTTACATTCTCCGTACCGGCGGGAGCTTTCAGGTCTTTGGTCTCCATCTCTTTGCTCAGTGGCAGATACGAAATAAGATGCGGGGTTGCAGGGTCCATCGGGAGGTATAAGTAATCGTTGATTTCCGACTCTGTCAGCGCCTTGTCCCATAAACGTATCTCGCGAAGATAGTCGTTACGGTAACCGGAGTTTCCGACTACGATCATGCTGTTCTCGCCAAAGGTGATGGCACTGTTCTCAAATACCTTCTGGACCTTTCCGTTGACATAGACTGTCGTTTTCTTATCCTTGTGCACATAGGTGATATGCAGCCATTTACCCGCTTGCAGGGGTATTTGAGTCCATGTGTCGTCCCCGTCGCGTCCGTTTTTCACTTGTATGCCGGCAGTAGATGAAATGCGGGTATAGAATGCTCCTCCTGTTCCGTTGCTTAGATAGGCTGTGGTCAGGTTGCTTCGGGTCAGGCTGGAATAGATGGCACTCATTTGAATGGTCCATTCGGCCTTTGTGTGCATTCCGACAGGTTTTATCCGGATGCCTTCTCCACCGCTGACTTTGGCTACCGACGAAAGGATGGAACGATTCAGGAGCAAGATCGCGCTGCGTTGTGAGGGAATCAGCGAATAGTTGGAAGCACCCGTGATGCTCAGGGGAATGGCGTATTTCTTACTGTCGGGGAAATCCTTGGAATTCAGTTGTCCTACTTTCACCATTATTTTTGCTGAAAAGTCACCGGCGGGTACTCGTATGCCTTCGGAGGCGGATAGCTCGTTTCCCTCTGCATCTGCCAGTTTAAAAGCGGAGGGGGGAAGGGGTTCATACGAGGCCCCGTTGTCCTTGTTGTATTTATCCAAGGCCTCTTTGTCATAACCCACTTGTATAGTCACCGGGCTTTGGCTGATATTGGCCAGCCGGGGTGTCAGATAGGTTATTCCGCCATCGGGCTCTAAAGTGAAGTTGACGATGCCTTTATTATCGGGTGTTTCCATGTATACTGCGTTTTCCGAGCCTGAACCTTCTCCGTCGGCATAGTCACAGGCGGAAAAGAGCGGGCAAAGTATGCCGATCGCAATAAACAGATATTTGTAAGATACGTTACATTTCATGTTTCAAACTGTTTTTAGGTTAATTATTTTACGGGAGGATTCATGATAGAGATGGCCTTTCTGATGTTAACATAGGCTTCGTCTTCAAATGCGTCTTCATTAATATGAAAGACTCCGATTCCTCCCACATTGCCTTGTTTGGAAGCCACGTAACCGGCGTATGTACCCGGGAATCTGCTTCGTGCACCGGGCTTGTTCTGAAAGCTTTCCGTAAATACGAGCTGTTCGGGTTTGATATTCAACCGGTTTTGGATATCATTGGTCCATCTCTCAAAACTGGAAGCCGATCCGTTGTAAGATTGAACGACAAAACGGTCGAAATACTGTGCCGCACGCGGGTCCAGCCAGTGGATAGAGCCGTTCAGATGAAACAGTTTGTCCGGGCCCAGCAGCTCGCGCATGGTCTTCATAAACAAGATTTCTTTCTCTTTATTATAATCGCGTGAGCAAGAAGTCAAATTGCCGCAATGGTTGCCCGGCTTGAACGGTGATGCGTATGACGGCTCATAGTCATAATCGAATCCGTCGTAGCCGTATTTGTTGATTGTGTCTACGATGGCTTGCGCATACTCTTTGATGGCTTGAGTATCATCGGCGGGCCATTGGTCGCGTCCCCATTTTATCTGGTCGCCTATATCTTCTATAATCCAGCCGATAATGACTTTGGTTCCTTTGGCCTGTACGCTCCGCAACTCTTTGATTTTTTCTTCGCTCAGAGAGTGCCAGTTTCCCCATATCGAAACAACATCCATGCTGTCCGGCAAAAGAGACAGGCGGGGATATTTTCCCGCTCCGTCCGGTTGCCAGGCATTGAACCACCCGAACATAATGGGGTGCTTGGTGCTTTTGTAAGCTCTCAGGTTCTCCAGGTATTTTTCGTAGGCAGCTTCGTTCTCTTTATGCCTTTTTTCTTCTTCGGCCCACTTGATGGAGTCGCGTTTGGAGTAAAGGTCACCCACTGCTTCGTTTTCTACATCGAGTTTCTCCGGTGAGGTCCAGTCATCGCATGCGACGAAGCCTACCAACAATGCTACTCCGATAAATGTAAAAATGGTATTTCTCATATTCATGTTTCTTTAATTTTCAGGTTCATTACTATTTGCTTTTTTTGTCCCACCATACTTTGGTGGCAGCATTGTCTACTCCTCCCAAATACTGGCTGATGGCGTTGTGGAGGTTTTCGCCGTTTTGTTCATATTCGGTGCGGGGATAGGGCAGTCTCCTTACGCCTCCCAGGTCGTATCCGTTTCCGATCAATACTGCGGAGTTCGTTTTATTTTCGGCAACGACTATTTGGCGGGGATATCCGGTACGTCTCCACTCGGTCCATGCCTCTTGACCGTTGGGGAAGATGGCGAGATATTTTTGAGTGATGATACGTTCCAGTTTTTCTTCTTCCGTAGCTCCGTTTTCCCAACGGATGGTGATGCTGCTCGGAGCATTGGCGCTCAACTCGCCGTTGGAGGTATCGGTGTAGTTGGCCGGTTTGCGGGTGGAGTCTTTCAGATAGGTTTCGGCCGACGAATTGTCCAGTCCATTCTCACTGAACGACATGCGGATGCCTGCGTTGTAGAAGTCGCCGGCACTGCCGCCCATATCGAATCCGGCCAGTGCCCCTTCGGCTTTCAAGAAGCATACTTCGGATGCTTTCATCCAATAGAGAGGGTCGTCTTCATGCACGTTCGGGCGTGTGAATCCGTTATAGGCGTCTCCGGACTTGGCGATCCCGCAACGTACGGCTTTGAAACCATTGTTTTTGACAAAGTATACGGCAGCGCGGGCGTCATTGTATCCTGCCAGGTAAGAATAGATGGTGGCCCCCATACGGGTGTCATTGTATTCTTCGTTGATCACTTTCAGCGGATTCTTCATCTGCAGGCCGGCTCCTTTACCCATCTGGGCTGCCAGTTCTTTACTGTCGATCAGGCCTGCGGGATGCTTCACGGCTTTCTCCGCATATTCTTTGGCGAGTCCCGCATCGGCAAAACGGACACGGATGGCCAGGCGGAGCATCAGCGAATTGGCAAAGCGCATCCATTTATTGACATCGCCGTTATAAACAATGTCGAAGGCAGGCAATACTTCTTTGCTCTTATTCGAGTAATCGTCCAGGGTTTGGACAGCCTCTTCCAGTTCTTTCAGAAAAGAGCGGTATACGCTTTCCTGAGAGTCGTATGCCACTTTAAAAGAACCTTTGCCCACTTGTGAGTAGGGGATGGGGCCAAACATATCCGTAGTGCGGTGCAGTGCCGCGATCTTGATGATCTGGGCTAGGGCATAAATCTCGTCATTTCTTGTCCCTTCATCCTGCGAGATGCGTTTTATCTGCATCCATGGCGAATATACATCCGTCACCATAAAAGAATACACATAGTTCACCCAGTTTTCGTACATGAAATAGTTGGTGAAATTCTTGCTGCCGTTGAATTTGTTGTCTCGGGGAGACATGTATCCCGCCCAGGCGTCACCGGCCAGATTTACTCCGATCTGATAGCGGTTTACCGGTTCTGTACTTTCTGAAGCGGTGCCGATGGGGATTACACTTTTTTCAAGATTGGGCAGGTAGGCTCCGTAAATAACTCCGTCCATCTTTTCATCTTCTTTCGTCGGGAGCAACGGGTTCCGGTTGATATCTTCGGATATACACGAGGTGCATAGTGTTGAACCCAAGAGGGCTATGACCGATAGAGTTCTCCACATATTCTTTACTTTATTTAATTTCATAGTGTTGCATTTTTTAAAGGTTATAATTCAATCTTCACGCTAAATCCCACACTACGCAAACTGGGTGGCATAAAGACATCTCCCCGGTTATAGGTACCTGTCGAAGAGGTCATTTCCGGATCGAATGGGGCTTTATTATAGATCATCCACAAATTGCGCCCGATGGCGGAAACTGTCAGCCGGTTGATCACATTTCCGAACCATTTGCCCGGTAGGGTATAGCTCAGGCTGGCTTCTTGAAGACGGATATTGGTTGCTTTGTATGCATAATATGCCATCAGTTGTTCGCCGCCGATGGTCGTATAATATTTTTCCGCGTCGTATTGGGTTCCGTTCACCCATACACCACCGTTCTGACGCGCTTTATAAGTGTCTTTCGATACACCGTAGTCGTCAAGGAATGCTTGGGTGGAAGAGGTGACAATACCTCCGAAACGTCCGTTGAACAGCAGGTCCAGAGTAATGTTGTTCCAGGTGACATTGTGTCTCCAGCCGATCGAGAAGTCCGGATTGACCGATCCTATCTTGATGCGTTGTGAGCGGTCTACTTTATATCCTCCTTCTTCTTCGATCAGTTTACCGTCTTTGCCCCTGGCAAGGATGCCTTTTACATATACGTCTCCGATGGCGTCCTTTTCCCGCAGGTAAACTCCTCCCTTATCCTGCAGGGTCAGTTCAGTGATGCTGAACAGCGAACCGTCCGAAGGGTTCTTATAGTCATGCACCATCTTCATGATTTTATTTCGGTTGGCTGTATAAGTCAGATTGGTGGCATATCCCACTTTTCCGAACTGATCGTTATAGCCTAATGACAGTTCGATACCTTTGTTGCGCACTTTACCCGCTTGTACATAGAAGCCCGAGTATCCCGAAGCAGGAGACATGCTGGAAAGGAAGGTCTGGTTGTAGGTATCTGTCAGGTACACCGTGGCATCGATATTGATTTTGTTGTTGAAAAGTCTCAGGTTAGTTCCCAACTCATACGATTTGGTTTGTTCTGCTTTGAAGTTCGGGAAAGGATAGACAGATATCGGATTGATGACTCCGCCTTTCATGGGATCGGTGACAGTTCCGGGAGTCAATCCGGTATAGTTGATCGGTCCTCCTACTTCGGCGAAGGAAGCTCTCATCTTCCAGAATGAAATAAATTTAGGCAGACTTACCATCTCAGAGATTACGCCCGACACTCCGACAGAAGGATAGAAATAGGTGGGCTGGTCAGAGTTGACTAACTGGGAAGCCCATTCCTGTCGTCCGGTAAGTGTGAGGTAAAGCATGCTTTTATATCCCAGCTCGGTGCTTACAAAGACCGAATTGTTACGTGTATGGGTGTGCGATTGCGAACCGGGTCCGGAAGCCGGATCGAAGTTATAGGCAGAGAACAGGTTGGGGACGGTAAACAGTTTTCCTCCGATGCCCATGCCGGTGGTCAGGTGATCTTCATAACTGAATCCGGCATTTGCCGTCAGGTTGAAGTTACCGAAATTCTTGTTCACATTCAGCATAATATCCGCATAGGTCTGCTGATATTCTTCCATGCTCCGGTTGTAGGCTCCTTTGTCCGATTGGGCATGCAGCTTGATTGTCGAAGCGTGTAATTTGCGCTCGGAAGTAGTGTTGGTGTTATCCACACGTATACGTCCTGCTATGTTCAGCCAACTGAGAATATCGTATTTTACGTTGGCATAAAACATGTAACGTTTCTTTTTGGAAACAAACATTTCGCGGTTCACAATCCAGTACGGGTTTTCCAGATTCAGGCCCTGATCGCCATAAGACCATTCCTGTATGGGGAATTTTCGGTTGGTGTCATAGCGCTCGTACACCTTGACTGCTTCGAAATCTTCACCCCGCGGAAAGAGATACAGAGGTACCAGCGGATTAAAGTAACGCCCTGCCGACAGCATATTCTGGTCTCCCTGCAGAACATAACTGGCTCCCAGGTCGAGATGGAGTTTGTCATTCAGCATACTCGCGGTGTTGCGTAATGTGAAGTTGTAACGATAGTATTCGTTGTTGGGAATGATGCCGGTGGAGTTTGTTGTTGCCACCGATACGAACGTTTGATTATTTTTGTTTCCTACTGAAAAATTGGCGGCATTCATGATATTGGCGCCTGTCTTGAAGAAGTCTTTCGGGCGGAACGTTGAAGGCTGTTGCAGCATCTCACCCCAACTCTTGTATGATCCTTTTGCATTACCGTATCGGTTTTGAAATTCCGGCATTACATACGGGGTCATAAACTCCGTATTGTTGGAGATCGAGATTTTCAGTTTGCCTTCCTGCCCTTTCTTGGTGTTAATCAGGATAACACCGTTGGCTGCCGATGAACCATACAGGGCTGCGGCGGCCGGACCTGTCAGTATCGATAGACTTTCGATGTCCTCCGGGTTGAAGTCGGAAATACCTTCACCTCCTCCCGGAGTGCTATAGTCATTGTTGATTTCGCCTTTTGAAGGGTTGCCGATAGGCATACCGTCCACCACGTAGAGCACATTATTGTTTCCTACGATAGACTTGGCTCCGCGCATGACAACACGGGTCGCCCCGCCGATGCCCGAGGAACTCCGGTTGATGGATACACCTGCAACTTTCCCGGTCAATCCGTTCACGAAGTTGGCATCTTTCACATCGTTGATAGCATCCGATTTTACCTGCTGAACACTGTAACTCAATGCCTTTTCCGCACGTTTGATACCCAGTGCGGTAACAACTACTTCGTCCAGTGCCTTGGCGTCTTCTTCCAATACGACAGTTAGCGAAGAAGCATCGCCCACTATAATATATTGGGTGGTATAGCCTACGTAGGAGAATTCAATGATATTTCCTTTGGCAGCCAGAATGGAAAATCGTCCGTCAAGACCGGTGACGGTTCCTGTGGGGCTGCCTTTGAAGGAGACGTTGACTCCGATCAAGGGATCTCCTTTGTCATCTTTCACTATCCCCGACAGTTTTTTGCTTTCGACTTCCACTTTTGATTGCGGAATAATCATGATATATTTGTCTTTGATTTTGTAGGAAAGCCCCGTTCCGGACAGGATAGAAGCCAGTGTCTTATCCAGAGATTCAGCATTAATATTCAGGTTAACGCGCTTGGTTTTCTCAAGTTTGGATTCGTTGAAAGCGATCAGATAATCAGATTGTTTCTCAACCTCCCGCAATGCTTCCTGCAACGTGATATTCTTTTTCTTGATTGTTATTTTTACGTTGTTTTGAGCAAAGGCAGCCGTTTGTAGAATAAAACAGCTAAAAATTATAAAAAAAATAGACTTTAATCGATAAAAATTCATAGATTTGAACGAATTTTAGTGTTAAATCATAATATTTATTTCCCAAAAAGTAAAGCATAAGCTTTAACGCAAAGAATTCAGATTTCATATCCGGAATCAGGTGGCCGCCTCTTTCCGGATACTTTTTTACATACTAAACAGTTGTTTTTAAGGTTAAACAAATCAATATATTAAATCATTTTATTTTTTTGTCTCCGGTTTTATATAACATATATTTCCCTTCAGTTCATGACTGAATCCTCCCACAACTTCCTGCATAATGTTCAGGATATCTTCCAAAGTGGATTTTTCACGAAAACGGAAGTTGAATTTATCATCATTAAATAAATTGGCGTTATACTGGAAGGTGACTGCATAGCGTCTTTCCAGCTCGTTCAGGATTTCTGACATGGTGACGCCTCTGAATACGTACATTCCTTTTTGCCAGGCTGTTACGTCTTCGATGTTTGCTTCGGCGAGTCGGCTTTCTCCCGTACTTTTACGATAAGTGACCTGCTGTCCGGGAGTGACGATATAACTCTCTTTCCCATTGTCGCATTCCACTTTTATTTTTCCATGGATCAAAGTTGCAATCATTTCGTTCTCTTCCGGATAAGCAGCGACATTGAATTCAGTGCCCAAGGCTGTCACCGACATGGTACCCGATCTGACAATGAATGGCTGACCGGAGTTTTTCTTTACTTTGAAGTTGGCCTCACCGATTAGGTAAACTGTGCGGGTTTCACCTTTAAACTTTTCGGGGTAGAGCAAGATACTGCCCGAGTTGGTTTGTACTATGCTGCCGTCCGGAAGACGAAGGCTGCTCAGTCGTCCGTCCGGTGTTATGTTTTCAATAAGGGGAGCTTCGGCAAAGTGCTGTTTGGTCATTTGAAAAGTGACCGAAACTGATACGATCAGCAACGCTATGGCAGCCGCATAATGTGCGAAACGGATACGTGGCTGATGTCTGTCCCCGGAGTTGGCTCCGACTTTGGTATATACCGATGCAAGAGAATCCCAAGTAGTCCTGTCCACCTTTCCTTCCGTTTCGTTCCATAAATCGTGCAGTGCCGTCTCCTTTTCCCCGGCATGCTCCTGATCGAGCAGCCATCGGTGGATCTCTCCGGTGAGCTTTGGGTCGGGGTCGGAGGTGGCAAACAAACGGATGATTCTCTGAATATAATTCTTCATTTTTATAGCCTTTATATAGATAAGACAATTAGGTGTGACTGATTACTCAACCGAGATAGAAAAAAAATAGGGTGAGGAGTACTTTTTTTAAATCGATTAGTGCCAAATAGATGTGGCGCTCTACAGTGCGGATCGAAATATCCAGCTCGTCGGCGATTTCCTGATTACTTTTTTCCTGTGTCCGGCTCATTCGGAAGATTTTCCTCCTCTGTTCGGGCATATTGGCAATCGTAAGTTTTATCAGAAGTTCACTTTCCTTGGCATAAAGTTGATCGTGAATGTCAGTTTCGGATATAGCCGGCTCCTCTTTTGTGCATTGCTCCTGATAGGTCTGCCGGATTGATTTATGTTTTAGAAAGTTATAAATATGGTTGCGGACCATAGTATATATGTAGCTGTTCCAAGTTTCCTGATTTTCCCAAATCTCAGGATTAGTCCATAGTTTTGCGAATATATCCTGGGCTATATCCTCTGCATCTTCTTCTGACTTCAACAATTTCCATGCAAACGCTTTGACTTTGGGATAAGTCATAATGAAAAACTGCTCAAATTTCTTCTTCTTATTAGACTCGTTATTTAAAATCATTTAGTAGAATATAAGGCTGATTGTGATTTTTTCAAAAATAAGGCTTTGGTTTTTAAAATTCCAAAAGTAAATGGTTTAAAACAAACAAGCAAATTTTTAATAGATAAAAAAAAGAGACCTCTTTTTAGTTTTATGAAAGATTGAAACGATTGTTTTTATTTTTGTGATGCCGGCAACTTCTTTTATAGCAAACTGATAAGGCATCTGTTTGAACCGCCTGTTAATATTATTTTTTGTGACTGAACGGTTGGCGGAATATCGGCGGGAACTGAATGGGGAGACATATTCCGGTGACGTTGGGAGTACCGGACGGAGGTCGGTAAAATGGTGGACGCGTGAAGGGAATTAAAAAAGCACTACTGGCTCTTCAATATAGTTGGTAATGCCTGTCAAGCCGTTTTCTATTCGTATTTTCGTATGGTTGCAACCAGAAGAGGGATAGTTGTACTCGCAACGCCGGATGGCTCTGCCTGATTGGGTGCGGAGGTATGAAAGGGGGGACATATGTGTGAAAGCAGTTCGATAGGGAGATTTTCGAACCGGAGGTTATTGTAAAGAAGTAGTGTGGATTGTTTAAAAAGAAAGCCCGTCCTCCTTTTAGGAGAAACGGGCTTTCTTTTACTATGACATTATTGGATTCTTTGCTGATTATACGATTCCTTGTGCCATCATTGCTTTGGCTACTTTCATGAATCCGGCAACGTTAGCACCCTTCACATAGTTTACGTACCCGTCCGGTTCGGTACCGTACTGTACGCAAGCTTCGTGAATGTTCTTCATGATGCTCTTCAGTTTTTCGTCCACCTCTTCCGAACTCCAGCTCAGTTTGATAGAGTTTTGAGTCATTTCCAATCCTGACACAGATACACCGCCTGCATTGGCTGCTTTACCCGGAGCGTACAAGATCTTAGCATCCTGGAACACTTTGATGGCTTCAGGTGTAGAAGGCATGTTAGCACCTTCCGATACGGCTATCACCCCGTTGGCAACCAACTTGCGTGCATCGTCTCCGTTAAGTTCGTTCTGAGTGGCTGAAGGCAGTGCGATATCACCCTTTTCACCCCAGGGGCGGGCTCCTTCAACATATTTACAACCATAAGTTTCGGCATATTCGCGGATACGTCCACGATAGAGGTTCTTCAACTCCATGATGTAATCCAGTTTGGCGCGGTCGATTCCGTCCGGATCGTAGATGTAACCATCGGAGTCGGACATGGTAACTACTTTACCACCGAGTTCCAATACTTTTTCGGCAGTGTACTGAGCCACGTTACCCGAACCGGAGATCAGGCATACTTTACCTTTCAGGTCGGTTCCTTTGGTCTTCAGCATTTCCATCAGGAAGTAGATGTTACCGTAACCTGTAGCTTCCGGACGGATCAGTGAACCGCCGAATTCGCGTCCCTTACCGGTGAATGTTCCGGTAAATTCGTGAGATAACTTCTTGTACATACCGAACATGAAGCCTACTTCGCGGCCACCTACACCGATGTCACCGGCCGGTACGTCGGTTTCAGGACCGATGTGGCGCCACAGTTCGAGCATGAAGGCTTGAGTGAAACGCATTACTTCGGCATTTGACTTTCCGCGTGGAGAGAAGTCCGATCCACCTTTACCGCCACCCATAGGCAATGTGGTCAGCGAGTTTTTAAATGTTTGTTCGAAAGCAAGGAATTTCAGAATACCAAGGTTTACAGAAGCATGGAAGCGGATACCTCCTTTGTACGGGCCGATGGCGTTGTTGTGCTGAACACGGTAACCCATGTTGGTCTGCACGTTGCCTTTATCGTCTACCCAAGTTACACGGAACTGGTATACTCTGTCTGGAATGCAAAGACGTTCAATCAGATTGGCCTTGTCGAATTCAGGATGTTTGTTGTATTCTTCTTCAATGGTAGAAAGAACTTCTTCTACTGCCTGATGATACTCCGGTTCGTTGGGGAACCTTCTCTTCAAATCTTCTAATACCTTAGCTGCATTCATAATTCTTTTTTCTTTTTAATATGATTGTTTTTAAATTCTATCGTCTCTGTTGATGACGTTGCAAAAGTAAACATAAAAATCGAACTAGCAAGCATTTTATAAAGAAAAACGGCATAAAACATCAAAATTGATATTTTATGCCGCAAAAAAGGAATAAAAAGATATTATTTATTCTTTTTAAGTGATTTATAGACGGGAATAAACACTAATGCTGCCGAAATGATAAGCATAAGTATGGTAGGACCGTCAATACGTTCGGCGTATACCAATACTATGTAACAAAGCGCCACCCAAAGCAGAATGATACAAACTATTTGTGATTTGGATAATGGCCGTTTCATTTATTAGCTTTTTTCTTTTCTACAATAGCGTCGATCACAGCCACGGCTGTGATGTTTACGATGTCGCGTACTGAGCTTTCTATATCCGTAAAGTGGATAGGTTTGTTCAGTCCCATCTGGATCGGGCCGATGAATTCGGTATCCGGGTCCATGGCTTGCAGCAGCTGATATCCTGCGTTGGCAGAACTCAGGTTGGGGAATACCAATGTATTGACATCCTTGCCGTTGAGGCGGGTGAAAGGGTACTTAGAGTCACGGAGCTCGCGGTTCATGGCGAAGTTCACTTGCATTTCACCGTCAATTGCCAGTTCGGGATATTCCTGTTGCATATAGGCCACTGCCTCGTGTACCTTCAGCGGGCTTCCTGCCTGGTCGGAACCGAAGTTGGAATAGCTCAGCATGGAGATCACCGGAGTATGATTGAAGAATCTGACAGTTTGATCGGCCAGTTTGGCTATATCTATCAAAGTGGAAGTATCCGGATGACGGTTGATCAAAGTGTCAGCCAGGAAGTAAGTTCCCTTTTTGGAGTTCAGGATGTGCATGGTTCCGAAATGTTTGTATTCCGGACGGATGCCGATAACTTCTTTCGCTACTTTGATGGTATTGCTGTATTTGGTGTACAGTCCGGTGATGAAAGCGTCTGCGTCTCCGGTTTCAACCATCATCATACCGAAGTAGTTGCGCTCGAACATCTTGTCGTTGGCCTCTTCGTATGTAGCACCTTCGCGGGCACGCTTCTGGGAGAGGATGTGTGCATAGCGCTCACGGCGTTCCGCTTCACGGTCGTGGCGGAGGTTGATGATTTCGATTCCGTCCAGGCTCAGGTCGAGTTCTTTGGCCAGTTTCTCGATGCGCTCTTCGTTACCTAATATAATAGGATGGCAGATTCCTTCCGATTTGGCTTCGACAGCAGCTTTCAACATGTTGGGGTGTCCGCCTTCGGCAAATACCACACGTTGCGGATTGCGACGGGCCGTGTCGTAGAGTTGGCGGGTCAGCTGAGATTCCTGTCCCATCAATTCGCGGAGATGTGTTTTATAATCATCCCAGTTCTCTATATTCTTACGGGCAACACCACTCTCCATAGCGGCACGGGCCACGGCGATGGATACTTCCGTGATCAGGCGGGGATCTACCGGTTTCGGAATAAAATATTCCGGACCGAAGGTGAAGTTGTTCACATGGTAGGCTTCGTTCACTACATCGGGTACGGGCTGTTTGGCCAGATTGGCAATGGCGTGTACAGCGGCAATTTTCATCTCTTCATTGATCGCTTTCGCTTGCGTGTCGAGAGCTCCGCGGAAGATATACGGGAAACCGATTACATTATTAATCTGATTGGGATAATCCGAACGTCCGGTTGCCATCAATACGTCCGGGCGGGCTGCCATGGCGTCTTCGTAAGAGATTTCCGGGGTCGGGTTTGCCAGGGCAAAGACGATAGGCATCGGAGCCATGCTGCGCACCATATCCTGCGACAAAGTGTTTCCTTTGGAGAGTCCTAAGAATACGTCGGCATCTTTGATGGCTTCGGCCAGTGTGTGAATATCGGTACGGTCGGTTGCGAAATAACGCTTCTGTTCGTTCAGGTCGGTGCGTGCCTTGCTGATAACACCTTTGCTATCGAGCATGACAATGTTTTCAAGGCGTGCGCCCAATGATACATAAAGCTTCGTACACGATACGGCCGAAGCACCTGCACCGTTTACTACGATTTTTACATCTTCAATCTTTTTACCGGCTACTTGCAAGGCATTGACCAATCCCGCACTGGAGATGATGGCCGTTCCGTGCTGGTCGTCATGCATTACGGGAATGTCGAGTTCCTCTTTCAGGCGGCGTTCTATTTCAAAACATTCGGGTGCTTTGATATCTTCCAGGTTGATACCCCCGAAAGTAGGGGCGATGGCTTTGACGGCTTCGATAAATTTGTCGGGGTCTTTTTCATTGACTTCGATATCGAATACATCGATTCCTGCATAGATTTTGAAAAGCAAACCTTTACCTTCCATTACCGGTTTGCCGCTAAGAGCGCCGATATCACCCAATCCCAGAACAGCTGTACCGTTTGAGATAACAGCTACCAGATTGCCTTTGGCTGTATATTTATAAGCATCTTGTGGGTTCTTTTCTATTTCGAGGCATGGTTCTGCCACGCCGGGAGAGTAAGCGAGAGATAAGTCGGTTTGTGTACTGTAGGGTTTGGTAGGTACCACCTCAATTTTACCGGGTTTGCCCTGTGAATGATAGAGCAATGCGGCTTCTTTGGTTATTTTAGCCATGATTATGCGTTTTAATAAAGGTTATCATTTGCCCGCAAATGTAGGAATAAAAGTTCGAAATCGTAGTCTATCTGATATAAATTCTATTAAATTAATAACAAAAAGCCACAAAAAGATGAAAATGTATCCGGTTTTTTGCGCTCTTATTGCATATTTATAACAAATCGGTTGTCGATTTTGGATAATTGTGCTTGTAGCGGGCTTTTATATAATTAGGAGTCGGGGGAGGTAAAGGAAGTCCCCCGGATAACTATTTTCACTATAAATGACTATTTTCCGCCGAAAAGTTTTTGTAATATCAGAGTTAATCGTATTTTTGTGTACAATTTTGGTGTAGTGATGACAGAAGAAGAAAAGAAGCTATTAAGTACCTTTGAAGCAAGGCTGCGGCATTTAATCTATCTGCACGATGAATTAAAGCGCGAAAATGCTGAGTTAAAGCAACTTCTCGAAGATGAGAAGTCCGAACTCGAAAAGGCGAGAGCTGAATACAAAGCGTTAGAATCAAGCTACACAGACCTAAAAACAGCTACGACAATCAGCCTTAACGGCAGCGACGTAAAAGAGACGAAGCTGCGATTGTCCAAATTAGTGCGTGAAGTCGATAAATGCATCGCTTTGTTGAATGAATAACATAAAAAAGGATGTATGAACGATAAAATAAAAATAAACCTGCAAATAGCGGATTCTTATTATCCTCTCACCATTAACCGTGATGAGGAAGAGACCGTAAGAGAAGCGGCAAAGCAGGTAAATATCAGGCTCAATGCGTATCGGGAGCACTACAGGAACGTGGCTCCGGAGAAGATTATAGCTATGGTGGCATATCAGTTTTCACTGGAGAAGCTACAGTTGCTGCAACGTAATGATACCCAACCGTATACGGCCAAGATAGAAGAACTTACGGAAATGCTGGAAGAGTATTTCAGGAACGAGGAATAACTGTTTCCATTTTTATAAAGAAAATCCACGCACTGCTAAAGATGCCCGAAAGAGGAAGCTCTCGGGTATTTGGCAGTGCGTTTTTATTTATATTTAAATTAAATTACAATGTTAGTAACAATAGTAGCATCCATTGCATGCTTCATCGTAGGAGGAATCTTATCGTACGTATTGTTTAAATACGGACTAAAGGCCAAATATGATAATGTCCTGAAAGAAGCAGAGACAGAAGCGGAAGTGATTAAGAAAAACAAACTGCTGGAAGTGAAAGAGAAGTTTCTCAATAAGAAAGCAGATTTGGAGAAAGAGGTAGCTCTACGTAACCAAAAGATCCAACAGGCCGAAAATAAGTTGAAGCAACGTGAAATGGTGCTTAGCCAGCGCCAGGAAGAGATTCAGCGTAAAAGAGCCGAGGCTGATGCGGTCAGAGAAAATCTGGAAGCTCAATTGGGTATTGTAGACAAGAAGAAAGAAGAACTGGACAAACTCCAGCATCAGGAGATTGAGAAGCTGGAAGCACTTTCCGGTTTGTCGGCCGACGAAGCCAAAGAACGTCTGGTAGAGTCACTGAAAGAAGAAGCGAAAACCCAGGCACAGTCTTATATCAATGATATCATGGATGATGCCAAGTTGACCGCAAGTAAAGAGGCTAAACGCATCGTGATACAGTCTATACAGCGTGTGGCTACAGAAACAGCTATTGAAAACTCAGTAACTGTATTCCACATTGAATCGGACGAAATCAAGGGACGCATTATCGGACGCGAAGGCCGCAATATCCGTGCTCTCGAAGCTGCTACCGGTGTTGAAATCGTAGTAGACGATACCCCCGAGGCTATCGTTCTTTCTGCGTTCGACCCTGTTCGCCGTGAAATAGCCCGTCTGGCATTGCACCAGTTGGTTACTGACGGACGTATCCACCCGGCACGCATCGAAGAGGTGGTTGCCAAAGTGCGTAAGCAAGTGGAAGAAGAGATTATCGAGACAGGTAAACGCACCACTATCGACCTTGGTATACACGGATTACATCCGGAGTTGATTCGTATCATCGGTAAAATGAAATATCGTTCGTCTTACGGACAGAACCTGTTGCAACATGCTCGCGAAACGGCTAATCTTTGTGCTGTGATGGCATCCGAACTGGGACTGAATCCGAAAAAGGCAAAACGTGCCGGATTGCTGCACGATATTGGTAAGGTGCCCGATGAAGAACCGGAATTGCCACATGCTTTGTTAGGTATGAAGCTTGCTGAGAAGTTTAAGGAAAAACCGGATATTTGCAACGCTATCGGTGCTCACCATGATGAAATAGAAATGACCAGTCTGCTTGCACCTATCGTACAGGTGTGTGATGCTATTTCAGGAGCACGTCCGGGTGCACGCCGTGAAATTGTTGAAGCTTATATCAAGCGTCTGAACGATCTGGAACAATTGGCTATGTCTTATCCGGGTGTGACCAAGACTTATGCCATTCAGGCAGGACGTGAACTTCGCGTCATTGTCGGAGCGGATAAGATAGACGATAAGCAGACGGAGAATCTGTCGGGTGAAATTGCGAAGAAGATTCAGGATGAGATGACCTACCCGGGACAGGTGAAGATAACCGTTATCCGCGAAACACGTGCGGTGAGCTTTGCAAAGTAAAGATTGAAAAAGAAAATGTTTAGGATAAGGGCGAAGCAATTCGCCCTTTTTTAATTCTCCGTTCAACAGTTGTTTTTAATATGGATAAAATATGAAGAATTACTTATTTGAGGTTTGTACCAACTCTGTAGAGAGTTGCATTGCTGCACAGGAAGGTGGAGCAAACCGTGTGGAACTTTGTGCCGGTATCCCCGAAGGCGGAACTACTCCGTCGTATGGCGAGATAGCAATGGCACGTGAGGTACTGACGACCACCCGGCTGCATGTCATCATACGTCCGCGCGGCGGCGATTTTCTTTATTCTCCTGTCGAGGTAAAGACCATGCTGAAGGATATAGAAATGGCTCGTCAACTTGGAGCCGACGGGGTGGTGTTTGGCTGCCTGACTACAAATGGCGGGATAGACGTACCGGTGATGAAACAATTGATGGAGGCCTCGAAAGGCTTATCTGTCACTTTCCATCGGGCATTTGATGTCTGCCGTGATGCGTCTGAAGCTTTGGAACAGATAATTGATCTGGGATGCGACCGTATCCTGACTTCGGGGCAACAGGCAACGGCGGAACTTGGAATACCTTTGTTGAAGGAACTCCGTGAAAGGGCGAACGGCAGAATTACTCTCCTTGCAGGTTGTGGGGTGAACGAAAAGAATATCTGCCGGATTGCAAAAGAGACCGGTATTCAGGAATTCCATTTCTCGGCTCGTGAAAGCATTAAGAGCGGAATGGAGTATAAGAATGAGGCGGTATCCATGGGAGGAACTGTCCACATCAGTGAGTATGAGCGGAACGTGACGACAGTGAAACGCGTGAAAGATACGATTGAGAGTATTACTTCTTCTCTTTAAAAGAGTATTTGAGCCGGTTCGAATGGGTGTCGGCCGTTTTTTCGAAACAAACCATCCCTGCAAACTGTTAGTTAGCGAAAAGTATTCACCCGATTAAAATGCTTTAGCTATGATAAAATTGAGATTCAGCTTGTTGATGGCTTTGTTGGTAGTGGCTGTGTCGGTTTTTGCGGATAATGCACCTGCCAAAGTGCAGACAGCCCTGAAAAAAATGTATCCCAAGGCTGATGGAATCGCCTGGTCGCAGGACGGTGGTTACTATTGTGCCGATTTTATGATGAATGGTTATGAAAAGAATGTCTGGTTCAATGCACAGGGACAATGGCAGATGACGCAGACAGAGTGGGGAGATACCGATGAACTTTCTGCCACGGTATATAATGCGTATGCTTCCGGACCCTATTCCGGCTGGCAGGTAGAGGACGTCACTTACGTAGAATTTCCGAAATGGCAACCGATTATTGTCATTAAGGTGGGACAGCAAAATGTAGACATCCAGTATCAACTGTTCTATAGTCCGAATGGGACATTGCTGCGTACTCGCAATGTGAGCTATATGGATGATATATTGGGCCCCGGTACTTTTTTGTAGCTTTCTTCGTATTATGGATTTACGGGTGGATGGAAGGAGTCCGAATATCTTTCCATTCACCCGTAAATGCTTGTTCTTTATCCCATAAACCAAACGGCTTTTCGTGGCATCAGCTTATAAATTAGTGCAGTAAATGCCCAACTGCAAAGGAATATGCAGATAGCCATCAGTGGAACCTGCAAAGGGATGGGCAATGACGAAGGTCCTATTAAAAGGAAGAAGGGACCTACGACAAAATAGTGTACCATATAGATGCCGAAACCACACTGGGTCATATTGGCCAATACTTTAATGACAGTAGAGTTGGTGATGACAACCTTTTGTAATAGTAAGAAGGTAGCCAAAGTCATTAGTAGCACATTGGGGCTGCAGAAGGTAAAGAAGAGTTCCATCTCCGTTTCCGTCGCATTGGGATTTGACGCTGTGGTGCTGAACCCTGTATAAGTGATATAATATCCGACGGCAAACATGAGTATGCAGAGTATGAATGTTTTCATAAGGCTCCAGTCATTTCCTTTTTTGACATAATGCCCCAGTAATAAATAGCCGTTGAATCCGGCAAAGTAATAGAAGAGCCCGAATTCATTCCACGTGTCCGTGCCGAATACATATCCGCTTCTTTCGAACAAACAATTGGCAACATACTCTTTCAAATAAGGGATAAAGAGTGAGATAATCCATATCAGGAGAAAAGCTCGTTTGGTCTTTCGGTCGGCATTTTCTATCCATGCCGAGAAGAATGGCATGTAGAGATACAGACCGATAAGTAGATAGATATACCACATGTGGTTCTCTTTATGGCTGAAGTTGAATGGAATCATTGCCACATCTTTAAGAGAGTCTATCAGGCTTTGTGATTCCTGCCCTTGTGTATAGCAAAAGAAGTCACCGATGATCTCTTTCGGTAGTCCGAGTACGCCTGTAACCCAAGGAAACATGCTATACAACACCGACCATATAAGAAAAGGGAACAAAACACGGTAAATGCGCTTTTTGTAGAATTTACCCAGTGGTTGTTTTTTTACGGGGAGCAGAAGCAGTCCCGTCATCATAACAAACAGAGGTACCGACGGACGGAGCAGTGAACCATAGATCGCTGCCCAATGCGTGTATTCCGGAATAGCCCGCATTGTGGGAGAAATGTAAAAAAGGGTCGATACAATGAACGCCTATGACCATTATCATTGCAACACAGCGGATGACGTCGAGCCAGACGATACGATTGTCGGAGATAGAGTTTTGAATCATGATATTTGTGCTTTAAGTTTCGGGCAAAGATAGGATGAAAAGGAGCCGGGTATATGTAGATTCTGACCAATTAAAGATAATATCTGGTCAATTTGGCTTTAATTGATTACTTTTGCAGCGATATAAATGTATGAAATTCAAAAAAAGTAATCATGTTAAAGATATTGGTGACTTATGCCGTACAAGGCGAATTTACAGAAATCAAGTGGCCCGACGTGGAGGTATATTATGTGCGGACCGGTATTGGAAAAGTGAAATCGGCTTTTCATTTGTCCGAGGCTATCCAGCAAGTGAAGCCCGATATTGTGATCAATCAGGGAACAGCCGGAACTATTAATCATCAGGTAGGGGACGTTTTTGTCTGCCGTCATTTTGTCGATCGGGATATGCATAAGATGACCGGATTGGGAATGGAATACCGTATTGATTCGTCGGAATTGCTTGCTGCCAGGGGCTTTTGCCAACACTGGACCGAATCGGCAACCTGCAATACCGGTGATAGCTTCCTGACCGAGCTGACGGATATTGAGGGAGATGTGGTTGATATGGAGGCTTATGCGCAGGCTTTTGTATGCAGAGCCAAAGAAATTCCTTTTATTTCGGTTAAGTATGTTTCGGATGTGATTGGACAGAATTCTGTGAAGCACTGGGAAGACCGTTTGGAAGATGCCCGTGCAGGCTTATCTCACTTTTTCAATGTTTTAAAAGAAAGTATATGATAAGTTACGCCTGCGGCTATCAGGAAGAGGAGTATCTTGACCCAGACCAACGGGATCAGGAAGAAAATGCAATAAAGCATTGTGCCCCACATGAGCAGCAGTGAGATGATTTTGGCGCGTAACGGGATCGCTTTATTTTCCCGAAAGTTGCGTATATAAGTACCAAAGTATTTGTGATTCAGAAGCCACTGGTATAACCGGGGAGATCCCTTGAAATAGAGGGCGGCAGTGAGTAGCAGAAACGGGGTAGTGGGCAATAATGGCAGAAAAATGCCAAGAATGCCGAGCCCCAGCGAAATGGTACCTAATATAATACAGATAGTTTTCATTCGGCAAAAATAGGAAAAATAACTTTTCTCGCTGAATGAAAACTATCTTTTGTATTATCTTTGTGCCCGCACCGAGGTGACATTAGGTGCAGTAACCATTAATAATATCTACAACAATGTTTACAGTAATCAAAAGAATGGAGATATCGGCTGCACATAAGCTGATTCTTCCGTACCGGAGCAAATGCGCCAGTCTTCATGGTCACAACTGGATTATCACTGTCTACTGCCGTTCTGAGCGGCTCAATGCAGATGGAATGGTAGTGGATTTCACCCAGATTAAGCAGGCCGTTAAGGAGAAACTGGATCACAGGAATCTGAATGAGGTACTTCCTTTTAATCCCACGGCAGAAAATATTGCCCGTTGGGTATGCAAGCAAATACCTCAATGTTATAAGGTCGAAGTGCAGGAATCGGAAGCAAATACGGTGATTTATGAGAAAGATTAACGAAATTTTTTATAGTTTACAGGGAGAGGGGTATCATACGGGTACCCCTGCTGTTTTTATACGTTTCTCGGGCTGTAATCTGAAATGTGACTTCTGTGATACCCGACACGAAGAGGGTGAAATGATGACAGACGAAGATATTGTCAATGAAATAGGGAAGTATCCGGCTGTCATGGTGATTCTTACCGGAGGAGAGCCTTCTTTGTGGATTGACGATGCTTTTATAGACCTTTTGCACCGTGCAGGCAAGTATGTATGTATCGAAACCAATGGTACGAAACCCTTGCCCGCTGCTATCGATTGGGTGACCTGCTCTCCCAAGCAGGGTGTCAATTTAGCTTTAAACCGGATGGATGAAGTTAAAGTTGTTTACGAAGGACAAAATATTGACGTTTATGAACAACTTCCCGCCGAACATTTTTTCCTTCAGCCTTGTTCTTGTAATAACACCGCAGAAACGGTGGATTGCGTGATGCGACATCCTAAATGGAGACTTAGCCTGCAAACGCACAAACTGATAAATATTCTATGAGCTGTGGGATCTGATTCGGGCTATATGTGATAAGCTGCAAGATATAGGCAGCCGTATTGTGTCTTGTGTGTTATTGATCGTTTGTGACTCGTAGCTTGTGACTCGTGACTTGTAACTAATTAATGATATATTATGAAAGTAGGTTTATTTATCCCCTGTTATATCAATGCCATTTATCCGCAGGTAGGGGTGGCATCATATAAATTACTGAAGAACTTAGGGGTGGATGTTGATTATCCTCTTGACCAGACCTGTTGCGGACAGCCCATGGCGAACGCCGGTTTTCAAGATGAATCTTTAAAAATGGCTATTCGTTTCGATGATTTATTCCGGAAGTACGATTACATTGTCGGTCCCTCTGCCAGTTGTGTGGCTTTTGTGAAAGAGAATCATCCCGGCATTCTGGCCAAAGAAGGCCATCAGTGCCAAAGCGCAGGTAAGATATATGACCTTTGCGCTTTCATTCACGATGTGATAAAACCTACGAAAATTCCTGCCCGCTTTCCCCATAAAGTCAGCATCCATAACAGTTGTCACGGTGTACGTGAACTTTTCCTGTCAGCTCCGAGCGAACTGAATATACCTTATTTTAATAAATTGCGTGATTTACTTCAGATGGTCGAAGGAATTGAAGTTTTTGAGCCCTCCCATGTGGACGAATGTTGTGGTTTCGGAGGTATGTTTGCGGTCGAGGAGCAGGCTGTTTCAGTCTGTATGGGACGCGATAAGATACGGCATCACATGGAGACCGGTGCCGAATACATCACCGGAGCGGATAGCTCCTGCCTGATGCATATGCAGGGTATCATCGAACGTGAGCACCTGCCTATCCGAATGATTCATGTTGTAGAAATATTAGCATCACAATTATGAGTACCAAGCATGCAAAAGCTGCCGAAAAATTCCTGGAAAATCCGGTGATGGCAGCATGGCACAACGAGACCCTTTGGATGGTTCGTGCCAAGAGAGACAAGATGAGCAAGGAAGTACCCGAGTGGGAAGAATTGCGTGATAAGGCATGTGCGTTGAAACTTTACTCCAACAGCCACCTTGAGGAACTCTTGCTGGAGTTTGAGAAGAATGCCACAGCCAATGGAGCCATCGTTCACTGGGCAAAAGATGCGGAAGAGTATCGTGCCATCGTTTATGAAATATTGAGCAGTCACGGAGTAAAGCATTTTGTGAAAAGCAAATCGATGTTGGCAGAAGAGTGCGAACTGAACCCGTTTCTGATAGAGAAAGGAATCGATGTGGTGGAATCCGATCTCGGTGAGCGTATCCTGCAATTGATGAATCTGGCACCGAGTCATATTGTACTTCCGGCTATCCACATCAAGCGTGAGCAGGTAGGAGAACTTTTTGAGAAAGAAATGGGAACGGAGAAAGGGAATTTTGATCCCACTTATCTGACCCATGCCGCCCGAAAGAACTTACGAAATATCTTTCTGAATGCAGAAGCCGCTATGACGGGAGCCAACTTTGCTGTGGCGTCTACCGGAGATATTGTGGTTTGTACCAATGAAGGAAATGCCGATATGGGTACATCGTGCCCGACACTGAATATTGCTGCTTTCGGCATGGAAAAGATTGTGCCGGACATGGAGGCTCTGGGAGTGTTTACCCGTCTGTTGGCACGTTCGGCAACGGGACAGCCGATCACTACTTATACCTCTCAATACCGGAATCCCCGTGAAGGAGGTGAATATCATATTATTATTGTAGATAATGGACGGAGTGCCCTGCTGGCCCATCCCGACCATATCAAGACTTTGAACTGTATCCGATGTGGTGCCTGCATGAATACGTGTCCGGTGTATCGTCGGAGTGGAGGATATTCTTACACTTACTTTATTCCCGGACCTATCGGTATCAATCTGGGAATGGCACATGATCCGGAAAAGTATTACGATAATCTGTCAGCCTGTTCTCTCTGTATGTCTTGTTCGGATGTTTGTCCGGCAAAGGTGGACTTGGCCGAACAGATTTATAAATGGAGGCAGGATCTGGATAAGATTGGAAAAGCTAATACGGGTAAGAAAATAATGTCCGGTGGCATGAAGGTGTTGATGGATCATCCTACGCTTTTCAATGCGGCGCTTTGGGCTGCTCCGGTAGTTAACCATTTGCCACGTTTTATGAAGTATAACGATTTGGATGCGTGGGGAAAAGGACGAGAACTTCCTAAATTTGCGGGCGAATCGTTTAACGAGATGTGGAAGAAAAATAAAGTGCAGGGAAAGGAGGAAAACAAATGAGTAGTAAAGAAGACATATTAGCGAGTATCCGTAAAAATACGAAGAACCGCTACGAATATCCCGATTGGCAGATCAATGCAACTGTTTATCCGGACGTGGTTGCCAAATTCTGTGAAATGAGTTTTGCCGTCGGTGGTGAGGCTATTGTGCTCGGTGAGGGAGAAGATATCAATGCTGTCATTCGCCGTACTTACCCTGATGCCGGCAGCATTGCTTCCGATTTGGAGGAAATCACGTGTGCTACGTTCAATCCTGATTTGTTAGGTCGTGCGCAGGATCTGAACGGAACCGATATAGCCGTTGTCAAAGGTGAAATCGGGGTAGCCGAGAATGCGGCTGTCTGGATTCCTCAGACGGTGAAATACAAGGCACTCTATTTTATTGCCGAGAAGCTGGTGATTGTTCTGGACAAAAATCGTATTGTGAGCAATATGCATCAGGCTTACGAACGGATAAAAGATGAAAAATATAAATTCGGTACATTTATCTCGGGACCCTCAAAGACTGCCGACATTGAACAGGCATTGGTGATGGGGGCTCATGGAGCGAGAGATGTATTGGTAATATTAAAGTAACGAAGTAGTGTCAGAGGAGATGCGACTGCGGGTTGCTTGGATGAATATTGGTTTTGATTGATATAAGTGTATGTTTGCAAATAAAGTAAAGAAGGTGGCGGCCATTCACGATCTTTCCGGTATGGGAAGGGTCTCTCTGACGGTCGTCATTCCCATTCTGTCATCGATGGGGTTTCAGGTATGTCCGTTGCCTACGGCCATCCTGTCTAACCACACGCAGTATCCTGATTTTACTTTTCTTGATCTGACGGACGAGATGCCTCGTATCATTGCTGAGTGGAAACGGTTGGAAGTGGAGTTTGATGCTATTTATACCGGTTATCTGGGATCGCCCCGACAGATTCAGATTGTATCTGATTTTATTCGTGATTTTCGCAGAAAAGATAGTCTGACTGTAATAGATCCCGTTTTGGGAGACAATGGTAAGCTCTATTCCAATTTCATTGAATCGATGGTGGTGGAAATGCAGCATTTAGTCACACATGCCGATGTGATCACCCCCAATCTGACGGAACTTTTCTATCTGCTCGACCGGCCGTATAAAGAGAGTAATACCGATCAGGAACTAAAAGAGTATTTGCGTTGTTTGTCGGACAAAGGGCCGGAAGTGGTCATTATCACCAGTGTACCGGTGTTGGACGAACCCCACAAAACTTCTGTTTATGCTTACAATCGGACAGGAAACCGTTACTGGAAAATCACATGTCCCTATTTGCCCGCCCATTATCCGGGTACGGGAGATACGTTTACGAGTGTCATTACCGGAGCTTTATTGCAGGGAGACAGTCTTCCTATTGCTCTGGACCGTGCTACGCAGTTTATTTTGCAGGGCATTCGTGCTACTTTCGGTTACGAGTACGACAATCGTGAGGGTATTCTGTTGGAGAAGGTACTTCACAATCTCGATATGCCCATCCAGAGCAGCAGCTACGAGTTGATTTAAGTAGTGACTCTGAATTTTGTTCCGGAAGTCGGTTGCTTATATTTATTGTCCCTATCATTCGTTGCCGGACAGGAGGAGGCCAGTCAATAGATGATAAGAGGCAAATAAACTGTAATGGTAAGTCCACATTCCTCCATAAATGGGAAAAGCACTGCTCCCCTGATTGGAAACAGTGCTTTTCGCCCTTTAAACGTGCACTTTTATTTTACTTCTTCCCCTTTTTCGTTCAATACCACAGTCACGTCTGTTCCGTCTTTCTGAGTAACGACTACTTTGTAAAGTTTACCTTCTTCTTTAGTTGTTACCGATGCTTCCTTGATGGTTGATTCAGGATAAGCTTTTCCGAGAGTTTCGGTTACTGCTGCGGGCAGATCCTTTACTTCAATCTTTGTATACTCGTCTTGCGGAGCTTGTGCGGTTGCTACCACTGCGTTAGCGTTTTCTGCGTTCTGTGCGAATGCTACTGAGCTACCTAATCCCATAACCAATGCTACTGCTACTAATACCTTTTTCATAATTGTAAGTTTTAAGTTAATAAATGAAGTTTGTTTTTCTGTAAGCCACTTGCTTACGATAATAATAGTGCAAGCCTCGTGCCAGAACGAAGGTGGACGTGCTATAGTGCTAGTATATAGCTATTTATGAACGATGACCTAAAGTTCAAACTGTGGAAAACGGGACTTTGGAGTGTGGATACCGTGGAAAACTTCCACAATCTCAGAGACTTTTGGCAGTTTCTGCAAGCCGTATGAATTCTCTTTTGTATCCTTTTTCATCATTTTCTAATCCGGTTTTTGCCAAAGAGATCACTTTGTCATAAGTGGCGTTTCCTTTGAATTCCGAGTCTCTCAGTAGTTGTCCGAACATGGCTACTGCGGCTGCAAAGCGGAAATCGGCAGAGACCCGGTTGCTTTTATGGTCAATCAACGGCAATTCTATCTTCTTGCTGGTGTTACTGTCCGGAGTTTTGTAACGTAGCTTAATGGTTAATAACTCGTCAGATTCATTGAGAGGCGTAGATGGTTTTTGTTTTTTCTGATATTTGAGATCGTCTATTTTTCCTGCAAAATCACTCTTTACTCCCGTGGGAACTACTTCATAGAAAGCTGTCACTGTATGTCCGGCTCCCATTTCTCCGGCATCTTTTGTATCGTTATTAAAATCCTCGTCTGCAAGCAAACGGCTCTCGTAACCTATCAGTCGGTAGGCCTGCACTTGTGCCGGATTGAACTCTACCTGTAACTTTACGTCTTTGGCAACAGTGTGTAAAGTTGCTCCGAATTCGTTCACCAATACCCGGTTGGCTTCTTGTAAGTTATCGATGTAGGCATGGTTTCCGTTGCCTTTTTCGGCGAGAGTCTGCATCTTGCTGTCTTTGTAGTTGCCCATTCCGTATCCCAATACGGTGAGGAATATACCGCTTTTACGCTTTTGTTCAATCAGCTTTTCAAGTTCCTTGTCCGATGATACGCCCACATTGAAATCACCATCGGTGCAGAGTATGATACGATTGTTGCCTCCTGATATAAAGTTCTTTTGGGCTATTTTATAAGCCAGCATGATCCCTTCACCTCCTGCGGTAGAACCACTTGCTTCCAGCTCGTCAATGGCTTCACGTATCTTTTGTTTGTCACTGCCCGGAGTTGCTTCCAGTTTCACACCGGCATTGCCTGCATAAGTCACGATAGCTACTTTATCTTTATCACGTAAGTTGTTTACCAATAGTTTAAGAGAGGATTTCACTAAATCCAACCGGTTCGCTCCCCACATAGAGCCAGAGACGTCGATCAGAAAGACAAGATTGGATGCAGGCAGATTGTCCGTCGGGATTTCTTTAGCCTTCAGTCCGATACGGACAAGACGGTGATCTGCGTTCCAAGGGCAGGTTCCGGCTTCCATCGTAATCTTCACAGGATCACTTCCCGTCGGTTTCGGATAATCATAGGAAAAGTAGTTCACTAATTCTTCCGTACGGATTGCATCGACTGGAGGCAGTTTACCTTTATTGATAAAACGACGCATATTGCTGTAAGAAGCGGCATCCACGTCAATAGAAAAAGTAGAAAGTGGAGCATCCGACACATTCTTGAAACCATTTTCCTGAATCTCGCCATATTCTTCCGCATTTACAGCATTATACATGATTCCCGATGCGGGACATACTGCCATATAAGCAGTAGACATTGATTTAGTGGCCCTTAGTTCGTGTCCGTATCCTACAACCACACATTCTTCCAATACAAGTTCGTCAGCTTTCATCTTCACATCCAGCGTGGACGATTTTACCACCCTTTTCTCTTGCTTATAGCCGATATACTGAAACAACAACGTCTCTCCTTTCTTAGACTGAATCGTGTATTGACCGTTCATGTTCGTCACCGTACCTTTCGTAGTACCCTTTATCTGTACCGAACAGCCGACAAGCGGAGTTCCATCTTTTGCATCTGTTACAGTACCCGACACAGTAATAGCTTGTGCACTCACTGTAGCCAAAGAGATAACTGCCATTAGCAGTGCGAACACCATCGCTCTGAATTGATTTGTTTTCATAACTTCATTATTTTAAAATGTTACTATTAGTTCGCTTTTACTATAGAGATGCAGATTCCACACAGATTCCATAAACAACCCAAACTTTTTTTATTTTGCTGCAAAAGAGGTTCATTTCAAAATTCTCACTCATTCCTTTGCAACTCATCAGATGATGTGTATATTTGCGAATCATAAACATATCACAAATATGAAAAATGAAGTTGATGGAAGGCGGGAAATAGCCTCACGAAACACGGCCTGGGCTAATATCATTGCCCGTAAACTTACTCATTGGGGTGTCACACCCAACCAAATTTCCATGATGAGTGTATTCTTCGCTATGGTGGGATGTCTCCTGCTGATTGGCACAGTCATTTATCCCGGCTTCAATAAATATGTAGCCTATATTCTGTTTATCGTTTGTATGCAGTCGCGATTACTCTGCAATCTGTTCGACGGGATGGTAGCCATTGAAGGAGGAAAGAAAAGTGCCAATGGAGATCTTTATAACGATATGCCCGACCGCTTTGCCGATGCTCTGTTCATCATTCCCGTGGGGTATGTAGCTGGTGGATTCGGCATTGAATTGGGATGGCTGGCTGCTCTTCTCGCTGTTATGACTGCCTATTTCCGCTGGATAGGGGCATACAAGACACACCAGCATTTCTTTAACGGCCCGATGGCCAAGCAGCACCGTATGGCATTATTGACTCTTACCTTCGTGGTCGCCACTTGCACTATTTATTCAGGATACGACCGGATGGTATGTTTCATAGCTCTAATCATTATCAACATCGGTCTTATCGCAACACTGATACACCGCTTGTACCTCATATCACACACTACAAACACTGAAATAAAATGAAAGATCTACTGGATAAAATATTCCCCACATTAAGCGATGAACTGATTATTGTCATCTCGCTTATCATCGGACTACTTGTTACGGCAAGCCTTATTCTCTTTCTCGTAAAGAAGATATTTCCGAAAACAAATATCAGCGAACTCGCTGCACGCACACGCTCATGGTGGATCATGGCGGGCATGTTTATCGGTGCCGTATTTATCAGCTATAACATCTCTTATTTCTTCCTTGCATTTCTCTCTTTTATCGCCTTCAGAGAACTTTATTCGGTACTGGGATTCAGAGAAGCGGATCGCGGAGCATTGTTCTGGGGCATACTAGCCATTCCCATTCAATATTACCTTGCCTACCTGGCCTGGTATGGAGCCTTCATCATATTCATTCCGGTAGTCATGTTCCTTGTATTGCCTTTACGACTGGTTTTAAAGGGAGACACGCATGGAATTACCAAGTCGATGGCCCTGTTGCAATGGATTCTGATGCTTTCGGTATTCGGTATCAGTCACCTTGCTTATCTCCTGTCGCTTCCCGAACTACCGGGATTCAGTTCAGGAGGACGAGGTCTGCTGTTGTTCCTTGTATTCCTTACCGAAATAAATGATGTCATGCAGTTCATTTGGGGTAAACTCTTGGGACGGCATAAGATACTTCCGAAAATAAGTCCGAACAAAACATGGGAAGGTTTTCTGGGTGGTGTAATCAGTACCACTGTGATTGGTTACTTTCTCGGTTTCCTGACTCCCCTCTCCGCTCCTAATGTCATCCTGGTAAGTGCCCTTATCGCAATTGCCGGATTCTCGGGAGATGTAGTCATCTCCGCGATCAAGAGAGACAAAGGAATCAAAGATATGGGAAACAGTATTCCCGGTCATGGAGGGGTGTTCGACCGGATCGACTCTCTGGCCTACACTGCCCCCGTATTTTTTCATTTAGTTTATTATATTGCTTATTAAGAGGAAAAGATGGAAAAAAGATTCATGCAATCTGTTGCCATGCGGATTATATATAAAGGTGTTTTCCACTGGTTCCTGAAATTAATCGTAGGGGTTCAGTTCACCGATTGCCAGTTCCTCAAAAAGGAGAAGCAGTTTATCATCCTTGCCAATCATAACAGCCACTTGGATACCCTCAGTTTGCTATCTTCTTTGCCCGGTAACCTTTTATGGAAAGTCAAACCTGTAGCGGCAGAAGATTATTTCGGGAAAACTCGCTTTCAGGCTTCGATAAGTAACTTTTTCATCAATACTCTTTTAATCAGGAGAAAAGGGGAAAAAGATTCGGAACATGATCCGATTCGCAAGATGCTCGAAGCCATTGATGCCGGATATTCACTGATTCTTTTTCCGGAAGGAACCAGAGGAAAGTCGGAACAAATGGGAAAAATAAAATCCGGTATAGCCCGTATCCTGTCTCTGCGACCTGAAGTGAAATATATTCCCGTGTTCATGACCGGCATGGGACGTTCACTGCCTAAAGGCAAAATGATACTGCTACCCTACAAAGCATCCGTCTATTACGGTATACCCACATTGGTAAAGAGTACAGATACACATGAAATATTAGACCAGATTACAGGTGATTTTGAAGTAATGAAAGAAAAATATCAAGTCGTTATCGACGAAGAAGAGGAATAGATGTTGTTTTTCAAAAGAAATATATCGAGACTATCGGACGAGGAATTACTGATACACTATACGAAGTCTGGCGATACGGAATATTTCGGCGAATTATATAACCGATATATACCGTTACTGTATGGACTTTGCCTGAAATACCTGCATGATGAAGACCGGGCACAGGAAGCAGTCATGCAACTATTTGAAGATTTACTACCTAAGTTGGGAAATTATGAGATAAAAGTGTTCAAGCCATGGCTCTACCGGGTAGCGAAGAATCATTGCCTGCAACTTTTACGGAAGGAAAATAAAGAAATTCCGTTAGATTATACGGTTAATATTATGGAATCTGACGAATTTCTGCATCTATTAAGTGAAGAGGAAAGTTCGGAGGAACAACTGAAGGCATTACATCACTGTCTCGAAAAGTTGCCCGAAGAACAACGGACCAGTATTACGCGTTTCTTTCTCGAAGAGATGTCGTATGCCGACATTGTGGAACAAACCGGATTTACTCTGAACAATGTGAAGAGTTATATCCAAAATGGAAAACGAAATTTAAAGATTTGCATTAAAAATCAGCTTAAGGGATGAAACTATCGGATTACATACGGGGATTCCGCAAGGGGAAAGAAGCACATCGATTGGAGAAAGAAGCGATGCGTGATCCTTTTTTGGCCGATGCGTTGGAAGGGTATAGCCGGGTGGAGAGTGGAGCCGATGAGCAAATAGAGTTGTTGCGTCGCCGGGTGAATATGCGCGTAACGCAAAAACGCAGGCATACCATTGCTTGGAGTGTGGCTGCCAGCCTTCTGATCGGAGTTTGTATCGGTTCTTATTTCCTGCTTCAGGAGAATACTTTACCGGATGAAGCACGGATAGCAATGGAAGAAGTATCTCACTTGGAACCTTTGTCTGTACAAAAGGAAGAAAAGAAAGAGGATTTGGTGGCGACGGTGAGAAAAGATTCCGCAACTATTCAGAAGGGATTGATAACCGGGAATAGAGAGAAAAAAGTTGTTGTATCTCCCCACACAGAGGTGCCTCAGGCCATGACACAGGAATGGATCGATGAGGCATTGGAAACCACTATTGCCGAAGAGCCTTTGGCTGCTACCACAAGTTCGGCTATGAAATCTATTCCGGCTAATGACAGCAGCCTTACTGCTCAGGTAGCGGTTGGGGGTAAAGTACATGGCAGAGTGACAGACTCCAGCGGTTATCCTATTGTCGGTGCTACCGTTAAGCTGAAAGGGACTAATCAGGGAACTATCTCCGACGTAAATGGTAATTTTGTATTGAAGACAGGTGGAAATCGGGAACTTGCAGTCGATTATATTGGTTATGAATCCGTTACACTTCCGGCTGATACGACTAAAAGCTTATTAATAGCGATGAACGAAGATCAAGCTACGCTTGATGAGGTGGTAGTGGTAGGGTATGGTTCGCAGTCGAAAGGGAGTATAACGGGAGCTGTAGCGAGTCTGAAAATGTCCGGTACTCCCCAACCTACCATAGGTAAAAAGGCATTTCGGAAGTATCTGAAAGAGAGTCTGGTTCATCCGTCTGATAAAGACTGTGCGCGTGCCAAGGGAAAAGTTATTCTTACTTTTCGGGTAGATAAGGAAGGACGTCCACAAGACATTACTGTTAAAAAGGGACTTTGTGCTTCGGCTGATGAGGAAGCCATTCGCTTGATCGAGGAAGGACCTGGCTGGACAATGGGTGAGGAACCGGTAGAAATCAGTATCCGTTTTTGATTAATGAAAAATCCCGCCTAAGTCATGTGACCTAAGCGGGATTTTTTCTGCACGGGAGGAGAGGCTCGAACTCCCGACACCCGGTTTTGGAGACCGGTGCTCTACCAACTGAGCTACTCCCGTGTTTGCGGCTGCAAAGGTAGAATAAACTTCTGAATTTGCAAGCTTTTATGCAAAGAAGTTGCTAATTATTTTAATTTTTCCCATTCTTCGGGTTTAAATCCTACCAATACGAAGCGCTCGGTCACTACCAGCGGGCGTTTCACTAATTTGCCATTGGTAGCTAAAAGGGCGATCTGTTCTTCTTCAGTCATTGTAGGAAGCTTGCTGCTGAGTTTCAGCTCTTTATATACTACACCACTGGTGTTGAAAAACTTCTTAACGGGTAGTCCGCTTAGTGGAATCCAGGCTTTCAATTCTTCTACTGTGGGATTATCGTCCACAATAAGGCGGTTAGTATACTCAATGTTGTTTTCTGTCAGCCACTTTTTAGCTTTCTGGCAAGTGCTGCATGCGGGATATTGCAAAAAGAGAGTTTTCATATTTATTCTATATTAAGCATTTGTAAATCTTGATACATGGTGCGGTATGCTGCCGCTTTTTTGTCGAGTGCCAACGGATAGGCTCGTGAAGAAGAAGGCATGCGGTATAAGCGCATCGGGCGTCCATCAAAGACGAACTCAGAGAAATCGCCCACCTTGGGTTCTTCCACTTCGAATTGTGCCCGGAGTGTATCTGTTGCCTTTTGCCCTGTTGTGACGATGGCTTTGCATTCCGGGAGGTGTCCGAGAAGTCGGCTTATATCAGTGGGCTGCACCACTTCCAGGAACTTGTCTGAGGCATTGTCCTGTAGGCGTCGGATGGCCGAAGCGGTATCGAATAAAGCTATTCCTTTATCGTTGAGAAAGCTGATAATGCGTTCGCGGCAGAAAGCTTTCCGGGTTTCGTTAAGGAAGTAGTCTTTGTTGTTAAAGAACAGCAATCCCACGATTCTCCACATATCATTGTTCAGGTTCGGATAGTAAAAATCCATCGACCATCGTTTCTTTTGAGGTGGAAAACTTCCCAGCATCAGCAATCGGGCATTGGCGGGGAGAAAGGGCTCTAACGGATGATTTTCTATTTCTATGTCCATTGTTTACTATTTGATCGGGAGCAAAAATAGTGATAATATCTATTTGATAGAAACGTACTCCCACGATTTTTAATTACTTTTGCGCCTTAATAAAAAAACATTCAACATGAGAAGGACTGCTATTGCTCTTTTTTGCCTGTTTTTGTTATCTGTTGGCATCGGATTAAGGGCACAAAACATTCAGTTGCACTATGATTTCGGACGTTCTTTGTATGATAAAGATTTAAAGGACCGTCCTGTATTAACCTCTACCGTGGAGAAGTTTCATCCTGATAAGTGGGGTAGTACTTATTTCTTTGTGGACATGGACTATACTTCTGACGGAGTAGCGGCTGCTTATTGGGAAATAGCCCGTGAATTGAAATTCTGGAAGAATCCGTTCTCGGTACATGTGGAGTATAATGGAGGTCTTGCCAAAGGTTTTTCTTATCAGAACGCTTATTTGGGGGGAGTTACCTATACTTATAATAATACTGCTTTCTCGCGTGGCTTTTCATTGTCGGCCATGTATAAGTATATTCAGAAACACCATTCTCCCAATAACTTTCAGCTGACCGGAACCTGGTATATGAATTTCAGCAATAACTTGCTCACTTTTTCCGGCTTTGCTGACTGGTGGCGTGAGGAGACTGCTTATGGGAAGACTATTTTTCTTACCGAGCCCCAGTTTTGGGTGAATCTGAACCGTATAAAAGGTATCAGTGATAAATTTAAGTTGAGTGTGGGCTCAGAAGTTGAGCTGAGTAATAATTTTGGTGGACGCGATGGTTTTTATGTCATCCCTACACTGGCACTGAAATGGACAATAAACTAAAAACTGATGA
Organism: Bacteroides sp. 3_2_5; assembly: GCF_000159855.2. Classification (NCBI taxonomy): domain Bacteria; kingdom Pseudomonadati; phylum Bacteroidota; class Bacteroidia; order Bacteroidales; family Bacteroidaceae; genus Bacteroides; species Bacteroides sp. 3_2_5. The sequence goes on along the minus strand of NZ_JH636043.1, from coordinate 156,074 downwards.
AAACAGACTTGATATACGGTATTGAAGACCGTCCGCCTTTTAAAGATGCATTATTTGCGGCATTGCAGCATCTGCTTGCTATTTTTGTAGCTATTATTACTCCGCCGTTGATTATCGCCAGTGCCTTGAAACTGGATGTGGAGAAAACCGGTTTCTTGGTTTCGATGTCTCTCTTTGCTTCGGGGGTATCTACTTTTATCCAGTGCCGCCGTTTTGGACCTATAGGGGCAAAGTTGCTTTGTATTCAGGGAACAAGTTTTTCGTTTATCGGTCCTATCATTGCTACGGGACTTGTCGGTGGACTTCCTCTTATTTTTGGTGTCTGTATGGCGGCTGCTCCCATTGAAATGATCATCAGCCGCACTTTCAAATATATGCGTAATATTATTACTCCGTTGGTTTCGGGTATCGTGGTGTTGCTTATCGGGTTAAGTCTGATAAAAGTAGGCATTATCTCTTGTGGAGGTGGTTATACTGCGATGGATAATGGTACGTTTGCTTCTTGGGAGAATCTTTCGATTGCAGGTGCGGTTTTGCTCAGCGTGCTGTTTTTTAACCGTTGCAAGAATAAGTATTTGCGCATGAGTTCCATTGTGTTGGGACTCTGTTTGGGATACGGCCTTGCTTTTGTTTTGGGAAAAGTAGATATGAGTGCTTTGAATGTAGAGATGCTGATGAGTTTCAATATTCCCCAGCCTTTTAAATACGGACTCGATTTTAATGTGTCTTCTTTCATTGCCATCGGGCTCGTATATATGATTACAGCTATCGAAGCGACCGGAGACGTAACGGCCAATTCGATGATTTCTGGTTTGAAGATCGAGGGTGACGACTATCTCAAACGAGTTTCGGGAGGTGTAATGGCCGATGGTTTTAACTCTTTTCTGGCAGGTATATTTAACTCTTTCCCTAATTCTATTTTTGCTCAGAACAATGGAATCATTCAATTGACAGGAGTGGCCAGTCGGTATGTGGGTTACTATATAGCTGCAATGTTGATTCTTTTGGGGCTATTTCCGATTGTGGGAGCTGTTTTCTCACTGATGCCGGACCCTGTATTAGGCGGAGCTACTTTGTTAATGTTCGGAACTGTCGCAGCAGCCGGAATCCGCATTGTTGCATCACAAAATATCGGACGGAAGGAAACATTGGTATTGGCTGTCAGTCTTTCATTGGGACTTGGAGTAGAATTGATGCCCGATGTGTTAAGCCAGGCTCCGGAAGCTATTCGTAGTATCTTTTCGTCTGGCATCACGACCGGTGGTTTGACTGCTATCATAGCGAATATCGTAATTCGGGTGAAAGAGGAAAACGAGGAATAACGGACGCTCGGCAAAGAGTGATGAACTGTGAATAATAAACAGGATACGCATTATATATTAGGAGGCTGTTTATTATTCACTGTTTGTTGTTTATAATACTTCCAGATTGCTCATCCGTTCTGTTGTGTGGAATTCAAATTCAGGGTATTCATACAACTTGAAGCGAGGTTCTGTTTCTCCTTCCGTATAGCTCCAAATGCTGGCATAATCTTCCGGATCTTCCCCCATTTTGCTTAATTGCCTTAGATAAGCTGCGAGTGATTTATTTTCTACGATATATATTTTTCCCAGTTTGTCAATGATAGAGCTATGACGGCGGGTACTGTCATGGTCGAAACGAAGGACACGTCTGCCTTCCTCTGTTATTCCCACTAGATTGAATGTCATGCTCTTGCCGATAGCGGGCAGATTAAGTACACTTCGGTCTGTTGCCATGAAGGGTAAATGATGTTTCTTCATGAAATGACGTATTCGAGTAGCGATGTCCTCACCTGTTTCAAGAAGAGAGTACAGTTCGTCAGCCTGTTCCTGCGTCAACTTGCCAAATGCTTTTTCTTCATGTTGCTCCTGCATCGATCGGCTGTTGGGAGTGAATACGGCATAATTTTCATTGAATCCTTTGACGGAGAAGGTATAATAACAAACTACTCCCAGCGAATTGAGTACTTGTCTCAGTCTTGTGGTGTGTCCCCGTCGGGATGCAGCTACGGTATATACCAACTGATTCGTAATCAGCCATCCGGCAGAAAGAATTTTCCGGATAGCTTCCCGGGTGTAGGGAGTAACCTCTAAAGGACTTTGGAAGTGAGTTTGAATAATAAATTGTTTCACTCCGATGACAGAAGCCTTTTCTTTAAATTCTCTTAGGATCTCTATCAATTCATCGTTAATACGCATAGGTAGGTAAGCTAATAATCTTGATCCCAGACGGACACGTTGCAATTCTGCGTATTTTTCTCCTTCCGGGCGTTCCTGATTTGCTTTTCTTTTACGTGCGGCCATGCGGTAAACAGCCTCAAGAATATTTTTCAGGGTTTTGTTCTGACTCATCAGAGCATCTCCTCCGGTAATCAATATATCTCGTAATTGGGTATCTTCTTCAAAATAAGACATTAATCTGCGTAGCTTTTTGTCCCAGCTTTCTTTAGGACGAAGTGCGTCGAACTCGAAATTCAATCGTTCGCTCTGGAAGTCGTACATGCGTTGACATGAAGCGCACAATCCTCCACAAGCCCGTCCCATTGTATCGGGGATCAAGATAGCTACTTCCGGATAACGACGGTGGATGTTATGTCCATCCGGCAATAACCATCCGGCGGCGTTCGGTTTACCGGCTTCTACAATGTCTTCACGTTCCCAGGCACGAATGTTACCATAGGTTTCTACCAGACGGGGGGAGTAAAGAATGTAGCTGCGGATGGCTTCATCGTTATACCCTTCTCCACTGGTATTGAGTAAAGAAAGATAGTAAGGAGTGGCAAAAAAAGGCATTCCTTTTTTGCGGGCCCGTGACAACAAATACATTGTTTCGCTGGAAAGGGAGTTCCCGAGAAAGCGGTTCAACTCGGTAGGAGTTTTGATGGCCATTGAAAGATGGAAGCGAAAGTCGTTCCACCACTGACAGACCTGTTGATATTTCTCTTCATAACTCATTCCTTCTTCAAAGTGAAAACGTGAAGATGGTTTGGATTTCCGGTTTTCTATTTTTTGTATCAGTAGATGCAGCATCCGTTCCTGATTCTCGGAACGTAACTCTATCACATCTTCGTCCAGTCCGGTGGCCCAGCGTTCGGTTCGGTTTTTAATTCGTTGTGGAGAGGGGAGTGGGGATTCCGGCTCTTCCAGTCTTTTAAAGAGATAGTATAGGTCCAGGAACAAGTCAGTAGGTATTTCTGCATTTTCCAAATTCCCGGTCAAGAAGCGTCGGAGAAGAGATAAGGTCTGTATTTGCATATCCTGTTCGTTAGACAGCTCATGAACAGTCTTTCCGTCGTAGCTGATAAGGAGTCGAATTTGCTCACCCGCTTTGTTCCCTCCGGATATGTAAGGAGTGAGGAACTCTTGCAGGTGGTTCTTAAAGTCGGTGTCGTCAAGACTTTGTTGAGCCATTGCTGTGAGTTCAGGTAACTCCTGACAGTATAGTTGCCGTATTTGGGAAAGTGTGAGTGAAAGCATTTTCTTTTGTTTCATACGCGATTGTTTTTAGATTGTTAAAATTGAAATATTTGCATAAATATAACAAAAAAAGCGGAGGTAGAAAACCTCCGCTTTGCTATTCATGCTATTCTTTACGATTCTTTTTTGTTTAATAACATTCCGCTTTTCATTTTGCTTTTGCTTCTTCGTCCTTATGTTTCGGCTCTTTTTTAGCCAGTAAAACAATGTTGTATACGTACTCTGACATCCATTGTTCCGAAAATCCGAGACGTTCTTTGTACTGGCGTACTGCGGCAGCCGTTTTGTGTACGTCATCAGCTTTCCATACTGTTTTGGTACATACATCGTGCACAGTTTTTTCTGTCATGGAGCGCAAGGCTTTTTTGAATATCGCCGGCATACGGAACTTCCATTGCATCAGGTTACCCATCAGCATCATCAGGTCACTTGAGAATCCCTGGTACATGAAAAGATATGCCTGTACATCATTTTGTGTGCGGCAGTTTTTCTTGATAGAGGTGTCTATCTCTTTAAAAAACGATTCACTGATGCCGTAATCCTGCATCAACATCTTGCGGGAAGCTGATTTCTCGGCAAGTCCTAATTTGCCACCTTGTGTGGCTACTTTGAATAAACGTTTGAAGTTGGCTACATCCGGCAGAAAACGGATATTCGTGATACCTAAATTTACTGCGATTACAGATTGAAAATATACACGTGTCAGTGATACGAAATCTTCTACATTGCCTACTACTTTTGCGTCAGCGTCGGCCTGTTTTTTAAATAAGTTAGCGAATATGCTCATAAGTCATTTTGTCAATTATAGATTGAGGTTGCAAATTTACTAAATAAGTTGTTAAATTACTACAGATTATACGGATAACATCTATTCTTTTTGAGGCTCTTTACCAACACTCAATATCTTTTTCAATATCCTTCATCTTGTTTTTGGTGAATACCGGGCTTTTGATGCCTGACTTTTTCTGTTCACGATAGTCCTGCAGCAATCGGAAAGCATATTTTCCCAGAAAGGCGATCGCTATCAGGTTGCAGATGGCCATTAACCCCATGGTGATATCTGCCAGTCCCCATACAAAATCGAGAGTGGACATGGCTCCCACCCATACCATCCCTCCTACCAATAAACGGTAAAGGTAAACTATCCATCGTTTGTGGGTGAGGTATCGGATATTTGCTTCTCCATAATAGTAATTGCCGATGATGCTGCTAAATGCAAAAAAGAAAAGGGCAACTGCCACAAATATACCTCCTATGCTTCCTATTTCGTTGTTCAACGCATGTTGAGTGAGTTGTACTCCGTTGGTCGAACCATCGAGCGGAGCACCACTGAAAAGAATGATGAATGCTGTGCATGAACAGATAATAAGAGTATCTGTGAAAACTCCTAAGGTCTGAATCAGTCCTTGTTTCACCGGGTGTGATACGAATGCGGTTGCGGCTACGTTCGGTGCCGAACCCATACCGGCTTCATTGCTGAACAGCCCACGTTTGATGCCTTGCATCAATGCAGCTGCTACACCTCCTCCTAAAGCCTGTTGCCAACCAAAAGCATGACTGACAATGGTTCCGATAACATCCGGCAGATGTGTGATATTGATGAGTACAATGACCAGTGCCAATCCTACATATCCCAGTGCCATGACAGGGACGATGATGCTGCTTACTTTAGCAATGCGCTGGATACCTCCGAAAATAATCAATAGAGTCAGTCCGGTCAGGATGATGCCCATAGGCACATGGCTGATGCCAAACGCATGTTCTACAGCTGCACAAATGGTATTGCTTTGTACTGAGTTGAAGGCAAATCCGAAAGTGACAGTAATCAGTATGGCAAACAGAATTCCCATCCATGTTTTTTTTAACCCTTTCTTCATGTAGTAGGCAGGGCCTCCGATAAAAGATTCCTTCCCTTTTTCCTTATATAATTGTGCGAGGGTAGATTCTACAAAAGCACTCGATGCTCCTAATAGAGCAATGATCCACATCCAAAATATGGCACCCGGTCCGCCGATGGCAATTGCCGTAGCTACGCCAGCCAGATTTCCTGTACCGACACGGCTTGCCAGTGATATGGCAAAGGCCTGGAACGAAGAAATATGTTTCTCTCCATGTTCTCCTTTTCCGGCAGAGTCTTTCAACAGACGTAGCATTTTGCCGATCATGCGGAATTGCACGAAACGGGTTTTAATCGTGAACCAAATGGCGCATCCCAACAGCATTGCAATCAGGATGTAGGTCCATAATATATCGTTAATTAGATTCATATCTATTAATTAATTGGTATCAGGGGCAAATTCTTTTATTTTAGCCTGAAGTAGAATTTATGGTTCTCGAATATCGGTTCCACGATATCAAACCGGATAAATTTAGCCAGTAAATGCTCTGCAGCCCGTCGGGAAATACCTGCTTGCCGGCAATAGCGGTTAAGAGAAAGCGAAGTATTTTCTGCCAGTAAGTCCAGCAACAGTTGTTCCCGTTCGGTATAGCGGATCAATTCTCCTGCCGGACTACCGCTTTGCTGCCAGACGCGCAAATGTACCGGAGTAGCCAGGATATTTTCATCTTTGATCCGAATATATGCCAGTGATTTACCGTTTTCGTCTTTTGCAAAAACGGGCTTGTGTTCACTTTCATCTATTTGTACGACTAATACAGAACGTCCTTCAACGTGAAATGTTTGCATGGAATAATCAACTTCCGGCCGGCAATAAAGTTGGGCAGCTGCTTCTATCATATATTTTTCTTCATCCGAACGTACACCGGCTATTTTTCCATTGTCTTTAACGCCGATCAACAGCCGTCCTCCATCGGTATTGGCAAAAGCTGACAGTGTTTTGGCGATTTTACGGGCATCGGATATTTCAAATTTAAAGTCTTGCTGTTGATGCTCCCCTTCGGCTATCAATGCGTGTATGTAATCAGTATCTGTAAGCGGTTTCATGCCTGCAAAAGTAGATAAAAAAGACTAAACCTTATTTTTTTGCTGATTTTTAGCTGATAATTTCAAAAAAAATATCGTTTTTATGCGTTTATTTCGGGAAAGGATGTATTTTTGCCCATCATTATTAACGAAGAAATAAATAAGGATTATGAAAGAATTAGTAGAAAAGATTGCTACTTTGGTAGCTGAGTTCAACAAAGATGCAAATGCTCAGATTGAAAATGGTAACAAAGCTGCAGGAACTCGTGCCCGTAAAGCTTCATTGGAAATCGAAAAAGCAATGAAAGAATTCCGTAAAGTATCTTTGGAAGAATCAAAGAAGTAATCTTACGAATAGAAAAAATGGAAAAGTCGGTCTCAATTTTGAAACCGGCTTTTTTGTTTTACAGAATTTTAATCCGTCTATATTTCAGAAACGATAATCTTGTGGATATCCTCTTTTTGTGTACACTGGGATTCCGACAATGATTTTGATATCTGTTGGTGACTTATTTTTGAGGCAGAAGTTTCAAGTACTCTCCATATCCTTCTTCTTTCATTTTCTCTTTTGGAATGAAGCGTAAGGATGCACTGTTGATGCAATAACGTAATCCTCCTTTTTCTTTAGGGCCATCCGTGAAGACATGTCCTAAATGTGCATCTCCCGTTTTACTCCGTACTTCTGTACGTATCATTCCGTGTGATGTATCCATCTTCTCTTTTATCACTTCTTTTTCTATCGGTTTGGTGAAACTGGGCCAGCCACAGCCGGAATCAAACTTATCTGTTGATATAAAAAGAGGCTCACCGGTAGTGATATCTACGTAGATGCCATCTCGTTTTTCATCCCAGTATTCGTTATGAAAAGCTGGTTCGGTTGCGTTCTTTTGTGTGACCGCATATTGCTCGGGCGTCAATTTACTACGAAGTGTGGCGTCATCCGGTTTTTTGTAATTTGTCTGGGGCTGCTCAGCCTGTGCATTTGCTTTTTTTGCCAACTCGAATAGTGCAGGGTTAATATGGCAGTATCCTCCGGGATTCTTATCCAGGTAATCCTGATGATATTCCTCGGCTTTGTAGAAATTGGATAAGGGTTTCACTTCTATGACTATAGGTTTGGAATACTCTTTAGCCAATTCGTCGATGGCTGTCCGGATAGTCGGCAAGTCAACTTCATCAGTATAATAAATACCGGTGCGATATTGCGAACCTTTGTCATTGCCTTGTCGATTCAGACTTGTAGGATCTATTGTCTTAAAAAAAAGGTCGATCAATAGTTTTAGGGGAACTTCTTGTGGATTATACTCCACCTTAACGGTTTCTGCAAAATTGGTTTTTCCTGTACACACCTGTTGGTAAGTCGGATTAGCAATGTTTCCGTTGGCATATCCGACCTGAGTCGATTTTACTCCTCTGATCTGTTTCAGGAAATGGTCTGTTCCCCAGAAACAACCGCCTGCAAAATATATTTCACTCAGATTCTTCATGTTTTTTTTCTCCTGTTTTTGTTGATAAATCCATTGTACGCCTTGTGCATGGCCAGTGTAAATGATACCGGCCAATAGCACGACAAATATAGTAAACTTCTTCTTCATAATTTTCAGTCTCTTTTATAAATAACAAACGAAGATCGTTTTCGGATTATTAAGAACTGTTGTATCCTGCAATGAAGTGGTTAAAAAGAGATTATCTTTTGATCTTTTGGAGGATTGTGCTTATTTTTGGCATAAACATTTCCTTGCTTTGCAGCAGAAATCAAGTTTAGTATGGCAAAACAACAATTCAATAAACTAATCTGGCTGGTAGATACTATCTTCCGGAATGCTCCTGTGACATTTGCCGAAATCAATCGTCGTTGGAGAGCGGGAGATGATAATCGTTCTGATATACCTTTGCGGACTTTCCATAACCATCGACAGGCCATTGAAGAAATATTCGACATAAACATTGAATGTGATAAACGGAACAATACCTATTATATAGCAGACGCCGAAGGAATGTTGGGCGATAAGTTGAAGATGTGGTTACTGAATAGTTTTTCGTTGAACAATGTATTGCAGGAAAATGTGGATATGAAGAACCGGATTGTATTTGAGGAAGTACCTTCGGGAGTGCAATTCATGGATCTTGTTATTGATGCTATGCGTAGCGGACGCGTGCTTGCTATGGAATATCAGGCGTACAACTGGGAACACTCCAAAGATGTGTTACTTGAGCCTTATTTCGTGAAATTATTCCGTCATCGCTGGTATTTGATAGGAATAAACCGGGAATATAAAGCTTTTCGTTCTTATTCTCTCGATCGGATCAAGAGAATCGCTCTTTCGGAAGAGACATTCAATTTCCCACGTAAGTTTACTCCTCAGGATCATTTCAGAGATAGTTTTGGTATTATTCGTGATGAAAATCTGCTTCCTCAGCACACTGTCCTCAGGACCACTATTTCACAGGCTCCATACCTGAGAAATCTTCCTTTACATTCCAGTCAAAAGGAGATTGCCGTTACAGAGAGTTATGTTGATTTTGAACTTTATATTTCGCATACTTATGATTTTATTCAGGAGTTATTATCCAAAGGAGCGGCAGTGGAGGTGTTGAAGCCCCAGTCGCTGCGGGATAAGATAAAAGCCGAGATACAAAACATGCAAACTCTTTACCGCTTATGAATGCAAATGTTCTCGAAAAATTGAAGATACTGGCAGAATCGGCCAAGTACGATGTTTCCTGCGCCTCAAGTGGCACGGTGCGTGCCAACAAGCCCGGTACATTAGGTAATACGGTGGGTGGATGGGGTATTTGCCATAGTTTTGCGGAAGACGGACGTTGCATTTCGTTACTGAAAGTGATGCTTACCAATTATTGCATATACGATTGTGCCTATTGTATTAACCGGAGAAGTAATGACTTGCCCAGGGCTACGTTATCTGTGTCCGAACTGGTAGATTTGACGATTGAGTTTTATCGTCGAAATTACATTGAAGGGTTGTTTTTGAGTTCCGGTGTGGTGCGAAATCCCGATTATACAATGGAGCGTTTGGTACGTGTGGCGAAAGATCTGCGTGAAGTGCACCGCTTTAACGGGTACATTCATTTGAAAAGTATTCCGGGAGCCAGCCGGGAATTGGTGAACGAAGCCGGGCGTTATGCTGACCGGCTTAGTGTGAACGTGGAGATCCCCAAAGAAGAGAACTTGAAACTGCTGGCTCCTGAAAAAGATCATAAAAGTGTATTTGCACCGATGCTTTATATTCAACAGGGCGTACTGGAAAGTAGTGAAGAACGAAAAAAGTTCCGGTATGCGCCCCGCTTTGCTCCTGCGGGTCAGAGTACACAGATGATTGTCGGTGCTACGGCTGAAAGTGATAAGGATATTCTCTTTCTTTCTTCCGCCCTTTACCAGCGTCCCACGATGAAGCGTGTCTATTATTCCGGTTACGTATCAGTAAATACATACGATACTCGTTTACCTGCACTTAAACAGCCTCCTTTGGTACGTGAGAATCGTCTTTATCAGGCAGATTGGCTGATGCGGTTCTATCAGTTCAAAGTCAATGAAATTGTGGATGACACCTATCCTGATCTTGATCTGGAAATAGATCCCAAGTTGTCGTGGGCGTTACGTCATCCCGAGCAGTTTCCTGTTGATATCAACAAGGCGGATTATGAAATGATACTTCGTATTCCGGGAATTGGGGTAAAGTCGGCAAAATTAATTATAGCTTCCCGTCGTTATTCGAAGTTGGGATATTATCAACTTAAAAAAATAGGTGTGGTTATGAAAAAAGCACAATATTTTATTACTTGCAGCGAATTACCCATGCGGACTGTAAATGAAATGACTCCACAGACCGTACGTAGCTTGTTACTGCCCAAATCTGCTAAGAAAAAGACGGATGAAAATCAGTTATCATTTGTTTTTAACGATTGAGATTGTTATGATTCTTTTTATCTACGATAAAACACTTGATGGCTTGCTGACAGCACTATTCGATGCTTATAACCGCAAGACCTTTCCTGATGTCTTACTCTCGAAAGGAGATACTTTACCACTTTTCTATGATGACATTTTTACGGTTATCACTGATGAAGAGAAGGCAGGACGTGTCTGGCGGGGATTGCAGAAGAAGATATCGGCATCGGCCCTTTCAGCTATCACCTGGTGTTGGCTTTCAGAGTTACCGGAAGTAGGTATGCTTTTGTTCCGATACATCCGAAAGGCCATTGACTCTCCCGTCTCCATTGAGACTAATTTCGGTGATCCGGATGTTCTCACTCTTTCCAAAATATGGAAGCGGGTAGATTGGGAGCGTTTGCGTATGTTGCAGTTCGTACGTTTTCAGAAAGCGGTGGATGGTACCTTTTTCGCTGCTTTTGAACCACAGCACAATGCTTTACCTTTGACGGTAGGTCACTTTAAAGATCGTTTTGCCGATCAGCGGTGGCTGATTTATGACATGAAGCGCCGTTATGGTTTTTATTATGATCTACACACGGTAGAGGAGGTGACATTTGATGATGATGGTCAAGCAGCACATCTGATTACCGGAATGTTGGACGAAAGCTTGATGGATAAGGACGAAAAACTTTTCCAACAACTTTGGAAGACTTATTTTAAATCTATCACAATTAAAGAACGACTGAATCCTCGTAAACATAAACAGGATATGCCGGTGCGTTATTGGAAGTATATCACCGAAAAACAGAAATAATCTTATTCAATTCGTTCTACTGTCACTTCAGGAAATTCTTGTATTAAAGATAGCAAATGTCCTTCGTCATTGTTCCGTTTGGATTTGATGATCATTGTCACTTGATAGGTTTCTATGCTTCCGTGCTTCTGTGTATCCATCTGATACGACACTATGAGGTAATCTTTGGAATTAAATCGGTCAGCCACTCCTTTCAGTACTTGTTTGTTATCGGTCGAAAAAGTTATCATTGAGCTTTTCATTCCTATGCTTTTAAACAGGTAACTTAGCACTTCAAGACCAATCAGGGTCAGTACCATGGCAGCAATACCTATGACGTACATGCCCGCGCCTACTGCCAGGCCTATTCCGGCTGTCGCCCAAATCCCTGCCGCTGTAGTCAGTCCTCTGACTATCTGTTTTTGAAAGATAATCGTTCCGGCACCGATAAAACCAATCCCACTGACTACTTGTGCCGCTACACGGCTTGGATCGAGTGTAACACTATTTTCTTTTATGATTTCTTGAAAGCCGTATTGAGAAACGATCATAATCAGTGCACTACCCAATGACACCAGAAAGTGTGTGCGATAGCCCGCTTCTTTGGCACGATATTCTCTGTCCAAGCCAATGATGGCACCTAAGATTCCGGCGACTAAAAGTCTTAATACAAAGTCGAAGTTCAACATCATACGTAAATTTCCTTTCTATCTTTATTTCAATCGTTTATTCATTACCTAAAGATACAATAGTTTTTTAGAAATAACGTATATTCGCAGTCAAAAGATTATTTCTATCGGAAATACTGACATCATAAAGTTGATATAATACATAAAGTTTTTAATAGTATTGATAAACAACAATCGAACTTTGTATTCTCAGTATATCCTGTGAAAGATAAAATTCGAAAGACACCATGAATAAAAGTTTTTTCTATGCGATATGTTTTGTCGTAATACTGGTAGTTGAGATTATTATTGGTATATATGTTCGTGATAACTTTGTACGTCCTTATATGGGTGACGCACTGGTTGTTGTGTTGATTTATTGTTTTATACGAATTTTTATTCCGAACGGTTTGTCACAATTACCTTTGTATGTGCTTGCTTTTGCCTGTTTCATAGAGATACTTCAATATTTTCAGTTGGTGGATGTGTTGGGAATATCGAATCGTATACTCCGTATAGCCCTTGGTTCTACTTTCGATTTGAAAGATATGGTCAGTTATGCCGGCGGATATGTATTTATTCTACTGGCAGAATATTTTTTAGATAAGAAAAGAAAATAATACATATATTTCTGCTTGTTTTGTAAATTCTTTAAATTAAAGAGGTCTCCTTTATAAATAAATATGTAATTTTGCCACATGTTATTGTTTGAATGTGAATTAATTAATCTCGTTTATCATGAGTCAAGAGAATCCTTCTTCACAATTGGATGTGGAATTTATTTATTTGCCTGTTATCAATTATTCCATGCAGCAAAACCGGATACCTGTTGTCCGGTTACTTTCTATTAAAAATAATACAGAACATCCGCTTGCGGATTTAAAGGTATTTCTAACTCTGGAGCCTGAATTTGCATCAGTTTCACCGGTAATGGTAGAAAAATTAGCTTCCGGTGAGATTATTACAATAACCGGATTAAATCTGATGCTGGACCCTTCTTTTTTTATTCAGCAAACCGAACGCTTGTCCGGTACTATCGTTCTGGTAGTTTCTGATGAAGAAAACGTATTTTTTCAAGAGAAGTATCCTGTTGATATCCTGGCTTTTGATCAATGGGGAGGCATTCAGGTATTGCCTGAACTTTTGTCTGCATTTGTGGTTCCTAATCATCCGGTACTTACAGGAGTTCTTTCGCGGGCGTCATCTATCCTGAAAGAGTGGTCCGGTAATTCTTCATTGGATGCTTATCAGAGTTGTAATCCCAATCGGGTGAAGTTACAATTGGCGGCTCTGTACGAGGCTATTAAAGAACAGCATATTGCATACTGCACGCCTCCGTCCAGTTTTGGTGATGCCGGTCAGCGAGTCAGGCTTTCGGATAATGTACTTTCCGGTAAATTAGGGACTTGTTTGGATCTGTCACTGTTGTATGCTTCATGTGCCGAAGCCATGGGGTTGCATCCGTTGTTGGTGATCATTCAGGGACATGCTTTTGTGGGATGCTGGTTGATTGACGGGACATTTCCTGATGCGGTGAACGATGACCCTTCGTTATTGACCAAACGAACGGCGGACGGTATCAACGAAGTTATTTTGCTGGAAGCCACTTGTATGACCGATGGAAACAATGTGACTTTCGATACCGCAGTCGGGCTGGCTAATGACAAAATGTTGGCTGTGAATGACTTTACTTGTTTTATAGATGTTGCTCGCAGCCGTTTTGCTCATATTTTGCCTTTACCTCAACGGGTTATGCATGGGAAAGCATGGACTGTGGGTCCGGAGGTAGCTCAGATTCCTAAAAGCGGGTTGTACATTAGTCCTGTTAGTGCTCCGGAAGAGATTAAGCAATATGATTTGGATAATCAGGATAGTTATGTGGAATTCACCAAACAACTTTTGTGGGAACGAAAGTTACTTGACCTGAGTCTACGTAATAATTTTCTGAACCTGCGTATTACCCGTAATGCCCTTCAAGTGATCTCTGCGGATATAGATAAGATGGAAGATGCTTTTTCGGACGGAACAGAATTTCAGATTTTGGGTAAGCCCTCTGATTGGGATAATCCGTTGTATGACTTCGGGCTTTATGGCACTTTAACGGAATCGGATCCGATGATTGATTTGATTAAGCAGGAGCTGACTCAAAAAAGATTGAGAACCTATCTTACCGAACAGGATCTGAAGAAATCGCTTACTTATTTATATCGTTCTTCCAGAATAGCATTGGAAGAAAATGGTGCAAATACTTTATATCTTGCCTTGGGGCTGCTGAGGTGGTATGAAACCGAACATAGTGAGCGTCCTCGTTATGCCCCGATATTGTTACTTCCTGTTGAGATGATCCGTAAGTCGGTATCCAAAGGATATATTATCCGTGCCCGTGAAGAAGAGAGTATGCTTAACATTACCTTGTTGGAGATGTTGAGACAAAACTTTGGCATCACTATTTCTGGGCTCGATTCATTGCCGAAAGATGAAAATGGAACCGATGTGAAACGTATTTTCTCAATCTTTCGGAAAGCTGTGATGAACGAAAAGCGTTGGGACGTAGAAGAACAGGCTATTTTGGGTACTTTTTCATTCAGTAAGTTCATCATGTGGAATGACATTCATTCGAATGCCGAAGAGTTGAGTAAAAATAAGATTGTCGGCAGTTTGATGAGTGGTAAAATGGAATGGGAGGTTGCAGAAGTCGATGCCAATGCCGTAGAACTGGATCATGCTTTAACTCCTGCTGATATTGCGTTGCCTGTCAGTGCCGATTCTTCGCAGCTTGAAGCGGTTTATGAAGCTGTAAATGAGAAAAGCTTTATTTTACATGGACCTCCGGGAACCGGCAAGTCACAAACCATTACGAATATTATAGCCAATGCACTGTATCAGGGTAAACGGGTATTGTTTGTGGCCGAAAAAATGGCTGCACTCTCCGTAGTTCAGAAAAGGCTTATGAATATAGGTTTAGCTCCGTTCTGCCTGGAACTGCATTCTAATAAAGCACGAAAGACAGATGTACTGAGTCAGCTGAAAGAATCAACTGAGATCTTTCGTTATAAGGAACCGGAAGAGTTTAAGGAAGAGTCGGAAAGGCTGTTTAAAATGCGTCAGCAGATTAATGGATATGTAGAGGCATTACACCGAATATATCCTTGTGGCATATCTGTCTACGAGGCTATCACCCGTTATAGCTCCATTGACGAAACAGAAGAAATAATGATACCCGCTTCTTTGCTTGCTTCGTTGACTAAGGAGCAATTCAATGAATGGAATCATGCTGTGGAAGAGTTGATCGGAGTTGGAAAAGTAAGTGGACATTCCCATCAGCATCCTCTCACAGGAATCAATATAATGGAGTACTCTTCTCAACTGAAAGAAGAAGCGGATAAACTTCTGAAAGACTATATGATTCTGTTGCAGAAGATGGAAGAGAAGATGAATAGATGCTTCTCAAATTATGGAATAGGGAATAAATGCACAGAGAAGCTATTGGATAACTTTGTTCGGTTCATCCGAATCCTAATGCAACTTCCTGGTATGACCGGTAACTTGATGTTGTTAACCGATCTTGACGAGAATGTTGATAAGATAGGCCGGATCATTGAACATGGACGAAAAAGAGATGAATTTTGCAATCTGCTAAAACAATCATTTGAAGACACTTTTCTCACTTTACCGGTGCAGCAAAAGATCTCGGAATGGAAAGATATTACACAGAGTTGGTTTCTGCCTCGCTTGTTAAAACAACGGAAGTTTTGTAAGGAACTGTCTCTCTTTTCGCTTCAGGGCCGTGTCAATAAAGAACAAGTTCTTCCCGCTTTGCAACAATTGCTCTTTTATCAGCAGCAAAAACAGGAAGTAGATAGCAGTAGTCGTTGGTTTGAGGACTTATTTGGGAATAAATCCCATCCCGGTGAAGAGCAATGGGACGATATAGAAGTGATGAGCAAGGCTATACTCCAATTGAACAGGCTTCTGGTGGAGGTAGTGGATGATCCTATGTCTATACGGCGAGTTAAGGAGAAACTGGCGGAACAACTCTCTGGGGGGTATTCTTTGTTCCGGCAAATGAATCGGGAGTTGTTGGAAGGTTTGGTATACGACTGGGAGTGTATAAAGCAATTGGAAAAATCGATGTTGCAATTATTGGGCGTTTCCAAAGAGGTGCTTCATGCTTGTGAAGACGACTGGCTGGCAGGAGCGTCACGACAATGTGAGATTTGGGCAAGGAACACGGATAAGTTGAAAGATTGGTATCGTTGGCTGAATGTATCTCGTCGGTTCGAGGCTTGTGGCTTGACTTCTGTATTTGCAGCATATACGGAACGTAACTTGCCTGCCGAACGGATGATGAATATTTATTTGAAAGGGTTTTATCATAGTTTTATTGAATATGCCATCGGGAAGGAGCAGGTTCTGCAATTTTTTAACGGGGAGCTGTTCAATGACAGTATCCGGCGTTTTCGTGAATTGAATACGGAGTATCAGGAATTAATAAAAAAGGAACTTTATACAAAACTGGCTTCTAATATCCCATCGTTTGTACTTGCGGCTGCCCAAAGTTCGGAGGTTGGTATTTTGCAGAAATGTATTCGCAGTAACGGACGTGGAATGTCTATTCGTAAGTTGTTCGATTCGATTTCCAACTTATTGTCACGTATGTGTCCGTGTATGCTGATGAGTCCAATGTCAGTAGCGCAGTATATCAATGTGAACCACGATAAGTTTGATTTGGTTGTATTTGATGAGGCTTCACAGATGCCTACTTGTGAAGCCGTAGGTGCTATTGCCCGTGGAAATCATGTAGTCGTTGTAGGTGATCCGAAACAAATGCCCCCGACTAATTTCTTTACCAGTAATTCAGTTGATGAAGAACATATAGAGATAGAAGATCTGGAAAGTATCCTGGATGATTGCCTGGCTTTGTCTATGCCTTCTAAATATTTGTTATGGCATTATCGCAGTAAACATGAAAGCCTGATTGCTTTCAGCAATTCTCAGTATTATGATAATAAGTTGCTGACTTTTCCATCTCCGGATGATCTGGCTGCCAAAGTTACTTTAGTACCCATCGAGGGATATTACGATAAGGGTAAAAGTCGTCAGAATCAAGCTGAGGCACAGGCGGTAGTAGACGAGATTGTTCGCAGACTTTCCGATCCGGAATTGAGAAATCAGAGTATAGGTGTTGTAACTTTTAGTTCCGTACAGCAGACTTTAATAGAAGACATGTTATCGGATGTTGTTTTACAGAACGCAGAATTAGAGAATCTTGCATTCAATCGTGAAGAACCTGTTTTTATTAAGAATCTGGAAAATGTGCAAGGGGATGAACGGGACGTTATTCTTTTTTCTGTAGGTTATGGTCCGGATGTCAACGGAAGGGTGAGTCTCAATTTCGGACCGTTGAATAGGGATGGTGGCGAACGTCGTTTGAATGTGGCAGTGTCACGTGCCCGATATGAGATGAAAGTCTTCTCTACATTAAGAGCCGACCAGATTAATCTGAAAAAGACATCTTCTATAGGAGTGGCAGGTTTGAAATATTTCCTTGAATATGCAGGTAAGGGTACCGGAGTTTTGAATCATTCTTATGCAGCGGTATCCGAAGAGGTCGAAATGGGTGAGCTGATTGCTGTGGCACTTCGTGAAAAAGGACATCAGGTGAAAACCAAAATCGGATGTTCCGGATTCAAAGTAGATGTAGGTATTATCGATCCTAATGATACCTCCCGTTATATGCTCGGGATTTTGTGTGATGGCGAGAATTATCGGGCTGCAAAAACAGTTCGGGATAGGGAGATTGTGCAAGACAGTGTACTGAAAATGTTGGGATGGAACATTTGTAAAGTATGGACTCTGGATTGGTGGGAAGACTCACAGAAAGTTATTGACCATATAGAGGCGGAATTGAAAAGAGCTGAGTGCGGAAAATCGCAACGATCCGTTCCGGTGATTTCTTTGGCTTCAGGATCGGGAGAAGTGCAAAAAGAGGGTTTACTATGCCATGCACAACACTGCTTAGTGAAGTTGCCGGAGCAAGTAATTCGGGAAGAAGTGAAAACTGCGTCACCGGAGATTTATGAAAAAACTCTTCTAAACTCTGTAAATGTATCTGCTTGGGAATTGATGATGCCACGCCGGGAGCCCCGTATCAGAAAACAATTGAATGAGATCATGCGTACGGAGGCTCCGATTAGCCGTTCATTGTTAAGCAGCAGGATCTTTAATGCTTATGGCATTCTTCGGAAGACAGCTCGCCTGATTGAATGGATGGATGGTATACTGGATAAAACTCCTTATTACAAGCAGGAAATTGATGGATTGGTTTTCTACTGGAATACCAAGGAAGAAGCAGACTCGTATACCGGATTCCGCATAGACTCCAAGCGTGAAGCCGTAGATTTACCTCCTCGTGAGGTAGCCAATGCGGCTCGGAATATACTGGAACAGCAGGTCGCTTTACCTTTGGTTGACTTAATGCGGGTAACCGCCCAGTTGTTGGGGTATGCACGTTTCGGATTGAATGTGGAGACTGCCATGCGTAGGGGAGTGCAAATACTGTTGGACGGAGAAGAGGTAAAGATCGAAGGGGATAAAATACTTATGAAGTAGTCCGATCCGGATCAGTTGCCGTGTTTTCCTGCCGGTAAATTTCATCATTTTTCAATTTATGTCCGCAGTATTTACAATAAGTGGCATTCTCTTCGTGCCCCGTTTTATGACAGTTGGGACATTGTAAGTCTTTTAATTTTTTGTATTCTTTCATCATGGATGCAGAGACGATACCTGTAGGGACAGCAATAATTGTGTAACCGATCAGCATCACGCAGGCAGAAAGAAATTTGCCAAGAGCGGTAGCAGGAGTGATGTCTCCATAGCCTACGGTGGTCATGGTGACAATGGCCCAATAGATACTATTCGGAATGTTATTAAATTGTGTATTGGGTTGAGTCCCTTCAATCATGTACATTAAAGTGCCGATGGCAACGACGAGGATGACAACAAAGAGGAAAAAGACGGCGATCTTTTTGCTGCTTTCCCGCAGGGAAGTGAGTAGACGTTCACCTTCGAGCCAGAAGTTGAACAACTTGAATATTCGGAATACCCGGATAATCCGGAAAGCACGTATAATCAGCAGATAGCGTGCTCCGGGCAGGAAGAAGGCAAGGTAGAGTGGCAATGTAGCCAGAAGATCGACAATACCGAAAAAACTGAAAATATATTTCCGTGGATTGGGTGAGCAATAGATGCGGGTGACATATTCAAAGGTAAAAAAAACTGTGAAAAGATATTCAAGCACGATAAAGGGAGTGGAAAGCCAGGAAGGCAGACCTTGAAGGCTTTCGATTATAGCAAGCAGGATACTCAGCAGAATACATATGATAAGGGTTACGTCGAATGCTTTCCCTGCGGGTGTATCGGATTCGAAGATAATGACATACAGCTTATGCTTTAGCGGCTGATTATGCAAAAAACGATGGAGCCAAGAATCACTTTTCAATGTGCCAATATATTAATATACCAATGTACTTGTTTGATTAACCATTAGTCAATCACCCATTTATGTTCGTGAGGAACTGTTTTACGAGGATCATAATTCATACCCTCTTGTGTGGGTATATGTAAAACGTATTTCTTCCCGGTTTTGTTTTTTAGTGATGAACCTCGAAGCCAGGGGTTGGCATCGCGAAGTTGTGCATAGGTGATGCCTTGTTTCTGTGCAAAGTTGCTCAAGTCACTGATTTCTGTATCTACCGCCACTTCTTTGTAGGGAATGGCAGGGTAGAGATGTTCCCGCTTCAGCAGAAAACCGAAACGTTGAGGATTGCCGAATACCTCTTTTACAGCCAGTAGGCGGAACATGTAGCGTGAGGTTTCTTCTGTCAGCCAGAGGTCCATGGCATGATCCGCCAATTGTTTGTCCAGTTGAGAGGAAATACGTCCTTGTCCGGCATTGTAAGAGGCAGATACAGCCATCCAGTCGCCATATTTGGCATAAGCCTGCTTGAAATAGCGGCAGGCGGCTGCGGTAGCTTTCTCAATATGATAGCGTTCGTCTACGTTATCATTTACTTCAAGACCGAATTCACGGGCAGTGACAGGCATAAATTGCCATAAACCGGCGGCACCGGCCGGTGAACGTGCTATCGGGTTGAGATTGCTTTCTATTACCATCAAATATTTGAAGTCGTCCGGAATAC
This sequence comes from Bacteroides sp. 3_2_5, assembly GCF_000159855.2. Taxonomy (NCBI): domain Bacteria; kingdom Pseudomonadati; phylum Bacteroidota; class Bacteroidia; order Bacteroidales; family Bacteroidaceae; genus Bacteroides; species Bacteroides sp. 3_2_5. The sequence goes on along the minus strand of NZ_JH636043.1, from coordinate 136,097 downwards.
CGTTGGCTTTCAGTAATGGTTCAATGACAGGGAAGTAGCGGTTGGCCCGTTTAATCATTTGCATGGTGCTGGAGTGCATGTAAGTGAAGGACATCAGTTCGCGGTCCATACGTTCACGGCGGTCATAACGACGCAGGTCGATTGTGTCACCATCAAACACAGCTTGTTCGGGGACAGTGGGAGGAGTGACGCAATAAGGAACTTCGGATTGTACAGAGTGTTGTTCGCTGAGGCAAGTGCTGCCTATAAGGACAGGGATGCTGATGCCGATACCTAAAGCAAGTGCAGTAGTTAGAATATAGTTAATAGATATATGTTTCATGACAATTATTATGTTAATTAGTGGGGTAAAGATAACCAAAAGGATTAAACCAAAAAGGATGTTCATACGTTAATTATATGTAACGGGTATCGGTAGTATCGGTGTCGATACTTATTTTCGCAGCCTCAAAATGCACATGAAGAAGTTTATATTAATCACCTTGACGTTGCTTTATGCCGTTGTTTCATCAGGCATAACGATTAATTTCCATTACTGCATGGGCCGTCTGGCGGATGTAGAGTGGGGAAGTGCGTCCGTTTGTGCATCGTGTGGAGAGAAGAAGATGACCTCACATTGTTGTAAAGACGAGGCGCATTACGTCAAACTGGCGGTAGATCAGGATGTGAACCACGTACCGGTAACTAATCTATTACCGGCAGTGACAGAACTGTTACCTGTGATGTATAGTGCTTTTATACCATTGGAGGCAGAAAGTCTGCGTCGAAGTGTTGCTTCTTTCAATTTCCCACCTTGGCAAACAGATATTCCGCTGTTTGTTCATCATTGTACTTATCTGATTTAGTTTTCACATAGCTTCTCTTTCGGCCAGAAAAGAAGAGAAAATTAGACCTTACTGATTTTAAAGTGAGGTAGGAGTCGTCATACCCATGTATCGATGGGGATTTGGCTCCTACTTTCTATTTTATTATCACTTTACTGATCCTTTTTGGCATTGCCAAGTGTTTACTAATTTAAAATAAATAATCTATCTGTATGATTAATAAAATAATTCGTTATTTCCTTGAAAATAGGGTGATAACTATTCTTCTGCTGACACTTGTCGTGGTTTGGGGAATTTCTACTGCGCCCTTTAACTGGCATGGGGGGATTGTGCCGCGAAACCCGATTCCTGTGGATGCTATCCCCGATATCGGTGACAACCAGCAGATTGTGGCTACGGAATGGATGGGACGTTCGCCTAAGGACATCCAAGATCAAATTACCTATCCGCTGACCACTTCATTGTTGGGTATACCGGGGGTGAAGACCATCCGCAGTTCGTCTATGTTCGGTATGTCGTTTATCTACATTATTTTTGAGGATGATATTGAGTTCTATTGGAGTCGTTCGCGCATTTTAGAGAAACTCAACTCGTTGCCTCCGGGCACTTTGCCCGAAAATGTGCAGCCTACGCTGGGGCCGGATGCTACAGCATTGGGACAAATCTATTGGTATACGCTGGAAGGGCGTGATCCTAAAACCGGGAAACCTGCCGGCGGCTGGAACGCTGAGGAATTGCGTACTATTCAGGACTTTTATGTCAAGTACTCTTTGTCTGCTGCCGAAGGTGTGTCCGAAGTAGCTTCAGCAGGAGGTTTTATCAAGGAGTATCAGATCGAGTTGAATCCGGATGCGATGTACTCGTTCAATGTGTCGGTGATGGATGTGATGAATGCTGTGAAGAAGAGTAACCTTGATATTGGTGCCGAAACAATGGAGGTGAATAAAGTGGAATACTTGATTCGTGGTCTTGGGTATGTGAAAAATGTGGCAGATATAGAGAATACGGTTGTTACCGTCCGTGAAGGGGTACCTGTACGTATTTCCGATATTGCCTTTGTGAATATCGGGCCGGGGACGAGACGTGGCGGCTTGGACAAGGAAGGAGTAGAGGCTGTGGGGGGCGTGGTGATTGCCCGTTATGGCTCCAATCCTCTGGAAGTAATTAATAATGTGAAAGAAAAGATACATGAGATGGATGCCGGAATGCCGCAGAAAACATTGGCTGACGGGACGGTGTCGAAAGTGACTGTCGTCCCTTTCTACGACCGGACGGGATTGATAAAGGAGACCATCGGTACATTGGAGACGAGCCTTTCGCACGAGATATTGATCTGTATTATTGTCATCATTGTGTTGGTACTTAACTTGCGGGCATCGGTTGTAATAGCAAGTATGCTGCCTATTGCCGTATTGGCTACATTTCTACTGATGCGATATACCGGTATCGAAGCAAATATCGTGGCGCTGTCCGGTATCGCGATTGCCATCGGGGTGATGGTAGATGTGGGTGTGGTATTTGTCGAGAGTATTATCCGGTACATGGAGATGCCGGAGAATAAGGGTATCACGCGGGGTAAACCATTTGTCGGACTGATCTATAAAGCTGTAAGCGAGGTGTCGGGAGCTATTGCTACGGCAATGATTACGACTATTGTCAGTTTCTTACCCGTATTTGCCATGCAGGCGCAAGAGGGGAAAATGTTCTCTCCACTGGCATATACAAAAACTTATGCATTGGCATCAGCTTTTGTGTTGGGATTAATTTTGCTGCCTACATTGGCTTATATCCTTTTTTCGGTGCGGATTGACTCGAGGTTGATCCGGCGCGTAATGAACTGTGTGCTTATAGCAGCGGGTATTGTTTTGTTCGCCGTATACGATAGTGTCCCTGCATTGGGACTGACGGCGGTTGGAATCAATAACTTGCTTGCATATCGTTGGAAGAATCCTAAGACAGGCAATTATGTTAATATCGGTATTGCCCTGTTGGTAGCTGTTTTCTATCTGTCCGAAGAGTGGCTGCCGATGGGACCGCAACGGGGACTGTCGGTAAATGTGCTGTTTGTAGCCGGTTGCGTTGCCATCATTCTGGCTTTACTTTGGATACTGGTCATTTTCTACGAGCGTATTTTGCGTTGGTGTCTGGCCAATCGTTGGAAGTTTATGATGATTCCTGCAGCAACCGTCGTTTGTGGTTTCCTCATCTGGCGGGGTATCGGGCAGGAATTTATGCCCAGCCTGAACGAAGGCTCTTTTCTATTGATGCCTACCAGTATGCCTCATACGGGTATTGAACAGAATCTAGATTATGTGGAGAAACTCGATAAGCGGCTGGCGGCCATTCCAGAAGTAGAAACTGCCATCGGTAAGTGGGGACGTGTAAATTCCGCTCTCGATCCGGCACCGGTCCAGATGTTTGAGAATACCATTAATTATCGTCCCGAATATATCATCGGAGAAGACGGAAAGCGTGCCCGTTTCCGTGTGAATTATGATGGTGCATTCCTGCTGAAAGGTGGAGGTACATATAATCCTGCCAATGGTTTCCGGCTTATCCCTGCCGATAGTCTGGTACCTGATTCGCGTGGCGACTATTTCCGCCAGTGGCGTCCGGAGATTAAGAATGCAAATGATATCTGGCAACAGATTGTCAATGTTACCCATTTGCCGGGACTGACCTCTGCACCGAAACTGCAACCTATTGAGGCACGGCTCGTAATGCTTTCAACCGGTATGCGTGCACCGATGGGGGTGAAGGTATACGGTCCCACACTGGAGGATATAGAGCAGGGAGGTAAGGCGATTGAGCAGGCATTAAAGTCTGTACCGTCTGTCATTCCCTCGTCTGTGTTCTACGACCGGGCGGTAGGTGCTCCGTATCTCGAAATAAAGCTGAATCGTGAGTCAATGGCACGTTATGGCGTGGCGGTGGGCGATCTGCAGGAAGTGCTCAGTGCTGCTGTTGGTGGCATGGCGTTGACCCGTACTGTAGAGGGGCGCGAGCGCTTCCCCATCCGGTTACGTTATGCACGTGAGTTGCGTGATAGTCCGGAGGCTCTTTCCATGCTACTTGTACCTACTGCTACCGGAATACAGGTACCTCTTAAAGAGTTGGCGGACATCGAATATTCCCGTGGTGCACAAATGATCCAGAGTGAGAACACTTTCCTGGTAGGTTATGTCATCTTCGATAAACTTTCAGGCCGTGCCGAAGTGGATGTGGTGAAGGAGGCGAGTAATCTGCTCGAGGCTAAAGTAAAAAGCGGTGAACTGGTTCTCCCCAAAGGTGTTTCTTATAAGTTTGCCGGTAATTATGAACAACAGCAACGTGCTACGGACCGGTTGATGATTGTTGTTCCGTTGGCTTTGCTCATTGTCCTGCTAGTACTCTATTTCCAGTTTCGTACGGTGACGGCCTCGCTGATTCATTTTTCGGGTGTATTCGTAGCTTTCGCTGGCGGTTTTATTCTCTTGTGGCTCTATGGGCAACCGTGGTTTATGAATTTCAGCATTGCGGGTGAAAACATGCGTGACCTCTTCCAGATGCATCCCATCAACCTGAGTGTAGCGGTCTGGGTAGGGTTCATTGCTCTCTTCGGTGTGGCCACGGATGATGGAGTATTGATGGGAACGTATATTCACCATGTTTTTCTGGAACGCGATCCCCGTACGAAATATGACATCCGTGAGGCGGTAGTAGAAGCCGGGCTGAAGCGTGTCCGCCCTGCTGCAATGACAACGGCGACAACACTCATCGCTCTGCTTCCCGTACTTACATCTACCGGAAAGGGAGCGGATATCATGGTACCGATGGCTATACCCACGTTTGGAGGAATGCTGATACAATCAATGACCATGTTTGTCGTCCCGGTATTACAATGCTGGTGGCGTGAGACTGTGGAGAGGAGACGTGAGAAGAAAAACGGAAGTGAAGTTTCTGAGCCGGTTACAGGCTCTCCCGGTATCTGATCTTCAGATGGGCATCCGGCATACTCCCTGATGGCTATCCGGGACATTCCCGGATATTTGGAATGTCCCCTCTGCCGGTCGTATGGGGCTGAAACCGTACTCATCATTATAAAGAATAACAGAATCAGAATCCGACAGTCTTCGATTCGTCTATCGGATTCACATAAAAACAATCAGATATGATAAACAAGAAACATATATCTTTACTCACCTTGGCGATATTCCTTTCGCTGAGTCATTTTGCCGTTTCGGCTTCGGCGCAGCCATCCGTTGTGGAGGTGCCTTCTGTTTCGGTGCAACCCTCTGTCGACAGCTTGTCCCACTATCTGGAACAGGCGGCACGCAGTAATCCGCAAGTCAATGCCGACTTCATGCTCTATAAAGCCTCTTTGGAGAAGATCCCTCAGGCCGGTGCTTTTGCCGATCCCGAATTGGAAATCGGTTTTTTCGTTAAACCTATGGAGACGCTGATGGGAAAGCAGATAGCCGACTTTACGTTGATGCAGATGTTTCCTTGGTTCGGCACTCGCAAGGCCGCCCGCAGTGAAGCTTCTGAGATGGCACGTATGGCTTACGAACAATTTCGTGATACACGTAATAATCTCTGGTACGAGGTTAAGGCCCAGTGGTATCAGCTTAGTAGCCTCAACGAGCAATATCACATTACGGAAGCTAATATCCGTCTTCTTTATCAACTCGAGCAGTTGGCACTGAACCGCTTTTCCGCTTCGTCGGCACAGGCAGCTCCCTCGTCGACTTCTGTAACGTCAGTTGCTTCGATGCCATCTGCACTTTCTTCGGGAAGTGGCATGTCCGGTATGGGAGGAATGGGCAGCCCGGCGCCTGCGGGGACTCCAGGTGTTTCTGCCGGCAGCTCTTCCGGTAGAGGCATGTCCGGCATGGGAGGCGGATCAATGGGAAACGTTGCTGTTGGTGGTATGTCCGATGTTCTCCGCATTCAAATGGAGCGTGCCGGATTGGAGGATAACCTTGCCAGTTTGCTTTCTGCCCGGCTGACCGTTCAAGCCCGGTTTAACGCCCTGCTCAACCGTCCGTCCGATGCTTCTGTCTGTGTACCCGATTCTCTGACACAACGCTTCTACCGGATAGACGGACAGCTCCTGCTCGACAGCATCTTCACCCGTAATCCCATGCTTGCCATGCTCGAGGCGGAGGGAGAAGCCTATCGTGCCAAGGCAAAGATGGACCGTCGCATGAGTTATCCTATGATCGGTATCGGTCTTCAATACTCTGTGGTCAATAAAGTGGCCGATCCGATGGGAATGCCCGATATGAACGGCAAGGACATGGTGATGCCGATGGTCAAGGTAAGTCTTCCGCTGTTCCGCCGGAAATACAATGCCCGGCAGCGGGAGAGCCATAACTACCGGATGGCAAGCGAACTGAAACGTGACAATGTACAGAACCAGTTGCAGGCTGAATACATTAACGTTCGCCAGCAGCTCGACGATGCCGCCCGTAAGGTGTCACTTTACGAACGGCAGTATGCCCTCTCTCTTTCTACCTGGCAGTTGATGGTGCGTGAATTTACCGCCGGGCGTCAATCGCTGACCGATGTGATTCAGGTGGAGCGCCAGATGCTCGATTATAAACTGAAAAAGAGTGAGGCCGTAGCCGCTTATAATACTACGGTGGCAGCCATAGAAAAGCTGATAGCCGACTGAAAATAAATAGAACCACTAAAATAGTAATTGTATGAAAAAGATATCAGATATTCTTCGTAAGAAGCAAGTACTTTATCCCCTGATTGCCCTTGCCGGCTTTGTGCTGGGATGGCTTTTGTTCAGCCCTTCATCTTCTCCGGAGTCTGCCGGGGGAACACATGCTGAAGCTCATAACCATGATATGCATGGAACGTCTCATGATCTGGTGCAGGACGAATCCGGTGTCTGGACCTGCTCCATGCATCCGCAGATTCGTCAGGACAAACCCGGCAAATGCCCTATCTGCGGTATGGACCTGATCCCTCTTAAGAAGAACGTTATTTCTGGAGGTGATGCTGTTTCCGATCCCGATGCCATCCGGCTCTCTGATGAGGCCATGGCTCTCGCCGATGTTCAGACTACCCGTGTCAGTCGCAGTAACCCCGTGAAGCAAGTCCGGCTGTACGGTAAGATTATTCCGGACGAACGTAGTTTGCAGTCGCAGACAGCTTATGTAGGCGGACGTATTGAACGGCTTGACATCGAGTTCACCGGCGAGACCGTACGTGCCGGGCAGACACTTGCTACTCTTTATTCGCCTGAACTTTTCACCGCCCAGCAGGAATTGCTCGAAGCGGTCCGTATGCAGCAACCCGCTCTTGTGCAGGCTGCCCGCGAGAAACTCCGCCTTTGGAACTTGACGGATGCCCAGATCGACGCTATCCAATATTCCGGCCAGGCGTCTCCTATGGTAGAGATTAAATCCAACACGAATGGGATCGTCATTGCCAAGCGGGTTAACCGGGGCGACTATGTTTCACAGGGGAGCATTCTTTTCGATATTGCCAACCTCTCCCGTGTGTGGGCCATGTTCGACGCTTTTGAGGTGGATTTACCTTTTCTTGCCAAAGGTGACCGGGTGGAGTTTACTCTTTCTGCCTTTCCCGGAAAGACGTATTCCGGGCGTATTTCATTCATCGATCCCATTCTTAATGCCACTACGCGCACGGCCCGGGTCCGCGTGGATGTAGCCAATCCCACTCTGGAGATGAAGCCCGAAATGTATGCTACTGCTCAGGTTGCTGCTCCTCTAAAGGGGTATAAAGACCGGATTGTTGTTCCGCAAACGGCTGTCCTCTGGACCGGCAAGCGTGCTGTGGTCTATGTGCGCCTGCCCGATACGGATACTCCCACCTTCCGGATGCGTGAAGTCACCCTTGGCCCCGCTCTTGGCGGAGCCTATGTGGTTCTCGACGGACTTTCCGATGGTGAGGAGATTGTGACCAACGGAGTCTTCTCCATCGATGCCAGTGCACAACTCGAAGGCAAACGCTCAATGATGAACGAAGATACTCCGGGAACTGCTCCCATGACCGGACACCAAGGACACAGCATGTCCGGTATGTCTGGCAGTCATGCTGTCTCTCAGGAAAGTGAACACGTACTGTTTGCCGTCCGTGGTTCTTGCGATATGTGCAAGGAACGCATCGAAACAGCCGCTAAAGGTGTTTCCGGTGTCCGGTCCGCTCTTTGGGACCGGGAGAAACAAATGATCCACTTGCAACTCGACCCGTCAGAAACATCGGCCGACGCCGTTGCCAAAGCCATTGCCGCAGCGGGCCATGATACGGATAAGTACAAGGCTGTCAAAGCGGTTTACGATGCTCTGCCCGGCTGCTGCAAATATCGGGATGAGTAACGCTGTCACAGCGTAGGATAGAAGATAGGGGGATGTGTCAAAATTCACCACAGAGCAACACTGAGTTCTGTAGAGCGAACTTAATCTATTGATAACTAATGATGTTTATCTGTGTCAATCGCTGCAATCAGTGGTGAGCAGGAGTCTTGACACATCCTCTTTTTAGCAGCCTGCTCCTCATCCGGAAAGTAGAGGACCGCTACCGAACCTTTTCTTTTCCCGATTGTTGTACTTCAACAAACATCTTTCGGATGTGTACTATGCAATTGGATAGACAATGGACTTATAAAATAGATTTAACTGTAAAACAACTCAGGACCATCTAAGTATTCATAATCATTACAGAATGGCTAAAAAACATCGTAAAGAGAGCCTTGATGCCCTTTTCAGGGAAAAGGTATTGCTGGAAATGCTGAAAATAGCAGGAGTTGGTATGTGGACATACAGTACCGAAACGGGAAGATTACGTTACATTGGATTCGCCGATACCATCCATCGGCACGACGAATTGCAGTATGTCGATCCAGCGGATTATCTGAAATTGATGAACGGTGAAGATCTGCAGACCGTCACTCAGTTTATGGCCGACATTCATGCCGGGCGTCCTCCCCAGGAAGGAATCCGTTATAAGATTCATGGCAACGGAGAGGACTTTTATCTTGAAAATCATGTTGTGACCTGCCAACCGCTGGGCAATGGATTCTATTATCTGAAAGGATACGTCAAGAATATAACCGCACAGGTGATGGAAGCCAACCGTCTGTGTATAGAGAAGGAGCGCACCGAACAGGCGGACCGGTTGCGCTCAGCCTTTTTTGCCCACGTCAGCAGGGAGCTGCGGGGACCTCTCAACCGAATAGAGGAACTTGCGTCGCAGATGGTACATGCCGAAAGTGTAGAGGAGCGGGAAGAGTGTTTCCACCGGATACAGGAGAACAGGCGGATGGCGATGAAAATAGCAGATGCCCTGCATGCGGTGTCGCAACTTCCGGTCAGCACATACGAGCCTTACCACTCACCCATGCAGCTCTGCCTGATATACCGTGACTTGTTGATGGAGAACGGCTACAGCCATAATCCGGAAGACGGAGAGCAGGAGGAGAATGCAAACTTCCTGTCGTTACTCTTTTCCTGATCAGAGACTGATCGTATAAATTACCCCAGGTTGGAAATTACCCGAAGTGGGTTTCACCAGATATGTCCTTTTCAACAGCGAAAGCAGCAGAACGACTTCTACCTTATAACTTGCTACTCCGGCAGGAACCATTACGGTATTGGTAACCGAACCTAGAAGGGGAACGGTCAATGTGATATCCGTCGTGGAACTGTCGTAGGTGACATTTCCGTTGCCAATGTCGAGCGTACCTTTATTGTACACACCCAGCAGCTTGATGCTGGACAGTGCGCCCAATAGAGAAGTGTTCAGTTGGAGTTGGGTCAACACATGGTTGAATGTCAGGCTGACGGGCATGGTGCTGGTACTTCCTGTGGGAGTGCCTGCGGCATACATGATGTCTTCTGCTCCCGTCAGCGTGAAATGATAGGCAGGGGCGACACCGTTGCCCGGAGCCGTGATGTAATTGCTGCCGCTTGTGGCTGTCGTGCGCGGATAATAACTGTAGAAAATGACCCGTTTCCCTCCCAATGGATAATAGAGTTTGGGGTTGAAAGAGAGCTGGCTGCCGCTGATGCCGCTCGGTACCAGATTCAGGGCGAAAGGAGTGGATGTCCAGGGATACTGCCCGGCTATGCTCCCTTCGCTGACTGCGTAAATGCCGACATTCGACAGATTGCTTGCATCGATCGTTGTGACAGGTGCCCGCGTGGAGAGCTTTCCTTCTGCAATCGCCATCCGTATGGGTACAGGTTCTTCAGGTGGGAGGCAGTCGTCGCCCACACCATAGCTGCATCCTTGCGAGAGCAGCATCCAGCCCAATAAGATGAGGATAGTCCGTTTCATCGCCCCTTTCTTTCTTGATGTGACAGATTGCGCGGATATAGCTGTCGCCATCTCCTGCACAACCTGCGTGTTATGAGAACGTTTATTGTAATGTGGACGATCCGGTCCCTCCTGTCTGCCAGGCTGTCACACTGATAGAGGACGTGATTTCCTTCGGCGTAAAGGTAAGGGTGATTAAATGTGATTTTCCGACTTCGGTAGTGACCGAGATGGTAGATTCGGGATAAGTCACTCCGTCACTTGTGGTGACTGCCACCGTGAGGGCTTCGCCGCTTTTCACCATCGGATAGTTGTTGATTGTACTTCCGGCCGTTAGGATGGGGAATGTACCCGAAAGGGTAAGGTCTTTGGTGGTATACGTCAGGCTGGATGTATTCAGGTCCAGTGTGGCAGGTGTCTTTTGTTGCTTGATGACAAGACTGGTCACGTTGACACCCGATGCCGGATATCCTGCACCGGCCACAAGTTTGAATTGCAATTGCGTCAGCAGATGGTTGAAGACAAACGACAGTGCTCCCGCAGTCGCTTTCGTCCCTGAGGCTTGAGCGGTGAGCATCACGTCTTCTGTCCCATCGCCAGCCAGCGTAACTGTTTTACCGGAAAGTGTCCCTGCCGGGTAGTAACCTCTGATATAGATGGGAGAATTATCCACCGGATAATACCGTGCCGGGCTGAAAGAGAGTGCGGCTGTCGGTGTGGGCGATGCCACAAACGTCACGGTGGAACTCCATGCATTCGTCGTATAGTCTCCGGTGGTGGCGGAGGCCACAAACGGAGCCGTTATATTGTCATTGGTCGATACCGGGCTGCGGGTTGCCACTCCCTGGATACCGGCACTTAATTTGATTTCCGTCACATCTCCCGCAGGTTCGGGATTGGTAGCACAGTCATCCTCCGAAGAGCAGCCCGAAAGGCCCATCGCGCAAGCTATTACAGCAAACATTAACTTTTTCATACTTCTGTTGTTTTAGGTTATCATACATTGATTTTATTGTTTGAAAATTGAACATCTCTGATTATGCGGTAATAACAAAAGCCGTATGTGTTGGTTCTTGAATCCGGAAAAGAACTTAATTTTATTTACCGGATGCAGGCTGCTTTCATTTTATAAGCGTATTTTTGCAGGAATCAAAAGAGAGAGACATGCAGCAAATTAAAGTGATCGCATTCGATGCGGACGATACATTATGGGATAATCAGGTGTTTTACGACAAGGTTGAGAGTGAATTTTGCCATTTACTTGCCGGGTATGGAACGGCGGAAGAAATCTCGTCCCGCCTATTCGCCATAGAGATGGAGAATATGGATATCTATAAATACGGGGCTAAGCCGTTCACGCTCTCCATGGTGGAGGCTGCCGTGAAGATTAGCCGGAACCGGGTGCCTGCCGAAGTGATCGGACGCATCGTGGAGATGGGAAAAGAACTGTTGGAGATGCCTATCCGTCTGCTCGGCGGGGTGACGGAAGCGCTTGAGACACTGAAGGATGACTATAAACTGGTTGTAGCGACCAAAGGCGACTTGCTGGATCAGGAACGTAAACTGCAACGTTCGGGAATCTCCCATTATTTTGATCATACGGAGATCATGACCGACAAGGCACCGCAGGATTATCAGCGGCTGATCTCTTCACTGGACGTTGCTCCACAATCTTTTTTAATGGTGGGTAACTCGCTGAAATCGGACGTGCTTCCGGTATTGTCATTGGGTGGGCATGCCATTCATGTGCCGGCCGAAGCTATGTGGAAACACGAGGTGATCTCCGGGACGGAGCGAGAGTATTTGATGATTCATTCGTTGGCGGAATTGCCGGCAGTGCTAAGAGGATAAAGCAGAAAATGAGGTTGCACAAGAGAATGGCTTTGAAGAGTAGGCGGTGTACTTCCACAGCCTTGGGGCGCATCAACACCCTGACATGGTTATTGTGCATCGCGCAGGAAAGGAGAGGGTTTCATAACTCACCACACAGGATTGCACAGATTTACACTAAACGATTTTTTTATCTGCTGATAACCAATACTGCTTATCTGTATACATCCGTGTAACCTGTGGTGAATACGAGTCTTGACACATCTCCTCATTTTGACCTTATAACAGGCAGGCGCAATAGAGATCGTTTTTATTCCTTTTTCAAGACGCTTGCCGGATTCAGGTGCATTACTTTATAAATCTTGTATGCCGTAACCAAAAAGATCAAAAGAGCCATCGTGAAGAACAACAGGACTCCCCAGCTCCAACTATATATGCTTTGCAGATTGCTTTTTTGTGTGATGCTTATCAACACCAATCGTACCAGCGGATAGATAATGACGAAGACAGAAAGATAAATAATCAAATAGATTTTGCCGAATAACAGGGCAATCACTCTTGGGGTGGCTCCGTTTATTTTTCGGATGGCCACTTCTTTTTGCCGATTTATCACATCCATGGAGATTCCGGAATAAATACTTAATATCAACAGGAGGATACTGACTATCGCCAACAACAGGGATGCTGTCTGCAAGAGTGCTACAGTTCCCATGACGGACTGTTTGGAATCACCCGTATTACGAATGTTAAGAGGCAATGTCTCGGGTACATAACGCCGGCAGATCTCCGTTATCTTTTCCAGGGCGACCGGAGTAATATCGGAATGGAGAGTTTTGAAGTAATAGGTGTAGGCTTGCGGGTTAACTAGAAAGACAGAACCGACTGAACTGCTCTGAGTATCTTCCCTGTTCAGTGCACGGTAAGTCCCGGCAATCCGGTATTCTTTGCCATCCAGCGTGACACTACCTGCTATACTATCCCTTTGCAATTGTTCTTTAAACTGTTCGCTTATATAAACAAAGCCTTGAGCATCCTTATCTACTAATTTTCCGGAGAACGGGATCTTGAAGAACTCAAAATAATGAGGCTCTGCTTGGATCATCATCACATTTCCTCTCGGCTTTCCGTCTTTCATATAGGTCATATAAGTATAAACATCGGCATCGAAGGTATTGAAGGCGGATGTCCGATCGGTTATCTCGGACAAAGACTGGATATCCGAAAGAATGGCATCCATGTTTTTCTGCATGCATATGGTATTGACCGATATTGAAATCACCCGGTTCTCTTCTTCCGTGCTCAAAGGACGGTACATTCCTTCAAACATCTCATTGAACAAAAGCGTTATGCCGAATACACCGCCTGTGAAAAGGATGGAGATCGCCAATTGTAGAGCAATCATGAAATTGCGGAACACGTGCCGCTTCTGTCTCTGCACGACCGAATGGAGGACACTCAACCGGCGTAACCGATAGATAGGATAAAGAATGGCGAGCATGCAGATCAACAACAAAGCGAGGTACAAACCTAACTGTGAACCATACAAGTCTACCAGGGAGAATGAGATCATGTCTTCCGGACGGATGTACGTATATACCAGAGAGAGCGTGATTTCCGTCACGGCCAAGGACAGAAGGAAAGCGACAGATAGCATCCAGAAGATTTCGGCGAAAAGCAAGGCAAACAATCCTTTGATGTCCGAACCGATACATTTGCGAAGCACCAGTTCTCGTTGCCGGTTATAGAACATCTGGATAATGAATTTCAGAAAATTGATCAAACCAGACAATAAAATCAGCGAAGCTATAAACCGGGCGAGCAGAATGCTTATCGTTCTTTGAACACTGCTATTCTGTTCCGACTCCAGGGAGGCATATAAATAGATATCCTGGTCTCCATGCTTCCAGGTCAGGCCTTTTAACTGCTTATTCAGGCTTTCGGTCGTGGTTTGTCCGGTGAGACGTGATCTGATGCAGAGCGGAGTACGGGATTTTGCGGACAAGGGAAAATAACAATCGATCGTTTTCCCATGAAAATCTTTTTCTTCTGTCAAAGCAACATTGACAATTTTATACACCATAAGATCAGACGGGTTGGCAGCCTCTGTTTCCTGACGGATGACCTGGCCTATCGGATTCTCTTCTCCAAATGCTTTCCGGGCAAACGATCGGGAGACGATCACCTCGTCGGGAGCTGTTATCTCTTGATTGCCATACTTCAATTGGAGCGAATTATAGGTGAAATAATTGGATGATACATTTTGGAACGACACCAAAAACGGCAGTTCCCGTTGTTTTTTGTCGATGGCCGTAATCTCTTTTCCATTGCTATAAGAGGAAGAAGCCACAAGGGTATCTATGCCCGCTATCGGCAACTCTTTCAGATAATCAAAATCCTCCTTAAACAAATAGATATCGGCGGCTGTCTGGGAAGATGCTCCGGACAACCGGATGCTGTATTTATTATTATCGGACAGTTCTACTTTACCCGTTATGGCATCAATAAAATAATTCATCATACTGAAGCAGGTGATACCTATCGCTAAACAAATAGCCGAAATAAGACTATGAACTTTAAAGTTCATCAAATTGCGTAATGCTACTTTCAAGTAATGCTTGATCATGGTTCTATTACTGTTTTTTCTTTATGCTTGCAAGAATCATGCCATATCGCTAAATGGCTATTATATAATACAATATATTCCTGAACATTCTTTTGCTATTGTGCGGACACGCACAAAGGCAGTTCACTATCGCACAATTACATCCGGCTACCCTTGGATATTAAATCGGAGCTTCTGTAAAAAACGGTACATTCGCAATCTTATTTTGAATATAGAATCCGATAAGTTTATTGGAAGAATTCAGTGGAAGAATCCGGTAGATGGAGATGTATTTATTCCTTTCTCTATTGTTTCACTTTGTGTCGTGTAGGTGAAAAACTTTTTTCTCTCGGGCGACAAAAAGTTGTCGCCTAGAAGTAAAGATTGTGACACTTTAGTGGAAGGTTTCTCTTCATTTAAATGATGATTTGCCATGGAAGCAATATCTGTTTGTCATCGGTTAAATGTCTGTTTTTCTGTGGTGAAGCAACTGTTCTTGGGTGGTGAAGCAGCTCTTTTTCTGTGGTGAGGCAACTGCTTTTCTATGACAGATCGATTATTTTTCTTTGAAGAGGGCACTATTCCCCTTTTGTTGAAGTGATTATTTCTTTTGTTGAAGTGATTGCTCCCTTTCAGATAGTAGGTTTTTTCTCTTCGGCAGGCTGACTGCCTTCTTTGGGTCGTGCGATTTTTCCTTTGGGAGAGGTCTGCCATTCCCTTTCAACAAGGCGTTTTCTCCCCTTTGACAAAGCATTCGTTTCTCTTTTATGAAGCAATCCTTTCCCTTTACCGAAGTTGCCGGTTTCTTTATAAATGCTTGTGCTACCAGTCGTACTTTTCTATGTATTCATCATATACCGGTAGTTCTTTGATTCCTTTACTGACAAATAATTTACGGATATATTCCTGTTCGGAAGGATCGAGCATCCGTTCTTTGCGGCGGCAACGATAATAAGTGGCCTGCTTGAAGTGTGCCAGCATTTGTCTTTTGATGCTGACTGCGTCACTGTAAGGCACATGATCCAGCAAGTGGGTGATGCCTAAGGCATACCGCACTTTCTTGTCGGGCATGAAGAAAGGGCACACGTCGTCGATGGTGGCGGCGTAAACGGGATTGATTATTCTTATGGTCTGGCAAGCTGCCGGAATATGAGTGTACAACCGGTAGCGCAGGCACGTGGAGGCTTGCTTACATGATTTGTTGAGGCAATAGTTGAATCCGAAAGGCACTTCACTGTAATCGAAATCTGGAGTCATGTTATATGGATTGATATTAGGTTGGAAACGTTGTATTCCAACAAAGGTAGTGTTTATCCGACGAATATCATCCCGGCATGAAAGAATATTTTCATACCGGTTACAAATAAGTCCCGTTCGTTTTCAGAAGGGCAGACACCGTCCGTAGTCCTGAGCATTCTCTTTTATCGTTTCACCGATGCGGCCGTACGCAGCCAAGGGTATGTCTTTGTGTTCATAATCGGTTGAATAAAGGTATGAGGAGGTGAACGGTAACGGATGTGGAACCGATGGTTCTCTAAAGCGGGGACGGTGCTACAATATCCACCAGAGTATGAGTGCCAGTATGGCTGTCACGGTCAGGAAGATCAGCGTGGCGCGCAGATAATATTGTGTTTCCGCTTTTTCCTTTTCACGGGTGGCCTTTTCTATCTTCTCCAGCTCTTCCAGGGTTACATTCGGATTTTGAAGCGTCCCTTTCCGGTACATTTTACCTTGAAGGTCCTTCATCCGTTCCCGGCGCAGAGTAAGCAGGTCTCTGTTCTCCTTATTGCGCCTGATCATATCAAAAACGAATCCTGAGAAACTCATATACAACAGTTTTTATAAAGTGAGGGGGTATATGGGTACAAAAGTAGGAAATAATCCGGGAATCTTTCTTCGTGCGCCTGCCTTATTGCTTTTATTTCCGGTTATTTCTCCGCCCACTCCAGGATGGTGGGGCTTTTTACGTTCACTCCCAGCAGATATGCTTTGGCCAGGATGTTCCGTGCCAACTGCGCTTTATATTCTTCGGGCGCATACCTGAAGTAGGCTTCTGCCGCGCGTACATGGGCGGCGTCATGGATGGGGAACTCTCTTAATTGGGGTATGCCGAACTCGGAGGTATCCAGTTCTTTACGTTCGCTTGCCGTCAGTTTGTCGGACGGTCTGGGGTTGAAATCGGACATGGTCATAAGAATTTGATGTTACACTTGGTGTAGTAACAAATCCGGGACGGTTATGATCGGGCGATCGTCGAATTTTTACGGTTAAATTTCCATCCGGTAGCCATTCGGGAGGGATGCCTCCTGATAAATGACTATCTTTGCGGATCTTTATTGGACTTCATGATGGACAAAACGAAAAAAGTCAGATATGTATTCTCTGTTTTCATGGTGATGCTGATGGTGGGCATAGCCGAATGGACAGGCGAGAAAGAGATTATCTTTCCGGAGATGGCAGCGCTCGCCGTCGGCTTGTGGGTGATCGATAAGCGGGTTTGGAAAGTCGGGTGTTGGCAGCTGATCGGGCTGATGACAGCAGGGGCTGTTGCTGGAGTTTGTATCGTGCGCTACTCCACGCTGCCTTTGCTCTGCAATTTATGTCTGGCATTTGCCTTTGCCGCCTGCTGCCTGCTGTTCAGCCGGGCTACTCTGATTCCACTGATTTCGGCTTGTATGCTGCCGGTGCTGCTGCACACTGAAACCTGGATCTATCCGTCGGCCGTTTTCCTGCTTTCCGCCGTGCTTGTTGCCGGACAAAGGCTGATGGAAAAAGGAAGTTTGCGCCGGGAGACGGATTACGTCCTGCCCGGGCGTGAGTGGAAAAAGGAGATTTTCCGTTGGGCGGCTCTGCTCTTTTGGGTTTCACTGGTAGCTGCCCTTTCTATCTCCTGCGGATGCAGTTATTTCATTATTCCTCCGTTGATCGTGACATTCACGGAGATTGTCAATTCGAAAGCCGGATTCAGAAACCGCCCCATGCAGGTGTTTCTGTTTTTGGTTACCGGAGCTGCCTTGGGGACTGCTTTTCAGATCATCGGGCATACCTTTTTGCATTTGCCCGAGACGGTGGTCGCCTTGCTCATCATCTGCTGCTTGTTTGCTGTCTTCGAGTGGACCGGAAAGTACTTTGCTCCCGCCGGAGCATTGGCGTTGATTCCTCTGATAGTCCCGCAAGAGGGTGTGCATTGGCTGCCTCTGCAAGCTGCTGCGGGCGCTGCCCTGTTCATCACTATCGGTATGCTTGTGTTCCAGCAATGCTACAAGTGGAGTAAAGCCCAGTTGATTTTCTGCTTTACTCCCACATTGTTGCGCAGATATCTGAACCGCAGGAGGAAGGAGTGAGAGTTTGCATTGCCGGCACGGGCGGTCCCGTTTACCGGAGCAGACAGTTACCACGCTTTATTGTCACGGCGGTAGGCCAGCATCTCTGCGAAACGGTGCATGTGCTGTTGGTTGGTTCCGCAACAGCCTCCGCAGATTTTTAACGGAAAGTCCCACAGCAGTGTCATCAGTCTGTCTGCTAGTTCTTCCGGTGAAGAAGAAATCAGATGATCGCATCCGTCCAGTTCCTCCGGGCTGAGGTTGGCGGCATTGGCCTGAATACCCTGAAAGCGCTGACGCACCAAAGGCGTATCGTTCCGGGGATGCAGCAGCGCCTGATGCAACACATCGGGATGTACGCAGTTGGCCATATAGCACAGTGGGCGGGTGGAAGTTTCCTTTTCGATGGCATCGATGGCGTCATGAATGAAAGTACCGTCTATCAGGCGTCCGTCACGACATACCATGAAGCTGATGATGTAAGGCAGTCCTGTTGCAGCCATGGCATTGGCCATTCCGATGGCTTCTGTCAGTTGCGGCATGATGCCGGCAAACAGATAGTCCGCCCCCGACTGTGCCAGCGTGCGGACTGTCGGGAAATGAAACTCCATGGCTTCTTCTACCGACAGATAGTAGCGGCCGTCGTAGGCATTGCCGCGGCATCCGGCCAGTCCGCCGATATATACGGGAGTGGAAGCTTCGTCACGGAAGCGGGAGAGAAAGGCCATAGTATCCGCCAGTACATTTTTATGCCGGTAATCGGACGCGGCTATTTGCTCGATGTTCGCTCTGCGGGTGGGAGTCATCAGCATCAGTGGCAGGCGGAACTCAGTGGCTATCTGCAGGTATTGCCGGTAGATGGATGCCAGAATCTCACGATGGGAGTCATCGTAGATCAGTGCGGCATGTGCAATGTGTTTGTCCGGTGAAATGTGAAACTCGTGACGCAAACGTTCTACGATAGCGCCTTCGGTGAGAATGAAAGGAGAAGTCCGGAATGATTCTATAAAAGATAACTGTTCCATAAAAATGACTTTAAAAGTTTTACTTTACATCCGGCAACAAATATAGGATTTATCGGCTCACTCCGGTCATCTGCTCTCAGTACATTCACATCCTTTTGTAATCTTTCAGAAAAACAAGAGGTTCTGTTTATTTATAGTCTTTTATAAACCCTTCCATTAACCATTTGGCGAGTGCCTGCCGGTTGGAGGGGATCACCAGGCGACGCTGGTCGAAGGTATTCTGGATGTTGCCCAACTCGACAAAAACAGAGGCGGGCGTGGTGTGGGCCAGAACATAGAGGTTGCGTCCGCTTACGGTGCCCGAAAACCCCCGGTTAGGTTGATGCTTGTCGTATTTGGACTCGAAGGTTTCCTTCATGTTTTTGGCGAGGCGCTTACTCTCGGCTTTGCGGTTGGAGTGGTAAAAGAAGACGTCGGTCTGGGTACCTTTGCTACGACTGTCCACATGAATGAAGATGGCGCGGCAGTATTTATACTTCTTGCGGTCTTTACGATAAAGGGCATTGATTTTGTCGCAACGCTGCTGAAGGCGCTGTACCTGGTTCAGCGGGATGGGAGAGCCCATGCAGGTTTCACGTTTACTGTTCGAGAGATAAGCCTCGTCACGGATGCCGTCTTTGGCATCTTGAATGATGATACGGACTTCGGCACCCTCCTGCATCAGGTTGCGGGCAAGGCGAAGGGCGATGTCGTAGGCATATTCGTCTTCGTGGAGCTCGTGTTTGCCAATGCGTCCGATGGCGCCCGGATCGGGACCGCCATGTCCGCTGACAACATAGAAGCAGGTACCGGCAAGGCGATTGGAAGTGACCTTGACATTTGAAAGCCACTTCCCGAAGAGCGGCTCGTTGACTTCCGTACGGCGCGGGTGATGTGCGGATGTCTTTTCGGTTGCTGCCTCCGTCGTTTTTCCGGAAGTGGCGGCCGACGCTTTCTTGACAGGGGGAATCAGGTAAGTGACACCCATTTTAAGAGTTCTGCTCTTCCCTAGTTTGGCTTTGTTGAGTTCGATGAAATCATTGTAGTATTTCTTCGGGGCGCGGTTGTGGCGCAGGAGGAAGGTAGAGATACCTTCACCGGATCTGGGAGTGGCTTTCTGCTGTGCCCGCAAAGCCGGGGCAATCAATAAAAGACAGAAGAACAGGAGAAGACAGAGTTTTCTTTTCATATCGCTACGTATAAAAGATGCAGGCTCGGGCTGCTGTGCTATTGTTTGACTTCTAAGGTGAATTTTTGCTTTTTCGCTCGCAAAGATAGCCTTTTAAACCAATAATTTTCTCTACTTTTGCGTCGATATAACTTTTTTAAGGCAATATAATCGTAAACTCAATATCATTATGGCAAAACAATTCAAGCCCGAAACCCTGTGCGTACAAGCAGGATGGACTCCGAAAAAGGGCGAGCCGCGCGTGCTGCCCATCTATCAAAGTACTACTTTTAAATACGAAACCAGTGAGCAGATGGCCCGCTTGTTCGATCTTGAAGACAGCGGTTACTTTTATACCCGTCTGCAAAATCCGACGAACGACGCTGTAGCCGCCAAGATTGCCGCTCTCGAAGGAGGTGTGGGAGCTATGTTGACTTCCAGTGGACAGGCTGCCAATTTCTATGCCATATTCAACATTTGCCAGGCGGGCGATCATTTTGTTTGTTCGTCGGCCATTTACGGCGGAACGTTTAACCTCTTTGGCGTGACGATGAAGAAATTGGGTATCGATGTCACTTTCGTCAGCCCCGATGCTGGTGAAGAAAAGATTTCGGCGGCTTTCCGTCCGAATACGAAAGCACTGTTCGGCGAGACCATCTCCAATCCGTCACTTGAAGTGCTCGACATTGAGAAATTCGCCCGCATTGCCCATAGTCACGGTGTGCCTTTGATTGTTGATAATACATTCCCGACACCGATCAACTGTCGTCCGTTTGAGTGGGGAGCCGATATCGTGGTTCACTCCACTACTAAATACATGGACGGGCATGCCACCAGTGTAGGCGGCTGCATCGTAGACAGCGGAAACTTCGATTGGGAAGCCCATGCGGACAAGTTCCCGGGACTCTGCACACCGGATGAATCGTATCACGGACTGACCTATACCAAGGCTTTCGGCAAGGGCGCTTATATGACAAAGGCAACCGCGCAATTGATGCGTGACCTGGGCAGTATTCAAAGTCCGCAAAACGCTTTCTTGTTGAATCTGGGCTTGGAGACGTTGCATTTGCGCATGCCTCAGCACTGTGGCAATGCACAGAAGGTAGCCGAATATCTTGCGCAGAACGACAAGGTGGCATGGGTAAACTATTGCGGTCTGCCGGGCAACAAATACTACGAACTGGCGCAGAAGTATATGCCGAATGGCTCGTGCGGTGTGATCTCTTTCGGCTTGAAAGGCGGTCGTGAGTTGTCCATCAAATTTATGGATTCGCTGAAGCTGGCGGCCATCGTTACCCATGTAGCCGATGCACGCACATGTGTGCTTCATCCCGCCAGTCATACGCATCGCCAGCTGACAGACGAACAATTGATAGAAGCCGGTGTTCGTCCGGATCTGATCCGCTTGTCGGTGGGAATCGAAAATGCGGATGATATTATCGCGGACATCGAACAGGCGCTGAACGCATAAGATACCGTTTAAAACAGGAAAGCCCGTACATCCTTTTTGTTAGAGAAGAGGTAGTACGGGCTTTTTCTGTGCAGCCCGGTACACAAGGTACCGGACAGACAGTCGTCATCATTTAAGAAAGGTTGAAAAGTTAGGCTGTATTCTTCTGTTAAGAATTTCTTTCTCCGGAGGCAGTTTCCCTGCCCCCTCCCAATGCCTGATACAAGGTGATGACTCCCTGGATTTCGGTAAAGCGGTTGGCCACCTGGGAGAGTTGCGCATTAAGCAGTGTCTGCTGTGCGGTGAGCACTTCCAGGTAAGTCGTGTTACCATGCTTCATCAGTAGTTGCGTGCTGCGTGCAGCATTCTCCAGAGAGGCTACCTGACGGTTGAAATAGGCCGATTTGTCTCGTGCCGTCTGATATTGTACCAGAGCATTGTTGACTTCACTTCCGGCATTGAGTAAGGTCTGCTCAAAGCTGAGGCGTGCCTCTTCCTGCTGCGCCTTGGCTATGCGGAGTTGGGCGATGTTTGCTCCGCGGTTAAACAAGGGCTGGGTAAGAGAGGCTACTGCTGTGGCAAGAAACTTACCGGGGTTGACAATCATGGCACCTGCCGAATTGGTCCATCCCGCACTGCCACTCAGTGTGATCGAGGGGTAAAAGGCGGAACGGGCAGCATTGGTAGTGTAGAATGCCTGTGCCAGCGACTGTTCGGCACTGCGTACGTCGGGCCGGTTGGAGAGTATCTGCAGGGGTACGCCTACCGATAGATTCTCCGGGAGCTGTTGGTCGGCCAGACGTCCGCGGGGGATACGGTGGGGGACATCCGCCAGCAGCAAAGAAAGGGCGTTCTCGGCTTGGTTGAGCTGTTCTTGCAGATCGAGCAGAGTCGTACATATATTATAATAGGTAGCTTCGGTTTGCGACAAGGCAGCTTCGGTCACCATTCCCGCTGCTTTCATGGCACGGGTGGTGGCGACGCTCTCTTTCCAGGCAGCTTCCGTAGCGGTGGAGATTTCGATCTGGGCGTCGAGCATCAACAAGGTAAAATAGTTGTTGGCCACGGCGGCAATCAGTTGGGTCTGCACCGCCTGTTCATAATCTCGGCTTTGGGCCACGACAGCTTGGGCACGACGTTTGGCATTGGTCAGCCGGCCAAAGATATCGATCTCCCAACTGGCACTGACGGGCAGTGAATAGGTCTGAGTAGCTTTTCCGCCATCGAAGCTGCTTGCCGTACCTTGCGGAGAAAGTGAAAAAGCCGGCAGATAGGAGAGGCGTGCGGAAAGCAAGGTAGCTTCAGCCTCTTTCACCCGTAAGTGGGCAGTGCGCAGATCGGTGTTGCGCACGAGGGCAGAGTCGATCAGTACGCGCAGATATGGGTCGGTGAAAACCTCCCGCCAGCTGAGGTTGCCGAAGTTGGCGGCAGTATCACTTCGTTGGATTTCCGGATCGGCGGAAGTCAACCCGGGGGTGTCTGTTCCTCCGTGTCCGTAAAGTCCGTCGGGAATCTCCGTGACGGGTTTGTATTTGGAGTAGATGCCGCAACTACTTAGGGCGAGGATAGCGGCAAGGGATATGATTAACTTTTTCATGCTTGTTTATTTATTTTAGAGGGCGATTCTTAGCTTCTTCTTTTTCGTGTTCACTCACTTCCTGCTCTGTCTGAATCTGCCAGTCATGACTTGGTTCTATCTGTACGGGACGTATCCGTTCCTGTAGCCATTGGAAGGCAATGAACAGCGATGGTACGATGAACAGCAGTGCCAGTGTACCGATGACCATGCCACCTACAGCACCTGTTCCCAGCGAGCGGTTACCGTTTGCACCTACGCCGCTGGCTACCATCAGCGGGAGCAGACCGAAGATCATGGTCAATGCCGTCATTAATATCGGGCGCAGGCGGGCTTTGGCGGCACTCAATGCGGAAGCAATCAGTCCCATGCCTGCCTTACGGCGTTCGGCGGCATATTCCGTCAGCAAGATGGCGGTTTTGGCAAGCAATCCGATGAGCATGATCAGTCCCGTTTGCAGGTAGATGTTATTCTCCAGCCCGAACATGCGTGCGAAGAGGAATGAACCCATCAGACCGCAGGGTACGCTCAGGAGGACGGCAAACGGGATCAGGAAGCTTTCGTAGAGTGCACTCAGGATCAGGTAGATCATCAGAAAACAGATACCGAAGATGATGGCCGTCGTACCGCTTTGCTGATTCTCTTCGCGGGTGATGCCTCCGTAATCGTATCCATAACCTTTGGGCAGGGAAGTGGAAGCTGTCTCCTGAACGGCACGGATGGCGTCACCCGTACTGTAACCATCGGCCGGCATGGCATTTACGGCAATAGAGTTGTACATATTGAAACGGCTCAGTGATTCGGCGCCATACGTACGGGTCAGTGTGAGGAATTGGCTGAGGGGAGCCATCTCTCCGTTAGACATGCGTACGAATGTATTGTTCAGTGACGCTTCGTCAAGCCGGTACTGCGGGTCGGACTGGATCATCACCTTGTACACCTTTGAGAATCGGTTGAAGTTGGACACATACTGTCCGCCATAGTATCCGGAAAGAGTACTCAATACCTGGTCCGGTGTGATACCGGCACGCTTGCATTTCGACGGATCGACTTCGACCAGCCACTGCGGATAGCGCACGTCGAATGTAGAGTAGGCCATGGCGATTTCCGGACGTTGGTTGAGGGCTCCCAGATACTGCTGTGTGGTCTGGAAGAATTCATTGACGTCTCCTCCGGTCTTATCCTGCATGTGAAGTTCAAGTGCGTTACCCATTCCGTAGCCCGGAATCATACCCGGTGAGATGGCGAATACACTGGCATCCTTGATGTCTGCCGTCCGTCCGTACACTTGTCCGATCACTGCCTGCACATCATCTTCTTTTCCGGGGCGTTCGTCCCATGGTTTCAGTTTCAAGATCAGCATACCGAAGGAGCTTCCTTGTCCGGCCAGCAATCCGTATCCTGCCACCTTTTGCACATGCTTCACTTGTGGAATCTGTTCCATGCGTTCCTCGATACGTTTCATTACATCGTCTGTCGTCCGTAGCGAACTGCCTGCGGCCGTACTGACGTTGACGAATACGACGCCCTGGTCTTCATCGGGCACAAGACTGGTTTTTGTTGTATTCATCAGTACTACCAGTAAGGCGATGGAAGCTATCAGGAGTGATCCTGTCAGCCACCGGCGCTTGATGAAGAAGAGAACGATGCCTTTGTATTTTTCTACCACAACATCGAAAGCTGCATTGAATGCTTTACGGAAACGGGCGGCGAAGTTCTGTTTCTGGGTACCGTCTTCATTGATGTACGGTTTCAGTAGCAGGGCGCAAAGTGCCGGACTCAGTGTCAGGGCGTTTACTGCCGAGATACCTACCGCAACGGCCATTGTCAGTCCGAATTGAGTATAGAACGTACCCGATGTGCCGGACATGAACGATACGGGGATAAAAACTGCCATGAACACCAATGAGGAGGTGATGACGGCATTGCTGATTCCTTTCATGGCATCGATACTTGCCATATAGGATGATTTGTATCCCACGTCAAACCGTGCTTGCACGGCTTCGACCACCACAATGGCATCGTCCACTACCGTACCGATGACCAGTACCAGGGCAAACAACGTAATCAGGTTGATACTGAATCCGGCTATCGCCATGAAAGCGAACGTACCGATAAGTGATACAATGATCCCCACCAGTGGAATCAGTGTTGAGCGGATATCCTGCAAAAAGACATACACGACAAGGATAACCAACAGAATGGCTTCCAACAGTGTCTTCACCACTTCGTGGATGGAGGCATACAGGAAGTCGTTGGACGACATCAGTTGTGTCAGTTCCACTCCTTGGGGAAGTTCTTTCCTTGCCTCTTCAAGGAATCGGTTGATTTGGTTGTTCACCTCTGTGGCATTGGAGCCGGCTGTCTGGAAGAGCATACACGAGACACCGTTGTGCCCGTCCGTCGTACCACTGTAAGCATAACTTTCCTGTCCCAGTTCGATTGTGGCGATATCTTTTAGTTTCAGCACCTGTCCGTCGTCGGTGGAACGGATCACGATCTCACCGAATTCTTCCGGTGTGATTCGGCGTCCTTTGTATTTCATGGTATATTGATACGTTTCATCGGAATTTTCACCGAATGATCCGGTGGCCGACTCAATGTTCTGTTCCGCCAGGACAGTCGATACGTCCGAAGGGATCAGCCGGTATTGTGCCATTACGTCCGGTTTCATCCAGATACGCAAGCTATAATCTCCTCCCATAATCATCATGTCTCCGACGCCCGAGATACGGAGAATCTCAGGTTTGAGGTTGATGCTGATATAGTTGGCCAGGAAGGCTTCGTCGTACGAGTCGTCCGGGCTGTGGAGCGAGAACATTTGCAGGATACTCGTCTGCCGCTTCGAAGTGGTGACACCTACTTGGTTTACCTCCGAGGGGAGCTGTCCGGTAGCTTTGGAAACTCGGTTCTGTACATTCACCGCCGCCATGTCCGGGTCAGTCCCCTGTTTAAAGTAGACGGTGATAGAGACTGTTCCGGCATTGGTAGCGCTGGAGGTCATGTAGGTCATGTCTTCCACACCGTTGATGGCCTCTTCGAGTGGTGCGATAACACTCTTTTGCAGAGTTTCTGCGCTGGCACCGAAGTAACTGGTGCTCACCATGATGGTGGGCGGGGCAATGTCCGGATATTGTTCTACGGGTAGCGTAAACAATCCGATAATCCCGACCACGACAATGGTTATGGATATAACAGCCGATAGGACAGGCCGTTCAATGAAAGTTCGTAAATTCATAATATTCTTGTTAGTAATACGTTTAATAAGTGGATATTAAAAGCCGGCTTACTTGGATGGGCGGCTGTGGCAGTTCGGTTCATCATTCACCATTTATTGTTTTTATCTCTGTTCCTTCGCGAAGCAATCCTACACCTTCTGCCACAATTACGTCGCCGGGCTGCAAACCGCTCTCCACAATGTACTCCTGCCCGCCGTTCACACGTGTCACCTGTACCGGAGCGGATTGCGCTTTTCCGTCCACAACCTTATATGCAAATACTTTATCCTGTACCTCAAATGTGGCAGCTTGCGGAATGACCAATGCACCCGCTTTTTCTGTCGGTACAATCACATTGCCCGCGCCGCCGCTGTGCAACAATCCTTCCCGGTTGGGAAATACTGCCCGCAGGCTGACTGTTCCGGTGTTCCGGTCTATCACTCCGCTGATTGTCTCGATTCGTCCTTGTTGCGGATAGTCCGATCGGTCATTCAGTTGGAGGCCGATTTCCGGCATTTGTTTCAGTGCTTCTTCCTTCGATCCGTAGCGTCGGATCAGTCCTAAGAGTTGGTTTTCCGTCATCGAGAAGTAGACGTACATGTCCGAGTTGTCCGAAACGGTAGTCAGCGGTTCAGGCAGACTGGCACTCACCAACGTTCCTACCCGATAGGGCAGTGTTCCCACCACTCCGTCCGCCGGACTTTTTACCAATGTGTACGATAAGTTGTTCCGGGCGTTCACCTCCTGAGCCTTCATCTGTGCCAATTGCGCTTGTGCTGCCAAAAGAGAGTTTTTGGCCGTACTCAGGTCGAAGGCCGAAACCACATTCTGCTTATATAATTCCTGTTTGCTGTCATACGTCAGTTGTGCTGTAGCCAGTGAGGCTTTGGCTGCTTCCACGTTTGCCAATGCTGTCTGCAGGGCAGCTTCGTAAGGCACTTGGTCGATGATGAACAACGACTGTCCCCGTTTTACCCGTTCTCCTTCGCTGACACACACCTGTGTCAGTGTACCGCTCACTTGCGGATAGATTTCGATGTCTTGGCGTCCGCGTATTGTTGCCGAGTACGTACTCGATAGCGTCCGGTCGGTAGGCGCAAGGGTTATTACTTTGTATCCCGATTCTACAGTTGCCTGCGGTGCTTGCTTGCATCCGGTGGCGGCCAAACAGCAGGCGAATAATATAGCCTGCTTTACTTTACTAACCTTTTCAATCATAATTCCTATTTAATTTTGTCGTGGCAAAGGTAGAGCGTTTTCACTGTCGACTGCTTTTCATACCCGCCCCAGTATTGTTCATTATCGGAACAGTATGCGGGCTAATTCACTAAAAAGACCTATTTTTGTAGGCAAAATAAAGAACATGATATGGAAAAAAGAAACCCGCTTACCCTCACGCTCGACCAGCCGTTTGTGGCAGGGACCGATGATTTTTCTCCCTTTTACAACCGTTTGCATAAACTCAATTGTGCCATTATCCTTTATTGCCGTGCCGGCCGTGGTACAATGGCCATCGATCTGAAGAAATACGAGATAACGGTAAATACCCAGGTTGTACTCCTTCCGGGTGCTGTTATCAGCCTTGATGAGAAGAGCGATGATTTTCGGGTCTCCTTTTTCGCTTCACATATTGAAATGTTTCGTGAGGCTTGTATCCGTTTTGAACCCTCCTTTTTTCATTTTATAAAAGAGAAGCCCTGTTATACACTTCCTTCCGAATTTACCGCCCCCATAAACGGTCTCCTGCATGCTACGTCTGCTATTTATGCCGATACCGATCATCGTTTCCGCAACCAGATAGCGCGCAATCACCTGCAAAGTTTCCTGCTTGATGTATACGACAAAGTACACCGCCTTTTCACCCATAAAGAGATTGAGGGCGGCAGTCGTCCGAACGAACTTTTTCATAAGTTCGTTGCTCTGGTGCACGAATATTGCTGTTCGCAACGGGATGTCGTTTTCTATGCAGGCAAACTCTGTATTTCTACTAAGTACCTGACGAGCATCTGTCGTTCGCTGACAGGTCATTCGGCCAAAAAAGTGATTGATGATTTTACGGCACTTGAAATAAAGGTACTCCTCCAATCGACCGATCTCAGTATTCAGGAGATAGCAGACAGGCTGAATTTTCCCGACCAGTCGTATCTGGGTAGGTATTTTAAGCGACACGAAGGGGTTTCGCCGATGGAGTACAGGGCGGAATTGGCAGGATAAGGTTTCTGTCAGGTCAAGCTGGCATTATGTGTACCATATCTCGTTAAACACGGGTCTTTTCAGAGACTCTTTCGATGTTGTTTTCCAAGCATGCGGAGTGGTTTCCCCACATCCTTTTTCCACGAATGACTGCTCTAACAGAGTCGATTCCAAGATAACCTTCCGGTCCGGTGCGCTGTTGATAATAACTTCGGAATGGTTGAAGTTGAGTTTCTGTGAAGCTTTCATTCCTGGGAATGCTTTCATTTCTTGTGACATAGGCGGTTGTTTTTTGTATGTTGATGTATAACACCGGAGGTATGAAAGTGTTTGCCAAGTAGTGTTGTTTCCTGTTAATTTAAAAGAAATATTCCGGATTCAGATTAAATTTATAAGAAAAGCCTAACGTAGGCCGATTTGTGTTACCTTTGCGGGAGAACTAAAATAAATCGGGCCATGTTCGTATTAATATTGACTTATAAAGCACCTATCGAAAAGGTGATCGAATTGCTGGAAGCACACTGTTGCTATCTGGATAAGTATTATGCTGCCGGAATCTTTCTTGCTTCCGGGCCGCAGGTGCCCCGGACGGGGGGAGTTATTCTTTGCCGTGCTCAGAGCCGTGCAGAAGTAGAAAAGATAATCGGTGAGGACCCTTTTAATGCTGTGGCAGACTATCGGGTGATAGAGTTTGAACCGAATAAGTCGGTAGAAGGATTCAAGGAACTTTTAAAAATAGGTTGATATGAAGATTGTGTTCAATAATATCCGTAGTTGAATGGACAGACATCAGGAGAATGTGATATTGTAAGAAGGTGGTTTACATGGCGTGCTTTCAGGAGTGAGTCTCCTCTTTATTGCCCCGATGTGATTAAAAACAAGCTTTTGAGAGGATTATTGAAAAAATCTCCCTTCCCCAGTCACATAATTAAAAAGAAAGATGTAATTTTGCATGCCAAAAAATAACTTATCTTATGGCAGTTTACGTAGAAGAAGTTTCAAGAACTTTCGGTGAATATCTACTTATTCCCGGTCTTACCACCAAACAGTGTGTACCCTCCAATGTCTCTTTGCGCACCCCGCTGGTGAAACATGCGGCAGGCACACAAGCAGCAATCGAATTGAACATCCCTTTCGTTTCGGCAATCATGCAATCGGTTTCCGGTCCCGAACTGGCCATCGAGTTGGCGCGTAACGGAGGACTCTCGTTTATCTTCGGTTCGCAACCCATCGCCAGTCAGGCGGAAATGGTGCGGAAAGTGAAGAAATTTAAAGCCGGTTTTGTGACCAGTGATTCGAATCTGACGCCGGAACATACGTTGGAAGACGTACTCCGCCTGTTGCGCCAGACCGGTCACTCTACTATCGGAATAACGGATGACGGTTCGCCAAACGGACATCTTCTGGGATTGGTAACCAGCCGTGACTATCGTATCTCCAGAGACCCGCTGGATAAAAAGATCAAAGACTTCATGACTCCTTTTGAGAAGCTGATTGTGGGTGAAGTGGGATTGACACTGAGCGAGGCCAACCAGATTATCTGGGATCATAAACTCAATACACTTCCTATTATCGACAAAGAAGGACGTCTGGCTTACTTTGTTTTCCGCAAGGACTACGACAGCCACAAGGAGAATCCGAACGAGGTGTCGAGTCCCGACAAGAAATTGTTGGTAGGTGCCGGTATCAATACCCGTGACTATCAGGAGCGTGTCCCTGCCTTGGTAGAAGCCGGAGTAGATGTGCTCTGTATCGATTCTTCGGATGGTTATTCGGAATGGCAGTATGAGACCCTGCAATGGATCAAGCAACAATATGGAGATAAAGTGCTGGTAGGTGCCGGCAATGTGGTAGATAAAGAAGGTTTCCTCTATCTGGCAGAGGCTGGTGCCGACTTTGTGAAGGTGGGTATCGGAGGTGGATCTATCTGTATCACCCGTGAGCAGAAAGGTATCGGACGCGGACAGGCGACTGCCCTGCAAGATGTGGCTCGTGCCCGCGATGAATATCAGGCACGGACGGGTATTTATGTACCTATTTGTAGTGATGGCGGATTGGTGCACGACTATCACATGGTGCTTGCCCTTGCCATGGGAGCCGATTTCCTGATGATGGGTCGTTATTTCGCACGTTTTGACGAATCGCCTACCAAGAAGCTCTGCATCAAGAACAACTACGTGAAAGAGTATTGGGGCGAAGGTTCAAATCGTGCCCAGAACTGGCAACGTTACGATATGGGTGGAAGTGAATCGCTTAAGTTTGAAGAAGGTGTAGACAGTTACGTGCCTTATGCCGGCAAGATGAAAGACAACCTGGCGGCCACTCTGAGTAAGATCAAGGCTACGATGTGCAGTTGCGGTGCTGTTACCATTCCCGATTTGCAACAAAATGCCAAGATCACGCTGGTTTCATCCACAAGTATCGTAGAGGGTGGTGCACACGATGTGATCCTGAAAGAAAAAGGATAATAACGGTCATTCCGTTTCTCGCAATAGCGAGTTAAGAATACGGATATACAGATAAATGTAGAACAGGCGGACTGATGCGGATTCCAGGTGGGGTACATACCCTCCGGAGGTCCGTTTCAATCCGCCTGTTCCGTATCAGATGTTCGCTGAACGCAAAATGTCGGTTGTTTTATTTCTCAACGATTGTTCCCGGAAGACAAAAATATTATCTTTTCGGATAAACAAACCTACTCAAAAGAATGAAACCTGTTTTGCATGCCTGAGTATAGTAAAAAAATACGGGAGAAGTCATGCTGCGTTGTTCTATAGCCGCTTGTGACTTTTCCCGTGTGTTTCCTCCAAATATTTTATAAATAATTTTGGGTAATCGAAAGTTGGTTTGCATAGCACTACTTTTCAATAAGTTATATCTTCGTTATGATGTTACTCCCTTGAATAAGGTTTTCACAACTTAGCACCATTTGACACTAGTTTGTATCTTGGGTACGATTTCTAAATGTAAAGATAGTGTGTCTCTTTATATTTCTTTGGTTGAGATTGCTTATTGGTAAAACTATTTACTTAGTATGTCTATGCATCTATTTAACATGACTTCATTGTTAATTATTACGATATGCAATTTTTTCCTAGTTCTAGTGATTATTTGATATAACATTTGTCTTTGTGAATAATAAGTATTATCAGCAATTAGATCTCCTTGGGAGTTGTACTTGAAAGATTCGTCTATGACTACTACAACATTATTGAATTCTTGACCAACTACAGAATGTGCGCTTTCTGTATCATTAGATAAATATGCCTCATAGTGGAAAAAAGAGCGTGTTCCTGGGGTATAATTAGGTGTTTTCCAACCTCTTTCCAATAATTCTTGCAATAATAACTTTGCTGAGTAACAATCTTTACAATATGTAAGCTCAATATTGGTATAGTCTATATTGGGTATATTCTTTTTGATATTGAAAAGTTGTCTTATAAAATATGCAATTTCTTTATTTGTTCTAATTTTATCTGTTAGCTTATAGGGAGTGCATAATAATTCTTTTTCAATCCTTTCTTTGGTATGATATTGTTTCTCATTGTCACGTAAATATTGTTTTTCATCGTATGAGAAGATACACTTTTTATTGAGAGTACGTACTTCTTTTATATATTTATCAAATTGATATGGATACATTCGTTGAGCTTCATCAATTATGATTAAGTCGAAATCTATCGTATTGGGAGCATACTTAGGCATATATATACTCCAATTATATTCGTCCATTAAAATTTGGTGGCCACTATTTAGTGGGGCACAATGTAGAATGAGTACTTTTTTACCTCTCTGGATAGTTTCTTTAGCTATGTGATAAGTTAATAATGTTTTACCTGTTCCTGCGCCCCCTGTTAAGGCTATGAAATTTGTTGCGGTGTCAGATAACTTTGTTTGAATTTCCTTATATATTTGTTCCTGCTGAACTGTCAGGAAATAGCCCTCTGACATAAATTTTTCCGGAGAATTGAAAGGAGAAACTAAATAATCAGATGGATTAAATAAATCATCGATATTATTAAATGTCACTACTTCTTGAGACATCAATATATTGCATAATTCATTAAAGGTTATTTCTTCTATTTCATCCCCATTATTTCTGATTACAAGTTTATACAGTTTATTTTCATTTGAAATGAAGGTATAAATATGAAGTGGCTTATCCAAAAAACTGAGGTAGTATTTATTCTTTTGTTGTTGTTTTAATATCTTCTCTATTGAACTCTCTGTTTTAATTTCTATATTGATAATATAGTTATGGCCAAACCTTAGTAAGTCAAATTCTTTTCCAATTTGTGGTATTGAATAACCTAAATAATATCTGTTAACAATAGAAATGTTATTATTTGCTTTTAGCAATTCATCCACAAAGGATTCTATACCATTAAGTTCGTAATTCTTTATTCCACTAGTTATTCCGTAACTATTCATAAGTTTTTGGAATAGAGTATTACTTAGTTTTCGATAAGCTTCTATGATAGATAGAATATTGATATTCCTCATAGTACGAATTTATAAAGATTAATTTTTACCTGATGTTTCATTATTTTTGTTGTTCCAATAATATCCACCATTTCTTTGAGCACCTTTGAATTCTATTAATTCCAATCTAACCAAAGAATTTAAATAGCGTTTAGCAGTAGGTACACTTTTCCCTATTAATTCTGCTATCTTAGACGAATTAAGTCCCGGATATTGCTTGATGATGTTTAGAACCTCCTGCTCTTTTGAGTTTACAGTATCATTTACGGTATCATTTACGGTATCATGATTGATACTGATACCCCTTTTGAATACTGCTGTAAATATCCCTTCCGTATGAAATTCTGGTTCGGGCAGATTAGCTTTCCGCATAGCTTCCCGCATACGAGGAATGCCGGATGCAACTCTTTCAACCAAGTGCATACGGGTAAATAAACCGAAAATTAACGGATTACGTGTCATGCTTTTATGCCCGAAATCTTTAGCTACAACGGGTAAAAGTCCTCCGGGATTGGAGATTTCTACTCTGTCATCAAACATTTCTATCATAATACTTGCGCCTTGTTCATAATAGTCACGATGTGACAGGGCGTTTATAATGGCTTCTTTAAATACGGTTAGAGGTATTTCCCAAATTTCCTCTCTCGGTCCTGCTCCCTCTATTTTATAGGCTACTTGCAGTTTACTTTCCAGCCAAGCCATAGCATATAAATATTGCTGGTATAGTGAACCTCCGAATGTTTTATCATCTATAATATAGACTTTGTTTGTTCCCTTGAAGAGAACACATCTTGTGACAGCGTGTGGAAACTTCCGTTCAGGTTGTTTGCCGAAGAACATTGCTGCACCGTTCTTTGCCGTTCCATTTTCAGTAAATAATTCCAAGTTCTCAAATATTTGTTTGCCGGGTGTGGACGGACTTAGTTTGGCTTCTGTTCGGAAATCCTTTATCATCTGTTCATCTGCATCCGTGTAGATATTGAACCAATAGCAGGGAATATGGTCGAAAAAGATTTTGTTACACTCCTGAAAGAAACTGCGCATTTCTTCGACTGTGCGGAGTTTCTGTGAGTTTGCTCCCTCACGTACATAGATAGAACCGGAAAATATATAAGGTTTATCCTTGCCGGACGGAACATCAATCACCCAAACTGTTTTATCTTCTATGCTTACCGGACACAATTCGCAATGAAGTGCCGGAGATATTTCGCTAATAGAGCCTTGAATGGCGGAACGCTTGTCGTTTTCTAAATTTGTACCTACGACTTGCCCATTGTCATCCACACCAATAAGCAAATATCCTCCATCTGCATTGGCGAAAGCACATATTTCTTCTGTCAGCTCGCGAACTTTAGAAGGAACACGAACCTTAAATTCCACATTGTAGCCCTCTCCACTATCAATGAGTGATTGTATATTTTCTGTATTCAGCATGAACTTTTGTAATAGTGGTACAAAAATAGTTATTTGTTGCGATTTTAAGTTGTTGGTTTTGCAATATATTTTGTCTATGGCTGTGGAATATCCACTCGAAGTCCTTCCCCTTAATTCACTGCATTTACTCTCTGTTAAATTTTTCCATTCTTCCATCCTGACAATTCCTATTTTCTTTCTATTCTCCCTATCAGTTATATCAGGTTCTACATTAAATTTCATTTATAAATATAACAATTCTTTTTTGTTTTTATATTTCCACAACGGCTCTTCGAAGAGACCAATGCGTATAGCCT
Organism: Bacteroides sp. 3_2_5; assembly: GCF_000159855.2. Lineage (NCBI taxonomy): Bacteria > Pseudomonadati > Bacteroidota > Bacteroidia > Bacteroidales > Bacteroidaceae > Bacteroides > Bacteroides sp. 3_2_5. Next base: position 101,424 of record NZ_JH636043.1, on the reverse strand, counting down.
GATGTATGATGCTGACCAGAACGGCATGAATTACTACTGTATAAGGGATTGTCTATGATAAATCTCTTGAAAATCTTTCAAAAAAGGAATAAAAGTTGCCGTATCTCCGGCTTGCCTATAAGTTTCCGGATTTGTAACGAACTGCTTCTCTGTAGTAATCTGTATTTATAGGTGGGTTTCAATTGGCCGTTTTTCATATGATCCTTTTTCATATGTATGAAGGTGACTCTTCTGATAAACGAGCCGGAAAAGGTACATTTTGATTGGAAGTTAACTCTTTAAATACTATCTTGGCCATTGCTATTCAGTTTTTTGCAATGGTAAGATAAGGCTTTTTACCGAAATAGACGATAGTACAAGGGGTTATCCCAAAAGTCGGATAGCCCCTTGTATCGTTTTTCTTTCTTTAAAAGTGATGTCTATAGGAAAAGCGTTTATCCCTACAGCAGGAAGTTAGTATACGCTTGCCCCTTTAATTACGATTTTCTCCAGTAGTTCTTGCATCTTTCCGATTACCGGTTCGGCTTCCAGCCCGTATTCGGCCGCCATCGTCCTCATCTGTGGGAACGTGGCCCATACGCTTCCGTTCTTGTCCTCCCAAACGGAGATCTTCAGCGGCAGTTCGATCGAGATACTCGGGTTGTCCTGCATCAGTTTTGTGCCAACTTTCGGTGAACCGAAAACGATGACCTGGTTGGGGCGGAGTTGTAATCCCACTTCTTCGGCGTTTTTCCCGTGATCGAACTTGGCAAAGACGGGAACGCCCATCGTGTGGAGGGTCTGCTCGATGCGCGTCATGGTTTCGGGCACGCTGAACTGGCTTTCATAAGTATAGAGCAGGTTGTCGTTGGCTCCCGTACCCATCTTATCACTGTCGAAAGCGGCTGCGATACGGCGTCCCAGATTTGTCAGGTCTACCCCCTCTTTATTGGCCAGTAGGGTAACGCACACTAGTTCCGAGGCGTCCGTAAATCGACTCAGGAAAGCCGAATGGCCCGATACGTTGCCTTTGATGTCCATCAGGCCGTTGTGGTTATAGAACTGCCATCCTGCCATGGCAGGTACTACCTTGCCGTTGGCCAGCCGGGTTGGCTTGTACACCATGTCACGGTTTTCGGGCTTTTCGATCAATGCACTTCCCGCCAGTCCGATGTCCCAGTGGCTCACATTCTCGGCTGATGCCCAGATGTCGGAGAATCCTTTCAGTGCCGTCGGGCTGACAGCCGGTGCGGCGACAAGGCGACCCTCTTTTTCCACATATCCGGTAGTCGTTTCTGAGGGATTGATGTAGTCTTTATCTTTTTTGAATGTCTGATGCACGTTGCCGGTGAGGGTCACGTCCTCCTGTTTTACTTTCGCCAGGTCTTTGCCGAAGAATGTCTGTTTCAGTCCCAGGTAGTCGATCTGATACTTTTTCACAAAGTCGTGATACGGCATCTTGCCGGTCTTTTCGATGATAGAAGTCAGTAGCAGAAAGTTTGTGGCGCTCTGTTTCACGTCTGTCCCCGGTTCGAAGGCGAGCGGAATGGCGGCTACCGTTTCGATCAGTTGTTCCGGGCGATAATCGGCCGATACATCGAATCCCTTTTCATTACGATAGTCCGCAATGCCCGAACTGTGTTGCATCAACTGAAGGATACTGATCGGTTTCCAGTTTTCGGGTATATCTTTCAGGTACTTGCCGATCGGGTCGTTCAGGTCTAGTTTTCCTTTTTCGTAGAGCTGCATCACTGCCACGGCTGCATATCCTTGTGAGATGGGACCGATGGGCCAAAGAGTCTTGGCAGCGGCAAGGTTTCCTTTTTCAAGGTCCGTCACTCCGTAGCCTGCTACACGCGGAATATAAGGTGCCTGTACGATGGCAAGTGTCATGCCCGGTATTCCCTGTTCTTCCATAAAATCGTAAATCATTTGGTCGATGGCTTTGCCTTGGTAGGCAACATGTACGTTTCCTCTGCCGGCTTGCGGTAGTTGGTTCTCATACTTCTTCATAATGGTTCCTCCGTTCTGTGCCGATATCGTTGCCGATGTCAGCAGTGCGACTAAAATTAATAAATTCTTTTTCATAACGTTTTGGGTCTTCTTTTAGTTGTCTCAATCTGATGTTGCAAAGATAGGCGGCTTTTAATTCACGGGAAATAGCGATATCACATATTGAATAGGCAATTATTCCCGAATACAAAAAAGAACTCTCGGGAGTTACTGTCTAATGGTTTATAACATAAGTGTTTTATATATAAATAGGTGTTCCTGCTCCGGCTTCCTTCCTATACCGGTCCCTTTCCGGGATGAAAATAGATGCTTTTGTGTAATCGGGAAGAATTGCCAAATTATCCGGTTGAATGGCCATTTCCCGTACCGTACCGAATACCGACCTTTGCAAAGTCGAAAAAAACGGAGGCTGCCCGATACGGCAGCACCCGGGTTGAAAATGAATATAAACATCTAAAAACAGAAAAAGATTATGGAAGGTATCAATACCCCGTTCGTTATTGACGAACATACAGCGATTGTAATGACAGACCCACAAAACGATTTCCTGAGTGAGAACGGTTTAGGTTGGGGAGCTTTTGGAGAGAATATACAGAAGAACGGTACGGTAGAGAACCTCCGCCGCATCTTTGAGGTAGCGGCAGCGAAAGGTATGCTGGTATTCATCTCTCCACACTATTATTACAAACACGATCACCAATGGCTTTTTGAGGGGCCTATCGAGAAACTGATGCATGACACGGGTATGTTTGAGCGCCGGGGACAACTGACCGGTGAGGGATTTGAAGGTTCGGGTGCCGACTGGCTGGATCTCTACAAGCCTTATATCAACGAAGGCACGAATATCATCGTTACAGCTCCGCACAAACTTTACGGTCCGGAAAACAATGATCTGATTCTGCAACTCCGTAAGCGCGGGGTCAATAAAGTAGTGGTGTGCGGCATGTCCGGCAATCTCTGTGCAGAATCCCATTTGCGCGAGTTGCAGGAACGGGGATTTGAGGCAGCGGTGGTGTTTGATGCTACGGCTTCTGCCAAGCTTCCGGGGATGGATGCCGATACGGCAGCGTTTATCAACTTCACGTTGTTGGCGGAAAAGGTGTATACAACGGATGAATTTGTAAACGAGATGCGGCAGCGATAAGTGAAAGCGTTTTTTTAAAGTAGTCAGGTTAAAAAAAGAGAGAGGAGGTGTTGAAACTGGTATTCACCCTCCTCTCTCTTATGATTACTCCATCCGCCAGCTGTTTAAAGCGGCATGTTTCCGTGCTTCTTGGGCGGATTGGTCTGCATCTTGTTCTCTGTCATCTCCAATGCCTGTATCAGGCGTTTGCGGGTCTGCTTCGGCAGGATGATTTCGTCAATGAATCCCAGTTCGGCAGCCTGATAGGGGGTGGCAAACTTCTCTTTGTAGGCATTCAGCTCTTGGGCTTTCGTCTCTGCGTCTGCCTTGCGGAACAGAATGTTCACCGCACCTTCGGCACCCATTACAGCGATCTCTGCACTCGGATAGGCAAAGTTCACGTCTGCTCCCGTCTGTTTGGAGTTCATTACGATGTAAGCACCGCCGTAAGCCTTCCGGGTGATTACGGTCAACTTGGGTACTGTTGCTTCAGCAAAAGCATACACAATTTTGGCTCCGTGGCGGATGATGCCGTTGTTCTCTTGGGTGTACCCCGGCAGGAAACCCGGTACGTCTTCGAATGTAATCAGCGGAATGTTGAAGCAGTCGCAGAAGCGGATGAAGCGGCTTGCTTTATCGCTGGCGTCGATGTCGAGCACTCCGGCCAGATAAGCCGGTTGGTTAGCTACGATGCCTACCGAGCGTCCGCCCATGCGTGCAAAACCGATAATAATGTTCTTGGCAAAGTTCTGCATCACCTCAAAGAAATAGCCTCCATCGACTACTCTTTCGATGATCTCCTTCATGTCATACGGTACGTTGGGGTCGGCAGGGACAATGCTGTTCAGTGAGGCGTCTTCACGGTTGACGTCGTCGGTGCAATTCTGCTTGCGTGCCTCGTCCATGTTGTTTTGCGGGAGGAATGAGAGGAGCTCGCGGATCGACATCAACAGCTCTTCTTCGGTGTTGGCCATGAAGTGTGTCACACCGCTCTTGCTGCTGTGTGTCATGGCGCCGCCCAGCTCTTCTTTGCTGACTTCTTCGTGGATCACCGTTTTCACGACGTCCGGCCCGGTAACGAACATGTGGCTTTTCTCTTTCACCATAAAGATGAAATCCGTCAGTGCGGGAGAGTAGCAGGCTCCTCCGGCACAAGGACCCAGAATGGCCGAGATCTGGGGAATCACTCCGCTTGCCATCGTATTCTGGTAGAAGATGTCAGCGTAACCCGACAAGCTTTCGATTCCCTCCTGGATACGTGCACCGCCCGAATCGTTCAGTGCAATGATCGGGGCACCGTTCTTTAAAGCCAGTTGCTGCACCTTGACTATCTTCTTGGCATTCGATGCCGATAGCGAACCGCCGTAAACGGTGAAGTCATAGGCATAGACAAATACTTGCCGTCCGTCGATCTTTCCGTAACCCGACACGACGCCGTCTCCCGGAATCTTGTTCCGGTCCATGCCGTAGTTGGTGCAACGGTGCACCATCAGCTTGTCCAGCTCTACAAATGTACCCTTATCCAGCAACATGTCGATGCGTTCGCGGGCGGTCATTTTTCCGCTTTCGTGCTGTATATCAATCTTGGCTGCGCCTCCACCCAGAGAAGCGATGCGATCACGTTCGGCGAACGTGGCATAAGCTTTATTTATATCTTCCATTGTTATTCTTGCTTTAATTTTATTCTAACGTTATCAGCGTCTGCTCTCCGGCAATGTTATCGCCCTCCTGCACCAAAATCTCTTTAATCCGGCAGTCCGAAGTCACCTTGTAGTTGCTCTGCATCTTCATGGCTTCGATGACGATGACCGTTTCTCCGGCCTTCATCTCTTGTCCCACACTGACGGGGATTTTCACCACCTTGCCCGGCATGGGCGAAGTGATACGGTCGTTCTGCTCCTCTTCACCTTTCTTGCGCATGCGCAGGTATTTCGCCTGGCTGTCTATAATCTCGACATTGAAGCTGCTGTAGTGTGTATTCACTTTGTAGCTCTTTCCGTTCTCTTTGCGAATCAGTTGGGCGTTGGAGCTGCGTCCGTCCATCAGGATGTTGCAATTCCCGTTCTCTGCCATGACAACGTCCGCTTCGAACGTTTTTCCGTCGATGGTGAGAACCACTTTGTTGTCTTCCTTGCTGACCAATTCTATTTCGGCCACGCGATTTCCTATATGTATTTCCATACTTTTATATTCTTAATACCCCTTTGTGCAATCCAAATTCTTTCCACTTGCTGATCGGGCGGTTATCCGCTGCCAGTCCGCTGTTGTTTTCTTCCAGGTTCATCAGGTAGTCCATGTAGGCGGCAATCAGCGCAATGTTTTCCGCACGCTCACTGGTGCGCGTGATGCATTGCTGAAGCACTTCACCGTTTTTGGCGATGAAGCCTGTGTCATAGTGTCCTTCCACAAAGTCGGGTGTATCCATGATGGCGCGCAGGTAACTGATGTTGTTCTTTACGCCCGTCAACTTATATTCGTGAAGCACGCGGCGCATCCGTTCGATGGCATATTCCCGTGTGGTGGCCCACACGATCAGTTTGCCGATCATCGGATCGTAATAAATCGGAATCTCGTATCCTTCGTATACATAGCTGTCGATGCGTACTCCGATACCGTTGGGTTCTGTGATTTGCTTGATGACACCCGGGCTGGGCATGAAATTCATTTCCGTATCTTCCGCACAGATGCGGCATTCGATGGCGTGTCCCCGTTGCTGGATGTCCTCTTGTCTCAGTTGCAGTACCTGTCCGTCGGCTACCTTAATTTGTTCTTTTACCAGATCTACGCCGACTACTTCTTCTGTGATGGGATGTTCCACTTGCAGGCGGGTGTTCATTTCCAGAAAGTAATAATTGCGGTGCTTGTCCACCAGGAATTCAATGGTTCCCGCGCCGATGTAGTTCACGGCCTTGGCAGCGGCTACTGCCTTTTCGCCCATGTCCCGGCGCAGTTCCGGTGTGATAAAAACTGAAGGGCTCTCTTCTACGATCTTTTGGTTGCGGCGCTGCACCGAGCATTCACGTTCGCACAAGTGAATTATGTTGCCATGCTTGTCGCCCAGTATCTGGAACTCGATGTGATGGGGTTCTTCCACAAACTTCTCCAGATAGACCGTGTCGTCTCCGAACGAGGAAAGCGATTCGCTCTTGGCTGTTGTATAGGCTTCGGCCACTTCGTCTGCATGATGAATCAGTCGCATTCCTTTTCCGCCACCGCCCATCGAGGCTTTCAGCATTACCGGATAGCCGATTTGGTTGCAGAGTTCTACGGCTTCCTCAACACTTTTCAGGTTGTCTTGAGTGCCCGGAACTACCGGTACCCCGGCTTCGATCATCTTGATGCGTGCCGAGATTTTATCTCCCATGGCTTCCATTGTTTCCGGGTCAGGACCGATAAAGGTGATGCCTTCTTCCCGGCAACGGCGGGCAAAGGTTGCATTTTCCGATAAGAACCCGTATCCCGGGTGAATGGCGTCTGCGTGGCATGACTTTGCCACTTCAATGATTTTTTCTATATTCAGATAACTCTCTTTCGATGCTGCCGGTCCGATGCAATAAGCTTCATCGGCGTAAAGCACATGTTTCGCTGTTCGGTCCGCTTCCGAGAAAACGGCAATGCTCGTTATTTCCATCTCCCGACAGGAGCGCATCACCCTCACGGCAATTTCACCGCGGTTGGCGACTAAGATTCTTTTAATCATATTCATTTCTCAATTAAATGCATATACATATTCGCGCTTTTCCACCCTGCGGACATACGTCCACCCGATGAAAACACAGTATTTCTACGATTTGGGGCTTAACAACGATGCTTTCTTTCCTAACCCACGAGGAGAGAATGCTCTTATTCACGAATGGCAGGTCTTCTGACTGACTCTACATCTTACCGGGACCTTCCCGACAGAGTTTGCTTTTTCTGTCAGTGGTACGAAATTGGCTGATTGATAAGATGCTATACAGAGTTTCACAGCAGCGGGACTGTCCGGGATTTACACCCGATTCCCTTTTAATCTTCGTCCGTTGACCACGGATTCCGAACCAATTCGGCGACAAATATAGAGAAATATTGAATAGGATGGATACTTTTTGCACGAAAAGTTCAGTTTTGTGCAATGCCCCCGCAGCTTTTTTTCAAAATAAATGTCATATATACGGAACACAAACGGACTACCGATTGTTCTTTGGGTACAATAAACGAGCATAAAACGGAATGAAGTACTAACGAAATATACATACCATACTATGTCACATTTACCTACCTTGATTGCTGACCTTGCCTTAATACTGATGTCCGCAAGTATCATTACTCTTTTATTTAAATGGCTGAAGCAACCCCTGGTCCTGGGATATATCGTTGCCGGATTGCTGGCCGGGCCTTATGTCCGCATCTTCCCGACTGTTGGCGATATGGAGAACATCAATACCTGGGCTGAGATCGGAGTTGTCTTTTTGCTTTTTGCTCTCGGACTCGAGTTTAGCTTTAAAAAATTGATGAATGTCGGATCGGCAGCGTTTATTACGGCAACAACCGAAGTGATCAGTATGTTACTGATCGGTTTTATGGTGGGGCATCTGTTGGGGTGGAGTACGATGAATTCTGTGTTTCTGGGTGGAATGTTGTCCATGTCGTCTACCACGATTATTATTAAAGCCTTTGATGATCTTGGTTTGCGCAGCCAACGGTTTACAGGCATTGTGTTCGGAACCTTGGTGGTCGAAGACCTGATCGCTATCCTGATGATGGTCATCCTTTCTACTATGGCGGTGAGCAAAGAGTTTGTGGGTGAGGAACTCTTGATGAGTGTCCTGAAAGTTGCCTTTTTCCTGATTTTGTGGTTTCTGGTCGGTATATTCATCCTTCCGTTCTTCCTGAAAAAAGCAAAGCGGTTGATGAATAATGAAACTCTGTTGATTGTCTCTCTCGGGCTTTGCCTGGCAATGGTCGTGCTGGCTACCCGTACCGGTTTTTCGGCTGCGCTGGGTGCTTTCATTATGGGATCTATTCTTGCTGAGACGGTTGAGGCCGAACATATAGAACACATCATACAGCCGGTGAAAGAGCTTTTCGGAGCTATTTTCTTTGTATCCGTCGGTATGCTGGTCAATCCGTCTGTCCTGCTTCAGTATGCCTGGCCGGTGGTTATCATTACATTGGTGACTCTTGTGGGTAAATCGATTTTCTCTTCATTGGGGGTCTTGCTATCCGGCGAACCACTGAAGGTTTCCGTCAAGTCCGGGTTCAGTCTGGCCCAGATAGGAGAGTTTGCTTTTATTATCGCGGGATTGGGAGCCTCGCTCAAGGTGCTGGACCCGTTTGTTCCCCCGATTATCGTTGCGGTATCCGTTATCACTACCTTTACCACTCCCTATTTTATCCGGTTGGCAAATCCGTTTTCCGAATGGCTTTATAAAGTACTTTCCCCTCGGACCCGTGAATTCCTGGACCGTTATGCTTCCGGCAAGAAGACCGTCAATCATGATAGTGACTGGAAGCGGTTACTGAAAACGATTGTCGGAAGAGTGATTATTTACAGTGTCCTCCTTACTGCTATTTGGCTGTTGTCCGTTCAGACCGTATACCCGACGATAAACGGAATGTTTGATTCCCCGGGACGATGGCTGAGTGTAGTGATGTGCCTGCTCACCCTTTTGCTGATGACTCCTTTCTTGTGGGCTCTTGTTTCAGATAAGTACAATTCTCCGGACGTGTTTCTGAAGTTGTGGAATGACGACAATTACAATCACGGGAGGCTGGTAGCGTTGATTCTGTTCCGTGTTTCGGTGGCTGTTTTTTTCATAGCGGGAGTTGTCATCAGTTATTTTAGTCTTAATTACGGGATAGGTATTGTCATAGCTGTTGCCGTGTTGGGACTGATACTTCTTCTCAGGGAGAACCTCACCCAATATTCGCATTTGGAGAACCACTTCCTGACCAATCTGAACGGAAGGGAGGAAGCAGCCCGGAATCGCTATCCGCTGAAGAGCCGTTTCAACAGTGAGTTTAGTGATAAAGATATCGAGTTGACCTCCGTTTGGGTATCTCCTTATTCATCTTATATAGGGAAGTCGCTGGAGGAACTTCCTTTCAGGCGTGAGTTTGGTGTCAATGTAGTGGGGATTGTCAGGGGAGAACGGAGGATATACATTCCGCAAAGTGACGAGTGCATTTATCCGCAGGATAAGTTGATCGTGGTCGGTACAGACGGCCAGTTACAGAAGTTTCGTTCGGAACTCGACATCCGGCAGGATTTTCCGGACGAAAAGAATGTGCGACAAGAGGTGACGCTTCACTCTTTCACGGTAGATGAAGAATCTCCGCTCCTGAATAAAAGTATTGCCCAGTCACGGTTGGGAAAACAGTATGACAGCCTTATCGTTGCCATTGAGCGGGAAGACGAGTTGATTTCCATGAATCAAAGTACGGTTTTCCGTTTGGGAGATCTGGTATGGATAGTGGGTGACAGGGAGAAGATCAGACAACTCCTGATGCGGAAAAAGCATGTGTAAGTAAAGAGAGGAGGAAAGACAAACGATTCAGATGAAGATTTTCATTTTGACAGAAGCACGTCGAACTGTCATTCTGTATTTTTAATACGGGCTGTATTCGTTTCTTTCCGGGCTTCTTTGCGATTGCTCCCGAAAAAGCTGTTGTTTTGCCATTAGTCAAAATTAAAATGATGTGATTGGGGCTCTTTATCTGATATTATGAATTGATAATCTTCCGGTATAGAAGCATTCTGTTGATGTAACTCAATTCCGTTCTCTAAAATGATAGTTGGTAAATGCTCCCTCTGAGGTCTCTGATAACTTCAGAAAGCATGTATTTTACCTCTTCTTTTGCTTTATTAATTTCTTCCGGACAAAAGACTAACTTCTTCTGAAGAAAAGACTAACTTCTTACCGGGAAAACATTAACTTCTTTTTCGGAAAGAGTTAAGTCTTTGGGTACGTAAAATGGTATATTTACTCAATATAATGTAGATTTCTGTATGTAAATGTCATATCTATGCGTTGTATCTTTCTATTACATAAGTTTTGAATAGACGGTGTGTTATTAAAAAGAGAGAAATCGTTTCTTTCTGATCTTAAAATAGGAATATCTTCGTCTATTTGTGTTCGGGCCATTAAAGTGTCTCTTTTCTATGAAAAGTTAGTAGATATTATAATATTATTATTAAGTATAAAAGTTGGGATACCGCTTGTCGATTTCTGTTTTCATTGGCTATATTTGCGTGTATCTAAAATATAAAATACTATGAAGTCCATTTTGTTATCTGTTATTTCATTCTTGTTAGTCATGAATGTCTGTGGTAAGAATGATGTGGATATGAGAACTTATTTGAAAAAAGTTCTCGGTAATCTTGGTAAGATAGAATCAGCTTCCTATCATGAGCAATCTCAGTCCTGGCAACCCGGCGATACCGTTGCCATTACCAATTTTCATCGTTTTATTAAAGAATACACCAATCCTTCTGATTCAACCATCGGCGCGAGCTATGTGTGTCTTGACGCCAAGGATACGACGCGATTTGAATTTGGTTATGATGGAAACGTGAGGATGATAAGTTATCATGAGCATAAAGGGATTATGATCGATGATTTCACGACCAGATCCCTTCCTTTCAGGTTGGTGGCTCCTCCGTTTTTTTGTTATACCCGGAATATCATCGGATATGCTTTGAGTACGGGAGATAGCATCACCACCGAATGGAAGGATTTAGGAGAAGCGTATTACTTCAAGTTGGTGATACATGAAGACAGGCAGGTTGAATTTTTTGGAAAAGCGTACTACATACCGAAGCCTCCTTTTGATTTGGGAGACCCGACCTCGATTTACGAATTGTGGATTAGCAAAGCGGACGGTCTGCCTTATAAAATGCGCAGGGAAATGTCGCATCAGATTTCTGCTACTACTTGTTCGGATGTAGTCTTGAATCAATTGTCGATAGCCGGTTTAAACTTATATGATTATGTGCCCCAAGACTATGAGATCCGCAAGTATGGCGAGCAAAAAAAGGTCACTCAGCCTGCGGCGACAGATCTTATAGGACAGAAAGCTCCCGACTGGATGTTGAAAGATATGTATGAGAAACCGGTGGCGTTATCCGAATTTAAAAGTAAAGTGCTATTGGTGAACCTCACCGGTATCGGTTGTGGTGCTTGCCATGCATCCATTCCTTTTCTGAACGGATTGAAAGGGAAGTTCAATGCCGGTGAATTTGAAGTGGTTTCTATAGAAACCTGGGGACGTGAACCCCATTCGCTGCGAACTTATGCGGATAAGAATCAAATAAATTATAGTTTTTTGTGCGGTGATGAAGGTATTGTCAAGTCATACCGGACTTATGGCGCGGCACCTTTATTCTTTATATTAGATCAGGATCGGGTGATCAGAAAGGTCATCCGGGGGTATCGAATGGGGCGGACCGATGAAGAAATCACAGATGCCATCAAAGCACTGTTATGATAAAATGTATTTGCGGTTGGAGGTTACTCCAACCGCAAGTCGTATAGACAGGCACGCACCTCTTCCGGGCTGCCGATATGTTTCCCTATGTCGTCTGATAATTTCACACATTCGCGCCACTCCTGGTTCATGTTCATCTTGCATTGCGATAGCTTCATGACAATGTTTGATGGCTTGAATCCCGTATCGTTGGTCAGGTTTGTCCCGATGCCGAAAGAGCAACGGATCTTTCCCTGGCAATACTCCTGGATATCCAGTGCTTTGTCAAAGTCGAGTGCGTTACTGAATACGATTGTCTTGGTGGTCGGGTCGATGCCCAACTCTTTATAACGTGCGGTCAGCTGATCGATGAACCGGAATTCATCACCGGAATCACACCTCACGCCATCAAACAACTTAGCCTGTTTGCGGCTTAGATTGCTTAGAAAGATGGCAGATGTATAAGTGTCGGACAAGGCGATGCCAAGGTCGCCATCGTATACATTTACCCAATTTTCAAGGGCTATATAGTTGGCATGTTTATAGCCGAATTGCGCTCCGTGAAACATGAACCATTCATGGGGATGCGTACCCATGGGCTTCATGCCGTATTTCATGGCGAAATGGCAATTGGAAGTGCCGATACAGTAATGGGCTGTCTGTTTCAGGTGCCCGATGACTTGATTCTGCACATCGAACGAAAAGCGCCTTCGGGTTCCGAATTCAGAGAAAAGTAGCTGATGCTTATTGGACAGTTCTGTCTTTTCGGACAGTTTGTACAGGATGTCTTCCAGGTTGGCAACATTGCCGGACGATTGGTTCTTTATCTCCGAAACGATGGCGAGTAGAGGTACTTCATAAAGCGTTGCTTTGTAAAGATAGTCGTTCACTTCGATGTGAAGCTGCCGATTCTCGTCCAGACGGATTTCTATTTTCTCGGGTTGGAAACGGAAAGAAGAGAGCCACTCCCAATAGACCCTGGGCAGGAAGCGGCAGTTCTTTATCATATATTCCAGTTCTTTTTCGGTCAGTGCCACGTGTGATAGCTGACTGATTTCCGTTCTCAATCTTTCCACAAACTCGTCGCTATATTCAGTCCCGTCCCTGTCTTTGAAGCTGAAAGTGCCTATTGCGTACGGGAATAGTTTGATATAAGCATACGAAGTAGTGAATTTATAAAGGTCTGTATCGAGTATGGTACGAATGATCATTGGGTTCTTTTTTCTCTGTTATTCTCGTCAAAGATACAAAATATTCTATAGTAATCCATTCCGTATCGGTTCATATGGCAAAATCATCATTCCGAAGATAAAGTATTTTCTTTATACACGGTGTTCATTTCAATGATGATAGCTGATATTAAAAACAATGTTGGTATTTACAACCGATTATTACTCAATATTTTATAGATAATAAGTCAGAAATATGGTTGTTATTTTTAATTGCACATTCTAAAAGGTGAAGATTTAACGCTTTTATTGATTATTAACTCAAAAAGGACATCAACTTGGGTCGTTTCTTCTCTTTTCCTTGCTATTCGTTTCCGATATTCCACTTTTGTTTTGGTCTATCTCATATGTACTGCAAAGGTATTGATTTTTGTTTGATATTGCTCCTTGCTTGCTCCTTGTCGTAGATTAATTTTCACACAGGAATTTTTGTTCTCTTTCTATAGGGGCTTGAAACAATCCATTTATTGGAAACAATTAAAGACGGAGCTGGTTTGCCCCAGTGCTTTTTAAGAAACAGGGCAATTATTTTATCTCCACAAAGGCTCTTGTTCCCAATTATGAGGAAAGCCTAATAAACGAGTTCTTACTGATGGGTATTTCGATAAAAGCTGCTTGAAATCTGCAACAAAAGTGTTGCCCATAGAAATGGAGTTAAGCCAATACACCACATAGCAGAGTTGCGGATAAAGTGTTTGTTCACGGAACGAGAAATCCGTAATCCATGTGTTTGGCATACGCATAGGCATCATTGGCTTGACAGGAAAGACCCGATTTGACAGTCTTGAATGATGGGCGCAGCAATTACGAAGTACGGGTCTGGGTACGGATTAAAAGGCTAAGTGATTATTTCCAGTCATTTAGCCTTTTTAATTATCTAATTTTTCCCCACATTTTCCCCACAGCTGTCTATTTATATATTTTAGAAACATATTTTTCCGTAAAGTTATGTACCTTTGTCGGCAAATAAAGATATTCTCGTCAAACAAATATAAATAATATAAACATGGAAAAAAACAGAAAAAAACAAATCGTAGTTTTGAGTATAGCTTTAGTTTGCATTTTCATCTTGGTATTTTCATTGTTCCATAAATCAGCGACAAAAGATAGCGCAAATCCTCCTTTAACAAATGTTTTGACTGATAGCATTTCTCAAATTGTCTCAGCTTGTCCTGGCGAAATTGGTGTGGCGGTTATTGTTAATAACAGAGATACGGTTAAGGTCAATAATAAGAGTGTTTATCCTATGATGAGTGTGTTTAAGGTTCATCAGGCATTAGCTCTTTGTAATGACTTTGACAATAAAGGAATTTCACTTGATACCTTAGTAAATATAAATAGGGATAAACTTGACCCAAAGACTTGGAGTCCTATGCTGAAAGATTATTCAGGGCCAGTCATATCATTGACAGTGAGAGATTTGCTGCGTTATACTCTTACTCAGAGTGACAACAATGCAAGCAACCTTATGTTTAAGGATATGGTTAATGTCGCTCAAACAGATAGTTTTATAGCCACACTCATTCCTCGTTCAAGTTTTCAGATAGCTTATACGGAAGAGGAAATGTCGGCTGACCATAACAAGGCTTACTCTAACTATACATCTCCTCTTGGTGCTGCAATGTTGATGAATCGTTTGTTTACTGAAGGTCTTATCGATGATGAGAAACAAAGTTTCATTAAGAATACGTTAAAAGAATGCAAAACAGGTGTAGATAGGATAGCAGCTCCACTTCTTGATAAAGAAGGGGTTGTTATAGCGCATAAGACAGGTTCAGGTTATGTTAATGAAAATGGTGTTCTTGCAGCTCACAATGATGTTGCCTATATATGTCTGCCTAATAATATCAGTTATACCTTAGCGGTATTTGTTAAGGATTTCAAGGGAAATGAATCACAAGCGTCACAATATGTTGCGCATATATCAGCTGTAGTATATTCTTTATTAATGCAAACTTCAGTAAAATCTTAAACTGCACTTGCTTTGATAATTAATGATAAACAATCTAAAAGCACTCTAATCGTTATCGGAGTGCTTTTAGATTACTAATCAAATTGCTTCTATTATAATTTGAATCCTCTACTTTTTCTTTCTTCCTGTTGCGGCACTCTTGCTCCATATCTAAGCCTGTGCCATTGCTCCCTGAACCAGTCGGCAATCGGCTTCCTGTTTATTGTCAGGTTCAGCCTGCTTTCATCGTCAGGGTCATTTTCCACCCTTAAAATATCATCCTTTATATCAAAGTTCCGCCTGTGTTGCTCGGAATAGATTTTACCGCTACATTTCAGGGCTTCTTTTTTGACTATAAGACTTTCAGTCATTTCTTTAGAGAATCCCAGCATGGCACAAAACTTTTCCATGCGCAGCATTTCCCTGAACATCGGAAACCACCTGAAAGCCTTGTCTATGATTCTGGCGAGCCGTGACAGTTCTTTTTCTTTCATGTCAAGTTCCTGCCTGTGCATTTCTCTGAGATTGTGGATTTGCGTATCATGCTGTTTCTGCATCTGCTGTACTTGGCTCTGCAATTTTTCAATATTGGTGTTCCGTTTTGAAACCTCGTCTTGCAGTTTTTCGTTGGCACGTTCCAGTTCTTTCAGTTTTCCACTCCCGAAAAGAGAAGCAACTCCACTAGTTATGGCTGTCGCTGCCGTGGTGGCTGTCTTCTTTAACTTGTCAGTGCGTATTTCTGATTTCACCTGTTTCAGTTCCTGCTCGGCAAGATTTATCTGTTCTTCTTTGTGCCGTTTGGCTGCATCCATGCGTTGCAGTTCAGCTTTCTGCTTCTCAATGATAAAGTCGTTCCGTTCCAGATGCTCCTTACCAGTGACAGCCTTTGACTGCCCGCGTTCCATCAGCAGGATGTCGGATGCAAGGGTCTGCATCTGCATCATGTCATCGTCATTGAGCTTTCGGCTCTTTCCTGTTTCGTGGTTCATCCAGTCGAAAACGATATGGGCATGATAGTTCGGCTTGAACCATCTGTCCCCGACTTTGAAGCTTTCCCTGTCTTCCGCTTCCGGCTGACCGTTCAGCCAATGCCCTTCATCCTTGTGCAGGAAGATTTGCAGCGGTGTGATTCCCCAGCGTCTTTGACACTCCTCACCGAATTTACGCACGTCTGCCAGTGTGGTGTCCGACCTGACAAGCAGCACTCCTTCACGTATGGGGGAGCATCCCGCAATCTTGACTATTTTACCGTTCTTGCCTTTGCGTTCACGCTCCTTTTCCTGCATGGCACGTCCGGTCTTTTCCTTTACCATCTGTCTGATATTGTCATAATGCATCCGCAAATCCGGACTGCCGAAGTCGGGATTTATCCACTGTTCGTTATCGGTGGATAGTTCAGGAACGACATAGATTCTGGACTCTCCGATGTGGCGCATGTATTCGGCAGTCCTCCTGTTGTGAGCCTCGCTCGATGCGATGTTGCAGGGCTTGATATGTATGCTTGATTTTGTTGCCATAGATACTTGTTTTTTGGTTTGTACTTTATTGTTTGCTTTTCCGCTGTCCGTAAACGCATGGGGTTCTTAGGGGTGCAACCCATAAGCGGAGATTGCAAAGAGAGGGTCACTCTTTGCTCTGGGTTCTCAGGGGAGAAACGCCCTGAGTGGGTCATTAGGGTAAAACCCTAATCCCCTCGGGAGAGCCCACAACTACGTAAGCGGAGCGTGTAGTTATAGTGGGCTATATCAATGGCAAGCCATTGTCTGCAAACTCCAGCCTACGGCTTCCGCTCTCCTCCGTCAGGGAGGTTTTTCATCATCGTTGCCGATTGGAGATGCACCGACCAGCACAAGGTCTAAATCGTCTATCAGTTTTTGCAGGACGGGATTCTTCTCTATCATCCGCTGGAGGATTCTCTCAGCCTCGACCAAGTGGTTGGCTGTACTCATCACCTTGCCCTCCCGTATCTGAAAGATAATCCAATCGGCTATGTCGATATGGGCTTCTTTTTGTTTCGGGGTGGCATTCCTTTCGATGATGTCCGAAACCACCACCTTACAAAAGTACATGCTCTCGGCTCGCTGTTTCCACTCGGCATAAGCATCGGCATCGGGAAAGAGAAGCACGGTTCGCCCTGACAGTACACGGAGTTTCTCTTCTCTCATCTGACTCTTACCACCCGTAGCCAGCCATACATAATCGGGGAAGATAGCAGAACCGATAACGGCACTCTTCTCGGATTCCACCAAGACCACCACCTTGTCGGGATGCGTTTTCAACAAGTGTTCCCCGAAAAGGCATTGGGATAGTTGCCAATCCTCTGCCAACACACGCTGCTTTTTCAATATGCTGTGTATCCAGTTCACTGCCGATGTCTGTCCTCCCTTGATACGGTGTCCGTCTTCGGGATTGTACTGCATCACCTTTCCCGTGCGTACCTTGCCCGTCCTGTCTATCTGCCAAAAGATAACAGAGCCGTCACGGGTAGCCCCCAAACGGTATTCCTCCAACAACCGCTTCAACACCTCTTTCGCCTTGTCGCCATAGTAGGAAGTAAGGAGTGTGAAGAGGAAACGGAAGAAATTGCTACGCTCGCTTTGCGACTTCTCCACATAGTGAGGGGGAATATAGCCGATGGCTGTCGGCTTACTTTGCTGCTTCACTTTCTTCTGCTCTGCTCTTTGCCTGTCAAAAGAGAAATCATTGGTAGTTCTGTGTTCAGGATGCTCTTGAAAATACTCTTTCGGAGTGTAGTGATACCCACAACCGCTTTCGTGGTTACATCTGCCGACCGATGGATGCAACGGCACATTATTTTCGTCCACGTAATAGACGAAAGAATGCCTGTCTCCGCATTTGGGGCAGGTATGCCGTGTTGCCGTTCCTTTATACTTCTGTAATGAATAATTGCCCATAGCTTAGTCCGTTTTTGATGGTTGATTGTCGGCTGTCCCATCCTGTCCCATTGTCCCACACTCTAAGGGTTGGGACAGTGGGACACTTGGGACACCTGCGTTTTTACTCTCTTTGCTGCGCTGGATGATACGGTTTACGGTGGACTTGCCACAATTCACCTGTGAGGCTATCTCCCTGACGGACTTGCCCGATTGGGAGAGTTGCAGAATTTGGCAATCCCTTTGGCTTGATTCATTGTCGCCCAATTTTTTCAAGTGTTCCTTTTCCGTGGAATAGCCCCTGAACACGAACTGCAAGAAAGCATCCACCTTGTCAATCTCGTAAACGATTACATTATCCGCATCATGAGAGAACGTGCCATAGCGCACTTTAAGCTGCTTCACATAGCGAAGCCCTCCGTCTTGGGCACTTTTTCCAATGGTGAACACGCTGTCAAAGAAATTGTAGAGCCGTTTGCTTCCGGCAAGGTCGTTGGATGTGATGGGACAATCCAAAGAGCGTTTGGGCGTATGTGCTAGGACAAGGATAGAGAGCGCATATCTCTTTTTGAGATTGTTCAGCTGAATCATCAGCCGTCCTGCGGCATCGCCTTTCTCCATGGCGCAACACAGGTAGGTAAGATTGTCAATGATGAAAATCTTGCAGTCGGTCTGCACAGCCATCTGTTCAATGCCGCCTATGATAGCTTCCTCAAAGTTGGCATCCAAAAGCTGGTTGCAGTCAATAGACACCCGATAGAGTTTGTCGGGAAAGGTGTAGAGCTCTCCATGCTCGTTGGTATAGCGGAGCTGGAACTGCTTTTCGGACAGTTCAAAGTCCAGATACAGCACATTGTCGGTTCGGGCGATGCGGTCGGCTATCTGCACGGCAAGGATGGACTTGCCCACGTTGGAATCGGCAAACAAGCAGGAGAGTTCCCCCTCGTACCAAAAGCTGTCCCACAGCGCACGGGGCGTAGGCAATAACGATGCTTCAAGAATGGTTTGGTTTGCCGTCTTGATATTCATCATGCCTACACTGTCGGGCATACCGTTATGCGCTTGGGATGCTTTTGTGAGGTCGCCACGTATCAGGTTGATATAGTTCTTATCCTCTTCCATATCATTCACCAGTTACGTGGGTTGGGCTTGCGACGGTGGGAAGAGGATAAGGACTTGTTCAGTTCCTCGTCTGACAACGGTATGGGATTCTTTCGGGCGGTTTCCAGCCACTTGTCCAGTTCGTCACGGTAAAGGCAATAGCGTTTGCCGGGCTTGGTGGCAGGGATTGTCCCTTCTGACAGTTTCATGTAGAGCGTACCCTTAGGGATACCTAAATACTCTGCTGCCTCGTCCACAGACATGGGCACGTGGGTGTCCACCGTTTTGGCATTGTTCACACTGCGCTGCTCGGCGAGCAGGCTTTTCAGGCTCATCACTTCGTCTCGAAGCTGAGCGACAACCTCGGGGAGGTCGTTGAAGGTAAGAATTGATTTTTCCATTCGCGTACTCGTCTCTTTTGTAAGACTTGGCGCAAAGGACTGAAATGATATATCCGTGAATATCTCCACGACACGTCATTGCAAAATAATTCCCGAATAATTAAGCCCAGCCATAAATGACGGGTAAAATTACTCGGGAAACGATGTAAAACAGGCGGTTATGAGTTACCGGATGGTTGTCGTTGGTGTCGTGATTATCCTAATTCCGCACATAATCCTCGGGATAGTGGAAATCAAGTTTGCCGTTTTCGGGTTCATCAATGGGAATTTCCGTCTTTAACGGCTCTACCTTGAAATTCTTGATGGTTGATAAGTCTGTATCAGCAAACGATTTCGGGAAAAGGGCTTTGATGAACTTGGCACGGTTATCCCCATTGTAGTATCTCTTGTACAGGAAACGCTCAGAGATATTCCATACGAAGTGACGGAGTGGAATGTTGTTGATGTCTTTGGTAAACGGTCTTTGTATGGGCTTCGGGGTATAAGTGTTAAGATTCATCCATTTGTCCACCTCAGTACAGATGTGGTTCACGGTTTCTTGGTCGGCAATGCGAGGCAGGTAATAATGGCAATACTCCATGACCATGCGGATGCGCTCTTCCTTTTCCCGTTGCTCTCTGCTTGCGTAATTGGCACGGTTCTTTTCGTGAAGATCCGGGGCGATAGTAAGCTCTATCGGTTGTGTTTGGATAAGTGTCTCTTCTTTTGTCGGGGATGATTCGGGTACAGGCTCAGGGACTGATGTAGGTCCAGGCACAGATGTGGCTTCTTCAAGTGTATTTTGTGACAGTTCTTCCTGCACCTCTATGGCTTCGGCAATCGTTTCTTTCTTGCCGAACTTGATTTTGTAGATTTCGTATGTATCAAAGATAAGTGTCTGAAAGGAGAGATAGAGCAACCATCCCAACAGGTTACAGCATACGAATACTATCCACCTGACAAAGTTGTCTTGGTTGAAGCTGTCCGCTATTACCAGCGTGGCAATGGAAGATATTAGGACGATGGCGAAGCCGACAAAGCCCAAGATGATGTATTTGTCCTTGATTGATGATTCCATATTTCGTTGAGAGATTGAATGTTCCTGTATTATTTTGTGCAAAGTTAATGCTATTTTTCCCAATTACTGCCCGTTATTTGCGGTTAGAACGGTCTTTTTCAATGTATTTCACGAAATGTCATCATATCATACTCTGTTTCATACTCTGAGGGGCTTATAAATGGTGGCATCAAGCCAAAAACATAGAGGGGCGATTATAGCCTTGTAGCCATAACCGCCCCTCTGAATACCTGTCAATGTGAGACATTTATGCCTCCTTGCGCTTCAAGGTTATCTTGTCCACCACCTGACACATCTGCTGCGCTGCTATCTTGGAATAGATTTGTGTGGTGGTAATGTTCTTATGTCCGAGATAGGCTTGGATGACAGCCATGTCCGTTCCCATTTCCACGTGCAGGCTTCCGAAGCTGTGGCGGGTACAGTGAAAGGTGATTTTCTTGGTTATCCCTGCTGCCGTGAGCCACCGTTGGAGTGGTCCTTGCAGCATCTTGTCCTTGAAATCCTCAAAGATAAGTCCCTCGCCCCGTTCTCCCAGCAGTCCATAGGCTTCATCACTGATGGGGTTATGCACTATTTCTTTGGTTTTCTGCATACGGGTGGTAACGAACATCCTGCCGTTGGTGTATGGTTGTATCTGCTGCCACGTGAGCTGTCTGATGTCGCTCTTTCTCAGTCCCGTAAGACAGGCGAAAAGAAAAGCTTTTTTCAAGACCTCCTCCTCACAGGGTGTTTCGGCAAGCCGTATCAGTTCCTCTTGGCTCAAATGCTCCCTGATGGTGGGAATGCACTCGATGCGGTCTAAGAAGCCGTTTGGGTTCTCCTTTATCTTCCTGTCACGGTAAGCGGTGTGCAGCACGGCACGGAAAGTTGACCAATAGCCTGCTGCGGAGTTGATGTGCAGCTTTTGGTTGGTGTGGATGGATTGGGGTGCATCAAGCAGGTATTCCATGAACTTGCGGCACAAATCCACATCCACCTCCTCAAAGGTGCATTTGCCGTTCACGAACCGCTGGAAATGCTTGTATACGTGCTGCCACTTGATATTCTTGCGGTCAGCCAGTCCTTTGAAATAGGCAAGGAAATCGCCCTTCATCTTGGTCTTGTCAAAAAAGCCGTTGTTTTCATTGAAAATGGCTTCGTAGCGCTGGTTGCGCAGGATGACCGCTTTCTTCATCATGCGTGCGTTGAAGTCCCGTTCCTGCTGGTTTGCAGGTTTGGCGAAGATGTAAATTCCTAAGGCTTCACGTGTAATCACTCTCATGGTGACATTGTCACGGTAGCCGGGATAGTAGTCAAGGCATAGTGAATACTGTGTCCCGTTCTTAATCTTGCGCTTACGCAAGGTAACTGTTTTGCATTTACTCATAATAATTATGTTTTAATTGGTTGTATACATTTTGGAGTTGTATCCATGTTTCCGATGGCAAAGGAACAACGTGAAATATCCGTGAATACCTCCACGATACATCATTTTGAAATAATTTTCGATAATCCCGATTTTTCACGGTTATTTGTTCCTTTCAGCCATGACACGCTCCACATCTGAGCGCAAAAGCAGGTTTTTCACACCCACCTTTATCTTTTCGATGTGCTTCACCTTGACGATATGGCAGATGTTGGCTGACGAAAGACCATAGATTTGCTGCACCTGCTCAACGGTATAGTAGCGTTCATCGTTCACAAGGTCAGTTCTGCGGAGTTCGTTCAAATGTGATTTGGAGTAATAGGTACGCCCGTACTCTCTTTTAGTGGGTATCTTATGGCGATAGGTGTAGGCACGGAGTGCGGTCGGCTTCATGCCGAACAGTTCCTCCACCTCCTCGGTCAGTAGCCAGTCGGTAATTTCGCTAATATCAACTGCCACACCGAAAAACTCGTCAATATGCTTCTTGCTGTAATAGTTCTTTCCTGCGATACGGCAGATGGGGATATGGTTACGCTTGGCGGAAGTGTAAAGCCATGACTGCTTTACCTTAAAAAGGGACATCACCTCCTCGCCCGAATAGAAGTCCAACACTTCTTCGCTTTCCTTTTCCCTTTTTTCTCTTTTGGCAGGTAAGGAAGATGAAGATGATTTCCTTGGTGTGGAGGTGTTGCCGGGCAGGATGCGGTGATAGGGATTGCCCTCCAACATCTGCTCGATGTCGGCTCTGCGGATGAATGCCATGCGGTTGCTGATGCGTGAGGCTTTCAGCTTGCCGATGGCTACAAGTTTGTAAATGTACTGTCGGGAACAGCCCATGAGGATGGCTGCTTTGGAAAAGGTGAGATACTCCTGATGCTGTATCTCCATCAAGGGTTGGGCGACTTTGAAGAGGTTGTTCTTCTGCATCACTCTGGCTCGTTTGGCTTCTGCCTGACAAGCCTCACTGCAATATCTTTGCATACCGCTTCGGGTTACAAAGGACTTGCCGCAAAAACTGCATTTTCTGGTTGCTTTCATACCGTTTTATCGTTTAATGGTTCATTTCTTCAATCCTATATCTCTGAAATGGTAAACGGATGTGAACGGAAGTCAACCATTGTCGCTTTTCTACACAGTGTGACTGTTTCCGCATATCGGGGCGGTTATTGTCGCTTGTCGTAAACGGTTGTAAACCCTTGTCAACTGTCTGCACGGTGTGACAAAAAACAAGCCCCGCAAATTCTCCACGTCAGAAATACGTCTCAAAAATATGTGGAAATTTGGGAAGCGACAAATGGCAACCGAAAAGTGTTAAATTTTAGAATATGCTGGTAATTAAAGATTTACACTCGGATATTTCTGATTAGTTTTGGTTGTTCTATGGTTATAAATACAAAAAAAGATCTTATAAGTTGGTGCTTTTCTATCTTTTTATTAGTTTTAAAACTTAATCGCATACAAACAATCATGCAAAAATTAAACCAACAACCGGATATTTGTCCTTATTTCTCTCCGGAATTTAAAGTGATACCTCAGTATATTATAATGAAAGAGGGAGAGTGCATGGAATTGAATAATAGAACTACCAGTTTTTTTATTTTTATTCTTTCAGGTGAAATTACAATTAGTTTTGAGCAGTACACTAATCGGTCCGTGTTGGAAAATGAAATGTTTTTTCTGCCTAAAAACAACTGTTTTAAATGGAAAGCTGTTACGCAAACAGTGTTGATTCTTACAGGATACAACGCCACCATTTTCCCATGTACGAGTGTCAGGGCAAGAATTTTATATAAAATAAAGGCCGGCGTGAAGTTCGATTGCCGTGGAGTAGTGATGAAGGACGAAGTCAAAGTAGTAGTGAATCAAATGAAGCATTATCTTGAGTCCGGAATAAACTGTCATCATATGTACATTTTGAAACATAAAGAACTGTATCTCATGTTCAAGCACTTCTATACGTATGAGGAGATAATACAGATATTTTATCTTATATTAGGCAGCAATCCGCTCTTTAACGAACGGGTGTTGGATAATTATTTAAAAGTGAAAACCGTTAAAGAGTTAGCCGGTCTTTTAGGGTATGGCATAAAGACGTTTGAAAAGCTTTTCAGAGAGAATTTTGATGAATCTCCTTATAAATGGATGCAGAAACGGAAGGCTTTGCAGATACAACAAAGATTGATGAATCCCGCTATCTCATTGAAGCAGATCATGTATGAATTTAAATTTGCAACCTCTTCGCATTTTAATTTTTATTGTAAGCAACATTTGGGTGCCGCTCCGATGCAAATAAGAAACAGCAATAAGGATGATAATATGAGTACCTTGCCTTAATTGGTAGATTTTATACGCAAATTGGTAATAAGCTTCTTCTTTTTATTGCATAATTTTGTATTCAAGAAATAAGAAGACATAACCTGCACTCATATTCAGTATTTATGGTAATGAAGAAAAGAGAATTAATAAAGACGCAGATCTTATATGATAGGCATTAGGACAAGTAGCACACACATAGTTCTGTCGCTGGATTATGCAGTATAACTTCTTAAAAAAATGAATTTAAAGCACACAAATAAAATAACTGCGAAAGTCACTTGACGTCCGGTATACTGTAGCCTCCTGATGTAAACAGGAGGCTCGTTAACAAAATTATTTCGGAATACAAAAGTTCAATAAAGGATTTGGTATCGATCTTTTGCGCAATTGCTGGAGGAATCTTTTATTTGCAACCCGAAAAGATAATTTTGTTATATTAAATTAAAACTTATGACATCAGTAAAATTAAAATTGAACAAGACCCGTGCATTGAAAGATGGGAATTATCCGGTGGTATTCCAGCTAATCCACCAAAAGCGCAAAAAAATAATTTATACGAAATACCGTATGAAAGAAGAGGACTTTATAATTATTGCCGGAAATGTTGTTTCGGGTTGCCATACCGGTTGCAAAATCAGTCGCGAATTGTTGAGGATCTATAAGCAACTGACCGCACGAGTTCGCAGACTGGAAAGCCGTGGTGAGGAATATACAATAAATGATATCACTACTGTCATGTTTTCAAAAGTGACCGGGAAATTCTTATTACTGCCTTACATTGATACACAAATAGAATGGAAAAAATCAATAATGAAAAACGGAACCGCCGCTGCTTATCAAAGTACCTATGCTTCACTTGCCAAATATATCGGTAAGAAAGAGGTGAAAATATCGCAAGTGAACCACCGCTTTGTAACTTGCTACAGAGACTTTTTATCCAAAAATGGGGCTACGGAAAATACGATCGGATACTATTTAAGGAACTTCAGGGCATTGTATAATCTCGCGGTAAAGGACGGCTTGGTTTCTCCATGCGATTATCCGTTCAAGGAAATATGTACCAAGCCCTGTAAAACAGTAAAACGTGCATTAGATCGGGAACAGATGGTTAAATTGGCTTGTCTGTCATTGCATTCCGATGCAGAGTTAAAACGTTCATTGGATCTTTTTCTTTTTGGTTTCTATGCCCAGGGAATGGCTTTTGTTGACATTGCATATCTGAAGTGGAAAAATATAAGTGGTAATCGGATTATCTATAGAAGACATAAATCAAAACAATTGATACAAATAGTCATTACACCCCAGATCAAATCCATTATAGACGAGCATGGGAATAATACGAACAATGCAGAAGAGTATGTATTCTCGGTTATCAAAAACAATGCAAATGAATATACTCAGTATCGTACAGCTTTAGGACGTACCAACAGGCACTTAAAAATAATCTCTGCGAAACTGAAGATTGATCCTCCGTTGACTACGTACACCGCGCGCCATACATGGGCAACACTGGCCAGAGAATACGGGGCCCCGGTTTCGGCAATCAGTGCGGGATTAGGGCATACCAAAGAAGAAATGACACTTGTCTATCTTAAGGAATTGGATTTGGCTCCTCTTCACCGGATCAATAAGATGGTAAATAATCTTCTGGAGAGAAAATGAGTTCCTCTGTATTTCTCTATTCTATAATAGAGATTAATACTTCATATTTTTCATCAATCTATCTTTCTCGCTACAAAAGTACGACATTGTCAGTTTGCCATTATTGCCAAAAAGAACAATAATTTTGATATTTCGTACAAAACTTCACAAAGTAGTTAAAAACTACTGATTTACAACCTGATATTTCATAATCAACTCCCGTGGTGTGCAATTAAAATGCTGCTTGCAATAGTGGGTGAAATGAGCTTGTGACTCAAATCTAAACTCCTCCATCAACTCTCCGACTGTAGTCTCTGAGGTCATCACTTTATTTAATATATGTGTGTTCCGTTGTTTCAGCAACCATTGCTTGGCCGTCATTCCGAATACTTCTTTAAATTTACAGTAAAAGCTGCTTTTACACATATTGGAGAGGGAGATGAGATCATTTACATTGCTTACTTTAAAATAATTGCCAATGACAAAATCTTTGAAAGATAATTCTGCTGAGATGATCGGGTGGAACAATAAGGCTAATTCTTCTTTCAGATAAAAAACCCGGAGTAAAAAAAATAATTCCTGTTGCAACAAAGTGTGAAAATGTCCGCAATCCATCTTATTGGTCAGGCAATACGTAACAATCTCCAAATAAGGAGGAAGGGGATAACGGATAGCGAGTGACTGGAAATTATAATCCAGTTTCCTGCATAGTCCTGTTAACGATTGTAATATGAACTTATCACATACATTTAAGGGAACATCAAAGGATAAGGAGAGTAACCGGGTACCGGCTATGACTTTAATTTCAACCATAGCCGTTTTGGGGAGTAGCACCATACAGTTAGCCTGAAACAAACGTTCTCTAAACTGATTACAATTGATGACACATTCTCCTTCGAGAACAAATAAAAGATAGTTCCATGAAATTTCTTTTTCCAGAATAACTTCTTCATGTGAGAATTCAATATATTTGAATCCGTTTTCTACCTTTTCCAGGTAATTTCTGCATGAACGATGCTCTTGTATATAGAGCAAATTGTTAAGTGAAGATTTCTTATTCATATCATATTGAGTTTGGTGGCTTATTCATTTTACTTCAGTATTATTTCAGTATCTTGTTCTGATAGCTTTTCGTATTGTACTAAAATACTGTGAATTAAACCTTAGCTTATTATATTAATTGTTCTTTTCATAAGGTATTATGTCGGTTGTGTGATACTAATTTGTTGATAACTAGAGTTTTATGATTTGCTTACTCTCCTTTCAATCTCTATTATAGAATAGAGATGCAGTAAAAAACAATATTTAAGCTTGAAACAAATAAACATTATCAATTTTATTCATTAAAAAAATCACAGAATGAAAGTTAAAAAAATCTTATTATCAATGTGTGCGATAGCGGCATTGGCAAGTTGTTCGCAGAATGATGACGTGGCTGTTCCTACGGACAGTGCCCCGCCGGCTAAAGTGACCATCCGTTTTGCAGGAAGCGAAGGCATGACAAGAGCTATCGGAAGTGACGATGCAGTGGTTAATAACCTGACTGCGTTTTTCTTTAACACGGCAGGTGCACTTATCAAGACCCCGATGCCTGTGGCTGGGAACGACTTAAAGCCTAAAATAACGCTTGCCACCACTACGGATGCCTCTCAGGTGGTTTTGGTTGCCAATGTACCGGCCGGTACTAAATTCGACGCTGTAACTAGTCTTTCTAAGTTGAAAGAATTTGTGGTTTCTTCTCTGGGTACGGAGGCGAGTGGCAATTTTCCGATCAACCAGACAAAAACTAACCTGACGATGAGCGGTTGGGGAGCTATTAATATGAATGCTGATGATAATACAGGCACTGCCAACGTAAAATTGCATTTTATGGCTGCAAAGATCGAAACGCTGAAAGTTACTATCGGTGGCAAGAACGTAGGGCACTATGCAGACACTGAAGATGGAGTTACAGATGACAAATGGTTTACTATCAAACAGGCTTACCTGATGATGGCACAGACCAATTCTGTTCTTTTACCCGCTACCGACCTTGGTGCATGGACAGGTGCATTCACTCCTGCAACCTTCGCTTATGCCGGCGGTTTGGCATGGGGCACGAGGCCATGGGAGAATCCTCCTGTAAACCCTGATCCTGTCAAGGCAACCGATTATTTGCAAACCACTATCCCTGCCGGTGCTACAAGCAATGTCATAGATAATATTCTTGTATCCGCCCCTTGGTATGTGTTTGAAAATGCTTCTCCAAATGCAACCGGAGTAGTCCTTGAAGTTGTATGTAATGTCAGAAAAGATAATAATACTCTGGAGAAAGAATCCAGATACTTTACAATGTATTTTGGAGAGAAGAAAACCGGAGACTCAGGGAATCAGCCTATTCTCAACGCAGGACAGAGGTATTCTATCAACATAGCCCTGAATGGCAGTTTCGATCCGGGAGACGGAACCGGTGGTGGTGGTACGACAGATCCGACCAAGCCCAGTGTAGATGCCAATGTTGAAATAACCGTAGCTCCTGCCGAATGGACAGCTGTTGCTGTAATCAATAAAGAATTCAACTAACTTCATCATTTCAGAGAATCTTTTCCTCTAAACGGGAAAGATAAATTTTAGAAAACGGAGGGTGTCCGTTTGCCGGTTCGCTTGCGACGGTCCCCCCTTTTTTTAATCAAAGATCCAAAATAAGAAAGAATATCCATTATGACAGGTGACTACAAATTCCGGTTTATGCCGGGGATATTATCCTTGATATTCACAGCAGTGCTGTTATCCGGGTGCATAGCCGAGAATACCGATGATTGTTTCAAGGGAGTTTCCCTTCAGGTGAAGCTGCCTGCCGATGTCTCCGGAGAAACAATGAAGGATATAAACCTCTACGTGTTCGATGATAAAGACCTGTTGTTAGACATCCTGCCTATAAGTAGTTCGGAATTTGTTGTATTAGATTATCCGGGCATTCCCGTACTTCATTGTATCACTTGGTGTAATACCGGGGATGGTGCTGTGTCCGCCGGTTCACTGAAAAAAGGCGATCCGCTCTCTGCCGGTTTCATCTCTTTGAAACCTTCTGCTGCTACAAGAGCACAGATGAGTCTCTTCAACCCTCCTGCGGATTTGTTTTACGGAGAACTTATTTTAGAAAATACCTCGACGTCTAATCATATGGAAGAGCAGGAACTGTCTGTCTCCCGGATGGTTGCGTCAATGAATATAACAATCCGCGGATTGGAGCTTTTGGGAGAAAGCAACCGGGGTGTTTACTCACTCGTTGTGCATGAAACCGCCAGCCGTCTGGATTTTGAAGGCCGTTATGGAGGCGATCCCGCTTCCTATGCATTCACTCCCTCTTTCGAGGTGGGAAAAGATTGTACGATGCCTACCTTTAACCTATTTCCTGTTATGGGGAGCGGCGGTATAATCATTGATATCTACCATGACGGTAAGTTATTGAGAAGCGTAAGTACGGATAGCGGTAATCGCCCTCTTGTTCCCGTAGTGGGTAAAACCCTGAACGTGCTGTTGAACTTCAAGCTCGATGTCGATGTGCAGGTAGAGATAACCGGTTGGGGAGAGAAATATATCTGGAAAGAGTATAACTGATTTCCATAGAGTATAGAACTATAGAATGAAGATAAAATTAGAGAATATGACGAATAACCCTATATCGAAGTTACTTCGGTTGGTAATGCTCCTTGCGGTGGTGCTGTTATTGTCTTCCTGCCGTCAGGACGATGATTCATATAGTAGTCACCCGGGCCCCACCACCCTTGTAAGTCTGTCTGTGTCCGCTTCCAACAGTGGTGCGGTAGCGGCTTCCGATGATCCGGCTTCATCCATCAGAGACCTTTGTATTCTCCAATTTAATGTAAACGGCACAGGTTTCGGCAATTTGCGTCATGTGGCCAAGGGCTCACCGGCAAGTGCGGGGACTTTCAATGCTACATTGTTGCAGAGTGTAAATCCGGATGACAAGTATAAACTTGTGTTGCTTGCCAACCTGCCCGATTACGGTTTCCTGAACAGTCTGTCGGGGAAATCTTATGACCAGGTGCAAAAGACATTGCTGAGCGAAGAGCTTAGCGGGACGAACAATATTCCGTCTTTCGATGGATCCCGTCCCTTCCCGATGTTCGGAGTAGCCAATTCCGGAAATTCAATAGAGATCACTGAAAACATGAGTCTGTCCGATGTGTCCCTGATACGCGGAGTGGCGCGTGTGGATATCGGCATTGGTATAAAAAATGCAGATGATACATGGAATAAAAACGGGGTGAAATTTAACATGACCCAGATTCAGATCTGGAAAGCGGGCAAGCAATATGCGTACATGCCTTCTGAAAATAATTTTTCCTCCACAGGACGAGTGGATGGAGTGACTATAACAGGTCCTTCTCCCGTGGGGACTACGGAAACGAAGGTTTATGACATTACACATATTATAAACAATACTTATTGTTCTGGAAAGATCTATCTTCCTGAAGCCGATTTGAACTGGGGAGATGTATATGATGCTAACCACACAGATCGCCTGGCAGTTATTGTAGGGGGTAAATATAACGGTTCGCAAACAGAAACATTTTACCGCGTGGATTTCAAAAATGATGTTTCGGGTGAAAAAATGGACATATTGCGTAACCATGTTTATCGGTTTACCGTAACGAAGGTAACGGATGACGGTTATGATACAGCCGAACTGGCCTATAAAAGTATACCGAAAGATATAAGCTTTACTGCCGAGCTTACTCCATGGACATTCCCTCCTGCGGTTTCCGTGCCTTCCATAATCGGTTACCGTATGGTGTACCAAAACACGAATGGTGGCATGTTGTTGTGGAATACAGCAACCGGACTTACTATTCCTAAAAAGAGAGATACCTGGAAGGGGACTAAAATGAACTTTAACTATAACGGATTTTATGACGAAACAAATAACGCTTATGCTATAACCTATCCGATAGAACCTCGAAACGGATCGCTATATCACACCATAGAGGTGGCTTTTGATTATGAGGGAGTATACCCCTCCCTTATGGTATCGGCCGATGATGTCACTGACGTGACGGGTGGAGATGCCAATCCGTGGAAAACGGGTAAAACCCTTACGGCTTTTGACATTTGCCGCAACTATGAAGGAGACGGATTTGGCGACTGGAGGCTTCCGCGGCTTTCCGAGCTGGCTTTGCTCTATTTAAATAGAGGGAGCCTGGAGGCAATGAGAGGGTTTGCTCCACTAAGCGGAACTTACTGGAGCGGTTCGGAATATCTGGTAAGTGATTCGAAGGTAGATAAAAGACACTCCGAACAGGCTTGGGGAATCAACTTTGATGCTACGAATCCGGGCAATGCGGCACCCTATGACAAAACAACGAAAAAATTTAAAATCCGGTGTGTACGACAAACGCAGTAAATGAAAAAATATCATATACAATAAATATGGATACTCAAAAGAAACATAATTTATCCGGGACAATCATCCTTGTATCGTGCTTTTTATTACTGGCAGGAGCCTGTGATAATAGTGACCGGATCGAGACAGAGACTCAGGCAAACGGTGTGCTCCTGAATTTCAATGCGTCGACGATTGATGCAACCACTACTGAAACAAGAAGTTTTGTTCCCATTGAAGGTTTTGCCAAAAACGAATATATTTTTGGCATGTCTGTTACCAAAGATAATGCATCACGGGGTGAGATTTTTGAAGGATCCCGTAATCTGAAAGCAACCATGAGTAGACCTTCGGGCGATGCGCCTTGGAACTGGGAATTCAGCAATAACGCTAGTGGTACAGTGGTAACTCCCCGGGGACCGGAAGGAAAGCCGCTAAGGGTAATCGCTTATTATCCTGCCATTGCCGGAACCGAGAACTTCACTGATGGAATTCCGTTTGATTTTACACAGACCAATAACCCCCAACAGAAGGAAATACTCTACAATACCAACACTTCATATACGATACCTTCATCCGGTGGCTCAGACAAGGTGACTATTCCTCTGAAGTTTCAGCATGCCTACTCCTGGATAAGTATCAAGGTAACGAAATCTGTTGATAAAGGCAGTCACAAGCTGAGCGGCGTATCCATAGACAACCTATCGGGAGGATGGATTAAAAACAAAGGAAAGATCAATCCGGCAACGGGTATGGCAATGCAGGGAGCTATTCAGGGACCGATAGGAGAAGTGAGGACTGCAGAGGTACTGGATCCCTCCGGAGATACAGCAACTCCTATAA
The DNA here is from genome assembly GCF_000159855.2 of Bacteroides sp. 3_2_5. NCBI lineage: Bacteria > Pseudomonadati > Bacteroidota > Bacteroidia > Bacteroidales > Bacteroidaceae > Bacteroides > Bacteroides sp. 3_2_5. The sequence goes on along the minus strand of NZ_JH636043.1, from coordinate 69,640 downwards.
TATACGACTTTCTGGTTCCTGCATTTATGGATAGAAATGTTAAAGACGACGACCTTGTTTTCACATTGATAATTGACGGAAAGAAAGAAATCTTTTCTCTCGGAAGAGAGCACCTGAACAATGACGGAGACACATATGGTTTCAAGCAGGGTTATGCCAATACTTATAACGTTGAATTCAATAATTCGTCTCTGAATATGCGGCTTTTAAACTGGACATCAACACGTATTGATGGAGATTTTGGTCAAAATGTAACTAATCCTACAAATTATCAAGAGATGAGTTTCTACTATGCCGAGGATAATGGTGGTTGGACGACGGCTAATGGCAAAGTATTTCCTCCAAAATACAAAGACTTGCCAGCTGGTGACCGTCGGTATTATAATTACCTTACTACTGTGAAGTATGGTGGCAACGGAGAATATGTGCCGGCCAAACCGGTGACGGATCCGCCTCCTCCCAAAGGTATAATCATAGAGGATGATGCTAATGTTGCTACCCAGGAACCGGCTTGCAGGCTATTTCAGATGACTACAAAAGATGTTTCCATTGAACCGGTGCCGTGGGAAGATGAAATGGGACAGTTGGTTGCAAAAGAACTTTGCAGGAAATATAACGGGGGGGGCTTTAAAGACTGGAGGCTTCCAAGGGCATCCGAGCTCAGGGCACTATTGGTATATGCAATATATGGTGCCGGTACTAAACAATTTATAAATTTGAAACTAACGAATGATGTAAACCGGGAGAAACTTTACTGGACAGGAACCGAAGAAAGTGAGGACAAAGCTTGGGCTATGCTCTATTATGATGATAACACTCTTGTTGGTAGAGGCCCTAACATATCCGCTCAAGACAAAAGCACAAGACTCTCTGTACGTTGTATCCGGCAACTTCAATAACGACATCATATAATTTCATGAATGAATAATATTCTTATGATTAGAAAATTAATATTCTCAATATGCATGATATGCCCGTTGTTGGCGGGGTGTACGGACGACGACATGATGCCTTCATCCCAAATGCCTCTATCCTCGGAAACCGTTCCCGTCAGGTTGAATTTCAGCACCGAGGCTTTTAATACCCCCTTTCAGGGCGACACGCGTTCGGGAGGAGAAAGTACTGTTTTGTCCGTTTCCAATCAGGATATGGACATCGAATTGGTGAAAACACCCGTTACAAGAGATGCTGTCGCAGCCATTGATAAAGAAAACGCCGTCTATAACTATACCGTATTACAGTTCGCCGGAATAACGGAAACTGCCACTTTACTCGGTAAAGCTACCTATCCTTGTAAGGATGGGGTAATCACAACAGCGGATGTAGAGCTTCAGGCAACTACAACAGGGCCCGGCGGGACTGTCGTTAAACATCGGTTCGTGGTTATAGCGAACGTTGATGGGACAGATTTTAATACTTTGCAGGAAAATACTTCCACATATTCGGATTTGCAGAATATGCATATTTCGCAAGCAGGAAACCAAGACTTCCCTTTGCATAAAGTTACAGTAAACGGAGTGAAGAAAGATGCAATAATCATGTCTGGTTTGGTTGATGCCACCATAAATACCGGTGAAGCCAAACAGCTATCCATAGCTTTGAAACGGACGGTAGCGAAGGTCACTTTTAATGTTAAGACAGATAATCCGGCGTTTAGTAACTTAAAAAATTGGGACTTGATATTAATGAGTATTCCCAATAAAAGTTACTTTAACACATTGGGGCGGTTCGCTGTTTTCCCCACTGTAGATCCCCTGAACCAGTTTTCGGCTTATTGGTTCAAGCCACTTACCTCCACAGTAGGCGAGGCTCTTCCTCTGAATGAGAAGTCTTCCTATCTCCCTGTCAATCTTCAGCAGTCAGTAGCGATCTCCACTTCGGGCACTCGCCGTGATAACGCGCCAATCGGAGGTACTTATCTCCAAATTATGGGTAGAGAGATGTCTCCTGATGGAGTGGGTTCATTTCCCGTAGTAAAAGATTTCGTTCTCTATCAGATTTATCTGGGAAAGAACCTGACTACTGATTTCAGTGTGTACTCCAATAATAACCTGACCTATAATATCACCCTGAAGGGAAGGTCGGACGATGACACCAATGTCATAAGGTTTATTCCCGGCTATTTCTCCGGAGAACTTAAAGCGTATGATGCAAATGACAACGCCTTGGCTTCAAAAACCGATCCGTCTGCCGTTAAATGGGAATATTCCAAAAGACTGGAGGCTTTCTTTCAGGATAGCAAGTATACGGGACAACAGGTGGGGGGTGAGGAAAACGGCAGACAGGATGTGAGATGGCAGGTTATAGGTTCGTATAATAATCGTGGAGCCACCTCCCTGACAGACGGTTATGGCAATACCCGACAACTGGAGGCAAATGATATTTTTTATCTGCATTATCCGGCGGCGCAGGCCTGTTATGGAGGATTGAATGGACTGGTTAATGGAGGTGATACATCATTTTCATGGTATCTTCCTTCCGTCTCGGAACTGATCGGAACATGGATTTCTTCTGCAAGTACGGCAAGTCAGTTGAGTGCCAGCTACTGGTCATCTACCGCCCTTGGTAGTCCTAATGCTTTTATCATCACGAATAAAGGAGAAGTGAAAACCGCACCTGTCAATAGTAATGATGATCGTCACTATGTACGGGGCTTTCGGGATCCGGATGCAGTTAACACCATTCATTATAATATAACCCATTGAAAAGTGAAAATTATGAGTTTTAAATATTATATCCTCCTGCCGATTGTTTGGGTATGCCTCTGTTTCCCTTCAGATGCTTTCGGGCAGTATATCAAAAAAGAGACTGTCAACAGCCAGGTTTATGCCGTGATTTATGCGGAAGGATTGGCAGGGTCCGCCCAATGGGTCTCCGGGTTCAAAATGATGAAAAACGACGCAACCATCCGTCACCAGGTATCCCGTGGAAATGGTGGGAATCCGATTGTCAATGACAGGATTCCGATGCGTTTCATTATAGCTCCTACCGATGTAGCTAATGTCACCTGGATGCAGGCAGAAGGTGCAGGCGATGGAAATGGAAATCTGAATGCAGATTTTAGATCAACTGCTGCCACGGGCTGCCGTAGTTACAAAATAGCCGGTGACCCAAACCGTAAATGGCGTGTTCCTACCCAGCGCGAGCTGCAATTGATGTGGCTGTTTCGTGAGCCTGTGGGAATTATCTATCCGGCAGCACAGATGGAAAATGTATCGTCAAAAATATATTGGGCTGCCACAGAGGAAGATGCTGCCAATGCATGGTATTTCGATTTCAAACAGGGGGTGCCTCAGTGTTCCTGGCAGCTTAAAACTACTTCAAGCAATGTGAGATGCGTAAGTGATTATTAACCAATAATAAAATGTAATATGGAAATTCCGGTATTAGCAAAAACGATGGAACTTGACAATCTGTATCACATCTATCTTTTTTATGTTGATGATAGGTGGTGTGCATTTGGCTGTTCTGCGTATTACTTGAGTATCATGTATCCTGAGTTGGATGACTTTGGCGAGGCATTTTTTACGAGTGATGGAGACTGTCTGCCTTTCCTTCCTGTTACCGAACCCTGTTTGTTAAACCTCTCAGATTATTACAATACCCTGGTCTCGGATACCCATATACAGGTTAGCGTTCCACCTACGGTCTATAGCTATCGAAATGGCTATGACAAATGGTGTGCTAAACTATTTGTTGACAAAAATAAACTTCATATATTGAAACATCAATGAGACGAATCATACGATATTGTTTATTATTCTTTTTTCTATTGTTTGCAGGTAGTCTTACGAGTAATCTGCAGGCACAGTTTTATTCAGTACAGACCAATACGCTTAAATTGGCTACCACTACTTTTAATGCCGAGGGCAGTATGCTTTTGAGTACCCATTGGACGTTGAATCTTGGTTTTTCTTATAATCCGTGGAACTTCAGCGATACACGTAAGATAAAACACTTTCTGATAGAACCCGGTGCACGGTACTGGTTTTGGCAAACCTATGCAGGTAGTTTTATCAGTATGTATGCCATGGGGGCCCGTTACAATGTGGCTTGGGATGGGCTGTTGGGTGGTGACTACCGTTATCAGGGATGGGGGTATGGTGCCGGAATGACTTACGGACGTTCCTGGTTGCTGAGTAAACGCTGGAATATGGAAGTGGAGGCAGGATTGGGATTGCTTGTGGCTCCGTACACAAAATACCGTTGCGAACATTGTGGAGATAAGGTAAAATCGGGAACTTACTTTTTACCGACTCCTAAATTGGCATTTAATCTTGTTTATTTATTCTGAGGTTGATTTTTTATTCGACCCACGAGTGTATGAAGAATACTAAAAGTTTCTATATTATATTTCTGATAATGGTTATTACTGCATGTACGCCATTCGGTCTTCTCCATAAAGAGCAGCCCAGAGTGACACTGGCATTGCCGGCCAGGCAGGAAACGGGACCGATGAATGTGGTAAAGCGTGATTCTGTTAGCTTGCTTCCGGTTTCAAATTTTACATTTGTCAATTCTAAAGGAGATTCTATTCCTGTGGGTATGTCTGTAGAATGGGATAGTATCCATAAAGAGAACCTGACTACGCTGGCTCTGGATGAGGTTGTGGTGTCGGCCCGTTCTACCCGTAACACGGCGGAGCGCAACGGGATGGTTAACATAGAATTTGTAGTAACGGTGCCGCAAGCCCTGCAGAAGGATAACTGGATGCTTAATATCCGCCCGGTATTAATGCGGGGGGATACGCCCGATTCATTAAAAGAATTGCGTTTCACGGGCCAACGTTTTCGGGAGGCGCAAGAGCGGGATTATCGGCATTATGACCGTTTTGTCGAAAAAATCATCCCGGATTCTGTCAATTTTTACCGGACTTATGTAAACTATCACTCTTTCGAGCGCTATCTGGAGCGTTTGAAGTGGTATAAACGCGGGTTAGAGAAACGTTGGGCAATACAGGATGCCAGGAAACGTCGTCCGGACCCTTTGCTGTTGCGTTTTGATATGTTCAACCGTCAGGTAGGCAGGCGGGATAGCCTGATGAAAAGTCGTATGTTGGATAACTCTCAACGAATGATTACCCGGCAGTGGTGGCGATACGGTCGTGCATGGGAGCGGATGAATGACACCTTACAGTTTCAAAGTAGGCATCTGCTGGAACGTTTCCGCTTCTTCAACAATAAATGGGCCGATAATGCCGCTTTCCAATCCGATGGACTGATAGCCCGCAAGAATTATTTTCGCGACAAAGCACTGAGTACCCCTATGTGGCAGGCAAAGCGCGCACTCTATAAAGCGGACCCGGATGCTGCGATACGAATATATGCTTCTCGCTTTGGCTATTTTAATGATAAAATAGAACGGCTGGATGCTACCCTTTACCGATATTATCGTACTAAAGGCGCGCGTGCTGAAAGTAGGGAAGGAGTAAGATTTCTGCGAGCTTTTATGGTGGGACGTGATACTACTTCGTCGTACCTGAACCGCAACCAATTAACGGAGAAATATATTCGTCGCTACGAGAAGGTGAAAAATTTTTTCCCGATGTTTCATTTCCGTCGTCCGGATCCGGATACGTTATCTCCTTTGTGGGAGACGAGGACACGGATAGATACAATGCAGACACGGCATACATTGCTGTCGAAGTTTTCAAAAGAAGATATATACGAATATTATGTCCGGCAGCAACAAGGGGTATCTGATAGGGGAATGATAGGACCTTTTCGTGGTCTTCTGCCTCTATATACCTATCATCGTGATTTGCCCGATTCTATAGTATCGCGTGTCCCGGGACGTAAAACACGGCGGGATTTTGAACTCAGCCGGTTTGATTCGGCTACTACGGTTAATCGTTATATCGGTCGTTACGAGTTTCTGCGGTCAACTTATCCGCAATACCGTTTGATACGTAAATTGTATAACATACATCCGCCTGCTCTGCGGCATGCGGCTCGGCAGGCGAGCTATGAAGAGCGACTGGCACGTATCAATTCTCTTGATTCGACCAGTCTGATAAAGATGTTCTATAATACACAGAAAATTGCCCGTAATGAGGCGCGTAAGGCGATGAAAGATACAAAATACCGTGATATCGTTCGTTTTCCGTTCAATCCTGAAGCGCAACTCGATACGGTGATTTATGCTACTGATCAGGTACATTTCCTCTACTCGCAGAAAGTACCGGCAGATGAAAATTCGGCACGTATGAAGGTATATGTAGTTGGTGATGTGCTGAATAGTAATGGAAGCAGGTTTTCCCTTCCGTACTCGGATACGCTGACTTATCTGGTGAGTTCGATGACTAAGTTTGTTGACAGGACGCCACGCTTTGTTCGAAAAATAGTTACCCGTGATGCGGAAGCAAATGCTAGTGTAAACTTTTACTTTCCAAAAAACAGTTTTCGTATGGATGAAACTATTGACGTAAACCGGCAGGGAGTGAAGCAGGTACATAACCTTACTCTGGCATTAATGACCGATCCGGTATATATCATAGACAGTCTGACACTTTTGGCTACCTCGTCACCCGAAGGTAATTGGCACGTTAATGGAGAAATAGCCCGAAAACGTGCGGAATCAATCCGTAATATCTTGGTGGAGGACTTCAAACAGCTTTATGATTCATTGGCTATCGGTGCTGCTATCGAGATGGATGAGGCGGGCAACATCATCCGACAGGAGATGAAGGACGGGATTCCGAACTTGCCGGAGTTGATAAAGATACGTACCGTACCTGAGGGGTGGGAGAAACTGCGCCGTCTGATTGTAAATGATAAAAATTTTCAAGGCAATAAAGGTGCAATCTTGAGAATTATTGATCGTGAACAGGAGCCCGATCGGCGCGAATGGCTGATTAAAAGTCAGTATAAGACAGAATATGCCTATATGTTTGACAAACTCTATCCGGCAGTACGTAGGGTGGATTTCCTTTTCAGTCTCTCCCGTCGGGGTATGCGGCAGGACACACTCTATACCAATGAACCGGATACAATGTATGCCCGAGCTGTGGATTATCTGGAGAAACGTAAGTATGGGCAAGCTTTGGAAATTCTGCGTCCGTACGAGGATGTAAATACTGCAATTGCCTATATGTCTTTGGGATATGATAAGGCTGCCTTACGAATACTTGAACAATCGTCGCAGACTGCCGAAACCCAATATATGCAAGCTATTCTGAATGCTCGTCTGGGTAATGAGCAGCGGGCTGTATCGTTGTTGCTCAGTGCGGCGGAAGTGGATGACCGGATAAGATTCCGAGCCAATCTAGATCCGGAATTATCTCTATTAGTGAAGAAATATGGCTTGTTTAAAGAGGATGATTTGTGGTAATTTTGAGCGGGAGATATTGGGGAACTGCGTAGATGTCTTTACAAAAGAACAGGAATATAACAGATATAGTAAGTGGTCAATTAGTTTTCTTTGATTTGCTTTTGTATAAAAACTGTCTATTCACGTTTTGAAACGAGCTTAGTTTATGTTTTTAGTTAGAATACTTTTTGGTTCGGTAGAATAGGAAAGTGTCGTTGTATTTTTATCTCATGAAGATAAATAAGATTGTTTGTTTTATTCAGATGTGCTCGCTTCTAGAGAGAAGGAGCACATTTTGTTAAAATAATATTCGCTGTATGATTTGTGATTAAAAATACCTTTGTCGGAAGCGACGGATGCATTATCGGGATTTATAAGCTATTCTCGATTTTGATATAACCTCAGTAACTTGATAAGATTCTTTTTATACTAAGTTTATTGTCGGATTGTGTATTGTCAATCCGCCATCTACTACTATGGTCTGTCCGGTAATGTAACGTGCATCTTCGGAGGCTAAAAAAGCGATGGTCGCGGCAACGTCTTGCGGTTCACCTAAATAGGGTGTCGCACATTGCCCGAGAAATATTTTGCGTACCTCTTCATTAAGATTATTCAGTGCGGCCGGGGTCAGGATCAATCCTGGTGCTACTGCATTGCAACGGATGTTTTTCTTTCCCGTTTGGGTGGCAATGTATTTGGTCAGATTGATGACTCCTGCTTTGCTGGCTCCATAAAGAGTACCATTCGAATCGGCCGTGATTCCACTTATTGAGGCTACGTTTACAATATTTCCACCACCTTGTGTGCTCATAATGGGGATAACCAGTTGGGACAAATACATGGTACAAGATAAATTCAGATGAAAGGCTTCGTCAAAATAATCCATATCCAGAGTTTCGATGTTTGTGTCCCGTCTGGGATTTGTACCTCCTACATTGTTTACCAGTACATCGATCTGTCCGTATTCCTTCATTGTAAAGGTGATTAGTTCTTTGCAGCTTTTCAATTCTGTAGCAGAAAAATAAACCGGACGTACATCTGCTCCCGAATTACTAAGCTCGGCAGCAAATTGGTCTGCTTTTTCTCTTGAATAGTCAGCAATAACTACTTTGCCGCCTTCAGATACAATGCGGCGTGTGGTTGATGCGCCGATTCCACCGGCAGCTCCCGTGATAATGATTATCTTATTTTCAAATCTGTTCATAATAGGATGGTTTTGAGGATTGATACTTACATAAACAGTCTGTTTCAGAATTTGTTATTCGAATAAACCCTCTTTAGCACCATTTCCCTGACTTTTGCATCTGTATATCTTTTATTCCGCCAAATCTTTATAAATCCGTTAAATGTTAACGAAAGAAAGCCTAAATGTTAATAGGGCGGTCGTTCTATTAAACCATGTTATAAGATGGTCCGTTTCGCTTGGTAAATTTGCAAAGTTGATAAAAGTCCGTATCTTTGCAATGTGTTTTTCATAGTATTAGATTTAAGGTTAACAAAAGATTGGCTGTCTGGGATAGATAGCCTTTTTTTATGCCCATATATGAAGAGACTATAAATACAGTGTTGACTTCATTGTTCTACTTTTAGAAGTAACAGATTGCATATCTCTGCAATTGCTGAAATCTGATTATTAATCGTGCTTTTATAGATTTATACGTGCTTCTTTACTCGATGCTTTTGGATGATGTTTTATATTCGGTGAGTTGGGAGGATATAATAAATAGTTTGGGATAGATTAGCCTTCTTTATATCTGTTGAGGTAAAAAAGAACTTGTTAATTGTTAACAGTATAAATGTGAAATGTTAATAAGTTGCCGACAACATTAAACCATGTTATATTATGACTGGATATGGCTTGTAAATTTGCTAATTAGTTGGAAATCGGTATTTTTGTATTGTGTTTTTTCATAAGTATTAGATTTAAGGTTAACAAAAGATTGGTTGCTCGGGATGAGTAGCCATTTTTTGTTTTATATGGTTATATAGTTTCCCTATATTAATCTTTATTCTTCCATCCGATTGGTTTCCTTTATAATTTATAGATGATTTTGAAAGCAAAATGATTTTTATATTGTTATTAGTGCAATATCAACGTTCTATAAGCTTGTTCTATTTATTAATTATTAAAGGAAACATTATGAAAAAAAATCTATTGTTAGTTGGAGCACTTGTAAGTGCTTTCCTGTTGGCTTCTTGCTCAGGCGGGGATAAGAGTAAAGCTCCTGTTGTCAGTACGGCAGATATTGAAAATGCGGCAGAAGTAATCAAGTATTATAATACTTCGCTTGGGGTGTTGAAAGATATGGTGAAGGAAAAAGATGTAAATGCTGTATTGGATTATATGGAACAAAAAGGAAAAGCCCCGGCTCTTTCTGCCATTGTTCCTCCGGCCGTTGTTTCAAAAGACTCGGCAATAGTGTTGAATCCGGGTAACTGTTTCAACGAGGAGACCCGCCAGAATCTGAAACAGAACTATACCGGATTGTTTCAGGCAAGGACAGAATTTTATGCCAACTTTGATACTTATCTTTCTTATTTGAAAAAGAAAGATGTAACGAATGCGAAGAAATTGTTGGATGTGAATTATCAGTTAAGCACGCAGATGTCCGAATATAAACAGAATATTTTTGATATTCTGAGTCCGTTCACCGAACAGGCCGAGCTGGTACTTTTGGTGGATAATCCGTTAAAAGCACAAATTATGTCTGTCCGAAAAATGTCTTCCACGATGCAGAGTATTCTGAATCTTTATGCACGTAAACATAGGATGGACGGTCCACGTATTGATCTGAAGGTAGCCGAGCTAACCCAACAACTGGATGCGGCGAAAAAACTTCCTGTTGTGAATGGTCATGAAGGCGAAATGAAGTCTTATCAGGCTTTCCTTTCACAAGTGGAAACATTTATAAAACAGGTGAAGAAAGTAAGGGAAAAAGGAGAATACAGCGACGCTGATTATGATATGCTGACCAGTGCATTCGAGACTTCCATCATTTAGAATATTAGAATGAATGTTATACTTTTCGATGGTATATGTAACCTTTGCAATGGTGCGGTTACATTTGTTGTAAAGAGGGATAGAAAAGGCTTGTTTCGTTTTGTTTCATTACAGTCCGAAACGGGGAAATCCCTCTTGAAACGATATGCTGTTGAAAGTACTAATAAAACTCTTTATTATTTTCGGAATAATCGTTGTTATTCCAAATCTACAGCTATACTCTATATTTTAAAAGATTTGGGGGGATTCTGGCAGTGTCTTTATCCATTAATTCTTATTCCGGCTAAGCTGAGGGATGCGATTTATTTATTGGTTTCGAAATATCGGTATAGAATATTTGGGAAAGCAGATTCATGTATAAAACCGTTTGGTTTTTCTTCGGAAGAATCTAAAAGATCAGATTAATTTTAACTTATCTAAAAAAAATATATCTTTGTGGCAAAGATGTACATTTTTAAATAAAGAAATATGGATAAAGTGATTATTAATTCTTATGAAGATTTTGAGAAGTTGATAGGTCAGCAGATTGGAGTCTCTGACTATCTGGAAGTTTCTCAGGAACGTATCAATCTTTTTGCTGATGCAACATTGGATCATCAATGGATTCATGTGGATACGGAACGTGCTAAAGTGGAGAGTCCTTATCATAGCACTATTGTTCACGGATATTTGACATTGTCATTGCTTCCTCATTTATGGAATCAGATTATTGAGGTCAATAATTTAAAAATGATGATCAATTATGGTATGGACAAGATGAAGTTTGGACAAGCTGTATTGTCAGGCCAAAGTGTACGTTTGAAAGCAAGTCTCCATTCTTTGACTAATCTGCGTGGTGTGGCTAAAGCCGAGATTAAATTTGCGATTGAGATTAAAGATCAGCCAAAGAAAGCCCTTGAAGGTATCGCTATCTTCTTGTATTATTTTAATTGAGAGTAGTACTGAAGGTGTGTCATAACTCACTACAGAGTAACACAGGGTTCCACAAAGTGAACTTAATCTATTGATAACTAACGATGCTGATCTGTGGCGTATCCGGGTTTTGACACATCCTCATTTGGTGTACTCGCTCTATTTATTTAAAAAACGAAAGAAAATCCATCCTGTAACATTGGTTACAAATTATTTGTATCTCATTTCCGACCTTTGCCCACTGAATAATAAAAGATGAAAGTTATGAAAGATTATAAACTAATGGCGGTTGGACAAATTGTAGCCGATTGTTTTGATTATGCAAAGGTCTTCAATAAGTATGGTATTGATTTTTGCTGTAATGGAGATGTTTCCCTGGCTGATGCTTGCGGGAAAATGGGGATAGACGCAGATTGTTTGCTTGAAGAATTGAAGCAAATAAAATCGGAACGGTCCTTAACTCTTGACTTTAAAAGTTGGCCTATAGATTTATTAGTAGATTACATTTTGAAGTTCCATCATCGTAATATCCGTTATCAGGGACCGCAAATTCTCCAGTTGCTTGATAGGGTTTGTGAAGCACATGCCAGAAAGCACCCGGAACTTTATGAAGTGCGTGAACTGTTTCAGGAATCCTGGATAGATTTGAACAATCATCTTACTAAGGAGGAGATGGTTTTGTTTCCTTATATATATGATTTATTTGATGCGGTGGCTCAACATCGTCCTATTCCGGCTTTCCATTGTGGAAGTGTGAGTAGCCCTATTTCGGTAATGATGAGCGAACATGATGCCGAAGGAGAACGTTTTCGCAGGATTTCCGGGTTAACTCATGGATATCTGGTACCTGGTGATGCTTGTAGTAGTTATAGGTTGCTACTTGAGATGTTGAGGACGTTTGAAGATAATTTGCACCATCATATTCATTTGGAGAACAATATTGTTTTCCCAAAGGCTATAGAGTTACAAGAGAATTGTGAACGAATGTGTTAATTGTTAACGTTTTTAATGCGAAGTATTAACAAAATAGGCGTGAATATTAAACGGTGTTATAATACGGAATATTTTTGATCTGATATTTGCTAATTGATTGAAATTCGGTATATTTGTATTGTGTTTTTTTCATAAGTATTAGATTTAAGGTTAACAAAAGATTGGTTGCTCGGGATGAGTAGCCATTTTTTGTATAAGACACTTTGGTTGCTTATTCTACAATTAAAATAGGAGGATCAGAATCTGTATCCTAAACCTATTCTTAAACCCGGATAAACGGCAGAAGTTCTATTTGAGGATCCGATATAGCCGACTCCACCCGATAGATCGAATAGAAAATGCTTCCATACGCGACGGAATCCCCAATAGGGGGTGATAACATATATGTGGGCTGCTTTCACTCCACTGGTAATGGTTATTGGAAAAGAATATCCGAAATTAACAGATAAATACCCGCCGGAATTGCCCCAAGTACGTTTGCCATTGCGATGTCTTTTCTTCAGGTTATAATAAAAACGTGGTTCTATGGCTAAATCTCCGGTTACTAAATGATAGTCTTTGGTGTCGATATGAAATTCGCGGAGTGATTCCATTTTGAGCTGTAGTATTCTTCCAAAAGCATAAGAAGATCCTGCGCTAAAAATAATAGTCCCTTTGGGGGTAAAAGCATATTCATAACTATAGGCTAGTCTGATGCCATTTAAACTGATGCTGTGACCGGAGACGGTTTGGAATTGGGCAGATACATCGGGCCTTTTTCGAGGATTGTGTTCGGCACGGATAGAAAGAGCGAATAATGTAAGTAGGATTGTGGTGATAAAGAGTACTTTCTGCATATGTTTTCTGTTTTTGGTTTTATAATTGATTTCTTGATTATAAAGACAGAAAAAATAAGAAGATTCCCTATTCGGATGATAAGAATAATTTTACGATAAAATATAAAATCTAAAATCTAAAGTTTAGGTAGATCGCTATCACCGTTACTGACCTAAACTTTAGATTCTGTATGCTATGCAAAATGCTTGTTATTTACGGATACATCTGACAGAAAGAGCTCTGTCTGTTATATTACCATCTTTTATTTCATTTGTGGTATGCAGCAAATAGATTGCTCTGTTTGTTTGATTTCCAGATGAATTGGTAGACCAGTATACCACCGTATATAAGCCGTTGGTATATCCGTTCTTACTTTTTAGAATATATCCTTCTGGTACTCCATTGAATCCCGTAATGTTTAGTATGGGAAGCTTGTCACCATTTTCATCGCTCGACCATGGTCCGAATTTCAGTTTAGAAGCATCGTTGTTTATATATTGCTTTAATAGTTCCCACTCGGTTTCGGTAGGAATACTCCATCCTTGAGGTGATAGCTTGCCTGAAATAACAGCTTCTGAATTGTAAAAGTAAAAGTCTTGAGGTGCATCTTTAAATTTGCCGGTGTAATAGCCTGCTGTTGTTGTAAAATCTTTTTTTAAAGTAATTGCTTTACCGTCAGTATAGTGTGTCGCTTCTAGACTACGTCCCATCCAATATTGGATTCCTATTTTGACTATAGGGTAAGTTTGGGTTTCCGTATTTCGTATATCTGTCAAGACCTCTTCTTGTAATCGCACCGGTAGAGGGTTTTCCGGCTTAGAAATTGATATTGAGTTGTCTTGGGTTATATAGAAGTCGCTGATGATGCTTTGATTGCCTGGCGTGTAGTCTAATGCGTTATTAACTTTGTTCCAAGAGACTTTACCTCCATGAATGGATGCTGGTTCGTCAAGTAAACAAATTACTGTTCCGTTATTCAGATCTGTTGCTCCGTTTAGGACGGGATAGACGACAATGGCTTGTGCGTCGATGTTATCAGCTAAAAGATACTCTTTACATATTTCAGCTACCTGAGTTCCTTCATTAATTGCCTTATAAACGTTACTTTTACTGAATTTTAGAGCTGAGAGATGAATTACGCCTGATGTTTCCTGGGCTGTCGTTTCACCGGAATCCCCTTCTGTCCAGTCTGTAATGCTATGATCGAAATTGTTGATTTGGATACCTTCGGATGATTTATAAATAATGGCTATAGAACAATTTTTTTCACTGGCTAATTGAAAATTATCAGGAAATGGACAACTATAGCTTTTACCGTTTATATCTATATTTATATAGTGATTGTCAGATTCTATTTTTTCGGGTATTAATATGACTTCTTTGCCTGTCAGAGCGTTATTCTCTATTTTCCATTCTCCATGAGGTGTGACACTAATTGTTTGTCCCGATGGCTCGAATCGATCTGTGAGAAAATCATATGATGCGTCCGAATGGAATCCATTTAATGATAGAGATGGATTGTCATTTAAAAGTTCATCTATATCTTCTCCCGGAGCTGGTTTTATAGTGATTTTCAGTTTGCAGAGTTTATGTTTATATTCCATAGATACCATATTTTGACTGGGGGTAATATCACTGTTTGTAGCGATCATAAAGTCGGAGAGCGAGTGTTTGCTTACAGAACTTTGGTCGGTATGTATTTGGACTTGCATTATACTTTGGTCTTGGTTAATACCTGTTTCTTGAAAAGGGTAATAACTTATAAAATCACATTTACCGTCTCCCTTGGGATAATAGATTGTTTCTTCTGGTTCGAAACCGGTTGCTTGGGAACATGTGAAACGCATATTGTCAATGTATCGTTTCTGGTTGATGGTTGATAATTGTGTCAATACATACAGACCGATGGCATCTTTTTCCTGAAATTCGTTATTGATAGCACGTGTGTGGTTACATAAAATTTGTGTAGAAAGACGGATGGGTATCTCTCCGGGAATATCTACAGGATCTTCTGAAATTTCATTTACACATGAGATTGTAAAGAGTAGAGGCATCATTACGATTTTTATCATAAAAGATGCAATTGACTTGTTTTTCATGATTTAGTTTTGGGGTTATTTATTTGTCTTTTTAGTCGTTTGGTTTATGTGATAACAAAACTAGTATTATTAATATAATTATTACTATGAATTACGATAATATTTTGAATTTATATAATAATTGTTTAATTGGATACGATGCTTACATTATTATATAAGAGAAAGGGTAGTTGGGGGAGAGATTAGTATGTATTATTTGTATTGAATATATTTATTGCAGTAGTACCAATAGGCCGGCAAGAGGAGAAAATGCCTTGCCTGCCTATATTCTTTTGAAGATTTACCGGATTGGAATGTAGATTTCGGTTAATAACTCTTCGGGAGGAGTACATGATGGATCATTAAGATACCTTTCAGCACTTGGTTCATCGCTTAGTGTACACTCCATTTCAGGTAGATATTTGCCGTAAATTGTGTCATACACGGCTTGCAACTGATCGTATGAACCCTTGTATAGGAAGGTTGCATAACGTCCGGCAGGCAATTGCTTGAATCCTACATTTCCTTTCGGCCTTGCATTTGATGGTAACAACATACATACGTCAGTACGAAGTTTATCGGTTGGGGTTACTTTGGGGTCATCATGGTAGATACAGAGTGGAGAAGGGTCTCCCATCGGAAGATTTTGTTCTTTCACAAACTGAATGAGGTGCATCCATGTGCCTGCATAGTCATTTAGTTTATAATCACCAAAGAGGCGGATATAAATTACATTTCGTTGGGGGAGTTCTCTGATTTCCTTTTTCAATTCCAGATCCGGTTTAATAATTGCTGGTTTCATAATTACATAGTTTTTATTATTACGATATTCTGTTGGAGAGATACCATACATTTGTTTGAATATTTTGGAAAAAGACGATGGAGAAGCATATCCGATCCGATAGGCAATATCGGATATGGAAGTTGATGAATAACGTAATAGGCGTGCCGCTGCTTCAGTTCGTGTCCGGACAATAAAGGTACCGATGGGTTCACCCAAAAACGCTTTCATAATGCGGTGAAAGTAGAAGGGGGAGAAATGGGAAATTCTGGCCAATGATTTCAGGTCAATTTCTTCACCCAAGTGGAGATTAATATAATCTACTACTGCATTTACACACTTCTGATATTCTTCTTGCGTTGTCTTTTTTCCTTCCATGATTCAATTGGTATTTCAATGTTGCAAAGATAGGGTGAAAAGAAAGAGGGCACTTGTCCGATGTTGCTGAATGCAAATAAAAATGCTACCAGTCAATTTCTTCTATGCCTCTGCTTCGTAAAAAGGTATTGGCTTTACTGAAATGTTTGCAACCGAAAAATCCATAATCGGCGGATCGGGGAGAAGGGTGTACGGCGGTTAATATTAAATGTTTATCGGTATCGATTAGTGATGCTTTTTCTTTGGCATATGATCCCCATAACATGAATACCAGGTTTTCACGTTCTTCACTTAATTTTTTGATGACTGCGTCGGTGAAAGTTTCCCATCCTATATTACGGTGTGAACCTGTTTCGTGAGCTCGTACGGTAAGTACGGAATTCATGGGGAATACTCCTTGTTTGACCCACCTATCCAGATTACCCGAATTGGGAAGCGGCTTGCCTAGATCCTGATGTATCTCTTTAAAAATGTTGGAAAGTGAACCGGGAATAGCGACACCGTCCGGTACGGAAAAACATATACCATAATATTGTCCCGGATTAGGATATGGATCTTGACCTAAAATGACTACCTTTACATTCTGAAAAGGACATGAATTGAATACATGAAAAATTTGATGTCCGGGTGGAAGTATATGTGCCTTCCCGTATTCATTCTTGACAAAGTTCACTAATTTTTCGAAATAGGGTTTATCGAACTCTTCTTGCAGGCGCTGTTGCCAGCTACTTTCTATTTTGACATTCATCGTATTGAGGTAAGATTTGATTTCAACAAAGATATTAAAAAAATCAAGAATAAACTTACCTAATACATTATTCTTCTATCTCAATCCAGAATGTTGTATCAGAGGATTCTACTCTTTAATCATTGTCAGTAACATTTTAAATCTTTCAATAGCTGTCAATGCATGCGGCGCATTAGCCGGAAATACAATACTTTCTCCTGCATTTACCGTAAAAACTTGTCCATTTACAACAATATTCGCAGATCCTTCCAATACCTGTACTAAAGCATCGAATGGAGCACTGTGTTCGCTAAGTCCTTCGCCTTTGTCGAATGAGAATAAAGTAATGTTTCCGGCAGGGCTTTTGATTAACTGCTTACTGATAATTCCACCTTCAGAATATTCTACTAATGAGGCTAGATGGAGTACAATTCCCTTTTTGAATGACTGTTCCATATTCTTATTTGTTTTTTCATTCTATGTGAAAATAAAACGTTTGAGGGAGAAAATTGTTTATCCGCTTCTTTTTTATACTTTTGTTCCGTATTCATCATTAAGTCATTAATCTCCTACATGAAACTTTGTATATAGCTAAGCTCGACGAATAATTTTTTCTAAATAAAATTATTCAGCTATAGGATGGATGCCTCGGCTTCTCTCCCTGAGTTTCATATCTATTTATTTATTTATCAGTTATGTACATGTTGATACTGTTGGGTAGGATATCTTCCTTGTGTCATAAATGTGCAGTATTCATAAAGTTGAGCAATGAATTATACTTATCGACAAATTTGGCTTATCAACTATCCTGTGATGTTGAGCATTCTGATGGAACAATTAATCAATATAACCGATGCTGTTTTTCTAGGGCATGTTGGTGAGGTGGAACTTGGTGCTTCCGCTCTTGGCAGTATTTATTATCTTGCTATTTATATGTTAGGATTTGGTTTTAGCTTGGGAGTACAAGTGATGGTTGGACAGTACAATGGAAAGGGACATTATACCGGAACAGGCGGAACTTTCTTTCAGGGGTTAGTCTTTCTATGTGTACTTGCTATCTTGCTTAGCCTCTCTTCTTATTTTTTTTCTCCGTTTCTTTTGAGATATTTTGTGCACTCTTCTGAGATATATTGTGCCGTGATTGATTATCTGGATTGGAGATGTTTCGGTTTGCTTTTTTCTTTTCCCTTTCTGGCATTTCGTTCTTTTTATATTGGTATTGTCCGAACCAATGCTTTGTCATGGGCGGCACTGGCAGCCGTTCTAATAAATATTCCCTGTAATTATTGGTTTGTTTTTGTTCTTGATAGAGGAATAGCGGGTGCGGCGATAGCTTCTTCTTTGTCCGAAGCTGCTTCTCTTCTGATTATTGTGGTTTATACTTGGCTGAAAATCGATAGAACAGACTTTGGACTAAAATTTATATTTGACAAATGTTTGTTAGTGGAGCTATGGCACCTCTCCGTATGGAGTATACTCCATGCCTTTATCAGTGTTGCTCCGTGGTTTCTTTTTTTCGTGGTTATTGAACGACTGGGAGAAGCTCAGCTTGCTGTTTCTAATATTATTCGAAGTGTCTCTACAATCTTCTTTGTGATTGTCAATTCGTTTGCTGCCACTACGGGAGCATTAGTCAGTAATTTGATCGGAGCAGGAGAGAGGCAATACCTGTTTCCGCTTTGTAGGAAAATTTTAAAGTTGGGCTATGCAATTGGGCTTCCCCTGGTAGTATTAGCTATGGTCTTTCGTCGGCAGATTACTGGATTCTATACGGACAGTTCTCAACTTATTAATATTTCAAGTATCCCTTTTGCAGTGATGTTGCTGAATTATGTGTTTGCTTTGCCTGGATATGTGTATATTAATGCGGTGACGGGTACGGGTAAAACCCGTATTGCCTTTTGGTTCCAGTTGATAACGATTGTTATTTATTTGTTCTATTTGTATCTGCTAAGTCATTATACCGCCTCTCTGGCAGTATATCTGACAGCGGAATATCTTTTTGTGATTTTGTTGGCTGTTCAGTCCGTACTCTATTTGCGGATATCATCGTAAGATCTTTTTAGTCCATGGGCACTCTTCCTTTTTTCTGATAAAAGCATAAATGGTCGTATACATGTCCGTCATAAGTCATTTCTGCTTCATGGAGTATACCTTCGTATACAAATCCGTTCCGTTCCAATAAAAGTCGGGAACGGGTGTTATGCGGATAACAGTTCGCTGAAATCAAATGCAATCCCAGTACGTTAAATCCATAATCCAATATGGTTCGTGTCGCTTCCGAGGCCATACCTTTTCCCCAATGGCACTCTTTCAGCCAGTATCCCAGCATACGTGTCCGGGTATTTTCCCGTTTGGGGTCAGTAATAATACCGATAGAACCCACCAGTGAATTATCTTCTTTGAGAATTATGGCAAAAACTCCTTCATTTCCCATAAATACAGTATGTAAGACCTCTTTGGAATCTTCGATACTTTTATGTGGTTCCCAGCCGGCGTTATTTCCTAAGTTTGGGTTTTGGCAACATTCAAAGAGCTCTTGCAGATCCGTTTCCCGGAAAGGACGAAGAAGGAGACGTTCGGTTTCTAAAATGGTGGTATGCATGGGATTTGATAATTTGTTTTAGGTAAAATGAATATAATATTGTGCAAATATGGCATTTTATTTCCAATGGGTGATATTTATTCATTTTTTATTATCTGCTTAATCATATTTGAGGCAAAAAACAGGAATCGATGTAATAAATCCCCGTTACCAAAGAAGAAATGCGATCAAAATAACATGAATTGCTTTCGGATCTTAATTATACTACCGGGGGAAGAGATAAAGTGATGCTCTACCAATCGTCAAAGTTTGACCGGAATTGTACTTTGGTTGTTGATGGATAATATATAATTTTCTCTTTCCTTCTTCATAAATCATCTTTTTTTCTCTTTTCTCACTTTTTCTTATACGATTTCGGGACATAATTATCCAAATTTATGTCATAAGATACAGCTATACTTTTATGTCATGGATTTATAAAGCACCTTTCAGTGTATCTTATACTTTTGCAGGCAGATTTCAGTAGTTATTAGAGAAATTGATTAGGTGAAAGAGGTTTTATAAACAAAGGAAAAGAGGATATCTTAAAAATATCCTCTTTAAAAGAAAGTAATGATACACAATAATAATCTAACAGAGCGACAATGAACTCAAAAAAAGTACTTTTCATCATCTTCATTTGTGCATTGACTGTGACCGGATGCGATACACAAGAACAAACTACTATAGATAGTGGCTTAACTCTGATACGGGCTACACAAACACTTGATTCTTTATATGCAAATTATTCTGTATCAGGAACCTGTTTGTTAAGAGAGAATTATCCTTCTAATGTAGGAAATTACACAGCCACGTATCTGGCTTCTGAAGAACAAAAAGCAATCCCCAATCAATATTCTTACTTATGGCCTTATTCCGGGACATTTTCTGCTGTAAATGCACTATGTGCAGCAACCGGGGATGAGAGCTATAAGACATTACTCGATAACAAGGTATTGCGGGGACTTGAAAAATATTTAGATATCAGCAGAAGCCCTGTCGGTTATGCCTCGTACATAAACACGGCTTCCCAATCCGACCGCTTCTACGATGATAATATCTGGTTGGGTATTGACTTCACAGATGCTTATCTAAATACAAAAGAAGAAAAATACCTGAAGAAAGCCCAGCTTATCTGGAAATTTATAGAGAGTGGAGCAGATGACAAATTAGGTGGAGGTATCTATTGGTGTGAGCAAAAGAAAGTATCTAAAAATACATGTTCTAACGCACCGGCATCAGTGTTCGCATTAAAAATGTTCAAAGCTATCCGAGATAGTTCTTACCTGATAAAAGGGCAGGAACTATATGAGTGGACTAAAAAAAGACTGCAAGATTCGACCGATTATTTATACTTTGACAATATCTCTTTGGATGGGAAAATTGATAAGTCTAAATATGCCTACAATAGTGGGCAAATGATGCAGGCTGCCACTTTATTATATCAACTTACCGGTCGTAGCCATTTTTTGAAGGATGCTCAAAATATAGCAAAAGCGTGTTATAACTATTTTTTATAAATTTTATACCTGAAGAAGGGGAACCTTTCAAACTCCTTAAAAAGGGGGATGTATGGTTTACTGCCGTTATGCTGAGAGGGTTCATTGAACTCTACCAAACTGACCATAATAAAACATATATCAACTCTTTCAATCAAAACATGGATTATGCATGGGAACATGTGCGTGATGAGAAGGGGCTTTTTGATATCGATTTCAGTGGAAGAACCCATGATGACCGCAAGTGGCTGTTAACGCAAGCTGCTATGGTAGAGATGTATGCTCGGTTAGCAGTAACTAAATAAATATAAACACTTATTAAAAAAGAATTGGTATGACAAAAGAAAACTCTTCCTAGCTCATTCTTCCTGTTTACATAAACAAGGAACTATCAGATGTTGAAAAATAAATGTCTTTTTAATCAAAGTTAGTATTATGAAAATAAAAAAACACATTCTAATACCTCTAATGGTATTGCTACTTTTTGGAAGTATGGACGCGATGGCCGCCATAGAGCAGGCTATACAAGTAAAAGGTAAGGTTGTAGACAATATTGGCGAACCTGTAATTGGTGCTAATGTAGTTGTAAAAGGGACCACGACCGGAGTGATTACTAGCATAGACGGTAGTTTTGCCATCGACGCTGTAAAAGGTTCTACTATTGTGGTATCTTTTATCGGTTATTTATCTCAGGAAGTAAAAGTAACTGGTAATTTTCTAAATATTACATTAGAGAACAATACGGAATTGTTAGACGAAGTAGTGGTAGTGGGCTACGGTGTACAAAAGAAAGCCAACCTTACGGGTGCTATTGCCACAGTGGGGGCGAAGGAACTTGAGGACCGTCCTGTAACTAATGCTGCCGCAGCACTTCAGGGTAAGGTAGCCAACTTGAATATCTCCAATGGAGACGGTGGTCCGGGTAAGAAGGCATCGTTCAATATCCGAGGTTATGCCGGACTGGACGCAACCTACAGTCCATTGGTTATCATAGACGGTGTAACCGGTTATTTCGATGATTTGAATCCCAATGACATTGAGACGTTGACTGTATTGAAAGATGCTGCTGCAAGTGCTATCTATGGAGCACAAGCTGCCTACGGTGTGATATTGGTTACCACTAAGTCAGGTAAGAAGAATGAAAAGACTGTCATCAATTATAACAATAATTTTTCGTTCAACAGTCCGACCGTACTACCCAAAACTGCCGGTTCATTGGAGTTTTCCAGACTTTTTAGAGAAGCTGACATCAATGGAGGCGGTAGTGGTATTATTGACCTGGAGACGATGGAGCGTATTGAAAAATATTACTATGATCCGACCAGTATTCCCAACAACGTGCCGCAACGAGATAATCCGGACCGTTGGGCTGATTGGGGAGACGGACGTTCAAATGCCAACGAAGACTGGCAAAAAGCTATGTTCAAGAATAACCAGCTCAACCAACAACACAACATTTCAATTCGGGGTGGTAGCGACAAGACTACATACGTCATGTCTCTGGGATATTTGAAAGACGAAGGCAAACTGAGATATTACGATGATCATTATCAACGTTACAATGCGTTGGCCAAAATTACGACTGACGTGACGAAGTGGCTGACCGTGGGCTTGAATGTACGTTATTCACACGAAAAGAGTGTATCTCCCGCTTACGGCATGAATCCGGGTGGCAGTGTCAACGATATGATTGGTTGGACACAAGTAGTGTGGCCTACTATTCCTGTGCGTGATCCCAATGGACATTTCTCTCCGGCCGGACGTATGGTATTCATTGCCGATGCCAATCCTCAGACCTCATACACCGATAACTTCTGGGGCACTGCTAACGTAGTCATCAAGCCACTGAAAGGTTGGACTATCAATGCCGACTTTACCTACAACAAATGGATGAACAAACGTAGTTACTCCAAAGGTCTCATTTATTCCTACTCGGTGAGCAACGAGCCTTACCTTGAAGGTGGATTTGGAACTGAAGATACGCGTGTATGGCAGGAATCTAACAATGATGACTTCACATCAATGAATGCATATACTACGTATGAAAAAGAGTTCAAGGGACACAATTTCAAGATAATGGCCGGTATGCAGTCGGAATATAAGAAGAACTTCGGTCTTTATGCCAATAAAATGGGGATGGTATTACCGGGCCAACCGTCCATTTCTACCAGTACAGGAAAGATAGAGGCCTGGGATTCTCTGGATCATTATGCTACTCTCGGTTTCTTCGGTCGTTTCAACTATGACTACAAGAGCCGCTATCTCTTTGAGTTCGACCTGCGCAGAGACGGTTCTTCCCGTTATGCCAAAGGACACCAGTGGGGAACTTTCCCAGCTTTTTCCGCCGGTTGGAATGTGGCTAAGGAAGCTTTCTTCGAACCTTATACTTCGATACTTTCCGAATTACGTTTAAGAGGATCTTGGGGAGAATTGGGCAATATGCGGGGAAAAAATTACCAATATATCTCTACCGTACCTTATAACGCTACGACCGATTATATTATGGGTGACAAACGAATCAGTGCCTTTGGTGCTCCTAATATGATTGCCTATAATACATGGGAGAAGAATCGTACTTTGGACTTTGGCGTTGACATCGCCGCACTGAACAATCGGCTTACTATGTCGTTCGACTGGTACAGAAGAGATATTATCGGACTTATTACAAAGGGTGTCACTTTGCCTGCCGTGCTGGGTGTAAACTCTCCTGATACGAACAATGCCGATATACGTAATGAGGGTTGGGAACTGACACTCGGATGGAGAGACCAGTTCTCGCTGGCATCCAAATCATTCAACTACAGTGTATCGTTCAATCTTTCAGATTACCAAGGAACTGTTTTGAAATATTCAAATCCCAAGGGGCTGATATATGACTACTACGTAGGTAAGAAGATGGGGACCATATGGGGATATACCACCGATCATATAATGACCGATCCTGCTGAAGCGAAAGCCATTAACGATTCTGGCGTACAGAACAAGTTTGGTGGTGACTGGGTTGTAGGTGACATCAAGTATGTGAATCTGGATGATGATCCTAACATTAACGATGGAAATCAGACGCTGGAAGACCATGGAGACCTCTCTATCATTGGTAATGATACTCCCCGCTATAATTTTGGTTTTGGCTTCAATGCAGACTGGAACGGTATCGACTTTTCGATGTTCTTACAAGGAACCATGAAACGTGACTTATGGCTGGAAGGTCCTGTTGCCTTTGGACTCGGAGGTGGGCAATGGGGTTCCAATGTATGGAAAAACACACTGGACTGCTGGCGTGAGGATGGAAGTAATCCGGATCCATGGTTACCAAGACTCTATTTGTGGAGCACCAGTAAGAATTTGCAGAAACAGACCCGTTACATGGATACTGGTGCTTATTGCCGCCTGAAGAACATTCAGTTGGGATATTCGTTACCGGGAGCTATTATTAATAAGGTAGGGCTGGAAAAAGTACGCATTTACTTCAGTGGAGATAACCTGCTGACTTTCTCCGGTATTAACGAGAACTTTGATCCCGAAGCTCCGTGGGGCGGTGCATATCCCATCTCCAAGTCAATTTCCTTTGGTGTTAACGTTACATTCTAAAACTCTAAAAATACAAAAAGATGAAAAAGTTAATCTATACACTTTGCCTATTTACCGGCATGGCAATCTCTTCTTGTGAAGACTGGTTGGCAAGAGACCCACTGGATCAGATTGCGGATGTGAATCTGACCTATACGGCAGATGAATGCAAACTGTACGTAAATCAGTTTTATACCTCATTTTGGGGCTCGCCTAACAACTATATTTATCATATTGACCGAGGTTCGGATAACCTGCTTAGTGACAATTATCAAGATAACAAAGACTTGATTGAAGGTTTGCACCAGGTTCCTTCCAGTGGCGAAGGCTGGGGAACTACTGAATGGGGAAAAATACGCAGTGTCAACTTTTTGTTGGATAACTGTGACAAGTCTCCCGAACCGGAAAAAGCCCGCAAATACATTGGTGAAGCTTACTTCTTCAGAGCTATGCTCTACTATGAACAGTTTCTGCGGAAGTTTGGCGGTGCTCCCTGGATTGATAAAACACTGGATCTTGAATCAGGAGAATTGTACGGCCCTCGCCTGAAGCGGCACGAGTTAGCTGATAAGATTCTGAATGACATGGATGATGCCATAGACAGATTACCGACATATAGTCAGCAGGAGACCGGACGTGTCTCAAAAGAGGCAGCTATGCTATACAAAGCACGAATTGCCCTGTTCGAAGCCACTTGGGAGAAGTATCATGCCGGTACGCCTTTCGCCGGAGAGGGAAATGTACAGGCTTATATGGAAGAAGCGGCCAGAATGGCGAAGTTGGTCATTGACAGCCAGTTGTTTGACTTGGACAACATGGGCGTGGAAGACGGCTATCACACACTGTTCAACCGTTGGGACTATTCAAGCAGCAAGGAGATTATGCTATGGAAGAAATTTGATCGCTCACTGGGATTTTGGCACAATGATAACCGTAATCCCGGACGTAATGGTGCCGGTGTAGGATTGACCAGGGCATTGGTTGATTCCTATCTCTGCATCAGTGAAGACGGTACACAGGCATTGCCGATAAGCCTGGCCGAAAATTATGCAGGGGATACTAATTTATTGAATGTGGTTGCCAACCGTGACCCACGCTTGGCACAAACAATGTTTACTCCCGGACGTCCGAGAACTATCAACGGGAAGGATACAACGGTTGTGTTCATAAAGCCGAATATTACCCTTTCCGGTGTAGAGAAGTGTTCCACAGGATATGAACTGGCCAAAGGTGCTGATCCCGATGCCAACGAACAGGAGACCATTTCGGGAAGTATCAAAGGAAGTATCATTTTTCGCTATGCTGAAGCACTGCTGATTTATGCAGAGGCAAGAGCTGAACTGGGTAACATCACACAGAATGATTTAGACATTACCATTAATAAACTGCGTGATAGGGTAGGTATGCCACATCTCACACTTTCCGTAGGTTATACCGATCCGAAGGGAGACTTTACGGCAGCAAGAGGTTATGAGGGGGTACCGGTTTCCAATCTGCTACAGGAGATTCGACGTGAACGCCGTATAGAATTAGCATGTGAAGGTTACCGCCACGATGACTTAAAGCGTTGGCGTGCCCACCACTTATGGAATCACGATAGAATACAGGGGGCAAACGCTGCTCAGTTTGAAAACCTGGATTGGTTAGTGAAGTATTTCCAAAACGACTTCCACATTCCCGCCGCAATCAATAAGGCAGATTTCATGGAAAAGGTGGGGCATTGGAGTCCCGAACGTAATCAGGACAACTACTGGGTGGACAGTGAAGGTTATTTTGAACCTTATCAACGCCACATTCCGGACGGACATTTTCATTTCGACCCAACAAAAGCGTATCTTCAGCCGATTCCTACTGAACAATTGGTGTTGAATCCTGACTTGAAACAAAATCCCGGCTGGGAAAAATAGTAATAGTTAAAGTTAAAAATTTAATGTAATATCCATACCTTTGTTTTTCCCTGTCTGTAGGGAGGGGGAAAAGCAAAGGTAAAAAACAGAAAATGAATATGAAGAAAAATGTAATTCAGACATTGATTAGCCTTACCGTCATCATCGGAATTTGTAGTTGCACTACCTCCCCAAAGAAAACAATACAAAAAGAGGAGGCCACAGGAAAATGGGTAAAATATGAAAATAATCCTGTCTTGGGTGGTGGCGATTTAGGTACGGTATTCGATATTTGTGTACTGAAAGATAGTGACTCTTATAAAATGTACAGTTCTTGGCACCCCCAAAAAAGTATTGCATTGTCCACAAGTAAAGATGGAAAAAATTGGAGTGCGCCGCAAATAGTTTTGCCACCTGTTGAAGGCAGTAGTTGGGAGGCTGACATGAATCGTCCGGTTGTTGTTTACAAAGACGGACTGTATCACATGTGGTATACGGGACAAAATGACGGTAAGTCATGGATTGGATATGCTATAAGTAAAGACGGCTATAACTTTGAACGGCAAAGCAAAGAACCGGTCTTGTCAGCGGAACAGCCTTGGGAGAAAGTTGCGGTCATGTGTCCTCATGTAATTTGGGATAAACACGAGAATATTTTTAAAATGTGGTATTCCGGAGGAGAACAATATGAACCCGATGCTATCGGTTATGCAACGAGTAAAGACGGGTTACATTGGACTAAATGGGACAAAAATCCGATATTTAAAGCCGATCCTGCACAAAGTTGGGAACAGCATAAGGTTACCGCATGTCAGGTGATAGAACGCGAAAATGATTATTTAATGTTTTATATCGGTTTCTATGACATTAATTTTGCGCAGATAGGAATGGCACGTTCCAAAGACGGAATCAATGATTGGGAAAGATACTCCGAAAACCCGATCATTTCTCCTACGGAAGGTGGGTGGGATGCCAGTGCCACTTACAAGCCATTTGCCATTCAAGAGAAAGACTGCTGGATGCTTTGGTACAATGGGCGGAATGAACATTTGGAACAGATTGGTTTGGCTATTTATGACAATCATGACTTAAATTTCTAAGCTATATGCAAATAAAGAAGTTATTTATAGCTTTAGGTATAGTTTTGCCCCTGCACATGCAGGGGCAAAACTTCCTCATTAAAGATGCTCCGGAAGTAATCGAGTCTTACGTCAATCAATTCAATCGTGAAGATAATGAATTGTATAAACAAGATATCCCTAACTGTGGTGCATCTGATTTTTTAAGAAAGAATATTCCATTTTTTGAGTGTCCGGATAAGGAGTTGGAGAAAACATATTATTTTCGATGGTGGACCTATAGAAAGCATATAAAGAAGACTCCTGACGGGTTCGTTATTACTGAATTCTTGCCGGATGTTCCTTGGGCCGGAAAGTATAATACCATCAGTTGTGCGGCTAACCATCATTTCTACGAGGGCCGGTGGCTGAGAAACGCTGAAATTTTATCTGATTATGCTTCTTTCTGGTTTTCTGGTAGCGGGAATCCGAGGCTATACAGCTTTGGGGCTGCAGACGCTATCTACAATTACTATTTAATTCACAATGATAAAATGCTACTGGCCGATTTGTATCCCAAGCTAAAAGATAACTTTGCAAAGTGGGAAGAAGAAAAGCGGGATTCGACTGGAATGTTCTGGCAGGTTGACGACAGGGATGGAATGGAGATGTCTGTTTCCGGACATTTGTCAGAAGGTGGACGTGGTTATCGCCCTACCATTAACAGCTATATGTACGGTGAGGCTGTTGCGTTGGCAAAAATAGCTTCAATAGTAGATCGTGACATGGAAGCCCGGACCTATCAGAAGAAGGCTGATAAGTTAAAAGGAATAATAAACCGGAGGCTATGGGATAAACAGGCTGATTTCTATAAGGTTATACCTCTAAATGGCAAGATGGAATTCTCTTATGCACGTGAACTTCTTGGATACATTCCCTGGTTCTATAATATACCGCCGGATAACTATTCCATAGCATGGAAACAACTATTTGATTCCAAGGGATTTGAAGCAGCCTATGGCCCAACTACTGTAGAACAGCGTTGCCCTGATTTCAAGATTTCATACGAAGGACACGAATGTCAATGGAATGGTCCCAGCTGGCCCTATTTGACTTCCATGACACTGGCAGCAATGGCTAACTATTTCAATAGTTATGATTCTCCCATCATCACTAAAAAAGATTATTTAAGTCTTTTGAACATATACAGTAATAGTCATCGTATTTTATCAGTCAATAACGATACGATTTGTTGGATTGATGAAAATATCAATCCCTATACGGGAGACTGGATATCGAGGACTCGCCTGAAATCATGGAAAAACGGAACTTGGGATGATTCTAAAGGTGGTGTAGAAAGAGGGAAAGATTATAACCACTCTTCTTTTTGTAATTTGATTATTTCAGGATTAATGGGAGTTCGTCCGCAGGAAGATGGAAGTATTATCATAAACCCTCTTGTTCCTGATGGATGTTGGGACTATTTTTGTTTGGATAATGTATATTGCCAAGGCAAAACCATTACCATTATTTTTGATAAGAAAGGGAAAAAATATGGTAGGGGAAAAGGTTTTATAGTTTACGTGGACGATAAATGTTTATCTCATACGACAAGGGTGCAGAAAGTAGTAATCCGGTAATTTATTTATGTAACATTCAGGATACCCTTGGAGGCCATATATCAGCATTTACAAAATACCCTCATACCTTTCGTTTAACAGTGACAAAGGATGAGGGTATTTTATGAGAACAATTAATCCTTTTGCGTAATTCCTCTCCAGTCATCTGTTCGGAAAGGTGAAGCTGGAAGTCCTGCTCCATTATACAAATTGCAGACCGGATTATTGGCCCAAGCATATCGCACAGCAACCGGATAAGGTACCGCTTCAGGTGCACTGACTATAATTTTGTCTCCGTCTATCTCAGCTTTGGCCCAATGGAATTCATGATTGCGCCCGGCTATAGCAAAGCCTTTCAACTCCTTGCCATCGCTACTTTTCAATCCACCATCGGTATGATCAAAAGAAAGAATTATCTTATTTCCTACAATCTGATGGGAGCGATAGATCGGGCCGGAATAAGGCAGTTTTTCCCCATATGTTTTGGCACGGGCAATCAAAGCCAGTCGATGTCCTACGGTTTGTTTATCTTTAGGGTGAATGTCGTTGGCGTCACCTCTGTCTATTATTACAGCCATACCGGTATTGCCTACTGCCAATGCACGCATTTGTGCTTCACGAAGCTCTGCCCACTCTGATTCTGCCGGTTGGGAAACTTCATGCATAAAATTGGCCAGTTGCACAAAATAGAATGGAAAATCCTGTTTCCAATCCCGGCGCCAATTCTCTATTACCAATGGGAAAAGTTCCCGATACTGATAGGCTCTGGAAGAATTATTCTCACCCTGATACCAAATTGCTCCTCGAATACCATAAGATATCAGTGGATGAATCATTGCATTATAAAGGGAAGTCGGTAAATTGGGATCTACGGATCTGTCTATCGGAAGTGCCCCTACCTTATGAGTATCCGCAGCAACCTGATATTTCCAATCACCGGACAGACTAATCTGTTCATCATTTGTAGAGCGAAGATAAAGGTCTCCCCAAATGCCACAGTTACCACCTGTATCCAAGACTCGAATGGCTAATATTGCTTTTCCAGCCTTTACCATTTTTTCCGGAATGATGTATTTGCGTTGAAGAGTCGGCCCATCTGTACGGCCTATTTCTATTCCATTCCAATAAGTAATATCATTATCATCAATAGCCCCCAGGGATAGTTGTACATCTTTACCTGCCCAACTAGCGGGAATTTCGATTTCTTTTCTAACCCACATAACTCCATCAAAGCCGGCCAATTGTGGACCCACTTCACCCGGGAAATTCATACTTTCCCAATCTTTGTCATCTAATGATGCAGCAGCTCTTACCGGTTTTCCTTCAGCAAAACCTTCGTCCACACGGTTATTCCAGGCAGTGAGCTCCTTTAAATATTCTGCTTTGAGTATTTTCTTATCACCCGGCATCTTCTGAATGGACTCCACTGTTTTCACAAATTCCGGCATCTCCTTCAAGACTTCTCCACTTATCCAGGATTCAACGTTTGTGCCTCCCCAAGAAGTATGTATCAAGCCAACCGGAACATTTTGTTTCTCTGAGATTTCTCTGCCAAAGAAATAAGCTGTAGCAGAAAACTCAGGGATGGTTATCGGTGAACAAACCTGCCAACTGTCATTGCGGACTTTTATATTCGTTTCCGGTTGGGTACTGTTGATTTGTTCTATTTGCAGAAGTCGTATATTAGAGTGTCCGGCTTCTGTAATTTCTTTCTGGTAATTTGTAATCTTTCCCCATCCCCCTAATGGCATTTCCATATTCGATTGTCCCGAACATATCCATACTTCGCCAATCATCACATTTTTTAAACTTACTTTCTTACCATCTGTCAAGGCAATCTCGTATGGTCCTCCGGCAACAGGCGTGTGAACAGTTACTTTCCATTTTCCTGCTTTATCAGCCTGAACCGCATACGTCTTCCCATCCCATGAGGTGGTTACTTTTACAGTTTTCATAGGCTGCGCTTCACCCCAAATGGGAGCATTGGTTTGTTGCTGCAACACCATATTATCAGAGAAAATAGGTGGCAGCACAATTTTTGCAAATGCTGTACCTGACAAGATCAGTAAAATTACAACTAGCATACATTTGTTTTTCATACCCTTTAGTTTTTACTTTGATATACACATTATTTTAGTTTTATTCATTTGTACAAAGATAGAAATCTATACTTAAAAACGCACCCAAATACATGACATTAAAGTATATAGAACCCATAATGACATAAATGGATACATATATGTCACAAATGCAGAACAGAATGTTCTATTTATGTGCTAATTTTGCAAATAATAAAACTTTAAAACACATCATTTAGTATGAAAAAACAATTACTGCTGCTATTAATTTTTAGTATTTCTTTGTATATTCAGGGACAGAACATACATAAGCTGGCTTCGCCGGATGGGAATATTCAGATTTCAGTGAATCTCTCAGATAAAATCTACTACGATGTCATTTGCCGGAATGAGACATTGTTAAAGCAGTGTCACCTTGCAATGGAAATCGGTGACCAGGAATTGGGAACGAATCCTAAAATGACTAAAGTAAGCCATAAGAATATAGACGAGTCTTTAAAGCCTGTTATTCCATTGAAATTTTCGTCTGTAAGTAATCGGTACAACCAACTTCTTCTAGACTTCAAAGGAGGTTATTCCGTAGAGTTTCGTGCCTTCAATGACGGAATTGCCTACCGTTTTATAACCAATAAGAAAGGAATGATCAATGTGAAGAATGAGACCCTCCAAGTGAACTTCCCTGATAATTATTTGCTACACATGCAACAGTCCGGAAGTTTTAAAACGGCTTATGAAGAAGAATATACCCATTTGTATAGCAAAGAATGGAAATCATCTGCCTCAATGGCTTTATTGCCAATTCTGATTGATACTCAAAAAGGAAGTAAGATATTAATCAGTGAAACATCACTAACCGATTATCCGGCTGTTTTTCTGAAAAGTAATGGCAGCAATGGTATGGTTTCTGTATTTCCCAGAGTACCTCTTGAATTTGGAGAAGACGGTGATCGGAGTGTCAAAATACTGAAAGAAGCCGACTATATAGCACAAACCAGTGGAAAGCGTAATTTCCCTTGGCGCTATTTTGTCATTAGTACAGAAGATAGCCAACTCATTGAGAATACGATGTCTTATAGATTGGCCGAAAAGAACATATTGGAAGATACTTCCTGGATTAAGCCCGGATTGGCAAGCTGGGAATGGTGGAACGGTGCTACTCCCTACGGACCGGATGTTAATTTTGTAGCAGGATGCAATCTCGATACTTACAAATATTTTATTGATTTTGCTGCTAATTATGGTATACCATATATTATTATGGACGAGGGCTGGGCTATGAGTACCCGTGATCCCTATACACCAAATCCTGCGGTAGATGTGCATGAACTCATTCGTTATGGCAAAGAAAAAAATGTAGGCATTGTGCTTTGGTTGACATGGCTCACTGTAGAAAACAATTTCGGGCTGTTTGAGACTTTCGAGAAATGGGGTGTGAAGGGAGTCAAAATCGACTTCATGGACAGAAGTGACCAGTGGATGGTGAATTATTATGAAAGAGTAGCCCGAGAGGCTGCCAAGCACCATCTGTTTGTCGATTTTCATGGGGCATTTAAGCCTGCCGGATTGGAATATAAGTATCCGAATGTATTGTCTTATGAGGGCGTAAGAGGAATGGAACAAATGGGTGGATGTCGACCGGACAACAGCATATATCTGCCTTTTATGAGAAATGCGGTTGGTGCAATGGACTATACGCCGGGTGCCATGCTTAGTATGCAACCGGAAATTTATTGTTCCGAACGTCCTAATTCAGCCAGTATAGGTACACGAGCTTACCAAATGGCTTTATTTGTTATTTTCGAAAGTGGGTTGCAGATGATGGCGGACAATCCTACACTTTACTATCGCAATGACGAATGTACCCGATATATTACTCAAGTCCCGCAGACATGGGATGAAACCATTGCTTTGAAAGCTAAGGCTGGGGAATATGTGATTGTGGCAAAACGTAAAGGAGATAAGTGGTATATCGGTGGCATGACTAACAACCGACAGCAAGAGAGAACCTTTGAATTGGATTTTGACTTCCTGAAAGAAGGACAATCTTATCGGATGACTTCTTTTGAGGATGGGGTTAATGCTAACCGACAAGCTATGGATTACAGAAAAAAAGAATATACTCTTAAAAAAGGAGATAAAATAATAGTGCGTCTGGCACGTAACGGAGGATTTGCCTCTGTCATTGAGTGATAATCCTATCTTGATCTTTATCCAATCCGGACTGGTTGCATCATTTCTCTCCTTTCATATTGCTTTGCAGGGAGAAGTTGTGGAGCAAGTCCGGATTCGGATACTATTTTGATAGAAATGGCAATCTCTTCGGGAGAAAACATTTATCATGCACTTGAGAATTATTTGTCCGGCATGTATTATCTTTGTGAACCCACTAATGCATTATATCTAACATGAAATACATTTATCGAACATACTTGTCACTACTGTATTTTCTTTGCTTACTATTTTGCCTGCCTTTGGAGGTTCATGCATACAGTTTGAGACAATTTTCCAATAGAGATGGTCTTTCAAATAGTGCTATTCTCTCTCTTTATCAGGATGATCGGGGCATCATTTGGATCGGCTCTTGCGATGGCATGAATATCTTTGATGGAACCGACATATATTTGTATACCCCAATAAGCTCTTCCAAAACCTTACTTTCCGGAAACTTGATAAATCAAATCATCGAATCGGAGAAGGATATATTATGGGTGCAGACTAATTATGGATTGAATCGCTTAGATACCAAGCAACAGACCAGTCAGAGTTTCACTGAATTCAAAGGGCAATACTTTATGGCTAACAATAAGGATGACATGCTTTTTATTCTGAAAGATGATGGCTATCTTTATTATTATCAGCGAGAAGCACAATCTTTCAATAGATTGGAAATTCCCAATCTTGAATTTAGCCATGTACTCTCTATGACTGTAGATTCAAACGATATTTTATGGATATTTACCTCCAATGAAGAGACTCAAAGTTATCGTATTGAGAATACAAAACAGGGGCTGACATTAACCCGTAAGAATCTTTTTACGCATTCGTGTAAATTATACCATGCCTTTGCCGAGAAAGATATGGCTTACTTTATTGACGAAACCTACGCTCTTTACGAATATGATTTTAATAACCGGCAAGCATACTATATAGCTGACCTAAGAGGTCAGATTGAAGTGCATGGGGAAGTATCTTCCATCATCAAGCAAAAAAACGATTACTACATCGGTTTCAAAAACAGTGGTCTCATTGTTCTAAAATATATGTCCTCTCAAAAGATGAAATATCAGATACAGAAAACAGAAATACATTCCGGTATTTTCTGTCTGATGAAAGATAAATTTCAAGATATTGTATGGATAGGAACAGACGGACAAGGAGTATACATGTATTATAATGACACCTTTTCTATTACCAATACTCTTTTAGACACTCCTGTATATCAAATAAGTAATCCGGTTAGGGCTCTTTACTACGATCAGGAGCAAACGCTTTGGATAGGAACCAAAGGAAGTGGGATACTCCGCATTAAAAAGTATACTCCGGATAACAGTATGCCTATGTCGTCTGATCGGATTACACCATATAATAGTGCGCTGGCAGATAATTCCGTCTATTGTTTTGCTCCCGGATGCAAAGATAAATTGTGGATCGGAACCGAAAATGGAATTAATTATTATTCGTACTTAAGCAGGCAATTAAAAGAACTGCCTATCATTGCCAATGGAGAAAAAGTGAAGTATGTGCATTCTATAAAACAACCGAATGATACGACCTTATGGGTATCTACGGTAGGTGAAGGCATTGTAAAAGTTATCTTTGATGCTTCTACTGCTACTCCTACTGTAAAATCTGCTTCCCGTACTGTTATTGATAACGGGCGTATGGCTTCGAACTATTTCTTTACTTCTTACCAGGAAAACGACTCCATACTTTGGTTTGGCAATCGTGGTTGCGGTGCATACCGCATGAATGTAGAGACAGGGGAAATGATTCCGCATCGTTTTGACAGTATTGTAAGCAGTCAGACAGCTAACGACATTTTTGCTATTTACAAAAACGCAAAAGGTTATTGGTTAGGAACTAGCTCGGGGTTGTTGCATCTTGAACAAGATGATTCCTTATATAGGAAAGCGGACTTATTTTTAAATAACACTGTACACGGAGTTTTAGAGGACCACCAAGGCGATCTTTGGTTGAGTACCAACCAGGGATTGATACGCTTCAACCCCGAGACTCGTACAGGGCAAACCTATAACAGTGGAAATGGATTGGAAATCACCGAGTTCAGTGATGGTGCTTTCTATAAAGATGTCGTTTCGGAAACACTGTTTTTTGGAGGTACAAATGGTTTTATTTCCATTCAGACAAATGACTGTATCACCGAAGAGTATATGCCGCAAATCACCCTGAAAGGACTGTCTATCTTTGGCAAAGAACACAATATTCATAAGTTTCTTTATGAAAAGGAAGGTAAAACAATCCTTCAACTGGATTACAGTCAAAACTTCTTTCAGCTAAATTTTATGGCTATTGATTACATCAATGGCAACAACTATTCTTTTTATTATAAGCTTGAAGAAATGAGCAACCAATGGATAGAAAACGGAACATCCACCAGCGCTATTTTCTCTAATCTTGCTCCGGGTGAATATTCTTTATTAGTAAAATACAAAAACAATATAAACGGGCAAGAAAGCCAAACACAATCCGTCATTATTCGTATCACTCCGCCGTGGTATCTCAGTCCGCTGGCCTATATGGTATATTTCATTCTATTTGCACTGTTGTGCACTGCAGGGATATATAGGCTCATTTATATATACCGTCGCAAACAACACCGTATGTTGGACAAGATGAACCGGGAGAAGAAAGAAGAAATCTACGAATCAAAATTGCGTTTTTTCACTAATATCACTCATGAATTCTGTACGCCACTGACCCTGATTTATGGTCCTTGTGAGAAGATACTTGCCAATCCGGAGATTGACGCATACACTCAGAAGTATGCAAAGATGATACAACAAAATACTGAAAAACTGAATAATCTGATTTTAGAGTTACTTGAATTTCGCAGATTGGAAACCGGCAATAAAGTACTTTCTATTCAACAGTTATCCGTGTCGGAAAAGGTTAGAAGCATAGCGGAATCTTTCGAAGAACTGGCTGAAAATAAAGAAATGAATTATCAGTTGCATATTTCTCCGGACATTGAATGGAATACGGATATCAGTTGCTTCAATAAGATTGTCAGCAATTTAATATCCAACGCTTTTAAGTACACGCCCGACAAAGGAATTATCACAATAGAGTTGAAAGTGGAAAACCAGTCGTTAATTTTTTGTATATCCAATTCTGGAAAAGGGATAGCCAAAGAAAATTTATCCAAAATATTCGATCGTTATAAAATATTGGATTCTGTTGAGATGAACGGTAAGAATTCTCGTACAGGACTTGGATTAGCTATTTGTAAGAGCATGATTACGCAGTTGAATGGGGAAATCAGCGTAAATAGTGTTCTCTATGAAATGACAACATTCACCGTTACCTTGCCCAATCTTCCCATAACTGAACGGGAAACTACACAAACTACTTATGAAACCGGACTATTACATACGGCTACGGAGGAACCTATTGTTTTAGAAAAGACTGCCATAGAGTTTGATACGGGTAAACGGACCATCATGGTTATTGATGATGATAATTCCATGTTATGGTTCGTTTCAGAACTTTTTGCAGACAAATACAATGTGTGCTCTTTTGATAATGCAAAAGATGCATTGAGCAGTCTGGAGCAGAAGCAACCCGACTTAATTATTTCAGACGTCATGATGCCCGGTATCGATGGACTATCGTTTGCTCAGAAGATAAAGCAACACAAATTATGGAGTCATATTCCACTGATCCTCCTTTCCGCCCTACATCACGAAGACGATCAGGTAAAGGGCATCGAGTCAGGAGCAGAAGCCTATGTTACCAAACCTTTTAACGTGAAGTATCTGGAGAAAATCGTTTATCGTCTCATCAAACGGGAGGCAGACTTGAAAGAATATTATAGCTCTATTTTCAGTTCCTTCACTATGGAACATGGTAATTGTATACATAAAGAAGATCAGGAGTTCCTGGATAAAATGCTCGAGATTATAGAGAAGAATATTGCAAATCCCGATTTACAAGTGGAATTGCTAAGTAGTGAGATGGGGTATAGTACCCGCCAGTTCTACCGGAAACTAAAACCGATAACTGAACAGTCTCCTGCTGATATCATTAAGGAATACCGTCTAACAATGGCAGAACGACTGTTAATAGCCAAGAATCTTACTATTGAAGAGATTATGGACCAGACCGGATTCAACAACCGCGGAACATTCTATAAACTGTTCTCGAAAAGGTATGGCATGCCTCCGCGACAGTATAGAGAGCAACAAAAGGAAAATGTAAAGAAGGAGAAGATATCGGGCATATCAGACGAATAGGGCGTCTGAAACTTGTATAACTTATTATTGGGGCTATACTGCATTATTCTTTCTGAAATTTGTGGGGCTGCAACCTCTGTATTTTTTAAATAGTTTATTTAAATGGCTTTCATCGGTGAAACCTAATTCTGCTACAATCTCACTGATTCTCATTTCGCTATGCAATAATCTGTTTTCTACCAGTTTCAGTTTATAATTCAGTATGTACTGTTGCATTGTTTCGTTTGTGTGTTTTTTAAAGTAACGTCCCAAATAATTCTCTGAAATGCCGAAATGTTGACTGATAGCTTTCGTTTTGATTTTCTCGGATTGATAAATGTAGGTCTGGATATATTGCAGTATACCGAGTGATTTCTCTTCGGAGCATTCATTTACTTGTTCAGGCAGAAACATGGCGATATTGCGTGCAACGACTATTATTATGGTGTTTATCAGTTGCGTTATGATTTCTTTGCTATATAAGTTTCTATTGACGTATTCCCTGATGATGGCTTCAATCATAGGTTTTACGAGTAGTTTGTCTGTTCGATTTCGTAAAATACAGCCAGGTTGGTGGTTGGCATGCTGTAAGATAAATTCTAATCGTTTTATGTTTTCTGTACCGAAAACAGCGGAATGAATGTAGATATCATTGAACTTAATATTGATAAACTTAGTAGTGGAATGTATTTCAAATGAATGTGAGTCTCCGGGAGTTATCATAAATAGGTGTCCGTCGTGATAAGAAAATTTATTATTGTTAATCCATTGGATACCTGTACCCGATAAGATGTAGACCAACTCAAAAAAAGTATGGTCGTGTTCTTTTAGCATTGACTCGTCAAACTCACTGAAATTAATCTCAAACGGTTGATGTAAGTTTTCTCTTTTCATAAGACAAATATAGTCTAAAAAACGTAATTTTACCGATACAACGAAAAGTAATACATAATAATAGATCTGGAAATGGTATAACTTTGCTTTAAATATAAAAAATTGATAGGATATGAACTTTTTAGAACTTACAAAAAAACGTTTCTCGGTGAGAAATTATAAGTCAGACAGGGTCGAACAGGATAAAATCGACTATATCATTGAATGTGCCCGTTTAGCTCCTTCTGCAGTTAATTATCAGCCTTGGCATTTCATGGTGGTAGCCAGTGAAGAACAAAAACAGAATTTACGGCAATGTTATAATAGAGAATGGTTCGCACGGGCACCGGTATACATTGTTGTTTGTGCCGATAAATCGATAGCATGGGTACGTAAATCCGATAACAAAAATCATGCGGATATCGATGCTGCTATTGCTACAGAGCATATCTGTTTAGCCGCAGCCGAAATAGGGCTGGGAAGTTGTTGGGTGTGCAACTTTGATCCGGAATTGTTTAAAGCTAATTTCGGGCTGTCGTCCGAAAGATATCCGGTAGCTATTGTATCATTGGGATATATCCAAGAGCAATCTGATCACTTTACTACCCGAAAGGACAAGGATGAAATTGTTACTTTCTTATAAATCCGCATGGGAGGGAACGAATGAAAACAGAGATGGAGAAATGCTTGGCTGGTGAATGGTATGATTGCCATGCTCCGGTTTTTCTAGAACTAAAAGGAAAAACTCACCGTTTGTTGATGAGATACAATTCACTGTCTTATGAACAAAAAGAAGAAAAATATGCGATTCTGAAAGAAATGTTCGGTAGTATCGGAACAGAGGTTTCCGTAGGACATTCTTTTCTCTGCGATTATGGATGTAATATTCATATTGGTGATAATGTTACGGTAAATATAGGCTGTGTGTTTGTCGATTGCAATAAGATTACAGTTGGTAATAATGTACTGATTGCTCCTAATGTCCAGATTTATACGGCAACGCATCCCATTGATTTGAATGAACGGTTAACACCTGTTGAGGCACCGGAGGGAGTTCGATATGTCCGTCATACATTTGCCCTTCCAGTCACTGTTGAAGATGGTTGCTGGATCGGTGGTGGAGTTATTATATTGCCCGGGGTTACTATTGGTAAGGGAAGTGTTATTGGTGCCGGAAGTGTTGTTACCAAAAATGTTCCTGCAAACAGTCTGGCTGTTGGAAACCCATGTAGGGTGATTCGTCAAATCAATAAATCTGAAAAATAT
The DNA here is from genome assembly GCF_000159855.2 of Bacteroides sp. 3_2_5. NCBI lineage: Bacteria > Pseudomonadati > Bacteroidota > Bacteroidia > Bacteroidales > Bacteroidaceae > Bacteroides > Bacteroides sp. 3_2_5. The sequence goes on along the minus strand of NZ_JH636043.1, from coordinate 29,761 downwards.
GATCCGGCTGGTAGCTTTTGATCTGGATGGTACGATAGGAGATACTATTCCGCTATGTTTAGCAGCATTCAGAGAGGCGACTACTCCTTATGTAGATCATGAATTATCAGATGACGAGATAGCGCGGACCTTCGGATTAAATGAAGAAGGTATGATCAATCAAGTGGTTTCCGGTAATAGTCGGGAGAAGGCATTAAATGATTTCTATGTAATTTATGAAGAAATGCATGCCATTTTATGTCCCAAGCCATTTGAAGGGATGAAAACATTGATCGGGCAATTACATGAAAGAAATGTAATAGTAGTTCTTATTACGGGGAAAGGTATAAGAAGTTGTGATATTACATTGAAACAATTTGGTATGGATGGGTGTTTTGACCGAATAGAAACCGGCTCTTCTGAAAAGAACAGAAAATCAGAAGCAATGAAGGCCATATCATTATATTATGGCTTTAAGTCGAATGAAATGATATATGTAGGAGATGCGGTTTCTGATATCGAGGCATGCTATTCCGTAAAGATACAGTGTTTGTCAGCGGCATGGGCTGCATCGACAGACTGTGAGCAGTTAGAAAAATATAATTCAGGTTATGTCTTTAGTTCAGTTCGGTTATTACGGGATTTTCTACTTTGTTGAAGTACTAGTTTGAACCATAAAAAGGTTACTAATATAGTTTGTGGAGATAAATAAAAAACGTTGCGAAAGATGATTCACAACGTTTTTTATTTTGAAGTGGTGCCACCAGCAAGAGAACTATTATCTTCTCTCTGTTGATTATCACCGTTTTATAGTTTCTTCCATTCGGAAATCCACATGATTTAGCACACGATTATGTTTTATCGTTTTGCTTGCTATAAGAACGATTCTATTTTCAAATATCTCTTTGTTTTAATATCGCATGGGATTTTCCTTGCAGAGTTACCACGCTGATATATAAAACTTTATATTTTTTGCTTCAGGCATATCCCATGAATTATCCTACTAATTTGTTACGTGCTTTTGCGGTAGTTTGCTCATGGAGAATACTGAATACAAAGATAAACTATATCTTCAAATTTCCAAAATCTAAAAATGATTTAGTAATCATTCAATAGAGAAACTTTGTTTAAATGAAATACCTGTAATCATATTCGTGCATAGAATTAGCCCCTATTAATTTTCCAATTCTTGCAATGTCATTGGACGATGATATAGTTGCTGGTAATTGAGAATACATATTTAATGAATTCCAATTCATTTTTGTAAGTCCTAATATTTCATTGGCAATTTGCTCTAAACTTCCTGTTCCATAATGTTTAATTATACGCAAAGGTTTTGGAATATATCTGCCTCCGGGATAAAAATTCCAATTAGGATTTATAACAGAAGGAATAACCCCATGAGCCCATAATAATGCCTCTTTGCTGCTTAGTTGAATACAAGTACCTCTTGATACAGAAAAGCCATCAATATCAACTTTTCCGTCGTGAATCTTGCTAGAAGCATATTTTATATTATTTTCGAAATTAATCTCAATTAAATCAATAGATTCAATTTTTTTGTTATCTGAAATACTATCAATTATACCTTGCTTTTCTTCGTCCGTATAAAAAGTTCTTTTATGAATCACAACTCGCTTAGGTAATTCATTCATAGATTCATAGAATAAATTTACAATACTTTTTCCAAATTCATAAGCATCATCATAACAAAGATGTGGTTTTTTATGTCTCCATTGAATTTTATCATTACTAATTTTTGCTAACTTATATTTTAGACCTTCTCCATTGGAACTATAAATATGACTACATCCTAAAACAATATGTCCGTTTATATCCTTTTTGTTTTCAACACTGTATCCAAGACCTGCAAATGCGGTTGTATTATTTGTGTTTGCAAGAATCCACGGAGTTCTGAATGATTTAACAAAGAAAGATAAAGAAAGCCACCAATGAATCTGACATTTTTGGATAGTATCATTAATTGTTTTCTCTCGTATTAATTGTGACATAATACCTTTTTCTGCGCAAAAAGCTTTAACATAATCATGTAAATCAAATGACTCCCCATCTAGTTGGTACGATGTATAGGGTTCCCATCTTTGAGGAATATAGATTACAATTATTTTACGACGAGTGGTCGAACTAATTTTTACGATACTATCGCAAATCAACTGTTTGATTTGTTGTGCTGTTTCTTTTATCCCCATAATTAGAGGTTCATTGATTCTTTCCCATTCATTATCATTTGGAGTAGGGAAACTTAAACTAACCCCATAGATTGCAAAAAATCCTTCATAATCAATTATGTAATTATCTTTATCGTTGTGTTTCTTGATCTTTGAATTTTGGTTCTCTAAAAACTGATAGAATCTTAGAGCATCTTGTGAAGGAGATATTATGCCCAAGGTAATGCTTTTTTCTAAAAAATCATTTACTCCTGTCTCATACGGTTTATTAATCAATAAACCTCGCATAGGATGTGTATCAGTGGCGGTTCTATTACCATTATTGGTTGAAAACAATAATGGTATTTCTTTAAATTGTACTCCTTGCAGCAGCAAATGATGACTTGATACATTATGATTGTTTATGCGAGGATTATTTAAGTCACATATATTTGTGAATACAGGAATGTTTTTTATTTTAAATTTGAATCCTGTTCCTGAATTAATGGGGAATTCATATTCATTGTTTTTCTTGAGAAGAATTTCTCTCCAATAATTTATGTATTCATTAAATTGTTGATTCCATAATTTTTGAAAAAAGAATAAGCCAATAGTTTGAATGCTAGATTTTTCAATGTTTGGATTTGCAAGAACAAAATCAGGATTCAATGATAAATAGTATTCTCCTGATATTCTATCAAAAGAAAGTAAAACAGCATTATAAACAATATGACCGGAAATAGATTTTGAATTATTTTCTGTCCAAATTTTGCCCTTATAGTCTGTTTTCAAATTACTTTGTAGAGCAAGTATCTTGCAAATTGTAGTTAGGAGTAATCTACTAACAGCTGTATTGTAAATCTTTATATTAGCTAAAGGCTTACGTTGTATATCGCTGTTCATTACATCTTTAAATATATCCTTAATTATATCTAATCTCCCAAATGCCCAAATTTGTTTATTGTAGGGGACGGCAGAGATGTCATTTCGTTCAAGGGTTCTTTCATCAACAAATTTCCAAGGTTTATCACTTATTGAGACATCAAACACAAAAACTTCATCAGGAAAACTGATTCTAAAAATATTACTTTTAAGTAGCTTGTTAACTCTTTCACATTTTAAATCAAAAGGTGTTATCGTGTCATTTATATTGCTTGTTTGATGTAATTCGAGCAGTTCTTTTTTAAGATTATTATCGTCTTCAACAACAATTTGAGTAATTTTCCGTAAAGTAGAATCAAATCCATCAGTAGGTATGTAAAATGCTCGACGTCCATTCTTTGTTGCAATTTGTATTAATTCTGCTATATCTGAATTTATGTTATCACCATAACCGCACCAATATAAAATACCTCCTCCTTGTTTGGAATATGCTTCTTTTAGAGTATCCATTAATGATGTGTCTCGACCACTATACCCCAAAACAATTAAATGCTTGTCTTGAACATATTCAATAAGTCTTTCTCGGAAAGTTTTATCCTGATTTAAAAGTTCCTCTTCTGTATTCTTTAAATCTCCATACTTAAAATCTCCATGTAGTTTTATTACAGGAAGTTCATGCCGATTTTGAGGACGATTATTCAGTCTTTGCACCGAATCTAATGTAATTTCAATAGCCTGAATTCCGTTTCCGATACAAGCGGTCACTACTAAGTCATCTAAGTTTGTTGTCCATACAGAATCTAACATTCCTTTTCTTGCAAGAAGAGGTATTAATTTGTAACCAATAGACGGTTTTTTGCCCGAACAAATTTTTTGAAAATATTGTCGTCGATGTTCATCGATAGGATAGCACTTATATGCATAAAAAGAATATTCTTCTTTACACCCTCTTTCGGGATATATACCTTGATTATTTAACCAATTTTGAATTATCTCCTGAGTTTTGGGATTTTTATAGTTGTCAATCCAACCAAAAGAAGATGAGTTATTTGTTTTATAAATATCTCTTTTCCATTCCCAAATACAGTCTTCTGCAGATGGTATATCTGAATTAATAGAGCATCCAGCACCAAGTAATAAAGAGAAAGTGTCATTCTTACTGATTCCTATAGCTCGTTGGAATTCGTCAAATTGCAATTTATTTATCATGGTTTATTTGTTCGTTTATCAATTCCACATTTTTGTTTCTTCTTCTTCTATTAACTCATATTACAGCAGGTTTTATTTTGTTGTAGATAATAGACTTATTATGTTTTCTTTGCTGAAACAAGCAAATCTTTCATATCTACATTCAACACTTTTGCAATAGCAAATAGAGTTTCGATTGAAGGTTGAGATACATTTGCACACCAGCGAGATACAGTTGCCTCATTTTTACCTAATGTTTCAGCAAGCCATTTCCCTGTCTTCTTTTTCTCCACAAGTACGACTTTTATTCGATTTAATTCCATTTGCAAAATTATTGATGTATATTGCAAATATATTGATTAATTATTAGTTGTGCAATTTTTACTATTTTTTTTATCGTGCAAAAAACAAAAACTTTGTAAGCGGTCATTAAACTAGCAAAGATTATTCTTATTATACAGTTGTTTTCCCAGATTTACAACTCCTAAATGTTGAGCAAGTAATGAATAGGAAATAACTTGTGCCATATTACAAACGAAGTATTATCAGATTAATCTTGGTCTTTGTTTTTTCTTTTTCTTGGTTATCAGTTCTTGTTGTTTATCCGTTGAATTAATATCTGTAGTTGATAGAAGTGTGGAAAATAGAGAAGATAATCCGAAATTGGTCGAATTAGAATCATACTTATTTTCAAGATTGTTTTCTTGTTGATTTGTAAATATGTTTTCAATCATGTCGGCTTGCTTATCTGTATGTTTACATATTTGCATACTGTCTTTCTTTTCACTTGTAAAATTCTGTTTAGGGGTGTTCTGCTCTCGTTTTTGAAGTCGTAGTTTATTTGTGATGGTGCTATTCTTCATGATGTTGTAATACTCGAACGCTTCGGATAATTGTCTATTGTAATTAAACAGTTTATCAAATCCTTGTTCTGCCTGTTGGAATAGGTTCACTCGGTCAAAACCACCTTTTATCACTCCGTTCTTGGTATTTTTGTGATTGGTAAGTGGTGATAGCTTCTTTTTATTAGACTGATCTTTCCGACTTACAATTAAATGACAGTGCATATTCAACTCATTGTCGGAACGGCTACGATTAAAATGAATTTTTCCGTAAAACTTTATATCCGAGGCGGATAGCTCTTTATTAAAATTTTTGGCATATTCAGGAATAAACACTTCACGAATATAGCGTTTCATTGCTTCGGCTTGTTCCTTCTCTGTACTACCCATTGCTCGGAGTTCCTTTTCCGATGGGCTGACGTGAGTGGCATAAAACTTAGCATCCGTTTTTAAGAGTTGCCCGATATTACTATCTATATCTTTTATAACCATTGATTTATAGATGTTATCATCTGTCAAATTGAAAAAGCCTTCTGTATAGATATCCTTTTCCATTCGTTCTAAATCCTCATGTTCTAAATAATTGGCTAACTGCCGGCTACTGCCTGCATTATTATATGTACCCTTCGATGGTGGGGCAAAATCTATGTGCATAGCTCTATATATTTATCAGATTACTGATTTCTGCTTTCATGTTCTCTTTCCTTTTGCTATCCATTACTCCACAAGCAGAAAGTTCTGAATAGAGTTGTATTAAGTGAAACAACTTTTTATAATCTCGTTGGTGTATCTGGTAAAGTGCGTTAATCTGTTTGGACTGACTGTTTATCACATCAGCATGATTACAGAACTGTTCACTTAACTTTTTAAGTACGGCTGTTTGTCTCTCCTGATTGGCTTCCAGTTGAGAGAGAATAAGAGTCTCTAAAGTTTTTCCGATAGCATCAAAACGCAAAGCGATAGAATTAGTTGTCCGTATCATGGGATTCAGCTGTTCTTCTTCATAGTGACGAATGAAGCGGATAATATCATCTTGCCTCTTATTTATTTTCGCCAGTTCCGATTTTACGGATTCAGGTGCTTCGGATGGGTTGATATGCGCCTTATCTATATACCCGAACGCCAACTTTACAACTTCGCTCTTTTTCAGTGAATAGCGTTTGCATATCTTCTCTACCAAAGATGCTGTTTCCTTGTCTATGGAAATGGTAGTGAATATTGTTTTTCGACTGCTATTGGGCATGATAATTACTTTTTTATAGAAATATGAATAGATAAATACCTGATAATAAGCGTTGCAAAGAAAATGCTTATTACAGGTGTCATTACAGCGTGTTCTTGTAACACGCTAAAGCCGAAGGCTTTGCCCCGCAGGGCAAGAGGGAGAACAGGACAAAGTCTAGTTCCCTCTTGCTCAATTTAGCGAAACGAGCGAAGCCGGAAGGCGTAGCTGTTTCTGCTAAATTGGGGTGATAGTACAAGGAAGGAGCAGTAATGCTTCATTCCTAAATTTGCTACCTTTTGCTTTCACGGCTGATTCTCTAATTGATTGGCTTTTTCAAACTGTTTGTAGCTTTGGAAATCAGCACGTTCACGAACGAAAGACCGAATATCACCAGCACGGTAATAAGTTTTCTTTCCGATGGTAAAGAAAGGTAGTAGCCCGCTTACCCTATAACGTTGAAGAGTTCGGAAAGATACTTTCAGAAGAAAGGCTAAATCCTGATTATCGAGTATCTTTTCATTATCATCTAATACTTTATCGGTATTGATTAGGGATTTTAAGTCTTTCCCTATTTCAGTGAGTTTCTTGGATAGCTTCTCCATCCATTTTTCAAAGTTTTCGTTGTCTATATACATTTTGCTTCATTTTTTGGTGATACATTATGAATGTCAATCGATTGATGATGCAAAAATCGGCAGAATGGAGAATCAGAAAAAGAGGAGTAGTTACCTACTCCCCTGAAAATAGAATTCAAATAGTTGTAAATGAGAAAATTATAAAACCATTTTGTCTAATGTTTATTAGATCGTTTACGGGCTTCTTTGTTAATTGCATTCTTTAAAGCATCTAATGTTTTGGTCAGATTGAATGGTTTACGCATAAAAATAGCATCCAGTTTATCGTATATACTTCCAAATCTCAAATTGAAAAGGACTTCAAAACCGTGAGCTAAACGAACTAATGGGACGGGCTTTCCGTCTTTTCCGACTACTTCGCCTAAAAAAGATAACCCTATTACTATTTCAGCAATACCAATAATCCCCAAGTCCTTTGATTTAGGGATTACGTATAGATCTGATTCGAATGTTGGTGAGATAGGTGAAACAAATGATTCAGGATGCTTAATTTTTAGACTTAATAGTTCCAATTCTACATTGATAATAGCTAGCACTTTATGCAGATAAGAATTTTTAAGCGCATTTTTCCCCCTGCTCGCACTGATATAGCTCTTTTAAGGGTGCTATCTCAATACGAGTGAGATTCAGCATCCGAAAGATGTTGGAGTTATCTTTTGAATTGCCAATTGTTGCTATGCACCTGATAAATTCGTCATAAGCGTCTTGCATTTCTGTGTCAGTTACTTTTTGTGAGGAATCAGTCAATAAGATGATAATCCTCGTTTTTGATAAATCATTCATAAGCATGAAGTGTTTAATAATTAATGAGTATTAATAATCAGACTAAAGTCTGTTACATGTTGCTGAATGATTTCTGTATATCTTTAAAACATGAATCCAATCTTTATTGAAATAGCATTATGGCTTAGCTTCTCTGCAAACTCGGCTGTAAACAATGATTGCTTTTGCGTTTTCAGTCGTTCAAATTTCTGGGATTCATATCCTAAAGCCAAGAATAACTTCTTACTTTTACAAATAGAATATTCTACCCCAGCAGACGGATTCAGATAAAAACCTCCATTAGCATTTTTATTCGGTGCAAAACTATATCCAACGCCACATTCTATATAAGGAGTGAACTTTCTAGGTTTTATGATTAAAAATTTTGTATCGGCAAATAACGGGATCAGAACTTTCTCATAAATAGATAATCCTGTCCCGACACCGACAGAGAACCGTTTGTTGATGGCATAATAACCCAGAACCTGTAATGAAAAAGGAGTAGCTGCTGGCTCGCTCATGTCAATACCTGTTCCTACACTTGTTGCAAAAGTGAAGTGTTCTTTCTTTTGGGCTGTCGCCATTGCAACAGTACAGCTTGCTATAATTAGTAGAATAATCTTTTTCATTGGATCGTTACAGTTATGCGTTTTACAATGTGTAAAGCTGTTGTAAGCCCGGATGTATCTTCATTAATCTCTCCCGAACTTCCATCTGGACTACTATGCCCGATCAAATTTGCTTCAAATGATTTTTCTCCTGATAATAAATCGACATTGGCAGTATATACAATCGCTGGTTGTCCACTTCCTTCTTTACCACCAGAATAGTTGCTTTCTCCTTCTTTGGCTAATTTGGGAAAGGCTTCATTGAAATCGGTAGAGTGATTGATTTCTATTTTTACCACAAATTTCTTTAGTGCTGTTGTCGGACTTAATTTGATATCAAAACTTCCATGTGGGGTTGCCCCTGATATGCCATCTGTTAATGGTTCTTTCTTTGTGGGCAAATAAAGTCCATCATCGTATTTTATTCCACGTGAATAACACCAATGAGGTAGAGCTTCTTTTCGTCGGTTTCCTCCCGATGCTTGCCAAGATTGAGTGGCGATCTTATGAGTTACATAGACCGTTGAAAGATAATTCCCTTGTGTATCTTCCAACCAGACAGCAATTTGAGGTGGGTTCTTTTTGTTGATACCTAAGAACAAAGGAAAGTCATGCAGCCATTGTTCACCCTGTTCGATACATACCTTTACATCTCCTTTCTCATACTCAATCAATTCCTGTTGGCAGGAACAAAGGCTGACAAGCCATAAATAAATCAATGTCAATCCCATTTTATTCATATTAGTTTTATTAAATTGTTATTTTATCATTGTTACTAACCGGGAACATAGTAAGCAAAAAAATATTAGACTAGTAATGTTTCAATCTTTTTACGGGGAGAATAAGGGATTTGCTTTGCATAACCAATTCTCATTATTAATGTTGGGTGTTCCTTATTGACAGGTAATTTCTCTCGTAAGTCAAAAGCTAATGCCGCAACTTCACACGGCTGATTCAAAAAAGCATAAGAAATCCCGATCTCAGTTACTTTTAACAGAAAGCGTTGGAGTGTTCGCCCCAAGTTAATCCACTCTTCAATTGTATCTCGTTGTGTGGCGCATACAACAAAATGCGAGGAAGAATCTATTTTCTTTCTATCCGATTTGTTTTGCGCATTAGGTTTTAAGAATAAGCTAACTATGGGACGTGCTAATATTCTAGGAAGTGGTGGATTTCCAAAAACCAAATAACTTAGCCCGTTATGTGTAGCCTCAACTTGTTTTTTATTAAACCTCATCCACGAAAGCAATTCATTTTTGAAAGCAATGTCAGCCATTTGAATTTCATTCCCTTTCATTATGTATTGGGTTATTGTATTTGCAAATGGCGTATTTATTTCAGTAAAGTAGAATTGAATACCATTTTCTTTTGGAATGGATTGAAGTTGTTGTAGAATTCCATCTGATATTTTATTGCCATTATAGATATTGCGGTTTGTCTGTCGTTTCTCAATTTGATGGAATAGGGAATCTTCAATTGTGAGAGCATTTTTCGTTAATTCAAGAATAATTGCTTCTATACTGCATTCTATTATATGGGTAGTGTAACCGAAATAGCTGGCAGCGATGCATAAGTTTTCAACAGCACAGCCTAAGCTAATAAATAACTCACGATTGTTTCTATCAACGACAGGTAACGCTACATCTAAGTTGGGGAGAACCGTAATAGTACTGTCCGTAATATGAAACTTCCAAGGCTGTGTGTTATGTCCCGAAGGAGCTTTAGAAGCATAACTGGCTATTTGTATGAAATCAGTTTTCATCTTGAAATACCTTATTTATTAAAACTTCAATTCCTTCGTTTATCTGTTCCCATCCTGAATTCTCATTCAAAGGAATGCCATTGTAAACCGGACAAAAATCTTCCAGCATTACCAAATAAGTAATTGATGCTGTCAGCATAGAGGCTATCGCTGCAATTTCCTTTTGGGGATGTCCTGTTAGTTCGCTTACTTTCTTTACAAGGTCTATTCCTACTTTTTCCCGTTGCTCTCTTAGCTTTACAATCATATCATTATTACAAGATAATTCCCAGCGATAAAGCCTTTTCAAAGTAGGATTATTCCTTAATTGCTCAATCTGTCCTTGAAACATACTTTTCACGAATGCAGGTAGTTTTTCACGGCTGGGATATTCAAGAGGGAAATTGATCCAAAAATCATGTTGCCGTATGTAAGCAGCCATAAGTCCCTCTACCGAACCAAAATAACGGTATATCAATATCTTTGAAACACCTGATTGGGTAGCTATAGCGTTAATGCCGATTTTTTCGAAGCCATCTTCGGCAATCATTTTACCGATAGTATCTAGCAACCGCTTTTCGGTAGCTTCCCGATCTCTTTCTCCTGTTATGCTTTTTCCTTTCATTTTACGTGTTGTTACTATTCGGGAACAAATATATGTTACTTGTCGGAAACATGCAAATAATATGCTTGGTAAATTTGCAGTGGTAGAAAGTTTTTTGCTATCAAGCCAATGCTGAACTTACTATGCCATCCTTAGACAGTTTAGAAAACGGCTCTTGATTCTTCTTTCATTTGCTGGTGAAATAGAATCAACACGTTTTATAAACCATTTAAAAGTAAAAGTATGGAGGTAGTAACCATTGAAAAAAGAACATTCTTGTATATCTGCGAGAGGTTCACGGAGTTTGCTAAACGAATAGAAAGTTTGTGCAATACTCATACTCAGGAAGTCGAAAACTGGCTGGATAGTCAGGAAATGTGCCTGTTGTTAGGTTTTAGTAAACGAACGCTGCAATATTATCGAAGTAGTGGGCGACTGGCTTATTCTCAAATAGGAAGCAAGATTTATTATAAGTCTTCTGATGTGGAAAGAATTATTGCGGATAGTGAAACACAAAATCAATCACTCAAACAAGCCACGCCTTATGAAAAGAACTAAAGAAAATTATCCGTCTTTCAACCTGTTTTCCATTGTTGGCACATGGGAAAGCATTAATCTGAATCCTACGGTTATCATCTACCGGAACGACAACGATTATCTTCTCTCTATTATCTATGTATCGGAAACCACCAAACAGGCTTCACCTGCCACTTATGAAATACAGAAAGAAGGTAGTCTGTATTTTATAGCTCCTGCTCCTAAACGGTTTTATATAGATTATGATCCAGTGAAAGATGTGCTTAATCTTTCATCACTTGGTGACTATCTGCGAAACTAATCAATCAACCAGCCAATTATCTAATTGATTAGCCATCTAGTCATCTTGAAATCAATGTTTCATACTTCAAAAAATTAATGTTTAAAGTTACTGAATCGTGCAGAATAGCAGGAATTAAACGATAAGACAATCAACGACTTATGATACAATTCGTGGACACTTTTTTCGAGACTAAAATTGTCCACGATTTAGCACTACGGAAGTGCGTAATTCTGCCCAAAATATGCGGATTAGGGGAAAAAGAAAAACCCTGAAATGTTTAATTTTCAGGGATTTACCAAATTTGAAGTCTTTTAAAAGTGGTGCCACCAGCAACCGAAAATCGGCTTGTATAGCACTGTTTCTCAACAAGTTATATCTTTATTACGATGTTAGTCCCTTGAATAAGGTTTTCACATTTTTGCACCGTTCAACACAATTTTGTGTCTTAGGTTCGATTTCTGCGTGCAAAGGTAGATATTTATTTGGAATTATCAATGTTTTCAGAAAAATATTTTAAGGACTGAATCGCATTTATTTAATTGAAAATTTCCAATATATGTTTTCTTTAAAATGAAAAATTGCGTTATGTCTTGATAAATAAAGTATTATAACATCAAAATGTAATAAGTTACAAATCTTCATTTTTTAATAAATTTCGATGATTACGCCCCCATTCTTCCATTAAATCTATAATAGGCAGTAAACTTTTCCCTAAATCAGTAAGAAAGTATTCGACTTTCGTAGGGATGACAGGATATACTACTTTACGCACGATACCTATATTCTCTAATTCATTCAGTTGTTGTGTTAATACTCGCTTATCAGCAATGGGAATAGCACGTTGTATCTCAATCGGACGATGTTGCCCTTCTCTTATACGGTTTATAAGCCACGGTTTCCATTTTCCCCCAATGATATTCATTGTTACTTCTATTCCACATCCTAAATTTATAGGTATTTTCCGTTCGTACATAGTCTTTTTTTTGCAAAGGTAATGCAAATTTCTAATAATCAGAAAGTGATAAATTTATCACCCTCTGAAAAAATTATCCCTTATTGTTAATTTCTTATGTGAGCTATAATTTTGCACAAAAAATTAATGAGAATGAAAAGAAAAGCTCTTTTTGAACAAGTTAGTTTTCCAAAACTGACGCTAAAAAATAGATTTGTACGTTCCGGGGTTTGGATGGAAATGACTGATGAACAAGGTCATTTAACCCCTGATTTGATAAATGTGTATAAAGCCTTAGTGGATGGCGGTGTTGGTTTCATCATTACTGAATACGCTTATATAGACATTAATGACCAGCCGAATCCTCGCATGATTGGCATGTATGACGATTCTTTTATTTCCGAATGGAAAGAAGTTATAGATTATGCTCACGCTAAAGGAGTGAAAATTGCATGCCAAATTGCATCGGGGGGCTCTCAAAGTGGTTTAGTCGCTTCTAAATACCGCCGGATGATAGGACCGTCAGCCGTTTTAAACAGGGTAACAGGCATTACGCCAGAAGAAATGACTAAAGATGATATTTCGCATGTAATAGAGTGCCACAAAAGAGCAGCTTTAAGAGTGAAACAAGCAGGTTTTGACGCTGTACAAATTCATGCTGCACATGGTTATCTACTTAGTCAGTTTCTTACCCCTTATTATAATAGAAGAAAGGACGAATATGGCGGCTCTATACATAATCGTGCTCGTCTTATTTATGAGGTCGTTTCAGAAGTACGTTCCGCTGTCGGTGAAGATTTTCCCGTTATGATAAAAGTAAATTTTGATGATTATATGTCTGCCGGAGAAGGTCTTTCATTTCCTGAATCACTTGAGATATTTAAACACTTAGATACGTTAGGACTTGATTTTATAGAACCAAGTGGAACTAATTTATCGTCAGGTAATGGGATAACTCAATCTTTTCCGCACATTGCACGCTCCATAGAGAAACAATCTTATTTTAAAAAGCAGGTATCTGAAATAGCCCAAAATATTCAAACCCCATTGATTCTTGTTGGTGGAAATCGTAATATTGCTGTCATGGATGATATATTAAACAATGATAATATTCCTCTTTTCTCTTTGGCTCGTACCCTATTTTCCGAACCTGATTTAATTAATAAATGGGAAGATAATCCAAACTATACACCTAAATGTATATCTTGTAATAAATGCTGGGAAACCATACCAAATTCTTGTATTTTAAATAGAAAACGAAAATGAAAAAGATGTTATTATTGGCTTTAGTTGTGATATTAGGAACAACTTTAGTCGCAGTGGGACAAAATGCAGAAAATAAAAAAGAAGAAAAAACAGAATGCTGTTGTGAGAAATGTTATTGCAAAGAATGCTTGTGCGGAATAAATTGTACGGAGTGCAAAACATGTCTAAAACATAAGGAATGTGCAGATTGTATGAATGAGAATAAATGCAATGATAGTATTGTATATAAATATCGCAGGTATTGTGAACATGATAATCACTGTAATTATGGACATTCCTATAAAGTGAGAAACAACCGTAGATGTTGTCACTAATAAAGAGTTTGGCAAAATTCAATTTGTTCAAATAAAGGTTATTTCCAAAATAGCCTTTAAATATAAATATTATGAAACAGTTATTACAACAGAGATTTTTTCGGCTATTGTCGGAATACTCGCAGCGCAAAGTTTCTGCATCTGAGTTTGTAGAAGCTATCGAGGAATTGGCTACGCATGTAGCCAATTTTAGTATTAATGAACAGGATTACAGCGTTTTGCTCCGCTATTTTTCCTTTGGTTTACACCGTCTTAAATCGTATCGTGTACGGTTTGAGCAAGAAAAAAATGCCCTATTTACATTTAATTGATGAAGCGATAGGGCTTTTAAACACTGAAATACGCCTTATCGAATGGCGTATCAAGTACCCGGAACAGCTACAGCAACGTGCTAATAAGCAATCTCTTTCACCTCTCTTTCTCGCTGACAAGACAACCCTTATCAACATCATGGAAATGGTAAGCGGTCTGTTCCTCTCCAAAGACATCGTATATCAGAACGGAAAACCCGCCTATTTGGTGGACTTATCCAAAGCCTTTGAATGGCTGTTCAATATCAAGATAGGCGACTGTTACCAAAAACATGAGGATGTGATAAAGCGGAAGCCGGGCAAACTGACCGAGTTTCTTAATGGACTGGCAGAGCTTATCAAAAAGGAACATGACAAAAAAGGATATAGATAATCAACGACTTATGATTTATTTATAGGGGATTCCATTAGTTCCCCCGTAATTTCTTTGCGCTTGTTTTCTGAACTTTGCTTCATCAATCGATTGACAAACAATAATGTATAATCAGAAAAATGAAGCAATCATGTATATAGACAATGACGATTTCAGCGTATGGATGCAGAAGCTGTACGCCAAACTGGAAGAACTCTGCAAGGATGTACGGGTACTGCGCAATGCCGACAGGGTACTGCCGGAAGATGACAACCTGCTGGATAATCAAGACTTGTGCCTGTTATTCAAAGTGAGTATCAAGACTCTGCAACGCTACCGGGCTATCGGTGCGCTACCATACTTCACAATCAGCGGAAAAGTGTATTACAAGGCTTCCGATGTCCGGGAGTTTATCAAAGAACGGTTCAGTGTTACCACGCTGCGCCAGTTCGAGAAAGAACACTGCACGAAGAAAAAGAAGTGAGTTAAAAAGCCGGGGCGGTTCTGCTCCGGCTTTGCTTTGGTTTATGGCTTGCCCAACTTGTCGGCTTCCTCCTTTAGCTGCTCGGCTTGCTCGTTCAACAGCCTTGCCCGTTCCAACGTTTCTGCCTGCTTCCTGCTACGGTATTCAAACCCTTTCACCGAATCGGTCAGGCTTCGGACGAAAGCGTTATCCCGTTCCCGGCTGAACTTCGTTTCCAGCAAATCAAGGCTGCTACCGTCTGCTTTTCCTTTCATCAGGATATAGCGGTATTTTATATCGTTGTCCTGTAACCGCTGCATCCGTTCCGTAAAACGAACATTCAGGATTAGCGAAGTGATACAGATAATAAACCCTGTTGAAAGAAGAAAGAACTTAGGTTTCAGATAGGGAGTTACCCGGTATGTCAGTTTGCCGTACCATGAAACGGGCGTTACTTCTCCGGTCAGTGCTGTATCATCAACCGGGAATAATACTTTTAACCGCTCCTTGAAATATCGGTGCGAGGTCACGATAAGCCCCTTAATATCTTCAAGGTCTTGTTTTTGGTTCTCGGACTGCCCTTTTCTGATACTGCCGATTTGGTTCAGAATCTCCTGCACCGTGTTTTCAGGAATGCCGGATTTACTTTGCATATCCGAAATGCGCTGTTCGATAACGTCCAGTCGGTTAATCGTTTCCTCTCGGCTGGCTGGTGTTACCTGCTTCTCCTGCCGTTCTTTCAATTCCGTAACCATAGAGAGAAGCCCCTCCAAAATTAAATTATCTTTCATGTCCTATAATTTTAAGTGTCGTTTCTTTTTCCTCTTTTTTCTTTCATTGGGATTGTCGGGCGTTTCATCAGCCGGAGAGGATGAAGCGGAGAACAGACCGCCCAAGCCTGCCAGTAACGGACTGTCAGCTTTGCCCGGTGTCCGTGCTGGCTCCTGAACAGGTGCGAAAACCGTCTGTCGGTTGTTTCCGGCAGTGTTCAGTCCTGCATACCCGAAACACTTATCCAGTTTGGAAAAACTGAAACTGCGGTCTATCTCCGAGCCTTTAAACGTGTATTCACCTTTGGAAAAGGATATGCCCTGTATTTCGCTTGTCTGTCCCTTGTATTTGAACCGGATAGTAATACCCTTTTCCGCTAACCGCTGCTGCAACTGCTGCCAGTTCCTTGATTTCCCAATTTCATTCTTTACAGCGTTATAAATCTCGTATTTGGATTTGTCCGGTTCTCTCAAACGGTGTTGCTTTACATGCTCTTTGCCTTTAGCGAAATAAAGCCCGTGTTTGGCTTTCAGCTTCTTGCATACCTGTTCGTTGCGGTACATATCGTTCCTGTCCGAAATGGTCTTGCCGTTGTTGTCTATGCGGTTGAACACGATATGCACGTGTGGGTGTTCCCGGTCTTGGTGGCGCACGATGATGTACTGTGTATCGGTGATTTTCATTTCACGCATGTACTCCTGTGCAAGCTGTATCATTTTCCCGTCTGTCAGCTTGGGTGCGTCCACCGGGGAATAGCTTAGTGCAATATGTCCGACAGGCTTTTTCAGGTCGGGGTTCATCCCGGCTTGCAGTATGAAACTGCGTATGATGTCCCGGTTGCTTTCGGCTAACACTCCCTCCGCATGAAGCAAAGCTGCCTGTTCCTTGCCGAGTACATAGTTCACGCAGCCTTTAAATCCGCTTCCCTTTTTTATTTTTCCAATCATCCGACAACTGGTTTATGATTTCAACAATCCTGTTTTTGAGTTTCACCAGTTCCACCGCCACCAGTGCGAACCCTCCGGCATTCGCCCGGTGCGCCAGTTGGTTGATGTTGTTGGCTTCGCCCGCCAGCTTGCGGATAGTGTCCGCATCCTGCCTGTTCAGCCGGGGCGTTATCTCTGCCGAAACGACAGCCTGCCGGACGTACTCGCTGACACGCAGCCCGGCTTCGGTGGCTCGCTTCCTGATTGCGTAAAACTGTAACTCGGTCAGCTTCGTGCTGACTACCCGGTTCTGCTTGTCTATCCGGCTTTTTGCCGGGCGACCTCCCGGTTTGTTCCTTATTTCTATCATACGTTTTTGCTTTTAGGTGGTATCTTAAAAATTGCGACCAACGGGAGAAATTTTCTTTGCTGTCAGGCAAAGCAAGGTGTTTCGGTTTACCGAAACATAACCTTGCTCTCCCTAATCACACAGCCTGCCGCCTGTTCATGCCGCCAGTCTTGCAGGTCACATCCTTAGCCCTCTCTTTCTTTTTTCACCCGGATTTTGTCTGTTATCCTGCTCCGGCTGGGGCTTGTCGGCAACTGTCAAGTCTTGGGATTGTTTCACTTTAAGACTACGCAAATAGTCGTTCAGGTCATTGTGACCGCTGTACAGGTATGATGCGTCACGGACACGCCATTTGTATTCCTGCCTTATGGCTTCAACCGCTTTCCTGCCTGCCTCGTCATTGTCAAGCATACAATGTATATGCCCGTAACCAGCCAACGGATATAAGGCTTTATCCGTGTTGGCGGTGGAGTTCAGGATAACGTAGTCCTGCCAGTCGGTGCAGGACATGTTCGGGCTTTTCTGTTGCCGGATAGTGAGGAACGAGAGGAAATCCAAAAAGCCCTCGAACACAAAACAGGTATCTCTCGGCTCTCCCTGCTGCCGTATATGGGTAATGTCTTTCGATGTGCTGCCCTTGAAACGGGGATTGCGAAGCTCGTAACCTCCTGAATCATTCTTGAACGCCAGCGCAAAATAAGGCTTTCCACCGATGCGGTAATACATTTCCTGCACGTATGGGGCTGCCGTTCCGGGAGAAATCCCCCTTTCCTGCAAATAGCGCATGAGTGCCGGATTCTGTAACGGCTGTATTCTGCGTATTTCTATCGGGCTGGTAGCCTGCCTTTTCGTGTCCCTTTCAGGCAGGTCTTTCCCGTGAAAGGAAAAAGAGGCGGTGTTGCCCTGTTCCAGTCGGCAGATAGCGCCGTAGGCGTTGCACTGGTGCTGCTTCATCACAAGGTCGATGAGCGTCCCGCCCTCGCCAGTTCCGTAGTCACACCACAAATTGGCGTTATAATCCACCTTGAAACTTGGCGTGTTGTCCTCCCGTAAGGGGCTGCGGTACATCCCGTAACTTCCTTTTTCCGTGACTGGCTGGATTCCCAAAAAGTTCAGGTAGTCTTTGATACTGATATTGTTGGCTTCCTTGTAGGTCATAATCTTTATTTTTGATGTTGATAAATTGCAGTAGCACAGTAAGAAGTCAGTAAGAAGAAAAGTTACTATGTTTCTGCGCACAATTCTTTTTCTTTCAGCGGATTATCCCTTATGCAGTAAGATAAGTAAGTTCTTTCTTCAAAAGAAGATAGAAATATAACCTTGATATTTTCTGCGTTTTTTCTTTTTCCAAACTTTTCCAAAAGTTTACGGTTTTATCTTACTGCTTACTGCGCTACTGTTAAATGTTTGATATACATACTATAAAGTGAAAATACATCTTACTGTGGCGGTTACTGCGTTACAGTAATAACCAATCGTAAAATGACCGTGCTAACCGTAATCGTCATTTGTAGAGGATGCCGGGACTGGCTTTATTCTGTACCCATATACCGAATAATTCTGTTTGTTGATGCGTTTCTGTACCCGTTTGAACCCGGCTTTACGTAACGCTTCCCCCAGCCGTTTTTCAGATAGCTGCATGGCGCATATATCCCGTAAACGTGCCAGTATTTGCGCTGTTGTCATAAAAAAATGGGGTTCTTCTTCCTCTGTCGGCTTCTCAAAATATTGTGTCAGCATTTCAAACTCGATTGTCTGCACCTCAAATTCTGCATTGTTCAGGTGCAGTTCTCCAATCTCCGCATCATTGAACCAGTAGCGCACGCCCTGACGGTACAGGTACATGATTTCGGAATAGACGTTATCCATGTGAATACTTTCTGCCGTGGGCTTGTCTATGTGCAGGACTTCAAACGGCAAAAAACGCCTGCTACCTGTCGGGTCGGTCAGGAACTCGTTGCCGTTCACCGAAGCCATGAAGCTGGCGAGGTGGGGGTATTCCTCTATGTAAACATCATACGGTCTGCGGTATTTCACCGCCGGGGTGGTGATAAGGTTCTTCAATGCGTTCTCGTTCTGCTTGTTGAGCTCCTTTAGCTGGTCGTCAATGTTGATGAACAGGTATTCGGCTATCAGTGTCAGGATGTCTTTGCCCTGCGGGTCTATCTTTCCGGTAAACAGGTAGTTCTTAAGCGGTGTCGGGCAAAGGTTGTCCAGCCACCACGATTTGAACTGCCCCTGCCTGTCCCCGGTCAGCACCAAACAAGTATGGTTCTGACACCCCGTGTCGTTCATGGCGTTGGCTACCACACCGATAAGCCATTTCGTAAAATATTCCTCCCATTTGCCGGGGTTGGCTACCTGTACCGTGTTCAGGAGTTTGCCGATATGCCCGTGTTCGGTTGGATTGAGAAGCGGCAGGGCGTTGAAGTATTCCCGTATGGGATGTACCTTTCTTGCGAAATCGCTTTCCAGTATGGTACGGATGTTCTCGGCAGAGGTGACAATACCAGCGGTCGCATCCAGCCTGCGCCTGAACGAGTTCAGAACAAATTTCGTAACGGGCTGGTACAAGCCCGAAGAACTTGTAGCCCGGTATTCCGTCCGGCTCTTTACGGTATTGAACCGGAAATCGTACAGGACGTTCAACAGGCTTTCGATGCGCTCGTTCTTGGACTGCCGGCCCTCGATGTGCCGTGTATCATCACTTCTTTTCTTTTTCATCGGGAAGTCTGTTAGAAGCCGGGACATACTGCTGCTGCATCCACTTTTTGAGTTCCTCCATGTCGAAACGCAGGGTACGCCCACGCTTGACACATGGTATCAGTCCCTTGCTGGCTAAGTGGTACAGGTAATTGACCGAATACCCGGTTATGCCGCTGGCAACGGATATTTTGACTAACACAGGCTCTTTTCCGTCCTGCCGTTCTTCGGGCTGTGCGCCCATGACCGGGGCAATCATCTTTTCGATGTTCTCCAGCCGTTTGAAAATTTCTTCGAAAGGATTATTCATAGGTGCTTGTTTTTTGAATTAGCACCACAAATAAAATAAGAAAAATCGGTAAAAAACAAAGCGTCAGCCGTTTGGAATCGCTTTGCTGCGCTCTGCACCAAATTAATGTCGGCAAATAGAAAACGGCTTTGTGTTTATTACCTTACTTATTTAGAAAGTGGGGGAAACCGGGATTTCTGTTCTCTTATTGTTTCTTTCCTGTTCGCTTGGGGCAGTGGTGGACATTTTCAGACACGCAAGGTCATTTGAGGACAGAAAGAAACAACCTGCCGTTCAGCCTTATATATTTGCACCAGTGAAGAAAAACGGAGTATTGACAAGAATAAATGTATCAGTTATGGAAATAGTGACGATTGAAAAGAGAACCTTTGAACTCTGGAAACAGAGGTTTGAAAATTTTGTGGGGCGTGTGGATGCGCTCTGCGTGCCTTTACGCAGGAAGCGTGACAAGTGGCTGGATAACTGCGAGACCTGCCGCCTGCTGAACGTTTCAGCCCGGACGATGCAGACCTACCGTGATACGGGGAAACTGCCTTATTCGCAGATTAACAATAAGATTTATTACAAGGCTTCGGACGTGGAAACATTTCTGCTTAACCAAGTAAGGGACAATTCTAAAAAGTAGGCGTATGGATTTGATAACGAAAGATTCCGATACTACGCTGGTACTGTTTTCCTCCCTTGACAGGGTGCTGGAAAATGTGGAGTACGTGGTAACGAACTATCGCCCGGTATTGAACGGTGAACATTACCTGACGGGCGATGAAGTGTGCAGGCGGCTTTGCATCAGCAAACGGACGTTGCAGGATTACAGGGACACGGGGCTGCTGGGCTACGTGCAGCTTCCGGGAAAAATCATCTACCGGGAAAGTGACATCATGGATTTGTTGGAAAGGTTCTATCAGAAATGAAATCTTGAAAACATGGAATCTTGTTTTATTGCTTTCTTGAAATATTGAAGTATTGAAATATAGCTGTCTTGTTTTCTATATTGTTTGGTTGAAAGCCAGCAATCACGGTTTCTTGAAAACGGTGTTGCTGGCTTCTTCGTGTTTATACGGATAGCTGTTTCTCAACGGCTTGCATATCCCTTAGTATCGTTTGGTCTAATACCTTTGCGTAGTGCTGTGTCATTCGGGTGGATGAATGCCCCAGCATTTTAGCCACGTTCGGCAGTGACACGTTGTTAGCCAGTGCGATAACCGATGCGAAACTGTGGCGGGCTGTGTGCGTGGTCAGGTTCTTTTTGATTCCACACAGGTCGGCAATCTCTTTCAGGTAACTGTTCATCTTCTGATTGCAGGGAACGGGCAACAAAGTTCCTTTATCCATGCAGTAGGGGTTATCCTTATATTTTTCAAGTATCTGTTTGGAAATGCTCAAAAGCGGGATGTTACAAAGGTTGTTTGTTTTTTCACGGGGTTTCACTATCCACAGGTTGCCGTTGCTGTCCTCTGAAATGTGTTCGGGGCGCAGATTATACACGTCTATGAATGCCAGCCCGGTATATACGCAAAAGATAAAAACATCCCGTACCAATTCCAGCCGTTCAATCCTGAACTCTTTCTGCCATATCCGGTTTATCTCGGCTTGGCTTAGGAACTGTTTGTTTACCTCTACCTCGTGAAACTTGATTCCGGCAAATGGGTTCTTTGTCAGCCACTCGTTGGCAATGGCAAGGTTTATCACTTTCTTGAAGCATTTCATGTACCGGATAACGGTGTTCTGTGCACAATGTTTCTCCGTCTTTAGGTATAAATCGAATTTACGCACCAGTTCCCCGTTTACCTCACGCAGTAGCATATCATCTACCTTGTAATCTCGTTTAACCAGTTCCATGAGATATTTAAGGCAGTTATCGTAACGTCTTACGGTGATGTCGGCGTAGTCCGTCCCGATTAGCTTCCGGCAGTTGTCGTTATGCTCCTTGAACACATTGTATAATGTCTTGAAAGTCTCGTCCTTTCCCTGATAGCGGTTCACTATGGCACGTGCGGAGATAATCTTTCCCTCCAGTTCCAAGTCTTGGTAAATCTGATAGAATTTTACACGCAGGGCGTCAATGTAATGGTTAAGTTCCACGGAGTTTCGGTCTTTGCCTGTCGATTTCTCTTTTTCCTGCGACCAAAGTGGGACTTTTACGCTCCGCTTTAGTTGAAGTTCCACGTATAGGCGGTCATAAGTGACACGCACACGCACGGGTGCTTCCCCGTTTTTTAACAGTTTGCTACGCTTGATGAAGAACAACACGCTGAATCTTTTTCTTTCCATACGGCTCAATTTTTAATGATACAAAGTTAGGAAATCGAACCGGGAACCCTGTTATGTAAAATAGTGCAACATGCTGTAAAAGAATGAAGTAAATACCTCGCAGTGGAACATTTCGGGCTTTTGAAAACAGTCCCTTGAATAAGGACGTATAGTTTGCTCTAATCCCACTGATTTTGCCTATTCTTGGAAATGAAAAATCCCCGAACTTCTTTGAAATTCAGGGATTTACATCGTTTTTCTTTCTTGAAAAGTGGTGCCACCAGGAATCGAACCGGGGACACAAGGATTTTCAGTCCTTTGCTCTACCAACTGAGCTATGGCACCTTTCTCGTTTGCGGTTGCAAAGGTAGTGAAAGTTTTTGATTTTGCAAACCTTAGGGTAATAAAAAACACTGATAAAAAGCTATTCTGCTTATTATCAGTGTTTTTCTTTCGGAATTTTTTATTTATTTTCCTGTAGGGGATTCCATCCCTGAGCTTTTAACTCGAATTCCTGACCATCGCGTGTGATCAGTGCGCAGCCTAATTCGGGCTTTGTAATATGTCCGATCAGGCGGACACCTTCCATTTCCGATACTTTTTCGTGATCGGCAATGGGAACAGTGAAAAGAAGTTCATAATCTTCACCACCGTTCATGGCACAGGTGGTGAGGTTCATATTGAACTCTTCTGCCATAACTGCAGTTTGATAATCGATAGGGATATGCTCTTCGTAGACACGGCAACCTGCTTTACTTTGAGTACATATATGCAATAGCTCCGAAGAAAGTCCGTCAGAGATATCCATCATAGAAGTCGGAACGATGTTTGCGGCGGACAGTTTCTCAATAATGTCTTTGCGGGCTTCCGGTTTGAGCTGTCGTTCCAACAAATACTCTTTTCCGGAGAAATCCGGCTGAGCATCCTGTTCGCCTTTAAAGACTGCTTTTTCGCGTTCTAACAGTTGCAGCCCCATATAGGCGGCACCTAAGTCGCCACTGACACAGATCAAGTCGGTATCTTTGGCGCCATTACGGTAAACTACTTTATCTTTGTCGGCTTCACCAATACAAGTGATACTGATGGCAAACCCTGTCAAAGAAGAGGTGGTGTCACCACCTACAATATCGACTTTATATTGTTGGCATGCCAGACGGAGTCCGGAGTAAAATTCATCCATATCTTCCACACTGAAGCGTTTGGAGAGAGCAAGTGAAACTGTAATCTGTTTGGGCGTTCCATTCATCGCATAGATGTCGGAGAAGTTAACCACAGCAGATTTGTATCCCAAATGCTTTAACGGCGTGTAGGTTAGGTCGAAATGTACACCTTCCATCAAGAGGTCGGTAGTCACCAACACTTGCTTGTCGGCAGGATAGGAGAGGACGGCTGCATCGTCGCCTACTCCATATTTGCTTGATTCATTTTCTAATTTAATTCCTTCGGTGAGATGCTTGATCAGTCCGAATTCACCTAAGGTTGCTATCTCTGTTCTCATATATCTTATTTTATGATAAGGAAGTATCTATGCACGGTTTATCAGTTCGCGCATGATGGTGGTCATTTTCGGTTGGGCAGCATCGGCTGCTTTCTGAACTTCTTCGTGTGATACTTCTACAATCTTTCCTTCTACCCCAAGATCTGTTACGACGGAAATGCCGAAAACTTTGATGCCGCAGTGGTTGGCTACAATCACTTCGGGGACAGTAGACATTCCTACCGCATCAGCTCCTAAGATATGGAACAGTTTGTATTCTGCAGGTGTTTCGAATGTGGGTCCCTGTGTACCGATGTATATTCCGTGCTGTACTTTAATGCCTTTTTCTGCTGCAATGGCATCTGCCTTGCGGATCAGTTCCTTATCGTATGCCTCGCTCATATCCGGGAAACGGGGGCCGTACGGGATGTTTTTACCACGTAACGGATGTTCGGGGAAATAGTTGATATGATCAGTGATAATCATTAGATCACCGATTTCGAATTCAGGATTGGTGCCTCCACTGGCATTGGACACAAATAATGTTTTGATACCCAGTTCACGCATCACGCGTACCGGGAAAGTCACTTCTTTCATAGAGTAACCTTCGTAGTAATGGAAGCGTCCCTGCATTGCCATAATCTCTTTATTACCCAATTTACCGAAAATAAGCTTACCGCTGTGCCCTTCTACGGTAGACACAGGAAAGTTGGGGATATCTTCGTACTTTATTTCATACTTTTCCGTAATTTCGTTTGCCAGACTGCCAAGTCCGGTTCCCAGAATGATTGCTGTTTCAGGACTTGTGTGCATCTTTCCTTTCAGGAAGGCTGCCGTTTCTTGTATTTTCTCTAACATAGCCAATAATGTGTTGGTTAAAATTATCTTGTTGATTTTGTAATATTTCTACTTCAATGGGTAGGGCATAAATAAATGGTTTCAGCCCTTCATCCAGCTCCTGATGACATATCAGGCGTGTCGCGTCTTTTTCGGTTGTGACAATCAGGCGTTGCCCTTTTCTTAATTTACCGAATCTCTCTTTTATTTGCGCCAAGTCTCGCTGGCTGAAATTATGATGATCACTAAAAGCGAGTAAGTCGATGTTCCGTGTATGTATTTCCAATTCACGGATGATCGTATCGGGAGATGCAATGCCGGTAATTAGCAGTATCTGTTCCTCTGTCTGTAAAGAGGATAATTTTCTCTCTTGTACAGTGGCACAATCGGGAAAGACTGCCCGCAGGTTTCCGTATCGGAAAGACGAGAAATATAACTGCTGGTAGGGGAACAGATTCAACCTTTTCTTAATAATATTGTAGTCAATAGGTTTGATATCCGGCGGACATTTGGTTACGATGACTATCTGTGCCCGATTTTTGCCTTGTGCAGACTCCCGCAAGCGTCCCGCAGGCATCAAGGTGTCATCGCAGAACAGACGGTGATAATCTGTCAGAAGAATATTTAGTCCTGCTTTCACGTATCGATGTTGAAACGCATCGTCCAACAAGATAACTTCGACCGGAGGCTCTTTAAGTGTGAGTAACCTTTCGATGCCATGGCAGCGGTCTTCGTCAACTGCTACCTGGATATCGGAGAATTTCGATTGTATTTGATAAGGCTCGTCGCCAATACTGCGGGCGTCACTTTCTGCTGTTGATAGTACGAATCCTTTGGTATGGCGCTTGTACCCCCGGCTTAATACAGCCACTTGGAATTCATCATGAAGCAACTTTATCAGATACTCTGTGTGCGGCGTTTTACCCGTACCGCCCACTGCGATGTTCCCGATACAAATAATAGGAACATTAAAACTCTTTGACTGAAGTTTTCCCCAGTCAAAGAGTTTATTTCGTAATGCTACTCCTGCTCCATATAACCATGAAGCCGGATATAGCCATTTATGTATCTTGATAGAGTTTTCTTCCATGCAGTTTGCTATTTCACATTCAGTTCAAACGGAACGCGTGCTTGAATCATGGCGCGTTCTTTTATATTTTTCAGCAGGCTGAAATCTTTATAATAGTCTCCCAGTTGACTTTTCAGCACTTGGGATTCTACATAATTACCGGGTTGTACATCAAACAATGTAGACAGAATATCCTTTTTGGCAGGATAGGATATAATGGTGTATCCTTTTAAATCGGCTTTTTGTGCAGCTATTTCCAGTGCTTTACCTATTCCACCCAATTCGTCTACTAATCCGATTTTTTTAGCCATCTCTCCGGTCCATACACGTCCTTCAGCTATTTTCTCAATTTTATCTTTAGACATATGGCGTCCTTCGGCACAACGACTTACAAATAAATCATATCCTTGGCCGATCATCATCTGTAGCAAAGCTCTTTCATCGCTGTTTACCGGGCGCATCAGATTGCCGAAGTCTGAGAATTGATTGGTTTTTACTACGTCATATGTCAATCCGATTTTTTCGGTTAATCCTTTAACGTTCGGAATCATGCCGAAGATTCCAATAGAACCCGTCAGAGTGGTTGGCTCGGCTATGATACTGTCGGCAGCACAAGAGATATAATATCCACCGGATGCGGCATAGTCGCCCATTGAGACGATGACCGGTTTCTTAGCCTTCAGCTCTTTTACGGCATGCCAGATCTGTTCGGACGCAAAAGCACTTCCTCCCGGAGAGTTTACGCGTAATACAACAGCTTTTACATCGTCATCTTCTTTCAGTTTACGCAGGTCACGAATCATTTTGCTACCTATAATACCTTCATCAGACGCTGCTGATCCGGCATAATCGGTTATCTCACCGGAAGCATAATAAACAGCCAGAATATTCCCGCTCTTGTCTTTAGGAACATTCTTTTTAATGTTAACCATCTCTTCAAGTCCTAAGATGGGCAGGCGATCGTCCTCGTCGATTTTTACAAGTGTTTTCAAATAGTCGCGTACGTCATTTTGATAAATCAGCGTGTCGGCCAGTCTGCATTTTACGCTTTCGTCTGACGGATAGAACATCAGCATGCGGTCAGCATACATATTCAGTGAATCTTTTCCTATTTTACGTGAAGCGGAAACACCATCCAATATTTGATTCCAGATAGAACCGATGAAAGCTGTAACCTGTTCCCGGTTGGCTGGAGACATCTCTGTGGCGGTGAAAGGCTCCACTGCCGACTTGTAAGTACCTACCTTGAATACCTGCATCTCAATTCCCAGTTTCTGTAATAGATCTTTATAGAAAATAGGTGCTGAAGCGAGTCCGCGCCATTCGATCATGCCTTTGGGGTTGAGCATCACCTTGTCGGCAACACTCGAAAGATAATAAAGTCCTTGCGTATAATTGTCGCTATATGCTACGATAAATTTGCCACTCTCCTTAAAGTCATCCAATGCTTTACGTATCGCCTGTAGCGAAGCGTACGAAGCATTCAGCCATGAGGCTTGTATATAAATGCCCTTGATGTTATCATTTTCTTTAGCTTTCTTGATTGAAGCCAGTATATCGTCCAGTCCGTATGTATCGGCTGTTTCACCGGTAAATTTACCCAGTAAACCTTCTAAACTCTCCTGAGTGCGCTCAACCAGTGTACCTTTTAAGTCGAGCATCATCACAGAATTCTTCTTTACCACAGTTTCTGTATCCGATGACGAAATGATTCCAACAAGCGTTACGACTCCGATAATGAATAAAACAATGCCCGATAACACGATGCCGGTCACTGTAGCAAGCGTAAATTTAAAGAAATCTTTCATTGTACATATTGTTTTTATGCCAGCTCTTTTAAAGCTAACAAAGATAAATAATTGAGTTGAAATTCATCCCATAAGTCGCATAGTTTTTTGTTTTGTCACGGTTGCGACATATAAAATGTGAATATTTGAGTATAACCGGGGAGTAAAGGAGAAGTTATTGTATGGAGATAAACAATAAAAAGAGGAAACAGCCTCAGGTGGGGTATTTCCTCTTTCTATTTCTGAAGAAACTAATATTTATTTCTTAAGAAACGATTCTTTCATTCTGGCAATGTCAGTCAGATAATCCTGTAGGTCTTGTTCATGCTCTTCTTCTTCAGCTAAAATATGCTTTGCGATGTCGCATGTAGTGTAGTCTTTACCGTTTGTAAAGTTAGCAATCTCCTGATAACGGAGAATTGCGCAACGTTCGGAAGAGACGTTCTGATTTAACAGGCTGACAGAATCGAATGCTGTTGGAGAATCGTATTTACAACGAGCCAGTTCAAACCATTTTTTCGGATCGAGTACCGGAACTCCTTCCAATTCTATGATTCGGTCAGCAATCAATTGTGCGTGATGACGCTCCTCTTCAGCATGTTCTTCGAATTCCCCTTGTACATCAGCGCGCATAGCACCTTCCACTACCAATGCACCTACCCAATATTGATAGTATGCCAACCATTCTTCAGATAATGCAGCATTCAGCTGATCAATCAAACTTTTTACATCGAGCTTTCCTTGCAGGATTTTTACACTTTCTTTAGCCATAATTCTTTTGGTTTAGGTTATAAAAATTAAGTTGGTTATGTAACATGGGGTAGGGGATTTTGTTTTCTGAAAGGGTGATTTTAACAGGAAGACATTTGCTTTAGGAGCCGGTTTCGGGAGCGGGTGGGGTACTGTGCTCCGGCTGTTTCCTTTTAGTTTCAAACCAAGGTCCTTTACCTTTTAAATCAACGCCCTCTTGGTTTCAAACTAACATGTCTTTGGTTTGAAAGGTAGCCTTCTTCCGTTTCCGCCCCGAACTTCGCTGATGAAAATATTGTGCAACTTAGCTTCCCGGACCGCAAATGCGTTCTTTCGGATTGCCCCTATACTTGCCCTAATCGCAACTATCCCTTTCTACCCGCGACTTATCCCTTTTTCCAGGAAAGACCCCCTTTTTTCTCTATTTCCTTCATTCTCAATCTTTTTTCTCCTTTTGTTTTTCCTCTTCCTATAACTTGATTTAACCTTCTGTTAAATCAAGCCTTTTGTTTCCAAATAACAAGTCTTTTCGAAGCCAAAGCTTTGTTCTTTCCGCCCCTGAAATAAATATCTTCCCAACCGCATTAACAATGTTAACGCGGTCTTCCGTTCAATTTTTGTTTGATTCCTGTCTGATTCCCGCCAAGGTCCCACCGAGTTTTTTGCTTAAACCCCGTTTAATTTCCGTCAAGTTCCCGCTAAATTCCCTATTTTCTCCTCAATTTCCTCCCGCAAACACTTCTCCTTCCCCCTTTCTCGGCAAATCCCCTTTTCCCTCTCCCCGATAAATTTCCCCTATATAATATAATAATGTGTATCTTTCCTTCCCCGGCCTTTCCCTTTTCCATAATCAATTATCAGAACCTTCCTCTCCCTCAGCCCTTTACGTTTTTATTCAAAATATTTTCAAAAAAATCCCCTTTTATATTTGTCTCTTATCTCCTAATGCCTTACTTTTGCATCCGCTTTCCAAGAGACGGAAAGTCTTTAGATTTTGACATGTTGCAACGGCGTAGGATTTGCCTTAAAGAATAACAAAAATAATTTCCTTTTTATTTGGATCATTATTATAAAAGTCGTTATCTTTGCAGTCCGATTCGCAGAGCGAGGGCCTTTGGCTGTCTCTTCTTTCCCTTTCGCACAGAGAGGCTTGGAAATAAAAGACGGGCATTGAAAAAAAACTTCCCAAAACATTTGGCAGTTTAAAATAAACCCCTTACCTTTGCACCCGCTTTTGAAACGAAGCTGAATTTAAAAAAGAAGAGTTCTTTGAAAAATTGATAAACAATACAAGTAGTACAAGTCAAATTTAGAACCGTCAATACTTATTATATAGGTATATAAAAATGACCGTCAATAAATTTTCGACATCCTGAACAGAGCTAATATCATCCCTTATGGGATATATAACAATACTTTT